>NZ_FNEX01000024.1 GCF_900100435.1 Pedobacter sp. ok626 | reverse complement strand
ATCAAACTTCAGTTACTGCTGGATTAGCATTAAAAGCAAATACAACAGATCTAACGACTGGTTTGGCATCGAAAGCCGATCAGACAGCTCTTACTGCTGGACTTGCACTAAAAGCAAACGTCACAGATCTTACTGCTGCTACAGATGCAATTGCCTTGAAAGCAAATACAACAGCTCTTACTACTGGACTTGCACTAAAAGCAAACGTAACAGATCTTACAGCCGCTACGGATGCTATTGCCTTGAAGGCAGATCAAACGGCAGTTACTGCTGGATTAGCATTAAAAGCAAATACAGCAGATCTAACGACAGGTTTGGCGTTAAAAGCAGATCAGACGGCAGTCGCATCTGGATTGGCATTAAAGGCAGATCAAACGGCCCTTACAGCTGCTACAGATGCTATTGCATTGAAGGCGGATCAAACGTCAGTTGCTGCTGGATTAGCATTAAAAGCAAATACAACAGATCTAACGACAGGTTTGGCATCAAAAGCTGATCAGACAGCTCTTACTACTGGACTTGCATTAAAGGCTGATCAGACAGCCCTTACAGCCGCCACAGATGCTATTGCCTTGAAAGCTGACCAAACGGCAGTTACTGCTGGATTAGCATTAAAAGCAAGTACAACAGATCTAACGACTGGTTTGGCATCGAAAGCTGATCAGGCAGCACTTACTACTGGACTTGCACTAAAAGCAAACATAACAGATCTTACAGCCGCCACAGATGCTATTGCCTTGAAGGCAGATCAAACTTCAGTTACTGCTGGATTGGCATTAAAAGCAAATACAACAGATCTAACAACTGGTTTGGCATCGAAAGCAGATCAGGCAGCTCTTACTACTGGATTAGCATTAAAAGCAAACGTAACAGATCTTACAACCGCTACGGATGCTATAGCCTTGAAGGCAGACCAAACAGCACTTACAGCTGGATTCGCTTTAAAAGCACCGTTAGTTTCGCCAACATTTACGACACCTAATCTTGGAGTAGCAACAGCTAGTTCAATAAACAAAGTTACCTTAACCGCTCCTGCAACAGGCGCTACAATAACAGTCTTAGATGGTAAAACATTGACTTCAAATAACAGTTTAACTTTTTCTGGCACAGATGGCTCAGTTTTGAATATTGGAGCTGGTGGGATTTTGGGCTCGAATGCTTACACTAATACTTCATATGCTCCATTAGCTTCGCCGACTTTTACTGGTCCGGTTACACTTCCTGCTACAACATTTGGTGTGACCCAGACTGTTGCAGATAACAGTACGAAAATTGCCACCACTGCTTATGCTGATGCTGCCGCTGGTACCGCGTCAGCAGGGAAACAAGGCACGTTAAGCAACTCTGCCGGACTGGCAGCAGCATTATCGGACGAGACTGGTACAGGGCTTGCTGTTTTTGCAAATTCCCCAACATTTACAACGCCTAATCTTGGTGTGGCTACTGCGACAACATTAAATAAAGTAACCATAAGCGCACCAGCCACAACAGCTACATTAACTTTGGCTAACAATAGTTCATTAATTACAAGCGGTGCTTTTTCAACAACATTGAACTCAACGGGGGCTACAACACTTACCTTACCAACGACAGGTACATTGGCTACGCTTACTGGTACTGAGACGCTTACTAATAAAACGCTGACAACACCAGTATTGGGAGCCGCAACAGGAACAAGCCTCGTCCTAACCGGAGGAAACCTGACCGCACCGGTTTTGATATCAAATGTAGCAACAGGGACAGCACCCTTTACAGTAACATCAACAACACCGGTAGCTAATTTAAGTATCGGTGGAAATGCAGCGACCGCGACCACTGCCGGTAGCGTAACGACAAACGCGAATTTAACCGGAGTAGTAACCTCAGTAGGCAATGCCACTTCTATTGCAAACAGCGCGATAACAAACGCAATGTTAGCCAATACATCTGTAGCAAATTTATCTGGAACAAATACGGGAGACCAAACTGCAAACACGCTTCCTAATACACCTGCAGGAACTATAGCAGCAACTAATGTTCAGGCTGCTATCAACGAGCTTGATAACGAAGTAGTATTAAAGGCTCCGCTTGCTTCGCCAGCTCTTACCGGGGTTCCAACTGCAGTAACCGCTGCATTTGGAACCAACACCACTCAATTGGCTACAACCGAATTTGTACAGGCGGAAGGACCAACATATACAAGGGTTGCTACTACGGTAACAACAACAGGTCAAACATTGGCCGATATAACAGGCTTGTCACTGGCCCTAGCCGCTAACACAACCTATGAGTTTGAAGCAGTTTTGTCAACTTCTACTAGTGCAGTTACTACTGGTATAAATTACGGCGTGAATCTAAGCAATACTACCGGCGCATCTATAGAAGCTCAGATTACAGGTTCGGGTACAAGTACCGCTTCAAAAACTCTACGAATAAATGCATTTAATACTGCGACATCATCTTCATTCTTAGCGTCATCCAGTCAGACAGGTGGCGTTGTAATAAAAGGTATTGTTGTGACAGGTAGTACGGCTCCAACGCTAACTATTAAACATTTAAAGGTTACGAGTGGAACGAGCACAGTATTCGCAAACAGCTTTTTAAAAGTAACCAGAGTGCAATAGTAACTTATAGATTACTTGTATTAGCCCAGGTCTATTCGATGCTAATTTGATGAAGGGCATAGTAGGAATATTAAATAGAAAACAGGTATAATTAAAATGGATGTTGAAGAATTAAAACAACAGATAATTTTAAGAACGGGTTTGACCAATATTACACCCCGTGACTGCAGGCACATTGCCCTAGAGATCCAGGAGTCTTTGAACAGAAGAATCAGTGTAACAACTTTAAAAAGAGTGTTTGGTTTTGCCAAAAGCTCACACTGTTTGTCCAAATATACTATTGCAACGCTAAATGACTATGTCGATCAGCTTGTTTCGTTTTCAACATTGGGAATAGCTCAGAACCCTCAGATCTGTTCTTTTATCCTTGATCAGGGATCTTACCTTTTTGAATTAAATGACGAAATGGGACTACATCCGCAACGACTGGTACTTGAAGCAATTGATACACTCCTTAAAAAGGACCAGGAAAATTTGCCTGTTATAATTAATGGCAAATGTATTGGCATCGTTTACGTTAAAGATTTGATTAGCTTTTTAGCCAGTAACGATGAAATGTATGGTACACTCTATCATAAGTTTTTTTTTAGTCTAAAAACCGCAATTGATATGTTAAAGGATAATCGTTCATAAAACAAAGATCAATTTCGATTTGTCAATAAGGTTTCTATACGCGCTGTCTTATATTTATTAGGATTTCGATAAAACGGATATGCGATATGGAGTTTTTGATACAGTCTTTATAGATGAATTAAATTGGAATCATTATATTTGTTTTATGTTAATATCTATATCGCAGCAACTCTAATCTTGGAGATTTGAATTGTGATATATAGGCGTCATTCCTGACGCCGTCTCAGAAAAATTTTCGGGTTTGCATTAGGGTTGTAAGATTGCTGTATCTCGCTCCTTTACAAAGTCGTTATTGCGTCGAGTCTGGTTCGTCTCTCCTTCGTCTTTGTTCGAGAAAAAAACAATTGGAACAGCATCCCCAGATGAGTACCAGTAAAGTCACATTGAGCAGTGCTATCCAGCCTGCAAAGAGGCCGAAAAAAAATCGAAAAACCAATATTACTTGTTGGTGGTTACTTGCTATCTATAAAACAAAGTTTAATGAACAATATGAAATTGACATTGGGGGAGAAATTTACCTTTTTAAGGGAAAATGCTAAAAGAACGGCAAAGGAAACCGCGGAGTATTTAAAGTTGGCTTTAAGTACCTATGAAAAAATCGAAGATGATTTTGTGTACCCCGCGGATAGATTGATTAAGAAAACAGCAAAACTATATGAATTGACGTATGACGAACTTTTAGCACTGGGGGAAGAAAATAAATAGTTTAAAAAAATTGAAAAACATTTTAATAAAGCGGTTTAAATACCTTTATTTGAATAACCTAACCAAAATTTTGCTAAACCTATGAACCTTAATACAGCTTTGACTCCTTTTATTGGCGTAGACATTGGCGGTTCGCACATTACAGCTGCATATATAGATTCTTCCAACTATCACGTGATTTCGGATAGTTTAAAACGCGAAAGGGTGGCTTCCGAATCGACTGCGGCTGTTATCTTCGATTCCTGGGTAGAAGCCCTGAGTTCTTTAGTTGCTGGACTACCTATTGGGGAGGTTAAAATAGGTGTGGCCATGCCTGGACCTTTTGATTATAAAAAAGGGATTGCGCTTTTTGAAAATGTAAAAAAGTACGACTCTCTATATGGACTCGATGTGGGGCGAATATTATCAGAGCGATTAAATATATCGCGTCAATCTATCATTTTTATTAATGATGCTGAAGCTTTCTTAAGAGGTGAAATGGCTGCAGGCGCTGCAGCTGATAAGGACAGAGCAATAGGCATTACCTTGGGTACCGGACTCGGCTCGGCTAGTAACTGTAGTGGGACTGTGGTAGATGTAAACAGGGCTGCACTACCTTTTCTTGAGCAAAATGCAGAAGAATATATATCTACACGATGGTTTTTGGCCAGATACAAGGAGTTGACAGGTAAGGAAGTGAAAAATGTTGAGGACTTACTGGATAACTCAACGCTTGCTTTAAAGAATCAGATATTTGATGAATTCGCTATAAATCTGGCTAGTTTCCTTAATGATTTTATTGCCGATGAAAATCCAGAAGTATTGGTTATTGGGGGGAACATCGCACGCACATGGGATCATTTTATGCCTCAGTTGCAACAAAAAATAGTAAACAAAAATGTAATCATCAGGCAAACCGAAATGTGGGAAGATGCGGCGTTGGTCGGGGCAGCCTGTATTTGGATCAATCAATAATAATGAAGAAAACAATTTTTTTAAGTCTTGTAGCATTGCTGTGTGTACAGTTGTCTCATGCTGCTAAAGTAGATACAGCGCTAACTTATAGTGCTGCTATGAAGAAAAATATTAAGGCTGTAGTCATTACGCCAGATAGTTATAACCAGGCGAAAAGTATGCCTGTCGTTTATCTACTCCATGGTGCTGGTGGTTCTTTTTCTAATTGGATAAAAAAGGTGCCCGCCCTTCAGCAATATGCGGATGATTATCAAACAATCATCGTATGCCCGGATGGAAATGTAACCAGTTGGTATTTTGACAGTCCCATTGATCCGGAATGGAAATATGAGACTTATGTAGCTACTGAGTTGGTAAACTGGATTGATAAGAATTACAATACTATAAAAGACAGGAAAGGCAGAGCAATTACGGGACTTAGCATGGGGGGACATGGTGCTTTATATCTTTCTTTTAAACATCAGGATGTATTTGGTGCTGCGGGAAGTATGAGTGGTGGGGTAGACATTACACCTTTTCCAGCGTCCTGGGACATTATTAAAAGACTGGGTGATTACGATAAAAATGTGCAACGTTGGAGAGATAATACCGTCGTAAATATGACCTGGATGCTGGTTCCAAATCGATTGGCTTTAATTATTGACTGTGGCAAGGATGATTTCTTTTATAATGTAAATATGAAGTTGCATGAAACTTTGCAGTATAACAATATTCCTCATGATTTTATCATCAGACCCGGTGTACATAATTGGGATTACTGGGCAAATGCCATCAAATATCAGTTGATGTATTTTAATGGATTCTTTAATAAGAAGGGATAACTACTGAGCTTTTTTTCCTATCCCACTAAAACAATTGTAAACTATAGCTGTTAAATTTGTAGGGTTAGCATTGGAATATTGAGCTTCTTCTTGCTAATTCTGCTATGTCACCAACAAACTATATTTAATTACTACTAAAAAAGGCTTTTAATCATCATTAATATGGCATTACCCAATGTACTTACCAGAAGTATTTTGCTTTTAATTTTAAGTGTTTTTCACCTTATCCTACATGCGCAGGTAAAGGGAACATGTAACTACAGTTTAACTATTAACGATGGCTTGTTAGGAAAGTCCAGGGTAATTAATTCCATACTATATTTTTCAGGAAACAAATCTCTGGAAATGAATATTCCGAAAAATGTAGAAGGCTCAATTATGAACATAGATAATGCTACCTCGGAAACCAAGGTTATAAATACCAGCAAAAAATATTTTGTGTTTAAAAATTTTGGAGCAAAGGAATTGCAGTTGAGTGATAATATCCTGGCTAAATATTACCTGATTACCGATACCCTTTCAAATTTTAAATGGAAAATAAGCAAGGAAAAGCGTAAGATCCTAAAATACAGTTGTACAAAGGCTACCGCCTCTTTTAGGGGGAGGGAATATGAAGCCTGGTTTGCTGATGAAATTGCAATTTCTAACGGCCCCTGGAAATTTTGCGGCTTGCCAGGATTGATCGTGGCGGTTAAAGATGCAAATTCCATATATAGCTATGAACTTACGGGTATCAACCTCAAAGCCAGTTTCGACCCCGCTATTTTAACTACACCTAAAGTATATCAGAAAGATAAACCAATTACCCAGCGCGATTTCATCAATGCTTACAAAAGCCGGATCAAGCAAAATGAAGCTTTATCAAGGGTGACTTTTACCGGAGACAACGGTACAACAGGCAACCGGACCATTACTATGCCCGAAAAAATGGAAAAGTTTTAGGGAATTGAAACGCTTTATCCTTATTATATTTTTAGCCTGTATAGCGAAGTATGCCGTAGGCCAGCAACTCAAAGTAGGTGGACTGGTTAAAGGTGCTAAAGGTGCCATAGAATCGGCCAATCTGCAACTTAAAAATGCAGATCAGGAAGTGCTGTCGTTTTCTGCTACCAACGCCCAGGGGGCTTACTCTATTGAAGCAGATGTAACCGGAAACAAAACCCTGTACCTTATAGCCAGTTATATAGGAGTAAAAAGAGATACCCTTAAGATTGATATTGCCAACCAACAGCGGGAATTAATTGTTAACCACAATTTTACACTGGCTGACGATGCTTTGCAACTGGAAGAAATCAACATTAAATCTAAACCGTCCATTGCCACTTCGGCAAACGACACAACAAAATATAACGTGGCCAGATTGACCAGTGCTGAGGACAGAAACCTGGAAAGCGTGATCAAAAAAATGCCTGGTATGAAAGTAACCAATGACGGGACCATCTATTTTAACCAGCAGCGGATCAACAAGGTTTTATTAGAAGGCGACGACATGACGGGCGAAAATTATAAAACTATCACCCAGCATTTGAAACCAAATTTGGTGGAAGAGGTTCAGGCCATAGAGCATTATGTAGAAAATGACCTGTTGAATGGAATTATCAGTTCTGACGAGGTGGTACTGAATTTAAAAATTAAAGATAAAAAAAGCATTTCCGGAAGTGTGGATGCTGCTTATGGAACAGCCAACCGTAAAGACCTCTCCACCAATTTAATTTCTTTTTATAATGGGATTAAGGCTTTTTCATTTTTAAATCACAACAACGTTGGAAAGTACCAGGCAGATCTGCTCAACTTGAGCAATATCAATGTAGCTCAGCCGTCCAACAAGCTCCTGAACCATACCATTGAAGATGCGAACCCATTTGATGGCGATTATTTTCGTTTAAACAACAGCTTTTCTGGAAGCATATCGCTGGTGAATAGAATAAATAAAGATTTAAAGATTACGCTGGGTGTGTATGCCATCAAGAATAAACTGTTTGATGAACGTTATCGCTTTCAGCAGTATTATCTCCCTGAAACCATTTTGACTGAAGACAGGGAAAGCAGGAACAGTAACAACAAAAACTATCAGGTGGAATGGAGTGCAGACCAGCGGATCAATGAAAAATCACATGTTTTTGCCACTGTTGCTTATACGATCAAAGATGAAGACTATCAGGCTAATTCAGCTTCTTCCTTTAATTTAAACCCGGCTGATGTGGTCTTGCAACGGCAGGCAGATCAGTTCCATAACTTAAGGACTGCATTAAAATATATTTTTAAAGCAAACCCTTCAACTGCTTTTGTTGCAGTAGCAAACGTTAGTTCTGAAAAAGTGGAGCAGGCCTACGATTCGGAATCTGATTTGTATGGCAGGATCTCAGACTTTGAAAATGCCCGACACCTCTTACAAAAGGTGTATACCAGGGTCAATACAGTATCATTGGATTTACAAGGACTTAAAAAAACGGGGAATCATTACTTTTACTTTAATCTGGGCGCCAGCCTATCAAAAAGTAACCTTAATACCGAGCTGTATAAGATAGATGGACAATTGAAAAGCCAGCTAGGCGGGCAATTTGTCAATCAAAATCAAACAGAAGGCAGGGACCTGTACTTTGGGCACAAGTATACTTTCGATAACCGGATAATTAAACTCCAGTTCATGTTGGAAGCACACCTCAGGAAAGCACATATTTACAATCAGGATAGCCTGTTTTTTTATCTTCAGCCCAGGGTAAACCTCAAAGCAAAACTTAATGAAAACCAGGATTTGATTTTTGATTATCGATTGAAGAATAATATTCCTGACCCGCTGTCCTATTATGAAAATTATGTATTCACAGACGTCAGGAATGTGAATCAGGGTTTAAATCAATTCCGTGCATTCTTTCTGCACCGCGCTGCGTTAACGTATCTGAACAATAGTTTTTCAGCTAATTACATGGCATTTAGGGCTGTGGCAGATGCAAGTTACAGTCGTTTGGGTTGGATCAACACCAATTTTTTCGACAATGAAATTTACTTTTCGCAAATGAGTCTTTATAAAGGGATCAAGCGGCTAGGCGGCGAAATGGTATTACAAAAATTTATCCCGGTGTTGGCGATTGATGCTACTGTAGAATTAACCGCTGCACAACATCAATATTACGCAGCTTTAGGTGAGCAGATCAACCCGTTTGCTAACTTAAACCACGGGGTCAAATTGAAACTAGGCACAGGTTTTAAGTTGCCTGTTAATCTGTACGCGCAATTTCACTACCTAAAGGAGGCTATCTATCAGAAAGAAGAGAAAATAACCAGCAATGAGGCTTATAAATACGCCATCGCAGCTAAAACAAAACTAGGCCGACAGGTTACTCATGTCTTAGCTTATGACAGGTATACACTGAACCACAAGGGTTACAACATATTGAATACAGAGTTGCTCTATCATCCTGAAAAAGGTAGGTTCAATTATAGTATTTCAGGAAAAAATCTTTTGGATGTGAGCAGTATCGTGAACAACAATGTAAGTAATGTTGGACTGTCCAGCAGCAGCGCAAGCTTGTTGGGCAGGTATGTAATGTTATGTGTGTCTATGTCTATTGAGAAGAATAAAGGCAATTAAAAAAACCTGCTACATTGCAGGTTTTTTTAATTGTTTTCGATTAATTTAGCTTATTTGCAGCTAAGAATGCAACATAGTATAAGCTTCTACATAAGCACTACCTTTAGCACTCTCCATCGCAGAAGCACAGGAAGAACCAGTGGCTACCGCCTGATAGTTTCCCAGTACATTTCCATCGCTATCCACCACTGTAAGGTTGTATTGAGCAGTACAGCGTGCCATGGTTTCTGCATTTGCTGGTGATGAGATCATCCCCAGCAGGCCGGTTGTCGCGAATACGCTGGTTGCAGCTAGCAACAACGCATTAAATAAGAATAATTTTTTCATAGTGATGATGTTTTTGTTTATAAGTGATATTTCTCAAAAACTAAACCAAAACAGTTTTTTTCACTAGGAACATGAAAATTTATAGTAAGCTGGCTTTAGGTTGGATTCGTTAGCTCTAGCAGTGTGGAAATGATGGACAAACTGTAGAGAGCAGTTGTACATTTATTTTACACCTGCTCTCTATACAAATTTATACCAGTTTTTTGTACCTAATGCGGTGTGGCGTTACATCACCCAGGCGTTTTTTACGGTTTTCTTCGTAATCGCTATAGTTTCCTTCAAAGAAGTAAACCTGAGATTCGCCTTCAAAGGCAAGGATGTGCGTACATATACGATCTAAGAACCATCTATCGTGGCTAATCACAACTGCACAACCACCAAAGTTTTCCAGTGCTTCTTCCAATGCTCTTAAAGTGTTTACGTCAATATCGTTGGTAGGCTCATCCAGTAACAATACGTTTGCGCCTTTTTTCAAAGTAATGGCCAGATGTACCCTGTTGCGTTCCCCTCCAGAAAGTACGCCAACCTTTTTCTGTTGGTCGCCACCGTTGAAGTTAAATTTGGAAACATAAGCCCTTCCATTTACCGCTTTATTACCAAGCTGGATATTGTCCAGTCCGTCAGTAATGTTCTCATAAACTGTTTTTTCAGGATCTAAATCATTGTGCATTTGATCTACATAACCCAATGCTACAGTTTCTCCAACGCGGAAAGTACCAGCGTCAGCAGTTTCCTGTCCAGTGATTAGGCGGAATAGCGTAGTTTTACCTGCACCATTTGGTCCGATAATCCCAACGATTCCAGCCGGAGGTAAAGAGAAACTCAGATTTTCAAAAAGAATCCTGTCGCCATAAGCTTTAGTAACTTCATTGGCTTCAATGACTACATTACCCAACCTTGGTCCGGCCGGAATGAATAACTCCAGTTTGTCTTCTCTTTCTTTACCATCTTCCGAAGCCAGTTTGTCGTAGTTCGATAAACGCGCTTTAGATTTTGCATGTCTGGCTTTCGGGGCCATACGTACCCACTCCAGCTCGCGTTCCAGTGTTTTCTGACGCTTGCTTTCTGTTTTTTCTTCCTGTGCCAGGCGTTTAGCTTTTTGATCTAACCAAGATGAGTAGTTTCCTTTCCAGGGAATACCTTCACCTCTGTCTAGTTCAAGGATCCATCCGGCTACGTTATCCAGGAAGTACCTATCGTGAGTTACGGCAATAACGGTTCCTTTATAATTCTTTAAAAACTGCTCTAACCAGTCGATACTTTCAGCATCCAAGTGGTTGGTAGGCTCATCCAATAACAATACATCTGGCTCCTGTAGCAATAAACGACACATGGCTACACGTCTGCGTTCACCTCCAGATAATACACCGATCTTCGTTTCAGGATCTGGGCAACGCAAGGCATCCATGGCGCGCTCTAGTTTGGAATCCAATTCCCAGGCGTTAACGGCATCAATTTTATCTTGCAGTTCACCCTGACGGGCCATTAATTTATCCATCTTGTCCGCATCAGAATAATTTTCTTCTAAACCGAATGCTTCATTAACTTCTTCGTATTCTTTTAGGATGGCTGTAATTTCGGCCACACCTTCTTCAACTACTTCTCTTACAGTTTTGTTCTCGTCTAATATTGGCTCTTGTGCAAGGTAACCTACACTATAACCTGGAGAAAAAACAACTTCTCCCTGAAAGGATTTATCAAGACCTGCGATGATCTTTAAGAGAGAAGATTTTCCTGAACCATTTAAACCAATTACACCAATTTTGGCACCGTAAAAAAAGGACAGGTAAATATTTTTTAAAACTTGCTTCTGGGGCGGGTAAATCTTATTTACGCCCGCCATTGAAAATATGATCTTTTCGTCTGACATCTTTATTCGTATATTAGTTGGGTTTTAAGAACCCTCTATTTACAGCAAAGATAAGAAAGGTAAACCAGGAACAAAATGGTGCATAAGATAATCTATTAATAGATCCCGACTTTGTTTAGTTAGCGAGTTTATGTACTATTGTGTAGTAGACCAAATAGATTAAACCATTGTATAAGCCAGCCTGGCAGACCGTATGAAAATTATAGATGATAACGACCGTGATCTATTGCTCCTTATTAGTGAAGGAGATGAAGCGGCTTTCAAGCGGCTTTTTGAAAAATATAACGGAAGGCTTCATTCCTATCTGCTTAAAGTAACTAAATCCAGGGAAAGCTCAGAAGAAATTGTAATGGACGTTTTTCTAAAGCTCTGGCATAGCAGAAGTATATTAACCGAAATCAATAATTTCTCCTCATTTCTTTTTAAGGTCGCCAGGAATAAGGCTTTTGATTTTCTACGCTTAGCTTCTAAAGATAAAATTCTGAGAGAGCTCATCTGGACCGAGATCGAAGCGGCAGACAATAGTAGTTCTGATGATCAACTGTATCTTGATGAATTGAAGAGTCAGTTAGATCAGGTGGTTAGTAAGTTACCCTATAAAAGACAATTTGTATACCGTCTAAGCCGGGAGCAGCACATGACTTATGATCAGATTGCAACACATTTAAATATTTCTAAAGCTACAGTTAAGAATCATATACTGGATGCATTAAGCTTTATCAGACTGCATATTTCTGCAAATTCAGACCTGATTATTCTGGTTGTTATTTTTTTTAAAAATAATTCATAGCAGAGTAGGCCTCCCCTTGTTTTTTTTCGTCTTTGTATTTAGAACCAAATACAAAATGTATGTCTGAAGGAAATGAGCTATCCTTTTTACTAGCGCGTTATCTAGATAACTCCTGCACAGCAGCGCAGTTTAATGAATTGTTTGCGCTGATTGAAAAAGATGAAAAAAAGGAAGAACTGCTATTACTGTTGAAGGAGCATTGGATCAGCGAATCACAAGTAGCACAGCATCCGGAAGGGGATTGGGAACGCATGCACCAAAAGATGATGACACAACCGGATGCAGGCTATGGGGATAAAAACCAAAAAAACCTTTTATATAGAAGAATTGCTATAGCCGCATCGGTATTGATTGCCTTAAGTGTAGGACTTTTGTTCTTTATGAACAAGCAGGAACAGCAGCAGATTGTTCAGCAGTCTGTGTCGGTAAAATCAGAACAATTGGCCCCTGGTGGAAACAAAGCGACGCTTACGTTGGCTGACGGTAAAAAAATTACCCTTGATGACAAAGCAAATGGCACAATACTTAGTCAGGCCGGAATCCAGATTACCAAAAAAGCGGATGGTAAACTCGTGTACAAATTGGATGAAGTGAAGGGGAAGGCCAATCAGCTGAATTTATTCAACACAATAGAAACACCTAGAGGTGGTCAGTATGAAATTACCATGCCTGATGGCACCAAAGTATGGCTAAATGCCATGTCATCATTAAAATACCCACTGGTTTTTGATAAAAATGAGAGAAAAGTTTTGCTGAAAGGAGAAGCTTATTTCGAAGTTGCCAAACAAAAAGACGCCCCTTTTAAGGTCGTTACTGATTTGCAGGAGATCAGGGTATTGGGTACTCATTTTAATGTGAATGCTTATGATAATGAAAACAGCACCCGGACGACATTGCTGGAAGGTGCGGTGAAAGTATGGGTAAAAGGAAGCCTTACTACTTTAAAGCCTGGTCAGCAAGCTGTATTGAAAGCTGACCACGTTGATGTACTGGAAGTAGATACGGAAATTGCAGTAGCCTGGAAGAACGGCACTTTTAACTTTAACCGCGAAAGCCTGGAAAGCATTATGCGCCAGGTATCCAGGTGGTATGATGTAGATATAATTTATCAGGATGAAGCGAGCAGGAAACTGGTGCTGAGTGGGAGCGTTTCCAGGTTTGAAAATGCAAGAGAACTCCTTCAGGTATTGTCGCTCACGAAATTAGTTCAGTTTAGCATCGAAGGAAGGAGGATTATCGTTATGCAATAGTCTTTACAACCACATTACGATAATTAAAATAATCCAGGAGTGCTCTAACACTCCCGGATGTAAGTTTTGATTATTACAAAATTGCTAGTACAATAAATTATCAACCAAAACAACCAAATATATGACTTTTTATGACCTTATCAGGCATGGTCGCTCTGCTATTTTGTCTGACCAACTAATGCGTGTGATGAAACTTACCACGATTTTAATCTTAGTGTTCCTCGTCCATGCTTCTGCAGCTGTGCTGGGGCAAAGGATTACACTTCATAAGGATGGAAAATCTCTGAAGCAGATCTTTAAAAGTATAAAGAAACAGACGGGCTATAATGTAGTCTGGCCCCCCGATAAAATTAATGAGGAGGCTGTGTTGAATCTTGCTATGAATAATATACCTCTTGATGAGGCCTTGAGGAGGATTCTTGATCTGCAGAACCTAGACTACGCCATCAGAGGTAAAAACATTGTAGTCTTTCTGAAAGACAGACCAAGGTTGCATAGCACTGCCGATACCACAAAGCTGGTTACCGGTAAAGTAACCGATACAAAAGGTATGGCTATGCCGGGAATTACCGTTAAACACAAACAAGGATCAGCAGTGGTGACTACCAATCAGAATGGTGATTATACCATTAGGATTCCGGAGAAAGGCATACTTGTATTTTCTTACATTGGCTTTACCTCCCAGGAGATCGCTACATCGGGCAAAACTCAGATCAATTTGCAACTGGTGGAGCAAGAGCAAGGGCTCTCTGAAATTGTGGTGGTAGGTTATGGTACACAAAAGAAAAAGGATTTGCTCTCTGCGGTATCTTCGATAAAAGGAAGAGAAATAGAAAATCTTCCTGTACCCACGCCTCAATCACTGATTCAGGGCCGGGCATCCGGTGTGCAGGTGGTGCAGAATTCAGGGGCACCGGGTAGTGCGGTTACTTTGAGAATAAGAGGTACTACCTCTATTAACGCAGGTAATGATCCGCTATATATTGTGGATGGGGTGCCTGTTGAATCAGGATCATTAACCGGTTACAGTGGGCGGGGCGGAACACCACCTTCGGCTTTGTCGGCCATCAATGCTGATGATATTGAATCTATGGAAATTCTGAAAGATGCTGGAGCTTTGGCTATTTATGGTTCAAGGGCGGCAAATGGTGTGGTATTAATAACTACGAAAAGAGGAAGCAAAGGAGCCACAACCTATAACTTGAGCTATTATAGAGGTGTGCAAAAAGACAATGAAAACACCAGGCCAAAAATGATGAACAGCATACAGTCATTGGAGTTAATTCAGGAACAGCGTGCAAATGCAATTAATGACGGTATTACTTCTCTATATAGTTTTATTTTGCCGGATAACTCTGGCAATTTGGCTAATACCGACTGGCAGGATGCGATTTTAAGAAGTGCTCCGATATCAAATTATGAAATGGCGATAAGAGGAGGGGAAAATAAACTTCGGTTTGCGCTAAGTGGTAACTATTTTGACCAGGAGGGTATCATCATTAATTCTGGCTATCAAAGGGGCGGCGGTAGATTGAACCTGGATTATGATGCGACAGACAAGTTAAAGTTCGGTTCTAATCTGTCGGTTACAAGATACCTGAATAGGCGCTCGTCGACTGATGATGGTGGTTTATCGCTGATCCAGGTGGCTTTAAAAAAATCCCCGGCTATGCCACTTTATAATCCAAATGGTACGTTGTACAATGATGATGTATCCGGCTTTATAAACCCGGTTGCCTATGCTGAGCGTGTAAAGTATGAGAATCAGGTGACTTCTTTGCTGGGGAATGTTTATGGGGAATTCGAAATCATTCCGGGATTGAGGTTGAGGTCGACCTTGGGTGTCAACTATGCCTCTGTACTGGATACTTTTTTTGAGCCCTCGAATGCTACGCGGAATGGTGTATCATCTGGTTTTGGTTTTTCATCAAATGTTACCGGATGGGTAAATGAGAATACACTAAGTTATGCTAAAACCATTGGAAACCATAAACTTACAGGCTTATTGGGTTACAGTCAGCAAAAGCGACGTTCTTTTGGGCTACAAGCTTCAGGTTCCCAATATGCAACTGACAACATCTATACGCTGAATGCAGCTTCGATAGCTAATGGAGTGGGGTCTAGCGTTAGCGCCAATGGGCTATCTTCTGCCTTTGCGAGAATTGGATATTCATTTGCAGACAAATATCTTTTAGAAGCAACCGCTCGTCGTGATGGTTCCTCAAGGTTTGGTGCAAACAAACGTTATGCTATGTTTCCTGCTGTATCGGCAGCCTGGAGAATCAGTAATGAATCATTTTGGTCGGGCATAACCGCAGTGAATGACTTCAAGCTTCGTGCAAGTATGGGCAGGACCGGTAACCAGTCTATAGATGATTACATTGCGCAGGGCGGATACAGTACCAGTTCAAGATATTTGGGACAAAGTGGCATCCACATGACCACAATCCCTAATCTTGATCTTACCTGGGAAACGACCGATCAATACAATATCGGTTTGGATATCTCTATGCTTAATTCAAGGATTACCCTGAATGCCGATGTGTATTTAAAGAAAACTTCAAACTTACTGTTGAATGTTCCTTTGCCGGGTACAACAGGGTTTAGTTCTGTACTTCAGAATGTGGGCGCTACGGAAAATAAAGGATTGGAGTTTACGCTGGATACCAGAAATATAGAAGGGCAAAAGTTTACATGGAGTTCTAGCTTCAATATCTCCTTTAATAAAAACAAAGTGCTGAGCCTAAATTCGGGCGCAAACGAGATTATCTTACAAAAGGGGGCGGGATCGACTGGTTCATTAATTTCCTATTCTGTGCTTAGGGTTGGAGAGTCTATCGGTAGTTTTTATGGCTGGAAGTCCAATGGGGTGTACCAATATACCACCGACAATGCCACGGGCTTAACTTCTACCAGTATTGGAGCTAACAATTACGTGTTTAAGGGTGGGGATATGATGTTTTCGGATGTTAACGGTAACAAGACCATAGATGATGGGGACAGGATGATTATCGGTTCTGCGCTTCCAAAGTTTACCGGAGGATTCAACAACTCTTTTACTTATCAGAATTTTGACCTGAATATCCTGACCACCTTTGTTTATGGTAATGATGTGGTTAACGGAAGCCGCTTTACCGTGGAAAGTGACGGTAGATTTAGCGGAAGTCTGGATATGCTCAGAAGATGGAGAGCTGAAGGTGATGTGACAGATATTCCACGTGCTAACCATGCCGATCCTGCTGGAAACAAAAGATTCTCTAACCGTTGGATTGAAGATGGTTCTTATTTAAGATTTAAAACCGTGACACTAGGCTACAAGCTGCCTACAAAGCTTTTTAATAAGACGCCGATCAGAAATATCAGGGTATATGCCACTGCACAAAATCTCTTTACCATTACTAATTATACCGGATATGACCCTGAAGCCAGTTCTCTTGGAAGCGGAGTTACCGATATTGGTATTGACCAGGGAACTTATCCTCAGTACAGGACATTCATATTTGGGTTAAGTGTTGGATTTTAAAAGTTATGACCATGAAAAGATTTAGATTAAAATATATACTAGGCATGCTGGTGGTTTTGGCAGGAATTGGTTGCGAGAAAGTGACCGACCAAGTTCCTGAAAGCCAGATAACCGGTGCCAATTTCTTTAAAACAGCATCTGATGCAGACAATGCCATCAATGCTTGTTATGACGCATTGCAAAAAAATGCGGTGAATTATGTAGTCTGGGGAGATGGCCGGACAGATGTTTTCGCTAATACCGACAGGACTCTATCCAATGACTTGCAGGTGACTAGTGGTAATGTAGGCTCAGGCAACGGTTATGTGACCTGGAATTTTCTTTATCAGGGCATAAACAGGATCAACGGCGTACTTAAACACGTGCCTGCAATTTCAGATCCGGCATTGGATGTCCGCAGGGAACGGATTATGGGAGAAGCTTATTTCTTAAGAGGACTTTTTTACTTCTATTTAACACGCACATTTGAAAATATACCTTTAGTACTCGAGCCTTTTGAGAGCCTTTCCGGCGAGCTGTTTCCTAAACAAAAAACCAGAGCAGAGATTTTTACACAGATTGAACTGGATTTGAAGGCTGCAGAAGTAAGGGTGCCAGATCTTCCTTTTAGCTCTACGCTTGAAAATAAAGGACGTGCTACAAAAGGAGCAATCAGAAGTACGCTGGCTGATTTATATTTATGGCAGAAGCGTTATGTTGAGGCAGCAGAAATGGCCAGACTAGTGATGGTGAGTCCGGCGAATTACAGTTTGGTAGCCGGAGCAAGTTACCCTACTATTTTTACCAATAAGAACTCCTCAGAATCGATATTCGAAATCCAGTATAACTATACCTATCAGGAAGGTGATACAAATCCGTTGACGGATCTGTTTCTTCCTTTAGGTCAGGCCTATACTGCTGGCAACTGGAGGTTCCAGCCGTCTCCTGCTGTGCTTAGTGCGCTCGCTGCCAGTGACCTGAGAACCGCGGGTACTTACCGTAACTCCGGCCCCAGTCCAGCTCCCTACAGAGACCCTAATCAAACTTACGTGCTGAAATATCCTGGTACGGTAGCCAATAATGTTTTACAGCAGGATGCGAACAGAATCGTGTACCGCTTACCTGAAATCATCTTGTTCAGAGCCGAAGCCTTAAATGAACAGGGACTAACACCGGATGCGATTACACTACTAAATCTAGTTCGCGGACGGGCTAATATTGGCGGTACGCTAGCTACCTTGCAGGGGGACGTTCGTTTGGAAATTGAAAGAGAAAGGCTAAGAGAACTGGTTTATGAAGGTAAAAGATATTATGACCTCATTAGAACAGGACGTTATGCTACGGTAACTGGAAATACCAATCCCAACTGGTTGCGCTGGCCAATCCCTGCCCAGGAACTTATTGATAACCCTAACCTGGTTCCTAATCCAGGATATTAATTTATGGAAATTATGAAAACTTTAATAGTTAATAAAATAAGCTTAATCGTTTTATTATTTGGAATTGCAATTGTGGGATGTAAGAAAGATGAAAAGAATTATCCGGACATTCCAAATGCAGTATACATTGTAGCAAAAGTAAATACAGGACCTTATCCGGGGGCTGTAACCGCAGTAGGCAACACTGCAAGCGGAGCACCTAGCATACCGGTTGCCGGAGCCAGAGTTTACGTAAATACGCCGAAGGATTATGATGTAGTGGTAAATTTTACTATATCAGGAACAGCTGTGGTTGATGTAAACTATACAATGCCAACATACAGCAGTGTGACGATTCCCGCGGGCCAATACACTGCTGAGATTCTCATTCCTATTAAGAATGTTCCGGTGACGGTGAATAAAACAGTTATTATTACCTTGACATCCGCAAGTAACAATGTAGAGTTGGGCCTTGGATCAGTTAAAGCATACAAAAACTTTACTTACACCATAACTAAACCATAAATTTCAATTCGCAAATAATGAATTATATCAACAGAAGACAAACTGTTAAGTATGTTTTTAGTGCAATTGCCGGAACTGCTTTGATGAATAGTCTGCTGCGCAATGCGTCTTTTGCGCACACTGCTGGTTCTCCTTTTCCTTTTAAGGGAAATGGAGAACCGGCGATTTTTGACATCATTAATTCTGGTGTCGGGGGAAACAATACAGTGGATATGCTGAAACGTATGGAGAAGGATTGTCTGATCCATAAGCCAAAACTAACCATATTGATGGTTGGTACCAATGATATGAACAGTGTAAAGCACGTACCCTTGCCGGAATATGAACAAAATCTTAAAGAGATGGTGAACCGAATTAAAGCAACGAAAAGCAAGGTGTTGCTGATGACCATACTTCCTTGTTATGAGCCCGATCTGCTAACCCGTCACTCCGAAGCATTTTATGAACCCGAGGGGGTGTCCGGAAGAAGAAAGCAAATCAACGATGTCGTAAGAAAAATAGCTGCGGAGTATAAAACCTATTTGCTGGATCTGGAACATCGCTTTGCGGCAATTGGCAAAATAGGCACGGACAAGGATTCTTTAATTCAGAATCTTGCCAATACCAACAAGCGGGATGGGATCCACCCCACAGCAAACGGATATCGGTTTATTGGTTTAACAGTCTATGATTTCATAACTGACCATAAATTGCCGGCTTCGGGCATCGTATGTTTTGGTGACAGCATCACGAAAGGGGATGGGTCTATTGATAAAGACAGTTATCCTGGTTTTTTAAGTAAATTGTTAAAGATTAAGTAATGAGAAATAAATTCGCAATTCTGATTTTGTCTGTTACCCTTCTGGCCAATACAGTCTGGGCTCAAAAGAAAACTTATAATGCCGACATCATCATTTATGGAGGTACATCTGCCGCGATAACAGCTGGCGTACAGGCTGCAAAATTAGGCAAATCGGTGATTATCGTTTCTCCCGATATACACCTTGGTGGCCTTTCTTCGGGCGGACTCGGCTTTACGGATACCGGAGATAAGGAGGTGATTGGCGGATTGGCAAGGGAATTTTATCACCGTGTGTATATGTATTACCATACCGATACTGCCTGGAAATGGCAGAAAAAGGAAGAATACGGTAATAAAGGTCAGGGTACACCAGCAATAGACGGCACCGACAGAACCATGTGGATATTTGAACCTCATGTGGCAGAAAAGGTGATGGAAGATTTTGTGAAGGAAAACAAGCTCAATGTTTACCGTAATGAATGGTTAGACAGGGAAAAGGGTGTCAATAAAGTGAATGGAAAGATCATATCTATGACTACGTTGAGTGGTAAGAAGTTTTATGGTAAGGTGTTTATCGATGCAACCTATGAGGGTGACCTGATGGCTGCGGCCAAAGTAAGCTACCATGTAGGCCGCGAAGCCAATAGTGTGTACGGAGAAAGTTGGAATGGCATCCAGACGGAGGTTTTTCAGCATCACCATCATTTTGCAAAACAGATTGACCCTTACAAAGTGCCGGGGGATAAATCGAGTGGCTTGCTTGCCGGAATTTCTAAGGAGGATCCAGGGGTAAAAGGCGAGGGTGACAATAAATTGCAGGCTTATTGTTTCAGGATGTGTTTAACCGATCATCCGGAGAATCGAGTTGCCTTTCCAAAACCTGACCGCTATAACCCTGCAGACTATGAGCTGTTGGCCAGGGTATTTCAAAGCGGTTGGAATGAACTGTTTAATAAGTTTGATGCCGTTCCAAACAGGAAGACTGACACGAATAACCACGGTCCTTTTAGTACAGATTATATTGGTATGAATTACGCTTACCCTGAGGCTACTTATAAGGAACGCCGAAAGATCATCAAGGATCATGAAAATTATCAGAAGGGGTTATTATATTTCATGGCAACAGATTCACGCATACCGAAGAACTTACAGGATAAACTGAATACCTGGGGATTGGCAAAAGACGAGTTCAAAGATAACGGTAATTGGCCACATCAACTGTACATTAGGGAGGCCCGGAGGATGGTGAGTGCCTATGTGATGACAGAACACGAAGTGCTGGGAAACAGGGAAGCACCTAATCCGATTGGAATGGGGTCTTATGCATTGGATTCGCACAATGCACAGCGATATGTTACTCAGGCAGGTTTTATCCAGAATGAAGGTGATATTGGTGTTAAAGCACCTAAGCCATATAGTATTGCTTATGACGCGATAGTTCCAAAGGAAAAGGAGTGCACCAACCTGATGGTGCCTGTATGTTTGTCAATCTCTCATATCGCTTTCGGATCGGTAAGGATGGAGCCTGTATTTATGATTTTAGGTGAATCTGCGGCAACCGCTGCGGTACTGGCCATAGATGGTGGTTTAAATGTGCAGAAAGTACCTTATGGACAATTAGAAAAATTGCTGTTGAATCAAAAGCAACGACTTCGTGCAAAATAATTAGATATTTATTTGGTAGTTTTATAAGAGATATACGAAGGAATCTGCCATTTTGCTAGATAAATTATTTTTGTTGAGCATTTTTGACAGGGAGGAGGAAAGAGAGATAATGATTACAATTTGTGGACAATCCAGTTTTTTAGACCTTTATAATTTGTTTAATTCGGCTCCTGAGGCTTCTTAACTTTATCTATTTAATGAGGCTTGCCGCGAATTAAGTCAGAACTTGGTAAGTTTTATGCAATAACGGCAGTTACAACATCTATTTTAGTCGCTATGGCGTAATTGTTGATAAATTAAAAAAAATACGGGTGCTCATTTGTAAAACAAATTTTATAGTTTAGAGCATTCCCGAATTAGAAAGGTATATATGGAAGCTAAATTTTCACCACAAGTCAAAGATGTGATCTCCTTTAGCAGGGAAGAAGCCCTGAGATTAGGTCACGATTACATAGGGGCTGAGCACCTGTTGTTAGGCCTTATTCGCGAAGGCGATGGTATGGCTATTAAAATATTAAAATCACTCGGTGTTGATACTTCAAAACTTCGTCGTTCAATAGAGGATTCAGTTAGAGGTACGTCGAGTGTTACGGTTAATCTGGGAAATATTCCTTTAACCAAACAAGCAGAAAAGGTATTAAAGATCACTTATCTGGAAGCAAAGATCTTCAAAAGCGATTTGATAGGTACGGAGCATTTATTGCTTTCTATCCTGCGCGATGACGATAACATTGCTTCACAGATTTTACTACAGTTTAACATCAATTACGAGATATTTAAACAGGAGGTTGAAGTGAATAAAAACGGCTTTAGAGACGAAACGCAGAATAGTGCATCAACCGGTGGTGATGACGATTATCGCGAAGAAGAAGCATTTAGTAGCCCTAAAAAGGTTTCTGATATTAAATCTAAAACTCCGGTTTTAGATAACTTTGGAAGAGATTTGACCAAAGCTGCTGAAGAAGGTCGCTTGGACCCAATTGTTGGACGTGAGAAAGAGATTGAGCGCGTGTCGCAGATTTTATCACGTCGTAAAAAAAATAACCCTATTCTGATTGGTGAGCCGGGTGTTGGTAAATCTGCAATTGCAGAAGGATTGGCATTACGCATTGTTCAACGTAAGGTTTCGAGGGTATTGTTTAACAAACGTGTGGTAACTTTAGACCTGGCATCGTTGGTGGCTGGTACTAAATACCGTGGACAGTTTGAAGAACGTATGAAAGCCGTGATGAACGAGCTGGAAAAATCTACGGATGTGATTCTGTTTATTGATGAGATTCATACCATTGTAGGCGCCGGTGGTGCTTCGGGTTCTTTGGATGCATCGAATATGTTTAAACCTGCTTTGGCAAGGGGAGAAATACAATGCATCGGGGCAACAACATTGGATGAATACCGTCAGTACATTGAAAAAGATGGTGCATTAGACCGTCGTTTCCAAAAGGTAATGATCGAGCCAGCATCTCCTGACGAAACGATCGAGATCTTGAATCGTATTAAAGAGAAATATGAAGAGCACCACGGTGTAACTTATACTGATGAAGCGATCCACGCTTGTGTGGCTTTAACTTCGAGGTATATTACGGATAGATTCTTGCCAGATAAAGCTATTGATGCTTTGGATGAGGCTGGATCGAGGGTTCATTTAACAAACATTCATGTTCCTGACAACATCATTACGATCGAGAATAAAATCGAGGAAATTAAGGTAGAGAAAAATAAGGTTGTAAAAAGCCAGAAATATGAGGAAGCTGCAAAATTAAGAGATACTGAAAAGAATCTTTTAGAAGAGCTTGATCGTGCAAAAGCGGAATGGGAAGCTGAAACCAAAACAAAACGTTATACCGTTACAGAAGATAATGTTGCTGAGGTAGTTTCGATGATGACCGGCATTCCTTTGCAACGTGTTGGACAAACAGACAGTGCAAAACTGTTAAATATGTACGATACGGTTGCTACCAAAATTATTGGACAGGATGAGGCAATTAAGAAATTAACTAAAGCTATTCAACGCACCAGAGCCGGATTGAAAGATCCTAAGAAACCAATTGGTTCGTTTATTTTCCTTGGCCCAACTGGTGTAGGTAAAACCGAATTAGCAAAAGAGCTTGCTCGTTTTATGTTTGACAGTGATGATTCGCTGATTCAGATTGATATGAGTGAGTACATGGAGAAATTTGCGGTATCACGTTTAGTGGGCGCGCCTCCGGGATATGTAGGTTATGAAGAAGGTGGACAGCTGACTGAGAAGGTACGTAGAAAGCCTTATGCAGTAATTTTGCTGGATGAGATTGAAAAAGCACACCCTGATGTATTCAATATCTTATTGCAAGTATTGGATGAAGGACAGCTGACTGATAGTTTAGGTCGTAAGGTGGATTTTAGAAATACAATCATCATCATGACCTCTAACATTGGTGCACGTCAATTAAAAGACTTTGGACAAGGAGTCGGTTTCTCTACTTCTGCCAAAACAAATCAGGCAGATTCGCATTCAAGAGGCGTAATTGAGAACGCTTTGAAACGTGCTTTCGCTCCTGAGTTTTTAAATCGTGTGGATGATGTAGTGGTATTCAATTCATTGGGTAAAGAAGAAATCTTTAAAATCATTGACATTGAATTGAAATCATTGTTTGGTCGTGTTCACAACTTAGGTTATGAAGTGAAGTTGACTGATAAAGCCAAAGAATTTATTGCAGATAAAGGCTTTGATGCAAACTTTGGAGCAAGACCACTTAAACGTGCGATTCAGAAATATCTGGAAGATCCGATTGCAGAAGAAATCCTTAAAGGAGAAATCCATGAAGGTGATACACTGGAGATCGACTACGATAAAGAAAATGATGTTATTGTGGTAGAGAATAAAAGTCCCGGTAATAAGAAGAAGAAAAAAGAAGAAGGAAGTATAGAATAATTCCCGGGATATTATAGAGAAAACCCTGATGAGCGATAAGCTGATCGGGGTTTTTTATTTGAAGGATTTTATCCAATATTTGGCTAGATAGTGTGTTTTTTACACATTTTGATAAATTAAGCGATAATAGATTTTGGTTATTAAGATAAATGCCTCTATTTTAGATAGAAATAGTTTAGGTTAAAATATCAATAATATCAAAATCAGTCTAAATGAAATGTAAATTATCATTAGCGCTGCCCCTGATCATTGGTGTCTTTCAGGCATCAGCTCAGGAAAAGCAAGAAGCCTATACCCAACAAATCAACGGCACAAAGCTGAGCTTCGAAATGAAAGCTATTCCCGCTGGCGAGTTTTTGATGGGAAGCAAGAAAGGTAAATCTGATGAGCAGCCTGTTCATTCTGTTAAGCTAGATCCTTTTTGGATGGGGGCTGTCGAAGTTACCTGGGATATTTACGAACCTTTTTTGTATAAGGATTACGAAACTACCCAGAGTATTGGGGCAGTACCGGCCAATGTAGATGCCGTTACGCGACCAACAAAACCCTATTTGGACATGACCTTTGGTATGGGAAAGGAGAATCACCCAGCGCTTGCCATGACTCATTATAATGCCATCCAATTTTGCAAATGGTTATATGCCAGGACTGGCGTGTTTTATCGTTTGCCAACGGAAGCTGAATGGGAATACGCAAGTCGTGCAGGAAGTACGACTGAGTATGCTTTTGGCGATGATCCTGCTCAATTAAGTGATTATGCCTGGTATAAGATCAATAGCGAAGAGAAAACTCATCCAGTGGGACAAAAGAAGCCTAATCAATGGGGCTTGTACGACATGTACGGCAATGTAGCTGAGTGGACTTATGATCAATATAAAGCCGATTATTATGCTACGGTGAAGGGCGATAAGGCCAATAACCCGGTTTCTGTTCCGGATAAATTATATGCAAATGTAATTCGCGGTGGATCATATGATGATCAAGCCAAAGAATTGCGTTCAGCGGCTAGAACACCTTCTGATCCGGTTTGGAAACAGCTGGATCCTCAAATTCCTAAAAGTAATTGGTGGTTTCCAGAAGCTCCATTTATTGGTATGCGACTGGTAAGACCTGTAAAAGCACCTTCAAAGGCAGATATTGACGCTTATTACAACCGGGCGCCGATTGCTGATTATTAATAAGAAAAAACTCACAAATCAAGAACCAAATATCAAACCAACATGAACAATGAAGAACTACGCGATAAACGCCGCGAATTTTTAAAAGCCTCAGCACTGGTTGCAGGCGGAATAATGTTAAACCAGTTTGCTTTTGCAGGTGGACATTCATCAACTGATGATACAATTAAAATAGCTTTAATTGGCTGTGGGGATCGAGGGACTGGTGCTGCTTTTCAAGCTTTAAGTACTAAGCAAAATTTGAAGCTGGTAGCCATGGCTGATGCTTTTGAAGACCGACTAAACAGTAGTTATCAGAAGCTTTCGGAAAGGTTTAAAGACAAGGTTGACGTGCCTCAGGACCGCCGATTTGTAGGTTTTGATGGTTACGCTAAAGCAATTGCGCTTGCCGACGTGGTTTTATTGGTAACGCCACCAGGATTTAGGCCAATGCATTTTGAGGAGGCCGTAAAACAAGGGAAACATGTATTTATGGAAAAACCAGTTGCTGTTGATGCACCGGGAATTCGTAAAGTGTTGGCGGCCGCTGAATTGGCTAAACAGAAAAAATTAAATGTGGTAGTTGGTTTGCAGCGTAGGTACCAGGCGAATTATAGGGAAACCCTAAAACGCATTCAGGATGGTGCTATAGGTGATATTGTTGGTGGTCAGGTATATTGGAATAGTGGTGGTGTTTGGGTAAAAAAACGTCAGCCTAACCAAACCGAAATGGAGTACCAAATGCGCAACTGGTATTATTTTAACTGGTTGTGTGGGGATCATATTGTAGAGCAGCACGTACATAATATAGACATTGCCAACTGGGTTAAAAACGCTTATCCTGTTTCGATCCAGGGAACGGGTAGCCGCGCCTGGAGAACAGGTAAGGATTACGGGGAGATTTACGATAACCATGCGGTAGAGCTTACTTATGCCGATGGTGCAGTGATTTATAGTCAGTGTCGCCATTATGAGGGAACTGCAAACCGGGTTGATGAGACTTTCCAGGGAACTAAGGGGCGTACCTATTTATCGGCAGGTCATAACGGCATATTGTGGGATAGTAAGGGGAAGCAAATCTTTAGCCACCCGACAAAAGGTAATGCTAATCCTTATCAAACTGAGCATGATGAGTTGTTTGAGGCAATCAGCAAGGGGCAGTTTAAATTTCAGGATGCAGAACGTGCAGCGAAGAGTTGCTTTACGGCAATTGTAGGTCGGTATGCGACTTATTCGGGGCAGGTGATTAAATGGGATGATGCTTTAAAAGCGGATAACAGTTTATTCCCTGATCAATTGAGTTGGGATGCCAATCCAAAACTAATGCCTGATGCAAATGGCCTTTATCCAATCCCTACTCCAGGTAAAACAAAGGTGATTTAAATTGTTTAAGTATATTCTATTGTTATTTCCCCTGCTGATCTCTTTCTTGCTTAAGGAAAAAGATCAGCAGGAATTTACCATTCGTGGGTACGCGCAGGGGACAGATTATACTGTTAAATATTTTGCCCGGGATAGTGTGGTGACCAAGCGGTCGGTAGATAGTATCTTAAGTGTAATAGATTCTTCTATGTCACTTTATAAACCATATTCATTGATCAATAAATTCAATGAATCTAGTGAAGGATTTGATTTGGATTCTCACTTTGCTGAGGTAATGCGGAAGTCTTTCGTTGTTTATAAGGATACCAAAGGTATGTTTGATGTAACTGTAGCGCCTTTGGTACAAGCCTGGGGCTTTGGCCCTAAGCCTATAGCTAAGTTTCCGGATAGCACGGAGGTGAAACAATTGCTAAATTGCATAGGGATGCATAACCTCAGTTTAAAAGGTAATTATCTTAAAAAAAGCAAAGCTTGTATAAAAATCGATCTCAATGGGATAGCTCAGGGCTATAGTGTTGATGTAGTTGCTGATTATTTAAAAAAGAAAGGCATCAGGTCTTTTGTGGTCGAAATAGGTGGAGAACTTAGGATAAAGGGGCCTAAGCCTGATGGCTCGGCGATGCGTATTGGCATTGAAGGTCCGGCAGCATCAGCAAATGCAGAACCCGTGATCAGGCATGTCGTTAACATCAACAATGGTGCAATCACAACTGCTGGCAATTACAGGAAGTATTTGCAAAAAGGGAAGAAGAAAATTGCGCATCTGATTGATCCAAAAACAGGTTATCCCTTGGACAATGCATTAATCAGCGTGACCGTTTATGCTAAAGATGCGGTTACAGCCGATGGTTATGATAGTCCTTTAATGGCTATGAGTGTTCATGAAGCACTTGATTTTGTAGCCTCAAAAAAGGGGATGGAAGCCTATATCATTTATCATAAACGTGATGGGAGTGTAGCGGATACTTTAACAAAGGGTTTTAAAAAAATGATAGTTGGACTTTAGGCACTTTGAAAAGACTGGAGTCTAGTTTTATCTTTTGCTCATTGAGATGGTTTAAGCGGCAATGCAATTTAAAATTGTCTTTGATGAGCTTGGCAATGTTACCATCGCCTCTCATTCTGTCGCCAAATCTGCTATCGTTCACATTTCCGCCATGGCAAGATTGGATCATGTGCCATACTTTTTCAAAGCGGTCAGGGTAGTTTTTACGCAACCAGTCTTCAAATATTCCACCAATTGCACCATTTAGTCTCACTACGGTATAACCTGCCGCTATGGCGCCGCAATTGGCAATGGTTTTTAAAATAGCGGGGATTTCGTGATCACTTAGGCCCGGGACCAATGGAGCAACCATTACACCCATTGGGATCCCAGCGGTACTTAATTGTTCGACAATCTTTAAACGTTGTTTTGCTGTGGTGGTGCGCGGCTCCATTTTCTGGCGCAGTTGCTCGTTTAAACTATTAATGGAAACGTATACCATGCAAAGGTTCTGTTTAGCTAGCTCAGTCAGCAGATCTATATCTCTTAATATCAAAGCATTTTTGGTAATCATTCCAATGGGTTGTTTGTATTCCAGTGCGATTTCCAGCAATTGTCTGGTGATCTTGAACTTTCGCTCTGCAGGCTGGTAGCAATCTGTATTGCCAGATAGGGAAATGACGGATGCATCCCAGGCTTTGCGTTCAAGGAATTTTCTAAATAAAGCTGGTGCATCTGTTTTTACAATGATCTTGCGCTCAAAATCGAGTCCGGCACTAAAGCCCCAATATTCATGAGCATTGCGCGCATAGCAATAGGTGCAGCCATGTTCGCAACCCTGATAGGGATTTAAAGAATAGTCCATGCCCACATCTGGGCTGTCTACTTTGTTGACGATGGATTTAGATTTTCCGAGAATAAAAGTAGTCTTATGGTCTTCCTCCTCCCAATCGTCAATCCCCTCATCATGCTCTTTTACATAATCGTTTTTGGCGAAACGGTTGTGCGGATTAAATTGGGCACCGCGCCCTTTAACATAACTATCTGGTTTTTCCTTGTCTAAATTCATTAGTTAAAATTACTAATAATATTAGTAATTTGCAAGATGGGATGTTTTTACCTTTTTACCTGAGGAATATAATCCATTGGAACCATATCGGCTACTTTCTCATACGCCCAAAAGCCTTGGTACAACATCGCTCTGGAATCGTATATACCACCATTTTCATAAAAACGTACCTGTCCTTGGGTTAAGTTCGCTACAGATATCTCATAATCAGGTACATCAAGTGGGCGGAAAATCCAGAAGCCTGTTTTTGAATAAGCTAATGATTCTCTTTCTCGAGTATAGCTTATAGCCAATGCGCCTGTGCCGTCTAATAATTTTAGGTTCTTGTTGTAAGTATAGACCAGATTGTCTGGTGATATCTCTTTACGGTCCAGGCAGTCAATAAATTTAGGCATATCCTGCTGCTTTAACCAAAAGGAAATCATAGCTGTATCTCTGGGTGGGGTACTTTTGCTGATAATGGAGAATTTTCCCGGTGTTTTCAGCCACACTAGATTTTTAAAAATGATGCTATCCGGGTAGCGATAAGGATTAGGAATTTTAATCATCTTGTTGATGATAAATCCTTCTTCTTTACCTTTTCCCTGGTAAAGAGATCTGAAAAAGTGTTGCGATGAGCCATAATAGGCTGTTTCACGCTTATCGATATACTTTTTCATCTTCGAGCCAGAAGCCTTTAATTCTTCAAAAAAAGGATGTCCTGAGAAATAGATGATCCGAGTTCTTGAGTTATACTCAAAATAATCAAGCATATATTTTAGACGATATCCCAACGCTTTATTTTCTACAATTAGAAAATCAGACGATTTGATACTGAGAAGGCTTTTGGTCACATCATAATCAATATCTAATACCTGAGGGTTTAATATTTTACATTGTGTGGCATTGGGAGTTGTGCCTATAAAGTACTCTTTAAATTGCTTGAGGTATTTGGCTCTATTTGGATCGGCATGTATCACCACTTCACTTAAAGTGGTGGTACTTTCCTTTAAAACCAATTCAACCTGAACCGATTTGTCGGATATGATGACACTTTTTGAAAAGGGGAGATAACCCACCATTTGCACCAAAAGATCGTAATTGCCGGGCTTGAGGTTACTGATTCTAAATTTACCCTCACTATCCGCCACAGTGGATACCTTATAGCCACTTAAATAGACACCGGCACCCGGTAATGATTCTTTTTGATCCCTAACTGTCCCAGTTATTGAGAACGAAGTTTGAGCACAGGTGCAATGTCCTGTAAACCAGATAAGCATCGTTATAATCAAAGACTTCATCATGAATGCGAATGTAGTAAAAAGAACAAAAAGGATAGGAGAATATTTGGTTAGAAAGTTATATTTGATATAGTCAATTTTCGTATTTTTTTATGGAAGACCTAGCGAACATGGGTATATTCACCCCACACCAGGCACTTCAACCCTATGTGCAGAGTTATTGTTATATGGGGCCAGGAGTGATAAAGGATCATTTCAGTGCGCTGAGTATTTATCCTGTTGATTATACGCAGATGTCATTTGTCCTAGACGAATATCATGAGTTCCGCGAAATCGGGATTGAAGAGATCTCCAGCTACCCGCTTTGTTTTGTTGGGTTGCTTGACCAAGGTAGATCTTTTGACCGTTTTCCTAAGAGTGTTGTCCAGGTGCTATTTAAACCATACGGTGCTTTTAAGCTTTTTGGGATTCCACAACGGTACCTATGCAATCAGGGCACAGACATGCGACTGCTGTTTCCGGAAGCGTCAAGCTTAGCAGAACAGCTCAGGGCAGCTGCCCATTCACCAGTTGAGGCGATCGTGCTTTTGGAGAAATGGCTCTTAAATCGGTTACCTTTGACTGCAAAAGTCAATGTAGATGTGGTTGCCTACGCCTGTCAACAAATTCAAGACAGCAAAGGGGTGGTAAGGATTGATGAGCTTTCAAGAAGTATGCGCATCTCAACGACTACACTTGGTGATCAATTTCGTGAAAAAATAGGCCTCAGCCCAAAAACTTTTAGCCGGATTGTACGCTTTAATGATATCAATAATTTTATAAGCAGAAATCAGAATGTTAGCTGGCAGGAGTTGGTTTATAAATTCGGTTTCTTTGATCAGAATCATTTTATTAAAGAATTTAAACGGTTTTACGGATGTACTCCTTCTGAATGGCACAGAAGATAAATGGCCTGGGACACTAATTTGAAAACCGTCGATTTTTACTATGCACGGGTAGGTAGACCGTGTACCTTCGAACATGAAACATTTCATGACAAATACTTTGAGCTGTATTATTGTTGAGGACAATTATTTAGACAGGATAGCCGTTGAAGCAGAGGTGATGAATTTTAGTCACTTAAAGTTATTAGGAAGTTTTGGTAATGCCGTGGAAGCGATGGAAAGTATCAACACACTGCAACCTGATATCATATTCCTTGATATAGATTTACCGGATATAACAGGTTTGCAGTTGTTTAATAAAATTGGGAGTTATTCCCCCATTTGTGTGATTATAACCTCTTATCCAGACTATGCCAGCCAGTGTTTCGAATTAAGGATTTTTGATTACATTTTAAAACCCCTTGAAAGCCATAGGTTCAACAGCACCGTACAGCGGATCGATGACTTTATCCGGCTTAAGCAAAAGGCAAACGCCTATGATATACTCTTTAAACAAGAAGAAGTTATTTTTAAAGTAGGGCTGTCAACCGTAAAGCTAAACTGTATCGAGATCTTATACCTTGAAGCTTTTGGTGATTACACAAAGATTGTAACGGAAAATAAAGTGTATCTAACACTAGCTACATTATCAAATTTTTTAGAGTCACTACCAGTGGGTAAATTTATGCGTATCCATAGGAGTTATGTTATTGCTGTAGGTAAAGTGAGAAGTCTCAATGTTAAAAATATTGACATAGGAACCAGTGTATTGCCAATAGGTAAAACTTACCTGAAAGAAGCCAAACAAACCTTTAAATAAAATCACATGCATCTAAAAACGTTACCAATTTGCCTGCTGTTATGGTCGATGCTCTCAAATATGTTTTTCTGTAGCACCTCTTATGCCCAACAGGATCGGTACGACCAATTGCTGAAGGAGAAAAAGAAAATTTGCGAAACTACTATGGCTACATTCTCTGGTAAACCCGAAAGTTTAGATTTGTTAATTAACACGGGGAGTGCCGGGCTTAAATTAACGCGGCCTGATGATCATGGCTACAAATTTCTTTTTAATCAGGCGATTGGCAATGGGTTTTATTACAAGCAGGATTTTAAACAGGCGAAAGACCATTTTGAACAAGCCTATTCTGAGGCCCTAAAAGCAGGTTTGTTAGAGAAAAGCCTGAAATCGTTGGGTAACCTTATTGCTATTTATCATTATCTGGGGATGCAAGGCAAAGCAGATGATGCTGCCCAAAAATTAAAGCTGCTTGCAGAAGCAACAGATACCTTAAAAAATAAAAGTGACATCTATTATAATCTGGGCCTGTATAACCAGCAGCAAAAGTTTTACTACGGCATTGCATTGAGTTATTTTTTAAAAAGTGCAGCCCTGCACAAACACATTGCCGACACGGTGAAAGCTGTAAAAAGTAAATTAGATTATGGTGTTAAACTGATGATGGTATCAGAAATTTATATTTACTTAAAGCAACCGCATAAAGCCCTGCAATATTTAAATGAGGTAAATCCATACCTCGGACAATCTATTATTTTTGATATAACAGCTTACGGTAAATTTATCAGGGCTGCTGTGCTTTTAAATGATAGAAAAGTAGCGTTAAAGTATTATAATCTTTTGTATAGTGTAAGTGGTAAAGTGCACGGTAAGTGGTCGGAACTCGTCTCTTCAAGTTTGGAGATTGCTGCGTTGGCCTTAAAGGATAAAGACTATCCTTTGGCCAAATCTTATATAGATAGGGCTGATCAGCAGGCGAAATTGGATAGTAATGAAATGTTAACCTCGGCGGTTAATCTTTCTTATGGTGATTACTATAAAAGTATTGGTAACTATTTACTTGCGGTTAAATATTACAAAGCTTCGGAACATGGTACTGCGATTTATGATAAGGAACGATATGTGGATTTGTTAAAGTCGTTAACAGCCGTAACGATCATGTTGGGAGGTAAAGCAGGTGCGCAAAACTACTTCAGTAAATATGTAACAGTTTCTGATTCACTTAACCAGGAAAAGGTCTCTTTGAATCTGGCTGAAATGGAAGCCCGGTTTCAGAATGAATATAAGCAGCAAAAAATTGGCTTGTTAAATAAAGAAAATGAAGCCAAAAACATGGAGTTATTGCAGGAAAGAAATGCCCGCTGGTTATTAATCGGAGGGGCACTGTTGTTGCTGGTGGCACTGGTCTTAATTTATGTAAACTATAGAAGCAAGCAAAAGGCCAATTTGTTGTTGGATAAAAAGAACAAACAGTTGGATGTGATTAACGAGGAGCTGTTTGTTGCCAATCAAACCAAAGCTAAACTATTTGGAATCATTTCGCATGATCTGCGTAGTCCCGTTAGTCAGTTGTTTACTTTCTTGAAATTACAGCAAACTAAACCTGGCTTTGTTAATGAAGAAAGTGAAAAGGTGCACCAAAAGGGCCTGATGCAATCTTCATCCAATTTGCTGGCAACAATGGAGGATCTCCTCTTATGGTCTAAAAGCCAAATGGATCATTTTGAACTTGACAATGAAGAGGTCGACGTAGAACATTTGCTGATGGAGGTGTTGAAACTATTACGGGACCAGGCTGAGGGTAAAAAAATGAAACTGGAAATAGGAAAGCTTGATTATCAGTTTGTAAATAGTGATTATAACCTGTTGTTTACCATCTTGCGTAACCTATTGCAAAATGCAGTGAACCATTCTTTTTCAGAAACGGTTATATCGATCCATGCGAACATCAATGCGGAAAAGCAACAATATATTTCAATTTTAAATCATGGTGAAATTATTCCGGCCGAAAGAATCAAAGAATTGATCAATGATGTTCACGTGAATAGTAAATCATCCGGCTACGGCTTGTTGATTGTAAAAGAATTAACCGGAATGATCGGCGCTAAGCTAAATATTTTTAGTACCAAGGAGGGGACGACTACACAAGTGGTTTTTTCCTGATTGTAATTTTCCTCTATCGAGTATTTCGATACGTTTACCGATTAAATGATGGGAGTGTTTAAGGTCTTGATTAACTTCATCTTATCAAGATTACAATCAATCTCTCTATGAAACCAAACCTTCTACTACTCATTTTTACGCTACTCTTTCTATGCTATAAAAGCAATGCTCAGGCTGTCTTAAACCGAAGTGTCGTTGGCAGTACTGGCGGTAGTATCCAAACAGGTAATACTTTAATACAGTATACCCTTGGCGAGGTCGCCATTTTAACGCAGCAAAGCAACGACCTGATGCTTACGCAAGGTTTTCAACAGCCAGAATCTGCTATTCCTACCACCGAAACACTGGTGATAAAAGATATGATCGTTTATCCAAACCCGGCGACTACCAGAACTAAAGTGGAGTTTGATCTGCTGGCCAATGCAAAAGTAATGATCAACCTGGTGGATAATGCCGGAAGGATGGTCTATTCCTATTCGCTAAGCGCAATTGCCGGGAAAATAGAACACATTATTTCACTTAATGGTCTGGCTCCGGGAGTATATCATGTAGTGATGTATGTGAATTATAAAGTGTATTCGGAAAAACTGGTTATACACTAAGCTGCACATCTGCCTTTATCCTTATTAAAATATGCTTATGAAACCGCTGATTAAAATCATAGTTTTTATACTCTTGAGTATAAATCTACGCAGTATCGCGCAGGAACAATACCATTACAGCCCGGTAACCACTGGGGCTTCATTTTTACTCATTAGTCCGGATGCCCGCACTACTGGAGTGGCAGAAGCTGCAACCGGTTTAACGCCAGATGCCAATGCCTCATTTATCAATGCTGCAAAATTGTCTTTTGCCAGCAAAACGGGGATAAGTGTTTCTTATGTACCCTGGCTTCGGCAGTTGGGGAAAGACCTTAATCTGGGCTACCTAAGTGCACATCATCAATTCGGTGACAGGGAGACCATAGGGTTGAGCTTAAAATACCTGGATCTGGGTAGTATCAACTTCCGGGACGAGACTGGGATGCTTTTACAGCAATATCAGGCCAGTGAATATGCTGTGAGTGGCATTTACTCCAGAAAGTTTGGAGATGGATTAGCGTTGGCCCTTTCGGGAAGATATATCCACAGTGATCTGGGTAGTGGAACATTTAACGGGTCAGAAGTGAAAAGTGTAAATGCCCTTGCCGCCGATGTAAGTATTTATGCTGAGCAAAGCTTAAGTAATTCCAGATATGCCTGGGGGGTATGCCTGAGTAATATAGGAACAAAGTTGAATTATACATCAGAAACAGACCGGGGAGCTTTTTTACCCATGAACTTGCGGATTGGTGGTGGTTATACTTTATTTATGAATGGTACAAGCAGCATCACCCTTTTGTTCGATGTTAATAAGCTGATGGTACCAACTACACCCATATACAAAAGGGATGAAAATGGCATACCTACCAGTGTGATTGAAAAGGGTAAAGACCCCAACAGAAGCGTACCCTCAGCTTTATTTACTTCCTTGTTTGATGCTCCCGGAGGTTTTAAAGAAGAACTGGCGGAATTTACTGTTGCCGGTGGATTTGAGCTTGCTTTTCAGGACCAATTATTTTTGAGGAGTGGATTTTTCTATGAAAATCCTGAAAAAGGGAACAGGCAGCATTTTGCTGTGGGGGCAGGGTTAAAGGTGAATCCTTTTCAATTTGATGTCAGTTTCATCGCACCTACTGCAGAACGGTATGTGCTTAAAAATGGGTTGAAATTTACAATAAGCTACGCTTTAAATAAGTAACATGAAAAAAATATTTATATTCTTCGTCATCATAATGCTAGGCATTATTGCTGTGAAAGCACAAACTGGGCTAAATGGTGTCAATTATCAAGCTGTGGCGCGCAATACAAACGGAACTGTGCTGGCCAATCAGCCTATAAGTGTAAAGATTTCTATTATTGGAGGCGCTGCAAGTGGGGTCGTGCAATATCAGGAAAGCCATAACCTAAACACAAATCAGCTGGGTCTATTTACTTTACAAATAGGAAAAGGAACACCAAATGTTGGAACATTCGCGGCTGTGCCTTGGCAAAATACCAATCAGTATCTAAAAGTAGAACTGGCTATTGGTGGAGGTAGTTTTTCTGACTTGGGTACAACACAATTGATGAGTGTACCCTATGCGTTGTTTGCTGCTAGTGGTAATCCCGGCCCACAGGGGCTGCAGGGTTTGCAGGGAATTCCGGGGCCTGTTGGCCCGCAGGGACTTAAGGGGGATCCTGGTGATATTAATGCATCAGCAGCTGCTGGAGATTTGACTGGTACTTATCCCAATTTAAAGGTAGTTGGTCTACAAGGAAAACCTATTGCTGTTACTGTTCCGACTCCAAATCAAGTGTTGAAGTTTGCAGGCGCAAACTGGATACCCGCCGCAGATGGTTTAACCTTGCCCTACAGTTCATCTTATTTAGTGACCAATGGGGCTGCTTTCGGTATTTCAAATACTGGTACTTCAAATTCGGTAGCCGCTTTTACCAATACGGATGCAGCAAACGAAACAGCCGCCTTAGTAGTTTCCAGTGCTTCAACGAGCGGAGGAATAGCGATTTCGGCCAAAATAGTGGGTAATTCAGATGGACTTGAAGCATCTGCTGTATCTGGAGAGGCTAAGGGTACTGGAGATCAGGCTGCAGGGATTAGGGGGCGTGCCATCAATGGCTATGGCGTTGCCGGAATTGCAAGTGGTAAAGGTAATGGTGTGTATGGGAGTTCCATTACAGAGGAGGGGACTGGCGGTTCGTTTTTCGCATTGGCAGACAAAGGAAGAGCTTTGTATACCTATGGGAAAATAAGATTTGATAAGATTGGTGCAAAGTTGGGGAGGGTGCTTACCAGTGATGCTGATGGTAATGCCACCTGGCAGGATAATAATGGTTTTGTATTGCCTTATACGGGGACTTTGGCTGATCCCAAATCGCTTTTGAGTTTGAAAAATAATGGTGCAGGAAATGCCATACTTGCCGAAAGTACAAATGGTGCTGCAATCGTGGCTAAAAGTGTGCTTGGTACGGGGCTCGAAGTAGAGGGTAGTAATATTGCCATAAGTGCTAAGACTAGTTTTGGAATTGCCGGGAGTTTTAAAACTTCCATAGGTGTTGCGCTAAAAACGGATGGTGGATTACAATTTACAAATACAGGTAGTCAGGGTTCAACCGATGGAAAAGTACTTACAAGTGATGAAAATGGGAATGCAACCTGGCAAGGGGTACATCGAGGTGTACAGGCAAAAATAAAAGGCGGGAGAGGTGGTAGCCTGGTGTTGCCAAATGGGGTTACTACAGTTTTTAACAAATGGCTAATTGAGGATTACAATAACTATGATAATTATGATGATCCTGATAAATACGGGGCATTTAAAGACAGTGATGGCTCGTATACAGTTCCAATAAATGGAATTTACCAGATCAATGCAAAACTAATTTTGCCGGCATATACCAATGCCTGTAGCTTAAGCATTCAGATTTTTGTGAATGGCAGTGTAGGGGAGTACGTTTTTACTACGGCTGGAAATAATCCCAATACACTTCTGATTAGCGAATCGCTTAGGTTAAACCGAGGTGATAAAATACAAATTGCGCTATATCAAAATTCTGGATCGGCTACGACTCTGCCATTTGACAATAGCACCGGATCAAATAGCTTCTCTATTGCATTAACAAACTAACCGTAAACACATATATCATGAAGAAGTATACTTTATTACTGTTGTTTTTTGTGCTTTTGGCGATACCAGGAACCTTTGCGCAAAGTGGGTTAAATGGCATCAATTATCAGGCCGTAGCCCGAAATATAAATGGTACTGTGTTGGCTAATCAACCGGTTAAAGTTAAAATATCTATTCTTGGTGGCTCAGCCGGTGGGGCTATTCAGTACCAGGAAAACCATAATTTAAGTACAAACCAGTTGGGTTTGTTTACTTTACAGATCGGTAGAGGTACCGCGTCAACAGGTACGTTTGCCGCTGTGCCCTGGCAAAATACCAATCAATACTTAAAAGTTGAACTAGCTATAGGTAGCGGTAGCTTTTCTGACCTTGGTACTACACAATTGATGAGTGTTCCTTATGCTTTATTTGCTGCAAATAGTAATCCGGGAGCAATAGGTCCGCAAGGTTTGCAAGGCCCTGCTGGTCCTACGGGCATAGCTGGTGCAAACGGTGCTGACGGAGCTCCCGGATTAAAAGGAGACAAAGGAGATAAGGGGGATCCGGGAATTCAAGGTGTTGCTGGAGCTGTTGGCCCTGCCGGAGCAAATGGTACGGCAGGCGCTGCCGGGATTCCCGGTCCAAAAGGAGATAAGGGAGATCCCGGTGCAGTTGGTCCCGTCGGAGTAACTGGCTCACAAGGTCCGATAGGTCCAAAAGGTGATCCGGGAGATATTACCAATTCAGTTGCAGGAGGTGATTTATCAGGTAATTATCCTAACCCAACCATCGAAAATGATAAAATAACAACCTCAAAAATACTTGATGGCTCAGTAACCCTCCCCAAATTAGCAGTGGGTATTATACCTGCAGCTTTGCCTCCAAATGGTACAGCGGGTGGCGATTTGGGCGGAACATACCCAAATCCTAAAGTAATAGCTTTACAAAATAAACCAGTATCCAATATAGCTCCGCTTGCCGATCAATATTTGAAATTTGATGGTGCAAATTGGATACCAGCTGCAATTATGGGTGGTACAGCATTTAGCTTGCCTTATTCTGGTGTTTCATCAGCTGATAATGTTATTCCTTTTAGCATAACCAATAATTCGACAAGCCTAAGATCTGCAGGCAGTTTCGAAAATACCAGTGTAAGTAATTCTGAACCGGCCATTTTGGGTAGCAATAAATCTGAGGAAAATTTCGGTGTGGGGGTTCAAGGTTTGGCAAATTCCAATACAACTTCCAAAACTTCGTCGGGTGTTTCGGGGCAACTGCTGGGTAGTGGAAAATTTGGCGCTGGTGTTTTTGGCTCTGCAGAAAATGCGACCGGTGTTTCTGGGAATACACAAAAAGGAGTTGGTGTAAGTGGCTTTGCAGCAGCGGTAGGGGGGTACGCAGGTATATTCAATGGTAATGGTGGTAGTACTGCATTGCTAACAATTGGGAAGCTTACATTTCAAAGTATTGGCGAAGCTGCCGGCAAAGTATTAACGAGTGATGCTGCGGGAAATGCTACCTGGCAACCCCCGACTGTTGCTGCCGGTTTTTCCTTGCCTTATTCTGCCACACAGAGTAATGTAAATCCTCTTTTTAATATTGTCAATAGCTCTACAGATGTCAAGGCTGTTGCGATTAGAGCTGAAATAACCTCCACTACAGGTTTGTTTTCGGATGCTGTTTCCTTCCTTGGAGAAAACAAGAACACGGCGGTAAATGATTTTCAATCGGCAGGTATTAAAGGTACTCATGCAGGTTATGGTATTGGTATTTATGGTGTTTCAGAGCAAGGTCGCGGTATTTTTGGTATTTCACCTTTGGGCGTTGGCGTAACGGGAAGCAGCAATTCTGGTACAGGATTGATGGCTTTTAGTGCTGCCGGACCTGCAGCGGAATTTAAACTCACTAACCCAACCAATTCAAATAATGTGTTAACAATAACAACTGGAGGTACGGGTAAAGGAATAAACGTGAATACAGTAAAAGGATCTGCTATAGACGCAACAAATAGCGCTAGCGATGCATATGCAACTGCTATCACCGGAACGATATCCAGTCAAGGTACTTTCGCTTCAGCTTTGCGCGGGGTAAGTACTGGAGTACAGGGTATTGGGATTTGGGGATCTCAAGAGAATAGTGGCTGGGGTGTTTATGGTACTTCTGTCCACGGCAATGGAGTTTTTGCTTCGACAACTGATGGTGCAGGGCTTAGTGGATCTGCAAATGGAAGTGGCTATGGGGTTTATGGAGCTAGCGCAACTGGTATTGCTGGTTTTTTCAATAACACCGCCCAAGCGAATAACAGTACAACATTAAAGGGGCTAACTGTTGGTTCTGGTGCTGCAATTGAGGGAATAAACAGTTCTACCGCTACAAATGCCGTTGCTGTTCGGGCTGAGATCTCTTCCACAAGTGCTGGATCACTTTCTATAGCTGTAAGGGGCGAAAACAAGAACCTGGGGAGCAATGGATACGGTGTATACGGTACTCACGCTGGAGTTGGCGGAACAGGTGTTTATGGAACTGTCAGTAATGGGATCGGTGTATTTGGAGAATCAAAAAGTGGTGGTAACGGTGTGTATGCCGCGAGTATAGATGGAATTGGTTTGAGGGCAATCAGTCAAAATGGGGCTGCGGGTACTTTTTCCAGCGGTACAGGGCTTGCCATACAAACTACAAAAGGAAATGTAGAAGTAAATGGTAAGCTAAATGTAAATGATGTTTCAACTGGGGGGCAAGCTGTTAATGTGCAGACAACGGGGGCGGCAATAGCTGGCTATTTTGTAAACTTAAGCGGGAGTACGGCATCGCCAGCAGTCTCTGCGCTTACCTTTGGTACGGGGCCTGCGCTTATTGCTACAGCTTTTGGCAGCCCCGGTACCAGTAATGTTGCTATCTTTAAAAATAACCCATTTGTTTCTGCAAATCCAGCAACCAATGTCGCTAGGATTGATAATGCAGGGACAGGCTTTTTTAACGGTGGTACGCAAAATAGTGGCGCTGACATTGCCGAAGCTTTTGATGTTTTTGGAAGTGTAACAGCTTATGAACCTGGAGATATCCTGATCATTTCTCGAGATCAGGATCGGGCGGTTGAAAAATCAAATGGTGCGTATTCTAATTTGGTAGCGGGTGTTTATGCAACAAAACCAGGCGTTTTGTTGACTGAAGAACATATTGATACCGACCTGAGTGCAAAAGTACCTATGGGTGTAATCGGGGTAATACCAACCAAAGTTTGTTTAGAAGGCGGAGTAATTAAGCGTGGTGATATGCTGGTTACTTCATCACAACCTGGCGTAGCTATGAAAGCAGATTTAACAAAGGTAAAAGTAGGTGAGGTTTTAGGTAAATCATTGGAAGCTTTTGATGGAGCGGGGATACAGAAAATAAAGGTATTGGTTAGTATTAAATAAACTTATCATTTTACAAGGTAAATATTTCTCTCCCTTTAACGATTAAACAAATAGGTTCATCGATTAATGTACCATTGGAGGGTGTGTGACTGCTATCTTCAATCTATTATGCTAAAGCCTATGAAAATGACAAAACAACTTATAAGCCTGGCTCTTATTGGGCTCATGGTATTGATTCTTTCATGTTCAAAAAAGAAAGATACAGCTGAACCTGAAAAAGAAGATATGACAGGTAAAATTGTAATTACCGATCGGACGTATGCTGCTAATGAAGATCTATATATATTCAATTTAAGTGTGAAAAATGACCCTAAGAAACTGGTCTTTAAAATGACTAATGGTAAATTTAAGTTTTCCGCATCACTGCCACTAGGTGCGGCCAGTAGTTTTAAGGCGGATAAAAATTGGCCAACAAGCTGGACAAGCGTCCGGATGATTCCCGAATTTCAGTCTGAATTTGTAAATAATGATAAGCCTGAAGAAGTGTACGATTACCATTATTCTACAATAAGAACTTATGAAAGCTTTTTTGGTAATTTGCCTCCGGCATGGAAGGTCCCTGGTAAAATATCAGGTGGTGCTTCTCTTTATGAAGCATATATTGTCAATTACAGTAATAATTCTATCTACTTTGATGTAAGATCACAACAGTATCTTTATGTAAAAGGAGGTGCCAATCAGTTTATTGATGGATATAAGATTAGCGATTTGGTTAAAAAGCCCAATGGAAATATGGACGCAGATCCTATTGACTGGTCGAAAGCTGATCTTATTTTTTCTTTTAACACGACCTACAATGGAAAAGATGTCAGTCAGATTGTATTTGTTGACCTGAATACGAATACCTACGCTTCCTTTGTCCGCAATAAGCTGGATGATCCCGTAAACGGTGCTGATAAAGGCCGACAAACGTTGCTAACAACCCAATGGGAGCCTGTTAGTAACCTGTTTGAGGGTTGGCCTTTGAATTAAAACCTATGCTTACGAAACCATATCTGATTACAAAAATATATACCTATGAAAAACGTAATATTGATCGCGCTTGTTACGATAACAGCGTTAATTGCCTGCAGTAAAAAAAAGGAGAGCAGTGCGGGTGCCAGTGAATTCTTTTCTGTAAAAGTCGATGGTGTACTGTGGGAAGCCTTTCCGGATGAAGAATTCAAAGAGTACAATGTAAGTCATTCGGCTATTGACGGGCAGTTTTCTATTTTTGCAGTGGCAAAAGATGGTTCAACTATGGATCTTTCTTTTCATTCCATCGATAAAATAGGAGTAGGAAATTATCCTGCAACCGAAAATGATAACGGTACTCACAGTGGCGTATTTTACAATCCTGAAGTTGGGGGCAAAAGTTCTGATAAATATATGTCGGCTACTACATCGGAAGTTCCAATACAACAAAATGTAGTGCAGATTAGTAAAATAGATAAATCGGATCCCAAAGCCTATATTATTGAGGGTACTTTTTCGCCCACCTTATATGCAGCGTATGCAACCAATCCAAAGCGTACTTCTAAATTAACAGAAGGAAAGTTCCGGGTGATTTATCATGCTGGAGGAACAAATGATCCGCCATTTTGATGATCAATCTATATTGCAAATTTTATAAACCCCGGAGCTTTTTAAGCTTCGGGGTTTTAATTTTATAATTATTGTTGTTCAATGCCCATTTTCTGCATCACGATGTCACTCACTCCAGTTGAAGAGTAGCCGCCATCATGGAAAAGGTTTTGCATAGTTACCATGCGGGTTAAATCAGAGAATAAAGTTACGCAGTAATCTGCACAAGATTCAGCATCTGCATTACCCAATGGAGCAATAGCGTCAGCATAATCATAAAAATCACCAAAACCTTTAATACCAGTACCGGCAGTAGTTTTGGTTGGTGATTGAGAAACTGTATTGATACGTACTTTTTTCTCTAAACCATAGTGGTAACCAAAGCTACGGGCAATTGATTCCAACATAGCTTTAATATCAGCCATGTCTGTATAGAATGGGTAGGTGCGTTGAGCAGCCATATAAGTAAGCGCTACCACACTACCACCTTCACTAATGGCATCTAGTTTTTTAGCAACAGCAAGCATTTTGTGAAAGGACATAGCCGAAACATCGATACCTTTCATAAAGTAATCGTAATTAGATTCTGTATAAGGGATCTTTTTACGAATGTTTACACTCATACCGATAGAGTGCAATACAAAATCTATTTTACCGCCTAATATTTCTTGTGATTGGGTAAACAAGTTGGTTAGCTCATCTACATTGGTTGCATCTGCAGGAATAATTTGTGATCCTGTCTTTTCAGCCAAAGCATTAATCTCTCCCATACGCATCGCGATAGGGGCATTTGTTAAAACAAATGTTGCGCCTTCTTCGTGTGCTTTTTCTGCAACTTTCCAGGCAATGGAATTTTGATCTAATGCGCCTGTGATGATGCCGCGTTTACCTTTTAATAAGTTATACATAGTATGTCTGTTTTAAAACAGGCCGAAGTTAATGATTTTTTTCTTTGCAGAATACCGCATTTAGTTTTTATAACCCAGCAGGTCTTTAGCATTCTCCATGGCCGAAGCACCCGGTGTTTTGCCGCTCAACATCTCCGCAATTGCACTTACCCGGTCAGCATTACTTAGCTTGCGAATGCCGGTTGTAGTACGCTCACTTTGCTCATTTTTATAAACAAAGTAGTGTGCATCGCCTTTGGCTGCAATTTGAGGTAAGTGCGTAATACAAATTACCTGCATGTTCTTTTCCAACTCTCCAATTACATCTCCAACGCGTAAAGCGGTTTCTCCGGAGATTCCCGTGTCGATTTCATCAAATATTAAGGTAGGCAAGGAAGTGTGCTTAGCCATAATAGATTTAATGGCTAACATTAAACGTGAAAGCTCACCGCCAGAGGCTACTTTGCCTACCGGAGCAGGTGCTTGACCGCTATTGGCAGAGAAGAGTAAGCTGATGAGGTCTTTACCGTCTTTATTGAGTGCTGCGGCTTGTGATTGTTCAATCTTTATTTTTGCATTGGGCATGCCAACTTGATGTAAGATCTTGCCAACACTAGCTTCAGTATTCAGGATCGCCTTAGTCCTATTTGCAGATAGCTTTCCAGCCATGATTTCCAAATCAGCTTGTAATAGCTCCAAGGCTTTGATCAACTGTTCAATCTCCTCATCGCTGCTTAAAAGGTTAGCTAGATTATCAGATAATTGATGCTGAATGTTTAGTAATTCTTCAATGTTGTTTACCCTGTGTTTTTGCTGTAATCCATAGATAAGGTCCAAACGGGCATTGATCTCATCAATCCGGGCAGGATTGAAAACAATATGTTCTTCCAGTCCAGCTGTTTCGGCGGCAATATCTTTTACCTCAATTAAAACCGAGCGCAGTCGCTCATTTAAAGCTTCGTATTCAGGATTAAATTTTTCTACATTTTGGAATTGGCCAACCACTTCTTTTAAAATGGGAAGGATGGCAGTTTCTTCTTCGCTTAATAAATTGTAAGCGGTAAGCAAGCTCCTTTTAATGCTTTCCGCATTATTCAGCATTTGCAATTCGGTTTCCAGTTTTTCCTGTTCATCAGCTTGTAAGCTTGCACTTTCTAGTTCATTAAACAGAAATTGCTCATAATCTTGCTTATTCCGGGCTTCATTGGCCTTTGTTTGCAATTCGGACAAATGCTGCTGCTGTTGTTTGTACAGCTTAAATTTGTTGCGGTAGTCCATTAGTAATGGCTGATGACCAGCAAGCGTATCTACAACCAATAATTGGAATGAGGGATCACTAACTTCTTGCGTAGCATGTTGGGAGTGAATGTCGATTAGTCGCTCACCAATCTGCTTCATTACCGTAAGGGTTACTGGGGTATCATTGATGAATGCCCTCGATTTTCCATCAGTGGAAATTTCCCTTCTCAACGTGTTTTCTTTGTAAAAGTCGACATCGTTTTCTTCAAATAAGGATTGCAGCTGAGTATCGGCTAATAAAAACCAGCCTTCTATAATGCATTTCTTATCCTGATTAAAAAAGTACTTTGTTTCTGCACGTTGTCCAAGTATTAGAGATAATGCACCAAGCATAATCGATTTACCGGCGCCAGTTTCACCAGTGATGATGTTCAAACCTTTGTCAAGTTCCAGATCAACACTGTCTATCAAAGCGTAGTTACGGATGGAAAGTTTTTGTAGCATATATGATGTTGCTAAATTATGAAAACTTAGCGATGAACTCCACAAAAAAAGGCAGAAGATTATCCTCTGCCTTTTGATTACATTGTGTATTGGTCTGTTAATGAGATGTACTGTCTGTTGCTGACTGATTTTTCTTTTTGATGGCTTCAACATCAGCATCAAATTTCTTTTTTAATTCTTTATACTCAGCAGAATTTTGAAGCGCTTTTGCTTTCTCCACCTCTTTTTCTATGCTTTTTTTAAACTCTGGTGAGTTGAAGTGTCGCTCTATTTCTTTGGCTTGCTTTTCAATTTGCACTTGTTGTTGTTTCCATTTTTCAGAATTGAAATACTTTTCCATCTTCATTGCCTGTTTTTCTACTTCTCTAGCCTGTAGTTCGATTGCTTTAGCATCGAAATTTTTACTGAAGCCTTCTGCCATTTTTTTAACATCTGCCTGCCATTTTGGAGATTTTAAAAAAGCAAGGCTTTGGTTGATTGTCGAGTCTATATTAAATTGAAAGTCATTGACAAGGGCAAGGCTATCTTTAAATTTTTGGTCAGTACCATTTACTTTTACACATACGGTTTTAACCTTAAGCTTTTTCTTTGGTGTATCAATGTTTATTTTTAGTACACCATATCGGGCATCTGGTGCCGTAGAGGTAATGCTCAAAGAATGGTCAGTTCTGTTGGTTACCACGAGTTCAGTTGACTTAGGTTTAATTTTTGGTGTTGCTATTTTTGCCGGACTGATCCAGGCCAATGAGAGTATTGCAACTACGGCAAGCATGGTTGCAAAAAGCTGTTGCTTTGCATTCCTGTAATTTGTTTTCATATCAGTAATTCTTTTTATACGTTGATACAAGTGTTGTTGTTTACCCGACGCAGCCATGGAAAGAGTGGGGGTAGATTTATCTTTAAGGATTTCCAGTTTTAAAAGCGCATGAGCATACGTTAGTGGAGTTCCTGTAAGCGAAAGTACCAGATCGTCGCAAGCATGCTCGCGTTCTATATTGATAAATTTGCCACTTAGCCATACAAAAGGGTTAAAGAACATTAGCGTTTCTATGGCTGTTTTTATCAGGTTCAGCAGATAATCATTCCTTCTAATGTGCGAAAGTTCATGAATCAGGATGGCCTCAACTTGTTTAATATCTAGCTGTGCAACAAGAGCGATCGGAAAAAGAACTATAGGTTTAAAATAACCAACTACCAATGGCATGTTTACATGTTCAGACAAATAGAAACCGACTTGCCGACGCAGGTTTAGCTTGGAAAAGAGTTCTTCGAAAGTGATTTGCCAAGCCAGGGGTACCGCTTGCTTACCAGATTGCTTTAGTAAATGCACTTTTCTGTAGCCAACGGAAAGGATAACCAGTTGCAAAAGCAAACCAATTGTATAAGCGCCTACCAGTAAAGGGAAAAACTGCTCTGTACGGCTACCAATGGTATCGGAGAAACCTGATAGATACGGATTGTTGATAAGCTGATGACCAAGGTCTGCAACGGGAGCTGATTTCCCTGCAGCAGGCCATTTAAAGGAGTAGAAAAAGGTAATGATAAAACTTGTAAACATCATGCAAATGGCCCCGTAGGCAAGGTTGTGCTTTAATTTTGCGGTTACGCGAGGTAAAATCGCAACCAGTACTAACAATAATCCGTAAATAATTGCCGCCTGCCATAAAGAGTGAAAAATACTCCATCCTGTTGCTTTGATTAAGTTGTTTACAATTGCTTCCATTTTTTATTGATTACTTAGTCCGTCTAAATATTTTTTTATTGAATCAATCTCCTCCTTGCTTGCAGTATGGTTGCCCAGCGCTTGCATAACCATACGCGCCGCCGAGCCATTAAAAACATTGTCTATCATTTTATCAACCAGGTGCTGTTGGGTTTTTTCCTGGTTTAGTAAGGCGCGGTAGATATGCGTTTTAGAAGAAGCGTCCCGGGCCACTAAACCTTTCTCTAGCATAATCTGCATGAGTTTAAGCGTTGTTGTATAGCCGGCATCTTTATTCTTTTCTAAAATCTCGTGTACATCCCTAACCGTACAGTTTCCCTTTTCCCACAGAATCTGTAAGATTTCGAGTTCGCTTTCTGTAGGTTTAAGGTTATTTATCGCTGCCATAATCTTTATCTACGAATTGTTTCGTAATCAAATATACGAATCTGTTCGTATATTAAAAATAGTTTAACATATTTTTTTTAATGTGTTGTAATAAAGGGGTTAACGGGAATTTTTTAGCGCTTCGTATTTATTGATGTTGGCTGGATCAATTTCAGAGAGCAGGTTGTATGCCTGAATTTTATCCTGGGGATTGGTGGCAGAAAGGATATTAACCAGTTCATCAGCTTTGGTAGCTAGATACATGTTAGGAAAAATAGAACCTAGCTTTTGCTTATCCATTTTTTTTAAGGCCGATAGGAGGGTGATGATTCTTTTGGTTCCAGCAATTGGATCTTCTTGCATCAGGTCCAGTCCATTCAAGTGGTAATCGTAAATAAACTGTCTCAGTTCCTCAAAACTTTTATTCTGTAGGTTCTCATTTAACCAATATCTGTTTTTTAAGCCATCGAACGCCTTCCAGCCCTTGTTGCCAGATACTTGAGCAACATTTAAAATATTCTGAGCTTTATTGTAAAAATACGTACCGCCTAATTTATTAAAGCTGTCTTTATCCAAACCGATAATGGTGTATGCATAAAAACTAAGAAGAGAGCTTAAATTGGAAATAAAGTTCTGATCAGAGAAATCTAAAGATTGGCCTTCATTGTAATTAAAATCGTAATCCTTGTCGCTGATGTTCAACAAAGTGCTATTGTATGCGGTGTTGTAAACCGGTCTGCTCGATTGAATCTGTGCCTCAGCTTTATAGCCCGCCCCCCCATCCCAGGCCGTTATCGTGATCACAAAATTACACTCAATGCGCTCAATAGGTGTATAAGTTTCATTACTCCACTTATTGTTGTTTAAAAACTCCCTGATGATATTTTGAAGTATTTCTAAATTTCTTTTATTGATGTTCGGAACGGTAGGCGCCAGTATCTGTACCCTGGCATTTAGTTCTTGTGCTATACTATAAGTACTGCAGAAAAAAAGGATTAAGAAAATGAGGGAGTAGCGTTTTTTCATGCTTTGGCCAGTTTTAATATTTCATTACAGATGTCAATTGCCACGGCTGTCTTCGATTTCATTTCAAAAACGTTTTTTTCAGCAGCTTTATTAAATATAGTTATTTTATTGGTATCCATTTTAAAGCCAGCACCTTTATCGTTCAGCGAATTGAGCACAATAAGGTCTAGATTTTTTTTGACCAACTTACCTTTTGCATATTCTTCCTCATTCTCAGTTTCCAAAGCAAAACCAACCAATATTTGTCCTGCTTTTTTTAACTGTCCGAGTGTAGCCAGGATGTCTTCAGTCTTTTTTAACTCCAGACTAAATTCGCTACTCGTTTTTTTAATCTTCTGATTGGCTTTTTGTACGGGAGTATAATCTGCAACAGCAGCACTCATTACTGTGATCTCAGCAGCATTAAACTCAGCTTTACAGGCATGTAGCATATCAGCAGCACTCACTACATCAATACGTTTCAATGGGTAAGTACTTTTTTCCGAAGTAGGGCCTGTAATCAGTGTTACGTCGGCACCTAAACTGGCAAACCGATCTGCAATAGCAAAACCCATCTTACCTGAAGAGTGATTTCCAATAAAACGTACAGGATCGATAGCTTCATAAGTTGGACCGGCAGTAACCAATACCTTTTTTCCCAATAAGGGGAGTGAAGCACTTACTGCATCCGATAAGAAAGCAACAATTTCTTCTGGTTCGGCCATTCTACCTTCCCCATATAAACCGCTTGCCAGCTCGCCACTTCCAGGTTTAATCACCTGATTTCCGTATGAGAGTATTTTATTAATATTAGCTTGAGTACTCTCATGTTTCCACATATCCAGGTCCATTGCCGGAGCAACAAATACCGGGCATTTAGCGGATAAGTAGACAGCCGTAAGTAGGTTATCGCATAAGCCACCAGCCATTTTGGCTAAAGTGTTGGCACTTGCTGGGGCAATAACCATTAAGTCTGCCCAAAGGCCCAATTCTACATGGTTGCTCCAAACGCCGGTTTCTTCTTCGAAATATTGTGTGTAAACAGGATTCTTACTGAGGGTAGCCAGGGTGAGGGGAGTAATGAAATTTCCCGCGTCGGCTGTAAGAATTACTTTGACGTTTGCGCCAGCCTTTACCAGTAGTCTTACTAGTATAGCTGATTTATAAGCTGCAATGCTGCCGCAAACGCCAAGAATTATTTTTTTATTTTTTAGCATGGTTTTAATGAATGCATTGATGCAAATAACCCCTATGCGTAATGTTATTGTTGCTCTTTAGCAGGATTTCTGTAATAGATTTTATCGTTCAAGAACTCGTCAATAGCGATTAAGCTAGGCTTAGGTAAACGCTCATAGTACTTGCTGATTTCAATCTGCTCTCTGTTTTCAAAAATCTCTTCCAGGTTGTCATTAGAAGAAGCAAACTCAGCTAATTTGCCATGAAGCTCTTCTTTCATATTGTTAGAAATTTGATTGGCCCTTTTAGAAATAATAACTAAAGACTCATAAATATTATGTGTTTTCTGATCCAGGTCATTAACATTTCTGGTAACCGTAGTATTCGGTACAGTGGTTTTATTAGTGTTCATATTATTTGATGGGGGTTTTAGTAGTAATACTGTCTCTTTTAGCATCCTTTTCCAGCAATGCTTTATATTTTGTTTGGTTTTTTTCTACTTCAGCAAGGAAAGTTTTTGCTTTCTCTATACCATTTTGACTAGCTTTCTTTAAAGAATTGGCCTCTGGTAATAGTTTGCTTTGTGGATGCGCTTCAATAAATTCATCTGCATAAGCGATAGCTTCATTAAAACGATCTTCCTGACGAATTTCGTAGCTATTTCTTGCATACTCATATTGTGATTTGATAATCAGCAAGTCCATTTCTTCCGCATACTTAATATCCGGGAAATCAATTTGAGCATTTTTCAATGCAATAACTGCCGATTGGTAATTCACCGCATTAGCGCCTGCACCGCCAAGGTCGTAATATAGCTTCGCATTGGTATAAGCTTTATCCTCTAGTTTTGCGCGCAACAGACCAATGTATTTGGCTGCATCGATAGCACGTTCGCTCTTAGGGTAAAAGTTGATGAATAGTTGTAAGGCATCAATTGCTTTGTAGGTATTTTCCTGATCCAGACTAGGTGCCGGCGAATCAAGGTAATAGCAATATGCACTCATATATCTGCATTCCTCAGCATATTTACTGGTAGGATAGGTGTCGGCAAATGATTTAAACTGATACCTTGCAGTAGTGTAATCTTTTAGTTTATATAGCGTTAGGGCATAGTGATAGTTCAACTCTTCAGCTTCAGCTCTACCCCTGTACTTCTGAGAAAGGTCTTCAAACAAGATTAACGCTTTTGCGTAATTTTTCTTGTTATACAGTCGCATAGCTTCCTGATATTTTTTAGCTACGTCATTGCTCAATCTGATTTTTTCAAACTGGCTTTTGCAGCCCGCAATGGTCAGGGCTATAATGGTGAAACTTAATAGTAGTACGTGTTTAATTTTAAACATTCTGCAAAGATAAGGTAATAATACGATAACGTCAATTAAAAATAATAGGACGCTAAGCTATGTAAAGGCATTGAAGGTAGCAAGGTCTTAACATAATTTAACAAATGACCATTTTTAAATGCAAACCGGGCTACCTTTTTACAGATAGCCCGGTTTTATAGGGATGGCAAATATCTATTTAGAATTTATAAGCTACTGTAGTCATGAATTGTCTTGGAGGGATAGGATTTACACTATAGTTCTCGTGAATGTAGTAATTCAGCTCATTCGTCAAGTTTGATAATTTGCCAAGGATACTGAATTTTTTGTAGCTATAACCCGCTGACAGATCAAAAGTAGTGAATCCTTTGACAGGGATAATACCTGTTGTTGTTCCAGCTTTATTGGTATTACGTCCTCCATTACGGTCGCCAGTATAAAACGCAGATGCACCGAGTTTTAAGCCTTTAACAACACCGTTGTTGAAAGTATAAAAAAGACTTCCGTTAGCTGTGTTTTTAGTCGTACCAACTAGACGTTCACCTTCTACTATCCCACTGATGATGGTCTCTTTATTAGTAGTAGGATCTGTATATGTCCTTGTGGCTGATGTACTGGTATAGCGCATGTAGTTGTAGCTATATCCAGCGATGAAATTTAACCCCTCAACGATAGTTCCCGTAATGTCAATTTCAACGCCATCACTTGCCGTTTTTCCGCTAAACTCTTTTAGGTTGCTATCGCCGTTGGGTTGGCCCTGAAGGTTTAAATCAGCCGTTTGTGCAAATCTGTTGTTAATAATTTTGTACCAGGTAAGGTTGGCTGATAGTTTTCCGTCAAGGAAGTCGTTTTTAACTCCGGCCTCATATTGATCAATAATGGATGGTCGCATTGGCGCATTTGTAGCGACATCTGTACCAGCATTTGAAGTGAAATTGCTGGCGTAACTTGCATAGAAAGATGTTGCTTTAATAGGCTGATAAATGATACCTACTTTAGGTGAAAAGGCTTTATCTGTTTTATCCGCAGTTGTACCTTTAGCTTCTGTACCATCAGCAAGCGTTTTTATAGTTGTTGTTGGTGTCTTTTGATAAGTCCATCTGATACCTGCTAAAACTTTAAACTTCTCGCTAACAGCTACCATGTCCTGAACAAAGCCACCCACACGATAAATAGGAGCTTCTGTATTGGTCAATAAAGTTGTTTCTGGGGCATTAAAGTTTGTAGTGATATTGAACGAAGACAGATCAAGCAGATTTACCTGGTCATAATATTTTGATTTATCCGCAGCGGTTAGTGTATTTGGATTGCTGAAAGCAGCAGTTTTTATCTTGGATTGATCAGCATCTGCACCAATCAATAATGTATGTTTCAAAGAACCGGTTTGAAATATTCCAGTTAAGTTAACTTGTTGGTTGAAGGTAAGTTCTTTTATTTTAGATCTGGTAAGTGCACGATTCCAAATGCCATCTGTTTTTACAAAAGGACGTTCGCTAGAGAAATAGTTTCTATCATAAGATTGTAGGGATGCAGAAACATTTAATTTCCAGTCGTTATTAAATTTATGATTTAAAGCAGCTTGTGCGGTAGTCGTATTGGTTTTGTTATAAGCCCAATCCGTATTTATAAATACATTTCTGCCAAGTGGAGATACTTGGTTACCTACAGTGCCAATACCAAAATCTGGTGTATAGTCACTTTTTAAATAATCACCCTGGATGAGTAGATCTGTTTTTTCGCTAATTTGGTGTAGTATAGAAGGGTTAACATAGATTCTTTCAGAGTTTACTTTATCCCTAAAGCTACCGGCTTTTTCGTAAGTTCCAATTACGCGAACAGCAACATTTTTAGATATTGGGCCGTATAAATCAAGCGTTGGTTTATAGAAATCATAACTTCCTGCACGCATAGAAAACTCACCGCCATACTCAAATTTAGGCTTCTTAGTCACCATGTTAACCACAGCACCACCACTTACACCGCCATAAAGTAAAGCAGAACTACCTTTAAGTACTTCTACAGATTCTAATGTGCTGGCTTCTGGCATACCACCGATGGTTGTTCTAGCGCCATTTTTAAGCACATTGTTTGCACCAAGGCTATAACCACGAGCATAAAAGTTCTCGCCAACAGATCCGCGGTTAGCGCCCAAAGAAACGCCATTTACATTTTTAATGACATCAGCTAAGCGATTTGCTTGTTGATCTTCAATTACCTGAGTTCCTATGATTTGAACAGATTGCGGCAAATCTCTAGGGGCAATCGCTATTTTGCCAAGACTAACTGGTTTTTGATTAGGTGTTTGGTAACCACCAATCACTACTTCGTCAAGCTGTCCAGAGTTTTCTAAAAGCAGAAATTCAACAGTTACTGTTTGTCCTTCAATTACCGTTACTTTTTGAGTTTGAACTTTCAAACCTACATACGAGGTTTTTAAAGTATATTCTCCACTTTTTAAGTTGTTGAATTTGAAGTTCCCTTCTTCATTGGATAATGTTTTTCTATTGTTTTCAACTATTTGAATGGTAACATGGCCGGCTGACTTGCCATCATTAGTTCTTACTTTTCCCTTAATACCACCTCTAACTGGTGCAGACGCAAGTTGCGAAGGGCCCTCTTGAGCGAAAGCAGGTTGGGTTAATAAAAATATAATAGTGATAATGAAAAAAGAGTAGATATTCCTCATGGTGCTTATTTAGATTAATTCTAACGGCGGCAAATGTAAGATCTGAAATTTAGAACAGCAAATTTATTTAGAATAATTTTAAATAGATAATGAAAGAGAGATGCTGGACAGCTTTTTAGTAAATTTACCTTGGTAGGATAAAAAGGCATAGTGGTTACTTATCGTTTATATTCAGATCAAGAGCTTGTTGCTTTGTTGAGGCGAAGTGATGTGGCCGCGTTTACTGAGATTTATGATCGGTATTGGAACACTTTGATGGCAATTGCCTACAATCATACTAAAGACAAGTCTGCAGCGCAGGAGATTGTGCAATCACTTTTTATTGGAATCTGGAATAGGAGAGATCAATTGGATATACGGATATTAAAGAGGTATCTGGCGACAGCTGTAAAATTTTCGGTATTCAAACAGATAGAAAGAGAACGGCGGCGTAGAGATATAGAGAACAAGGAATATAAACTGAACGGTTATGCTGATGATGACCAAAAGATAGAAGCTAAATTTTTACAGGAGTATATCAATGGGCAAGTCGATTTGTTGCCTGAAAAGTGTCGCCTGGTTTTTAACTATAGTCGGGTTATTGGGATGACGATTCCTCAGATTGCAAAAAAGATGAATATCTCTGAAAAGACCGTTGAGGGCCACTTGACCAAAGGGTTGAAAACGATTAAAATGAACTTGAAAGATTCAGGAATATTGACGCTTGTTGTTTCTACGACCGTTCATGAAATATTGAAGTAACTATTTTCTCTTTTTTTTAAGTAGAGCAAGGGTAACCTATATTCTTATGGTACTTCATTGTAAACTGGCCAATATAGGGTGCTATGCAAAAAGAAGAAATACAGATCCTTGTTCATAAATACCTTAATGATAAAGCGACAGAGGATGAACTGAAGCAGTTGTCAATATGGTATAGCACTGCGCATATTGAAGAAATAGAATGGATGGCAGAAGTTAACAACGAAGAGGAGTTGTTAAAAGATGCTATGTTGCAGTATATAAAGAAGGAAGCGAGTATCGGAATTTTAAAGCCTGTAAGAAGATTATGGGCAAGAATTGCTACAGGAATCGCTGCTGCAGTTGCGCTTATTGCTTTTAGTATTTACTTCTATAATGATCATTCTATTTCAAACGATTATTTGCCAATCGTAAGCCAAAATGATATTGCACCTGGTGGAAAATCAGCAATATTAAAACTTGGAAATGGTAAGATAATGCAATTGAGCAATACCCATTCTGGAGTCGTTATCGGTGCAAACAAATTAACTTATAATGATGGATCGGATATTATTTACGGCTCAAAGAACAGTATACCTACCGTTCAAAATTTCGCGAGTGTAAGTACACCTCGTGGAAGTACTTATCAGGTAACATTGCCAGATGGTTCAAAAGTTTGGCTGAACGCAGAGAGCAGGGTAACATTCCCCACTATTTTTACGAATCATGTTAAGCGACAAAGGAGAGTTGAGTTGGTTGGTGAGGCATACTTTGAAGTAACAAAGGATCGCAGAAATCCTTTTATTGTAGTTAGCCGGGGACAAGAAGTAATGGTATTGGGCACGCATTTTAACGTGAGTTCTTATCCCGACGATATCAGCATGAAAACAACCTTATTAGAAGGTGCTGTAAAGGTTACCAATTTAACCGGTAACAAGTCTGAACAGATTGTACCTGGTCAGCAAGCTATAATAAAGCACGGGAAAATTGAGGTAATAGCTGCTAATATTGCTGAAGCAACTGCTTGGAAAGATGGTTATTTTAGATTTCATGAGCTTGAATTTGAAGCACTGATGAAAAAAATATCAAGATGGTATAATGTCGATTTTATTTACGAAGGTGGGCTGGATAGTTATAGAGATTTAGCATTCGGCGGAACCGTGTCCACCGCAAAACCTATTTCAGAAATACTCAATATTATTGAACGAACCGGGAAAGTCCACTTTGAAATACGTGGACGAAATATTAAAGTGAGCAGATGATCAACTATTTATAATTTGAAACCTAAACCAAACCAGAAAGTGAGAAAAAGAGCCCCCTGAATTTAAAGGAAAAGCTGAGATATAGAACAGCAGGAGCGCTTGCGACGCTCCTGCATGTATTCTGATTTCAGTTAAAAAAATGTAAACAATTTTTCAATTTCCAGCGCATGCTAAATCCTGAGAACAGAAGGCATGTGCTTAACCTGCGAAATAAGCCAAAGCTTTGACAGGCAATGGTATGCTTCGCCCTAAACCAGAAAATCAAATGTATAAAAATTTTACCAGGATATTAAGTAAGCTTCCGGGCTGGATACCCAAATTTCTAATACTCATGAAACTCACATTTTTTTTGTTAGTCATAAGCTTGGTGCATGTGAATGCAGCATCTTATGGGCAAAAAATAACGCTGAATAAAAAAGACGTCTCCGTACAATACTTGCTGGATGAAATTGGCAGACAGAGTGGCTATGATTTTTTTTATGATGCCAATTCTTTTAAAAGGACCGGACGGCTTTCTGTCAGTTTAAAAAATGCAAGCATTGAACAAGCCATTAATAAATGTATTGGGAGTCTGCCTTTGACTTTCTCCATAGAGAATAAAACTGTTGTCATCAGGCAAAAAACTATTTCTGTTTTAGATCGCGTGGTCGATTACCTGAGTAATATTAATATTAGCGGGGTGGTAGTTGATGGGCCTGGTAATCCATTACCGGGCGCTACGGTTGTAGCCAGTTACGGCAACACGAGGTTGGTCGCAATTACAAATGCAAAAGGAGAGTTTGTGCTAAAAGGCGTAAATGAAAAAGCCATAATTACCATTTCATGTGTTGGTTTTAACAGCAAACAGATCGATGTTACTGCCAATATCGGCACTGTAGTACTCGAGCCAGCAATATCAAAACTGGATGAAGTTAGTGTACAAGCTTACGGGCAGACGAGTAAAAGGTTTAGCACAGGAAACATCAGTACGTTGAAATCCGATGAGATTGCCAAACAGCCTATATCAAATCCAATCCTTGCACTTGCTGGCAGGATGAGCGGCGTTTATATCAAGGAGAGTAATGGTACGCCAGGCTCTAATTTCGACATTGTGATCCAGGGACAGAATACGATCCAGGCCGGTAAATTACCATTGTATATTGTCGATGGTATACCTTTTGGAGGCAAACCTATAGAAAATACGGTGGGAGTAGTTAGTTCCGGAGAAGGGGGTGGTTTTAGCCCTTTAAACTCATTATCACCTAATGATATAGAAAGTATCAATGTATTGAAAGATGCTGATGCAACAGCCATCTATGGATCCAGAGCCGCTAATGGTGTAATATTAATTACAACAAAAAAAGGTCTGAAGGGCAAAACAACAATTGATGCAGAGTTGTATAGCGGAATCAATAAGGTGGGACGAACAGTACCTATGTTAAATGCAGAGCAATATTTAAGTATGAGAACCCAGGGATTTGCATATGATAAAATTACCCCTACACCGCTGAATGCCCCAGATCTTACTGTATTTAATACTGGGGGCGACATTGATATGCTGAAATTAATGACAGGTAATAACGGTCATTTTACAAATGCTAATCTTACTGTTTCAGGTGGAGAACAAAATACCCAATTCTTGCTTAGTGGTAATTTTAGAAAGGAGTCAAGTGTGGTCTCAAATGACTTTTCGGATGAAAAATTCCAAGGCAGGTTCAATCTGCAACATCAGAGCAACAATCGAAGATTTAAGGTAAATGCGAATGTGAGCCTGGCAAAAGAACGGAATGAGCCGGCTGCGCTAATATTGAGTTCGGTGTATAACCTTCCGCCAAATTTGCCTTTGTATAATGACGACAGTTCGTTGGCATGGCAAACAGGCTATTCTAACCCGCTTTCTAGTTTAAAGAACATTAATAAGTACAATAGCTTTAATTTGCTTGCTAACATGGGGCTTAGCTATGAAATTATCAAAGGTCTGAACTTTAAAACCGATTTGCAATTTAACAATATAAACGTCGAGGTTACTTCCGCCATTACAAGGGCCTCAAAAAATCCCGCATCATCAACGGCAGGAACAGGTAGCCTGACCTATAGCAATTCGTACAATGAACTTTATCAGGTTGAGCCACAGTTAAATTATAGTCAGGTGCTTGGTAAGGGAAAGTTGGAAGCATTGATTGGAGCAACCTATCAGTATACACATAATGTTCAGCCTATTTTTATGATAGGCACTTTTGTCAATGACGCCTTGTACAATGACATCGGGAGTCTTAACGTAACATCAAAAGGCAGTGGTGAAAGTAGCGGGAAGTACGCTTCCCTTTTTGGTCGCATAAATTACAATTGGGATAAAAAATACATTGTAAATGCTAGCTATAGGATCGATGGCTCATCCAGATTTGCCCCCGGGTACCGATATGGTAAATTTGGAAGTATAGGTGCCGCCTGGATATTTTCTGAAGAAGATTTCCTTAAAAAGGAGCTGTCCTGGTTAAGCTTTGGAAAGCTACGTTCCAGTTATGGTAGTATTGGTAATGATCAGATTTCAGGTAATGGTTATGCTAGCTCATACGGGAGCACAGCAGTGCCATATGGTGGTGTAAGTGGTTTGTATATAAGTAAATTAGCGAATCAATTAAACTATAGCTGGGAAGTGACTAAAAAGTTTAACCTGAGTTTAGACCTTGGTTTTTTTAAAGATAAGGTTTTACTGACAGGATCATTTTTTCGAAATGAAACCAATAATTTATTGATGAATATTGTACCTATCGCTTCACAATCAGGATTTACAGGATATACGGGGAATCTTTCCGGAACCAAAGTTGCAAACAAAGGATTTGAACTGGAGCTGAGTACGGTTAACCTAAATACTGGAGGATTTAGCTGGAGGACTTCGTTTAATTTCACGGCCCCGAAAAATGAGCTGGTGAGTTACCCCGGGTTGGAAAATAGCGCTTATGCATCAGGGGCTTCCGGGGGAGGGATGGTAATTGGTAAATCATTAAACCTGTTGAATGGATATATATTTACCGGCTTTGAGAATGGGTTGCCAACAGTAAAAGATATCAATGGTGATGGAAAGATTACTGCAGGTCTTTCTGAAAATGACAGGGGTGATTTTGTTGTGCTGGGAACCTCAGATCCTAAATTTTATGGAGGGATAAATAATAGTCTCACTTATAAAGGATTTCAGTTGGATTTTTTATTTCAGTTTGTAGAAAAAAAAGCTCCTAACATCTATAGAGATCTAGTGAGTGCACCTGGAAACAATAGCAACTTCCCAGCCAGTATTTTAGACTACCCATTTATCTATAGTAGTCAAAGTAGTTCGGATGCTTCAAAAACCTATTTGAATTTATTTAGATTGTCTGATGCTGGCTTCAGTGATGCATCCTTTATTCGACTTAAAAATGTGTCACTAACTTATAGCCTTTCTGAAAATTGGCTTAAGCCTATAAATGTGAGACGTGCAAATGTTTACCTGAGGGCCCAAAACCTGTTAACGATTACAAATTACAACGGATTGGATCCTGAAACAGTGGGGCTAACAATGCCTTTGCTCAAGTTGGTTACAATCGGTGTACAGGCATCTTTCTAAAGCATGAATCAATGACTTCATTAATAACAAAGAAGAAATAAATGAAAACTAGATATTTTATTTTGACAATACTTGGGTTTTTATCCCTGGTTTTAGTTACCAGTTGTGATAAATTGGTGGATACTGGCTCACCTGAAAGAACTCTTGATCCAAAGGCGGTCTATTCGGACTCCGTTAGTGTGGATGCGGCCTTAGTCGGACTTTATAGTATGATGTACAATGCAACAGCTATAGGAGCTCCTTATGGTGGTGGTATTGGCTACTTAAATGCATTGTATGCAGACGAATTAGTGAGTACTACAAGCAATTCTTTTGAGAGTAATTCACTGCTTACCTCCGACGCAAACGTGTCGACTTTATGGTCTGTATCTTATGCAGCCATTTTTAGGACAAACACAGTTATAGAAGGGCTTTCAGAAAGCTCAAATCTCAGTACGGCTTTTAAAATGAAGGCTATGGGAGAAGCAAAATTCCTTCGCGCATTTTCCCATTTTCACTTGCTGAATATGTTTGGCCATATTCCGATTATTGATACTACTGATCCCACGATCAGTGCATTGAAGAAACAGTCGGCACCAGATGAAGTTTATCAATTTATCTTAAACGATCTGAAGGAGGCTGTTGCAGGCATGTCTTTTAACTATCCGGGTGGAGAGCGTATCAGGGTAAATAAATATGCTGCAATTGCCATGTTGGCGAAAGTTTACCTATATCTTGGCGATTGGCAAAATGCGGAATTGCAGTCGGCCATATTGCTTGCCGATAAGAAAACTTTTCAAATGGTAGAGCCTGCAAAAGCCTTCCTTACAGCTAGCACAGAAGCAATTTGGCAATTCGATTCCAGAGCTAAGGGGTATGCATCTATTGCGACAACATTTGTAACCGGAGCCAATGCCAGACCACGTTATACAATTAGGGATATTCTGTACAACGCTTTTGAGACGAAAGATTTGCGCAGGAGTAATTGGATTTCCATGTCTGCGGGTTATCCTTACCCAGGTAAATATAAATCGACGAAGAATAATCTGGAATATGACGCGGTGTTGCGATTGGGGGAAATGTATCTTATTCATGCCGAAGCCTGTGTTCAGCAGGGAAAAGTTCAGGTTGCGCAGGACGATTTAAACGTGGTTAGGGATCGTGCAAATGCTACAAGGTTGACCACACTGGATAAAGATCTGCTGATTGCGGCTGTTGCTAAGGAGCGACAACTGGAATTATTCACCGAATGGGGAAATCGCTTTTATGACCTGAAGCGCAGGGGTAAAATAGATCTTGTTCTTAGTGCTGTGAAGCCTGGTGTGTGGAAGACGGATGCTGCTTTATTTCCTATTCCGGTTGTTGAAATGAGTAAAAATGGTAACCTGATACAGAATAAGGGATATAACTAATTATAATTTATAAAAATGAAAAAAAAAATATTTATTATCATCCTCCTTCTTGCAGGGATGAGCAGTTACGGGCAAACGAAATTATTCGGGCCATTTAATTTAACAGTGGACCTAAAGGAAGTCTCTGTAAAGCCCGATTACCTATACATTTTTTATAAGGTATTGCAAAATGGAGTAGTTCAGCAGCATTACGACAGTGTCAAAGTAGTATCGGACCTAGCGGTATTTAAAGGTGAACTGGCGGAGCCAGTTGAAGCAAGAATCAGTCGGCTGTCAATGTCAAGTAAAATAAAAAGCCAGGTTGAAGATTTTCTGGTTTGTTATATCGTTCCGGGGATTATGCAGATAAAGCTGAAAGGTAGTTTTGCTGATTTTAGCTCCAACGGAAAATTTGATGCTTCCCATAGCGCTTTTATGGTGGCTAGAACCACTAGTTTGAAAGAAGGGTATGATATACAGTCTGCGATGAGGAAACTTGATAAGAAAAAAGACTCAATAGCACTTCATAGTCTGTCATCAAAGTATGCCGAAATTCTTAAACGGAGAGTTTTGACAAACAAACAATTTGTAATTGATTTCGCAAAAAAATCGCCTGTGGCATTACTGGCTTTCGGCAGTATCCTTTCTTCTTTTTCTTATAGTCCTGCTGCTGCAGATTCTTTGTATAACCAGTTGAGCAAATCTTATCAGGAATTGCCGGCAGGACAATATATCAGGAAGCAGATTGAGACTTTTAAGAGTGCGGATATTGGACAAAAATCCAGGGATTTTAGATTGCCAGACACAAGTGGTAAAATGATTTCTTTAAGTTCTTATCGTGGTAAATATGTACTGCTTGATTTCTGGGCCAGCTGGTGCGTTCCATGCAGGGCCGAGAGCCCGGCATTAAGAGCGGGCTATGAACAATTTAAGGACAAGAATTTTGCCATTTTGCAGGTTTCCGTAGATGATGAAAGAGCAAAAGGAGCATGGTTAAAAGCTATCGAAACAGATCGGATATCGCAATGGACCCATGTGTCAGATTTAAAGGGGATAAAAAATTATGCAGCAGTACTTTATGGAATTACCAGGATTCCTCAGAATTTTTTAATTGATCCTTCAGGCAAGATTATAGCCAAGAATTTAAGAGGTGAGGAGTTAGCAAAGAAATTGCGCGAGTTGATTAAATAAAAAAAAACGAAGTACCTCAGGCGATCTTACTTTCGGGCTTGAGGTACTTTATGTTTAATTGAATAAATAGTATTACAAAGTAAATGGTATGCAAGCATTAAGTGATATAGAATTGGAACAGGACAGGATGGAAAGCAGAATGCCAGTAATGGAAATTATTGCCCCCAATGGAACGGTGATCAAATTTTATGAGCATATATCAATATATGAAATTAAAGAATTGATTGATATGTTCCTGGTGGAAAAAAGGCTAGTGCCGGCTGGACTCAATGAGGTGTTGAGCCTGTAGCGTCTTTTTGTTTAGGCGTGATTAGAGAATTGGAAAACGATTGCACACATTTAATCGGCGATATCTTTTTTTTATTAACACATAGTATTTAATCTTGTTGTAACACCAATTATAATCGGGTATGTGTTAAGTTTGTATTATGCTTAAAAAAATGACGCTGTTTGGTCTTATTTTCTTGCTGTTTTCAACAGTGGAGGTTACCGCACAGATCAAGTGTAAGATTGAGCATTATTCAACTGAAGACGGTTTATCCCATGATGGGGTGATGAATATCCTTAAAGACCGTGATGGTTTTATGTGGTTTGGTACCTGGGATGGGATCAACCGCTTTGATGGGCATAATTTCGTAACCTATAAAACCCGTCCGGGTGATAGTTCCAGCTTAAAAATTAATAGGGTTGACAATATCATAGAAGATAAACAAGGTTATTTGTGGCTTGAAGTATATGATAATCAGGTATACCGCTTTGATAAGCAGCGTAAAAAGTTTCTGGCGATATCAAGCCTCCTTGAAGAAAAGAAAATCAAGAATATCTTGTTTACTGGAATTGAACTGGGAGGGAAGGATTTTGTTTGGCTTACTACCTTGGATCAAGGTGTTTTTGCAGTTAAAAATACAACTTCCGGTAATCCTGAAATTATCAGATACGGACTAGGACAGAAAGCAGATTTTCAGTTGCCATCAAATAGGGTTAATTTTTTACAGGCGGATAAACAGAATAATATATGGATTGGTACACAGTCTGGGCTTTCTTGTTTACTTCTCGATCCTTCTGGGCAATATAAAAATATGAGCCTGGATGCTGTTTTTGCAAAGGGGATGGCTTATACCTGCATGGTTGAAGAGGGGCAGCATGTATGGTTTGGTACAAACGATGGATATTTAATTCGTTATGATAAATCCTCCCGTCAGTTTTTAAAGAAGAAAATAGCAGTTAACAGGTTAAATGCATTATTGCTGAGTAAAAAACAACAGATCATATATGCTACAGCTGGGAGGGACGTGATTACGATAAGCATTTCAGATTTGAAAAGCGTGACTGCGTCGATGCCTGGGATAGGGCCAATGTTGTCTATGTATGAAGACAAGAACGGCTTATTGTGGATTGAACCTGAAAAGCATGGACTGATCAAGTATAATCCGGTTACGCGTACATTTAAGTATTTCTTTCAGGAGAATGACGCTAATTTTTACAATACAGCAAAGGAATATAAAGTTTTTGAAGACCATAATGACAGGGTTTGGATGAGTATGAAGGGAGGGGGATTTGGGTATTATAATCGGGCTACTGATGCTGTGGAATATTTTTACAATAAACCCGGTTCGGCAGATCATCAATTCTCAAACATTGTGATCTGGAGTTATCTTGATGAAGCGGGAGTTTTGTGGCTCAGTACGAGAGACAGAGGTATAGAGAAGATTATTTTCCAGGTAAATGATTTTAAGCATGGGTTGCTTGTGTCAAAGACACTTAATAAATCTGATAATGAGATCAGGGGAATATTTAGCGATAAAAATCAGCGTTTATGGATTTCTTCAAAATCAGGTAACCTATATGTTTATAACAAGGGGGAAAAAGTAGAAGATATTTTTGTTAATAAGCCCTCGGGAAGTATTGGCTTGGTTTATAATATGGTGCAGGATCGAACCGGTACAATATGGCTGGGGACGAAAGGAAATGGTTTATACAGGGCCGTACCCACCGATAAAAATGGATCAAGGTACGTACTTACACATTACAAGGCTGATAAAAATGATATCAACAGCTTGAGCAGTGACCTTATTTATTCTATCCTGGAAGACAAGAAAGGTAGGATATGGGTAGCTACCTATCAGTATGGGATTAATCTGCTCGTACCTGACGGAGATAAAATCAAGTTTGTAAATATCCATAATTCTTTTAAAAATTATCCTGTAGGTTCCTGGAAAGCGAGGCATGTGCAACAACACGTAAATGGTGACATATGGGTGGCGACGACTAATGGTCTCGTCATATTTGATCCTGATAGAGGAAAACCAGACAACTATACTTTTAAGAGTTATGGTAAAATTCCCGGCGACAAAAGTAGTCTGGGCAATAATGATGCTCAATATATTTACAGAGACAGCAAGGACCGCATGTGGATCGCAACTTCGGGAGGAGGCCTAAACAAATTCCTGGGCGTCTCTGATCATGGATTAAAATTTAAAGCATATACCATAGAAGATGGTTTGCCAAGTGACTATATTTTAAGTATCATTGAAGACAAGACGCACAATTTATGGCTGGGAACGGAGAATGGCATCTCGAAGCTGAATCCTGAACAGGAGCGCTTCAGAAATTACGATTCTTATGACGGGCTGCCGAAAACAGGCCTCTCGGAAGCTTCAAGTTTAATACTTCCTAATGGCGACCTGCTTTTTGGCTGTATAAATGGCTATATTACTTTCAATCCTTTGGCAATTATCGATCAGAAAATCAAAGCAAAAATAGCTTTTACCAATTTTCAGATTAACAATAAGGATGTTGTTCCTGGAGAAGCAAGTTCTCCATTGAATGTTGATATCAACGATGAAAAGAATATTGAGCTTAAATACAACGAAAATATTATCAGTGTCGATTTTACTGTGCTCGATTATCGTTCCAGCAATAAGCAGGTGTATGCCTATCGTTTAAGGGGATTCGACGCAGAATGGCATCATGTAAATGATCAGCGAAAAGCTACCTATACGAATTTACCTCCGGGTAAATATATTTTTGAGGTGAAGAGTCTGAACTCGGACCTATATGAGAGTTTGCCGGTAAAAACACTTTCCATAAATATTGCCCCGCCACCATGGCGTACGGTATGGGCCTATATTTTATATGTTATTTTATTCGGTGTTTTAATTGAGATAGCCCGTAGGATTGTATTTACCATGATCAGGCTTCGTAACAGAATTACCGTTGAGCAACGTTTGACAGAGCTCAAACTCAGTTTTTTTACGAATATTTCTCATGAACTACGGACGCCCCTGACACTCATTGTAAATCCTATTGAAGAAATAGCACGGCAGGAGAATCTATCAGCTAAAGGACAGGAGTATATCAATGTGGTACGTAGAAATACCAATCGAATGGTTAGGTTTATCAATCAGCTTTTAGACTTCAGGAAAGCTCAAAGTGGAAAGATGAATCTTAAGGTAACCCATGTAGATGTATTGGCCCTGGTGGAGGACATTGCACAGCACTTTTCTGAAATTGCCAATGAAAAACACATTGAACTCTCCATCTCTGCAAATGTTGAGGAGCTTTATGCCTGGATAGACGCAGAGAAAATAGACATTGTGATTTATAATTTGCTATCTAATGCTTTTAAGTTTACAGCAGATTATAAAATAATCAGTATAGTAATTGATAAAGAGGAAGACTTCTTTACAATTAGTGTCATTGATCAGGGAATTGGCGTTCCAGGAGACAAGCTGAACGATATATTTGAACTCTATTACGAGGTAGAGAAGGCACCTGGAAATAATCTGGAAGGCACAGGGATTGGTCTGGCGCTTTGTAAGGAAATTGTTAAACTGCATCATGGTGACATTGAAGCCCGAAATAATGTAGATGAAGGCTTGGCAGTTATTCTTAAACTGCCATCGGGAAAACAGCATTTTAAAGATGGAGAAAGTATTGTTATAGATAGATCACCAGTACAAAAATATGTTTTCCCGAAGCCTGAAGAAGTCATTACGAATGTTGAGATCAGTTCATCTCCCAGAGAGAAGGAGGATCTGCCTTTGGTATTGCTGGTAGATGATAACAATGAGCTGCGGAAATTCCTGGCAGATCAGTTACAGGAGTTTTACAGGGTTGTTGAAGCCAAAGACGGAAAAGAAGGGCTCGAAGTTGCCCTTAAATTAGTGCCAGACTTGATTATGAGCGATGTGATGATGCCCGAAATGGACGGTATACAATTGCTGGATAAATTGAAGAGTAATGTTGCTACAAGTCATATTCCCGTTGTTCTACTCACTGCAAAATCATCGGTTGAAAATCAGATTGAAGGTTTAAAATACGGCGCTGATTATTACATCACTAAACCTTTTCAAACTAATTTTATTCTTGCTTCGATAGATAACCTGTTAAGGCAACGTAAAAAAATATTTGAGTCTTTATTAACCAGTAAGAAAACCATAGAACTTAATCCCGGGGAAATTGTCATCACTTCCAAAGATGAAATCTTCCTGAAGGAGATCATCGATATTGTCGAAAATGGAATGGTAGATATGGAATTTAATATTGACTCTGTAGCCGAATCAATAGGAATGGGACGGACGACTTTCTATAAAAAGTTTAAGAGCCTGACCAATCTGGCTCCTGTTGAATTTGTTCGTGAGATGCGCTTAAAAAGAGCGAAACAGTTTCTGGATGCCAATGGGCAAAACATTTCTGAGATCGCTTACGCGGTTGGTTTTAATAGTGCCAAATATTTCAGTACTTGTTTCAAAGAGGAATATGGTGTATCTCCATCCGAATATTTAAAGTCTAAGGGCTTAAAATCCTGATTAAAGAGATAAAATGTGTTTCTGACGCTTTATTGATAGTTTTTGGACGTATTTGGTCAAAAATTAGACCTCTAAAATTCACCTGTTAGGTAAGTTTGTTTAAACGAATAACCAAATATTAAACCATTCGAGCTTATCACAGGAACGGCATCACTCATTTAAATGAGAAAATAGTCTTCACGCACCTTCGTCTGAAATTAAGTTTGTCATACGAAGATCCTGGCTGTATGAATGATAGTTTATTTGGTTAATAACAAGAAACTAAATATAAACTATGAATAAATTACTACTTCCATTTTTTATGCTGTTACTTATATGTAGTACAGCGTGGGCGCAAACCCGGAAAATTACAGGTAAAGTTTCTGATGACAAAGGGGCTATGGTGGGTGTGAGCATTAAGCTAAAGGGAACGACTACCGCGACCACCACAAATTCAGACGGAAAATTTACAGTTAATATCCCGGCAACGGGTAATGTGGTTCTGGTTTTTAGCTACATTGGCTCCGTAACGAAAGAGGTTACTGTAGGAACCCGTTCCGAAATAAACGTTACCCTGCAGGATGATCAGCAGGGGCTAAATGAAGTTGTAGTGATTGGTTACGGTACAGTAGCAAGAAAAGACCTTGCCGGAGCTGTGGGATCACTAAAAGGCAGTGAAATCGCTAAAACACCAGTAGCAAATATTGCGGAGGCATTAACCGGCCGGATACCAGGGGTGCAGGTAACCACCTTAGATGGTGCGCCCGGAGCTGACGTGATTATCCGCGTAAGGGGTGGTGGTTCGATTACACAGGACAATACACCTTTATATATTGTAGATGGATTTATCGTAGATAACATTAACAATATTGCACCCACGGATATTGAAAGTGTTGATGTGCTGAAGGATGCTTCGTCAACAGCCATCTATGGTGCCAGAGGTGCAAATGGCGTAGTGATCATTACTACCAAATCACCAAAAGCTGGGAAAACTGCTATTTCCTACAATGGATATGGGCAGGCTAAAACGTTACCAAGAAAATTAGAAGTCCTTTCGCCTTATGATTTTGCATTGGTTCAATATGAATACGGGATGCTAAGAGGGCAGACGTCTAGTGAGTTCAAAAATTTTACCAGGTATTTTGGCGTATATGATGATCTCGAATTATATAAATATCAAAAGCCTACAGACTGGCAGGAAGAGCTTTTTGGTCGTTTTGTAAATTCTCAACAACACAATTTAAGCTTAACCGGAGGTACGGATAAAACCAAGCTTAGCTTTAATTCAACCTATAACAAGGATGAGGGCTTGATGCTAAATTCCGGGCAAGAGCGTTTTTATCTAAATTTTAAATTGAACCACCAGATCTCTAACAAGTTGAAACTAGATCTGGCAGCTAGGTACTCGGCTACAGCCATAGACGGTGCAGGTACTTCAGGTACTTCTAGCATCAGGATAAGCGATGGAATCCAAACTAGACCTGTCAATGGTCTTGCAGATCAGATTGTACTTGATCCGGATGATGTAGCGGAGGGAAATGATGATTTTGATAACTTTCTCAGGTCAGTAATTAAACCTACCGATCTGGTTCAACAGGATTATCGTAAAAGGACAAATAATGATTTAAGCTTGAATGCCGCTTTAGGTTGGGATGTTGACAAAAAACTAACCTTACGGTCGGAGCTTTCAGTAATCAAAAGAAATAATGTAAACAAACGTTATTGGGGGCCGTTGACTGGAGAGTCGCGTAATGTTGGTTTAAACAAGCCACTTGTTGAGCTTTCCAGCGGAACAAGTAATACTTATAGATGGGTAAATACCGCAAATTATAAGGTGCTGAAAAAGAAAGATCACAACCTCAGCGTTTTATTGGGCCAGGAGCTGAATACAACTTCAGGAAGCTCAGTATTTAACCGTGCGAAGTACTTTGAAGAAAATCTTACCCCTGAAATGGTATTTGCAAATATGGCATCAGGCACGTCGGAAAGGGTTGAGACCTTGGAATCCAGAGGGGAGGATTTGATCTCAGGTTTTGGTCGCATTAACTATACTTTCAAGGACAGATATATCTTATACCTAACTTTAAGAGCGGATGGTAGTAGTAAATTTGGGCCATCAAATCGTTGGGGATATTTTCCTGCCGCATCATTTGCCTGGAGGGTATCTGATGAAGCATTTATGAAAAATATCGATGTTATTTCTGATTTAAAGTTTAGGGCGAGTTATGGCGAAGCTGGAAATAACAGGATCAATAATGATGTTTGGAGATTTGTATTTGGAAATACGCAGGATAGAAGTTATGGCGCCGGAGATATTGCCCAAACCTATTATCGGCCGGTTAACAAAACATTACCTAATCCTGATCTAAAATGGGAAACAACTGTATCGAGAAATTTAGGTTTGGATTTCGGATTATTTAATAATAAAATTAGTGCAACCTTAGATATATACAAGAATACCACCAAAGATTTAATTGTAGAAAATGACATTCCACCTCAGACCGGGTTTAGTGCTCAATATTTAAATATTGGACAAACAAGTAATAGAGGGATTGAGCTTTCACTTAATGCGAACCTGATCACCAAAAAAGATTTTACACTTAGTGCTTCATTTAACATAGGCAGGAATCAACCTAAAATTGATAAATTGGATGGTAATGACCGACGGGTTGCCAGATCTGAGTGGGCTGGAACAGATTTAAAAACCCGGGAAGATTATTTGCTTGAGGTAGGCAAAACAATTGGTTTAATGTTCGGGTATGTAAGTGATGGCTTCTATACCGTTGATGACTTTTTATCATATAACCCGGCTACAAGAACATATGTACTCAAACCTGGCGTGCCAACTTCAGGTGGGTTATTAGGTGGTACCATCGGAATAAGGCCTGGTACAATGAAGCTTAAAGACCTTGACGGCGACGGGCTTGTGACTGCTGATAAGGATAGGAGGATAATTGGAAGTGCGGTTCCAAGTCATAGTGGAGGTTTCGGTTTAAACGCAACCTATAAATCGTTTGACATATCAACATTCTTCAACTGGGTTTACGGAAATCAGATTTACAACACGGGTAGAATTCAATTTAATATGCTTTACAGAACAACGTTTGGCAATATGTTAAACACCATGAATTATGAAGATCGCTTCAAATATATTAATGGTGAGGGTCAATTGGTAACAGAACTGAATGATTTGGCGGAGCTCAATAAAAACGCTAAGATTTGGTCTCCTTTTTCCAGTGGAACAGCATCTCCACTATTTAGTGATGACGCGGTTGAAGATGGTTCATTCTTTAGGATGACTTACATAACGCTCGGTTATACTTTGCCAAAAAAGCTGACATCCAAAGTAGGCATCTCGTCATTGAGATTTTACGGGACCGCTTACAATGTATTTCTGTTGACAAACTATACGGGTTATGATCCCGAAGTATCTACAACCAGAAGTGGAGGGTATGCTGCTTTGACCCCGGGGGTAGACTATTCAGCATATCCGAAAAGTAGAACCTATACATTTGGTCTTAGCCTGAGTTTTTAACAATAAAGAATTTTGATATGAAAAATATAAAAACATTTACCATTTTGATTTTGGGAATGGTAGTGCTATCATCTTGTAAAAAATATTTAGAAACGGATTCTCCATCAATCTTTACCGAAGAGGTAATATTTGGAACCGTACCTGATGCGACAAAGTCTGTATACAGCATTTATGCTTTATTTAATCAGGATGCTTTCACCTCAAGACTATCTAATACTTTCATCGGGAATACCGATATTGAAATCGGAGGAGTGGGCTCAGCACCAGATAATACAAGACGAGATATATGGTCTCTGGAAGCTACAGATGCCAATAATGATATCAGCACGGTGTGGAACAATGCTTATAGTGCCATCAATAGAGCGAATCTTTGTGTCGAAGGTTTAGAAAACTCGAAGATTGCTGAGAATCCTGACATAAAACAATTGTTGGGTGAAGCTAAAGCTTTGAGGGCACTGTGGTACTATTGGTTAATTAATTACTGGGGAGATATACCGTTTAATTTGAAACCTACCCGTGGCGGAGATAATTTTTATCAGCCTAGAGTCGGTCGTGATACTATTATGACAACGTTAATAAACGACCTAATCAGCATTGAACCTTTAATGAAGCCGGCAAGCCAGGTTCCTTATGGTGTAGAACGCATCAGTAGGGAGTTTGTAATCGGACTAATAGCGAAATTGGCATTGTGCCGGGGGGGCTATTGGCTATATCCTGATATGACTTCAAAGAGAAAGACTGATTACAAAGAATATTATAAAATTGCACGTGATTACAGCCGTAAATTGATGACAGATTTCGATAGACCTTTAACTGCGCGTTTTCAAGATATTTTTGATAATCAAAGTAAATGGAGGGTAGTTAGCAATGAAGATGTTTTATTTGAGGTCGCTTTTGCACCTGGATTTGGTGATGTAGGTTGGAATATTGGACGCACGGTTGACGGTGGAACTCATCCTTATGGTGCCAGTAGTAGTTATATCGGTTTGAGTCCGGCATTATATTATGCTTATGATACGCTTGATACACGTCTGGAATCTTTTGCTATTTTTAAATACAACTCTGAGCTGGTACAGGTTCCGTTGGCGGGAAATGGCGTAAGTACTGGTAAATGGTCCAGGCTTCTGATGCCCACCCCATCTGGCCCTGCATCTGCAAAAGGAACAGGAATCAATTGGCCGATTATGCGCTACACTGATGTTTTGCTGATGTTTGCGGAAAGTGATAATGAGTTGAATGAAGGACCTACCGGAGAAGGAAAGGCTGCATTGAGGCGAGTAAGAGCCAGGGCATTTCCTAAAGATGCCATTACGGTACAAACTAAAGTTGACAACTATATCAATACCGTAAGTGTGAGCAAAGAGCGGTTTTTTGACGCAATTGTTGATGAGCGTGCGTTTGAATTTGCTGGTGAATGTATTCGTCGTTATGATCTGATTAGATGGAATAATTACGGCAAGAAAATCGCAGAAGCTAAGAATATCCTGGCACAAATGGGAGAAAATACTTTTAATGGTGCTGGAACATATGCTAATTTACCTGGCACAGTTTATTATCGCAATACACCTGATAAAAAAATTGTTTTTTACGGAGGTACATTTAGAAAGACGTCAGAAACTCCACCTTTGAAAGATATACCAAATAAAGGCGACAACCCAAATGGATGGATAAGTGTCAATTGGTTAAAAACGCTTTATAATAATACGTTGAAGCGTCCGGGAGATTACGTCCTCAATTCATGGCGTGGTTACAAAGACGAAACAGGATTAACCCCGGTAAGGTATATTCTTCCGCTGCACAGTTCAACGATATCTGCAAGCAGGGGTACATTGAAAAATGACGGTTATGGTTACGGAAATTAATATTCAGATCATGAAAAATATATTCAAGAATTATATGATGATCGCTTTATTAATAGCGATGGTCAGCAGCATCATGTCCTGCAAAAAAGAGGATGATCTTGGGGAAGCTCCGAGGTTGTTTAGACCAGTAATCAAAGGGGATCTTACTGCTCCTTCAAATTATATTGATGCATCATGGCAGCAAATGAGTGGAGTTAAGGGTTATATCGCGCAGATTAGTCGTGATACTTTTAAAACTATTGACAGATCGGTTAATATCGATTCTAACAAAGTGACATTTGAAGGATTACTTTGGGAACAATTGTATCAGATACAGGTTATTGCAGTCGCAACTGATTCATCAAAAAACTCTAAGCCGTCATTTTTAGGTGAGATAAAAACCCCGCGATTTCCAACTATTGTTGTGGATGCCCAGTTAGCTGATGTTGGCTCGAAATCTATATTATTTAAATGGAGGAACGAGGGCGAAGCCGTAACAACAGTAAAAGTAGTGAGTGTCATTAACAATGCAATTGTGCAAACGATCAGTCTTACGGCTACTGATATCAGCAATGCCTATCTGCTGGTTGCAGCATTATCGCCTGAAACAGCTTACAAAATAGAACTTTACAGTGGTGCGAAATTTAGAGGTTCAAATAGCTATACCACAAAGGCAATTCCAAGTGGTGTAATTATTGATTTGACAGCAATTGCCGACAAGCCGACTATATTAGCAGATACGATATTGAAGGTTCCTGCCAGTGCGACAATTGTTTTAAGAAGAGGAATGGAATATAGCATGACGAGCATCAATCTGAATAAATCTGTAACGATAATCAGTGGCGAAAATCAACTGGTGCCAGCCCAGGCAGTAATATTTTTTAATACAGGCAGTAATTTTGCATTTGCTGCTAATGCCAGTATTGATAATATAACATTTAATGATGTAATTATCCGAACGAATGATGCTGCAGGTAAATATGCGTTCAACCCTAACTCCGCAGGGAACATCGGAGCAATTACTTTCGAATCCTGCAGAATAGAAAATATGAGAGGTGTTGCACGACTCAGAGGTGCCTTAACCATTAATAGTCTAACATTTAATAACTGTTTGATCGACAGCATTGGCGGCTATGGAATATTAACTGTTGACGATGCAGCTTCGAAAGCGAAAAATATAACCATAAGTAACAGTACGGTTTCAAGAGCCGAAGTTTTGCTGGTTAGTAAAAGTGCCGCAGAAAGTGTGAAAATAAATAACTCAACTTTCTATCGCAGTCCACTTGGTGCAAAGTTTATGGTCGACTACAATAATGTAGTACTTGGAACCTTGGATTTTACTAATAATATTTTTGGACCAGGTAAAGCGACAGCTGCTACGCCGCCAGTTAGTGCTGTAAATAGTTTTAGAGCAGCTTCGGTTGGGATAACCGGTTCCAATAATTTTACTACATCCGATTTTGTTTGGTCAGCAAGTGCGCTGCAGATTCCGGGGACAACAGCTTACACCAAAACTGCCACAGATATCTTTACCAGTCCTGCTACCAGAAATTTTACAATCAAAGATGGTGGTTTCGGAGGGAGAAGTACGGCCGGAGATCCACGTTGGAGACTTAAATAAAGAAACAGGTGATCCTGAAACTATACGGAAAGAAGAAGTTTTCCGTATAGTTTCTTTATAACTCTAATAAGAGCGTAATCTCATTATTCACATCTTAATTGAACTACATGAAAACATTAAAGATTTCTTTATCGGGCATTGCCATGCTTTTTTTCTTCCTGGCATCATGCAAAAAATCGGCGAAAAATCCGATTGAAAATGAAAAAATTAGTGAGCCGGAAGCAGGTGTTCCCCAACAGGAAACTGCCTTGGCGTTTCCAGGTGCGGAAGGATATGGGAAGTTAGCTACGGGAGGGCGGGGTGGTAAAGTAATTAAAGTGACTAATCTGAATGATTCTGGGACTGGGAGCCTGAGAGCAGCTATTGCTGAAACAGGTGCAAGAGTTATTGTCTTCGAAGTATCGGGGAATATTAAACTAAATAGTCGTATCCAGGTTAAAAATGGCAATGTGACCATAGCGGGGCAGACTGCTCCAGGTGATGGTATTTGTATCCAGGATTACGAGATGAATATCGATGCTGACAACGTGATTATCCGCTATATGCGGTTCCGTATGGGTGACTTAACAAAAAATGAGCAAGATGCGCTTTGGGGACGTTATCACCAGAGCATCGTAATAGATCATTGCTCCATGAGCTGGTCAATAGATGAATGCTCTTCGTTTTATGCCAATAAAAATTTCACCATGCAATGGTGTGTACTTTCAGAAAGCTTAAATAAATCTTTTCATGAAAAAGATGACCATGGATATGGTGCAATCTGGGGAGGTTCAAATGTTACATTTCACCACAATCTATTGGCGCATCATAACAGTAGAAATGCACGTTTTGATGGTGGGCACCGAACAGGAACCGGAAGCAGTCCTTTTGGAATAGACAAGGTTGATTACCGGAACAATGTGATCTATAACTGGGGAAGCAACAGTGCGTACGGCGGAGAAAACGGAGAATATAATCTCGTAGCCAATTATTATAAAGCAGGACCGGGAACTGCAACTTCGAGGAAGAGCAGGATTATGGAAATCTCGATGGAGACTGATCTGGTTAAATATGGGCCAGGCTTCGGTAAATTTTATGTTTCAGGTAATTATGTAGATGGTAACACTACGGTAACACAGGATAATTGGAGTGGGGGAATGGACAAAGGATCGGGTTTGGGAGATGTAAATTATGCACTTGCAAAAATGGCAACAGCTTTTGTTGCAGAAGTAATAACACCGCATACTGCCCTGCAAGCCTACAATGCTGTGTTATTATATGGAGGAGCAAGTTTGAAGAGAGATGCCGTAGATGCGAGGATTATGAAAGAGGTTAAAGAAGGTATTGTTACTTACAATGGTTCAAAGACGGAAAAAAAAGGAATAATCGACTCGCAGACCGATGTTGGTGGTTGGCCCGTTTTGAACGCTACGGCCCCGCTTACGGATACAGATGGAGATGGTATGCCTGACATCTGGGAAACGGAAAAAGGATTGAATCCTAAAATAGCTAATGCCAATGGAAATGATTTAAGTACAGGATATACCAATATCGAAGTTTATATAAACAGCCTGGTTAAAGATATAACGATTAACCAGATAAAATAACAAGGCTTATGAAGATGAAAAGAAATATAGAGTACTTAATCTGTGTCATGATTTTTTTGATTTGTGTGGCATGTAAAAAGGATGATGCGGCGACTGAGCCAGATCCGGAAGTAAATGTCGTCGTAGAAGCTAAGCCAGATAAGACAGTAGCTAAGGATGGTACGGGAGATTATACCAGCTTACAGGCCGCAATTGATGCCGCGCCTTCGAATGCAACAAAATATTATGTCATAGCGATAAAGAACGGAATTTATAAAGAAGTGATCACCGTTCCTAAAAATAAAAGCTACATCTGTTTCAAGGGAGAAAACAGTGAGAAAACTGTTTTGTCATTTGATAATTATTCGAAAAAACTGGATGCTAATGGTGCAGAATTTGGAACCTCCGGATCTGCGTCAGTATTTGTTAAAGCAGATTACTTTAAGGCCGAAAACCTGACTTTCGAAAATACTGCAGGAATAGATGCAGGCCAGGCTTTAGCTATTAACATCGGTGGCAATTTCGCTGCTTTCAAAAATTGCAGATTTCTGGCATTTCAAGATACCTATTACGCCGCAGACAATACCTTACAGTATCTCAAAGACTGTTATATCGCAGGTACAGTAGACTATATGTTTGGTGGCTCGACCGCGCTTTTCGATAACTGCATCTTACATAGCCTAAGAAGTGGTTACATAACTGCCGCTTCTACTCCTCCGGGTAAAAAATACGGATATGTATATCTTAACTGTAAATTAACCGGAACATCAGGTGCAGCAACTGTACACCTGGGCAGACCATGGCGACCTAATGCCAATGTAGTATTCTTAAACTGCGAAATGGCCGGACATATTAAACCTGAGGGCTGGAACAACTGGGGGAATGTAGCGAATGAAGCAACCGCCTTTTATGCGGAATACAAGAGTACCGGAGAAGGATATAAGGCGGGACAACGACAACCCTGGTCAAAACAATTAACAGACGAACAAGCGAAAGAATATACAGTAGAAAAGATTTTAGGAACATGGAAGCCATTTTAAAGAGATTATCATTGAGCACGGTAATGTTGCTTATTGTTTTCAGCTTTACCAATTGCGAAAAAAGAAAAAAAGCAGATTTGACTCCTACGACGGAAGAGAATAAGGGTACATCAGAACCAAAACCTATCATAGAATCTGCATATGCTTTTCCCGGAGCAGAAGGTTTTGGACGTAACGCAACAGGTGGCAGAGGTGGAAAAATAATTAAAGTTACAAACCTCAATGACGCCGGTGCTGGAAGTTTGAGGGCCGCGATTGACGCAACAGGCCCCAGAATTGTAGTTTTTGAGATCTCTGGTACGATTCCTTTAAAAAGTAGGCTGGTAATTAAAAACAAAGACATCACTATTGCCGGACAAACCGCCCCGGGTGATGGTATTTGTCTGAGGAACTATGAAGTGAATGTAGGTGCAGACAATGTCATTGTACGATATCTGCGTTTTAGAATGGGCGATACCGAGCAGCAGGAGGGGGATGCCTTTGGCGGGAGGTTTCAGAAAAATATCATTGTAGACCATTGTTCAATGAGCTGGTCTACCGACGAGTGTGTATCTTTTTATGCCAATGAGAACTTTACGCTGCAGTGGTGTTTAATTACCGAGAGTTTAAGAAACTCTGTGCATGGAAAGGGAGCGCATGGTTACGGGGGTGTATGGGGAGGGAAATATGCTTCTTTTCATCATAATCTAATGGCCAATCACGATAGTCGTAATCCAAGGTTTGGGGAAGAGGCGGGAAAAGCTTTCGCCTTGACGGATCTGGTGGATATGAGAAACAATGTTTTCTATAACTGGGGGCCTACTAATAATGCTTATGGTGGTGAAGGGATGAATATCAATGTCATCAATAACTATTATAAACCTGGACCAGCGACAACCAAGAAAGAACGTATTCTTTCAATCGACAAAAATAAAATCGCTGGTACTGAGGTCTACGACATCTGGGGCAAATTCTATATTAATGGCAATTATGTAAATGAAGGCACCCAGGTTACAAATGATAACTGGACGTATGGTGTGTACAATCAATTTCATGGTAGTTATGGAACGGTATCGGAAGCAGACAGGCTTGCAATGAAGTTAAATACACCCTTGGCCATTGATAACAATGTAACTACTCATACGGCATTGCAGGCGTATGATAAAGTGCTTGATTATGCGGGTGCTGTCTTAAAAAGAGATCCGATTGATACACGCACTGTTTTACACACCCGTAATAAAACTTTCTATAAAGCAGGCTCTAATGGCAGTACTAATGGAATTATTGATACACAGGCCGATGTTGATGGCTGGCCTCTGCTGCAAAGCCTACCGGCATTGCCGGATACAGATGGAGATGGCATGCCAGATGATTGGGAAAAATCCAAAGGTCTCGATCCTAAAGTGGCAAATGCTGGTGGTCGTAACCTGAGTACTGCTTATGATAACATCGAGGTTTACATTAACAGTCTTGTCGCTTCAATTACTGAAAATCAGGTTAAAACCCAATAATATTAAATCGCAGGGAAACCTGTTGAAGTAGATACAAATACACAAATACAAACAGATGAAATTATACTATTTAAGATTTTTTCTAACCGCAGTTGCGCTAAGTCTATGTACGTTATGCCTCAATGCGCAAACGAACGATTATTCCTGGGACAAGCTCCCTGAAATAAAACAGCCGGCTTTTAGACCGGATACTTTCAATATCGTTCGGTTTGGTGCAATAAGTAACGGGAATACACTAAATACGAAAAGTATTAATGAAGCTATCATAGCATGCAACAGAAAAGGTGGTGGCGTGGTGTTGATCCCTGCCGGTTATTGGCTTAGCGGACCGGTCGAATTGAAGAGTAATGTAAATCTGCATCTGGAGAAAAATGCATTACTTCAGTTTACAGCTGATTTTAACCAGTATAAAATTATAGAAGGTAACTATGAGGGTAAGCCCTCTGCCAGAAACCAATCGCCGATTATGGGTACTAATCTGGAAAATATTGCAATTACGGGGTTTGGTACAATAGACGGAAATGGTGATGCCTGGCGGATGGTAGGAAAAAATGCCTTGACTGAAGCGGAATGGAACAAAAAAAAACTGTCGGGAGGATTGGTAAGTGAAGACGGGAAGACCTGGTTTCCCAGCGAAAAAACAAAGAAAGCATATCTCGAAAAAAGCTCTGTTTTATTAGGCCCCGCGAAGAAGCTATCAGATTTCGAAGACATCAAAGACTTTTTACGGCCGAACCTGGTTGTGCTGACAAACTGCAGTAAAGTTCTTTTGGAGGGACTCACCTTTCAGAATTCACCGGCCTGGAACCTACACCCACTAATGTGCAATAACCTGACGATAAGAAATATTAAGGTGAAAAATCCAGATTATGCACAGAATGGTGATGGTGTAGATATTGAGTCCTGTAAAAATGTACTGGTCGAAGGATCTGTATTTGATGTTGGGGATGACGCGATATGCATTAAATCCGGTAAAGATGAAGAAGGCAGAAAAAGAAATATGCCAACAGAAAATGTGATCATTAGGAATAACCTGGTTTACGCAGGGCATGGAGGATTTGTAGTAGGAAGCGAAATGTCTGGCGGAGCGAGAAACATATTTGTATCAGATTGTTCATTTATGGGAACAGATAAGGGGATTAGGTTCAAAACAACCAGAGGCCGTGGTGGAATTGTAGAGAAAATCTACATTAAGAACCTCAATATGTTTAACATTGTTGACGAGGCTATATTTTTTGATATGTATTACTGGACTAAACCACCGGAAGCTAATGAAATACAGCAAGTACCAAAAGTTAGTATAGAGACACCACAGTTCAAGGACATATTTATAGAGAATATAGTTTGTAACGGAGCGAACAAGGGCGTTTTTATCAGAGGTCTTCCGGAAATGGCAGTTAAGAATATTAAGATGAAAAACCTGTTTCTGAATACCAATAATGCAATCGAGATAATTGATGCGGATCACATTGAAATAAAGAACTCTGTATTGTTAACAAAACGCAAAGATCCTTTAGTATACATTGAAAGCAGTAAAAATATCAATTTAGACGGGGTTAGATTTAATCCGGAAGCAGGAGTTTTATTTGACATCAATGGTGTATCGACTTCAAATATTCGGATGAAAAATGCCGACTTGAAAAACGATGCGATTAAGGCAAGCTTTAATCACGGAGCGCAAGAAAAGTCGTTTAAAAAGTAATGGAGCATATGAAAGTTATACTGACACTACTTTTGTTATGGGCTGGTGCATTAAGTGCTCAGGAGTTTATTCCGCTTTGGTCTCGGGGTAAAATGCCAAACACGAAAGGGGTAAAATTAAAAGACAGCATTGCTAATGAGCGCATTTATCAGGTGGGGACACCTGGCATATATTCATTTTTCCCCTCAAGTCAAGACAACAAGGGGGCTGCGGTAGTTATTTGTCCCGGGGGTGGATATGAACGTTTGGCTTATGTGATCAGTGGAACACAATTGGCGAAATGGTTTAATACAATGGGCATCTCCGCATTTGTGCTGAACTATCGGCTCCCTAATAGTCCGGATTTAAATGAACGGGAAAAAGGAGCGTTACAAGATGCACAGCGCGCGATTAAAATAATACGTAGCAATGCTGAAAAATGGGGGATAAAGACAGATAAGATTGGAATCCAGGGCTCTTCTGCGGGTGGGCATCTGGCTAGTATGGCAGGCACATTTAACGATGATATTTCTTCAATCGGTGATGCACTGGATAACGTTTCTGCACGACCTGATTTTATGATCCTGGTTTCGCCGGTGATTGATATGGGCAAATTTGCCCATAAAGGAAGCCTGAAAAATTTGTTGGGTGAAAAGCCAACGGCAGAACAAATTGTTAAATATTCGGCACAGTTGCAGGTGACAGCAACGACTGCTCCATGTTTTATTGTCGATGCATTCAATGATAAATCGGTAGATCCGCATAACAGCCTTCTTTTTTACCAGGCATTATTGGAGCATAAAGTTGTAAGTAGTCTGCATATTTTCCCACAGGGTGGGCACGCCATTGCGCTCCGTAACAATCCGGGGTCAGCTGAAATGTGGACTGAGCTCTGTGAGCGCTGGCTGATAGAAATGGGATTTATACCTGAAAATATAACCAAGTAAAATGTAAAAATCTCATTTCAGCTGTCGGTAACGATTGCATAGATTTAATCTTATGGCCTCATTGAAAAGCAACTCCAAGTTTGTATGATTGTTTAACCAAATAGAATTATGTATGAAACAGTTTAATAAATTAAGTGCCATAGCTTTTTTGAGTTTGATTGTACTCATGTCCTTTAATATTCCAGCCAGAAAGATTAAGGTGTACCTGGTAGGAGATTCCACTATGTCAATAAAACAAGTCTCCAAATACCCTGAAACTGGATGGGGAATGCCATTCGCTAATTTCTTTGATGAATCGATAACAGTTGATAATCGAGCACAGAACGGTCGTAGTACAAAGTCATTTATGGCCGAGGGTAGGTGGAAGTCGGTGACAGATAGTTTAAAAGCCGGCGATTACGTTTTTATACAGTTCGGTCATAACGATGAGGTAAAGACGAAAAAAACGTATACTACAGAAGAAGAATTTAAAAATAATCTGGCTAAATATGTAAGTGAGAGCCTGAAGGCCGGCGCATTCCCGGTATTGATAACACCGGTTGCCCGCAGAAATTTTGACACCGAGGGCAAGGTTTTGCCAACGCATCAGGTTTATTCGGAAATTGTTCGAACCCTATCCCGGGAAATGAAAGTTCCTTTAATAGATCTAGACAAAGAGAGTATGGCGTTGTTGCAGAAAATGGGAGTTGAAAACTCGAAATTGTTGTTCAATAAGCTGGAGCCGGGCCAAAATCCTAACTATCCTGCGGGTGTTGATGACAATACCCACTTTAATGAGTACGGTGCGCGCCGAATGGCTGAACTGGTATTGTTGGAATTAAGAAAAATGAATTTGGAACTTGCCAATCGGATTGTAAAGCATTAGCCCTTAAAATAGCCGGCCTGATTAAAATTAGGTTTATGGTAATAATATATAGATATGAATAAAAATATAAAACGTTTAGTTTTCAGCAGCTGTTTGTTAGCAGGAGCAGTGGGGGCAAATGCCCAGTCTGTTCCTGCCGGAGTAAAGTATGTTTCAAAAGTATGGGTAGCCGATCAGGGTAATGGCACATATAAAAACCCGGTACTCGATGCGGATTACTCTGATCCGGACGCAATAAGAGTAGGCGATGATTTTTATATGGTAGCTTCCAGTTTTGATGCTGTTCCGGGCTTGCCGGTTTTACATTCCAAAGATTTAGTGAACTGGACACTTATTAATCATGCTTTAAAACGTCAGCCGCCATTTGATCATTTCTCCAAAACGCAGCATGGCAATGGCGTATGGGCACCTGCCATCCGTTTTTATAAAGGTGAGTTTTATATCTATTATCCCGATCCAGATTTTGGAATCTATGTAACGAAAGCGAAAAACCCGGCTGGAGAATGGTCTGATCCCATATTAATTGAAGGTGGTAAGGGGCTGATTGATCCTTGTCCGTTTTGGGATGATAATGGAAAAGCCTACCTGGCTTATGCCTATGCGGGAAGTCGTGCCGGAATAAAGAGCGTTATCGCCGTTAAGCAACTAAACCCTGAAGGAACTAAAACACTGGATGCCGGAGTATTGGTTTACGATGGACATGAATTAGATCCTACTATTGAAGGCCCTAAATTTTATAAGCGTAATGGCTACTACTATATTTTTGCACCTGCAGGTGGTGTCTCTACCGGCTGGCAATTGGTGCTGCGATCTAAAAATATCTACGGTCCATACGAACGAAAAGTAGTAATGGATCAGGGTAATACTGCTGTTAACGGTCCACATCAGGGTGCCTGGGTAAATACACAAACTGGTGAAGACTGGTTTTTGCATTTTCAGGATAAGGATGCGTATGGCAGGGTTGTGCATTTGCAACCTATGAAATGGATCAACGACTGGCCGGTTATTGGCGTTGATAAAGATGGAGATGGGATCGGGGAGCCGGTAATGACCTATAAAAAACCGAATGTAGGTAAGGTTTATCCCATTCTGACTCCTGTAGAAAGTGATGAATTTAATAGCAGAGTTTTGGGGCTTCAATGGCAATGGCAGGCGAATCCAAAAGCAACCTGGTCGTTTATGAATACGAGTAAAGGAACACTTAGATTATTCTCTGATCAGATGCCGGACAGTGCAAAGAATTATTGGGATGTACCCAATATCTTATTACAGAAATTTCCAACTGAGGAATTTAAAGCAACGGCAAAGCTTACGTTTTCGCCCAATACAAAGATTGAAAATGAAAAAGCAGGATTGATCATTATGGGACAGAGTTATGCTAATCTTTCTATTAAAAGTAAAAAGGGAGGAAACTATCTGGTTTACTCGGTTTGTAAAAATGCGCATAAGGGAAGCAAAGAAATAGAAACAACGCTAACCAAACTGGATGCTGCTACCTTGTACTTAAGGGTAAATGTAAACAAAGGTGGAAAATGCAAATTCAGTTATAGTACGGATGGCCAGAAATTTCAAGATGCAGGAAGTGAGTTTGTGGCAACGCCTGGACAATGGGTAGGTGCTAAAGTTGGCCTGTTCTGTACCAGAGATATTAAAATTAATGATTCAGGTTATGTTGATTTCGATTGGTTCAGAATTGAACCAGTCAACTAAATGTATATAAATGAGATATTTGTTAAGGACTTCGTTATTAATTGTACTATGCTTTGTATGCTGCGTAACGCAACTCTTGGCACAGCCAACCGCTTTTCCACTGGAGATTACTGTCGCCCAGGATGGGACTGGTAACTATAAAACAATACAAGAAGCTGTAAATGCAGTACGTGATTTAGGAGAGAAAAGGGTGAAGATTTTTATTAAAATAGGAATCTATAAAGAGAAGCTGGTTATTCCTTCCTGGAAGACAAACATCTCATTGATTGGAGAGGATAAGGAAAATACCATCATCACTAATAATGATTTTTCTGGAAAGGTTTATCCGCAGGGGAAGGATGCTTTTGGTAAAGACAAGTTTACGACTTATACTTCCTATACCGTGTTGGTGCAAGGGAATGATTTAAGTATAGAAAATCTGACCATAGCCAACACTGCTGGTGCAGTGGGACAGGCTGTCGCATTACATGTGGAGGGTGATCGCTTTGTTGCGAAAAACTGCAAACTATTGGGCTTTCAGGATACGCTTTATGCCGCGACAGCGAAAAGCAGGCACTTTTACCAGGATTGCTTCATAGAGGGTACTACGGATTTTATTTTTGGTGAAGCGACAGTAGTTTTTCAAAACTGTACCATTAACAGCCTTAGTAATTCTTATGTAACAGCCGCGGCTACAAGAGCCAATCAGAAATTTGGCTTTGTGCTTTTTAACTGCACGCTTAAAGCTGCAGAAAAAGTAACAAAAGTATATCTGGGCAGACCATGGCGGCCTTACGCAAAAACGGTTTTTATAAACTGTGACTTAGGTAGCCACGTCACGCCCGAAGGCTGGAACCCTTGGAAAGGCGATGCTATGTTTCCTAATAAAGAGAAAACGACCTATTATGCTGAATTTGGGAGTAAGGGGCCGGGTGCAGCTGCAAAAGCCCGTGTAGTTTGGTCGCATCAGTTAAATGCAAAAGCAATAAAATCCTATACACTTAAAAATATACTTGGCGGTGCGGATAATTGGAACCCGTTGTCAGGAATTTAAAATCATAATTAACCGAAAATATAAACAATGAAATCATATAAAAATATAACAAAGATTGTGCTGACTGGTGTGGCCTGTCTGTTTTTTGTAGAGGTTAACGCTCAGGATCTGCAGGCTGATAATATGCTGCTGTTCCAACGGGGAAGTGGAGGCTGGTCTAAACAGTTTAAAGGTAAAGCCTTTAAATACGATGTTGAGTTTTCGGAGAGCCAAAAATCTGAGATAGCAGAAGAAGCAGCAAGAGATGATGCCAATATTGATAATGGCTCGACCGCAAAGGAAATTAGGTATTTAGTAAAGGCTTATAAAAAAGAAAACAATCCAAAATATCTTGCAGCTGCTGAGAATGGTATTCGCTATCTGTTAAAGGCCCAGTATCAAAATGGTGGATGGCCACAATATTATCCAGATAAGCATCTTTATAGAGCTCATATTACCTATAACGACAATGCGATGATCAATGCATTGAATGTTCTGCAAGATGTGGTGTTAAAGAAGAATGACTTTGATGTAGTTAGTCCGAAGTTAATTGAGCCTGGTGCCAATGCCATAAAGAAGGGGATTGATTGTATCCTGAAAACGCAGATCAAAGTAAAGGGTAAGCTTACCGCTTGGTGTCAACAGTATGATGAACGGACATTAGAACCCGCAAAGGCCAGAGCTTACGAGTTGCCTTCTATAAGTGGTTCTGAAAGTGATGAAATTGTTGAGTTCTTAATGAGCCAACCAAACCCTTCAAAGGAAATCAAGGATGCTGTAAATGCAGCCGTAGAATGGTTTCAGGCTGTGAAAATTTCGGGTTACAAAGTGATTGATGTGCCAGCTCCAGGTACAGAATTGGGCAAAGATAGACAAGTGGTAACCGATCCTGCCTCCACCATATGGGCAAGATATTATGAGATTGGAACCAACAGGCCTTTCTTTTGTGACCGTGATGGTATTGTGAAATATTCCATTCAAGATATCGGTTATGAGCGACGTAATGGATATGCCTGGTATGGGAACTGGCCAAAAAAAGTGCTTGAAAAGGCTTATCCAGAGTGGCTAAAAAGAAATAGTAAATGATTTTTTATTTTAAATAGGTACAATGATGGGGTATACGACAAATGCTAAGTATAAGCTGAGTGGCTTGATGGCAATAATTTTTGTAATGCTGGTTTTGGGCGTTAGCGCACAACAACCGATTACAGTTTGGAAAACTACGGCAGAACCATTAGCGGAAATGGCAAAGATCAGGAAGCAGATCAAGGCACCGGTTTTTCCTGCTAAAGATTTTTTGATCACCAAGTACGGTGCAAAAGGGGATGGGAAAGCGCTGAATACAGAAGCTTTTAAAAAAGCCATTGCGGATTGTGCTAAAAATGGTGGCGGAAGGGTAGTTGTCCCTTTTGGTAATTTCTTAACCGGTGCCATTCACTTAAAAAGTAATGTAAACCTGCATTTAGCAGACAGCGCAAAAATTACGTTTAGTGTAAATCCCAAGCACTATCCAATTGTGTTTGGTCGATGGGAAGGTATGGAGTTGATGAATTACTCCGCATTGATTTACGCCTATGGTCAGAAAAATATTGCGATTACAGGTACAGGAATATTGGATGGCAATGCGACGTATAAAGATTGGTATGCATGGAATGTGGGAAAACCATCAAAGCAAGTTAAAGCAAGAGATCTGTTGCACGAGTTAAATCATAAACAAACCAATCCTAAGACGAGGGTATTTGGTGAGGACGACTTTTTACGCCCTAATTTTATCCAGCTTTATAGCTGCAATAATATTCTGATCTCTGATGTAAAGATGGTTAACTCACCAATGTGGAATGTAAATCCTGTATTGTGCGAAAATGTAACCATGGAAAACCTAAGGATTATTGCCCATGGTTCCAATACGGATGGTATTGATCCTGAATCTTGTAAAAATGTACTCATTAGGAATTGTTATTTTGATACAGGCGATGATTGTATTGCTATTAAATCTGGAAGAGATCAGGATGGTCGTAGAATTGGGAGAGCTGCTGAAAATCACATCATAGAGAATTGTGAGATGAAGGATGGACATGGTGGAGTGGTTATTGGTAGTGAAATATCAGGTGGAGCAAGGAATATTTTTGCCATCAATTGCATCATGGACAGTCCAAATTTAGACCGGATTTTAAGATTGAAAACGAGCTCTAGCAGAGGTGGTATTATTGAAAACGTGTTTATGAAAGACATCAAAGTGGGCGCCTATCGCGATGCTGCGGTTACATGTAACATGTTTTATGAGAAGCCGGGTGATTTTATGCCCGTGATTAGAAATATTTGGGTGGAAAATATTGATGTAGAGAAAGGTGGCGACTATGCTATTTTTGTAAACGCTTATAAAGAATCGCCGGTTGAAAATCTAAGAATGATCAATTGCAATATTCGTGGTGTAAAAACGCCAATGAAGATTGATCATGTGAAGAATTTTAAGTTGGAAAATGTAACGATCAACGGTAAGTTGATGACAAAGTAAAAGTATTAGTTGCGGGTAAATAATTCGGTATCAATCACCTTATCTTCAAAGTCTGTTACCGGATATTTACTTTCTATGAGCTGCAGCAGCATTTCTGTTGCAGTTTCCCCCATTCTAAATGCGGGTTGTCGAACAGAGCTGATGGGATACTCAAAAAGGTTTAGTACATCAGAGTTGCTGAATCCTGCGAGTGCAATTTGTTCAGGAACTTTAATGTTCAGTTTTTTCAAGACTTCAAGGCAACCAATGGATAGGCGATCACCAGCTATAAAAATTGCATCAGGCTTATCCTTTAGGTTGATCAGTTCTAAAACTGCCTGTTCTGTTTCTTCTGGAAACATACCCCCATGTGGGCAATGTTTAATGTATTCGGGATTTACTGAAATGTTATATTTATTCAGCGCGGCGGTATACCCACGTAAACGCTCAATACTTATAGATAGATGATCTGAACTGGTGAGGTGGGCAATTTTCTTATAGCCTGATTTAATCAGATGTACTGTAGCCTCGAATGCACCCTGCTCGTTATTTGCCGTGATTTTATGCGTATGGATGTCATTAGGAACCCGATCAAAAAAGACCATGGGCATACCTCTTTCATGTAAGTATTTTAAATGAGCGGTATCAGAGGTTTCGGCAGAGAGAGAAATCAGTAAGCCATCAATAGAACGGGATGCAAGGTGTTGTATGTTTATTTTTTCTCTGGCGTAAGATTCATGAGTTTGTGTAATGATTACATGGTACCCTCTGTCGTATGCAATAGATTCAATGCCATTGATGGCCTGAGAAAAATAATGATTGGCGACTTCACTGACTACCACCCCAATCGATTTCGTTCTTCGTTCTTTTAAACTTAAAGCATTCGGATTAGGCTGATAGTTTATCTTTTCAGCATATTCAAAGACTAGTTTTTTAGTTTTTGCACTAATCTCATAAGTATCCCTTAGAGCCCTGGAAACAGTAGAAGTTGATAGTCCTAGGGCATTCGCGATATCTTTTAAGGTAGGTGGCTCGAACATAAAAACTAAATAAGATGCAATATAACGTTATTCTTATAATATCAGATGGCGACATTCTCATAATGTTAATGGCGAGACTAATTATATTGGGAACGATTGCGCAAATTAAAGAGCCTGATTTGAATAATCTATTATCAAAACGATGTAATTTGTTGTGCAAAGAACTAACCAAACCTCGCGACCAGAAAATGAAGAGATTACTTTTATGCCTTACCTGTCTAATGTGTTTTTATAAAACCTTTGCCCAAAAAGCCGATTTTGTGGTGGCAAAAGATGGCACTGGTGATTTTAAAACAGTACAAGAGGCGATAAACGCTGTGCCTGACTTTAGAAACACAACCACTACCATACTCATTAAAGGCGGGGTATATAAAGAGAAACTAAATCTTTCAGCCTCTAAAAGAAAGGTGAAATTGTTAGGTGAAAGTCTGGATAAAACGGTGTTAACTTATGATGACTACGCTCAAAAGAAAAACAGTTTCGGAGAAGATATAGGTACTTCTGGATCCTCTTCTTTTTTCATTTACGCAGATGATTTTACTGCTGAGAATATCACTTTTGAGAATAGTGCCGGACCAGTTGGTCAGGCCGTTTCCCTTTGGGTTGCCGGGGATAGAGCCAGGTTTCTAAATTGCAGAATACTTGGCTTTCAAGACACCCTATATACTTACGGAAAAGGAAGCAGACAGTACTTTTATAAATGCTTTATCAGTGGTACAGTTGATTTTATATTTGGTTCGGCCACTGCGATTTTTAAGGAATGTGAAATTTTTTGCAAGAAACCCGGTTATGTTACCGCTGCCTCTACCCCAGATACGACAAAATATGGCTATGTATTTATGAACTGTAAATTGGGTGGTTCCGCACCAGATGGAACTGTTTATTTAGGTAGGCCATGGCGTCCAGCTGCAAAGACTGTTTTTTTTAACTGTGAACTCAGCCCTGTAATAAAAGCAGATGGCTGGCACAATTGGGGCAAAGAAAGTAATGAACAAACGGCTTTCTATGCGGAATATAAAAACAAAGGAATAGGAGCCCAACCTGAAAAAAGAGTAACCTGGTCGCATCAGCTTAGCGATGAAGAAGCTAAGAACTATACCACTGCACAGATATTCAGAGGCTGGGATCCTACTATTTAAAACAAACCCTTACTAGATTAAGGATTGGATCCTTCGCAAAATGAAGTTACTTCCACTAGTTTAGTTACAAAATTGGGTATGCAGAAGAGACCTTCTGAGCTTTGCTCCCTTTTCAGGGAGCCTAAGATCAGGCAGTCTCAGAAGCATATCCCTATTTTGTCTTTGGCAACGATTGCGCAGTTATTTTCCGCCTTTTTGTTTAAATCTTCTCTAAAACTGCGTAGACTTGTTTTATTGAGTGAAAATCAAATATAAATCTTATGTTCAAGTATGAAAAAGTAGTGTCTGCTCTATTTGCAGTTCCTCTATTTGTCTTCTCGTTTAATGCCATTGCGCAAAATACAAATGCTACAAAAGGATATTCCTTTGATAACCTGCCAGTAGTGGCTACAACCTCTTTTAAAAATGATACCATCAGCATTCTTAAATACGGTGCCAAAAATGATGGCCTTACTTTAAATACGAAGAGCATTAACCAAGCAATATCAGATTGCAATAAGCGCGGTGGTGGTGTTGTCCTCATCCCTGAAGGTTTATGGATTACAGGACCGATAGAGTTGAAAAGTAATGTAAACCTGCACCTAAAAAAGAATGCTTTGCTACAGTTTACCAAAGATTTTAATCAATATCCATTGGTAGAAGGCAGTTGGGAAGGTATACCTCAAATGCGTAATCAATCTCCTATATCAGCTACTAACCAGGAAAATATTGCGATTACAGGCTTTGGTATTATTGATGGAGCGGGAGATGCATGGCGGATGGTGAAAAAAGATAAACTTACCGAAAGCCAATGGAAAGACCTGTTGGCATCTGGTGGAGTCTTGAGTGAAAATAAGAAGATCTGGTATCCTTCAGAAAAATCACTTAAAGGCTCAAAGATGAAAGATCCCGGCTTGATTGCTAAAGGGAAGAGTACTGCTTTTTATGCCGAAATAAAAGATTTTTTGCGTCCTAATTTAATGGTGTTGACCAGTTGTAAACGCGTTTTACTGGAAGGCGTAACTTTCCAAAATTCACCAGCATGGAATCTTCATCCGCTAATGACAGAGGATTTAACTATCAGAAATGTATATGCTAAAAATCCATGGTATGCCCAAAATGGCGACGGACTGGATCTGGAATCTTGTAAAAATGTACTGGTAGAAGGTAGCACATTTGATGTAGGTGATGATGGGATCTGTATCAAATCAGGTCGTGACGCTGCGGGGCGTAAGCGCGGCATGCCAACAGAAAATGTAGTTATTCGCAATAGCACAGTATACCATGCACATGGTGGTTTTGTAATTGGCAGTGAGATGTCTGGTGGAGCAAGAAATATCTTTATATCAGATTGTACATTTATAGGAACAGATATTGGGCTGCGTTTTAAAACAACCAGAGGACGTGGTGGTGTGGTAGAAAACATTTACGCCAGGAACATCAACATGAAAGACATTGCAGGAGAGGCCATTCTTTTCGATATGTACTATGCTGCAGTTGATCCTATACCATTAGCAGGTGAAACGAGAGAAAACCCCAAATTGAAGTTGCTGCCCGTTACGGAAGAAACACCTGTGTTTAGGAAGTTTTACATCAATAATGTAGTTTGTGATGGCGCTGAGAAAGCTATATTTGTTAGAGGCCTGCCAGAAATGAGTATCAGCGATATTTACATAGATCATTTAATCGTTAAAGCAAAAGCGGGTATTGATATTCAGGAAGCAAAGAATATAAATATTTCTAATGCTCATCTGGAAATCAAGCGTGCGCTGCCTTTAATTTATATCCAAAATGGGAAAACTATTGGACTGAAAAACATAAGCTATACCGACGCAGATTTATTGATCAAGGTAAATGGTGATAAAAATGCCGACATTATATTATCAGAAACCAATACTGCAAACGCAAAGCTGCAAACTGAGTTTGGTCATGGAGCCGGATCCAATGTATTGCAAATAAAAAAGAAATAGATAGTAAAACTAGTGTTACACCGATTTAACGCAATCGTTATCGATAACGTTTGCGTAAATAATTACGCTGAAACAGCATTTTTAACTTATAATAATTGCGTAGACTTGTTTTACGACCGTATTAAAAACTGAATATGAACTTATCAAAAGATACGTTAAACGACATTAAAGCTGTCGATTTAATCCTTCCAAAAGAAGAACTATTTAACCTTCCTGAAAAAGTATTGCAATTTGGAACAGGAGTTCTGTTGCGTGGATTGCCTGATTATTTTATAGATAAAGCCAACAGAAATGGCCTGTTTAACGGCAGGGTAGCTGTAGTTAAATCGACAAGTAAAGGAGGGACTAAGGAATTTGATGCACAAGACGGTTTATACACAATCTGTGTAAGAGGGATTGAAAACGGACAGGCTGTTGAAGAAAATATCATTTCATCAGCCATCAGTCGCGTACTTACTGCAGACCAGGATTGGGACACGATATTGGAGATTGCCAGTGCGCCAGAATTAAATATCATTGTGTCCAATACCACAGAAGTGGGGATACAGTTGGTAAAAGAAAGTACAACTCAAAAACCACCGGTATCATTTCCGGCTAAGTTGTTAGCCGTTTTATATGCCAGATATAAAGCTCTAGGCTCAATAGCATCAGCTGATCTTGCCGTAATTGCTACAGAATTGATTTCAGATAATGGAAAGAAATTGGAGGCCATCGTACTTGAGCTTGCAGCTTTTAACCAATTGGAAGAGGCATTTGTGACATGGTTAAATACACATATTCGTTTTTGCAATTCGTTGGTAGATCGTATTGTTCCAGGTAAACCAGATGCCGCTGCGCTAGCAAAACTAGAAGCAGCGCTTGGCTACACCGATGAGCTGATCATTATGGCCGAGCCTTATCGCTTATGGGCAATTGAAGGCGACGAGAAGGTTTCGACTTTACTGGGACTAGAAGCTGCAGATCAAGGGGTAATTGTAAGACCTGATATTGAAATCTTTAAAGAATTGAAAGTGCGTTTGCTAAACGGATCGCATACACTTACCTCAGGCATAGCCTACCTTTCGGGTATCGATACGGTAACTAAGGCGATGGACAATGAGGCTACCCGCAACTACGTAAAAGAGTTGATGATGCAGGAAATTGTGGGTGCTATACCTTATGATGTAGCCGAAGGAGAAGCTGTAGCATTTGCCAACACAGTAATTGATCGTTTTGCCAATCCAAATATTGAGCATTTATGGATCAACATTACTTTTCAGTACACCATGAAAATGAAAATCAGGGTGCTACCGGTATTGCTAAACTATTATAAAATAAACAATAAAGTACCAAGTCACATTGCTTTCGGTTTTGCTGCATTCCTGTTGTTTATGAAAGTAGCAAGAAAAGAAGGCAACCAGTATTTTGGAACTTACGAAGGTAAAGAATACCTGATTACTGATGACGAAGCGTCATATTTCCATGAGGTTGCCCAACAAAGTGAGGCAGATTACGTAGATTTATTATTAGCGAACAGTGCATTATGGGGGGCTGATCTTTCGGCACTTGATGGTTTTAATCGTACTGTAAAAGAGAATTATAACAATATATTGAAAAACGGCGTGGCTAATGCTTTGAATAGCATTGATCAATCACTACAAGTATCAAAATAATGAAGCAAAGAATATTAAAGGTTCACCCTAAAGATAATGTGCTAGTTGCGCTTACGGACCTTGTGAAAGGGGAAGAGGTGATTTACGAAGGTCAATCTTATTTGCTGACCGACAATGTACCTGCAAAGCATAAATTTACTACTACAGATATGGCGGCTGGTGATCAGTTGATCATGTATGGTGTTTTAGTTGGTAAGGCCCAAATAGATATTCCGGTAGGTTCTATTATTACTACCAGTAATATTAAACATGCTGCAACGGAGTTTAACACTACGGATGCACACATCGATTGGGAAAAACCGGACATTACTGAATGGAAAGGCAGAACCTTTAATGGCTTTCATCGTACGGATGGGCAGGTAGGAACAGCCAACTACTGGTTGGTGATACCAATGGTTTTTTGTGAAAACAGGAACCTTGAGGTGATCCAGGAAGCATTGATGAACAATCTTGGTTATGGTAGAAATGAAAACTACCAGGTGCAAGCCAAAGAATTGATGTCTCTTTACGAAAAGGGTGCCAGCGTAAACGATATTTTAAATGCGGAGTTGACTTATTCGGAAAATGTTGCAAAGCAAAACCGCATGTTCCCAAATGTGGACGGCATTAAGTTTTTAACACATACAGGTGGCTGTGGTGGTACTCGTCAGGATTCTGAAACCCTTTGTGGTTTGTTAGCTGGTTATATTACCCATCCAAATGTTGCCGGTGCAACGGTTTTAAGCTTAGGCTGCCAGAATGCACAGGTAAGCATCCTTAAAGAAGAGATAGAAAAAAGGAGCCGTAATTTTGATAAGCCGCTTTATATTCTGGATCAGCAAACGATAGGTAAAGAATCGGAATTATTGGGACAAGCGATTAAACAAACTTTTGCTGGTTTGATTCAAGCCAATGCGAACGAAAGAAAGCCCGCTGCATTAAGTAACCTTTGTATCGGTCTGGAATGTGGTGGTTCTGATGGTTTCTCCGGAATATCAGCAAACCCGGCAATTGGTTATGCTTCTGATTTATTGGTAGCGCTTGGTGGATCAGTGATTCTTGCAGAGTTCCCTGAACTTTGTGGTGTAGAGCAAAATCTGAGCGATCGTTGTGTAGATAAGGAAGATGCTGAGCGTTTTGAGCATCTGATGAAAACATATAGCAAAAGAGCGACCGAAGCTGGTTCTGGTTTTGATATGAACCCTTCACCGGGTAACATCAAAGATGGTTTGATTACTGATGCCATTAAATCTGCTGGTGCTGCTAAAAAAGGAGGGACTTCTCCTGTTGTTGCAGTATTAGATTATCCAGAGAAAGTTTCTAAACCAGGGTTGAACTTATTGTGTACGCCGGGTAATGATGTGGAGTCTACAACTGCCGAAGTAGGATCGGGGGCTAACGTGGTGCTTTTTACTACAGGATTGGGCACACCAACGGGTAATCCTATTGCTCCAGTGATTAAAATATCGAGTAATACCAAATTGTTTAACAAGATGAATGACATCATTGATTTGGATACAGGGCCTATTATTGATGGCGACGAAACCATTAAAGAGGCGGGTAGCCGGATTTTGGATTATGTAATTGGTGTTGCAAGCGGTACAACCACTGTAAGTGCAGTGCGCCACATTCAGGATGATTTTATTCCGTGGAAAAGAGGTGTTTCCTTGTAAGGGGCACGACATAAATAATCAACATATATATACTATATACAAGTAGCGTTAGATGAAGAATTTTTTAGATGATAATTTTCTTTTAGAAACTAAAACAGCAGAGAAGCTGTATCATAATTATGCCAAGCATATGCCGGTGATTGATTATCACAATCATTTGATTCCTGAGCAGATTGCAAATGATATCAATTTTGAAAACATTACACAGGTTTGGTTGGCGGGCGACCATTATAAATGGCGTGCTATGCGGGCAAATGGCGTGGATGAATATTATATTACCGGGGGAGCAACTGATCTGGAGAAATTTAAAAAATGGGCAGAAACAGTTCCTTATACTTTAAGAAACCCATTGTATCATTGGACGCACCTGGAACTACAACGCTATTTTGATATACATGAAGTATTGTCGGGGGATAATGCAGAACGTATATATAATGAATGTACTGCTAAACTTCAAACGGCAGAGTATTCTGTTCAGAACTTACTTCGCAAAATGAAGGTGGAAACTTTATGTACTACTGATGATCCGCTTGATAGCTTGGAGTTTCACCAGAAAATCAAGAATGATGGGGTAGATATAAATGTATTCCCAGCTTTTAGACCAGATAAGGCTATGAATGCTGATGATGTAGCGGGATTAAACGTTTATATCAATAAGCTTGCAGAATTGACAGGTGGAGAAATTAACGATCTGGACGTTTATCTTTCAGCTTTGAAATCGCGCCATGATTATTTCGCAGCCAATGGCTGTACAGTTTCTGACCATGGTTTGGAGCAGATTTATGCAGAGGACTATACGCTAGCAGAGGTGAAGACTATTTTTACAAAGATTAGGGCTAATGCAGCTTTAACGTTAGGGGAGGTGTTAAAGTTTAAATCGGCTATGTTGTTCGAATTTGCCCTTTGGGATCATGAGAAAGGTTGGGTACAACAATATCACCTTGGTGCTTTAAGAAACAACAACAATAGGTTGTTAAGTCAGTTAGGACCCGATACAGGTTTTGATTCAATAGGTGATTTTAGTCAGGGTAAACAGCTATCTAAATTTTTAAACAACTTGGATTCGCAGAACAGATTGGCTAAGACCATTTTGTATAACCTAAATCCAGCCGATAATGAATTGATGGCAACTATGATTGGAAATTATAACGATGGAACTGTTGCAGGAAAAGTGCAATGGGGATCGGGATGGTGGTTCCTTGATCAGAAGGATGGAATGATTAAACAGATCAACGCTTTGTCTAATATGGGGCTGTTGAGTCGTTTCGTAGGTATGCTTACCGATTCAAGGAGCTTCCTTTCTTACCCTCGCCATGAGTATTTCAGACGTATTTTATGTAATCTGTTTGGCGAAGACGTAGAAAAAGGCGAATTGCCGGACAACACGGAGTGGATTGGACAGGTGGTACAAGATATCTGTTATAATAACGCTAAATCGTATTTCAACTTTTAATACTCAGTTTTAATTTTAGATAGGCCCTTTTGATAGAAATATCGTAAGGGCTTTTTTGTGGAATAAGGTTCTAGTTGGGGGTAATTCAGGCAGGGTCTAAGACAAACAGTTAGATTCTCCCTACCTCATAGGTACATGGCAGGTATATGGAAGGTGTTTACACCTATGATGTACCTGTGAGGTAGGGCTGAGGTACCTAGGAAGTACCTGTTTGCCTTGGAGCCTGACCGAACGATAGGTGTATATATATACTACCATGTATGGGGCAGCTTGTATGGCCATTCTGAATCGCTATTTCTGTTGGTTTATATTTTTTTAGTTTTTCTTATTGTTTTTCAGTGAGTTATGGCTTGTTTAGAGATAATAGTTTATTTAAGTTTGTGGGGGCGTATAATTTTCCTACTTTTGCATCCCGCTTCGGAGGAAGGGTTTGTGTGAAAAGGATAAAGATGAAGGTTGAAATAAGGGGTTAGAAAAAGAGATTGGTATTTCTTTATGATGAGTTGAAAGACTCGGAAAATAAAAGATATAAAGTTTGATAAAAAAGCTTGACAATACCAAAAAGATTTCTACCTTTGCAATCCCAAACAGAACGGGAGTTATCAAACGGAGTTTGTTAACGGAATAAAAAGATTGAAACGTTGAAAAATCGAAACAGAGATCAGGAACATTAAGACCAGGTTGAAACTGAAGAAAAGGAAACGAAGAAATATAAAGAAGATCCGTGAGGTGATTCGCGAAGTTCATTAAAGAGATGTCATTTATAAAGTATAGCAAGGTAAGATAGTACGGTTTCAAAGTACATGAAAACCAAAGCTATTTTTTCAAGTCAGAATCTAACTAGACAATATAATTAGAATAAGACTATTATTAATACAAGTTAAGAATGGTCAGTGTTCAAACATAACATTTTACAATGGAGAGTTTGATCCTGGCTCAGGATGAACGCTAGCGGCAGGCCTAATACATGCAAGTCGAACGATACCAATGGGCTTGCTCATTGGGAAAGTGGCGCACGGGTGCGTAACG
>NZ_FNEX01000007.1 GCF_900100435.1 Pedobacter sp. ok626 | reverse complement strand
TCGTAGTCGTATCCGACTATGCTACTGGATCCAATGGAAACAGGTAAAGACTCGTGTTAAACAGCTTGAGAAACTAGGGGTGAAACCCTATCAAGCCTATCAATGGGGAAATACTCGTAAGGGCCATTGGAGAACGGTGCATAGCCCGATCTTGACCCGGACGCTCAACAACGCATTTTTAAAGAAACAAGGGCTACTATGTCTTAAAGAAATAGTAGCCCCTAAAGCTGTTTATGTTTAATGAACCGCCGTATGCCGAACGGCACGTACGGTGGTGTGAGGGGACAGGTAATCAAATAATGATTACCTTCCTACTCTATGCAATATCTGGATCTCCTAATGTATCTTTTCAGAATTATCTTGGGTTCTGCTGTAACCTGGAATTAGTGATTACTTCCTGGGGGATTAGTAAAGTGAACCTGCTGTCATTTGGCAAAAGCGTATAAGTCACCCCTTCAACGGTTCTGGTCAGCGTCTTTGCAAATCTGGTGTCCTTATTCAACCTGCGCAAATCTGTCCAACGTTGCCCGCGCATCAGCAATTCTTTGCGGCGCTCCCCCAGAATCTTTTCCAGTGCGTCTGTGGCATTGGCGGCCGTCTGATCTGTGTAAGTGCCCGTAATCCATCTGCTGCGTAGCAATGTGTTTAGATCAGTCATTGCACTTGCTGAGTTTCCAGCCCTTGCATAACATTCAGCACGGATAATATACAACTCGTCTAATGCCAAACCATTAAATAGTTTTGCAGATCCCACGGCCGATTCATAGTTGCCTACAAATCGCCAGGTATTCATTGGCGTAGGCAAATCTGTGTTTTCTTTTACGAATACTGTTTTTCTGAGATCGTTGCTCTGATAAGATGCAATGATTTCCGGAGCGATGATCGCTAAGTCTTCATATCCATACCCGGGTTCTAACATGCCGTTTTGATTTAGGATAACTGAATGGAAAATCACTTCTTCATTAAATCTGTGAAATGGTGCAAAACTTTGTTTATCGAGGGTATTAAAATCAATCAGGTTACTTGCCGGTTTTAATGCTATCGCAGCGCTCGCGCTGTTCAATGCATTAGGATAATCCTCCATAGAAAGGTAGACCCTGGCCAGCATGGCATAAGCCGCCACCTTATTGGGCCTGGAAGCAATGCTTGTGGTTGTATTCAACAGGGATGCGGCATCGGTTAAATCCTTGATGATCTGATCGTAAGTTTGTTTCACCGTTCCGCGACCTGGTGTATCATTGATGTCGGATACTAAATGGACCGGTACGCCCGGGTCCTGATTTGACGTAGCTCCGTAGGGCCTGGTGTACAATTGGGCAACATGCCACAGGGAATATGCCCTTAAAAATAATGCACTGCCTTTTAAGGGATTTATCACTGCGGCTTGCTCCCTGCCTTCCAGTTTGGCCAGGGCTTCAATCACTAAATTGGCATGATATATTTTGTTATAAGGGCCTACCCATTGCTGTGCTGTGATCCGCTGGGCAGTTGCCCGCCAGGTATATAAGGTGCGGTCTTCGATGGTAATGGAGTAGGGGTCATTGTACCTCGTATCATTAAGAGAATAGTCATCTGCGGAGATTTCTCCATCTATAGGATATCCGGTATTGAATAAATCATAGTTGTCCAGCAACAGCTGGCAATCGTTTGCCGTTTCTATGAAAGATTGCGAACTGTCTTTTTTAATGTCGACAAATTTCTTGCAGGAGGTAAATGCCAGGCCAAATACCAACAGCGATAAATATATATTGAGATGTTTCATGACAATTTAATTAAAAGTTAGCAGAAAAACCAAGACTGTACGACCTGGGTGAGGGATAATCAAAAACTTCCGGATCAATACCCAGATGATTGGCCTTCCATAGAATTCCCAGATTATTTACGTTGGCGTAAACCCGTGGATTTTTAATGAACCTGTTATTTTTTACGGGTATGGTATACGAGAAGTTAATTTCCTGCAGCCTTACGTGGTCGCCTTTCAGCACATTGATGCTGGAGTAGTAATAGAAATTATCCCGGTTGGTATTGGTCGCCGAAAATATCGCTGATGGAACATTTGTCTTCAGTTCATCACCGCTTTGCTGCCACCTGTTGTTGTATTCTTCGCCCTGCAGGATCGCATTTACATTATATAAGGAGCCATAGTTTACAACCTGTGCTTTTGGTCTTCTTACATAATAGCCCAGTTTATACTGCACATTAATGGAAAGGGAGAATGCCGCATAGTTCAGGGTATTGCGCAGCGCACCATAGAGTACGGGCACAGCTGACCCAAAGTATTTCAGGGAAGTAATGGGCGCATTCTGAATGTTATTGTAAGCTTCATTGCCCTCGGCAGAGTTAGATATGGCTACCGGCGCCCCATTTACATAACCCTGCGGATCACCTGTTAAAGGGTTTAAGCCGGCCCATTCGTATCCGAACACTCTTGACAAATCATATCCTTCATTAAAAGTCCCCCCACTGTTTCCCACTACCTGGCCTGCGGAGCTCGCAGAGTTCCCAAATAATTTGGTTACTTTAACCCGATTGTAGCTCATTAATAAATTGGTATTCCAGCTTAATTTCGCATCTTTTATGTTTACAGAGTTTAAAGCGAAATCTACACCTTTACCCCTCAGGTTTCCGATGTTGTAAATCGTGAAGCTATATCCCGTACTCGGATCAAGATTGCCATAGTCCAGCAAATCGGAGGTTGACTTCACGTAATATTGCAGACTTCCTGAGATTCTGTTTCCTTTCATTCCGAAATCTACACCGATGTTCCAAACCCCGGTTTTCTCAGGACGGAGCAGACGGTTGGAAACACTTCCGCTAGGATCTGTGTAGGCATAGGGAAGGTTATTGTCGCCCATAGGCAATCCGAATACCGAGGAATAAACAATCGTCGCCTTTGATATTACCCTTGGGTTAACATTTCCGTTATAGCCAAAGGTAGATTTCAGACTGAGTACTGGAAAAAGTTCTGAATGATAAAAAGGTTCATTGTTGATGTTCCAGCTTCCTCCGATGGAGTAATAGGGTGTACCGCCAGTATTGGTGCCGTCTCCAAATTCACTGGAGATGTCTTTACGGATGCTGGCAGATAAAGTATACCTGCGGTCGTATGTATAGGCCGCATTGCTGTACCAGCTCATAGTCCTTAGTCTGGTTTCCCTGAAGCCTGTGTTCAGGTTTGCAATATATTCTCCGTTATAGCCGCTGAAGTCTTCCGCAAAAACGATCGGGATCATTGTTTTGTAATCCAGTTTATTCTCGCTATGGAGCGTCTCCTCATCATAACCGTAGTATCCATCACCTCGTATAATCCTGTAAGTCTGGTTAACATCCATACCGGCAATAGCAGAAACTTGATGCTTGTTCTTCCAGGTTTTGTCGTAGTTTACCTGGCCCCTTAGCGTTTGATTACTTGATTTTGTCAGATCCGTGTTGAACTGTCCGCCCAAAGGAAGCTGTCTGACGTATGGTGTCACTGAATTTCCTGTTCTCGGATCTGTAGAAGCCAGGGAAGTTGTAAAATAATTGATTTTGTTCCGCATGTAAAAAGAATTCTGCCTGTACAGGGTATTGTCTTCAACACGGCCGGTATTGTAATTATAAGTGGCCTGAACAGATAGCCCTTGAGCTACTTTATAATTTGCGGTAAAATCGAGGTTGAGATTTTGATCTTTAAGGTTGTTATATCCCTCACTGATGTCTTCAAGTGGTTTATAGCGCCAGCTTAGAAATTGACTGGGGTAGGTACGCTCGAACAGGTCCGCAAATCCCTGACGATACATTTTAGACAATTCAAGGGGTTGGCCTGCATCATCTGCCATACGGCTGTATGCGTAAAATGGAGCACCCGTTACCCCCATAATTCTATTTTCACCCGCCTGTTCTTTATTGTTCCTAACCGTATAATTGATCGATCCCTGAAGTTCCAGGTTTTTCAACGGCCTGACACCGGCATTGTAACCGAGTGTCAAACGATCAGATCCCGAGTTTTTGGTATTGTTAAGGCCTTTGTCATAACCTCCCGACAAGCGGTATTTGAACGTCTCCGACCCTCCGTCCAATGATAAACTGTAATTCTGGGTGACAGCATTGCGTAAGAAATATTGATCATAGTCTCTTCTGATATCATTTCCACGAAGGGCATTCAATTGTGCCGTAGCCTGCCCTTCATTTAATGTTCCTTTGTTTTTCCAGGCATCCAGGATTTCAGCAACTGGTGAAACGGGTTCCTGTCCATACAATCTGTCAATGCTCAATTCAGGAAGTGGCCTGTTTGCATTGGTAAATTGTAATACCTGGGCATCTATCAGGTCAGAAATGCTCATCGTTTTATTATAAAACAAGTCTATTTTCTCCGCAATGTTTACGCTCGTATTAAAAGACAGTCTGGTGGGACTGCTGTACTTTCCTTTTTTGGTTGTGATCACAATTACGCCATTGGCAGCCCTTGAACCCCAAATGCTGGCTGCTGCCGCATCTTTTAAAACCGTAATGCTTTCTACATCCAGGGGATTGATCTGATCAATGGAGTAAGGAGTGGCGATTCCATCAATCACCACGAGAACCTGACCACTATAGTTCCCATTTAAATCTGCATTCTCCGATTCATTAAGCGTGTTTTTCCCCCTTATTGTGAGGTTAGCCAGGGGCGAACGGTTTGCATTGGGATTACTTGAATTCACTGGACGCAGGTCATTTCTAAAATCCATAGAGTTGGTGATCCCTTCCAGTCTCCTGATCAGATTGGGATCCGTACTGTGCTGCAGCTGTTCTTTGGTAATCACCTCGAATGAACCTGTAGCACGTTCTTTAGGAATATTCTGGTAACCGGTAGACACAATATTTACATTGTCCATCATATTTGCAACAGGAACCAGTTTAATGCTGAAGTTGGTTTTGCCTTTGATGTCAACCGTATCTGTACCATAACCGATATAAGAGATGATCAGCCTTCCCTCGCTGGATATATTTTTAAGGTAGAACTTGCCATCTACAGCTGTTAGCGTACTTTTCTGGGTTCCTTCAACTCTAACGGAAGCCCGCTGAAGTGGTAATCCATTTTCATTGAGCACCTGGCCTTCAATGTCTATATTCGCAAACGGGCCCGTTAAGTGGTCCAGAAACGATTTCTCCTTTGCTTTAACTATGACTGTTTTTTCATCAATCGTATAGGATAATGACTGGTTTTTGAAAATGTACTCAAGAACATCCTTTAAGTCCATAGCCTTTACATCGATGTCTATCGGCTTTGCATTGTTCAACAATTGTTTCGTGTACACAAAATCGTAATCAGTCTGATGCTGAATTTTAATGAACAATTGTTTCAATGACGCCTTTTTCTCAGAAAGCGTTATTTTTTGGGCATATCCCGAGGCACTGGCCTGCATGATGGATACAATAAGTATAACGGTGGTTAATCGCATAATTAGCCTAATTTTTTGGATGTACTTTTTGTACATACCAATATTCGTGGTATAATTTTTATACATTTGTTATGCTGGTTTAAGAAGTTGATAGGATCTAAAAATTATTGACGTAATCCAGTGAGTTGCCAGTTGTGTTGCAAGCACTTCTGGCTTTTTTTTCAGGATTACCGGACAGGTAATTATTTACGCACAGTAATCCTCCTTCCTTGTATTTTAAAGTGTACTTTATTCGTTAATTCCAGCTTGTTTAATAACTGTGATACATTTGCTGTACGAGCTACACGCCCTCCAAATTCATCGTCTGGTATTTCTCCATCATAAACTACTTCTACGTTATACCATCTGGCAACTTTTCGCATTACGGAGCTGATGTGTTCATTTTGAAACACAAAATAACCATTCTTCCAGCCTATGCTTTCTTCGAGGTCAGCTTTGCTTATGCGAATCTGGCTACCGGAGCCAGATGCTTGTTCGCCTGGTTTCAATATTACTTCGCCAATACGTAGGCTGCCTTCTACAAGTGTTGTTTTGATTGTTTCCTCATCACTATATGCATTCACATTAAAGCCTGTACCTAAATCTTCTATCAGCTGACCAGCAGTTTCTACCTGGAAAGGCTTTTGGTGATCATGTTTAACTTCGAAATAGGCCTCCCCGCTTAGTTGCACTTTACGAAACTTTAAACCCGCAAAAGATGCAGGAAATTTTAACGTAGATGCGGCGTTCAACCACACCACTGATCCATCGGGTAAGTTCAGTTTGTACGTGCCGCCATTTGGGGTTTTTAAGGCCATTTGCATCGTACTGTTATTTTTAATATCATTTCCTTTAGCGACAACAGCTGTACCATCGTCATATGCAAGACGGTCTGCATGTACCCCTACTCCTGATTTCAGTCCGTTAAGGTCGATCACTTTACCATTGGCAAGTGTCAGTTGTGCTTTATTACTGCCTGGTTTGATGTCATTTTGCAGCGTGATAGGTGTGTCTGATACCTTACCGGTTTTGTAAACAATGCCAAAATATAAGCCGATCGAAACTACAAGAAGAACAGCTGAAGCTGCAATCAGGCGTGGCCATAGCGCCATTTTTTTGGGTTCTAGTTTGGCCCAAACCTGATCTACCGCAGCCACACGTTCTTCCATAGACATTTCCGGGGGCAGTGTGTCTTCATCACTCAGATACCAGCTTTCAAGCAAGGCCAACTCTGCCTCGGTGGCTAAGCCCTCCTTATACCTGTCCAATAAGATCTTTATTTCTTCGTTGTTCATCTTGTAATTTGAATGCGCTTATAATGGTAAGACAGGTATTGCCCCTTAGAGGAGGTATGCCTGTTAAAAAATTATTTTCTTTTTCTCCTGATGAGGATAAATGAGCCTAAAGCTACGATTAGTGCAGGCAAAACTCCCAGATAAGCCACTTTTAATGCTGAAACTTGCTTTTTATTCACTTTCAGTGAATTATCAAGCTTAGCTGCACGTTTAATCTCAACGGGGAATCGCCCGTTACTAAACCATTTAAAGAGTTTTAAGGTAAATTGCTCATTATAGCTCCTGTCTTTTGCGAGCTCCCCATTACTCATAAAATCTGCATCCCCGGAAACAATAATTTTCTGCAGAAACGATCCTTTATTTTTCGTCATGGATAAGACGATCGGAAAAGGCCCTGGCTGATCACCGGATATCGGGTTAAATTTTACATCGGTTGCAGCTAGGTCTATTGGTCCCTGTTTGTTCCAGCCAAATTCCGGACTGGTTACCAGCGTGTCTGTTTTAAATCCAGCTGATCTATCAAAGCTTAGACCGGCAGTTCCCTGCATAATCATATAGGTGCCGCTTCGCCTTAGCCTTGCGAACAGCGTGTCTGTTTCTTTGGCCTGTTTAGAAAAGGTCCCCATGATCAGGTCAGGAGCATTGTCTTCACTCGGACTAACCAAGGTGCCATTTAAGAGTTGGACACCAATATGTTCTAATAATGGGTTGAGTATCTGCCGCCTTCCCGGCTCTCCTGTAATGAGCATATTTCCGCCTTTGTTAAGGTACGCCTTGATTTTTTTCTGAGCTACCGCAGTTAATGCAGTGGTCGGGTCCCCCAATACCAATACACTTAAACTGTCCGGTATTTCTTGTGTGGAAAGATCAATGTTAAATACCTCAAACCCCTGGTTGATCAATGCTCGCCTTGTGGGTTTTGAATTACTGAATATTAGATAGTTTCTGTCACCCGATTTTTCGATACTCCTTTCGTTATCTCCTGTGATGAAGGCAACTTTAGGAGCGCCAGCAATTAATCTTTTTAACGCTGCAGTAATTTCGGCCTCTCCGGGGATGCGGTTGAAATCATTGTAAAATCTTAACCAACTCGTTTTTCCTTTGTATCTGAATTGTCTCACAAGGGTATTTCCTTCAGGAATCAGGTTAATTTGCTTTCGGATCTGATCAGGCGACATGAAGTCATCGAGATCAAGTTCCATATTCTCTGCTACCTTTTCAGCAATCTGATGTTTATTCATACCACTAATATCTCCCTGGTAGGTCAGATTGGGACTGTTCTTTAAATCTTCAACATCATAATAGTACACGTAATTCATTTTTAAACCAGGCAGAAACCGTCGATAACCATCGAATAACGATAAATCTCCATTGCGTGAAACCGGCAACCCTGAATATACCGAACGGTCAAGTAAATTTACATAAGTGTTGATTTCCAGTTCACCGTCAATTTTTTTAGCGGTATCCTGACTGCCCCTTGTCAAGGTCATTGATTTTGTCGCGGTCATGTCAATATACCCAATTAACGCTGGTCTTGAGCTCAGGTAACCAGTGAACAATATCAAGCAAATCAAAAGTGTGTATTTACCTGTTAAGACCGTCCAGTGCTTCGATTCCCGGCCAGCCTGCAGACGCAGAATACAAAGCGATAAGAACAAGCAGATGATCAGTATAAAGTAAATCACATCCTTGCTGCTGATCAGTCCTTTAAGCATTTCATCGGCACGCCCGGATATAGAAAGAAAATAGGTCAGGTCGCGGATAAAGTCTATGCGCTGACCTATCCCGCCGACATAACGTAGTACTGCAAATACGGCAAGGGTACTAATTGCGGCAACGACCTGATAGCTTGTTAAGCTGGACATAAAAAGACCGATAGCTGAATAAGTACAAATAAGCAGAAAAATCCCGGTTAAGCCTGATAGTATAAGGTAAATATCCGCATGATCAATAGTGATTGCGGCTATGACTCCGTAACCGGCCAATATCAATACCAGGATTGCCCCATAACCTACCAGAGCAAGGTATTTACCCAAAATAATTTCTTTTATTTTTACCGGAGAAGACAAGAGTAATTTTATAGAGCCGCTGCTCATCTCGCGGCTCATTACCCCCATGCTCAGCAAGGGGATGTATAAATACAAAGTGTCCAGAATTTTGGTAAATAAACCACTCATGCCTATAAAAAAACTCGCAGTAAGATCAGATGTACGCTCGCCCATTGAGATAGCCTCCTGTACCATGGCGAACGAAGTAAAAAAGCCAGTGCCGCTTTGTACAACAAATATGGCCAGTACAAGCCAGGCTACAGGCGAATAAAAAAGTATACTGATTTCAAGTTTCGCTATTTTAAGTATTTTCATAAATTCTACCGTGGGTTTTTATTGGATAATTGAGCAAAAATTTCATCAAGAGAGCTTTTTTCAAGCATAATCTCCGTCAATTGCCATCCCTTTTGAACACTTAACTCAATGATCGATTTGGATAAGGTATCTGAAGCTTCGAAATGTAAACGAATGCTGCCGTCATTCAGGAGCTCTGTTCCGGTTACCCCAGGTAAAGCGCCAAGTTCTTGCATCGTGGGAGGGTTGTCCATAAACAACAACATAGAATTGGGCATAATATAATTGTTAAATGCTTCCATGGTGTCTGAAAATACCATCCGTCCGTTCTCTATCATCCGTATGTCTCTGCATGTTGCTTCTACTTCGGATAAAATATGAGATGAAAAGATGACGGAACGTTCTTCTCCAATTTCTTTAATCAATTTGCGGACCTCCAGAATCTGATTCGGATCTAATCCGTTGGTCGGTTCGTCCAGCACCACCAGTAAGGGTTTGTGTATAATGGCCTGAGCAATACCTACACGCTGACGATAGCCTCCGGAGAGGTTGCTGATCAGCCGCTTACTAAAATGTGAAATGCCACATTTGTCTTTAACCTCATTAACTGCGGCTGAAATGTTTTTCTTATCCATTTCACGGATAAAAGCACAGTAGGTCAGGTATTCATCTACCGTCAAATCCAGATGTAAAGGGGCATTCTGAGGAAGAAAACCAAGCAGTTTCTTGGCCCTTTCTGGCTCTTTCTGCAGGTCTATTCCATCTATGTAAACTTTACCTTCGGTCTGGTTCAAAACGCCGCAAAGAATGTTCATGGTGGTTGATTTACCTGCTCCGTTTGAGCCAAGTAAACCCAGAATGCCTGAATGGCCAGTTTCAAAATTAATGTCGCGTATGGCCCAGTCTTTACTGTACCTGTGCGATAAGTGCTCTATTCGAACAATACTTTGTTTCACCTGCTTAAATGTTTAGTTAATTGTCTAGTAAGAGTAAGACAGGATAGGCTTAAGCAGGAGGTATTTAGAAATGAAAAAATATTAGCTTTTTAATAAGCAGAACATAATCCAGGTAAACAGGCCCATTCTGTTACGTAGAATTTTAAGCGCATTGGTCATTTGTTTTTTGACAGTTTGCTCTGAGGTACCCATCACTTCAGCAATTTCTTTGTGACTGAGGTAGTGTTTGCGGCTAAGCTCAAATACTTCTCTCATTCTTGGGGGCAAAGCCGATATTTCCTTTTCAATGCGGGCTCTAAGCATGCTTTCCCTCACCCTATGATCCGTGATTACTGGTTGTGTATCTGAAAAGGCTTTTATAGAATCAATATATTTGGTTTGAACCTGCCGATGTGCAATTGTGTTTAAAATTTGATTGCGGACGCAACTATATAAATAACCAGAAAGATTGTTGCCAATGTTGAGCGTCTCCCGACGAGCCCAAAGGCTTGCGAAAACATCTTGTAAGGTGTCCTGCGCCTCTTCTTTATTGCGGGTTTTGTTCCAGGCATGATGATGTAGTACAAACTTATACCGATGGTAAATCTCAGCAAAAGCCGAACGGTTACCAGACTTCAGTAAGTTTGCCAGCTCTGTATCCGTAAAGTCACTATAATTAGTCATGCTGTTATCCCGATGTAAATTAAAGGATTTTTTGGCAATAGTAAAATTTAACGTCGTGATCCACCTAAATAAAGATACCAATCCCATTGGGGAAATATGTAACCTTTACGTTTCTTGTTAAGTAAAAAAGAAATAATGCTTAAGTTTAGGCCTTTCACTGAATTATTTTTGATAGAAAAACTACCTATGTTAAAAAGAATAACCTTATCTCTACTTATCCTCTGCAGCTCGGCTGTGGTGGCTCAGGCTCAAAAAACAGATACTTTATCCATCACTTTAGAGAATGTTAAATACGCTTATCCTGTAAAGTATTTCCCTATAGCGGTAGAAGGACTGGATGTACGCATGGCCTATATGGATGTTGCACCTACACAAATGGCAAATGGCAGGACAGTGATGCTTTTTCATGGTAAAAACTTTGGGGGCTACTATTGGACTGAAGTGATTAAAGCCTTAACCAGTAGAGGATTTAGAGTGATCGTTCCAGATCAGATTGGTTTTGGTAAATCGTCCAAACCCTTCATTCATTATAGTTTTCATCAAATGGCAGCCTGGAATAAGGCTTTGCTAGATGCCTTGGGGATCCAGAAAGCAAGTGTGCTGGGACATTCGATGGGTGGAATGTTAGCCACTCGTTTTGCGCTGATGTATCCAGCGCAAACAGAAAAGTTGTTGCTTGAAAACCCTATAGGGCTTGAGGATTATCGTCTTTTTGTTCCATATGTGAACACTGATCAACAGTATGCAACCGAGCTGAAAGCTACAGCCGAAAGCATTAAGAAATACTATCAAAGCTCTTATTTTACCATTTGGAAGCCTGAATATGAAGAACTGGTGCGTGTAGCTGCGGGAGTGACCAATGGTGCTGATTTTCCAAGATGGGCAAAGGTTGCCGCAATGACTTATACCATGATTTATGAGCAGCCAGTTGTACACGAGTTTATAAATGTAAGAGTGCCAACTGTTTTGTTTATCGGTAAACAAGACAAAACAATCGTAGGGAAAGGATTGCTTAGCCCTGATCAACAGGTTTTATATGGGCAATACAAGTTTTTAGGAAAGCAAACTGCTGCTAAAATACCCGGGGCTAAAATAATTGAATTTGATGGCTGTGGCCATATTCCCCATATCGAAATCCCTACAGAGTTTATTGTTGCATTATTAGGAAGCCTTTAAAAAGGCTATTTACTGGCAAGATCCTGTAAAAAAATATCCGATAAGATCTGATATAATTCTGGATGTTTTTCTTTTAAACGCTTTGGGTTTTCGAAGAAGTATTCAGATACTACAGCAAAAAATTCCGCTTCATTCGTAATGGCATAAGGGTTAATATCCGATTTGCCTTGTTCTATTTGTTGCATTTCCTGATGAATCATTTTTACCCATGGTACGGTGTATTCATGTTTCATCAGGTTCTCTGGTACGCCATCTGTTGCACCATCAGACTTATCGAGTAGGTGAACAAACTCATGAACAGCAGTATTTTCTTTGTCAGCAGCGTTCGAAAAACCATGTAATAATGCCGAACGTGATAATATCATCTGACCGTTCATGTAGCCCTCACCAACCATCCCAAGGATATTTCTTTCCCCACCTTCAAATTGAAAGTCTTTATTAAATGTGTCTGGGTACAACAGCACGCTGGATAGATTCTTATATTTCCAGTCTTCAAATCCAAACACGGGAATAATGGCGCTAGATGCAACCAATACCCTGTCTAATGGATTTACCTCGATATCTATCCCCTCTATCCGTACGTAGCTTAAAAACGCGGCTATTTTACCTTCAAATTTCCTTTTATCTTCTACACTCAGCTGTTGGTAAAAATGTACATGCTTTGAAAGCTGATCAAGTTCTGCTTCGCTAAGCGTTGAAATAGATTTCGATTTAAAGGGATTGCCCCTAAGAATAAGGTAAACAACAATAATAAACAACGGGATTAGGAAGAAGAGGATCGTGTTCATAGCCTATGATTCGAGGATTTCCAGTTGTGTAATGATTTGTTCTTCTGTTATTGGATAGGCAACCTGGTTTGTGATGTTTTGATATATGGCCTCAAATAACGGAATGTAATCTCCTTTTAGGGAGGGGATTAAATGTTGAATTTTATTACCATGTTCATCTATCAGCGTGAGTTTACCTGCTCTTCCAGGAAGTTCAACCCCATAAATAGGATCATTAAGCTTCATGCCTTGCAATAATTGCTCTTCCTGTACATCGGAGCGATCCTTTATAAAGGAGCCATGACTTCCATGTAATACAAATGCAGGCAAGGGATCAGCCACCAATAGATTAGCGTGTACAAAAACATTGACACTGTTTGGATAGCTCAAATGAATGGAGAAATAATCATTCACCTTAGTGTTTTTGCGGTTTTCACCCAGTATTTTATGATACGAATCCGGCTTTCCGAATAGGCTGATTGCCTGATCCAGCAAATGAGGCCCCAGATCGTATATTAATCCACTAGCGGCAATAGGCTGTTCTTTAAATGTTTTCGGACCGATATCAGCACGATAACGGTCAAACCTAAAATGTACTTCATTTAGTTTTCCGAGTTGCCCGCTTTCAATTACCTCACGTACCGAACTAAAATCACTATCCCATCTTCTGTTTTGGTAAACAAATACCTGCTTCCCCACACTTTTAGCCAGTTCAAATATTTCTTTAGCTTCTGTCGAGGTAGCAGTGAATGGTTTTTCAACCAAAATATGCTTATCCGCTTTTAAAGACTTTTTAGCGTAATCAAAATGCGTGTAGTTGGGGGTGTTTATAATAATAAGGTCAATTTTATCATCTGCAATCAGGTCATCAATGGTATTGTAGCTAATGATTCCTGGGTAAATAGAAGCTGCATTTTTTTGGTTACGTTCGGTTACTGCATGTAGTTTAAATCCGGGATGTTTATCTATAAAAGGGGCATGGAAAACTTTTCCGGACATTCCAAAAGCCATTATACCAGTTACAATTTCTGTATTCATTCGAAAAATTTTGTTTGATGATTGTTAAGGTTTATGTAATCTATTGTGTGCTAAATTTAGTTAAATCACTTTACTATTAGCCAAAGTTTATTGTAATAAAGCTGGGAGGCTAATTGTATCTTTGTATTATGAAGCCTGCAGAAACACATGCAAAATGGAAAATTTTGCAAGAAAGAATAGCGAAGGAGTTTGATTCTGATATTCCGGATTTGAAGGTGATGCTGTTTTTGATTGGAGTACAGGAACTTGGTAAAGGTCCTGGCAAATACAGTAAGCGCCAAAAAGAGGAATTGATGCATATCGCTACCTGTCGCTTGTTAAGTGAAATGGGATTCTACGAACTGGAGGGTCTGGATCAGGATGGCTGGCCACATTGGAAATTAATAAAACCGGTTCCATCTTTTGCGATGATGGAGCAGGAGTTGTTGCTTAAATCACTGGCTATCCATTATTTCGAAGATATCTACGAATAGAATCCTTAATAATAAAAACGTTTAAAAATGAAAAACCCGAAGTACAATGTACAACGGGTTTTCGTTTTAATAGGTAGATGTGAATGTTTTGATTATTTTCCTTGTGTTTGAGCTTCTTTTTTCAGTTGATCGTTGGCAACGATTACAACCTCAACTCTACGGTTTGCAGCTCTTCCAGCTTCAGTTGTGTTGTCAGCAATTGGCTCAGAAAATCCTTTACCTAAAGTGATCAAACGTGATGACGGTACACCTTGAGAAACTGCATAAGCCTTAACAGCTGCAGCTCTTCTTTCAGATAGCGCCATGTTATAAGCCTCAGTACCTTTATTATCGGTATGGCCAATTACTTTAATGTCTGTTCCTGGATATTGGTTTAATGAATTCGCTAAAGATTTAACATTTGTTTTAGCTTGTGCAGTTAAATCTGATTTATCGAAACCAAATAAGATACCGCTATCAAATTTAACAATGATACCTTCGCCTTCACGAATTACTTCAGCATTAGGGATAGCATTTTGTATTTCAGCGGCTTGTTTATCCATTCTTTTACCGATAAAACCACCTGCAGTACCACCAACAGCTGCACCAATAATTGCACCTACGGCTGTATTACCAGCTTTTTTACCAATAATAGCACCAAGAACACCGCCTGCGGCAGCACCTATACCTGCTCCTTTTTGTGTTTTTGTTAAGCTATCGCATCCTTGAAAGGCCATTGAACCGATGGCTAGAGCGATACTTAGTGTTGCTATTTTAAATTTTGAAGTCACCATAATGTTATCATTTGTTTAGGACAACCGTAAGTCAAACCTAATGCCAAGTTTTAATGTTTCCAGAATAAATGTTCTTAGATCCTTAAAAAACTAGCGAGAAAGAGGGGGGTGATGTATAAAATATAGGGAAGTAACTTTAATGTGACTATAATTCTATACAGTGTGGTGCTTATTCAGAAAAGTATTCTTCTAGTTCCTTTAAAGTGTTTTCGTCCTTATTGAAATCTTTGATAATTATACCTTTTTCTAATAATATGATTCTGTCGCAAACATCCGTAACATGGTTTAAATCGTGACTAGAAATTAAGGTAGTTAGCGCATGTTCATTTTTTAATGATTTAATTAGTGTTTTAAGCCTGATCTGCGTTGTAGGGTCAAGATTTGCGAAAGGTTCGTCTAATATCAATAATTCTGGTTTTTGCATCAATGCGGCAGCAATACCAATTTTGTTTTGGTTTCCTTTAGAAAAATCCCTGATGTATTTCCCTTTATTTAAAACCTCGCCATTAAAGAATTCTTCATATTGCTTTAGATAATCCATTACATGTGCAGGACTAAAATGATGTAGACTTCCAATAAATATAAAATACTCTTCGGCTGTTAGGTAATCTATTAAGAAACCTTCGTCCAGATAAGAAGCAGTATATTTCTTCCATTCATCATTGGCAGCTACATTTTTGCCCTTCGAGCGTACTTCTCCCTGATTGGGACGAATCAGATCGAGTACAATCCTGAAGAGGGTTGTTTTTCCCGCGCCATTATTGCCAACAAGGCCAATGGTTTCTCCGGCATTGATTTTTAGATCATCAATGTTAACAACAGTTTTGTTGCCATATACCTTCTTTAAGTCTGTAATTTCTAAAATCATGATTATTCTTTAAAGTTCTCTAAAACCTTCAGCAATTTTATATCTTCTTTTATTCAGTTCTTTTGCCAGAAAATTAACCCAAAAGCTGCGGGTACTAAGTGCAAGGAGGCCAAAAAAGGCTAAGCAGGCAATACCCCAATAAGGGTGTCCGTTTAATGCAAAAGGTAAATAAAAAGCATAGGGGATTAAAAAATAAGGGATCATTAATATAAACTGGCTGGCACTAACTCCTTGGTAGTTAAATGTAGAGCCTTTACTTAAATCAATAGCTTTAGAATTCCATGTGGCAAAATAAAGTACAATAACGGTTCCTATGCCGATGTTATAGCAGTATGCCGCAAACTGTATGAACAAAATCTTAGGACTGATAAGTCCATAGAAGCTGGTAATTATAGCCACTATAGTAGATATAGTTGTAAACAATAGAAATTTTGCCTTTATAAAGTGCTTAAGGTTGGTTTTGTTAACCATTAAGCCGTCAAAATGGGCCGCCTGCCAGCCAAACATAAACTGACCGTAAATACTAATGCTACTCCCGGTTATAAATACTGCGGCAAAAATCATCATCCTGATATCATCCTTCTCTATTAGCAATTTTTTATAAAAAATGAAGCCGTAAAACATGAATAAAAGGCTCATGATTAGTGCCGACCGCGTTCTCTTATGTCTAAGGATTAATTTAAGCTCCAATGCCGCTAGCACACCCACTGCGCCAAACCTGTCCAGAAAAGGATAAGCAGTACTTACTTTTTTTTCTTGCGATGTACTCAGTTCCTCTGTATACATATTGCGCTGCAAATATTTGGCATTTATGAAATACATGATCAAGGCAACAACTGTAAAAGCAAAAGCCGCTGCAGGATGCAAAGCTATAAAGCTAAATATGCGGTTAGATATCTGGGTAATAGATAGAACTTTAAAATATTCGAGTAGTGCCATACCTGCGATTACTACCACAACCCCAATAATGGTCTTTACGCTTAGGGTAGTCAGGCGCTTAATGTACATGGCCGTAAAATTATTAAACGCACATAGTGAAATGATAGATACAATGTACATTATCGCGACAAAGGGACCGTATACTTCAGCTATTGCAGTGCAGCAAAAGGGAATAAAAATAAATAGGGGTAAAATGTTAAAGGCACTAAAAAGCGATCTGATATTTAGAAAGTTCACAATCTTTTGCCTCGCAATCCTTAAATGTAGATAGGGGGTGATGCTCAAAGTTGGTAATTCTTGTAATTGCAGCCGCATTAAAAAGTCAACAGCAAAATAGTAAAGAATTAAACCATTGAAAACATAGAATACATCTTTTCCAGGTAAGAGCTTCCCAATGATCGGCTCCATTAAAAAACCAATGGCGATGGCCACTACCAACAGGTAAAGGAATATAAAGCCTAGAAATAGCTGCGCGGCTATGCTTGTGCCTTTGTTTCTTGAGCGCCAAAACGCTTTCCACTGGTGATTTAAAAAGGTCGAAAGCATATTAGTAATTGTATTTATTTTTCCAATTTTTTCTCAATTGCTCCCTTAACTTTTCCTCTGCAGGGTTATTCCCGGGATCATACAACTTCGTGCCACTTAGTTTTTCAGGTAAGTACTCTTGCTCAGCAAAATTTCCTTCATAACCATGTGAGTATTTATAGTCTTTTCCATAACCAATATTCTTCATAAGTTTGGTTGGTGCATTCCGAATATGTAGAGGTACTGGTAAATTTCCGGTTTGTTTTACCAATGCCTGAGCTTTATTTATAGCTTCATAGGCGGCATTGCTTTTTACCGAAGAAGCCATGTAAGTAACCGCTTGCGAAAGGATAATTCTGGACTCAGGAAAGCCGATCACATTAACGGCCTGAAAGCAATTGTTTGCTAATAGCAATGCATTAGGGTTGGCATTACCTATGTCTTCAGACGCAAGGATAAGTAACCTTCTGGCAATAAATAGTGGGTCCTCACCACCTTCAATCATTCTAGCCAACCAGTAAACGGCTCCATTGGGGTCGCTACCCCTTATCGATTTTATAAAAGCAGAAATGATGTCGTAATGCTGCTCCCCGGCTTTGTCGTACAATGCCAGATTTTGTTGGGCATGCGCCAAAACATTTTCATTGGTAAGCGTTATTTTGTTACCACCAATACCATTAATGGCAATTTCGAGTACGTTGAGTAATTTTCTGGCGTCACCACCAGATAAACGGATTAAGGCTTCATGCTCCTTAATGGTGATTTTTTTATCCTTCAGCAGGATATCTTGCTTGATAGCAGTTTGCAATAGGCCGGCAAGTTCATCCTCGTCCAATGCTTTTAGAATGTAAACCTGACAGCGGGACAAGAGTGCTGATATGACTTCGAAAGATGGATTTTCTGTAGTCGCGCCAATTAAAGTAACAAGGCCACGTTCTACCGCACCTAATAAACTATCCTGTTGCGATTTACTAAATCGGTGAATCTCATCAATAAATAGGATGGGTAAACCCATCAAGCTGTCTTTAAGTAAAGCAGCCCGATCTATAACATCCCTGATATCTTTAACCCCCGAATTAATGGCACTCAGGTTAAAAAAAGGGCGGTCTAGCGTTTGCGAAATGATGTAGGCAAGTGTTGTTTTACCTACTCCTGGAGGCCCCCAAAAAATCATTGAGGGCAGTTGTCCACTTTGGATGGCCTTTCTTAATACTGCATCAGGCCCAACCAAATGTTTTTGCCCAACGTATTCGTCCAGATTCTGTGGGCGCATACGTTCGGCTAAAGGAGGGAGATTTTGCATAAAAGTAAAGATACAAAAATGTCGGTTATCCCTCCCTGGTATTTACTGTGCTTTTGGTTTCTTATTCCAGAATTTGCGTTTTGGTTTACCAGTGCCCGGTTTTTTGTCAGGTCTTGGTGCTAATGGATCAAAAGGTGTTTCGGCTGGAGCTTCACCCAAATGTTCTGGTAAAGGCATCCTTTCAATTTGCTTTTCGATCAGCTTTTCAATGCTAGCCAATTTGCGTTTATCGCGGCTGTTAACCAAGGTAATCGCAGTGCCTTTGGTTGCAGCTCTGGCAGTACGGCCAATACGGTGTACATAGTCTTCTGCATCATGAGGTACATCAAAGTTAACCACCAGGTCAATACCCTCCACATCAATACCGCGGCTCAAAACATCGGTACCAATAAGAATCGGTAGTTGTCTGTTTTTAAACTTCAGTAAAATGCTTTCTCTTTCTTTTTGTCCCAGATCAGAGTGAAAAGCTTCTGTTTTAAGTCCCAGATTTCTGAATACCTTGCCCAGATTTTTTACTTTCTCTTTAGTTGAGGCAAAAACAATGATGCTTTTAAATTCATCCGTTTTTAACAGACTGCTCAATAAAGGCACCTTCTGTTCATCATGAACCATGTATACTTGTTGCGATATTCCTTCAGCAGGTTTGGAAATAGCAAGACTTATCTGTTCTGGATTATTTAGTAATGTCGCAGCCAGCTTCCTGATTTTTGGAGGCATAGTTGCCGAGAACATTACCGTTTGCCTAACTTGTGGTAAGTAGCTTACAATGCGTACAATGTCATCATAAAAGCCCATGTCAAGCATTCTGTCTGCCTCATCCAATACCAGATGTTGCAACTGATCCAGTTTCAAAACACCCGAAGACAGGTGAGAAATCAATCGACCAGGTGTTGCAATAATGATGTCTACACCTTCGCGCATCGATCGTTTTTGCTGCTCGTAGGCAATGCCGTCTCCACCACCATAAACAGTTAAAGAACTGATATTGGTAAAATAGGAGAGTGCTTCTACCTGCAAGTCTATTTGCTGGGCAAGCTCCCTTGTTGGGGCTAGTATCAGTGTATTGTTATGACGTTCCTCAGTGCCAGCAATCATATTCATGATTGGTAAAAGGTAGGCGCCTGTTTTTCCGGTTCCTGTTTGTGCGCAGGCAATCAAGTCTTTCTTATCTAAAATAAGGGGGATTGCTTGCTGCTGGATTGGGGTTGCATTACGGAACCCCATTGCTAATAACCCTTCTAATAAGTCTGGGTTAAAATTAAAATCTTTAAAATCCAATATACTTTTATGTTGTTAGTATTTACCGTATAAAAGTAACCTTTTTATTTTACTTATTCTTATCTGCGTAGCCAAACACCTTTTGTAAGAGCGAAGTAGACCTCGATCCCAGGTTGTCTCTGATTTTAAGTTCTTCTTGGGCTACCTGTATAAACATACCATCAATAGCTTTTTGTGCAACGTAATCAGAAAGATCAGTATTTAGTGGTTTCACCATTGGAAGTCTGTTATACTGGGCAGTGGCATCGCCCCAGTATTTAGTCGCTCCAACTTTTGAAAGGCTGGTATTAATTACTGGCTTAAACTTTTCCATTAGCTGAGAGGTCGTTACTCTTTTAAAATAATCAGTTGCCGCATCTTTGTTTCCCAATAATATATTGGTAGCATCTGTAATGGTCATTTGTTTAATGGCAGAAACGAAAATTGGTTTTGCTTCCTTTGCCGCGTCTTCAGCAGCACGATTCAAACTTAAAATCACATTATCCGCCAGTTTACCCATACCCAATGAACGCAAGGTTTTTTCTACCTTTTGTGCTTCAGGTGGAAAAAGGATTTTTACCGCCAAATTACCCATAAAACCGTCTTTCGCCGAAAGCAAGTCTGCCCCGCGCGATGTTCCGATTTCTAATGCTTGCTTAATAGCCGAAGCCATATCTAATGTGCTTGGCGTTCCGGTTGTACTGCTGCTACTAGTTGTTGTTGTCGTAGTTGTGGTGCTACTTTTAGTAACTCCAGTTACCTTTTTTAAAACATCGCCTAGTTTAGACTGTGCCTGAGTAGTAGAAGTAGTCATTAAAAAGCAAGCCGAAAGGGCAAGGTAAACAAGTTTTGTGCGTTTCATTTGTTATGCGTTATTGTTTTTTGATTCGAAGATAGCAAATCTTCGGCCATTAATTTAGCCGATTTAGCCAGTTTAATAAATTCTGAGCGATAACCTTCCTGGTCTTTGCCCATTGCTTGTGTCGCCGTATGGATGACGTGTTCAAATGATGCATTTTGTTTAAAATCAGATTGTCTTAGTAGCATTCCGAATTCTGCGATACTCGCTGCAAAACGGAAATTGTTGCTGGCATTTTCAAAAGGGGCCGAATGATCAATAATTGCTTCTTGAATCAATTTACTGGAACTTCCGTAAGGCTCTTTGTAACGCAGTTTTACGGTAAGCATTTCTTGACTGCCTTTGGTTGTTTTTTTATTTTCCTGATATTTTAAATCATCAACAGCGCCAGCGAAGCTACTCTTTACGCCTGTTGGAATCACCTCATACAAAGCCGTTACGGTATGTCCAGAGCCTAATTCGCCGGCATCTTTTCTGTCGTCGTTAAAATCCTTATCTTCCAGCAGTCTGTTTTCGTAGCCAATTAACCGGTAAGCCTGCACCTTGTCTGGGTTAAATTCAACCTGTAGTTTTACATCTTTTGCAATAGTAAACAATGTGCCTCCAAACTCATTAATTAGTACTTTACGGGCTTCGTTGATGTTGTCTATGTAAGCATAATTGCCATTGCCTTTATCAGCAAGGGTTTCCATTTTGCTATCTTTTGTATTACCCATTCCATAACCTAATACAGTTAAAAAGATACCAGTTTTGCGCTTTTCTTCAATCAGACTTTGCATGTCCTTATCGCTTGATGCGCCTACATTGAAATCGCCATCCGTTGCCAGGATTACCCTGTTGTTACCTCCCTTAATTAAGTTTTGTCCAGCTACTTTATAAGCCAGCTCAATTCCTGCACCACCTGCAGTTGATCCGCCTGCACTTAAGCTATTCAAAGCATCCTTAATTTTAGCTTTGTCGCTCCCCGCTGTTGAAGGTAGCACTAAGCCCGAATTTCCAGCGTATACTACAATGGCAACTTTATCTTTAGCACGGAGCTGATCCGTTAGTAATTTAAATGAAGAAACCAGCAAAGGAAGTTTGTTCGGTTCATTCATGGAACCTGATACATCAATCAAAAATACCAAATTGGATGCAGGAAGATTGTCTGTAGGTATTTTTCTACCCTGCAAGCCAATTTGCACTAATTTGTGCTTTGTATTCCATGGTGCGCTGGCAATTTCTGTTACAATATTTACAGGATCTGAACCTTTTGGCTGAGGATATTCGTAATCAAAGTAGTTGATCATTTCTTCAATCCTTATTGCATCTTTAGGGGGTAAGCCACCATTATTTATAAATCGGCGAACGTTGCTGTATGAGGCTGCATCAATGTCAATGGAAAAAGTAGACAACGGGTTTTTAAAAGGATTTTGAAAACCATTCTCCTGGATAGCGGCGTAGCTTTCTGTATTCTGGGGGGCATTATAAGACTTTGAGTTGTACATGACTGACGGTGAAACGAATGCAACGGAGCCCGTCGTTTGCCTTTTCAGTTTGGCAGGGTAACCGACTACCATTATTTCGGACAGTGTCTGGTTATCTTGTTCCAAGGCGACATTGATAATTGCAGACTTACCGATCTTTACCTTAAGGGATTTATAACCTAAAAAAGAAAAACGAAGTTGTTGACTATCATCCTCGACAGAGATCCTGTATTTGCCATCAGCGTTTGTCACTACGTGCTTTTTATTGGCTGCTGTGCTTACTATTACTCCGGGAATGGCCTTTCCATCTGTTTTATCGGTAACAACTCCGCTGATCACTTTAATAGATGCACAACTTTCGTGGAAGCCTATAAATATCAGCACAAACAAGGGTAGCAATAATGTTTTCATAATCTTCTGTTTTTTTAATGATGTAGGCTTTGAAGAATTTCCATACCAGTGTCAGAAAATATTTTTATACTTGAACAGATTATGCCTTAAACGCCCATTGAAGTTTATAAAAAATAACGCAAAAATAGAGGAGCAGGATGATGCTGCTTTAATCGCACGCTATAAAAGCGAGAGCGACTTGGGGGCATTGGGTACACTTTACAACAAATACATGCACCTGGTATTTGGGGTTTGTTTAAATTATTTAAAGGACGAGGAGCTGAGTAAGGATGCTGTAATGCAGATCTTTGAGGAATTGGTGTTGAAGCTAAAAATCCACGAGGTACAGAATTTTAAAAGCTGGCTGCATGTGTTAACCCGGAACCATTGTTTGATGGCGCTTCGCAAACAATCTAAGCATACTACAGTTTCTATCGATGATACTTTTGTGGAAAACACAGATTTTGTGCATCTTGATATGGATCATACAAAAGAGAACAAGCTAACCGTTATGGAAAAGTGTATGGAAACACTTCCGGAAGAACAGCGTTTGAGTGTGGATCTTTTCTATTTGCAGGAGAAGTGTTATAAAGAGGTTGCAGATATTACGGGCTACGAAATGCTGAAAGTGAAGAGTTATATCCAGAATGGGAAAAGAAATCTTAAAATTTGTATAGAAAAGAATAGTGGTGAATAAGGACTGGTTAGATATAGGCGTTTTAGAGGATTACCTTGATGGTAAGCTTGATGCTAAAACCATGAATAGGGTAGAGCGCGAAGCTTTAGAAGACCCTTTCGTGGCCGAGGCATTGGCTGGCTTAAGTGAATCGCCTAAGCGTTCGCTGCAATCCTTATCTCTGCTTCAAAAACAGCTGCATGAAAGGATTGCGGAACATCAGTCAGTTAAAAAAACTTCAGTAATTACCTGGCAACGTTTAAGTATTGCTGCTACAGCCGCGGTGATGTTTGTTGCCGTGAGTATTATGTTTTGGATGAAGGAAAATAATCATCAGAAAGAATTGGCAGGCCGTGCTAAGAAAGTTGATGTTACGATTGCGCCTAAAGCAGGAGATACTGTTCCTACAGTAGTAGATGCTGCACCTGTCTTAGCTGCAGAATCTGCTGATAAGCAAACAGAAAAAGAAATTGATAAGGCCATTAAAGCCGCAAAAACGAATACTTATGTAGCAAGAGTAAAGTCTGAGGCAAAAATAGCATCGAGTGCTGCGGATGTTGCAGAGCCGTTAAAAGAAGTCGTTATTTCGGCTGCGCCGGCTCAGTTTAAAAAGCAGGCAACAGCTTCAATGTCTGTTGTAAGCGTTGCTCCTTTGCAAGGCACCTTGAATGGTAAAGTGGTTGATGAAAGGGGACAGGCTCTACCTGGGGTGTCTGTACAAGTCGTGGGGACAAACCTAAGGACGTTGACCAATGCCGAGGGTATGTTTAAAATTACCGCAGATACTTTAATTAAAGAAGGAACAATTCGTGTTAATTATATCGGTTATAAAGCTACTGAGGTGCTTGCAAAAGTGAATCAGCCCGTAGCTGTTGCTTTAGTGCCTGCTGATTTAGCACTTAATGAGGTGGTCGTTGTGGGTTATGGCAAAGAAAAGAAAGAACAGAACGTAGGCAGCACCAAGCTTAATGGAGCATTATCTGGTCGGGTTGGTGGCATTGTGATCCGGGGTTCAAGTTCTGTTAATAAGGATACCATGGTTTCTTCCCCTATTGGCGGCTGGGATAAGCTATTTGCCTACATTAAAGCAAACAATGATTTTGCAAAAGAGGCTAAAACAGGTCAGGCAGTCGAGTTGAGTTTTAAAATTGATAAGGACGGTACGCCTACAGCTATTGAAATCATTAAAGTAGCGGATGATAAGTATGAGCAGGAAGCAATTCGGTTGATTCTTAATGGTCCTAAATGGAAAAAACCTGCTAAAGATAGCAGCAGGATGACCTTCAAGATAGACTTCTAACAAAAGAGGGTTCTACCAAAATCAAATACAGAATTATATTCCGTACCGTGCGGTTGGTAAATGCCGCCTTCCATATTTTATAAGGGCTAAATTCAATACAACGGAGAATAACGTCGAATTTTTGTCGGATAGTGGATTTTAAATTTCTTTCAGGGAGCTTTGCATATATACTTTTCAAAGTAAAGATATGCGGGAAAATACCAATGGTCGTTTACAAGGAAGCAAGTACGATAAGATACTGCGCGAGAATATGCAATTTATTTTGCCCGGCATTATTGAAAAGGTACTTAAGCTGAACATTGTAAAAAGCGCAGAACTTAAGGATAAGATACAAATTACACGACAAAAAGAAGTCGATGCTTTGTATATGGTAACGGATGCTGATGGAATTTCTAGTATCCTGCAAGTTGAATTTGAATCTAGTAACAAGCCAAAAATGCATTTCAGAATGGCTGAATATCGGTCAATGCTACATCAGATTTACGACCAACCGATAAATCAATATGTAATGTACATGGGTAAGGAGGCTTTAAGTATGCCATGTAAGATTGACTTACCCGGTTTTAAATATGAGTACAAATTAATCTCATTCTCTGATTTGCCTTATGAGCTGTTTTTATCTTCAGACGAACCGGAAGCACAATTGCTGGCTGTACTGGCAAATTTTGGAGAGAAAGAACCAGTTGAGGTAATACAGGCAATAATAGAAAAAATTGGTAAAGGTGATCCCGATGTGTTAATGGGGAATAAATATTATGAACAATTACGCGTCATTGTTCAGTTACGTAAATTAGATAAAGAATTAGAAATGGCTATGGATTCAGTAAACACATTTTGGAGAAAAGAGCGTGATGTTTTATTTAAATGGGGTAAAAAAGAAGGGATGCAGAAGGGAATCCAAAAGGGAATGCATAAGAAAGCACTTGAGACGGCAAAGGAGATGCTTATCGAAAAGGAACCTTTGGAGAGAATTGCTAAATACACCAAGCTGTCAATCAAAGAAATAGAGGTATTGTAGATCTACTTTTTAAATTAAATGAATAGAGGTTATAACCGTGTATAAAAAACAAAATATCAAGCCAATGAACTAAAGAAATATAGAAACAACATATCAATTACTTCTTAAATGAGGTATTAATTTAAAGAGTCTTTCCTACCGAACTACCACGAAATAGGAACCGAGACAATAGATTAATGCCCATGACAATATTTGTTGTACTTTCGTAGGTGCACTATAGCGTCACGGGTTCTATTGTAAAACCGGGTTCCAAGGCTGTGGTAGGCCAGGTAGGGCGGTATTTAGAACTTGCTATAGTTGCACCTTCGTTTTAACCCGACCTGTGGTTAAAACAGCTCGCTAAGCCTCCAGCTAAATCCCGTCCCGGACTCCTATTATTAACGGTTTAATCAACAATAATATGGAACTCAACGACGAAGAAAACAACGAAAACCTTTATTTTATCTTGGAACCAAATGCCGAAACGGACATCCCTGTTCATATAGTTTTTGATGATGCATTTGCGGCTAAAGCCTATTTCAACAGGTTTAGAACTTTTAGCGATGCACAGATTCTGGAATGCCGCCTCAACCCCGCTTTTTACACCGATATAACTAGGGACTGTTATTTTATCCAGCTGGACATGAACTCGGATGTATATGTGATTTCTCTGGCGAATGATCTTCAACGCTCTGAACTGGCAATCAAGGGACATTACTTTTTTGAAGGAGATCAAATTTGCATTTACCTAATGGCGCCATGCGAAGAGGATGCCATAAAAGCGGCTCGCAAGATCCGAGATAAGACTATTGCAAACAACGAGTTTGTAAATAGACCAAGTTTAGGTCAAATATTGGGAAAGAGCGTGAAATAGACCTGTCAGGCATCATTATGAATCGCGGTTAAGTAGGGTTAAAGTTGGGAATGAATAGGGGGTTGCTATAGCAACCCTAAAGCAAGGGTAAAGCAACCCCCTATTTTAGCGCTATTTATCCCATACTTATTCCCTAGTTATGGTAACGGCTTCCAAAACCTTGTCCTATTCTGGTATTATTTGATTTTGAAAAATACTTTCCTGAAAATGATTGTTATGTTGAGGTATTTGACGAGAAGTAAATTAACACAAAAAGGGCCATATCATTAGATACAGCCCTTCTCATTAAATATGATTTGTCTTTTTTTAAAAGAAAAGATGGATTACGGCATAAACAAGCGCAGCTAGTGTAGCAGAAACAGGAATGGTTAAAACCCATGCCCATAATAAGCTCACTGTAACGCCCCAGCGTACTGCAGAAACCCGTTTTAATAAACCAACACCAACAATAGATCCTGTAATGGTGTGTGTGGTAGAAACAGGGATACCGAAGTGTTCTGTGATTCCTAAAGTTACAGCACCAGCAGCTTCAGCAGCTACACCTTCAAAAGCATTTACTTTTGTGATCTTGGATCCCATAGTTTTAACAATTTTCCAACCACCACTCATTGTGCCCAATGCAATTGCAGCATAACACGAGATCGGAATCCATTCTGGCATTCTGGTGTTTGCCATTGAAGGGTTAACCGCAACAATCGCTACGAAAATAATTCCCATGACCTTCTGCGCATCGTTACCACCGTGGGTAAAACTCAATGCAGCTGATGAAATTAATTGAAGACGTTTAAACCATTTCTCCGCTACAGATGGCCTTGCATTTTTTGAAATATGCAAGATGATGATGGAAATAATCACCGAGATCAGCATACCAATTACAGGAGCCAATACAATAAACGCGACTACTTTTAAAATAGGAGCAAAGTTAACGGCCGACATAATGCCTGCACCCATGGTGAAAGCTTTAGCCATACCTGCACCTGCAAAACCACCAATTAATGTATGAGAAGAACTAGAAGGAATACCAAACCACCATGTAAATAGGTTCCAGGTAATGGCGGCAATCAAACCAGCTAAAATAACCTCCAATGTAATGTAATTTTCTACTACAGTTTTAGCAATGGTGTTGGCTACTTTATGATCTGTAAAGTAGAAATAGGCAGCAAAATTAAATACTGCAGCCCACAATACTGCCTGAAAAGGCGAAAGTACTTTTGTGGATACAATAGTTGCAATAGAGTTTGCCGCATCGTGAAAGCCGTTTATGTAATCGAAGGCTATTGCCAAAACAATTACAACGACCAATAAGGTAGTTATTACCATTTCGTTTTTTTTAAGCGTTCTTTACCAAAATAGATTCCAGCACGTTTGCTGCATCTTCACATTTGTCTGTCGCCAATTCTAAGGTTTGCAACACTTCTTTTTGTTTAATTAGCTCGATCGCATTGGTTTCGAATTCAAACAAACGGGCAATCGCCAGGTTACAAACGTAATCAGCTTGGTTTTCACCGCTGTTGATACGTACGCAGGCATCAGCAATAACACGAATGTTTTTAAAGCTTCTTAATTCTTTAATTGCTTTTTCCAAATCGATACACATCTCCACTAAAAGTTCTGCAAGTTTGATCATTGCATCACCAATATGGGTTACGTTATATAATTCTATATTGCTTGCCGAAGCGTGAATATAATCTGCAATATCATCAACAGCACTAGCTAGTGCGTGGATATCCTCTCTGTCGAAAGGAGTGATAAAGTTTTTACTTAATTCAAGAAAAATTGAATGGGTAATGTCGTCTCCAACATGCTCCAAACGTTCTACCTCCTTAATGTATTCTTTTCTTTTCTCCAGGTCTGTTGCGCTAAGCGCAAGCAAAAGAGCCTGAGAAATCTTTAATACGTTGCTCCCTGCCTGCTCAAATAAGGGCTGGAATTTCTTGTCTTTCGGGGTAAAGAACTTAAAAATGCTATTCATATTAATTTAAAATATGATGCAAAAGTATGAGTGCAATGTTAAGTTAGTGTTAAGTGTTAACATATTTTTTAAAATAGAAGAACCTGTTAGCCAATCTTTTCAAGGGTAAAGGCAAAGGTTGTTCCAATCTGCAAGGTACTTCTTACGGATATAATTTGTTCATGAGCCTCCAAAATATGCTTTACAATAGCCAATCCAAGCCCTGTACCGCCTTCTTCTCTCGATCTATGAGAATCTATTCTGTAGAAACGTTCAAACAAACGAGCAAGGTGCTTTTCGTCAATACCAATACCATCGTCTGTTACCTCAACTAGGTACTGATCATGTAATTCAAAGATTTTTATCGCTGTAGACCCATGCTCTCTACCATATTTTAAGGAATTGTGGATCAGGTTGATTAATACCTGTCTGATTTTTTCACGATCAGCCCTAACATAGGCGGGATGAGTATACTTGTCTTTAAAGGAAAGGGTAATATGCCTTTTCTTTGCAGAATCTTCCAATCCTTCCATTACTTCTCTGGCAAGTGGAACAAAGTCGAAACGCTCGTAATTAATAGGAATCTCACCGGTTTCCAGTTTCGAGATAGAATCCAAATCATCGATCAGATAACTTAACCGTTCAACGTTCTTTTCGGCTTTGCCTAAAAATTTAACAGCGGTATCCGGGTCGTCGACTAAACAATCTTTTAGTGTTTCTATATAGCCTTGGATGGCAAATAATGGGGTTTTAAATTCATGAGATACGTTGGACAAGAATTCTCTTCTAAACTGTTCTTGCTTTTTCAAGACCTCAATTTCTCTTTTCTTAGCACCCGCCCACTCTTTTACTTCTTGTTCCACATCATTGATTGGATCGGAACTTACATATTCGCCTAAAGCGTCTTTAAGGTCTTTACCTAATTTCAAATTATGGATCATTTTATAGATCAGGACTATTTTAGAATAGATATACTTCTCAATCAGGTAATAGAAAACAACAAAACTGGTAATGAAAGTAACTGCAAAGGAAACCAGCATATAATACAAGTCCTTTTGAAAATAGAAATTCACCAGGCCGATAGAAAGGCCCACTGCAAAGGCAGTAATTAACACCAATATACTTAACTTCATTCTTATAAATTTTTACAGTAAGAGCACTTGCTTAGACTGAGAGCAATTTACAAGATATATTTTAATTGTACGTTAAATTTTTCCTTCGCATTCATTATAAAACTGCTCCAGGTAAATCAGCATAAAATCATGGCGTTTTTGGGCAATTTTTTTGCCTGTCGAGGTCTTCATCAGGTCTTTTAGCTTTAATAGTTTTTCGTAGAAATGGTTTATAGTGGGGCCATTTGAGTTTTTGTAGGCTTCCTTGCTCATATTGAGCTCAGGTTTTATTTCAGGATCATATAAAATCCTGTTTTTATAACCACCATAGGTAAAAGCACGGGCGATTCCGATGGCGCCAATGGCATCTAATCGGTCTGCATCCTGAACAACGTCTAGTTCAACAGACTTAAAAGTGACTTCGCCTAAACTGGCTTTGTAACTCAAATTTCTAATAATTTGCTGTACGTGCTCAATAATGGATGGCTCGAGGTTCAGGGAAGTTAAAAAGTCGCCCGCTATTCTTGGCCCAATTTCTTCGTCACCATTGTTAAATTTAGCATCTGCAATATCATGGAGTAAGGCTGCAAGTGCAACAATTAATTCGTCAGCTTTTTCTGACGAATTAATACTTAGTGCATTTTTATAAACCCGTTCTATGTGAAACCAGTCGTGACCGGCCTCAGCATTTGACAGAGTTTGCTTAACAAATTGTATGGTTTTTTCTATGATTTGGTCCATGATTGTGTTTTTTACAAAGATATTGATTCATACGAAAGGGATGGCTCGTGAAAAATAATCTTTCTAAAATGTGGAGCGGACCTATGACTTTGCATAAATTACGATTAGTATTATATTTTAATTAAACGTTTAGTTATGAGGAGTATTTTTGTTCGATCAGTAGGGAGGTCTTTGAAAAAAAATAGAATAAATATTAGTAATTTTGTTACTATGAATACTTTAACGGTTAAGATCAAGGACAAAAAAACTGAGAAGGAGGTAAAGACCTTTTTGGATGCTTTGGGTTTGACTTATAAAGTAGAATCGATCAATGACGATACTGAATTGATTTCATCTAGCAAGGCTATGGTGAAACATCTTGATGCTGCAAAAAATGAAGAGAGAGAAGGCAAAGGGACTAAAGTCCGTCTTGACGATATATGGAAATAATCTTCATGCCCTCAGCGCTTGACGATTTGGAATATTGGAAGAAAAGCGGGAATACAAATATTCTTAAGAAAATCAGAGATTTATTAGCCTCCATTGAACTTACCCCATATTCTGGAACGGGTAAGCCCGAAGCATTAAAACATAGTTGGAGTGGATGGTGGTCTAGAAGGATCAATAAAGAACACCGATTGATTTATAAAGTAGAGCAAAATACGATTACCGTTTTTGCTCTAAGATTTCATTATGATTGATAATTTATGGTTTAACTGGTCTCTCGTCATCAGGTCTTCTGCTGCCGTCATACAATTCGTATTCTAGCATGCGGCAATCCAACTTTCCATTGTAAAATTCTACTTTGCGGTCGGCTTTTAGGCCAATCTTTTTAGCTAGATCAGGGTTTCCTGTGAATATATAGCCAGAATAACCTTTGCAATACTGCTTCATGAAATCACCCATGCGTTTGTAAGTTGCCTCTAATTTAGAGTGTACACCCAATCGCTCCCCATATTCAGGGTTAAATACGACAACACCTTTTGCACCTTCAGGAACCTGAGTGTCCGCAAAATCGCAAACTTCAAAAGTGATCAGTGTATCTACACCTGCAGTTTTAGCATTTTTTCGACTGATGTCAACTGCATCGTCAGATAAATCTGTAGCTATGATTTGTAGATCAACGTTTTTGATTACTTGATCTTTTAATATTCTGCGTTCGGTAAAAAACACTTGTTCGTCATATCCCATGATGTGCATGAAACCATAATTCATGCGGAATAATCCAGGGCGACGGTTAGTCGCGATCAAGGCGGCCTCAATAGCCAATGTTCCAGAACCACACATTGGATTTACGAAAGGTGATTTTTGATCCCACTTAGTGCTCAATACCACGGCTGCGGCCAATGCTTCAAGCATGGGTGCTTTTCCTGGGATCTTGCGGTAACCATGTTTAGCTAGTGTTTCTCCAGAAGTATCGATAAATATGTCAGCTTCACTGTCTTTCCAGTATAGGTGTACTACTGCTTTATTGGCATCAGAACCCGAATTTGGGCGGATGCCTTTTTTTTCTTTAATCCTGTCAACTATAGCATCTTTTACCTTTAAGTTGGCAAAAAGTGGCGTAGTAATGGTTGGGTTATCCACATTTGAAGTTACAGAGAAATAACCTGAAAAATCGATGAGTTCTTCCCATGCCATATCCACCATCTCGCGATACAATTCTTCTGGATTATTAGCCTTGAAGCTCTTCAAGCAGTATAAAATCTGACTCGCACACCTTAGATTAAGGTTTAGCTTAATGCATTCAGACAGGGTGATGTTCAGTTCTACGCCTGTAGGGAAATCTCTTACGATTTCATAACCCAGGTCTTTAACCTCCCCTAATAAATAAGGAGAAAGGCGCTTATTGCAGGTTATAATAACCTTACTTTTTGTGTGGAAAACTTGCATAATTTATTGTGCGAAGTTATCAATAAAAATATAGAGATTTGAACTTTGTAGTAGAATAAACGAGTATTTGTTATGGAAATAAAAGGAAAAGTGCATGAAATCGGTGCATTACAACAGGTGAGCGAGACTTTTAAGAAAAGAGACCTGATTATAGAATATGCAGAAAACCCTACTTATCCTGAATACATCAGGTTTGAGGCTTTACAAGATAAAACAGCTTTGTTTGATAGCTTGAAACAAGGTGATGATATCGAAGTTTCATTCAATTTACGCGGTCGTCCGTGGACTGATAAAACCGGAAAAACATCTTATTTCAACAGTTTGGTAGTATGGCGTATCAATGCATTAACACCAGGTGCAGCCGCCGCTTCTACTCCAGCATATGCCCCACCAGCTGATTTAAACAGCGCACCGGGCGAGGAAGATGATCTTCCTTTCTAAGAGCTTTTTTTAAGCAAACAAATTTACAATTATGCCGGAAATACCTTCCGGCATTTTTTTTTGGCTTGGATTTTAGCTATTTCTTAATGAACGAATTGTCGCCGTACTGCGGCGACAATTGAAAAGATAGCCGTCAATTCCGTGTTAAAATTTGTTAAATAAGGCGTTTTCTGTGAATGCTTCTTTATTTTTGATTAAATCTATAATGAAGAAAAGGAGCCTTTGGCTAATTACCGGACTAATGACCATAGCATTGCTAGGGGTGTTTGTAATGCAATTGTATTACATCAGGGAGGCTTATAATCTAAAATCTCAACTTTTTGAACAGGATGTACAGCAAGCCTTAAATGCCGTTGTAAATAAAGTGCAAAGGCGCTATGCTGCGGTTCACATCACTAAAAAAGATTTCGAGGTAAGAAAAGAACGCGAGCGTGATTTTAGGGATAAGGCGCAGCGAATCATCGATTTTAAGGAGCAATTTAAGGAGCAGGAAATTCGAAGGAAACGGGAGCAGCAAAAGAAGGTAATTACCGACCTGAATATGCGAGATAGTATTGTTAGGGTTACTTTTCTGAAACCGGAGCTGATCAGTGAAGAGGTATATCAGGAAATTTCGAATGTAAATAATAAAGGGAAAACCTCCTTACAGGTTCAGGTTGATTTTGGAGTGGATGCTTTTGGAAATGTACGCGGCAATGTGAATCAAACTGTTGTGTCTAGAAAATCTTCCACATTTACGTTAGCGCCAGATCATCTGGCCGACAGTATAAGGTATCTCGCTTATAATCCTCAAAACCTTAACCCGATAACGGTAACACTAGAAAGAGTGACACCTGAGCTAGCACTTAAATTTAAGATAGAGGATAGAACCGCGGCTCAGCGATATCAGGAAGGGCTAAAAGATTTGATGCAGGATACGGTAGCTTTGGAAGGGGCAAATTTGAATTACCTGGAAGATGTGGCGAAAGAAATGCGTCAGGTATATGTACCGATCAATCAACGGGTATCCATAGACGCATTAGATACCTTGATTAAAAAGGAGTTGCAAAATCGAAATGTGAGTTTGACGTATGATTTTTGGTTAAAATTGGCGAATAAAGATTCTGTTCTTTATCAGAAGGTTTCCAACGCTCAAGCGGATGTTTTGCCTGAAAATACTTATCGCACAGCTTTATTTAGTAATGAGGTGTTTCGTGATCCGGGAATGTTGTACTTGTACTTTCCCAATAAGAATTCGTTAATTCTTAGCAATATGTGGGCTACTATGGCCTCTTCTGCGGGATTATTGCTGGTGCTGATTTTTATCTTTGCCTATACGATTTATGCGATATTAAAGCAGAAGAAAATTTCTGAAATGAAGACCGACTTCATTAATAATATGACCCACGAGTTTAAGACCCCTGTGGCTACCATTATGATTGCCAGTGAGGCACTGAAAGATCCGGAGGTAGTAGCAGATAAAAGTCGGATAAGCAGGCTTGCCGGTATTATTTACGATGAGAATGTGCGATTGGGCAATCATATAGAACGCGTGCTAAGTATTGCCCGACTGGAAAAGAAAGAGTTAAAGCTAGAGCATAGAGAAGTTAATATCCACGATCTGATTTCGGCGGTGGTGGATAGCATGAGTCTGCAGCTGCAAAAGAAAAATGCAAAGGTTACATTAAACCTAAATGCCAGTCATGATAGGGTGTATGGGGATGAGTTGCATCTCTCTAATGTATTTTTTAACCTGGTCGACAATGCCAATAAGTATAGCGCCAACGATCCTGATATCACGATAACCACCAGGAGTACGGATAAAATGCTGACTATTGAGATTGCAGATCAAGGTATTGGTATGACCAAGGAACACACCAAGCGTATTTTTGATCAATTTTATAGGGTGCCAACCGGTAATTTACATGACGTAAAGGGCTTTGGTCTCGGTCTTAATTATGTACAGGATATTGTAGAACAAATGAACGGCAGCATAAAAGTGCACAGTGAGAAAGATAAAGGAACTACATTTGAGATAAATTTACCACTAAACCACAACTAATGAAAAGAATTTTATTGGTAGAAGATGATCCTAATCTTGGGTTGCTTTTGCAGGACTACCTTCAGTTAAAAGGGAAATTTGATGTAGTACTATGTACTGATGGGGAAGAAGGATTGAGGGCATTTAGTAAACAAGAGTTTGATCTTTGTATTTTGGATGTAATGATGCCAAAAAAGGACGGTTTTACATTAGGTAAAGAGATTAGAAAGATTAATCAGGATGTGCCTATAATTTTCGCTACAGCCAAGGCCATGATGGAAGATAAAGCTTCTGCTTATGATCTTGGTGGTGATGATTACATTACAAAGCCGTTTAGGATTGAGGAATTGCTACTGCGTATAAATGCTCTATTGAAACGTGTTGCAGTAAAGGAGCAGGTTGATCCGGGACCTGCACAAACACAGTTTCAAATAGGTGATTATACTTTCGACTATACCACACAGTTGATTCATTTCAACGGATTTCAACAAAAGCTATCGACCAAAGAAGCCGAATTGTTGCGCTTGCTTTGTCTTAAAAAGAATGCTGTACTTACCCGTGAAGAAGCATTGTTAAGCATCTGGCATGATGATAATTATTTTAATGGTCGTAGTATGGATGTTTTTTTAAGTAAATTGAGGAAGTATTTGAGGGATGATCCTAAAGTGGAGATCCTGAATGTACACGGTAAAGGCTATAAGTTGCTGGTAAATTAAAGGATTAGTGTTTTTAGTAAAGGTTTCCCCCAATTACCAGATTTTGCGGCAAAATTGCCTATGGCTTCCTTAAGACCTTTAAGATCCTTTGGTTTGCCTTTAGCAGGGGCTTTTAGTTCATTTGGGCTAACGGGACGGTCTGTTATTTTTGTGGCAAACCAAGTTACATGTTCATGGGGCATAGCCAGACCAAGTATCATCCCCGGTAAACCGGTAAAAGACTCTGGTCCACCCGAAACCGGAATTTTATCAGTGTAAAAGGCCACGATATAAATCGAATCGGCGACAATCGCATTTGCCCTGCGGCATTCATAACCCGCGATGTTGCGCATTTCGGTCGTTAATTTCCAATTAATCTTTCTGACCGTATCTTTCAACAGAAAGGTTTCTTCAAAGAACTTTTTTTGCGTGGTAAATAAACCTGTATTCAGATCGGTATAGGTAATATTGTCTTGTGTGCCAAAAGGAATCTGGATAAAGCTAATCCCCGTAGTTTCGGTAGCAATGGGACTGAAAAGTGTTTTATTCTCTGCAAAATGTAAGGTGCTGACTAGTTTTTTAAACTGTGGCTGAGAACTTTTGTAATGCTCGTAAGCATCAGAAGCGATACTGCTGCCTTGGTTTCCTAGCATCTTTTTTAAAATAGCATGCGTATTTACAGAGCGCTCAAATTCGATAACACCCTGATTGATAAATCTTACATTTTGCGCTTTTAGGGAGTTTATGGTCAACAATAGGTAGATAATTAGGGTAGGTATGTGTTTCATGATGGTTATTTGTTAGTTGATCCGCCCATTTTATTAAAGTCCCAGACTACTGAGAATATAAAATATCGCTTTATGGTGGTGAAGGTGTTCTGGATGATCTGGTTATTTGAGGCAGTTCTGTTCTGGCCTGTATTTTGGTTCAGGAGGTCGTTGCCTTTTAGCTCGATCCAGAAGTTATCTTCTTTGAAGAAATTTTTGCGGATAGCCGCATTCCATATTAGGCGTTCAAAGCTTTTGTCAAATGAGGCTGTTGCTGCGGTAAAACCATACTCGGCGTTGCTGCTGAGCTGAAATTTACCAGGTAGGTATAAGGTAAATGCAGCGCTGGAGTTTAAGTTCCAGCCATTGTTGTTTACCTGTTGCTGCAGTGAGGACTGGCTGGTATTGTAGCCAGGCGAGATCCGAAGATTGAAGTTATATTTTTTTGCGTCCCATTTGGATATAGATAAATGTCCAGAGAAGTTATAAGACTTAGCTTCATTCAGCGCTTTGTTGATGTAATTGTATGAAGTATTTCCGTTGGCATCTAAGCCCAAATTTAAATTGATGTTGAGTGGCTTGATTTTCCGGCCCGTGTTGGCGTAAAAATTAAAGTTATTGGGCATTTTTCCGTTCAGGTTGATGGATTGGAAGGTGTTTTTTCCAACGGCATCGGAGATCATATTACTTACGATCGCATTGCCGGTAAAGTCAAAGGATCCCCCAAGGCTTATGTATCGCTCGCTGAGCATTTTATAGGAATTGTAATTCAGGTTAAAGCGGTTTGTAAATGATGGTGTCAGGTCCTTATTGCCGATGGTGACGTTTAGAGGGTCGGTGTTTACACGTACTGGCTGTATTTCGTCCAATTGGGGTTGGTTATTGTTGCCGTTGTAGCTAAAACGGAAAGAAGCCTGCTGCGAGATCTTGAGTAGGTAGGATGCCTGTGGGCTCCAGTTGATGAAGTTTCTGTCGAAATTCTGCGCTCTAAAAATATCCCGCTGATTAAACTGTACAGCGGTTGCCTTTGTACCAAAGTTAATGGTTGTCTTGTCTTTTTTGTAGTTGAAAATTGCGCCCAGCTGATTGGTGAACTGATCAAGTTTATAGTCATTGCTGTACAAAGTATCCAGTAGATCATAATTACCATTGAGGGCCTGGTTAAAAGATTTCCTGTCGGATGTCCCCCTGCTAAAGCCTAAGCCATAATTAAAAACAATAGTAAGGCTTTTAGAAAGCGGCTCGGTATAGCTCAGGTTGGTATTTAATACCGAATTTACCCCATCGTTGGTCTTGTATTGGTCGATATGCTTGACACTGTCTTGCCCACCTGTTTCATTATAAAAGGTATTTACTGAGTTTAAAAATCCGGTATTTGAATCTTTGTTCAGGGAATAGCTCGTATTGGCAGAAAAAGTGCGGCGAGGCTTTTTAAATTTCAGCGTATATAAAGCGCTCATGTTAAAGAGCTGGTCTTTCCCATCATTGCTCAGCTTTCTATCGCTGGTGTTGAGCAGGCGTTGTCCTGCCTTTGTACTTTGAGAATTAAATGCGGAATTTGTTTCTGATTTTTTTAGCGTACCATCCACTGATACCTTTAATGTAGACATGGAGTCAAGCTTGGTAGAGTAACTAAAATCCAGTTTCTGTCTGAAAATGTACTTGTTAAAGTTTTGATCGGAATTGCTGTTTAAAATTCCATCTGGAAGGTTATTCTGGGTTAGCGTATTATTGCTGCCCCTTACACCCAGTGACCCTATTTTATAATTAGTATTGATGCTTTGTTTGTCTTTATTCCATTTGGTGTCGTAATGCAGTCCTCCCGTACGTGCCAGAGGTATCCCTTCATTGTTATATCGGCCGTCAAAGGATTCTAGCTCGTCATTTTGATCGCCAATTGTCAGCATCATGCCGCCGTCATCACTAAACTCTACTATTGCACTCTCTTTATATTTTCTGCTGTCTTCCCAGCTGAGCCCGGTTTTTCCAGTATTGGCCAGCGTGCTGTAAGCTGAGAATTTTTGTTTGGCCTTAAAAATATTGAACATGCCCTGCAGACCGTAAAACTCATCCGTTCCTCCGCCTGCATCTATTTTTCCAAAATATCCCTTTTTCTTGTCTTCTTTCAGTTTTAGATTAATCGTTTTTTCGGTCTTGTCGTCATCTACTCCGGTAAATACGGCCTGATCACTTTTTTTATCATAAAGCTGTATTTTGTCGATCATGTCGGCCCGTAGATTTTTAGTCACCAGGGTAGGGTCATCTCCAAAAAATTCATCGCCATCTACAAGTACTTTAGTAACCGTTTGTCCCTGAGCTGTAATCTTTCCATCCTTGTCTATCTGTATACCAGGGAGCTGCTGCAAAAGGTCATCTACCCTTGCGTTGGGCCTGACGGTAAAACTGCCTGCATTAAACTCGGTGGTATCACCCTTAATTTTGATAGCTGCCATTTTTCCCTGGATGATCACATCATTAAGCAGTGTTGATTTTAAGACCATGTTTAGGAAACCAAAGTCTTTAAGAGATTGTGCTGTGTCCAGTGTAAAATTCTCTACATAATCGGCATAACCTGGATAGGTAACTAACAAAATAAATTTACCGGGACGTAGCGTTGTTACCAAAAAATTACCTTCGGCATCAGCTCTGCCAAACTTGACCAGGGTAGAATCCTGTTGATTTAATACGGTAATTGTGGTGTTGATCAGTTTATAGCTGGCTAGGCTATCTGTAACGGAACCTTTAAGAGAGTAACTTTGCTGGGCAGAAGTGACTAGGGCATGGCAAAGCAATAGAGTAAGCAGAGTCGTTAATTTCATTTGGTTAGATGATGTTTAATTTAAAGGTATAACTAAAGATTTAGTCGTAAAAGTCTTTTCTTGTTAATTTTTGTTAAATGTTATCTAATCCGGTCCTTAGCTTAAATATTACTACTTTTATAACAGACAATTATAACTAACCGTTCTATCCATCTATCTCCAAATGAAACTCAAACTACCTTCCCTACATTCCTTATGGATCAGCTTTGTTCAAGTTGTTTCTCGGTTTCCTTTGCAGGTTTTAGTGGCTATAGCGGCTACAATATCATGGTGTTATCTTGTCGACGTAAGTAGGCATACAGAAGAACGGCTCACTGTATTCCTTTCGGTTTGCAACCTTGCATTGACTTTGCTTCTGGCTGTAGATCTTTATGCAGAAGCCAATAAGCTTCAGTCTACTAAACAATGGGCCTTACGATTGGCTGCTGTATTGATCTGCACCGGCCTGTATTTTGTGTTGAAGCCATCTTTTTACCTGGCCGATATTTTTCGAATAGGCTTGTTGGCATTTGGCTTTCATTTATTGGTTGCTTTTGCTCCTTTTATAAGAAATGGAAGCGCTAATGGCTTTTGGCAGTACAATAAAACTTTATTCTTAAGGATTCTAACATCTGCACTTTATGCAGGTGTGCTTTTCGCTGGATTGGCTATTGCGCTTGTCGCAATTGATGGCTTATTTAATGTAAGTATTAGCTGGCGGACCTATATGCGCCTATTTGCTATAGTTACTGCTGGATTTATGACCATCTTCTTCCTGGCTGGTGTGCCAGATAATTTTGAAGAACTGGATAAAGAAGAGAGTTATCCAAAAGGGCTTAAAATATTTACCCAGTATGTGCTAATTCCCTTAATGACCATATATCTGCTTATTTTATTGGTATATGAGGCTAAGATCATCATCAACTGGGAGTTGCCCAAAGGTTTAGTGTCAACTTTGATTTTGGGGTATGCTGTATTTGGAATTTTATCTTTATTGCTCATCTATCCCATTAAGGAGAAGGAGGGGAATGGCTGGATGAAACTGTTTTCACGGTTTTTCTATGTGATGATGATTCCTTTGGTGGTGTTATTGCTGCTCGCCGTTTGGAAAAGAGTAGGTAATTATGGCGTTACTGAGTCCCGTTATATACTGATTATACTAGCGGTTTGGCTGACTTTAATTACCGTTTACTTCCTGATCAGTAAAAAACAAAATATCAAAATCATTCCGGTTAGCTTATGTGTATTGGCTTTGCTGGCTACTTATGGGCCTCAAAGTGCATTCTCAGTATCTAAATATTCGCAGGTAGCTCGTTTAAAAAGACTGATGGTTTCTAACAGTCAGAAGGATGTGGCGCAACGCGCTGATGTGGTAGATTATTTGGTGGATAGGCATGGTTTAAGCACGTTGCAGCCTTTTACAAAGGTAAATCTTGAGGAGTTGGAGGTTAAAATTGAAGCGAGAGATACTACCCAGTCCCGTTATGCTATTAAAAGCAAAAAAACGGACACGGCTTATGCTTTACTCAAAATAAAAAGAATAGGTAGGAGATATACGGATAATGTGCGATTTGTTCCGTTGGATGAGGTGATTGTGAATGTGAAAGGATATGATTATGTAATTCCGATTGAGAATTATCCAAATGAAAGTACCTCTGTGATTAATCATCAGCCGGTCGTTGTTGAAAGGGTTAGGCCGACTGGAAATCTAAAAGTAAGGATAGGAGCTGGGGCTCCGGCTGAATTTGATTTACATAAATTGGCCGGAGATGCGGTTAAAGCTTTTAAATCGGGTAAATTAAAAGAAAGACCTAATGGCGGTAATGCTTATTATTTATCACAAGATTCACTCGCGTTAACTCAAAATTTAAATAACTACGAGTTAAAATTAGTGGTTATCTCACTTGATACGAATTCTGACACAGAAGATCCTGAAGAATTAAACCGCCAGTTAAGTTACAATGGTTACTTGCTAATTAGGGTAAAGTAGCCAATTCTTGCTAGATTTGCAGTATGCTGAATTCAGAAACTGCTAATCCTGCTGAACTTGCCGCCAGGTTTGTAAATTATACATCCAAACATATTTTCCTTACTGGAAAGGCAGGGACGGGTAAAACTACTTTTTTAAGACGGTTAATAGACTTAACACATAAAAAAGCGGTAATTGCCGCGCCTACAGGTATTGCCGCCATCAACGCAAACGGGGTGACCATTCATTCTTTGTTTCAGCTCCCTTTTGGTGCTTACCTCCCTAAACAGCCTGCAGCAGATGGCGATCATTACAATCAGCAATACAATACCCCAAAATCTATTGTCCGCCATTTAAACATGACTGCTGCCAAACGCAAGGTGCTGGTAGATATGGAATTGTTGATCATCGATGAGGTAAGTATGCTTCGCGCAGATTTACTGGATGCCATTGATATGGTGCTGCGTTATGTTAGACGAAACAATACAGCTAGTTTTGGAGGTGTTCAGGTTTTATTTATCGGTGATTTGCATCAGTTGCCTCCGGTAGTAAAATCTAATGAATGGACGATGCTTGCGCAATTCTATAAAAGCGCCTATTTTTTCGATGCCCATGCTTTATATCATGAGCCCCCAGTTTATATAGAGCTGGAAAAAATATACAGGCAGGCCGATAACGTCTTCATTAACCTACTTAATAATTTAAGGAATAATGAAGTCACAGCCGAGGACCTTACTTTGCTGGAAAAGCATTATAAGGCCGACTTTATGCCTTCATTAAACGAAAAGTACATTACCCTGACTACACACAATAACAAGGCTGATACCTTAAACAAGCAACGACTGGAAGAACTTAAGGATGTTGCTTATCTGTATGTGGCTAAGGTGGAGAAGGAGTTTAGTGAGTATGCATATCCCGCAGAACATATTCTGGAACTGAAAATTGGAGCGCAGGTCATGTTTATTAAGAATGATCCCACTGGTGAGCAGCGTTATTTTAATGGTAAAATTGCAACCGTTATTGCCCTTAGTACGGATAGGATAGAAGTGCAGACGGAAGGAAACAATGAAAAAATTGTAGTCGAAAAATATAAATGGGAAAACATCAGGTATACCACCGATAAGGTAAGTGGTGAGATCAAAGAAGAACTGATCGGTACCTTTACACAATACCCACTTAAGCTGGCTTGGGCCATTACTGTACATAAAAGCCAGGGGCTAACCTTCGATAAGGCAATTATTGATATTGGGAATGCCTTTGCTCCAGGGCAGATTTATGTAGCCTTGTCCAGATTAAGGTCTTTAGATGGGCTGGTGCTAACTTCCCTTATTTCTGGATCAGGCATCAGACAGGATCAGAATGTGACTTTTTTCTCAAAGAATAAGCAAGATCCATCAGCATTGGAAAGTAGGATTCAGCAAGAAACGGAAACGTTTTTAAGATTCTATCTGTTGCAGTGTTTTGATTTAACTCCATTGGATAATTATGTGTACGAACATGTGCATTCTTATACGAAAGACATTAATAAATCGGCCAAGCAAAAGCATGTAAAATGGGCCGCTCAGCTGTTAAAGGATCTGAGCGAAGTGAAAGCAAATGCCAATAAGTTCTTATCACAAATTAAAAGGCTGTACGAAGATAGATCTGAATCTGGGCTACAGACTTTGCTGGATAGAGCAACGGCTGCGGAAAATTATTTTAATCCTCTGCTTTCAGCTTTCTCCAAAAGGATATTTGAGCGCATGGAATTGGTAAAGCAGGACAAGCAGGTCGTCGCTTTTTTGACTGAGCTGCTGGAAATGGAAGCTTTGTTTTATGAGCAAGTAAAGAAAATTCGTAAGGCTACAGCGCTATTAAGTGCTACGATTAGTGGAAAAGAGTTTACTAAGAAGGATGTGAATGCCTTGTTAAGTCAGGCAGAAAGAGCTGCGCAGATGGAAACGGTGTTTGCAATGCCTGGCAAGCTTGATTTTACCGAGAAAAAAGGGAAATCAACCAAATCTGGAACTGCTAAAGCGCCAAAGAAGGAAAAGGAGCCGAAGGCTGATACGAAGGAGTTGTCCCTGATCCTACTTAACGAGGGTAAGACTATTCAGGAGATTGCTGAGGAGCGTAAAATGGTTGTTGGTACTATTGAAGGACATTTGGCGCACTATGTGGCCAAGCAAGAGATTTCAGCCAAAGATATTATTGGTGCAAAAAAATTGAATAAGATACTAGAGGCAATTAGTGAATTGAAAACCCTGCAGATGAATCCTATAAGGGAACATCTGGGCAGGGATTATTCTTTTGGCGAAATTAAAATCGGTGTAGCAGCACACCTTGCAGAAAGAGAGTAGGATGAAGGGCATTTTAAATGCTTAGTTGCCCTTCAAATACCTTTTCAGCTGGTCCGCATAAAAATACATGTGTAAATTCTTTTCCATCATAGTCAAACTCTACGCTTAAATCTCCGCCTAACACTTTTATAGGTGTTTTGATATGACCGTTTTGGTGTTTATGTTGTGCCATAGATAGGGCTACTGCAGTTACTCCTGTGCCACAGGCATAAGTTTCATCCTCAACGCCACGCTCAAAAGTGCGTACAAAAAGGTAGTCGCCTTTATCTTCTACGAAATTAACGTTAATGCCTTCTTTTTTATAAGTATCGTTGTTGCGGATAGCTTGACCATTATGGAAAACATCATATTCTTTAAGGTTTTCCATTTGGGCTACATAATGAGGTGATCCTGTGTTTAATACAAAGGCATCTCCATCCTTGTTAATAGTGTCTATGTCTATCATTTGTAGGTCTACCCAGTTACCTTCTTCTGAAATTTTGGCATAATGGGGGCCGTCAACTGCCAAAAAGTTAGTCTCCCGGTCGATTATACCAAGGTGTTTAGCAAATGCGACGATGCATCTTCCTCCGTTTCCACACATGCTACCGGGTCTGCCATCTGCATTGTAATAATGCATTTCGAAATCATAATCGTCATGAGCAGTTAAGAACATCAACCCATCCGCGCCGATGCCAAAACGGCGATCGCATAGTTGTTTAATGCGTTCGTACCTGATGTTTTGTAATGGGCTGACTCTGTGGTCTATCAGTATAAAATCGTTGCCGGCGCCTTGGTATTTGAAGAAATGAATGTCCATTTTTAGTGCTTACTGCTCATTTAACATTTTTTAACAGTATTCGTGACTGTTTACAGATGCAAATATCGGGCTTATGGTATTAAATTTGAATAGATCTAAGAAAGAAAATACTAAATAGGTTTTTTAAATAAGTTAAATATAAACTAATATATAAATGAAAAGGATAGGATTAATAGCGTTGGCTGCATTTATAGGTGGTGCAGCTGCCTTAGGTGGCTACAAATGGATGGAACATAAAAATGACAACTTACTGTCATTTGCAGACGAGCAAAAGGTACTTTTTGCAAGTAATGCTAAGATATCTTCAGCAGGAGCTGTAGATTTTGTGGAAGCAGCAGCGGCAGTGTCGCCGGCGGTGGTCCACATTAAAACGTCATATAGTGGGTCGACAGGACGGTCATCATCTCCAATGGATATGTTTGATTTTTTTGGCGGCGGCGGTCGTAATATACAACGTGCCCCAAGAGCGGCTTCGGGTTCGGGTGTGATTTTAACTCCTGATGGTTACATCGTAACCAATAACCACGTGGTAGATAATGCAGATAAAATTGAAGTAATCTTGTCTGATAGACGTAAGGTTAGTGCAACGGTAGTTGGTAAAGATCCAAATACGGATTTGGCTTTGATTAAAGTTGATGCAACTAACCTGCCTGTAGTGAAAATGGGTAATTCTGATAACGTTCAGATTGGTGAATGGGTTTTGGCTGTAGGTTTCCCTTTGGATTTACAAACTACAGTTACAGCTGGTATTGTAAGTGCAAAATCACGTAGTATTGGTATTTTGGCTAGAGATCAGCAACAGCCATCAGAAGAAGATTTTGAGGAGTACCAAAGAACTGGAAAAATGCCTGCGCGTGCGGCAAACACAAGCATTGAGTCGTATATACAGACAGATGCAGCGATTAACCCAGGCAATAGTGGTGGAGCGTTGGTAAATGCAAATGGTGAATTGGTTGGTATCAATGCGGCTATTGCATCTCAAACAGGTACAAACGTAGGTTATGGTTTCGCTATTCCAGTTAATTTGGCCAAAAAGATATTGGACGATTTTAGAAAATATGGTGCTGTTAAACGTGGCTATATTGGGGTTACATTCTCTACACTGGATGCAGATTTGGCTGAGAGGTTAAATGTAAAAGACAACTCTGGATTGTATGTGAATGAAGTGCTTCCAGGTAGTGGTGCAGCAGCTGCAGGCTTGTTAAAAGGTGATATCATCAAAAAGATTGACGGTAACATCATCTATGATTCTCCGGATTTGCAAGAAAAAATAGGTCGTTTAAGCCCTGGTGACAAGGTAGAGTTAACTTATTCCAGAAATGGACAGTTGAAAGATACGCGTGTGACATTGAAAGGTGAAGGTGCTGCGACAAATCCGAATGTAATTGCTAAAACTGGTGCTAGTGCAAGCATCGAAAAATTAGGTGCTTCATTTGCTCCTGCTTCGACACAACTTAAAAGTAAATATGGTGCAAAAAGTGGGGTAGTGGTTACAGGTGTTGAGCAAGGTAAGATCTTCGACTCTTTGGATATATCTAAAGGTTTGCTAGTTACAGCTGTAAACGGTAGGCCAGTGAACAGTGCTAAAGATATTGAAGCGGCTTTGCCACAATCAAGAAATGGTATGACTACTATTACAGGGGTGACAGCGGAGGGTAGGTTTACCTATTCCTTCTAATTTATAATATCGATAGATAAGGGCAGCCGGGAGTACCGGCTGCCCTTTTTTTGTTCGCATTGACATTTATCATCGAATTGTAAGGTTAGAATGTTTCTAAATAGCTGATTTGTGCTTTGAATTAACCGATTAATTCTTTTATTAAATACTTTTGCACATAACAGAAATAAAAAAACAATCTAATGGCAAGTTTCGGAAACGCTTTTTCCTCATCAATTGGAAAAAAATTAATAATGGGCATAACGGGCCTGTTTCTCATTTCATTTCTTTTAGTGCACTGCTTTATCAATGCATTGATTTATGTAAATGACGGCGGCTTAACTTTTAACATGGGCGCTCATTTTATGGGTACTAACTGGATAATAAGAGCTATGGAAGTAGTTTTATTCGCAGGTTTGCTTGCGCATATTATCCAGGGTTTCAGATTAGTTCTTCAAAATCAGGCTGCACGTCCGGTAAAGTATGCAGTTACTAATGGTGCTGCAAATAGCAAATGGTATTCCCGTTCAATGGGTTTATTAGGTACTTTGCTTTTGATCTTCTTAATCGTTCACATCAACAAGTTCTGGGTAATGTCGCGTTTTACAGGCATTCCTACTACAGATGCTAATGGCAACCACGATCTTTTTGCCGTAATGGTAGAAACTTTTAAAGATCCTTTGTTGGTTGTACTTTATGTATTGGCAATGGTTTCGTTGGCTTATCACTTGCTGCATGGTTTCTCTTCAGCATTTCAAACTTTAGGTTGGAACCACAAGAAGTATACACCAATCATTAAAAGCGTAGGGATATGGTATTCAATTATCATTTCTTTGCTGTTTGCTTCTATGCCTATCGCAATGTACCTGGGCCTTATTAAATAATTTTTGATCTTAAAGTTTAAATAACATGGCAGAATTAAATGCTCATATACCTGAAGGAGAGTTAACAGAAAAATGGACTAAATTACGTTCGTCTATGCCATTGGTTAACCCGGCCAATAAAAGAAGCATAGAAGTTATCGTAGTAGGTTCTGGACTAGCAGGTGCCTCGGCAGCAGCAAGTCTTGCTGAAATGGGTTATAAGGTTAAATGTTTTTGTTTTCAGGATTCACCGAGAAGGGCGCACTCAATCGCAGCTCAGGGTGGTATCAACGCGGCAAAAAATTATCAGAATGATGGCGATAGTACTTATCGTTTATTTTATGATACGATAAAAGGTGGTGATTACCGTGCACGTGAAGCTAACGTACATCGTTTGGCAGAAGTAAGTGGTAACATTATAGATCAGTGTGTGGCTCAAGGTGTGCCTTTGGCCAGAGAATATGGAGGTTTGTTAGACAACCGTTCTTTTGGTGGTACACAAGTTCAACGTACATTTTATGCTGCAGGTCAAACCGGTCAGCAATTGCTTTTAGGTGCTTATAGCGCTTTGGAGCGTCAAATCGGTATGGGTAAAGTTGAAATGTTTACCCGTCACGAAATGCTTGAAGTTGTTGTAGTTGATGGTAAAGCACGCGGTATTATTGCCCGTAATTTGCTTACTGGTGAACTAGAACGTCATTCAGGTCATGCGGTATTGCTTTGCAGCGGTGGTTACGGTAACGTATTCTACCTTTCTACAAACGCAATGGGCAGTAACGTAACTGCAGCTTGGAAAGCACACAAAAAAGGAGCTTTCTTTGGTAACCCTTGCTACACGCAAATTCACCCTACTTGTATTCCAGTTTCTGGAGATCACCAATCTAAACTAACCTTGATGTCTGAGTCGTTACGTAACGATGGACGTATCTGGGTTCCTAAAAAGAAAGATGATCCTCGTAAAGCTTCTGAGATTCCTGAGGATGAAAGAGATTATTATTTAGAGCGCAGATACCCTGCTTTCGGTAACCTTGTACCACGTGATGTTGCATCACGCGCAGCAAAAGAGCGTTGCGATGCAGGTTATGGAGTAGGTAGTTCTAAATTGGCTGTGTATCTTGATTTTAAAGCTAACACTGAGCGTTATGGTCGTATTGAGGCTAGCGTACAGAATATCCACAACCCTGATAAAGAAACCTGCATGCGCTTAGGCCGTGAGGTAATTAAGGAAAAATATGGTAACCTGTTTGATATGTATGCGCAGATCACTGGAGAGGATCCTTATGAATTGCCAATGCGTATCTATCCTGCGGTTCACTATACCATGGGTGGTTTATGGGTAGATTATAACTTAATGACTACTGTGCCGGGCTTATATGCGCTAGGAGAGGCTAACTTCTCTGATCACGGTGCGAATCGTTTAGGAGCTTCTGCTTTGATGCAAGGCTTAGCTGATGGTTATTTTGTAATTCCTTACACAATTGGTGCTTACTTATCTAAAGAATTGGCTACAAAACCAATTCCGCAAGATCACCCTGCATTTGTTGAAGCTGAGGCTAGTGCAAAAGGCATTATCGACAAATTCTTTGCCATTAAAGGAACTAAGACTGTAGATCATTTCCATAAGAAATTAGGTAAGATCATGTGGGAGAAATGTGGAATGGCACGTAATGCTAAGGGTTTAACTGAAGCAATTGCAGAAATTCAAGAACTTCGTAAGGAATTCTGGAGCGATGTTCGTGTACCAGGAGAGGCTAACGAATTTAACCCTGAGTTGGAAAAAGCAGGTCGTGTGGCCGACTTCATCGAACTTGGTGAGTTGATGTGTATTGATGCTTTGAACAGAAACGAATCTTGCGGAGGTCACTTCAGAGAAGAATATCAAACTGAAGAAGGTGAAGCAATGCGTGATGATGTAAACTACGCTTACGTAGCTGCATGGGAGTACAAAGAGGGTGTTAAATTTGAGCTACATAAAGAAGAGCTAAAATTTGAAAACATCAAGATTGCACAAAGAAGTTATAAATAATAGCTAAGTACTAAAATCTCAATATTATGAGTACAGGAAATATGAATTTAACGCTGAAAGTTTGGCGTCAAAAAAATACAAAAGCCAAAGGCGGTTTGGTGGATTATAAATTATCAGAGATTTCTCCTGATATGTCTTTCTTAGAAATGTTTGATGTATTGAACGAACAGTTAATTTCTAAGGGTGACGAACCTGTTGTGTTTGATCACGATTGTAGAGAGGGGATCTGTGGTGCCTGCTCTATGTACATCGATGGCAGACCGCATGGACCAAAGGATAGAGTTACTACTTGCCAATTGCACATGCGTTCATTTAAAGATGGTGATACCATCGTTGTTGAGCCATGGAGAGCAAAGGCTTTTCCGGTAATTAAAGATTTAACGGTAGATAGATCTGCATTTGATAGAGTTATTGCTGCAGGTGGCTTTATTTCGGTTAATACAGGGAATGCACAAGACGCAAACAACCTTCCAATTCCTAAAGTGCAAGCGGATTCAGCTTTCGAAGCTGCAGCTTGTATTGGATGTGGTGCTTGTGTGGCGACTTGTAAAAATGCTTCGGCTATGCTTTTTGTATCTGCTAAGATTTCTCAGTTGGCACAATTGCCTCAAGGACAGCCTGAACGTTACCGTAGGGTACAAAGTATGGTTGCGCAGATGGATGCAGAAGGATTTGGTAATTGTACCAATACAGGAGCTTGTGAGGCAGAATGCCCTAAAGGCATATCTTTAGAGAACATCGCACGCATGAATAGAGATTTTTATTCTGCAAAATTTGTATCTGAGGAAGATATTTAATAGTTTTATACCACGAGACAAGGTATTACACGAAAAAACCCGGCCATATTGGTCGGGTTTTTTTGTATAGGGAATTTTGTTTTATTTCTCCTTCTTCTCTTGTTCTATAACAACTTGGTCAAGTGATTTTCCCTTGGTTGTGATTATGATTACTCCATTGGCGCCCTTTGCTCCATATATTGCCGTTGCACTGGCATCTTTAAGTATGTTGATTGAATGGATGTTCTCAGGTTTTATGGTATTGACATCCGCATTTTCCATGATTTTTCCATCTATTACATACAGTGGCGCATTGGCCGTTTTAGTTCCATATCCAGTTACTGTAATGTTATTGCTGCTAAAGCTTGGGCTCTCGCTATTGTTGATTTGGCCTTGACTCTTACCCGATTGGTTATTTGTTTTGTTTAGGGTAAAACTGATTGGGATATTGTATTTTACACGTACTGGTCTGCCATTTTGTATACCGGGAGTCCATTTTGGAGATTCCTCTAATACCCTAATGGCTTCTTCATCCGTTCCTGAGCCCAGACGTCTTTCCACTTTAATATTGGTTAGGCTACCATCCATTTCAACGATAAAGGAAAGGAATACTTTACCCTGAACATTGTTCTTAACTGCTTCAGCAGGATATTTTACTTCTTTTTTTAAGTAGGCATAGAAGAACGCCATCCCCCCGATAAAACTAGGCTGTTTGTCAATCGACACAAAGTCATAGATTTTGTTGTCATCAATTACGTTGCCATTGGCAACTTCTTTTGCCAGGGCTGAACCAGTTATGGTAATATCATTTAAGGCTTGGTAACCTTTTATTGGTGCTATAGTCTCATTTTTCAAAGGAGTATCGGCCCCATCAAGTAAAAATTTAACTTTTAAAGTATAGTCTCCATCTTTAATGTGTTTGTAGCCTGTATAACTTACAATTACCTTCATCACCTGGGCATCGCAGCCTTCACCAAGTTTGGCAACAATAGCTGCGTTCTCTACCAAACCATCAGCAACTTTAAATTTGATCATGGTATTTCCCTGTAGCTTGACTCTATGGGCAAAATAAGGATACCTAATGGCTCGGTTTGCATATCTGTAGAAGTCTTCCCAGCCGGGCTCAATAATTCCTGCGGTTTGGCTGGTAACTGTAGCTTTTTTTACAGACGGTGGTGCTGCGGGTTTGTTTATAGTCTCTTGTACCACCTCTTTAATCACTTCTATAGGCGTATTTAAAGGGATCTCATCAGCTATTTTCTTAATGTTTTTATTGTTTCTGATGGTTGCCGATGACATCGTTAATGCAATGGCAAATAATGGGAGGAACATGCCGTACTTTAATATGGCTGTCTTTCTTGATCTTGGTTTATGTAGCATAAAAATTCTTTTTTTGATCAATGATTTATTAAAAAAACTATTCGTTAGTGAGTTTTGAGGAACCCCAAAGGCTTTGCTCAATAATAATAAAGCATATTCTGCTTTATCCCCTTGAACCTTGGCGGCTTCTTCATCTGCCAGATATTCATGAATGTGCTTTATCCCGTTTTTGTAGGCATAGATCACTGGGTTAAACCAGGTAAATATGGCCAGGACTTCAAAAAGAATGATATCCATACTATGGTATTGACGTATGTGTATCTCCTCATGTTTTTGAATGGTTGATAGCTGGGGTAGGTCTTTATCGATCCTTTTGTGCTTAAAGAATGAAAAAGCAGTGCCTTTGTCGGTTCGTTTCAGTAGTTTGCTGATAGAAAGGAGCTGCCAAATGAATTTTCCAAAGAAAAACAGGACGCCGAGGAGGTAAATAGAAACTGCCAGATTGCCCAGGCTAAGTCTGTCTGGAGTTACATTTCCTACCATTACTTCTGTCATGAGGTCGTTCAACTGGCCCGCACCCACAGAAAATGGCTGTGTTACCGGTTGCTCAGTAAACCATTCGAACCTTAAAAAGGGGATGGCTAACGAAAGTAGACCTGCCGAAAGCAAGTAAATTCGGTTGAGTGTGAAATAAGTTTCTTTGTCTAACAATAACTTATAGAAGCCATAAAATACCAGCAGGTAGATATTGACTTGCAGGATGTAATGTGCCCAGCTCATCTTGGTCTGTTTTTAATTTTGTTAATCATTTTAAGGATTTCATCTACATCGCTCAAGTCCAGCTTTTCCTCTTTAACAAAGAAGGAGAACATGCTCTCAACAGAGTTTTCGAAATAGCCATCTAAAAGCTTTTCTGTTGCATGTCGTTTATAATCTTCCTTGCTGATAAGAGGGTAGTACTGATGCGATTTTCCAAATGCCTCATGTGCAACGAAACCCTTGGTCTCGAGAATGCGGATAATGGTGGATACGGTGTTGTAGGCTGGCTTTGGTTCTGGTAAAAAGTCCATTACTTCTTTAACAAAGCCCTTTTCGATTTGCCAGATGATTTGCATAATCTGTTCTTCTGCCTTGGTTAAATCTTTTATTTCCATATTATATTCGGTTAGTTATTTAATTCTTACAGGTTATTCCGTTTTGTGCGCAATTTTCGGTATAACTAAAGATTTAGTATAAATCTATAACTAATATTTTAGTTTTCAAAATATTATTGAGAAAAAAGAGGAAAAACCTAGATACAAACAAAAAAAATGGCGGTATCCACCGCCATTTTTCATTATTAACTAAACTAAATTTATATGCTATTTACCCGGGGCGCTAAACCGCCTTAGGTAGTATGTAGCCTTTGCTAAAGAGCTGCTGTTACTTAGAAAATGGGCTTACTACTTTGATCAATGTAGTTTTCATAGCAGGAGCTTTTACAGCTAAATCCTCATTTTGACGATCAGAACCAGCAGTTATGAATGTCAATAATATTACTATAAATACTGGAACCAATAGTAATAAAAACGGCGAAGTATTTGCTAACTTTTTCATGAGTCCTTTTATTTGTTTTGCTTTGATGAAACAAATAGAATAAATAAAAACAGGCTGCTAAAATATTTTAGACCAAGTGTATTTTATACTAGATAAACGGCTGAAATGGGGCGTTGTCTTATTAATCGGCCTGTTTGTGCCAGTTGGTAGAAGAAAAATGTCTGTTCGTCGAATGCCTCCGTCTTAAAATAATTAGATTTGTGTAATTTGATAGCTTAGATATTAATTATTACTCCGTATAAATGAAAAACAAAGGTCCTTTAGCTGTACACGTATTTTTTTGGCTGCTTATATTGGCTGTGTTGCTCTGGGATACTTTTAATGGCGATCAAAAGCCATCTTCCTATGAAGTAATGGTCAAGTTTGGTTACTTTGCCATCATCAACCTCTCTATTTTTTATATCAATTATACTTTGTTGATTCCCATATTGGTGGAGCAGAAAAAGAAGTACGGACTTTATATGTTCTCCATCTTTATGCTTATAGCCATTATGGTAATTATAAAGACGGTAGTAGCAAGCTTAAACAGCGATCTCTTTTTAACTTATTTTAGCCAGGAATCCGGTAAAATAGAATATTTCGAAATTACTAAATACATTGTATTCGCCATTTTTGTCTCCGGTTTTTTTGTTGTAGTCAGCGCCTTGTTAAAGTTTGCAATAGATTGGTTTGGTAGCGAACGTGTGCAGCGCAACCTGTTAAGTGAAAAACGTGATATGGAACTACAGTTCTTAAAATCGCAGCTTAACCCACATTTCTTGTTCAATTCTTTAAATAACATTTACTCTCTAGCCTATCAAAAATCTGATAAAACGGCTGATGCCATTTTAAAGCTGTCAGAAATTATGCGCTATATGATTTACGAGAGTAACGATAGCTGGGTTTCATTAAGTAAAGAAATTACCTATGTGCAGAGTTATATAGAATTACAGAAACTAAGATTTAAAGATGGGGCTGCGGTTGAGTTGACTTTAAATGGAGAGATAGACGATCAGCAAGTGGTGCCATTGATTCTGATCTCATTTGTAGAGAACGCATTTAAACATGGAGTAGCTAACGACCCTAAAGATCCCATCAGAATCAATATCATCGCCAACCAGAAGATCTTACATTTTAGTGTGTCAAATAAGAAGAATACCTATAACAAAGATGTAATGGGTGGTGTGGGATTAAACAATGTGGAACGCAGGTTACAGTTACTTTATCCTGAAAGGTATAAATTAAATATTGTAAATTCGGCAACTCATTATTCCACCGAACTAATGCTTGATATATGACAAAGTTAAAATGTATAGCTGTTGATGATGAACCGCTGGCGCTTGATATTATAGAGGATTACGTTTCTAAAGTACCTTTTCTGGAGTTGGTTAAACGTACAGAAAATGCCATCGAAGCATTGCAAATGGTGCAGGCGGGTGGGGTGGATATTGTATTTTTAGATATTCAGATGCCTGAATTGACTGGAATACAGTTTTTAAAGATTGCTAGTGGAAAGGCCAACTATATTTTAACGACTGCATATTCTCAGTATGCCTTAGAGAGTTACGACCTTAATGTGTCTGATTACTTATTAAAACCTATTGCATTCGATCGCTTTTATAAGGCGGTAGAGAAGGTGCACAATCGGGTAAAAGTGGCCAGTCCACCCGATTCTACCATACAGCCGTTAATGGCTATTGTTCCGGCCCCGCAACCGGTTAATCCTATTCAAGACTTTATCTTTGTGAAGACAGAGCATAAAATTCAAAAGATTGAATTGGATGATATACTTTACATTGAGGGCTTAAAGGATTACATTTCCATATTCACGAAAACAGAACGTGTAATCACCTTGCAGAATATGAAAAAGATGGAAGAAACCTTACCTAAAGGGAAATTCATCAGGGTTCATAAATCTTACATCATTGCATTGGACAAGATTGAGAGTATCGAACGCAGTAGGATCTCTATATGCGGGAAAACCATTCCAATAGGGGATACCTATAGGGACGAATTTTTTAAGCATATAGACAATAAAAATATCTAAATCGTGCTGTAGTTTACCTGGTTTAGTTTAACCCGGATAGCATTTTCTGCTTCAAGTACAATTTCTTCTGGATTTTTATTAAGCGGTTCTATCGGAGTCAATACGGTCCATCTTAATTTCTCACCAAAACTTAATGGATAGGCACCATACTGTACCAGTTTCCATGAGTTTTCAATAGCTACTGGGACAATTAAAGCATTCGGGACCTTTTTTAACAGCGTAGCAATGCCACCAACCTGGAAAGCTTTCAATTTTCCGTCTTTGGCACGAGTACCTTCAGGAAATATCATGGCCGACCAATTATTCTCCTTCATCCTTTGGCCTAGCTTGATCAGCTCAGAAACGGCCTGCTTGCTATCTTTACGGTTGATATTTGCACCTCCGCCATATTTTAGATTAAAAGAAATAGAAGGAATCCCTTTTGTCAGCTCAATTTTAGAAATGAATTTTACATGGTATTTTCTTAGGAACCAAATGAGGCCTGGAATATCGTACATGCTTTGGTGATTGGCCACAAAGATGATTGGTCTATCCGTAGGCAGGTTTTGTTGATTTATAAAGGTAATAGAGCTGCCCATCAACAGACCACAATAGGTTAAGAAAAAATTTAGGGCGTCAACAGATGCTTTATGTGCTTTATAGCCAAAGAACTTATAGCAAATCCATTGAATGGGCTGGAAGATCACCAATGTTAACCCAAAGAAGATATAAAATAGTAGACTGAAGATATAGCCTAGAAACTTGTTCATAGTTATTAATGTAGATAAAAATATTATAGCAGACCTTCGAGGATCAATATTTTGGTTTTTAAAATAGCGGCAACGCTCATGCTGTCAGTAATTTCGCCATTGATGACCATTTGGTAAGCTTCATCAAATGGGAGTTTACGCAATACCAGTTCTTCCGTTTCTTCTGGTGAAGATTCACCTTGGGTTAAATCTCTAGCCATATAAATGATGCCTAATTCATTACTTACGGAATTAGATAAATGCATCCGTTGCAATTCGATCCAGTCATTTGCCAGAAGACCCGTTTCTTCCTGTAACTCGCGTTGGGCGCTTTCTAATGGATCGGATTCGAGTGGGCCACCTCCTTCAGGGATCTCCCAACTATATGCTTTTAAAGGGAATCGGTATTGTCCAACCAACCAGGTGTTATGGTCTTGGTCTAATACCATAATGCCAATGGCATAATTTTTAAAATGCACTTCGCCATATATACCTTTACCCCCCGAAGGGTTGATTACATTGTGTTCTGTTAAGCCAATCCAGTTGTTTTCATAGATTTTATGGCTGTCAATTGTTATCCAGGGATTACGCTCTTCCATGCCGCAATATACGAATTTCTGATTTTAGGCGAGCTATTGGGCTTTAGGTGGCGTTGGTACTTTTTTAATTTTCGTAAAGCGGTAATTCAAACTCATCGTTACATTGCTCGTATTGCTGGTCGAGTAACTTTGCAGTTTGAAATTAACCCCTTCACTAAGCAAGGTGTTGTTGCGTTTGCCAAAAGGATCACTCACAGTTATCCTTGCGCTGAGTCTGTTTTTAAGGAAACTCTTTCTGGCGGCCATGCTACTCGATACAGAAGCCTTAGTTCGGCCCTGCGCATTGGCATTGTTGGCATAATTTACATTAGCTTCAAAAGCTGTTCGCATTGGGAGTTGCATGGATAGCCCCAGGGCGCTTCTGATGCTCAAACCATCTCTATTCAGCGCACTGTTTAGGGAAGAGGAGTATTTGCTCTGTGTGAGCGTAAAATTAGCGTTGGCGGTTAGTTTTTTACTTGGCCTGTAGTTTCCGATCAATATCAATCCAAAAATGTCATTAGAACCTACGTTGAAATAAGTGGTTTCGGAAGTCGCTACGCCGTTTACTACATTTACTGTGCGGTAACGTTCAATTACACCACTACTGGTCGAGTAAGACAGTCGGGGGGTAAAAGACCATTTCTCACCAAATGCACCAAAGCTAATATCCATTTGCTGCGTATAAGCAGGTACCAGTCCAGGGTTACCAAACGAAACGTTAAGTGTATCGTTGTTATTGATCTGCGGATTTAGGGTATTTTCCCTTGGCCTGTTTACCCGTACGCTATAAGTAGCCCCAATGTTATATCTTTTCTTGAAAAAATGGTTGATGGAGATATTTGGGAACAAACTTAAGTAGGGTTTAATATTGTAGCTGTCGCCAGTGGATAGGTCGAAGTCTACATCTGTTAGCTCGGCTCGAAGGCCTGCTTTAACACCAATGCTCTTAACTTTATAACTGTAGGAAGTATATCCAGCAATGATCCTTTCATTGTAAAGGAACTGATTGCTTAACTTTTCGGCAATTAGATACTCCTGAGTCGCGAAGTTAAAATCCCGCACCAACATGTCGTTATCATTTTTCCTTTGGGTGTACATCAGTCCCGCTTCAAACTGATCCCGCTTTTTAAAAACCGGCCTGTCGTAATCCAGGTTAAAAGTAAGGCCATTGTTACTTACTTCATCAGTGTTTTCGCGTAATGAAGGCTTAAGAGTAACTGGTAAACTGTAATGCTGATCCAATAACCTGAGGTTATCGTTAACATTATTGTTAAAGGTTAAACCGATGGTCAACTTATCTCCATTTTCGTTTCCCTTTAAACTATAGTCGGCATTGAAAACCAAGCTATGGTTACCTCCATCAGCCGTACTCAATTGGTTACGGACACGCTTTAATACCAACTCCTCACTTAAGAAATTAAAATCGGTACCCGACCTGCTGCTGGTGCTGTTGGTGTTAAAGTTAGTGCTTACGCGAAGATTTTGTTGTGTTGTAATGTCCCAGTCGAGTCCAGCTCTAAAGTTTCCGCCATTGCTGTTGCTTCTGCTATTACCGTAATTATCGTAATAGAAAGTTGTGTCTTTAATCAGGTCAAAGTTTTCGCGGTAGGAGTGAGACGTACTTCTGCCGATATTGCTTCTGTAAGCTGCACTACCTGTTAGTGAGTAGTTTTTACTGCGGTAAGAGGCATTGGTATTTGTATTGGTGTTTCCTTGCAGACCGGCAGTTATACCAGCATTGCCATTAAAGCCAATTGCAAATCCTTTTTTCATCACAATGTTGATGATACCCTCTCCATCACCAGAATACCTCGCTGGAGGATTTGTCATTACTTCTATCTTCTCAATCGCATCAGAAGGCAATACATTTAGCAGATCAGCGATGTTAGAAGTCATGTAATCCGAAGGTTTCCCATCGATAAAAATCCGGGTTGATCGCTTTCCTGCAATTGTTGCTTTCCCGTCAATATCAACCTGTACCATCGGTACGTTTTTAAGAATATCAGTAGCCGTGCTTCCTTCTGCCAAAATGGATTTATCTACATTGTAGGTAATCATATCGGCTGCAAACTCTATAACCGGCTTTTCTGCCGTTATGGTTACTTCGCTTAAATTGTTCTGCTCGCTGCTTAGTTTTAGTGTGCCCAGGTTGCGTTCCGCATTTTTTTCGGTAACGATCACTTCATTAACCGTTAAAGCGGTAAATCCAACATAGCTGATTTTTACTCTGTAGGTGGCGTACTTTAGGGCATTAAATTTAAAGACGCCATTCTCATCTGTAGATGTGGTAGTAAATGGGCGCTCAGAATCGGCCTCATAAACCGCAACAACGGCCGATGGGATGGGAAGTGCACCCACCTCTTCCACCACCTTACCGGTAATTATGCCTTTGTCGGCGGCTGCGTACAAATCAGCAACACCGATAAACAACAGCAGCAGGCAAAAAATGAGGGTTAATAGTTTTTTCAATGTTTGGTTATGCTTGTGGTGGATGCCTAGAAAGATTCTTCGTCAGAGCGCGTTTCGCCCTGGTCAGGTTTTTTACTCTTCTTAAAAGTAAAATCGTTTTTACCAAAACGGTACGAGAAGGTTAAACTAGCCGTAGGCCCCACCATATTTCGTCTAAAATCAGTAGTTACACCATTTGCAGTACTGGTCATGCTCCAGTTTCTGGTATTAAATACGTCTCTCACGTTTAAGCTTAACGATGATTTTTTGTTCTTGAAGTCGTACTTCGCACCCGCATCAACTGCATACATTGCATTTCTCCTACCTTGGGCATTTACCTCTTTTGAGCGGTAATCACCTTTTATTTGCATGGTAATGTTGTAAGGCAGTACAAAGTTGTTGGTTAAGTTGGCATTCCAACTAAAACCCGAACTTTCTTGCACACCAAAAGCAGGTGCTCCCTTAATTTCCTTTTGATATAAATTTACATTACTAGTAAAGTTCCATGCTTTAAGCACATCAAAACGACCAATAAGTTCTAATCCACTAGACAGTTCACTTGTTAAGTTTTGAGGGGTAACCGTGACAGTTCCATCGCCGGCTGTTGTTCTGATTCTCTGTACAACATCATTGGTTTGGCGCATGTAAGCAGTAGAAATAAAGGTGATCTTTTTCCAGAATTTGCTATAACTCAATTCGTAGGCATGTACGTCCTCTGGTTTTAAGTTTGGATTACCCTGACGGTGAACTGTTGGATCAGATACATCCACAAAAGGGTTGGTATCCCAGGCTCTCGGCCTGTTTACACGTCTGGAGTAGCTCAATTGTAATTGCTGTTCTTTCTCAAATTTTTGAGTTAAAAAAATACTTGGGTATAAGCGTTTGTACGCGATCTTTCCTGGCGAATAGCTTAGCTCACCATTGTTGCTGAATGCGCCTAGACGGGTATCTAATGTTGCATCTTCAGCTCTTAAGCCTACCTGGTAACCAAAGTTTTTAAACTGGTTTTGGAAGTTTGCATATAAGGCGTGAACCTGATCTTTGCTGTTAAAGTTGTTGGTTAGATTGTAATTTGGTACATATTCGCCAGTGGCATCGTTGTAATTAGCCGAGAACATATCATTCTCTGCATAACGGATCTGGCTTCTATAACCAGCTTCAAATTTGCCTGCCTTACCTACTGGGATGGTATAGTCTGTTTGTATATTATAGCTACTGTTGTCGCCCGACCCATTATTTACCTGTATTTGAGGTAAGTTGCTTACTGGTATACCATTTTGATTGTATATATCGGTAGTATAGTTCTGGTCATTGTTATTTGTTCCATTAGAGTAGCTAAAATTGAAGGTAAGCTCTTCTTTTGGTTTTTTAAATTTATGTACAAAATCAAGACCGAGGTCGTAGGTATAACCCGAGCCATCATTGATGTTTTTTCTTTTGCTCAGTTCAATTGGATCCTTAGCTGAGTTTAGTCTATTGATATTTAAAAACTCATTTTGATTGTTGTCTCTTCGGTTAAAACCTCCGGTAAAACTAAGGATGTCTTTTTGACTCAGGTAATAATCCAGTCCAGCTTTTATGTTATGCCCCTTGTCTGTTGATTTGGAATCAGTGTTTTGATTAACAAACGCATATGGGTAAGGAAAATTTTCTGTGTCATATGTGTTGTTGGTAAATCCATTACTCAATCGGTTACCATAGCGATAGCTGTAGTTTCCATAAAGATTTACCCTGCTATTCTGAAAACTTAAACTGGTATTTGCGTTGTAATTGTCGCGGTTACCAGCGGTAAGCGCAACGGAGCCATTAAAACCTAATTTCTTATTTTTCTTTAGCACAATATTGATGATCCCAGACTGCCCTTCAGCATCGTACTTTGCCGATGGGTTGGTGATTAATTCTACACTCTCGATAGAGCTGGCAGGCAGGGATTGCAGAATTTGAGCGACATTACCGCCGGCAATCATAGATGGCTTTCCATCGATCAATACTTTTACACCAGTAGAGCCTCTTAAACTGATATTTCCATCAATGTCGGATTGTACGGAAGGCACGTTTTGCAACAGATCGGAGGCCGATCCACCTTCGCTAACCAAACTCTGATCTACAGAGAATACTTTTTTGTCTATGCCCAGTTGCATGGTGCTTTTTTGAGCGGTAATGGCAACTTCTTTTAGGGCAGTTCCCTTGGCAGGTTTCATTTTTACAGTACCCAGGTTGATGGTGTTTTGCGCATCCGAGATGGAAACAGAGTCTCTAACCATAGTTTGATACCCCACATAGCTCACTTTAAAAGTAAATACGCCATTAGGCAGGGCGTTGATCAGCAAGTTTCCATTCACATCGGCTTGCATACCTTTTACAACTGCTTTGGTTTTGCGGTTGATGACTATTGCAGTGGCAAATGGAATGGTCTCATTACTTTGGGCATCAACAACCTTTGCGGTAATTTTCCCTTCGCCGGGGCTTTGTGCATTAATTTTTACAGAGAGCGTACAAATGGCAAGCGTTAAAAGTAGAACTTTGTAGAAGTAAGTAATCATTAAAGGGTTCAGTTTTTGTGTGTGTCTAAATATGGACAAAAAAATGACGCCGTGGTTTAAAAAACGTGGAGTAACTATTTTATTACAGGTATATGGTCAATTATAACGACATTTTTAACAATGAGGGGTTAAGCTATTTAGCTTATAGGAATTTGATAGATGAACTTCTGGTGGCTAAAAAAACTACTGGAACTGATCATTCTGATGCAATGTTACATTATACTAAAATGAACGTGCAGAGAATGAGCAGGGTAGACAAGACGGTTCAACTTGATCCCGATTTGTACAGTGTTTTAAACAAGGTACAAGGTCATTATCGTTTCCTGGTGATTTCTGAAGGATGGTGTGGTGATGCCGCGCAAATCGTACCTGTATTTGATAAGATTGCAACTACTTTCCCGACTAAGTTCGACTTGAGGTTTGTGCTTAGGGATACCAATCTTCCTTTAATTGATGCGCATCTTACCAATGGAGGTAGAGCAATTCCTATATTATTGGTAGTGGATAATAACGGTAATGTTGTTGCCAAATGGGGCCCAAGACCACAAATATTAAAGGATCTTTTGGACGGCTGGAAAAGTCAGGAAAGCGATATGATGGCACTTGCCGAAAAGCTTCATGGCTGGTATGCCAAAGATAAGACTAGAACAACGCAGGAAGAACTGGCAGTATTGTTTGCTAATCTACCGTAACGGTCAGACCTTCTTGTTGTAAAATTTTCCGGTAAACTTCCATTTCGGTAAACGAGCCTTCCAATACGGCACACTTACCTTTATTGTGTACTTCCCATGCGATTTTTTCCGCCTGGCTTTCAGAGTAGTCTAGGTATTTCATCATGCAGTAAATGACATGATCAAAAGTATTTACATCATCATTCCAAAGTATTAAACGATGAACAGTTTTTAACGAAGTAAGTATTTCTTCCAGTGTAAATGTTTCCTCTTTTGTTTCTGTTGACATGGTACAAATTTAAGCTAATTTCAAAATAATGTTGTAGTTAAAGTAAATTTTGCTTAAAATTATTCTTAAAGCCAAGGAATATGCAGCGTTCAAAGATTGCCGGGATAGGATACTATGTTCCCAAAAATGTCTATACCAATACTGATTTATCGCGTTTCATGGAAACCAGTGATGAATGGATACAGGAACGTACGGGAATTAAGGAGCGCCGCTTTGCAGATCGACTCGGAGAAACGACCACCACTATGGGGATCGAAGCGGCTAAAATTGCTATCGAACGGGCTGGTATTACTGCACAAGATGTTGATTTTATCATTTTTGCGACGCTAAGTCCTGACTATTATTTCCCAGGATGCGGCGTTTTGCTGCAACGAGAAATGAAAATGAAGGAGGTTGGCGCGCTGGATATTCGCAATCAATGCTCTGGGTTTGTCTATGCTTTATCGGTTGCCGATCAGTTCATTAAAACTGGTATGTATAAGAATATATTGGTGGTGGGCAGCGAGAAACACTCATTTGCAATGGATTTTGAAACACGGAGTCGCAACGTATCTGTAATATTTGGGGATGGTGCTGGTGCTGTAGTATTACAGCCGACACAAAAGGAAGGTCAGGGGATTTTAAGTACACACTTGCATAGCGATGGTGCCGATGCAGAATTATTGGCTATGTTTTATCCTGGATCCAATGCTAATAAATGGTTAAAAGATAAACCTGGATACCCTGATCAGGAGCTAGGTGGCTTATTTATGACAACTGAACAATTGGAAAGTGGCGCGGCATTACCTTTTATGGATGGGCCTGCGGTATTTAAAAAAGCAGTAGTCAAATTCCCTGAGGTGATTAATGAAGCACTAAAAGCGAATGATTTAACAGCCGCCGATATTGATTTGTTAGTGCCACATCAAGCCAATTTACGAATTAGCCAATACGTGCAGCAATTGCTGGGGCTGCCAGATGATAAGGTGTTTAATAACATACAAAAATATGGCAATACCACTGCCGCCTCGGTGCCCATAGCGCTTTGTGAGGCATGGGAATCAGGTAAAATTAAAGATGGAGACCTGGTATGTCTGGCCGCTTTTGGATCTGGCTTTACCTGGGCAAGTGCTTTACTCAGTTGGTAAGCTTTAGCTTCCTTTAGCCGATCGGGTCATTTGCTCAAAAGCATCCCACATTTCGTTAGGGATGGCCTCTAAGCCATTAAACTGACCAGCTCCTTGCAACCATTCACCACCATCAATGGTGATCACCTCGCCGTTGATATAGCCCGAGAAATCACTAACAAGGAATGCAGCCAGATTGGCTAGTTCCTGATGATCGCCTACGCGTTTTAAAGGAACCCGGTTTTTAAAGTCGAACTTCTCTGCAAGATCACCTGGCAATAGCCTTTCCCAAGCTCCTTTTGTCGGAAATGGACCTGGTGCAATGGCATTGGTACGGATACCATATTTGCCCCATTCGACTGCTAAAGAGCGAGTCATAGCCAGTACACCACCTTTTGCACAAGCCGAAGGCACAACATAAGCCGATCCGGTAAAAGCATACGTAGTTACAATATTTAAAACGCTTGCGGATTGTTTTTCCTTGATCCAATGTTTACCAAAAGCCAGCGTACAGTTTACCGAACCTTTTAATACGATATCAATGATGCTGGAAAAGGCATTGGCTGATAAACGTTCGGTAGGAGAGATAAAGTTGCCGGCAGCATTGTTTAATAAACTGTCTACCTTGCCAAAAGCTTTAATACTTTCGGCAAGCACATGTTCTACCTGTTCATATTCCCTTACATCGCAAGCCAGAGCAAGCACCTTTCCACCCGTTTCCTGCTCCATCTCCTTTGCTGTTTTTTGTAGCACCTCAAGTTTGCGACTGGTAATTACCAGGTTGGCACCTAGCTTAAGGAAATAAGTACCCATAGCCTTTCCAAGGCCAGTACCACCGCCTGTAATCACAATAGTTTTACCTTTTAGGGCATCATCTCTTAACATAGGTTCGTTAAACATGGCTTACTTCTTTTGCAGGTTATCAATAATTGTTTTTAGTATACTTCTGGTAGCCGGTGCCCACCATTGTTTCAACATAAGCGCAAGCGCTTCGCCTTGATCAGCACTGGTGCTGGCAATCAGGTCTTTTCTGATGCTAAGTTTACTTTGTTCCCAGGTGTTGCGCTCCATGGCCATGTATTTTCTAATCTTTCGCTCCGCAGCGGTAAGGATGCTTGCCGGATTTACCAGCTCGTCTACCAGACCAACCTGCAATGCTTCTTCGGGGCTAAATAGTTTCCCTTCGAGTAAGCTACGCGATGCATTTGCCGTTCCTATCCAGAACGCATATAAGTTAAATATGCTGTTGGGTACAATAATCCCAACCGGAACTTCATTTAAACCAATGATGTATTTCCCCTCAGCCATAACCCTGTAATCACAAGCTAGTGCAATTACGCAACCACCGGCAGGACTATGTCCATTTATAGCAGCCACTAAAGGCTTTTTAAATGAAGTAATGTTGGCTACAAAATTCAAAAACAGGTGCCAAAAGGATTCCGCTTCGGCTTCATTGTAATTGTATAACTCGATAAGGTCCAGTCCGGCCGAAAAGAAAGGTTCTTTTCCGGTGATGATTACTCCGGCTATATTTGGGTCTGTTGCAATATTGTTCAGTATATCATTTAGCTCTGTAATCATTTCCCTGTTTAGAGCATTGGATTTACCTCTGTCTAGAGTAATCAGGCTTAAATGGTCTTTAATGGTAACTTTAATCGTATTCATTGATAGGTGTTTATTTTACTTCATAAGTGTATACGGCTCTAGCCAAATGGCCCATCATATCAATACCTTCCACAACCACCCTATAGGTGCCAGCTTCATCTGTATTGAAAAAGCTAAATGGCGCTTTGCCTTCGGTACTGGTTACAATATGCGGATGCCAGTAAACTGTACTGCGCAAATCCAGCCTGTTATCAGGTGTTGCAGGATCATATTTCGGGGAGTAAAACTCTCTGGTCATGTGGTAACCTTTAGGTGAATAAGTGATGATTCCCGGGGCAAAGATGTTACTTGTAGAACCGCCGCCTCTTTTGGTTGTGATGATCAATACACCGCCACCACCTTGCGAGCCATAGATGGCCGTATTTCCAATAGATTTTAAAACCTCAACGGTTTCTACATCAGAAGGCTGGATGTTATCAAGAAAATCGGAGTCTACATTCATTCCGTCCAGGATGATTTGCATCGGCCGTTTACCGGCAGACATGTTTCGCATCAGGTAAGGCACACTACCTTCAAACATTAGGCCTGCAACGCGACCCTGTAAACATTGTGCAAGGGTAACACAATTTTGAAGCATATCGGCAGTCACCACATAGTCGGCACGACCTCCGCCATTTAGGTTTGATGAATTCTGAGCAGGATTCTTTTTCTCCACAATATTTACTTCGCTCAGCACAATGGTTCGTTCCAGCAAGCCACGCTTAGTCATCTCGTCAAAGTAGCTGTTGCTGCGTTTTAGGTATCCTTGTAAGGCTTCATTTACGTTTACTTCCAGATCTCCGGTGCTTTTGTTTTTAGTTACAATTTGCCCCGGTACAATGTCTAGTTTAATGTCTACACTCTTTTTGTTTTTCGCTGTCCTGCCTTGTACAATAAATTTGGTGCTGTCGGTGAACACGAGGTTGTCGAAATTAAAGTGTCCCTGTGCATCCGTTAAAGTGTCAATGGCAAAAAAGCCGCCAGAAGAGGAGAATAGCGATACCTTGCTATTTGGGAGTGGTTTGCCGCCATAGCTGGTGATGGTACCACTAATGCCAATAGATTTTTCGGGTTTAAAAGTTTCGGGAGGAGGAATATTACTGATGATGTTTTTCCATAATATCCTGCGCCAGCCTTGCGTAAGCATTAAGTTGTCAAGGTCTTGTACTGTTTTATTTTCCTTATCAAGGAAATAATAGTTAGGATCTTCAACATAACCACTCAGGTCTGAGGTAAGTAACATGCTGGTGAAAATGTTGGTTTCATTTTCGGGATCAGGTTTTACCGCTGCGGTGTTGGTTACAGCCACCGAAAAGCTACCTCGTATGGGCTTGCCATTAAAGAGGGTAAGTAGGTTAATGTCTACTTTTTCTCTTTTAGTATAGCTTGGTTTTAAATTTTCTATTGTTGTATTGATTCGATCTTCGACATTGTTTACAAAAGCGAGCCTTTCGCAAACTGGATTGTTGCTCGCATTAAATAAAGTAAATTGTACAATGCCCGAAGGAAGTTCTTTTTTAGGGATAGTGGCGGTGATGATTTGTTTTTGTGAAGGTGATCGGGTTACAAAGTATACGTTTCCGCTGTTCTGCGCTACGATTTTCAATTCGTTAGTACCCATCAAATCTTCGCTCATCATTATTTTAACGATGATCTTGTCTGGACTATTGTTATTTAAAGATAAAATATAACCACTTTTTTGTGCTTTTGGCAAAGCAAGCGTTTGTTCTGAACCATCTTTAAATTTGACCTTTGCACTGTATATTTTACCAGGCTGCGGGTTAATGATGAAATTGCCCATGCCAAGGTGCTGGGTCTCAAATCTGTTTACTTCAGTACCTTCGTTATCTACAATTATACCGTTCACATCTTCGCCCTTTCCAGCTGCGTTTACTGCTTTTATGGCAATTTTATTAGGCAGCGCTTCAACGATGTTACCGCCCTCTGGAAAAAACTGAACATCGATGTTATTGGATGTTGCCGTTATGGGTATATTTTTTACTATTTTTTGGTTGTTAGGTAGGTTGATTGTAGCGATAATTTTACCTGATTTATATAAGGCAGGTTGGTTGTTGGAGAAATTGATACTTACTTCGCCTTCATTATTGGTGGTGGCTTTGCCTTTTGTGATGTTCCGGGCATTGAGCTGTATTTCGTAGGTTACATCGTTGTTGATATAGGGTTGGCCATTTTTATCCGTAAACTTAATCTTCGCATTTACCTTTTCGGTTGTGTTTTCTTTGGTAAAGCTATAGGCGGTGTTTGTAAAAACTTTGTTAGCCCATGAGTTCCCTATTTTTATGGTTTTGTCGAAAAAGTACTCAGAACCTGCGTTTCTCATCCATTGTGTGTAGGCTCTTATGCGGTAATTTCCTTCGCTTAAGGTGTCCGGAAGTTTAAAGTCTCCCCATGTTATCCCACCATTCATAGGAAGTTTTAATTGGGTTTTTATCTTGTCTTTTTCATCGATCAGCTCAACATATAAGGCCTTACTAATGTTACTGGGTTCGGAGGTTAGGGTGTTGATGACGTATGCTTTTAGCCAGATGTCATCGCCGATAGCGTAGTAGGGTTTGTCGAGATGTAAGTGTACTTTTTCCTGTGCGTATTTTTTATTATATTCCTGCAAGCGCTTAATCAAATCAGAAAAGGGATCGTCGGCTAATTTATAGACGAATGAAAAACAGATTCCAAGCACTAATACAGCAGGGATGACGAATTTAAATTTCATATTTTGAGCATAAATAACAAAGCCTCAATATACAAATATTGAGGCTAATTATTAAGCAATTAAAATTTAGGCCGCAGCGGCTAAAACTTATTCTTCCACATCATACTTTCAACCGGTTTGGTTGTTTTATTATTGTATTTAGCATTTTCTTTTGCGTTGTACATCGTCTGGATATCGCCCTCTACCACAAAGTAAATCAGCTGACCTATCGGCATGCCTGCGTATACGCGGACAGGCTGTGCGCAAGAGATTTCTAGCGTCCAGGTATTGCAAAAGCCAACATCACCTTTTCCTGCAGTAGCATGGATGTCAATACCCAATCTTCCGGTACTCGATTTGCCTTCCAAAAAAGGGATATGGGCATGAGTCTCGGTATATTCCAGGGTTACACCAAGGTATAAAGTGCCGGGATGCAATACATAACCATCCTTAGGGATTTCAAAATGTTCAATTTTATTGTGTTTTTTTGCATCAAGTATCCGGTCTGTATAGGTAGCTAGATATTTACCTAAATGTACATCGTAGGAGTTTGTTCCAAGGCTTTCGGGTTTAAAAGGCTCAATGATAATTGTGCCCTTCTCTATTTCTTCGAGAATTCGTTTGTCAGACAGGATCATTTTATATAGTATTTGGACGAAATTATGATTAATTTAAGATACTTTTGCAAAGTTGTCTAAAATAGAGATGCCTGTAGTTTTTAATAAAAATATTGACGAGGACACCATACTGGCGGTCTGGAAAATCGAGGAAACCGAAGAACAGCTGATCTCAGGGTTACAGTTGAAACAACATGAACTCGATTTCATTTCATCCTTAAATAATGGCAAGCGCCTGCTGCACTGGTTAAGTACCCGCGTGTTGCTCAGGACTATGCTGAATACAGATGAGTATATTGATTGCAGAATGGACGATCATGGGAAGCCATATCTTCCAGACTTTGACTATCATATTTCGCTAAGCCATTCTTATGATTATGCATCGGTAATTATCGGTAAAACCAGGAAAGTTGGCGTAGATATCGAGTTGATCAAGCATAAAATAAAAAGCATTAAGCATAAATTTCTTTCGGACGTTGAGCTTGCGCAGAAATATGTGGGCGATAATATTGATGGCTTATATGTTTGCTGGTGTGCCAAGGAAGCTATTTATAAGTGGAACGGTAGGAAAGGATTGGAGTTTAAGCAAGACATCCACATTAAGCCTTTTAAATTGAAAAATGAAGGCCAGTTGAACGCATTGGTTGATTTACCTGTTGGTACACAGGAACTAACAGTTCATTATTTTAAAACTACTGACGGTTACATGCTGGGCTATGTGGTAGCTTAATTTTTTCGAAATGAATAAGAAAGTTGAATTTATAGATTGGGACCTTGTGGATTATCAGGAGGCATGGCGTAGGCAAGAGGCTATTTTTGACCAGACTGTAGCTTTGAAAACCCAGAACCGGACCAATAATACGCAACTGGAAACACCTAATTATCTTATTTTTTGCGAACATCCGCATGTATATACACTGGGCAAGAGTGGTAAGCCTGAAAATCTGTTACTAGATGATGCAGCATTATTGGCTAAGGAAGCTACTTATTATAAAATAAACAGGGGTGGTGATATCACTTATCACGGACCGGGACAAATTGTAGGTTACCCGATATTAGATCTGGATAATTTCTTTACAGATATACATTTATATTTAAGAACACTGGAGGAGGCTGTTATTTTAACGATGGCCGATTATGGTCTTCTGGCAGGTCGCTATCCGGGTTTCACTGGAGTGTGGTTGGATGCCGATAATGAACGCGCCCGCAAGATTTGTGCAATGGGCGTTCGTTGTAGTCGCTGGGTAACTATGCATGGCTTTGCATTTAATGTAAATGCGGATCTGGATTACTTTAAAAACATAGTTCCCTGTGGGATAGATGATAAGGATGTAACCTCAATGCAGCGGGAATTGGGGTACGCGCTTGACGTGGGAGAGGTTAAGGATCGATTGAAATATCATATCTCTACATTGTTCAATATGGAACTTTTCTAAACATTCTCGAAAAAAGGTAATAGCATAGGCTTGTTTTTTTGTAACAAGTGTTATATTTACACTAAATCATTTAAACTATTAACTATGGATTACAACTCAGAGTACTCAGCCGCCGGAGCTGGCATTGGCGCCGGAATGGTCATTTTTTGGCTTGCCGTTATGGTGCTGGTCTATGCCTCACTATGGAAAGTTTTTGTTAAAGCAGGGAAACCTGGTTGGGCAGCAATTATACCAATTTATAACCTAATTGTTATGATAGAAATTGTAGGAAAACCTACGATTTGGGTATTGTGGATGCTTATACCTTGCGTAAATGTCGTTTTTGGTATATGGCTTACAAATTTACTAAGCAAAAGTTTTGGTAAAACAGAAGGTTTCACTGTAGGTTTACTGATATTGCCAATCGTATTTTTCCCGATTTTAGGTTTTGGCGATGCGAAATACCTAGGTCCTTCGGCTGCTGAAGCACAAAATGGATTTAATAATCCTTTTGGTGGAAATAACCCTTTCGGTTCAAACGACCCATTTAATCAACCTCCAAAAACTCCAAACGCTTAATTGTTTGTTTTATACATATATCTATTATCCGCCTGGTCTTTTTTATTAGATCAGGCGGATAATTTTTTTCTGCGCTGTCCATTTAAAGCTTTAACCGGCATTGACTGTCCGGGCTGTGGTTTTCAGCGCTCATTTGTGGCTTTGCTTAGGGGTGACTTGCATGAGAGCTTTCATTTGTACCCAGCAACAATTCCCTTACTTCTTACCTTTATCGTAGTTATACCGGTTAATTATTTCTCAAAAAAAGATCATACGATATTGATTAAAACTATGTACTTAATTACCGGTACCATTGTATTAGGTAGCTACCTGTTTAGACAGTGTTAGCGCTGTACTTTCTTTTGCTTTCCTTTTGCAATCCTTTTGCTATTGTTTTGCTATCCTTTTGCTCAAGCAATGGAAAAGTAGGTTTAAAGCATAATGGAGGCAATATATAAGCAATACTACTTTACTATTGAGCAGCAGCCAATACTGATCTCTTTTTTTCTCGTATATACAGTTACATGTCTGTTTAAAACTGAAAATATTCTAATGAAATTCTCTGTAATAATTCTTTCAATAGTTGTAATATTGGGCTGCGATAAAAACAGTGTAAATAGCATGACGGAACATAAAAGATCTTATCTGGCGCTTGGCGACTCTTATACCATTGGTGAATCCGTAGCTATGGAAAGCAATTTTCCTTATCAGTTGGCAGCGAAACTAAATCAAGAGCGCCTGGATGTCGGCCAACCGCACATTATTGCCACAACCGGTTGGACAACCAGCGAGCTTCAGACAGCGATAAAAGAAGCTGCACTAAAACAGAAGTTTGATCTGGTTACTTTGTTGATCGGGGTAAATAATCAATATCGGGGAGAGTCTTTAAGTGCCTATCGTAAGGAATTTAAGGAATTATTACAAACCGCCCTTGACTTTGCTAATGGTGATAAAGCACATGTATTTGTCGTGTCTATCCCCGATTGGGGTGTTACGCCTTATGGATTAAATAGCGGTCGCGATCAGCAGACTATTGCTGCTGAAATAGATGCCTTTAATGCGATCAATAAGGAGGAAACGCTGGCTATGGGTGTTAGTTATACAGATATTACGGCGGCTTCAAGAAGGGCGCTTTCTGATCAGGAACTCGTAGCTACAGATGGCTTACATTATTCTGCAAAAATGCATGTCGAATGGGTCGCAAGCTTGTTGCCTGCGGTGGTAAAGGTATTTAAATAACTATAAGGCAATAGCCGTTTGGTGGTTGTAATCTTTAATAACCGTTTTTAAAAACTCCATTTCATTCATGCCCGCCGGGATGCTGATAGCAAGCAGAGCCGCTACTTTTGCCGACATGGTGTAGATCAACTCGGTATTGTGGGTTTTATAATAGGTGGAAATCACTTCATGTATCAACTCTATATCTCGGTCGGTAAGCAGGGTCAGATTATTAAAAACGGGAATGTAATCTTCTTCAACAGGATGGAAAGCGATATGGTTAATATTTGTATGAGGAACAGTTTTGATGACTGTTGTCCCGGCAACAATATCTCCAATTCGTTGTTTGTTCTTTGTTACTGCAACAGCTATTAATCCACCCACCTGTGCTGTAAACGCAAAGTCAACGAGGCGAAATAGCCATCGGATAAAATACTGACCTATGCTGGGTTGACTGCCATCCAAGCTAATCACTTTTATTTTCATTAAGCGTTTTCCTACACACTGACCGTTCATAAAGATCTCGCAAACCAAGTTGTAGAAAACATAGCTTGCGCCATATAAGATAGCCAAGCCAATGATAAGGTATGGTGTGCTTTCCATACCTACGGAAAGGCCGGTAACTAAAACCAAGAGTATGAAAATTACATATAAACCTAAGAATATGCCTAAATCGATCAATCTTGCTGCTATGCGCTCGCCCAGACCTGCAACAGGATAATCTATGTCTACATACTGACTGGTGTTTACCTTTATTGTTTCCATTCTTATTCAAATATAATATTCAAGATCATATTTATCGTAAACGTTAAGAAAAAAGGTAAGGGCTTTAATGACTAGGTTCAGTAGGTTGAATAAGTGAATGTCAGATGCACCTGCGCGCTGGAACACCTGACATTCCATTTTAGCCTATTCCCAAGACTTTACCTAAAGTTGGGTGGTTTATAAATTCATTATTTGCAATAGCCTTATCTCGGATTTTACGAGCCGCCTTTATGGCATCTTCTTCACATTGCGCCATCAGATAAATGCAAATTTGGTCTCCTTCAAAAAAGTAATGTCCTTTGATAGCCAGTTCAGATCTTTGCAAATCATTAGCCAAAGAAATCGTATGTACATTTGAGTTTCTCTCTAGCTGGATAAAATAGCAGTCCTTGGTGATGTCGGTGTAAAAACCTGGGTTAAGGCGGCATTCCAGAATCTGAGCATCGCTAAATGTTCGAAACCTGTTGAAGTAAGCTTTAGCGGCAAATGGATCATCAAAAACTACATGGACGGGGATGTCCGTTTCGGCATTTGGTTCCAGAATAAAATAAAGGATTTCATTGTTTTCGTCGTCTTTGAGTTCCATATTATTGTTTGTTAAACAGTTAATAATAGGAGTCCGGACGGGATTTGAGCAGGAGGCTTTACGATCTGTTTTACCCACAGAAGAGGCTAAAACGAAGATGCGACTATAGCAAGCTCTAAATACCGCCCTGCATGGCTTACCACAGCCTTGGAAACGGGATTACGATAGAGCCCATAACGCTATAGCGCACCTTCAAAAGTACAACAATATTTGTTATGGGCATTAATCTATCGTCCCTTCCCATGCACTTGTGGTAATTCTGCAGGAGAGACTCTTTAAATTAATACCTCATTTAAGAAGTAATTGATATGTTGTTTATATTTCTTTAGTTCATTGGCTTGACTTTTTGGTTTTTGTACAGGGCTATAACCTCAATTCAAATATCCTGAGAAAACTTTGAATAACAAAATTATCTATAAAATTAACTGACGGTTCATTTTTGTGAAATGTTGTATTAAAATGCAATATTTTGACCAATGGAATCCGACTGGATATAAACACTCAACTTGGTATATTATAGCCAATGAAGGAAATGGTTTTGTGGCTAGGATTGTTTAAACATGATTTTAATGATAAAATATAATTTTTTAATAAATTTTAAACGATTTTCTTTGATAATTTAGACTAACTAGGGAGCTTTGGTTAATCAAGGAGAAAGAATATGGGAAATTTAGAAAAAGGATTAACTGAATTGGGTGCTATGCTGAACCGCTTGGCGATTAAGGTCGATGAAAACTTCAGTAAAATAGAAGTTCGGCTGGGTAAAATAGAAGATCGGTTGGGCAGAATAGAAGATCGGATGGATAGAATAGAAGATCGGATGGATAGAATGGAAGACCGGATGGGTAAAATAGAAGTTCGAATGGATCGAATGGAAGATCGAATGGACCGAATGGAAGACCGGATGGATAAAATTGAAAATAAGCTCAATGTTTTAACAGATGAAACATCAACTAATTTTAAGGAAGTTGGAAATCGACTTGGAAGTATTGAAGTTGAGATTGTTAAAATAGGAACTGCGACTCGATACGAACAACATCACGAAGATCAGAAAAGGTTTAGCGTTAAATAAGCTCAATGTGGGTGTGTGCCTTTGCATATTTGACACATAAAAAGAAGCTTATTTTTTATGTTGAATAAAAACAGTTATTTTAACAAAAAAATTACGCTTTTAATAAAATCTATGAGAGAGGCATTGTTTGTTAAACAGAATTCTGGGAAATGGAAATCCTATGAGCAGTTGAAAACAAGTAATCCTGATGAAGTTGCCGAGCGCTTTATAGACATTACCAACGATTTGGCTTATGCTAAAACTTTTTATCCCAAATCTAAAACTACAGCTTATTTAAATGGCTTGGCATCGGTGCTACACCAGTCTATTTATAAGAATAAAAAAGAAGATACCAATCGCTTTTTAACCTTTTGGAAGTTTGAACTGCCCGTCTTGTTCTACACTTATCGTAGGCAACTCCTGTACTCCCTTATTTTCTTTGTGATATTTGGCGCTATCGGTGCACTATCTGCAAAATATGACGATGCTTTTGTAAGGTTGATTCTTGGTGATGGCTATGTAAATATGACGAATGAAAACATTGCAAAAGGCGATCCTTTTGGGGTTTATAAAAAGCAGGGGCCAGTTACAATGTTCTTCTTTATTGCCGCTAATAATACTTACGTCTCCTTAGTCATGTTTTTAAGTGGTATATTTTTGGGTATTGGCCCTGTTTTTATGTTATTAAAAAACGGCGTTATGATAGGGGCATTTGAATATTACTTTTTCAGTAAAGGTTTGGGGGCAGCATCGGTGTTGGTGATCTGGATCCATGGAACGTTAGAAATCTCGGCGATTATTATTGCGGGTGCTGCGGGCCTGGTACTTGGACATGGTCTACTTTTTCCCAGAACCTATACCCGTTTACAGGCATTTAAGAATAGCGCAAAGGATGGGACAAAGATTGCCCTTGGCATTGTTCCAATTCTTTTAGTAGCGGCATTTTTCGAGGGTTTTATTACACGATATACCAACATGCCTTTGTGGCTAAGCATAAGTATTTTAGGAGGATCATTTGTATTTATCATTTGGTACGTGATTATCTATCCTTTACAATTAAAGAAACGCAATCAAATCAGCTAGTATGCCAAATTTAGAATTAAAAAAAGCGCGAGAATTCGGAGAGATCATTAACGATACATTTTTATTTATCAGACAAAATTTCAAGCCCTTGTTAAAGGTGTTTGCATACTTATGTGGTTTCTTCATCCTTGCCGGAATGGTTGCCGCGATTATGCAACAGTTAGAGATGGAAACAGCGCTAGATGGTTTGAAGCAGGGTAAAGGTGGCTGGCAGACTTTCATGGCAAATGTTTTAACGTTTAACTATTTATTGGTTGTGATATTTTCCTTTGGTAGTTCTGCTGCAATATTGGTTTCTACGCTTAGCTATATTGCCTTATACATTCAAAAAGGGAACATAGCGCCAACTCCGGATGAAGTTTGGGGATATTTTAAATATTATTACTTCAGGTTATTTTTTAGCAATATCATTGCCATACTTTTCATCTCGCTAGGTTTTCTCTTTTGCCTTTTGCCGGGTATTTACCTGTTTCCAGCCATGTCCTTGCTTGTCTCGATCATGGTATTGGAGAACACTAATTTTCAAGATGCTTTTAGCCGCTCATTTAAATTACTGAAAAATCAATGGTGGGTAACTGCTGGCGCCATGTTTATTATTTGGGTAATTGCTTATGCCTGCATGAGTTTCGCGGCTATTCCTACATTGGTATTAAAAATGGGGGGCGCGTTTTTGCCCGGACTTGCGGGCTGGGGCAAGATCTTTACTATAATTGGTGTCGTCCTTCAGTATTTGAGTTACGTTTTTATGATGATTCCTATAATTGGCGTTTCGCTTTGCTATTTTAACCTGGTTGAAATACAAGAAAGCACGGGGTTAATGGATCGGATCAATCAATTTGGAGAAGAAAAAGACCATTTCTCTGGCTTAGAAGAATACTAAACATGTATAAAGCTCTTATTGTATTCTTATTCTTTTTCATAAGTATCCGTGGTTTCTCGGCAAGCTTACCCGAGCATAAGCCTGTGAAAAACATAGCCTTAAAAAATGATACAACGGCTATTTCGGTCAGAAGCTTTGATTTGCAAAAAATAAAGGAATATAGCGGCCAAAAAGAATTTAGATATGATGATATTACCCCGATCAATACCAGCTGGTGGGACCGTTTCTGGGCGTGGTTTTGGGATTTGTTGAACGGTGCTTTTACGAACAAATATTCGGGTGGACTTATAAAGTACATAGTCATTTTTATTGTTGTTGGCCTGGTTGTTTTTGCTGTATTTAAATTGATCGGCCTCGATTTGAAAATCTTTACCACAAAATCTAAATCTATCGATGTCCCCTATAATGAATCGCTGGAAAATATTCATGAGATAAATTTTAATGAGGAGATAGAAAAGGCTGTCGCAAATGGTAATTACCGTTTGGCTGTGCGCTTGTCCTACTTGCGCTCGTTAAAGTTGTTGAACGATCAAGAATTGATCAATTGGCAGCCAGAAAAAACAAACCAAGCTTATATCAATGAGATTATTGATCCCGATAGGAAAGAACAGTTTACGGTGCTAACCCGGCAGTTCGAATACATCTGGTACGGAGAGTTTTTTATCGATAAAGAAAGCTTCATTGCTGTTAAAGGTAGTTTTGAACGATTTAATGTGAAAGCGCTATGAAGGGATTAAAACTATATTTAGTTGGAAGTGCGGTGGTGATGCTCCTTTATGTAATTGCACAATATTATAAGCCAAAGCCTACCGATTGGACCCCAACTTACTTAAAGGAAGATAAAAATCCTTTCGGCACTTATATCTTATATCATGAGCTGGAAAATCTGTTCCCGAAGTCTTTAATCAGTCCATCAAATTTGCCTGTTTACAACACGCTAAAGGATAAAGATTTTGAGCACACCAACTATCTGCTTGTTGCCGGAGAGATTCAAATGGATGCTTATGATTATCAGGAATTGGTTAAATACATGGAGAAGGGCAATAATGTATTTATTGCCGCTTATAAATTAAGCGATGTTTTAGCGGATACGCTTAATCTGAGAATGAACTCAGTGGCTTATTTTAATAACGAGAAGGGAACTCCGATTAATTTTGTTAATCCGCTTTTAAAAGAAAAACGCCCTTATGTTTTTAATAAAGGGCTAGGTGATCAATATTTTAGTAAGGTAGATACCCTGAGGGCTGCTGCACTGGGCCGCAATGCTACTGGCGAGGTTAATTTTGTAAAATATAATTATGGGAAAGGGGCATTGTATATGCTGCCAAGTCCGCAATTGTTAAGCAATTACAATTTGTTAAATCCTGCCGGGGCTAGTTACATTTCTAAAGTGCTTTCTTATCTGCCTGTTGCCGAAAGGGTAATCTGGGACGAGAACAATACCAAAGGAAATGTAAATGATGAATCCATGTTTAGGGTGCTGCTTAAACACGATCAATTGCGCTGGGCTTATTATTTGGCCTTATCCGGATTATTGCTATTTGTTCTTTTTGAAATGAAGCGTAGGCAGCGCATCATCCCTATTATCGCGCCATTAAAGAATACTTCGGTAGACTTTGTGAAGGTGGTGGGTAAGGTTTATTACCAGCAACGCGACAATCGTGATATTGTCCAGAAGAAGATCAGTTATTTTTTAGAATACGTGCGGACTAGCTATCGCTTAAAGACTTCAAAGTTGGATCAAGAGTTTGTGGCCGATCTGACACTTAAATCTGGTGTAAACGAAGCTGTAGTACAGCAATTGATTGAAATGATAAACCGCGTAAATAACGCCGTTATGGTTAATGATAGTCAACTCATCGACCTGAATAAATTAATAGAGAAATTTTATAAACAAGCCCAATAAATTATGGAAGCGGAAATGTTTACCCAAAGAACCGACCTTACACAGCTTAATACTGCCGTAGAGCAAATCAGGCAAACGCTGGGCAGTATTATTGTTGGCCAGAAAGACACCATTGATTTTTTAATCGCAGGATTGCTTGCCGATGGGCATGTGCTTTTGGAAGGTGTACCGGGTGTAGCTAAAACTTTAAGTGCAAAACTGATAGCCAAAAGTATTGATGCTTCTTTTGCCCGTATTCAGTTTACCCCTGATTTGATGCCCTCTGATGTAATTGGAACTTCAGTTTTTGATCCCCGGTCGGCCTCTTTTGAATATCGTAAAGGCCCAATATTTGGACATATTGTATTGGTTGATGAGATTAATCGCGCCCCGGCCAAAACTCAATCTGCCTTATTTGAGGTAATGGAGGAAAGGCAGATTACTGTTGATGGACATACTTATCTAATGGATGAACCATTTATGGTGCTGGCCACTCAAAACCCGATAGAGCAGGAGGGCACGTACAGGTTGCCTGAAGCGCAGTTGGATCGTTTTCTATTTAAGATTGAGGTGAAATATCCTACGCTAGAGGAAGAAACGGCTATTTTGTTAAACCAGCACCAGTTTAAACTGGACGATGCACTGAACGCCGTTAAAGCGGTATTAAGTATCGATCAGATCAAAGCTTGCCGAGGTATTATCAAAGGGCTGCATGTAGAGCCAAAGCTGATCGAATATGTAGCCAAGATTACGCATGAAACGCGGAATAATAAATCACTTTATTTGGGTGCTTCGCCACGCGCTTCCCTGGCCATGGTAAATGGAGCCAAGGCGTTTGCTGCTATGCAGGGGCGTGATTTTGTGACGCCGGAAGACATCATTAAAGTTGCACCACCGGTATTGGCGCACCGAATTATGCTCAGTCCTGATAAGGAAATGGAAGGTTTAACACCTAATGATATTGTTGCTCAAATTCTCCAAAAAATAGAAGTACCTAGATAAAACAGGATTGAAACACTTTTTTAGAAAATACTATCGCGACCTTTTTCTGGGCAAAAGACTTTTTGCCGGGATAGGCTTCTGTGTGAGTTTATTCATGTTTTCTTTTTTCCTGCCATGGCTTGGCGATTTGCCTTATGTTTTTCTGGGCGTATTGGCCGTGTTGGTGTTGATTGATTTTGTGCTGTTGTACCAAACAAAACGCGATGTCTTTTTGCGCAGGGATGTGCCGGAAAGGTTGAGCAACGGGGATGACAATGAACTTCAGATTTATGTAGAGAACTTTTATTCTTTCGGCATCCACATCGGCATTATTGATGAAATCCCTTTTCAGTTTCAAAAAAGAGACCTATGGTTTAAAAGCGACTTGAAATCGGGCGAGCGGAAGACAATTGCCTATTTCTTAAGACCGACTAAAAGAGGGGAATATGTTTTCGGACAAATCCGTTTATATGTGCAATCGCCATTGAGACTAGTTACGCGAAGGTTTAATTTCGGTGAAGAGGTAACCGTACCGGTTTATCCTTCTTTTTTACAGCTGCGTAAGTATGAGCTTATGGCCATATCTAATAGGTTGAGCGAGTTTGGGATTAAGAAGATCCGACGCGTTGGCCATAGCATGGAGTTTGATCAGGTAAAGAATTACGTGCAGGGCGATGATTATCGTACCGTAAACTGGAAAGCTGCCGCCCGAAAAGGGGAGTTGATGGTGAACTCCTATACGGATGAAAAAGCTCAGCATATGTATTGCATCATTGATAAGTCGAGGGCAATGAAAATGCCTTTCGAGGGGTTGAGCTTGTTGGATTATGCGATTAATGCCAGTCTGGTGCTTTCTAATGTTGCGCTGTTAAAACAAGATAAGTCGGGCTTAATTACCATATCGGAGAAAACGGGAAGTATTGTGCCCGCAGACCGCAGACCTGCGCAGCTGGGTAAAATCATGGAGGTTTTATACAAGGAAAAGAGTCGCTACCTTGAACTGAACATGGAAGCTTTGTATACCAGTATCCGTGGTACATTGCGACAAAGAAGCTTGATTGTATTTTTCACCAATTTCGAAAGCGTGTCGGCCTTAAACAGACAGATGCCTTACTTAAAGCGGATGGCCAAATACCATTTGTTGTTGGTTGTGTTTTTTGAGAATACGGAGCTTAAGGCGATCACCGAAAAGCCAGTGCATGATGTAGAGGCGATTTATATACAAACCATAGCCACTAAGTTTGCTTACGAGAAAAAGTTGATGGTAAAGGAATTGGCCAAACATGGTATCCTGAGCATTCTTACAGCTCCCGACAAATTAACGGTAAATGTGGTGAACAGGTATTTGGCCATTAAGGCACAGCAAAAAATCTAATTTCTTGCTGCGCTTATTTTAGCATTCAGGTAAACTGATTGGGATGTTTGTTGCCAAACCTCCATCAGATGTTTCCTTATATTTTGAGTTCATATCTAGTGCCGTTTCCCACATGGTATTTACCACGGCATCCAAACTAACTTTTGCTTTATCAGGATTGCTTTGCAGGGCAAGTTGACTGGCGGTAATGGCTTTTATCGCGCCCATCGTATTCCTTTCGATGCATGGAATTTGAACTAAGCCCCCTATCGGGTCGCAGGTTAAGCCCAAATGATGTTCCATGGCAATCTCTGCCGCCATGAGCACTTGACGCTGTGAGCCGCCTAAACACTCGGTTAAAGCTGCTGCCGCCATTGCTGATGATACACCAATCTCGGCTTGACAACCGCCCATTGCAGCGGATATCGTGGCTCCTTTTTTAAAGATGCTGCCTACTTCAGAAGCACAGGCAATAAATTGGGTGATTTTTTCATCTGAGTACCCATCGCAGAAAGCAATATAGTATTGCAATACCGCCGGAATAACCCCAGCGGCACCATTGGTAGGCGCGGTAACTACACGGCCAAAAGAGGCATTCTCTTCATTTACGGCTAAAGCAAAACAGCTTACCCAGTCTAAAATATAGTTAAAGCTGTTTCCGCCGTTTCTGATGGCCATGATCCAGCTTGCGTAATCGTTATAAACGCTACTGCCAATTAATCTTTTATTTAAGGCTGCAGCTCTTCTACCAACATTTAGTCCACCGGGTAAAAATCCAGAAGTGTGACATCCACGGTAGGTGCAATCTTTCATTACATTGAAATGCTGCATAATCCCTTTTCTTGTTTCAGCTTCAGTACGCCATGACAGTTCATTCTCCATCACGATTTCTGAAACTTTAAGACCGGTAGACAGGCACCAGTGTAGTAATTCGCTGGCTTTTTCGACAGGAAAAGGTAAATCAACCTGCTCTTTCTCATTTCCGTTTTCTCCTTCTTTTACCACAAAACCTCCACCTATCGAATAATAAGTTTCGGAAAAGGCCTTCCCAGTATTTAAAAATGCCTGAAAAGTAACTGCATTGGGGTGAAAAGGCAGGCTTTCGAAGAAAAGGAAAACCATGTCGTCATTGTAATTAAACGAGATCAGTTGCTCACCAGAAAGAGATAATAACTGTTCATCCTTAATCGAAGCGATGGTACTGTCGATAGCATTTACATCAAAAGTAACCGGATCAGCGCCTGTTAGCCCCAACAATATGGCTACATCAGTTCCGTGTCCTTTTCCGGTTTTAGCCAATGAACCGTACAACAGGATTTTCACCTGTTCCACTTGGGCCAATAGTCCGTTTTGTTTTAGCGAAGCCGTAAATTGCTGTGCTGCTCTCCATGGGCCCAAAGTGTGTGAGCTTGATGGGCCAATACCTATCTTAAAAATGTCGAATACCGAGATCTGTTCCCTTTGCATAATACAAAGCTACTACAGTTTGGCGAGATTATTAATATTTGCAAGAATGATACGGCCTAAAAGTCGAAGGCGATGATGTTTTTGTCGCGTAGCATCCGGTCCACAAATGTTTTATGATTCTTCGGACTGCCAATTGCAATCCAGGTTCCGCTGATGATGCCATTGGCCAATTCTTGTTTGCCGCGGCTAAGTTTGAGTTTAGAGGTTTTAATGTCCTGCTCGTATTTTTCAAGGCTTTCGCCCTCGTATCGTTTTACAATTCGGTATACCCTTTTGGTGAAGCGACGTTCGGCCATTTCTTCTAAAAAAGGGAAAATCAATAAGGCTAGCAATACTACGAGTGTTACGCCAATCGCTTGTTCGAAATAGCCTGAACCAATGGCCATGCCTATTGCTGCCACAATCCAGATCACGCAAGCAGTGGTTAAGCCTTTTACCTGGTTGTCTTCTTTAAAGATCACGCCAGCACCTAGAAAGCCAATCCCGGTAACTATGTTAGAAGCAATCCGATCGTGACTGCTTAATCCAATTTTGATAGAAAGGATAGTAAATAGGGTCGAGCCCAAGCCAATCATAATCATGGTTTTTAAACCGGCTTGCTTGCTTCTAAACTCTCTTTCGGCACCAATAAGGCCACAAAGTAGCGTAGCCATTAAAAACTTGTTTACCTCTGATTGGGTCAGGAAATGATTGTTTTCAAGAATGTTCTCCATATCTGTTTGAATAACCTAATATAAAAGATTATTTAATAGAAATCATAGCATCTTAGCCCGTTAAACTTATTATAGCCCGAACTGTTGGGGAAATACTTTTCGTAGCCAATGCTTGCTTCGGTGGTACCACTGGTATTGGTATAATTAATTTTTGAGGTTGTAGCATCATGACTTAAACCTAATCTTAGTTTTTCGCTGTTTCTACTTCCTTTAAACAAATCAAATATTAAAGAAACAACTATTGCATCCGGCCCGCCTTGTCCGCTGGTCCTGTACCATAATCCTGCGTTTAGCCCTTTAAATTTAAACTGCGCGCCAGCACTTATAGAGTTGGAGGATGCTTGTTTATAATAAACGACAGAAGGGATCAGGTAAGAGCCTTCATCATTGTTGTAATACATGCCCGGGCTTAAGGGAATCTTGTAGCTCGCATTTGCGGTGATACGCATAGGAAGTTTGGCAACAGTTCCGGTAAAGGATTCGTCAGGCTGGTTGATGTGATGAACTGCAACGCCTGCCAGGAAATTATGATAGACGATGGTTGTACCTGCTGCGGCATCAAAGTAATACTTGTTAGAAATATCGGGGGGCTGGGCCGAGGACACACTGCCGGGAATATATCCCAAACGCATATCTATCTGATCAGAAAAAACCAGTTTGCTCCAGTCTATTTGTCGACTGGTTATGCCTGCTTGTATCCCAAAAGAGGCAATAAAATCATCTCCGCCTACGCTGTAGGAATAGGTGGCCGCGGCATTATTTTTAACTAAATAAGCTGTACCCTCGCTGCTGCGGTTAAACATCAGGCCAACTCCTCCGGCAAATTTAGAGATGTTGAGGTCGGCAGAAGCAGTGATATAGGATAAGTCGCCACTAAGGCCCGACCATTGGTTCCGGTAAATCAGGTTCATCCTGATGTCGCCCTCAAACTGCCCGGTTAATGAAGGGTTCAGATAAATGGGGGCATTAAAAAATTGAGAATACACGTGATCCTGTGCCATGGCTGACAGGTTGATCATCGTTATAATTAATGCTATTGTATATCTTAATCTCCCGCTCATCCTTATCTGATTAAATGTATTGCTCCTGTACGTTTAGGCGCAGATTTGTCATAGGTCATGCCTTTCCACTCTGTTCCGTTTATCATCTGTACATCGATTTTCCAGTAGTAAACCCCTTGTGGCATAGGTTGGCCATTGAATGTGCCATCCCAACCCTCTGTGGGTCTTCCTTCATCTAGTTTGGTAGTTTCCCAGAGTATTTGTCCCCATTTGTTGAATATGCTGAAACGCCATGATGCAATGCCTGATCCTTTGGCGTGGAAGTCGCGAAGCTCCGGTCTCGTATCTCCTGGTATAAATGAATTGGGTACAAATAGGTATCCCGGAACACCAATGATTGTTACCTTATTTGAGATTGTATCGAAACAACCTTGTTGATTTAAAACTTTCAATTTTACAATGTAGGTCCCTGTATCCGAATAAGTGTGGCTTGGATTTTTTAACTTGGAACCGAATGATTTATCTCCAAAATCCCATTCCCAATTCGTAGGGTTGTTGGTGCTTTTGTCCTCAAAATTGAAGGTGTAATCAGGTATGCTGATTTTGGCTGAAGGGCTGATATTGAAGGCTGCTTTTGGCGGTTGAATAATGTGGATGATTAGTTCATGAGTATTCGAACAGCCTAAAGCATTTGTAGCTGTAAGCGTAGCGGTATAGTATTCCTGATTCCCTGTATAGATATGCGGTGCAGGAGGTTCAAAGCCAATAAAGGGCGTACTTCCATCCCCATAATTCCATACAAAACTGGTAATGTCTAAATCTATCGTAGTGTTTTTAAATGTAACTGGGAGATTCGGACAACCTGTGCTAACATCTGCGACGAAAAGAGGTTTAGGTTGGGCAAGCACTATGATTTTTTCGTAAGTGGTATCTCTAGAACAGTCATTTTTGGCAATTAACATTACATCATAATCACCACCTTCAGTAAATGTGTGTTGGAATATTCTGGGCGAGCCGGCGAGTGGCCTTAGGCCAAGGCCATCTTTAAAATCGATAAGATATTCTGTTGCCCCTTTAGAATTGTTGTCGAAATCTACTGTAAATGGTGCACAACCTTTTTTCTGAGTTCCTGAAACGACCAGTTCTGCTTGAACATTTTTGGGTGAAACTACAATGTCATATATTCTACTTACATCAATTCCGCACTCACTTCTTGCAGTCATTTTTACATGGTAGGTTTCTATTTTTGTAGTTGCGAAATAAGTATGAGAAACATCATTTTTGTTACTTACCCAGCCACTGTTATTACCGTCACCATAATCATAGAAATACTCTACTCCTGATTGATTTGGGGAGGTATTGGTAAAGACAACAGTTAAAGGTGAGCAACCTACGGTTACACGAGGTGAAAATAGAGCTTGCGGCTTAGCCTTTACCAATACTGTGGCTTTGGCAGAATCAATACCACAACTCGTTTCTGAATAAAGTGTAACGGTATAAGTAGTGTCTTTTCCAGTAGGATCTGGCTGGAAGGTATAAGGTGGAGGGTTGGCATTGTTTGAAATTTGGGTGTTACCGACTTTCCATCGAAATATAGCACCTGCTCCTTGTGGGGACGTATTTGTAAAAGCGACATCGTTTGGCCCGCAAATAGTTGTAGGGCTAAGTGTAAAGGACGCAGGAACAGCTTGATTTGTACTGAATGTCCATGCAAACTCGGCAGGGTGACATCCGACTTTAGGTGTTACAACCAACTTGATGATGATATTGTCACCACTATTTGGGATTGTATAGCCAGGAAAGGTAACTCCAGTTCCAATCTGAGTACTGCCAGCAAACCATGTATAGGTTGCATTTTCAATGGGATGATTTTCTGCTACTACATTTAATGCAGTAATATCGAATGGGGCACAACTTTTATCTTTGGTGAAGGTAAATTTGGCTATTGCATCAGGTTTTAGGGTGATGGTGATTACATTACTTATACTTTTCTGATCTCCATTACATGTGATAGTACTTACTATACGTCTATACTGAGTTGTTCTGGTAAGTACGGTGGCTTGATAATCCGGTTGAAAACTATTGGTGCTTGCCCATGTCGTTCCTCCATCAATACTAAACTCCCATTCATAATTGAAGTTGCCATCAGCGCCTGTAGGGGGCGTTCCTGTTAGTCGTATAGGAGTTTCATCGGTACAGACAGCCTGATTTGCTGAAATAACGTTATCCTTTATTGGAGGTAGTGCGGTGATGTTAAATTCGGGGCTGGTATCTGAACATGTAGCACTTGTTACTGTTCTTCTGAACCTTGTTGAAACGGTTATAGGAAAGTCTAAATTCTGAGTGTTCCCGCCGGTTTCCGTCCAGGTAACTCCATTATCTGTACTTATTTCCCACTTATAATTATAAGTGCCATTACCACCGATAGGCGGGCTTCCAATTATGTTAATCTGTTGACCCGAGCAGACAAGTATGGCAGCACTGTTAATGGTGTTTTGTTGGATTAAAGGGAGAATGTTGATAGTAACCGTTGAACTACTTGGTCCGCATGCCGAAGGCCCTGTAATAGTCCATTTAAATGTGTAAGATTGTCCGGCTACTAAATTTTGAACTTCAGTTTTGGGATCTGTGGCATCGACAAAGTGAATAGGTGAGCCAGGGGGTGCCGACCAAACGCCTGTTTCTCCATTAAGTGCGTTAACAGGATTTCCATCAAGTTTTGCTGTTGTTCCACCGCATATAGTTTGAGGCATTCCTGCATCTGCAGGAGTGTCTGCAGGCGTTACTGCGATAGTTATAACATTTGTTTTTAGCTCGCTGCAACTCCCATTTCGTACAACCGCACGATATTGCGTGGTAGAAGTAAGCGCACTATAATTTAAAGTGGTAGAAGTATTCGCAATAGGTTGCCATATTACTTCTCCTGCAGGTAAAGCCTCCCAACGAATGACACTACCTACATTACCAGTTAAATTTATAGTTCCACTATTATTACCAGAACATACTGTTAAAGGATCTGCTGATGATATTGTACCTGCTACTGTAGGAGGGTTAATTGTAATGGTAACTGAAGAAGAAGAAGAAGAACATACTCCAGGTGCAGAGATTGTCCATTTGAAGACATAGGATTCGCCTGCTACTAGACCATTAGCTACTGCAGATGGAGAATGGAGATCTACGTCCGAAAATGTAACACCTGCCTGACCAGAGATAAGTTCCCAAGTGCCGGTTTCATTTGACTTAGGTTGATTCCCGTTTAATTTATATGTAGAAACTTCACATTCGTTTCCACTTGTACCTGCAATTGACGGAGTAATGCCGGGGTCAACATTTACATTTACTACGATTTCATCTCCTGGGCAGCCAGTTGCTGATATTGGTGAAATCCTATAGGTCACTGTGCCCTGTATGGTGCCGTTATTTATAAGTACGTGATTTATTGCAGCTGTTGCGGTTGGAACATTTGCCGGAGTATTTCCTGTCACACCATTTGTGGAACTGGTAGTCCATGTATATTTTATATCTGAGAAGGAAGGAGTTAAAATAATTCCAGCTTGCTCACCACTACAAATTGTTGTATTTGTAACAGCTGCAGAAACTGAGGGTTTAGGGTAAACCGTTACTGTAAAAGTAAAAGGAACTCCTGGACAATTATTGAGTATTGGCGTGATTCTATAAATAATTACTGCATTTGCGGTTGGGTTTGAGTTTACAACAACGTCTTCTATTTTGCCCGATCCAGAAGCTGTAAAAGAAGTTCCTGCATTCAAATCACTATTCGTTGCTGTCCAAGTGTATGTACTTCCCGGCAAACTTGTTCCTAGGGCAGGATCATAATTGAGTTTCGTTCCTGTACACACCCTTTGGTCAGTGTCAGTTCCTGTATTGTTAGGAAAAATATCTATTTGAATAACATCTTCAACTTCTTTACAAGGCTCAGCAAGATCAGTAGTAACTACAAATCTAACTATGGCTTTATGTGCATCACGTTCAGTTTGAGTAGGAGTATAGATTGTAGTTGTGCTGTTATTTGGTGAAGAAAAAGTTCCTGCACCTATCCATCTCGAGCTCGAATAAGTGCCATTCGTCACCAATGCGGATAACTCAACGGAAGCACTATAACAGATAGGGTTTTTATCCGCAGTTATCTTAACAACAGGAGAAGGAAAAAATGTGATAAGTTGTGATTTAGGCAGTGATCCGCAACTATTTTTGTGCGTGACCGATACTTTGTAAGTTCTATATTGTTTAAACTGAATAGTAGGGAATTTTGTGTTTGAATTTGATCCCGGACCAAATTCAAAGTCTGTATTGCTGAGTGGAAGGTCATTTTCTGTAGTAATGGACCAAGTATAAGTATCCGAAGCATCAACTTCAGTCCCTGAAAACTGTACTTTAGTTGGATCTAGAGTTGTTTCACTGTAAGTATATGATCTAAGATTACATAGATTGACCACTGGGGCCAAAGTCGTGATGGGAGAACTGTCAATTATAACTACCGTTTGAGGTGGATTAGTACTGACAACGGTACATGGCGAACTCGTAATTTGGAGTGTAATTTCGTACCTACCTTGTTTTAAAAAATTAAATGTTGGCTCTTTGATCCCGTTAGTGAAACTAACCTCTGAGGCTAACACAGGTTGGCCGGATTTTAATACGATCCAATTGTATGTATGAGTAGTGCCGCAACTATTATCAATATAAGATTTATCAATAGCAGTGATCGAATAAGGTGCACAATGCGGTGTGGTATTTCCATTAAACTCAAAATTAGGAATTGGAGGATTATGTATGCATATCTCATGAGTTACAGGTTCACCATTACAGAGTCCATTATTGTTAATTGATTCTAACCTTATTCTGTAAGTTTTTGCTGAAGGAAATGAATATTGGAAGTTGGCCGACCTTGGCTGATCTGTTTTGATTAGTACATCATCGACATACCAATTATATGTAACATCATTGTCAATGCAGTTAGGAGTGTTTGCATCGTTCTGACCCGGATCTGAAGTGTTTATAAAATTTACCATTTTGCCAACACAACCTCCATCAGGTGGTACTATGAATTTGTTTTCGGGTTTTTTAACAACCTTCACATATGTAGCAAGTGCTCCTGATGCTCCGGAACAATAGGGGCTGATTGCCTCGATATTTATTCCGAAGACATTGTACTGGGGCCCAGCTCCAGTATTATAAACTGGTCTTCCGCACGATGATGTTTCGTATTCATGTCTCACGAAGCCTGCTTGGAGGTCGCAACGCGTATAGACTGTCTTTATGCCATTTGAATCTCCCCAGTCTATTTCATATGTGGTTCCTGGATAGTTATTTTTAATACCATTCGCATCTAAATTAACGGGGAACTCCAGAAAGCCCCCTGGTAAACAAACGATGGCACCGCCGGTAGTACCAAAGCTATTATTCGTTCTTGAATTTAATATTAAATAAGCCCTTGTCGCAACGCTACCATTTAATTTAGCCGTCACTAATAATGTATAGTAGCCGATTGCTGCTGAAAACGTCGTTGGTGATGTTGCAAAATCTAAATTTGCTGCAATGGAACCAGTTATTTCGTTTTTTATTATCCCTGTTACTGTACTTAATGCGGTAGAGGCATTTTCAAAAGTAAAAGCAGCATTGTCCCTTGCTGGACAATAGCCAAAAGTATTTTCATCAAGGGTGCGGCTAGACGTAACTTCTGCTTTAACGGGAACAGTACCGGTGATCTGAAACGGTATGGAATTAGTTGATACAGAAGCAGGGTTGGTAGACCTTATTTGTAGCTGATAATTGGATCCTGGAAGAACTGTTGTAGGAATAACTCCATTTATAAAGGTTGAATAAAAGCCATTATATGTTCCAATACGATTATTTCTGCTAAAATTACCAGTTGCATCCGAGAGATAAAGTTCAAACACGTTACCTGGTTTTACACAAAACGATATAGGCATCGTAAAAGTCGCTGCAATACTCGATCCCGGCGTATAAGGCCCCGGATCAACTGTGCCTATTGTAATCTGAGAAAAGCCTACAGTTATTTGGAGAAAAGAAAGAAGAATGGTTAAAAGAAGTAGACGTTTCACCATATATACAGATTATTGTATAAATGTATAGAATTTTTTACTTCAATTAAGAATATTAGAAGGAAATGAGATTAAATAAGAAAACCCACAGGAATTAACTTGTGGGTTTTCTTTAAAATCAATGAAATGGAGGCTGATTACATCATGCCACCCATGCCGCCGCCGCCCATTGGAGGCATACCGCCACCAGCAGGAGCATCTTCTGGATCATCAGCCAATACAACTTCTGTTGTTAACAACATCGCTGCAATTGAAGCTGCGTTCTCTAATGCTACACGACCAACTTTAGTAGGATCAATAACACCTGCTGAAATTAAGTTTTCATAAACATCAGTACGTGCATTGTAACCAAAGTCACCTTTTCCTTCTTTAACTTTTTGAACTACGATAGAACCTTCAATACCTGCATTTTGGCAGATTTGACGTAATGGCTCTTCGATAGCGCGACGAATGATCTGGATACCAGTAGTTTCATCATCGTTAGATCCTTTCATACCTTCTAATGCCTCAATAGCACGGATGAAAGCAACACCACCACCAGCAACAATACCTTCTTCAACCGCTGCACGAGTTGCATGTAAAGCATCATCAACACGGTCTTTTTTCTCTTTCATCTCTACTTCAGAAGCAGCACCTACGTAAAGAACAGCAACACCGCCAGCTAATTTAGCCAAACGCTCTTGTAATTTTTCTTTATCGTAATCAGATGTAGTAGTCTCGATTTGAGCTTTGATCTGGTTAACGCGAGCTTTGATATCGTCAGACTGACCAGCACCGTTGATGATAGTTGTATTGTCTTTATCAACAAGAACTTTCTCAGCAGTACCTAAATAAGTTAGGTCAGCATTCTCTAATTTATAACCTCTTTCTTCAGAAATAACAGTACCACCAGTTAAGATAGCGATGTCTTCTAACATTGCTTTTCTTCTATCACCAAAACCTGGAGCTTTAACAGCTACCACTTTCAGAGATCCACGGATTTTGTTAACTACTAAAGTAGCCAATGCTTCACCATCTAAATCTTCAGCAATGATCAATAAAGGTTTACCAGTTTGAACTTGTTTCTCCAAAACAGGCAATAATTCTTTCATGTTGCTGATCTTTTTGTCATAGATCAAAATGTAAGGGTTTTCTAATTCCGCTTCCATTTTATCAGCATTAGTTACAAAGTATGGAGATAAGTAACCACGGTCAAATTGCATACCTTCAACTGTTTTTACTTCAGTTTCGGTACCTTTTGCTTCTTCAACAGTAATGACACCATCTTTACCTACTTTACCCATTGCTTCTGCAATTAAAGCACCAATAACCTCATCATTGTTAGCCGAAATAGAAGCTACTTGTTTGATTTTGTTATTGTCTTCACCTACAGTCTGCGACTGAGCTTTCAAGTTTTCAACAATTGCAGTAACCGCTTTGTCGATACCACGTTTCAAATCCATTGGATTTGCACCAGCAGCAACGTTTTTAATACCAGCAGTAACAATTGCTTGTGCCAATACAGTAGCAGTTGTAGTTCCGTCACCTGCGATATCTGCAGTTTTAGAAGCTACTTCTTTAACCATTTGAGCACCCATATTTTCAATTGGGTCTTTCAACTCAATTTCTTTTGCTACAGTTACACCATCTTTAGTGATTGCAGGTGAACCAAATTTCTTGTCAATAATTACGTTACGTCCTTTTGGACCTAAAGTTACTTTTACTGCATTAGCCAAAGTATCAACACCTCTTTTCAGGGCGTCACGGGCTTCTACATTATATTTTACTTGTTTTGCCATTGTTTTTTAATAGTAAGTATCTAGAAAAAATACTGTGTTTAAGATTAATTAATTGGTTTTCAAGAGCAAAGCCAGATCAGCTCTGCCATTAATCTAATATCTCAGTACTAAGAAAGTACTGCGTAGATATCGCTTTCACGCATGATTAAGTAGTCTTTACCATCAATAGGAAGCTCTGTGCCACCGTATTTGCCATAAAGAACAACGTCACCTACTTTTACAGTTGGTTTTTTACCTTCTGAATCTTCATCAGAAACAGATACAACAGTTCCTTTAGATGGTTTTTCTTTTGCAGTGTCAGGAATATAGATTCCAGATGCCGTCTTTTCTTCTGCCGCAGCAGGTTCAACAATAACTCTGTTTGCTGTACCTGAGATGGGTTTAAGGTTTAAAGCCATAACTTGATATTAATTTATTTTTTAAGTTAAAATTTAAAATCGTATAAACTACGTGGTAAAAGTATATCAGTTTTTATGCCAATGCAAATCGGATTGACAAAATTGCAAGCATTGTCAGCTAACACTTTTTCATAAAGTATTTTTGTGTCAGAGTGGCAGGACACAAAAAAGCCCGGTATTGTTTATACCAGGCTTTCCATTCTAAAATAGAATTTTTATTTTTTTGAAGTATCTCCAGTTGCAGGAGCCGCAGCTGGTGCAGTTCTGCCACCAATAGGAGATGGAGTAGGTGTTTTGTCTAAATGCTCTTGGATTTTTGAAGCTTCACCTGTAGAAGAACTTCCTGATTTAGCGATTGTTGTAATCGATAAAGTAAGTACTACAATTAGCGTCAATAAAACCCATGTACCTTTTTCTAAAACATCACCTGTACGTTGTACACCAAACATGTTGCTACCTGATCCGCCAGTAGCCAAACCACCGCCTTTAGGATTTTGTACTAAAACAAATAGACCTAAAGCAACGCAAATGATGATTAATAAAATAATTAAAAATAGCATAATCTTATATTGTTAAATTTTCTTTTCTATAGATTGGATAAGGTCGGCAAAGTAACGTCTTTTTTCTGGAAACTTCAAACTTAATTTTTCGTAGGTCTCTATTGCCTTGTCGTAAAGCATTTGCTCGATGTATATTTTAGCTAAAGTTTCTGATACCAGGTCATTATGGTCCTCAGCACTCTTTTTAGCTTTATTCTCGTTGTCGATCTGTTCTGGCTTCGGTGGACTGATCTGAGGATCGTTTTTAATAAAGCTCTCTATAATCTCATTGCCCTTACTCGTGGCCCTAAATCCATCCGTATTATACGCTTCTTCCGAATCCTCATTAAATGGGCTCTGAAGATGGAATATATGCTCCACATACTGCTGCTGCAATTCATTTGGGCGCTGAGGCGAAGCAGGCTGGTTCTCTTCGGCCGAATTTCCTCTTTTTGGTGCAGCATAAGGCTGAAATATCTGTTGATGTTCTTTCCTTGTTTTAGCTAACCACCATAAAAATGTATAAGGCAACTGATCATCGTCATACTTGCTGATCACAATAGGCTCTTCAATTTTAGAAGATGCTGGTGTCGGTGTTGGTGCTGGAGAAGATGGTCTGAAATTTGGATCTTCCTGATCAGGAATCACAGTTTCAGCAATAAAGTTCTCTTGAAAAGCAAAGAAATCTGATGCAACGATGTTCTCCATCACCAAATCATCCTCTGCTTTAATGCTAACCTCAGTAATTTCCTCAAACACCTCCTGCTCATCCATGCTGTTCAGGTTTTCAACCGGCTCAGTAGTTTCGGCTTGCACTTCGTCTAGCGCTGCGGATTCAATCGACTCAGCCTGACTGCTGCTCTGATCAAATGCAGGGCCGGTCACTTCAAAATCAGCAGTATGAAGATCTTCAGGAGCATGAAGTAAAGTATGAAGTAATTGCCCATTGGTGTACAAAGCTGCGGTGGCCAGATTGTTATTTTGTTCTGGTTCCTGTAACGTAGCCTTAGCCAATAGCAGATGCAATGGTTGAAAATACGGATACAGCAATGCCAAATCTTTTAACACAGGAGCATCTTTCCCGCTTACCTCTTCAGGCGATGAAAGCCATACCCCCAATTGTTGTTTTATATCTAATTCCTGCTCCACGTCGCTAAGTTAATAATTGATCTCTACTTTAGCCTACCATTGTGCAAAAGCTGCGTTAAAAATATCTTCAGTCAATTGCGCTGTTACGTCTTTGATCAAGCCCTGTTCCATCGACTGAATGCTCCCCACAAGTTTAAACACTTTATAGCGTTCAAATGATCTTTCAAAGCTCTGCTTAGGATTTAGGTTATTCGTGTATTTTACCATAACACTGATCGTCAATCTATTGGCGCCAGCAATAGGGTTGTTGCTGTCCGCAATCGCTTCCGGAGTGATGCTATATCCGGTAACGTTTCCCGAAAAAACACCATCAGGATCATTTTGTGAAATCGATAAACTGGTTTGGTTTCTGATCCTTGTCTTTAACTCCTCCGTAAATTGAGAACTAAGGTAAGGTACTACCAGCGGGGCATTGTTTTCAAAGACCTGTACGTTCACTGTTTTCATCCCAACAGTAGAAGCTCCGTTTAGTGATACTTTACATCCACTCAACGCAAAAAACAAAATGACGAGTATACCTAGGTTTTTCATCTTAGTTTAAGTTCAATTCTTTAATTTTTCTATATAGCGTGCGTTCCGAGATGCCCAGTTCCTGTGCAGCAAATTTACGCTTACCCTTATGTTTTTTCAGCGCTTTCTTAATAAGGTCCGATTCTTTGTCAATTAAGGATAAGGATTCTTCTATTTCCTCAGCATCCTGCGTATAGTTGTACTCTACTGGCGAATTTTGAGAAGGATTCTTAATCGTTAAGGTCGAATCATGACCCATCGTCTGATCGACATCCTGATAAAGTTGATTGATGTAATGCGGATTGTCTGCCATGATGTGAGCCGTATTGCCGCCACTTTGAATAATCTCCGCAACTAGTTTTTTCAACTCCATCATATCCTTTTTCATGTCAAAAAGAACTTTGTAAAGGATATCACGTTCCGTGAAATCTTCCTTACCGCCGCCATTAATGGCCACAGGCAAGTTATTAGCGCTCTCATTTGGGATGTAATTTAGCAAAGCCGCAGCAGTTACATTTCTATCCTTTTCTAATACACAGATTTGTTCAGCTATGTTTTTTAGCTGTCTTACGTTTCCTGGCCAGCTATAGTTACTTAAGATTTGTATGGCATCAGGCTCAAGTTGTATGCCCGGACTTCTGTATTTATCACTAAAGTCTGCAGAGAATTTCCTAAAAAGAAGATAGATATCTTCCTTACGCTCATGCAAAGCAGGAATGCGCAAAGGAACAGTGTTTAATCTGTAATAAAGATCCTCCCGGAACTTGCCCGATTTTACCCTGTTGTATACATCAACATTGGTAGCCGCAATAATACGGACATCGGTTTTTTGAACTTTTGACGAACCTACCCGTAAATATTCTCCACTTTCCAGAATTCTAAGTAAACGTGCCTGAGTACCTAATGGCAATTCGGCTACCTCATCTAAAAATATGGTACCCCCGTTGGCGACTTCAAAATAACCTTTACGGGCCTCATGAGCACCTGTAAAAGAGCCTTTTTCGTGACCGAATAATTCGGAGTCAATTGTACCTTCAGGAATTGCACCGCAGTTTACGGCAATAAAAGCCCCGTGCTTGCGGGTGCTCAGCTGATGAATGATATGCGAGAAAACCTCCTTACCGCTACCACTTTCTCCGGTAATCAATACAGACATATCAGTCGGTGAAACTTGTCTGGCTATATCTATTGCACGGTTTAGTAGAGGAGAGCCCCCAATAATTCCAAAACGGTTTTTAATGTCTTGTATATCCATTTATCTGTATTTAGGAGAAAGGATGTGCTTTGTTCCTAATTCCTTTTTCTTTACTCTAGTTAACTACAGTTCCCAATAACGTGGCAGATGTGCAGCGATCAACGTGTACATTTACGTATTGACCCGCTTTTACTCCTTCAGTTGCCGGGAAAACAACCATTGCATTTTGGTCGTTTCTACCACAAAAATCTTTATCCGATTTTTTAGATGTACCCTCTACCAAAATTCTAACAGTTTTTCCAACAAATTGTTGTAGTCGGAACAAAGAAGTTTGTTGCTGCTTCAATAAAATTTCTGCAAGTCTGCGTTTTTTAACCTCTTCAGGGATATCATCGGCATACTTACGCGCAGCCAATGTCCCAGGTCTTTCAGAATAACTGAAAGTAAAAGCAAAATCATAACCTACATAATCCATGATGCTCAACGTTTCCTGATGTTCCTCTTCAGTTTCAGTACAGAAACCAGCAATAATATCAGATGAAATTGCACAACCTGGTATAATTCTTCTGATGGCATCAACTCTGTTGATATACCATTCTCTTGTATATGTCCTGTTCATTAGCTCCAGAACTCTGGTGCTTCCCGATTGAACAGGTAGGTGGATATAATTACAAATATTGTCGTATTTCGCTATCGTATGCAAAACTTCATCCGTAATGTCTTTAGGGTGTGAAGTTGAAAATCTAATCCTTAAATCAGGACTGATTAGCGCTACTTTTTCAAGTAATTGCGCAAAGTTAACTTCGATTTCTGCATCTTCATTTGCATCAGCGCCTTTCCATTTATAGGAATCCACGTTTTGTCCCAATAGCGTTACTTCTTTATAACCTCTATCAAATAGGTCCTGGGCTTCTGCTAATATAGAATATGGGTCGCGACTTCTTTCGCGGCCACGAGTAAAAGGAACCACGCAAAAAGAACACATATTGTCGCAACCACGCATAATAGAAATAAAAGCAGTAATGCCATTTCCATTTAAACGAACCGGACTAATATCTGCGTAAGTTTCTTCACGAGATAACAATACATTGATGGCTTTATGACCACTTTCTACTTCGCTTAACAATTGTGGAAGCTCACGATAAGCATCTGGGCCTACAACAACGTCAACCAATTTTTCCTCTTCCAGAAACTTTGATTTTAAACGTTCAGCCATACAACCCAACACCCCAACAATCAGTTTCGGGTTTCTGCGTTTCTCTGCACCAAATTGTGATAGCCTGTTGCGTACCCTTTGCTCAGCATTTTCACGGATCGAACAGGTATTGATAAACACCACATCAGCTTCTTTATAGTCGCCTGTAGTTTCAAAGCCTTGATCTAGTAAAATAGAGGCTACAATCTCGCTATCCGCGAAATTCATCTGGCAACCGTAGCTTTCAATATACAGCTTTCGTCCATTACGCACTAAAGGTGCATCAATAACCAAAGCCTCTCCCTGGCGCTCTTCATCGTGTGTTTTATCTGTAAGCTGTAAATCAATCATAAATGGTTAACATTATTATGGGCTCCAAAAATACGGAATTTAATTTACAAATGACAGATTGGCAGAGGCTGAAAAATAATTTAGAAATCATATCCAGAATGGAGCACTTGAACAGTTAAGAGTGATTGATTTTTCAGCTCGCAACTAAGCCCTTAAGGCTTGATTTGTATGGGTAGATAAAGGACTACATATGTGTTTTGGCGCTGAAATTGTTAGTGTTACACATATGCAGGAACTTAATGTTAAAAGTAAATCAGGAAAAAACAAGAAGAGAATATGGATAATTTCCATTTTGACTGTGCTGATTATTGTAGTAGCCGGAATGGGCTTGCTAACAATGAGGTGGAAACCTGTACTTTCTAAAAAACTAAAAGATGGCGTATATAATCGCTCCCTTCATCTTTATAAGCTCGATTTTAAAGACATTAGCTTTAATCTACTCACAGGAACGGTCGAATTGCACGAAGTGTCATTAGTCCCAGACACTACTGTTTATAATCAGCTTAAGAAGCTAAGGGTTGCTCCGGCTAATATCTTTCAGGTAAAACTTGAGCGCTTACAACTGAGTAGAGTGGCCTTGTTAACTGCCTATTTTAAAAGAAAAGTAGAGATTAAAGCGATTATTTTAGAGAATCCATCTATTAACATGATTCACTATAAGGTAGGAAAACGCCCCGAAGCACTTGAAAAGGAGGATAAGACCTTATACGAACTGATTTCCAATAGAGTTAAATCCATTAATGTTAAGGCCATTAAAATCATAGATGCAGATTTCGACTATATCAATGGTGAGAATTTTAAGAAAATGCATTCGGTAAAACATCTGAGCATTAACGTCAATGATTTTTTGGTCGATTCTGTTTCCCAGTTTGACACCACAAGATATTATTATGCAAAGGATATTGGCTTCGAATTGACAGGCTATAAATCGATTAGTAAGGATAAGATGTATACCATAAAAGTCGACACGATCAGAGGTTCGGCCTTACATAAATCTATCGATATTAAAGGGGTTCAGATGATCCCTATGTATCCTGATCTGGCCTTTACCCGTAAATACACTTATGGGAAAGATCGCTATAATCTTAAGTTTAATAGCATTAGCCTCGAAGGCGTAGACTTTGCTTTATTAAATGCCGAAGAGAAATTGCAGGCAAAAGCTTTAAAAATAGGGCCTGCCAAAGTGAATATTTTTGTAAACCGAGAGTTGCCCCCTCCACCGAAGCTTGATAAAGTCAGGAATTTCCCCCACGTGGCACTTAAGCGGTTGTCCATACCTGCTGTTGTAGATACGGTGAAATTGAATAATATTGACCTGGCTTACACAGAGTACAACCCAATCAGTCAGAAAAGAGGAACCGTATACTTTCAAAATTTAAGTGGCCGCATACTCAATGTGACTAATGATAGCCTGCAGCTGGCTAAAAATAACCATGCCGTAGCAAATTTGACTGCGCTGGTGATGAAAACCAGTCGCATAAATGTGCGGATCAATTTTAACCTTACGGATAAGAACGCGGCTTTTAGTTATAAAGGGAATGTCGCGCCCATGAATTTGCAGGTTTTAAATCCAATGGCCAAAAATACGGGACTTGTGGAGATCGAAAGCGGGCAAATGCAGAAAGTAGATTTTAATATACACGCTAACGCCAAAGGCTCTTCAGGTAAGGTTCATTTCTATTATACCGATCTTAAAATAAAATTGCTGAAAGAAGGGGAGGGCGGAATGGCTCCTAAAAAGAAAGGATTTTTATCATTTCTGGCCAACAAACTCTTGATTGAAGATGCGAATCCCACTAAGGGCGAGGCGGCCCGTTCGGCGAATATTACTTTTCAAAGAACTCCTGCGGCCTCTTACTTTAACCTAATGTGGAAAAGCATTTTCATAGGTATGCGCGAAATCGTAGGCTTAGATATTGTTCCCGTTAAGACTCCGGAGCAAGCCATGGAAAAAATAAAAAATAAGAAAAAAGAACGGCGAAAAGAAAAAGAAACAACAAAGAAGAATTAATACCTAAGCTGTCACAATAATTGTATATTAGGCTATACTACAAGTTGCTTATGGTTGTGAATGTTGAAAAAAAATACATCATACTTAAATGGTTCGCTGCCGCCCTGTTGTTTGTTGCATTCATGCTAACAGCCGTAACCTGGTACTTTAGTGTAAAGTTGAAACCTATAGTTCGGGCCGAATTAAAGGAATTGGTTTTGAAAACCACAAACAACCTCTATCAAATAGAGTTTTCTTCGGTTAATGTGAATGTATTAACGGGCATTTCATCTTTGTCGGATGTAACGATTACACCTGATACGGCCGTTTATCGCCAGCTTATTGCGCTAAAACATGCCCCAAACAACTTATATAAGATAAAACTTAAAAAATTAGCCGTAAGAAACTTTCATCCTTTTAAATTGTGGCGGGAAAAAAAGTTGAATATTGATCAGCTGTTGTTTGACAACCCAAGTATTGAAATGACCAACAGGCAGTTCGATTATAATGACGAGAAGCTCCCTCATCCTAAAAAATCTCCCTATGATTATATTGAAAAGTATCTTAAAGAGCTACGCATAAATACGGTAGATTTCAAAAATGCCAGTTTTAAATACATCAACAATAACAACCCTGATCAGCCGAAAATTGATGATGTGGATAGTTTAAACATCACATTGAAAGATTGGCTAATTGATCGGAATTCGGCTAACGACAGCAGCAGGATCTACCTGTTAAAAGATGTGATTATTAATCTAAATGACTATTCCTATGCCACTTCCGATAGCTTGTACTTTGTCAAGTTTAACCGACTTGATTTTGCAGCATCTTCGGGTAAGCTAGAAGTGAAGAATTTTAGTCTTGAGCCTCGGGAGAGTGAACCGCAGTTTGGTAGCGCCCTGGGCTATGCTAAAGATCGGTATAACATACAGATCAGTAATATCGGTTTTACTGGAATTAACCTACCTCTGTATGTTTTGAAACAAGAGCTATTTGCTAAAGAAGTGACCATTGCTGATGGGACGCTCGCTGTAGTAAATAACAATACGCTTCCTAAAAAAGTAGTCAATAAACTAGGGACCTATCCGCATCAATTATTGCAAAAGGCAAATACTAAACTCACTGTAGCAAAACTGAATTTGGATAATATCGACATCAGCTATGGCGAATTTAGTCCGGAAGGGAAAGGCAAGGGCGTCATTATGTTTGAAGAAACAAAAGGCACGATTACCAATGTGACCAATGTGAAAAAGGTAATCGCTAAGGATTCTTTAGTTGTAGCGACCTTAACGTCTAACGTGATGGGCTCAGGGAAACTGGATGTAAATTTTAAATTTAATCTTGCCGCCAAAGATGGCGCTTTCTCCTATGCCGGTGCTCTAGTCAATATGCAAGGAAAAGCATTTAATAGGATTACTAAGCCCTTGGGATTGGTGCGGGTAACTAGTGGGTATATCAATAAGCTGGAATTTGATGTTAAGGCGAATGATGCAGTGGCGAAAGGGACAGTGAATTTTGCTTACAAAGATCTTTCTCTGGCTGTGCTTAAAAGGGTAAAGGGAGAGGATCGACTGGTGAAGCAAGGTTTGATCTCCTTTTTGGCGAACGCATTGGTCATCAATTCTTCAAATCCTGGAGTAGATGGGAAGTTTGTTGCAGCTACTGTTGATTATAAACGCGTACCAACGGCCTCCTTTTTTAATTTTATATGGAAAACGCTTTTTCAGGGCGTTAAATATAGTGTAGGCTTTACGCCTGCAAAGGAGAAAAAGATTAAAGCGCAGATTGCTAAATTTGAAAAGATCAAAGCCGATCGGCAAGAGCGGCAGAAGCGGCGGGCAGCGCGAAAAATGAGAAAATAAAGGAGCAATTCTTTAATCCTTGCTCCCTTATCCTGTTTTTATTTATTGACCTGCAGTTTCTTGCCGGCCAAATCTTCCCAACGATAAAGCTGGAACGTTTTGTTATCACTCATCGCAACAAAGATTCCATGCTTAAAGTCATTGTTCAGTCCTTTTGAATAAATATCAGAACCATCACTATTGTTGGTTGAGGTAGGGATGCTGGTGATCAGCACATGCTTGTTCGGATCTTGCTTCGTGCCTTCACGATTGAATACCTGGAAGTGATTTGCGGCCTGATCTGAAACCAATATATAACCGGTGCTGTCAGAAGTCTTGTAGATACTAATCCCCTCGTTATCTTCTTTAAACCCTGTTGTAGCAAACAAAGCCAGTTCCGGGTTTCCTTTTGCCGGATCAGCATAATACTTTCTAACCCCGAATTGCTCGTCTGAATAGTAGATATAGCCTAGCTCGTTGTCTACCGCTATAGATTCGATCTCTTTTTTGCCGCTATATTTACCAAACTTCCTTTTTAAGGTAGCTTTCAATTGGCCCTTGCCATTGTCTTCCAATAAGTATTGCCACAAATATTCGCCTTCCTTAGGACCTGATTTCCGGCCTACAATCGCATAAATTTGGCCTTGCGGATCTGTGTACATGGCAATTCCCATTAGGTCCCTGTAAAGTTCGCCCGTTTCGCCTTCAAACATCGGCAAACCTCCATTGTCGATCGGCTTCATATCAGGTAAAGAGAATACCCTCAGTTTGTGCGTCATTCGCTCAGTAGCCACGGCAATGTCTACTTTCTTTCCACCCAGGTTTAAACCATAGGCCACATCAACGTTATTAGGTCGCTTTAGTCCTTTAACTGTTTTTTCTTTGATGACCTTTCCTTGTAAGTCAAAAACGTACAAACCGCCGTTTTCATCTTTGTCAGTTCCAATGATTAGTGATTTGGAACTATCTGCCGGATTTACCCATATCGCAGGATCATCAGAGTCGAATTGTAGAGGTTCAGTTACGTAAAGAGGTTTAATTGCCGCAGTGTTTACTGGTTGATTTTGGCTGCAAGCTGCTGTAAATAATAATAAGGATGTTGTAAGGCAGAGGATTGAATTGTGTTTATTCATTAATATAGGTTTGTATGTTGTTGCCCGGTTGTACGGAACAACAGCATTATTGATAATTTGTTTAGTTAGCAGTGCCGAAAGCACCAATATAGCTCGCTGGATCTGGTGATTTATAGGTAACTCCGTTCAGTACTAGCCCTGCGGTATGCTGTGGTTTAATATCTGTTTTACCTTTGCCGATTGCAGGAGAGCCAGATTGCAAATGGAAGTCCCAGGCTGAACTGAATACGGCATTGTTGACATCTGTACTGGTCGGATAATTTACAAACTTAGGTTCGTTATCGCCCGCAGTTTTGCCAATGATATCGTTCGTTCCAGCTATGATTTCTGTCGTTGGCTGAAACTGATTTACGGTAGTCTGATTATACCCGTAATAATAATTATTACTGAATATAGATCTGACATCTTCCGGGGCTTTGGTGTCGCGTTTGATACCAAAGCGGGTGTTGATAAACATATTGTTAAATATGCTAACCCTAACTGTGGCTTCAACCCATATAGATCCACCTTTTGCGGTTGGTCGGCGCCAGCCGGTGTTCACAAACGTATTGTTATAGGCTATAATATAAGCTTGAGGATCCCTGTCGCCGCTATTCGATAATTTTAGCGCATTGGTATTTGTACTATACACTATATTGTTGGCAACATCAGCAAGACATCCTGACTTAAAGTTAATGGCTTCACCACCAGTTAAACCTGTCGTATAAAACTGGTTGTTCGAGAAAATAATCTTTCCGCCCTCTATGTAGGTACAATCTTCCTGTAGATTTCGGAAAATGCTGTTTGTTACCACCAGCTTACCTTTAACATTGGCAAACCATAGTGCTGGCAGGTTTTCACCTGCTTTTCCTTTATACAATTTTTGTTTTACAGAGGTTGAGGCATCGGAAGTTGTCGCTCCGGCATATTCAACAATGGTATAGTTAAGTAATAGCTCACTACAACTTGATGCGGCTAATATTCCACCCCATAGTCGTCCGAATTTGTTCTCTTCGGTTCTTAAAGCTTCATCAACAGTGAATTTTATAGGAAATGCAAAGGTACCTTCTGCATAAAGGTTTCCTTTTACAATGATTTCTGGTTTAGTTGCGGCGTCCATAATCACGGTTACACCTTCTTCTATGGTTAGCGATTGACCTGCCGGGATGATAATATCTCCAGTGATGTGCTGTACACTTCCTCTTTTCCATATTCCCGAAACTTCGCCGATGGCAGATCCATTTCCTGTATCAGGATCTACATTTATATTTGCCTTTTCGCAACTGGTAAGCATGACCATGAATAGGGCAAGGAAGGTAAACATTTGTTTTGCTTTCATTTTTTGTCTTTTATGATGAATGATCAAATGGTTTATATTTTGTAGCGTAGACCTAATAAATAGGTTTGTTTGTAGTAATCAGCACGGACTAATGTTTTGCCATCAAATAATGTTGCATTGGTTTCATTAGGGTTGGTGCCTTTAATGAATAGTTTTGAAGGTGTATTCAGTAGGTTTCCTGCTTTTATAAAAATGCTGACGTTATTTTTGAATCTCTTTTCTGCAGAAAAATCCATCTGAACAAATCCTTGCTGCCATAGATCATTGTCTAAAAACTGGGAAACTGTATTGATGCGGGGACCAGTGAAGGCTGCGGCCAGTTGGATATCAAAACCTTTTTTTCCTCCTTCTTTATATAATAAGGAAATATTTCCGATATGCTCTGATTGTCCGTATAGCGGTCTGCTTTGCTCAACAGAAGCTGTTTTTAAGTCGCCATTGCCGTCTCTATATCTTGAGCTTTTCGGGGTGGTAATCCTGGAGTGTGTGTAGGTATAGTTGGCTTTAATTCCAAACTTATGGATGAATTTGATGTAATCAAGTTCCAAACCATAGTTGCGGGCGTCGCCGAAGTTACCCGGTAAATAGTAGGTGTCCTGTGGGCGGGTAGGGTCTGCCTGAATGCTGTATTCAATAGGATCCTTTATTTTTTTGTAGAAAGCGCCTACTAACAATTGGTCATTTCCATCAGGAAACAATTCATAACGCAGGTCAAAGTTATCGGCAATTACACGTTTTAAATCCGGGTTACCTTTTTCTTTATAGTCATCCTGAATTAAACCTGTTCCAGGTACGATCTCATAAAAGCCAGGACGGTTTAAGGAGCGGAAATAAGAAGCATGTAATTGCTGTGTCTCCGCCAGTTTATACTTTAGGTTTAAGCTTGGCAAGTAATCTGTATAGACCTGTGATCCTATAGGGCGTAATTCTGCTGCAGGGAAAAGCATTTTGTAACCTTGGTCAGTATGCTCAACGCGAAGACCACCGATCACCTGAAGGTTTTTAGCGGTTAAAGTAACCATTCCGTATCCTGCAGATATTTTTTCCGATGCATCATAGGTTAATGCGTTGTCAACTGATCCCGTAGGGTTTTTTATGGTCCAGGCAATTTCTGTATAGTTATTGAATTCCCGGCCGTATAATGCTTCTGGATTGCTGGAAGTCAATACATACTGATTGTAAAAGCTGCTGCGTTGTTTATCTCTGTATAAACCACCTGCATTAAATTCAACCTTTGTACCTGCGATGGTCGTATTGTAGCTAAGATCTACATAACCAGCTTTGTCTTCCTCTGTATTGCGTTCCCAGCGTCGTGTGTAAGCATCTCCGATAGCTGGAGCGAAAGTACGTTTGTCTATAAAGTTTTCTCTTACACCAAGGATATTGATGTTATTTTGATCAGGTACATCATTTTTAGCAGAAGAATAAACAGCCGACCAGTTAAGCTTTAATTTTTCCGGAATCAACTGGTGATTTCCTTGTAAGGTGCTGTTGTAAATCTGTTGCTCTGTAAAACGTGTACGGGTGGCATAATTAAGTTTGGCATTCCCTTTTTCCGGATCATATCCGCTTGTAAAATCAACTGATTTTGAATCGCGAAGTTGCAAGCTGTTTAGATCAACATATACATTATACAAACTTAGTTTGTTGTTTTTGTCGAATACATAATCCAATTTTGCATGCGCACCATAACGTTTTACCTGCTCAGAATACTGCCTTTCGCCTTTGCTCATCACGGAGCTCACCTTATCGGTTGATACTACCTGAGTGTTGTAAAAAGTACTGTTGCTTCCCCTGTAGTTGTTCTGATAACTTCCAGCAAGTAAAATTCCGAGTTTATCATTGAAATATCGGTTGCCTATAGAGAGTCCGCCAACTACGTTTGGTGCAGGATGTTTAGCTGCATAATCTACCATCCCTTTTGGGAAATCTGAGGTAGTCGCCTGGTAATTCTTACCATGGATCTCATAAGGCGATTTATGATTGATCCCGGAAGCATCAAAGCTCAGGAAATCCCTGTCTATAAATAGTTGGCTGTAACCTGCGGCAAGGTTTGCGTTGATTCGCAGTTTCTCCGGCGCATCTTTCATCACCATATTTACAACACCACCAATGGCGTCAGCTTCCATGTTTGGTGTTAATGTCTTGTATACTTCCAGTCTTTCTAACAATTCAGAAGGGAAAATATCCAATGGCACGTAGCGGTATTTGTTATCAGGACTCGGAATCTTTACCCCATTAACCAGCGTATAATTGTACCTTTTATCCATCCCCCTTACAATGGCGTACTGTCCGTCGCCACTATTGCTTCTTTCAATAGATATGCCTGATACACGTTGAATAACGTTTGCCACGGTCAAATCAGGAGAAACCTCTATTGCCCGGCCTGAAACTACATTCACGATCTGTAATGATCTTTGCTCAATTCGACGGGCTGTTTTTTCTGTAGCCCCATCACTTTTACTTGAAATGATAACCTCACTTAAATCTTTGTCCTTACTTTCAGACAGATAAATTTTTAAGGTAGGATTGTCTTCTTTTAAGATGACGATTTGTTTTAAGACCGCTTTGTACATTAAATAGGATACTTTTAGTGTATAAGTCCCTACTGGTGGATGCTTGATCTCGAAAGACCCATCCAGTCCTGTGAGCACTGCTTTGTCCGTGTTTTCCAGACGTACCGAGGCCCCCGTTATGGCTTCTCCGGTTTTCTGATCGTAAACATAGCCCTTCAAGCTTGTAGCTTTTGCGGTGGCTATGCTTAGTAATAAGCATAAAAGAACTTGTAAAGTTGACTTCATCTTGCGAATAATTTGTTTGTGTTTTTAATTATGCTGCAAATGTGTAAAGCCCAGCAGATACTTGTCAATTTCGACCGTGTACAAAATGTATACAGCGTTACAGCGACTATATACAGAACGTATACATCGTATACTGTTTTTGCTTAATTGCTTGTTTTTTAAGGCTTTATTTGTAGCAAAAAACGCCGTTATCATTAGGTTAGCGTAATATTAACAATTTGTTAAGTTCGGGTGGATCGCGTTTTTCAGCTATAAAGTCTGTATAAAAGTGCTCAGGTTTTCGCCCTGCGGGATGTCCAGTTTCTTCCGCAAACGGTAACGGGCAACACGTAAACTATCCTGTGATATACCAAAAAGAGTAGCCATATCCTTCGAGTTTAAATTCATTTTAATAAGGGCAACCAAACGTAAATCGCTTGCGGTTAATTCATCACTATATTTCTTCAGGTTGTCAAAAAAGGTATGATGGATTTGTTCAAACAGGCTGCTGAATTCTTTCCAGTGTTTATCGCGACTGGTGCTTTGGTTAATCTTTGTTACGATTTGCTGTAACCTTTTTTTCTGATCTCTTTTATCGTCTTTTATCATTTCCTCCAGCTCAGTACGTAACTCTTCTAAGAACTGATTGCTTTGTATCACATGGAGCGTGTTGCTGGTTAGTTCCTTACCTTTTAGTTCGAGCTCGGCCTCTATGGCATCCTTTTGGGCCAGGTAAAGCACATGATTCTGCTCATTGAGCTGTTGCTCGTTTTTGATTTTAAGGCGTTGTCGGCTGAAGATACTAGCCGCCAATAGGCCCAGCAAAACAACAATCAATATTGTAGCGATGATGATAAACTGATTTGCTTTTTTCTCTTTTTCAAAACCTGTAATAGCGGCATCCTTTTGCTGGATTTCAAATAGCGTTTGTAGTAACGCCATTTGCTTATTGGTATCTTCAGTGAAGATTCTCAGAAAGATATTCCTACCCAGTTCGCTGTAATGATAGGCGCTATCATACCTTTTCATCAGGTCAAAGTTTTTCGAAAGATCGCGGTATGCACTACTCAGTTGGTATTGATCATTCATGTTAAGGGCCATTTGTGCGGCCTTACGTGTATAACCGAGTGCTTCATTGTATTTTCCGGTCTTTCTGTAAACATCGCCAATGTTATTGATAATCTCTATCTGGGCGAGGTCGTTTGAGTTTGCTTTGTTTAGATTTAGCGCAAGATTATAATACTTTAGGGCAGAGTCCATTTTTGGCTCATCTTCATAAATGCTGCCCAGATTTTCATAGATTTTCGCAATACCGGTCTTGTCCTTTGTTTTGTTAAATTCACTAAGCGCCAGCTGTTGATATTTCATGGCCTGAGCATACTTGCCACTCTTTTCATAAGTTTGACCAATCAAGCCATAGGACTCTGCGATCCCTCGCACATTGTTCAGTCTTTTGTAGAGTGCTAAACCTTCCTGAAATTTTGTAAGTGAGATGTCGTATTGCTTGCTATAATAATAAGCTTCCCCGGTTTTGTTGACCGTTTTTGCCAGGTTGGTCAAGTCATTACTTTTTCTAAAGATGCGGTCTGCCTTGTAGTAATAGTCGACTGCTTGTGGGTAGGCGGCCTGATAGTAAAATAATTCGGCCAGGTACAGATAAGAGTTGGCTGCAGAAATAGAATCGTTTTGAGCAAGCGCCTTGTTTAAAGCATTTTTAATCTTTATAAAGGCGGCGTTAGGTTGTTTTTTTATTAAGGAGTCTATGACACTTTTTTCAATAACCTTTGCCTGTATAACTGAGCAACAGGTAAGGATGTAAAGGAGGCATATGAGCATTCGTTTTTGAATGCTTTGGAGATTGGACTGTTTCACAATTAAAAGTAAAACATGTAGTGTTAAGCGAGTGTTAAATCGAAGTTGAAGGGGGGCTATAAAGATGGACAAAAAAAGAGCCTGTTCATCAACAGGCTCTTTATGGTTATTTACTTTAGTAACTCTTCTGGTACAGGTTTGTTCAATAGATTTTGGTAATAAAAGCGAATCCTTTCAGCGCGGTCATGTGGAGTTTTAACGCCGCCCCAACCATGCCTGCCGCCCGGATAAATCATTAGCTCAAAATGCTTGTTGGCATTTTGAAGTTTATCAATCAATTGGATGGTATTCTGCATGTGCACATTGTCATCCATATCGCCATGCATAATGCGCAATAAGCCTTTGTAGTTGTTTACATAGGTTAATACAGATCCATTTTTATAGCCCTCAGGGTTTTCCTGTGGTGTGTCCATAAAGCGTTCCGTGTAATGCGTATCGTACAGCTCCCAACTGGTAACAGGAGCACCTGCATAACCAAAGTCAAAATCACCAGCTCCCATGGTTAAAGCCATACAAGTCATATAACCACCATAGCTGTGCCCGGTAATTAATAACTTTTTGTTGTCAACCCAAGGTTTAGCTTTTAGCCATCTTGCAGCAGTCGTATAATCCTTCATTTCCCATTTGCCAAGGTTACGGTGCATTAAAGCTACACCCGCCTTGCCGAATTGTCCCGAGGCACGGTGATCCACTGCAATTTGTATAATCCCTTCGTTTGCCCACCACTGGTTGCCTGTTCCTTTCCAGGTGTTTGTTACTGTACCAGCATTCGGTCCACCATAGATACTCATGATTACTGGGTATTTCTTGTTTTGATCAAAGTTAGTCGGATACGTGATTACTGCAGGAAGGTTGTAGCCATCGTCAGTAGGGATGGTGATCATCTCTGTTTTACCAAAAATATACTGGTCATAATCAGCTGATTTACTATCTCCAAGTTCTTTAATCACTTTTCCGGTATTGTCTAGCAAAGTACGTTTCGTTGGTGTAGAAACATTAGAATAGGTAGTGATGAAGTAAGTTCCATTTGGTGATAACTGTACCTGATGGGTATAGTCGCCAAAAGTTAAACGCTTTAAATTCTTTCCATTATAATCAACACGGTAAAGATCGGTTCTGGTGGAAGCTTCCTTACGAGCCATAAAGTAAACCACCTTAATCTTCTCGTCAACATGTACAAGGTGACTTATTTGCCATTTACCACTAGTTATTGGATTGATGAGTTTGCCATCTAGGGTGTATAGGTAAAAATGTGCCCAACCTGTTTTGTCACTTTGCAGAATGTAATGTTTCTTATCCTTAAGATACTCAATCCTGTCGCGATCATCTAGGCTTATCCAGGAAGATTGTTTTTCATCGTATATCTCTTTTTTGGCTCCGGTAACTGGGTTTACCGTATAGAACTTCAGGTTATCCTGACCGCGATTCATCCATTGAACCATTAAATTGGCACCGTCATAACTCCAGAAAGGCGTACCGAAATACTGATCGTCTTTTTCATTAAAATCGGCCCAAACTACCGGACCTCCGGTTGTTTTTACAAAGCCAACCTTTACTTCTGGGTTTGGATCTCCCGCTTTTGGGTAACGTGTTTTTTCTACATAGCCATGCTGGCCAGTTGATCCATAAATAGGAAACATAGGAACTTTAGTGTCGTCGAAGCGCATGAAAGCAATGTGCTTGCTGTCGGGTGCCCACCAAAATGCACGGTAGTTGGTTGGTCTACCTAAAATTTCCTCATAATATACCCATGATGACCAACCATTGTAAATTACATCGGTCGCATCACTGGTATACCTGATCTCTTTTGCGGTCTCCGTATCTACAGCAAACAGGTCGTTGTTGCGGGTAAAGGCTACGTATTTTCCATCGGGAGATAGTACTGGGTTCTTTTCGTCATCCTTGTCATTCGTTAAACGCTTAGGCTCGTTTTTTCCGTATTTGATATAGATATCATTCTGCTCTACAGTTACATTTACATTGCTTTGAGCTGGGGGAGTGTAGGCGGTTTTTGCGCCAGACTTTACATCAACCGCATACAATTTTCGATCTTTTGCGTCCATTTCAATGTAATGACTGTCATCACTCCAGCCTGTTATTACACTCATTGGCTTGGTTAGTGAAGGTTGACCTGCAAATATTTGTTGTTGGTTCAGTTTTTTAAGCTGAGCGTATGTCGGAATGCTGATCAGTAATGCACCAGCCAGGCCCAGGGTTAAGGTTAGTTTCATTTGGTTAAGTACGTTAGTTTTTTTATGATTTGACAATAAAAAGGCGCCCTTAATAAAGGCGCCTGTATTATATTTTAAATTAGCTTAGTATTTACAATACCCAGTTCCAACCCAACTCATCAGGAACTAATCCGTAACGGATATCATTCAATGTTTTTGCAATACCTGCAGAAATTGTACGTGTAGAAGGATCAGTTAAAGTATAAGTTTTACCTTGGTAACCAATTTCACCGATTGGAGTAACAGTTGCTGCGGTACCTGCTGCAAAAGCATCAGTAAGTGTTCCGTTTTCGATTCCTTCAATTACTTCTTTTACGCTTACACGTCTTTCTTCAACCTCGATACCTGCTTTTTTAGCAAGGGTAATGATGGTATCACGAGTTACTCCGTCTAAAACCGTACTTCTTACCGAAGGTGTTACCAATTTACCATTGATCACAAAGATCAGGTTCGCTGTTCCAGCTTCTTCAATAAACTCATGAGAAGCAGCATCAGTCCAGATTAACTGGTCAAAACCTTCTTTTTGCGCTTCTGCAAAAGGGAATAAAGAACGGGCATAGTTTCCGGCAGTTTTGGCAGCACCAACACCACCATCATCAGCACGTGTATATTCAGTTTCGATTTTAACTTTTAAAGCTTTGCTGTAGTAAGGGCCAGTAGGTGTAGTTAATAAAGCAAAAATATATTTATCAGATGGTTTAACACCTAAATAAGGATCCGTAGCGAACATTACCGGACGGATGTATAATGAATAACCGTCTTGTGCAGGTACCCATTTTTCATCAATATCAATTAATGCAGCAATACCTTGCATGAAGATTTCTTTAGGTATAGCAGGCATAGACATACGTGCCGCCGATTTGTTGAAGCGCTCAAAGTTTTTCTCAGGTCTGAAAACACTGATCTTACCGTTAGCCTGGCGATAAGCCTTCATTCCTTCAAAAATTGCTTGTCCGTAGTGTAAAGCAGAAATTGCAGGACTCATTGGAATAGGACCGTAAGGAAGGACCTGTAGGTTAGACCAAGTTCCATTGTCATATTCTGCAATAAACATATGGTCAGAAAATACCTTTCCAAAAGGCAACTGAGAGAAATCAGTTACTGTAAGTCTGCTGGTTTCAGCTTTAGTGATTGTTATATCAAGTGTATCATTCATTGTAGTAGTATTACTTAATGCAAATTTACGATAAATCCTTGAGTACACCAAGTACCCAACCTTTACCCCATTCTTCCATCTGTTCGGCTGTCCATAAAAATGGGTAGAAGATTCTTTTTTGAAAGCGCGGAGGCAGGTATTTCTGCCAGTTGGTTCCACCAGTAGCTGCAATGTCAACTGGATCACGCTCCAGGTATCTTACTGCCGATTTATAATGCGAGAGCGGCCATTCTACATTCACATATAGATCTAGCTTTCTCAACTCGTCAGCCAGTGCAGTAACATCACTTCCTTCATTAGCCAGTTTCTGGTAGAGGGCCGAGAAGTTAGTTTCCTTCCTGTCTTTTACCAATTGTAAAAACTGGGCGGCATATTTATTGATAAACTGTTTTAGGGTCAGCGTTTGCTTACCTGTTGCCAGTTCAGTAGCACCAAATTTCCAGTAGATATTTTCGAACTGCGTTTCAATATCGGCATTCGCCAACTCTTCTCTTTTGCTTTTATCTATAAGTTGGGTAAAGTTTGTCGCACAGATCTCAATCATTCGGTATTGACCAGATTGAAAACCACTGGCAGGCAACAGCGACATACGGAACTTTAAAAACTGATCTTTTTCCATGCCGTTCACCATCACCTCAAAAGAAGTTGTTAATGCATTGAAATAAGCATTGATACGTCTAACTCTTTCTGTGAAAAATTGGACGGTTAACGAAGGATGTTCAGCAATTTGCTTGCACTCATGTAACGAAAGCTTAAAATAAAGCTCCGTAATCTGGTGATACATGATAAAGATTTCCTCGTCAGGGAAGGGGGTTTTAGGACTTTGCAGACTTAGCAGGGTGTCCAGGTGGATATAATCCCAGTAAGTTAAAAAGTCAGCATACAACAGACCATCCAGATAAGCCGCCATATCCTGCCCCATGGCAGCATACTTTTCCTGCAGCTTATCCAGCTTTTCTTTGATTTGTGGTGTAAGTTCCATTTAGTAAGTTAGTTTCCCACAAATGTAATTAAACCAAGGCTTATGCTGTTAGTACAATACTCTAAATTTTATCGTATGCTCAATCTTCTTTAAGAATTTAAACAATTGTTTGTCGTACTCTGCATTGATGTCCGTAATTACATAACCGATGCTTGGATTGGTCATTAGAAACTGACCCACAATATTAATGTCGTGATAAGCAAAGGCCGTGTTGATCTTCGCCATAATTCCGGGAACGTTCTTATGGATATGAATCAGACGGTGCGATTTTTCAATTCTAGGCAACTGTAGGTTAGGGAAGTTGCTACTCAGATGCGTAGTCCCTGTATTCATAAAATCGATCATCCTTTTAGGAATGAAATTATTGTTGCGTGGGTTTGCTTTAGTGTCATCAAAAACGACAATTCCCTGCTCCGTGCATTTTTGAAGATCGATCTTGTTTTTTGCATTTCCAAGGTAACCAATCGTCTTAAGTGTAACCGCTTTTTCCAGTTGATCATCCGCGATCTTCTCTCCATCGGCTAGCAACAGCATGTGTACATCAGCCACATACTTTTCCTCAAAACTGGTTTTATGACGAATAGAAAAACCATCTTTCTTCAACATCTCTATACTTTTAGGATCAACCTCTCCAATGATCAGGCATAAAATCCTGTTTTTTGGATAAGATATTGCCCGCGGTAGGTTGTTTACATATAGAAATTCATCAAAGCTTGGGGTCACATGATCTGCTTTTTTAACGATACTCTCTCTCGAGATGTTCTCTGTAAAAGCATAGAACTTTTTGATTAGGCCACTTTCACGAAGTTGAAAGTCTGAATAACCATCACCGATTCCATACAAATCACCTTCAAGGTTCATTTGCTGCATCAGTTTTACCTTTCCACCTTCTTCACTCAAAGGATTAGAATGGTCGTAATCTATAATTTTGCCATCGCCAGTAGTTACAAAGGTGTTGGCGTAGATATTTTCTTTTTTAATGTGGTATTGACTTACTACAGGAGTAATAAACTCTTTGAAACCGCCTGAAACGATCAGGACTTCATCCGCATGTTTCTTAAAGAATGCCGCGTTGCGGGAAAAAGATGCAGATACTTTTTTCTTCAGGACTTTGATCAGCTGTTTCAAATGGTCTTCTGTGGCTTCCAAAAGTCTTACCCTTTGGGCTAAGCTTTCACCAAAAGAAAGTTTACCTTCCATGGCAAGGTTGGTATAATCTTCAATTTTCTGAAATATAGCTTCCTTTTCAGGGTGCTTTTTAAGAGAAATGCGTGCCAGCTCGTCCAAAGCTTCAACTTGCGTAAAAGTGCTGTCAAAATCAATGATGTAAAAATTCTTCTGCTTCATTCTTTTAGAGGTAATGGTATTTTTCGGTCGTAATCGTCAAAATGATTGCCTCAAATATATGAATTTCAATACTGCTGACTGCAGATTTCTTCAATACTTTGCTTAATTCTCTTAAATTCGATAGAAATAGTCTGCTTTATCTTTTGATTGCTATAAAAACTCTCGTTTAAGCTGCTTCTGGCCGCGTCGCTGGTTAGTGCTGCGGGCTTTCGTGTAAATAGCGAAGCCAGCTTTGCAGCCCGCCAGGCAATGCCTAGCATCCATGGTTTTGCTTCTTTATTTGGGGCCTTTAATCCATAGCCTGCAGCGATCTCTCCAAAGAATTGTTTGTAGTGGTAATTCTCAGCTGACAGGATGTATCTTTCTGCTGTTTCCTTGCTGTCCATCAATGCGATCATACTTTTGGCCACATCAGTTACATCTACAAGTCCGGTAGCTCCTTTGGTGTAATAGGCCATGCCGTCCTTTACCAATTTAAAAATAGCGCCGCTTCCTTCAAAGCCAGCTCCGGCTCCAATGATCACTGATGGATTTACAATAACCGCATCAAGCCCTTCGGCTATGCCACGCCATACTTCCATCTCGCCTTCATATTTCGAAATGGCATAAGTATGCGCTTTGGCATCATATTCCCAAGAATCTTTCTCGGTAATGAGTGCCCCTTTTTTTGCGTCACCTAAAGCTGCCACTGAGCTTACATGTAGTAAGCGAATACCAAAATCTGCACAAAGGTTAACCACATTGCTGGTCCCTTCAATGTTTACGCGTAAAAGTTTGGCTTTATCTTTAGGGTCAAATGATACAAGAGCTGCACAATGGTATACCTGTTGGATGTCTTCAAAAGCATCTTCAAGTGCCGAAATGTCGTTTATGTCGGCAATTACCCAGTCAACCAGGTTATTGTCCTTAATTAAATCCGGAACAATGGAGTGTTCGCGTTTCAATGCCCTAAGCTTTATGCCTTGGCTGGTTAACTGATGGATGAGTTCAGCGCCTAAAAACCCAGTAGCCCCGGTAACCAATATCATTTCATTTTTTTTAGGATGTTCATTAAAATATGCGCTCAAAAATAGATATTTGATGCCATACATTATATCACAATATGTCTTTATCAGATTTTTTTTCTCCAGTAAACCCCGATAAATTTGCGCCTAAACAGGGATTCTATACCAGTCAGCTAGGTTTAAAGGCCGGGTTTTTTACCGACAAATTCCCTCAGCTGGACGAAAAACAGTACGATATTGCCATTTTTGGTGTGCAGGACGATCGTGCTGCGGTAAATAATGAAGGCTGTGGATTGGCCCCGGATTATTTTAGGTCTCAATTTTACAGTTTAAATGAAGGCGCTTTTACTACAAAAATCGTCGATTTGGGTAACATCAAAGCGGGGGCATCGATTTCGGATACTTATGTGGCGGTAAAAACAGTCGTGGCAGAATTGATAAAGTTGGATATTGTACCAGTTATTATTGGTGGTGGACAAGACCTTACTTATGCGCAGTATCTTGCTTATGAAAGTTTGGAGCAAAAGGTAGATCTTGTGGTGGTGGACAGTAAGTTTGACCTTGATGAAGAAGATCAGGAAGGGCTTGCCGCAAAGTCGGACACCTACCTGAACAAGATTCTTTTACACCAGCCCAATTACCTTTTCAACTTTAGTAATGTAGGCTATCAAACCTATTATGTGAATCAGGATAGCTTAAAGGTAATGAACAAGCTATATTTTGATGCGCATCGATTGGGTGAATTTTCTGATGACATCACTTTAACCGAGCCTATCATCCGCAATGCGAGCATGATTAGTTTCGATATCGGTGCTATCCGCTCGTCGGATGCAGGTGCCAATGCCAATGCCGGGCCGAACGGTTTTTACGGTGAGCAGGCCTGTGCGATTACGCGCTATGCCGGAATGAGCGATAAGTTAACCTCTATCGGTTTTTACGAATTTAATCCTGCATTTGATCAAAATGGACAAACAGCGATGCTGCTTGCTCAAATGGTATGGTATTTTGTGGATGGTTATTACAACCGCAAGAAAGATTTTCCATTGACTCCGAAATCGCAATACCTCATCTACAGAGCCAGTTTAAACGATGGTTCATCGGAATTACTTTTTGTAAAGAGTAAAAAATCTGACCGCTGGTGGATGCAAGTACCTTATCCAACAGGGATTTCTAAAAATGAACGCTATCATCTGGTGCCTTGCCGATACGATGATTATACCACGGCGGTTAATGGCGATATGCCTGATTTATGGTGGCGCACTTTCCAAAAGCTACTATAATATTACATTAAACCATGCGTTATATTTTTAGTCTATTAATTACATTTGGACCAGAATAACCAAACTTATTATTTCAATAAAAGAAAAACTATGAAAAAGATCACACTGATCGCGGCTTGTTTGTTGCCTGCTGCCGTTATGGCGCAAAGCAAATTTGCAATTACAGGTAAGGTAGGGAACTTAGGTTCACCTGCAAAGGCCTACTTATATTATGGCCCAAGGGCTAAACAAGTTATTGATTCTGTAGATATCGTTGGCGGTAAATTCGCTTTCGCAGGACCAATTTCAGGAATAACTCAAGCTTCTCTTAGGGTTAAACATGCTGCACCGACTGTACGTGGTACTGCTCCTGATGCAATTATGTTCTATCTTGAGCCAGTTGCAATGCAAGTGGTATCAACATCAGATTCATTAGTGCATGCTGTTATCAAAGGTTCTAAAGTAAATGAGGATGATGCTAAATACAAAGCATTAACTAAATCTGCTAGTGATAAAAATGCAGCTTTAATGGCTGAATATCGCAGCAAGTCTCCTGAGGAGAAAAAAGACGAGGCTTACATGAAAACGGTTTATAGCCGTGATGAAGCTATCAGAAAAGAATTTGATGTATTAAACAAGCAGTTTTCTGCGGCTAACCTTAATTCTTATGTTGGTTTAGTAGCTTATAAAGAAACTATGGATCTAGATGCTGACCTTAAAGGTACTGAAGCTGGATTCAATAAATTCTCTGCAGCTGTAAAAGCAACTGATCTAGGTAAAAACATTAGCCAGGAAATCGAATCAGCTAAAAAGACAGGCGTAGGTCAAATGGCAATGGATTTCACTCAAAATGATGTGAATGATAAACCAGTTAAATTGTCTGACTTCCGTGGAAAATATGTATTGCTTGATTTCTGGGCTTCATGGTGCGGTCCATGTCGTGGTGAAAACCCTAACGTGGTAGCTGCTTACAACAAGTTCAAAGATCAAAACTTTACTGTTCTTGGTGTTTCTTTAGATAACCCAGGTAAAAAAGATGCTTGGTTAGCTGCTATCGCAAAAGATGGTTTAGCATGGACTCAATTGTCTGACTTGAAAGGTTGGGACAATGCAGCTTCAAAAATGTACGGTGTACGTGGTATCCCTGCAAACTTCTTGATCGATCCAACAGGTAAAATCATCGCTAAAAATGTTAGAGGTGAAGAGTTGCACAAGAAATTGGCTGAGGTTTTAAATAAGGCGGGAAAATAACCATTCTCCTCAAGAGCTGCATTGCTTCGCTGAAGGGCGAAGAACGCTGAGGCTCTTTCTGAGAAGGTAATTTTCCTCCTGACAAAAAACAAGGAACTGCTTCCTATCAAATAGTAAAAAGGGCGAATAGGTCGGGTTAACCGGTTTATTTGCCCTTTTTACGTACTAGAGTTTCCTGCTAATTCTATGCTGTATGCAGGTTATGGGATTTGTGAGGGGAAAATTGGGTTTTCCGAGGAGACCTAGGAAGATTTTCCTTCTTCAGGAAAAGATTCCAGACTCCGAGGAGAATCCCTATTTTATTTTTAAATTGCGCCAATACAATTACATGATCATGAAAAGATATATTTTAGCTGTAATGCTGTTATTGGGTTTTAACACCTTCATTAAAGCACAGCAGAAAATGCCTACAGCACAAGAAATGACTGTTAAAAGTGTTGATGAGCTAGAAAAAAGATTGAAGCTGACCCCAACACAGAAAAGTGTGATTTATAATTACGTGTTCGATATGTCAAAGCAGCAGTTGGATTTGATTAAAAGGCAGCAGGCAGGAACATCTAAAGAAGATGATGTAACAAAGTTCTATAAGCTTCAGAATGATACCAATGACAATATTAGAACGATCTTAAAAGGGGATCAACTCCCTGAGTTTGAAAAAGTACTGGAAGACCGTTTAAATGGCGGTGCTAAAAAGAAGAAAAACAAAAAAGGTAAGAAAGAGGAGGAAGAAGTCGTGACAGGTATTTCTGGACTGAAATTGCCGGTTCAACCTTAGTTATTTCATTTATAAGCTATAAAAAGGGCGTGTCATAAAAAATGATACGCCCTTTTGCATGGTTAATGTTTTAATGCATTATACGAGATCAAAACCTATATCTTCCCTGAAGTACTTACCATCGAAGTAAATGCGTGAGGCATCAGCTGTTGCCGATTGTAGGGCTTCAAATTGACTGTCTTGTAAGCTTGAGACTGCTAAAACTCGTCCGCCATTGGTTTTTACTACTCCACCTTCAAGAGCTGTTCCTGCGTGGAATACCAAGGATTGGCGTACATTCTCAATTCCAGAAATGGCTTTTCCTTTTTCGTATTCGCCCGGGTAACCACCAGCAACAATCATCACCGTTGCGGCATTTTTAGGACTGATATTTAGCTTATAATCTTTTAGTTTTTTCTTAGCGGTTGCCATGAATAATTCAACAAGGTCGTTTTCGATCCTTAGCATTACGCTTTCCGTTTCCGGATCGCCCATGCGGCAATTGTATTCGATAATCATTGGCTTGTCGCCAACTTTAAATAAACCGAAGAAAATAAAGCCGGTATAGTCGATTTTATCTTTCTTTAAGCCGTTAATAGTTGGTTTAATGATGCTTTCTTCTACTGCATCCATGAACTTTTTGTCGGCAAAAGGTACTGGTGAAACAGAGCCCATACCGCCGGTGTTTAAGCCGGTATCAGCCTGACCAATTTTTTTGTAATCTTTTGCTTCAGGTAAGATTACGTAGTTATCGCCATCAGTAAGTACAAATACAGAAAGCTCAATACCTGTTAGGTATTCCTCTATGACAACCAGTGATCCGGCAGTACCAAATTTACCACCTAGCATCAGTTGTAATTCATCTTTAGCTTCAGCGATTGTTTGGCAAATCACCACGCCTTTACCTGCTGCGAGACCATCTGCTTTCAATACCACTGGTAGGCTGTGGTTATCCAGGTATGCTAAGCCTTGTTGTAATGTTTCGTTGGTAAATGACGCTGAGCCTGGTGTAGGAATGCCATGGCGTGCCATAAACTGTTTAGAGAAGTCTTTGCTTCCTTCAAGTATGGCGCCTTCTTTTTTCGGTCCGATTACCGGAGTTTTGGCCAGGTCATCATCGTTTGTAAAGAAATCATGAATACCATTTACTAGTGGTTCTTCCGGACCAACTACGACTAATGTTATCGCTTCTTTAAGTACCAGCGCTTTTACCGCTTCGAAGTTATTTGGGTTGATGTTTACGTTTTTACCGTAAGCATTCGTACCGCCATTACCTGGTGCGATAAATAGTTGTGAGCATTGCGAAGACTGGCTGATTTTCCATGCAAGGGCACTTTCTCTGCCTCCGGAACCTAATAGTAAGATATTCATCTATGTCTGATTTGTTGTTTTTATGGTGTGAGCAGCGTTTATTGTTCAGCAAATATACCGCTTTAGCTAAATTATCACAGTTTAAGTTTAAATAATGAAAATAGAACTGGTAATGTCTTCCTTCGGCAGGATAATCTACTTGATTTTGATTGAAGAATTGCGAATAATCAGATTTGTAGGCAGAATGACTTTTTCTATTGGTTTATCTATAGACTCCATTTTTTGTAGTAAAATATCAATTAACTTAATGGATATGTCTTTTATAGGCTGCGAAACCGCGGTTATAGAAGGGTTATAGATTTTGAAAAACTCCTGATCGTCAAAAGCCACAATAGCTATATCCTCGGGGATTTTCATTTTAAGTTCATTTATTGCCTCAAGCCCTCTGAATGCCAGGTAATTGGTGGAGAAAAAAATGGCATCTAAATCCTTGTTCTTTTTTAGATAGGAACTTATGGTTTCAATGTTCTGCTCGGCAGAGTTATCAAATGGTATTTTTAATATTTTCGGTTTTTTCCCATTTTCCGCGATTGCTTCTTCGTAACCATCGAGTCTTTCCTGCATTTGGGTTAAATCCGATGTGGTGGTGATCAATCCGATGTTTACAAAACCAGCATCAAACAAGTGTTGGACTGCTTTTTTAGCGCCATTGAAGTTATCTACCACAACATAGTCTGTCTCTAACCCAGGAAAATACCGGTCAAAAAGAACTACCGGTATTTTCTGGTTAATTAGAGATTGAATTTCATCTTCGATTCCCTTTGGAGGTGTAATGATATAGCCATCTAAGTTCCTTTCTACAAAGAGTTTAATAAGTTCTTTGGTCTTCTCTGTGTTGTCGTCTGTGCTGCAATAAATTATCTTATATCCTCTTTTGTAAGCGTTTTCTTCTATGATTCTGGCTACCGCCGAAAAAAAAGCGTTAGAAATATCCTCTATGATCAAACCAATGATATTGGTCTTCCCGGTCCTCATGCCTCTCGCAAACTGGTTTTGCTTGTAACCGGTATCTTCAATGGTTTTAAGGATCCTTTCTTTAAGCTCTTTGCTGATCCGTTTTTCTTCTGCCCTGCCGTTAAGCACAAAGGAAACTGTAGTTATTGATGTATTGCATTGTTGTGCAATATCTTTAATTGAAAGTTTACCCATATTAGTTCTAAATGTGTTTTATGCGGACTTCCTATGTATTAGTGTTTTACTTTATAAAATTTGTAAGCGAATAGGAAGATCACGATATAACAAATGATCGGGGCATAATAAGCATGAGCGATACCAAATTGATCTGCAGCATAACCCATAACAAAAGGGAAGAATGCACCACCTACTACACCCATCGATAAAAATGATGCAGCCTGTTGCGTACGTGAACCCATATTTTTAAGGCCAAGACTGAATATGGTAGGGAACATGATGCTAAAGAAAAAGTTAATCATTAACAACGCAAAGAATGACACCATACCCAAGCTTTGTGCTACGATGATACACATGATGATATTACCTAGTGCAAATGTTGCCAACAATTTGTTTGGTGAGATAAAGCGCATTAAAAAGGTGCCCAAAATACGTCCCGTAAGCATCATACCCATGAAGACGCCCATAAAATAAGAGGCTTTTTCATCACTGAAACCCACTATTTCATGAACGTAATTGATGAAAAAGGCCCATGTACCTGCCTGAGCAGCTACGTTAAAAAACTGCGCTGCAACTGCCCAAACAAAATGTTTGTGGTCGAATAGTTTCTTATCGGGTGCAACATCCACGTTCACTGCGTCAGCGTCTGCTGCTGAAACTGCATGTGGATCTGTGGTTGGTGGTACTTTTACAAAAGAAAAAGATACTGCAACTGCGAGTATAACTAAGCCGATTACCGCATATAGAACTTTAACAGAAGTTAAGTCGGTGCTGCCTACAACATTATTACTCAATAAAAAATATCCACCAATTAGTGGGCCTATAATAGCTCCGACTGCATTAAACATTTGGGCAAAATTGATACGCAGATCGCTGGTGCGCTGATCGCCTAAAGAAGCAACAAAAGGGTGAGCGACTGTTTCCAGGGTAGATAATCCACAGCCAACTATAAATAAGGCAATGCCAAAAAAGGCAAACGAAGAGATATTGGCCGCAGGTATAAATAGAAAAGCACCTAAAGCAAAAAGTGAAAGACCTAACAGTACGCCTTTCTTGTAGCCAAAGCGTTTCATAAACAGACCAGCTGGGATTCCCATTACAGCATAAGCGCCAAAGACTGCAAACTGTACAAAGGCAGATTGTGTTTTTGAAAGACTCATGGTATGCTGAAAGTGTTTGTTCAGTACATCAGCCATGGTAATGGCGATACCCCAGAACATAAAAAGTGAGGTGACAAATACTAGGGTGACAAGGAATTTTTTGTCTGTAAAGGCAGCTTTTTGTTGCATGGTTTAAGGTTGAATTTGGTTAGAATATGGCTTAATTAATAGAGATAATTTATTCAAACATAGCTATACTAAAATGATTTAGCAAAAGAATTGAAATTTTATTTTGTAGCTGATAATGCAGGTTGTTTTTGAGGAAAAATGATTTTTTATGCTGGAGCTTGAAGGCTGTTTGCCCTAATGCTGAAATGGACAAGAGGTAAATTGGTCGTTTTTCTGTATAAAACGAAAATATATCGGGGATTAGGATTTTTGGAAAATAAATTAATTTTTAAAATATGTGTTTTTTATCTGTGAATAGATTAGATTCTTCATGAATAAAAATGAGAATTATGACAGAAGAAACTTTGAAAAGAATATTTGAAATTATGGGCGTAAGTAAATTAACCAAAGAACAGCGCGAATTGTATGTTCTAGCCGCTGCAATATGTAAACATCGAATTCTTCTATTTTGTGGTTTTTCCATTTCCTTCAACTATCAATTCACTTATAAATTCTGCCAACTTACCTATTTGAATAGCCTCTTCACTCATGACTTTATCATTAAAAGAATCCAAAAATCCATTAATATCATTCATCAATGGATTAACGATTTTTATTAATTTAGTTTTTTGAATTTTGCTTGTCTTTTCAATTAATTGTTGCCTTTCAATACCATCAGATAGAGCCCACTTTACCAATATGGGTTTTAGTATTCTCAATTTCTTAGGAATATTTCTAGCGAAAATTCTTACTTTATTGGAACTCGCATTGAAAATTTTGCTCCTGCTATCTAACAACGTTAAAAAAATAGATAGAAATTGCCCAATTGATCTTTGCTGACTAATCACTAACGATATTTTGTTTTGATAAAACACAATAGTTTCATCTTTGGAAAGCTTGAATTCGATCAAAATAGGTACAAATGCTCTCCAAAACTCCAAGAAAGACTCATTTAAAAATGGATTTTTATTCGAGACAAAAACCTTGTAGGGAAATAGATCTACTACAACCAACTTATTAATAGGAAGAATTTTATCAAAATTATTAATAGAAAATATAAAGGGAGAGTTTATAGATATAAATATCTCATATTGCGATTGAAATTCATTAATTCTGATTTTAAAATTCTTGTAATCCGCAATTTCGATTATTCTGATAGAAATTTCCTCTAAATTTGGATGGAAAAGGTTTTGAGATTTAAGAGTTCCTCCTAATTCTTTTGATATTTGTTTTAGGGTCCACATTTTTTATCATTTATGTGCAAATTAATATTATTATCTCTAACAGGCTTATTGTTTATATGGGGTATTTTAAGATTCAATTTAGGAAGCGGAAATTTCTCGTAGACTTTTTTCATTAAATTTTGCCTAATCACTTGGTCAGCTATAGCACCTTGACCATAGGGATATAGGCTTCTAAACTCATTTGTAATCATTTGATGATATGAAGCATTAATAGATGCAGTTAGTCCATCACTAAGCCCACCGATATATTTGGGCCCAACGTGATGAAGTTCTATTCAATTCATTTTTTCAGGGTATAACAGTTTCGCTTCATCGAGGAGATCAAAAATGGACAAAAACTTCAGTGAGTGGTTCTCATCTTCAAAAAGTACAAGAGGGATTAAATAGTATGAGAAAGCTTTTAAAAGGTAATTTCGGTACATTGCAGGATTCAGATAGAAAAATTGTAGAAGATTTAACCACAGGAAAGGGTGAAAAAGTTCTTGAGGCTAAGTCATTTACATTAGGAAAAAATTTGGTATGCGTTAAAACCAAGAGAATGGACTGATGAGAACGGCTTCAGATATCAAGTAGATTCAGATGGGAAAATAGTTAATTTTGCCTCAATTGGAGGAGCTGGAAGTTTCGAATTCATTGGGGGGTGTGGAGTATTCTCATTTTTGAAATACAATCCAGCGAAATTAAAAACTTTAGTATCTACTGAGAAAGGGGCGCAGTCTGCCGAAAAGGTCGCTGCAATTGTAGGAATAATGTGAGCTACGGGCATAACAGGATGAAAGCCGCTATTCAAAATAATCAGACTCTAAATGTTATTCAGCTAAATGTGAGTCACGCAATGCAAATGTTTAAAAGTAAGAATCAAGAAATACAAAAAGGATTATTTTAATGGAGAACTGTTTAAAAGAAATTTTGATTGATTATGTGGATTTTATAGAAGGGTATAAAAGTCTTTTAAGAAGTCAAAATAAAAGTGAGGCCGATTATATAAATATGAATAATGGGAAAATTGGTAACTATAATTTTTTTTACCATGGTGCAGGTTGTAGGCTTGAAAGTGACGGTATTGTTTGCGAATTTGATTTTTTACCTGAAAACGATTTTCCTATTAAATTTTCCTCCTGGAAAATGTATGAATTTATTAAAACTAATAAGAAATGGAACAAGCTAAATTTTAGTTTGGATGATGTTCATGCCGGCTTACTAAAATTAGTAAAAAAAGAAAAACTTGTTCTTTTAGAAAATGATGGCGTTAAGTCTCCTATATTTCAGGTTAAGGATATAAAAACCTAGAATAAATTTGAGTATTGATTTGGTGCAGTTCATAGTTCCGCCATCTTCTGGATAAAAGTGGAGGGAAAAAGCGATCAAAAACAAGCTTGTAAAGGCCAATAAATATTTGGATAAATGATAAAACTAGAAGTTGATTTTTTTGAAGATCTATATTTGAAAGCAAAGCTTTCCTTTGATAAATGTATTTCGAATCCGGATAATAATTATCTAAAAGATGAGATTGATGTTCAAATAGATGAAATTATTCTGATGGAGGATTTTATACGTGTGCAGTTTTTTCAACGTAAACTTGACAAGTTTGTAATAGAAGTGAAGCTTCAATTGATTTCGAAAGATAACCGTTTAATAGGAAGCTATTTTTATTATGAAGATGAAAAGAACACACCACTAGATGATAGTCTTATATTTAATTAACCTAGGTGCTAACCGTATGTTTTAAATATATGGGAAATCAATATTCGAGAATGACGGTGAATGAATGTCATTACATAATCGAATTAATGAATGAAAATACGCTTAATTTGGATGCTTTTGAGATTGGTTAACCCTTTGCTAATATCATAATAGCACAAAGGCTGGCAATCGATATCAATATCCATAAGGTAGTGCCCTGAACAAGCGGACTAATACCAACACTTTTAAAGGTTTTAAACGATAAGCCTGAACCGATGAGGAATAAGGTTAAGCTTAATCCTGCTTTAGCAAAAGCAACTAAATAAGGTCCCGCTTTGGTGATCAACGGCAGATAGGTGTTTGCGAGGATGGCTAAAATAAATAAACCAATAAAGTAGGGGATTTGCATTTTAGTCTTGTCGGTTTTAAAGACATAAGTTGCTGCAAGGGATACCGGGATGATCCACAACGCCCTTGCAAGTTTCACTGTAGTCGCTATTTGAAGCGCCTGTTCGCCATATTTACTTGCTGCACCTACAACAGAACTCGTGTCATGGATAGCAATGGCGCACCATAGACCAAATTGGGTTTGCGTAAGGTGAAGTAAATGGCCAATCAGGGGAAATAGGAATAGGGCAATGGAGTTGAGAATAAATACCGTTCCTAAGGCAACAGAAATTTGCTTCGGATTTGCTTTTATGACCGGAGAAAGTGCTGCAATTGCGCTTCCACCACAGATCGCAGTCCCGGCAGATATCAGAGAGGAAGTTTTGAAGTCTATTTTAAGCAATCTTCCGATGAGGTAGCCTATCGTTAATACACCAAATATAGAGGCAATGGTAAATAATATTCCCTCTTTACCGGCTTCGATAGTGCTAAAGATATTCATTCCGAAGCCCAGGCCAATAACAGAGATTTTTAATAAAATATGTGTTGCTTTTTGACTTGCAGCAGCATAAGGATGCTCCATTACTTGTGCCAGTATCAGTCCCATTAATAAAGCGATTGCCGGAGAGATAAATGGGAGCAATGAAAGTACTGCGGCGGCTATAAAGATGATTTTTTGACTTAGATGTTTTGTAGGGTATTCCATTCGTGTTGCAGATTTAATACTGCAAAAGTACCCCGGTATGTTGGGGTATTGTTATTCCGAATGTTTATCGGACATTACTTTAAGTTATAATGCAGCCTTGCAAACCGCATCATTTTCTCCGCAATAGGGTCTGATTTGCCCTTAAGGTGAATGAAATAGAAGTTTCTGGTTATACTGATGTCTTTAATCTCTATAATGCGTAACTCTTCACTTAATAGCTCTCTGTTGATTGCGTGTATTGATAAAAAGGCTACTGCTGTAGAGTGTAATAGGTATGCTTTGATGCTTTCTGTGTTGCCTAATTGAATCTCGACAGGTAAGTCGGATAAGTTTAGACCTTGCGTTTTTAATGCATGATCAATCACCTGACGTGTTCCAGATCCCTGTTCACGCACAATAAAATTGTAGGATGGAAGCTCTGAAGCCGCAATTTCTGTTGTTTTTGCAAGAGGGTGGTCTTTATGGCAAACCAATACAATCTCATCTTCGATAAAGTCGGAATAACTGATTTCCTGATTTTTCGACTGGCCTTCTACAATACCAAGTTCAATTTCTTTGTCGATTAATGCTTTTTCTATTTGTTCCGTATTGCCCGTAATCAGTTTTAATTCAATCTCAGCAAATTTCTTTTTAAAGCCAGCTAGAATTGGCGCAATAATATATTGAGATATGGTTGTACTTGCACCAAGGTGCAACAAGCCTTTATCTTTCTGTTGTAGCGCATTCATGTCAAAATCTATAGCCCTATAAATGGCAAAAATGGTTTCTGCATGTTTTAACAATAGATTTCCGGCAGGAGTAAGCTTAATGGTGTTTCCGTTACGGTCAAATAATTTGCTGTTATATTCCTGCTCTAGCTCATGAATATGCTTTGTAACAGCTGGCTGACTAATGAATAACTCTTCAGCAGCCTTAGTGAAGCTAAGTCTTTTGGCAACAGTATGAAAAACAGTTAAACGGAAATCTGACATACAATAATATTGGGTGATCTGGATGGGTAAATTAGTTATTTTTATCGAATGTGTAATTTTTATCTAGCCACTGCGACTTATTGTGCAAATTGAAATATGATGGAGCATGCATTTGTCGAAATGATCAACATACATCGTGGAATTATATACAAAGTCTGCAACTTATATGGCTTGGATCAGGAAGATAAAAATGATCTGTTCCAGGAGGTCGTGTTGCAGCTTTGGAAAGCTTTTCCTTCCTTCAGACAGGAATCGAAGCCGAGTACCTGGATGTACCGGATTGCATTGAATACGGCTATTACTAATTTCAGGAAAACAAGCCGGAGACCTGAAAGCAGGGGGATTTCAACGGATGAGTTTCAAATTCCTGATCTGGGCGCTTATCCTGAAGAAGATGAACAGATGTCGCTACTTAAACGGGCCATTGATTGCTTAACAGAGATAGAAAAGGCCATCATCTTGTTGCACCTGGAAGATAAGACCTATGATGAGATTAGCGATGTCATCGGGATAAGTAAAAGTAATGTAGGGGTGAGGATCACCCGGATTAAGATCAAATTGGAAAAAATTATTAAATCAGATCGTTATGAACTTAGATGAGTTGAAAACAGCATGGCTAGAATATGATAGCAGATTACAGGCTACAGAAGAAATTAACCAGAAGGTGATTGCAAGTATGATCAAGGAAAGATCTGTTTCCAGAATAGCCAGGATTAGAAAGCGTTATACTGAGATGATATGTCTTTTTATGTTTTACGCGGTCTGCCTTACATTTTGTTTCTTCGGGAATCCTTTCGATTATACCTCAAGGGCACAGTATCTGCCGCTTGCAGCTTTAGTCTTAAGCTGTATAGTGATGGTGATCTTTTTGTTCAAGGCGCGCATGGCGCTTAAAGAAATAAGTCTGGATAGGCAAAACCTACAGGAATCACTACTGCATATCATCGCTGTTTATGTAAAATACAGAAGGCTTTTGAGATATACAGTCATATTTATGTTTTGTTCTTCTATGCTGCTCTCTTTTGGGCGTATTATAATCTACATACCGAAATCGGGGATATCCGGTGCAATTATTTCCATACTCTGTTTGGCTGCGGTGATGGTTTTTTCCTATTATTACGCTGGGAAGAAACCAGAATGGCCTAATTTGGGAGAAGATGAGAAGGGTTTTCGGGCGGATCTTGAAGAGTTGAAGGAGTTAAATCCTCAGTAAATGATTGAATTTAGCGGGGGTGAAATGTAATTTCTGAGTCTTGAATTTCATTATTTAAAAGATTAAAATTAGATTTGAGGGCTGGAGCATTGCATCTTAACTAAATTATTGCCGCCAACATGAAACATATCGTTACTCTTTCGTTAGTCTTTTTTAGTCTGACCAACCTTGCAAAGGCTGATCGGATTGAAGGATTGCGCTTGGTAACAAAGTTTTGTAACAGTCAGCAGGTGGACAAAGATGCTGCATCTGTTAGGGTGAATTTACCTGATGACCAGAGACATCCTTTCTTTTTGTCTGCCAGTGAATTGACCTCAATAGGTTTGTTGCCTGAGAAAAAGATTGAAAAACAAAGGATCAATAATTACATTATAGTTGACCTGACCATAAAGGAACAGACTAAAAACAACAGTCCATAATCCCCTCCCTGTTAAATGAAATACGGGCTAACCGCCCCAAGTACAGGATATTTTGTACTTTTAGTACCCTACAACTGACATTGTGGCTCATTTGGCTACATGGCTTGGTTGTTGTAATTTGATCATTTTAAAAGAAATAAACACAAAACATAATATGTTAGGATTTTTAACCAAGGTTTTTGGAAGCAAATCAGAAAGAGATATAAAGGCCTTACAACCTCTTGTTGCAAAAACGAACGAGGAATACGCAAAGTTAGCTTCATTAAGCAACGATGAACTGCGTAATAAAACAGTATACTTTAAGGATGTTATTGCGAAAGCCTTAGCTGAAATTGATGGTAAAATCGCTGCTTTAAAAGTGGATGGTGAAAGTCAGGAATTGTCATTAACTGAAAAAACAGCTTTATACGATCAGATTGATGCCTTGATTAAAGATCGCGATAAAGAACTTGAGGTGGTTTTGCAACAAATCCTACCAGAAGCTTTTGCGGTAGTGAAAGAAACTTCTAGACGTCTTTCTGAAAACGAAACGTTGGAAGTGACCGCGACACAGTTTGATCGTGATTATGCTGCTCGTAAGAAAAACGTTGTAATTCAAGGCGATAAAGCACTTTGGTCAAACCGTTGGGAAGCTGCCGGTGTAGAAGTGGTTTGGAACATGGTGCATTATGATGTGCAGTTGATCGGTGGTATGGTGTTGCATAGTGGTAAAATTGCCGAGATGGCTACTGGTGAGGGTAAAACCTTAGTAAGTACATTGCCAGCATACCTGAATGCACTAGCCGGACAAGGTGTACACATCGTAACGGTGAATGATTACCTTGCTCGTCGTGACTCGGAATGGAATGGTCCATTATTTGAATTCCACGGTATCTCGGTAGATTGTATCGATAAGCATGAGCCAAACTCGCAAGAGCGTAGAAACGCTTATTTGGCTGACATTACATACGGTACCAACAACGAATTTGGTTTTGATTACCTGCGTGACAACATGTCGCAGACTCCAGACCAATTGGTACAACGCAAATTGCATTTTGCAATGGTGGATGAGGTCGATTCAGTATTGATTGATGATGCCCGTACACCTTTGATTATTTCTGGACCTGTTCCTTTTGGTGATCAGCATGAGTTTCATGAGTTGAAACCAAGGATTGAACGCCTGGTAAACGCACAGAAAGAATATGTAACCAGAGCTTTGAATGAAGCTAAGAAATTAATTAACGATGGTAAAGCCGGAACCGAAGAAGGTGAAGGTGGTTTAGCGCTATTACGTGCTCACCGTGGTTTGCCTAAAAATAAAGCCTTGATTAAGTTTTTGAGTGAGGGTAGTGTAAAACAAACCTTATTGAAAACAGAGAATCATTATATGGCTGATCAGTCTAAGAATATGCCTAAGGTAGATTCGGAACTGTTCTTCTACATTGATGAGAAAAACAACCAGGTTGAATTGACCGAAAAAGGTATTGAGCTGATCACTAAATCTGGTGAGGATGCACATTTCTTTGTATTGCCTGATGTAGGTACTGAGATTGCAGAGATCGAGAAATCATCATTAAGCAGCGAAGAGAAAATTGCGAAGAAAGATGCTTTAATGCGCGATTATTCAATCAAAGCGGAACGCATTCACTCTGTAAACCAGTTGTTGAAAGCTTATACTTTGTTCGAGATTGATGTAGAATACATCATCGATGAAGGAAAGATTAAAATTGTTGATGAGCAGACTGGCCGTATTATGGATGGTCGTCGTTATTCTGATGGTTTACACCAGGCAATTGAAGCTAAAGAGAATGTGAAAGTAGAAGATGCTTCGCAAACTTACGCTACTGTTACTTTACAGAACTTCTTTAGAATGTACCACAAGCTTTGCGGTATGACGGGTACTGCGACTACGGAAGCAGGCGAGTTCTGGTCTATCTATAAATTGGATGTGGTAGAAATTCCTACAAACAGAGTAATTTCAAGAAAAGATCATCAGGATTATGTGTACCGTACCGTACGCGAAAAATACAATGCAGTAGCAGAAGAAATTGTAAAACTAACGCAAGCAGGCCGTCCGGTATTGGTGGGTACAACTTCGGTAGAGATTTCGGAATTACTAAGCAGGATGTTGAAGCTTCGTGGAATTAAGCACAATGTGTTGAACGCGAAGATGCACCAGAAAGAGGCGGATATTGTTGCTGAAGCTGGTCAGGCTGGTCAGGTTACGATTGCAACCAACATGGCTGGTCGTGGTACGGATATTAAATTAGGCCCAGGCGTTAAGGAAGCTGGTGGTTTAGCGATTGTAGGTACTGAGCGTCATGAGTCTCGTCGTGTAGACAGACAGTTACGCGGTCGTGCCGGTCGTCAGGGTGATCCAGGTTCATCTCAATTCTTCGTATCTCTTGAAGATAACTTAATGAGGTTATTCGGATCTGAAAGGATTTCTAGCATCATGGTGAAAATGGGTATTGAAGATGGTGAAGTGATTCAGCATTCAATGATTACCAAATCTATTGAGCGTGCCCAGAAGAAAGTTGAAGAAAATAACTTTGGTATCCGTAAGCGTTTGCTGGAGTATGATGACGTAATGAACTCACAACGTACTGTGATCTATTCGAAACGTAGAAATGCCTTGTTTGGCGATCGTTTAGATGTAGACATGAGCAATATGGTGTTTGATGTTGCAGAAGATATCGTAACTGAATATAAAGAAGAAGGTAATTACGAAGGTTTTAAACTGGAAGTAATTAAAAACTTCTCTGCAGATACAAGTATTGATGAGGCAGAATTCACATCTAAAGGTATTCATCATTTAACAGATAAATTGTTTGAAGAGGTTACTGCTTTCTATGCAAGGAAATCAGATGCGATCATTAGTCAGGCGATGCCGGTATTGAACCAGGTGTTTGCAGAACGTGGTGAGCAGATTGAGCAAATCGTTGTTCCGTTTACAGATGGATTACGTAGCATACAAGTACCTGTTAGTCTTAAAAAGGCAATAGACAATGGAGGTCGTGAGATTACTAAGTCATTTGAGAAAACGATTGTACTGGCCTTGATCGATGAATCATGGAAAGAGCATTTACGTGAAATGGACGAATTGAAGCAGTCGGTGCAAAATGCGGTTTATGAGCAAAAAGATCCATTGATCATTTATAAAATGGAGGCCTTTAACTTGTTCAAAAACATGCTGAATGCTGTGAACAAAGAGGTGGTAAGTTTCTTATATAAAGGCGGGATCCCTGTACAGGCAGACCCAAATGATATCAGAGAAGCACAGGCACCAAGACCTGCACCAAGCAGATTGAAAATGTCTAAACCTGAGTTTGGACATTCAAGCAGCACTGCGGATGTAATGGATGATACTCGTGAACTGGCCCCTCAGCAACCGATTCGTAAAGAAGTTACTGTAGGTAGAAACGACCTTTGTCCTTGTGGTAGTGGTAAGAAATACAAAAACTGTCACGGTGCAGGATTGTAATTTGTATTAAACATATAGAATGCCGAGTTTTGTAAAGAATTCGGCATTCTTTTTTTATATCCTTTCATGAAGAAATTGTTAACTGGTTTATTGTGTTGTTTTTCTGCTGTGGCATTTGCCCAAACAAAGGGTGTGGTCTCGGTAATAAAAGACCCTATGATAGACAGTTTGATTGCCAAACGCATAGAATTGAGCTTAAAGTCTACAGCTACCAGTCCTTCGGGCGCGGTAACCGGTAGGCCGGGAACAACGATTGTTTCACAAATGGGATACCGGGTTCAAATATTTTATGGATCTGACAGGCGTGAGGTTTTTAACGAGCAGAGTAAATTCAACTCCAGCTATCCTGAGTTAAATACTTACATTACTTATAAACAACCAAATTATTATTTACGGGTTGGCGATTTCAGGACGCGGCTGGAAGCACAGCGCTTATTGAATGAGCTTAGACCAATGTTCCCTACTTTATTTATTTTCAGGGAAAAGATTAATGCACCTAATTTAAATTACAGCAATGATTAAAGATAAGATTCAGGCACTTTCCGGTAATATTTTTGAGCAGGTTGTTGGTTATCGCCAGCATTTACACGCCAATCCGGAGCTTTCTTTTAAGGAATTTCAGACTTCAGCATTTATTAAGGGTATTTTGACAGATTGGGGCATTCCTTTTACTGAAATGGCCAATACTGGTGTTGTTGGATTGATTACGGGCGAGCTTCCTTCTGATAAGGTTATCGCTTTGCGTGCGGATATGGACGCATTGCCGATATTGGAGGCTAATGATAAACCTTATACTTCTAAAAACCCAGGTGTAATGCACGCTTGTGGGCATGATGTACATAGCTCTTCTTTGCTGGGTACTGCTTATATTTTGAATAACCTTAAAGCAGAGTTTGGTGGTGTCGTAAAATTGATATTCCAACCTGCAGAAGAGATATTGCCTGGTGGGGCAAGCATTATGATTAAAGAAGGTGTATTAGAGAATCCTAAGCCTCAGCAGATCATTGGGCAGCATGTGATGCCTTTGATTGAGTCTGGTAAGGTTGGTTTCCGCTCCGGCATTTATATGGCCTCTACGGATGAATTGTACGTAACGGTTCGTGGTAAAGGTGGGCACGGTGCACAACCACATCAGAATATAGATCCTGTGTTGATCACTTCGCACATTATCGTGGCTTTACAGCAGATCGTGAGCAGAAATGCCGATCCGCGTTTGCCATCAGTACTCTCTTTTGGTAAGGTGATTGCCAATGGTGCAACGAATATCATTCCTAATGAGGTGAAATTGGAAGGTACCTTTAGAACACTGAATGAAGAATGGCGCAAAGAGGCTAAACGTTTGATGAAGAAAATGGCTGAAGGTATTGCCGAAAGTATGGGTGGAAGTTGTGAGTTTAACATCATGGATGGCTATCCTTATTTAATCAATGAAGAGCAGGTAACGGCAAATGCACGTGCTTGTGCAGAAGATTACTTAGGTAAGGAAAATGTACTTGATCTGGACATCTGGATGGCTGCGGAAGATTTTGCCTATTACTCGCAAATTACGGATGCTTGTTTCTACAGACTGGGCACCGGAAATAAAGCTAAGGATACTTACTATTCTGTGCATACGCCTAATTTTGACATTGACGAGGATGCTTTGAAGGTATCGACAGGTTTAATGGCTTATATGGCGGTAAAACAGTTGGGGAATTAGGTTTTCTGCCTCCATGAAGAAATCCCTTGTACTGATTCTATTTCTCACATCATTTGTTAATGTTTTTGGGCAGGAGATTCCCCGATTTAATCCGGATACGATTAAAACCATTCAACTGGATTCGGCTGTAAACATTACTTCAGAGCGCTTAAGCGTAGAAACTTTTATCAGGGCCGTCACCACTGATACGAGTTTCTATCAGGCTTTCCGCAATATGAAGAAGTACTCCTTTGTAGCAGAAAATAGTATTTATACCTATGACAAAAAGAATAAGGTAAGCGGACGCTTATACCGTAAGGTGAAACGGAACAATACCGCTCCCTGGTTGGAATATCTGGTAAAGCAAGACACTGGTAAGCTTTTTAAGAAAAACGGGAAATACAATCTTTATACGGTTGAGATGTTTGATTATATTTTTATGAATGCTTATCAGTCTTCTTATTCTTCAGAATCTGCTGTGGGAAAGTCTGACGGTGCCATTGCCGGATACAAGGATAAACTGAAAACGTTGATCTTTTCTCCCGGTCGACCGGTTAAGGGCTTGCCTTTTATTGGAAGCAAAACAGAGATCTTTACCGCCAACATGCGGCAGTATTACGATTATAGCTTTTTCAGTGGGACCTATCTGGATTCTATTTCTGTCTACCGGTTTAAGGTTACGGTAAAGCCTGATTTAAGTAATTGGACTAAGGATGGGCTGATGATTAAAGAGCTAACAACTATTTTTGACAAACGCAACTTTGAAATTTTAGGTCGTTATGTAGATATGAAATACAGCAATATGCTTTTTGATTTTAATGTACAAATGAATATTGAAATGGGTTATTTTGGGGAGGAGAAGTTGCCGGCTAAGGTCAGCTATCAGGGCAATTGGAATGTTCCGATGAAGAAGCCGGAAAAAGCAAGTGTGCTGGTATTGCAAAGAGAATATCGTCTTGGAAAAGGGAAGTAATTTTTTAACTTAGTCGTAGTTATTTAACCCCTAAACCATATATAATGAACCTAGTAATGAAATCTTCTTTTAAATTATTGTTGTTGCCAGCACTAATATTGGTGCTGCTTTTCTCTGCGATGAAAAGTAAGCCTAAAAAAGTTATTTTCTTTGGCGACTCGATTACCGCGGCTGGAATAAAGCCGGGCGGTTATGTTGATTTGATAAAAAAGGATTTAGACCCTGCTAAATATGAAATTATTGGTGCCGGTGTTGGCGGTAATAAAGTATATGATTTATACCTGAGAATGGAGGATGATGTACTGAATAAAAAGCCTGATTTGGTGGTGATTTACATTGGAGTGAATGATGTTTGGCACAAGCTGACTTCTAAAACTGGGACTGATTATGATAAGTTTGGTAAGTTTTATCAAGGTCTGATTAATAAAATCCAGGCTGGAGGTGCTAAAGTTGTGCTTTGCACGCCTGCTGTAATTGGCGAGAAAAAGAACGGCGCTAATCCAATGGATAAGGAATTGGATAAATATTCAGGCGCAGTTAGAGATTTGGCTGCAAAAAATAATCTTCCAATTGCGGATTTAAGAAAGCTGTTTACGGAGTACGATATGGCAAACAATCCTGAGGATCTGGAAAAAGGTATTTTGACTAGCGATGGCGTACATTTGAATGAAAAAGGAAACCGGACTTTGGCAGATACTTTGCTGCCTTTGGTTAAATAAAAATAGTACAGCGGCGGCTGAATGGGTAGCCGCTGCAAATGATAAATGGTAAATAGAAAAGAGATAAGCGCGAATGATTAACCAGGAAACCATAAGCAAAATAATGGACACCGCCCGTATTGAAGAGGTGGTGGGCGACTTTGTTGCGCTAAAAAAGCGGGGGACCAGTTTAATTGGAAATTGCCCTTTTCATAATGAAAAAACGCCCTCTTTTAACGTTTCAGTTACTAAAGGGATTTATAAGTGCTTTGGTTGCGGTAAAGGGGGAGACTCAGTCCATTTTATTATGGACCACGAGAAGTATTCTTATCCGGAGGCCCTAAAATACCTTGCACAGAAATACAATATTGAAGTAGAGGAGACCGTACAGTCGCCCCAAAATATTGAAGCGCAAAACGCAAGGGAAAGCTTATACATTGTTTCGGAGTATGCTGCTAATTATTTTTCTAATGAGTTATGGACCGGTAGCGATGGCCGGGCAATTGGCTTAAGCTATTTTAAAGAGCGTGGTTTTAGAGAAGATATTCTTAAGAAATTCCAGGTAGGTTATTCGCCCGATTCGTGGGATGCATTGATTAATAGTGCCGTCGGTGCAGGGCATAGAGAAGAATACCTGGAGAAAACTGGACTAGCCATCAGAAATGATAAAGGCAAGTTGTACGACCGCTTTAGAGGTCGCGTATTGTTCCCGATCCATAACTTTACCGGTAGGGTAATTGGTTTTGGTGGCCGTACCTTAAAAACAGATAAAAATGTTCCTAAGTACGTAAACTCGCCGGAGAGCGATATTTACCATAAATCTAATGTGCTGTATGGTTTGTACCATGCGAAGAAAGCCATTAGAGAGTTCGACAATTGCTATCTGGTAGAAGGTTATGCCGATGTACTTGCTGTCCACCAGGCAGGAATAGAGAACGTAGTGGCCTCATCAGGAACTTCCTTAACGACCGAGCAAATCCGATTGATTGGACGATTTACCCAAAATGTGACCATCCTTTATGATGGGGACGCTGCGGGAATCAAGGCTTCTTTGCGTGGATTGGATATGATCCTGGAAGAAGGCCTGAACGTTAAAGTCGTGCTTTTCCCGGACGGTCATGATCCAGACTCCTACATGCATCATGTAGGATCGGGAGAGTTTAAAAAGTACATAGAAGATAACCGTAGGGACTTTATTTTATATAAAGCTACAATCTTGCTGAAGGAGGCTGGCACCGATCCGATAAAAAGGGCTGGGATCATCAGAGATATTATTGAAAGTATTGCCAAGATTCCTGATGAGATTAAGGCTGCGGTTTTTATAAGAGAATGTAGTAGCTTGTTGCAGGTTGAGGAAAGGACATTACTTTCTGAACTCAATAAAATGCGCGTTGCTAAGTTTAAGAAAGCTTCGGGGAATTCTCCAAGTCCACAAACGCAATCTTTTCAACAACATCAAAGTAACGCTTATCAGCCCTATGAAGATGGACCGCCTGATAACTTGTTTGAAACCTCAGGACCTTATGAGGCGCCCGCTCCACCCGAACAAGCTAGTGTTGACGAGGTTCAGGAGAAGGAAATTGTCCGATTATTATTGGCTTTTGGACACGAGCTCGTTACCTGGGGGGGGATTGATAACATGTATATCGGATCGTTCATAATCCAGAATTTAACGGACGTAGTTTTTAAAGATAAACTTTGTGATCGTGTCATTGAGACCTATAGAGCTGAAATTGAGAATGGACATTTGCCTGTTGCCAGTCAATTTATACAGAGTAAGGATCGTGATATTGCTGAGTTGGCGATCAACCTTTCTACCTCTCCCTATGCCTTAAGTGAGAATTGGGAGCACAAACATGATATTTATGTGAAGGATGAAAGTGTAAATTTAAAATCGACTATTTTGGGCGGTTTATTTCATCTGAAAAAAGCAAAAATAGCTGGGATTCTTTCCGATATTGCCAACGAAATTAAAACGGAAGCAGATCCGGCGAACTTAGAAATATTAATGCATAAGTTTATGGCGATGAAAGTTGTGGAAAAGGAAATTTCTAAGCATTTAGGAATTACGATCTTGAAATAGGAATGGCAACTCACAATGATCTTGGCAAACGGGGCGAGGAAATCGCGGTAGCTTATCTGGAAAACTCTGGTTACCGGATTTTAAATACGAACTGGAAGTGTGCAAGAGCAGAAGTTGATGTGATTGCTGAGCAACAGGGGACTATAGTTTTTGTAGAAGTGAAAACACGGAGTTCTGTAGATTATGGGCATCCGGAGGAGTTTGTGGACTATAGAAAAGAAAAGCAGCTTGAGTTTGCTTCATCAGCCTATATAGAAATGAAGCAGCATGAGGGGGAGATTCGTTTTGACGTTATTGCAATTGTTTTTGAAAATAAAGACCTTTATAAAATTAATCATATTGAAGATGCATTCTGGCCAAGTTAAAAGTATATTTAGTAGAGCAATGTTGAGTTGCTTATCATTTAGTTTATTGTTCGCTGGTTCCTGTAAGGAAAAATCATCAGTTCCAGCTTTTTCTTTTAAGTTGCCTGAGCAGGGCCAGGCTTTTGGCCTTGGCGATCAGGTAAAGATTGAATTAGGTATTCCCGAAGGGACAAAGCTTAGTTCTGCTACCTATCTGTTAGATGGTAAAGAGGTAGGTGTAAAAAATAATGCAGAAGCTATTTCTGTAAGTACTGTGGGCCTTTCTTTGGGCTATAAGCTCATTACGGCAATTGTAGATGATGGAACAGCAAAAGACACCTTAACGATCAATATCGAGCTTAAATCAGGAGTTAAACCAGCACTTTACGGGTATCAGGTCCTGAATACCATGCCACATGATACCTCTGCGTATACACAGGGTTTAGAATATCACAATGGCAGGTTTTTGGAAAGTACAGGACAGGAGAAACATTCGACACTGCGTTGGGTGGATGTGAAATCTGGAAAAGTGTTGCAGCAGATTAAATTAGAAGATCAATATTTTGGCGAAGGATCGAGCCTGGTAGGTGATAAGGTGATTATGTTGACCTGGGAGAGCCACTTAGGATTGGTATTTGATGCAAAATCATTTAAGCAATTGTCTACATTTCCATATCAGTCAAGTAGAGAGGGCTGGGGTCTTTGTTTTGACGGGACTCAATTGATTAAGTCAGACGGAACGAATAAGCTGTGGTTCTTGAATAAAGATAATTATAAAGAGGAAAGATCTATAGACGTGTATGATAACATTGGTCCTGTAGATTCACTAAATGAATTGGAATACATTGATGGTAAGATTTATGCAAATGTGTATACCAAGAATATTATTGTCGTGATTGATCCTAAATCAGGTGTTATAGAGAAGCAGATCGATTTTTCAGGCTTGTTGCCAGTTGATTACTTTAAGACCGACAATGATCGCGCAAATAATGTATTAAACGGTATTGCCTGGGATAATGCAGGGAAGAGATTGTTTGTGACCGGAAAGAAATGGCCGAAGATGTTTGAAGTAAAGCTGGCAGCTAAAAAATAAGGTATAAAAAAACGGTCTTGCAGATCTGCAAGACCGTTTTTTTATACCTTATGATTTCTTTTTCTCTTTTTCCTTAGGCTCGCTAATGAAGCCATTAAAGGATATTGACTGTCTGTTATTGCTGTTCACGCTTAGCGTTGCATAGCCATTCTCAGACACGTTTAAGACCATAGATTGCGTGTCTTTAGTGTCCTTGAAGTTCAGGGTAATTAACCATGAGCCTTTTTTCTTTTTTTCGGCTTTATAGGTGAATTTTTTAGACTTGAATTTGATACCAGCATCATCAGGGTTCATAGTCGCAGTATATGCTCTTCCGTAATAAGGCAGATAAGATTCTACGCTATCCTTGGTCACAATAAGCTGATATTGTGATCCGGTAAGCTGGATCATTCCACCGCCAGCGCCACCCGGCATTCTGCTGAGCACTCTATTCACATCATTATTAGCCATCGGCATTGCAGACGTAGCATTGAATATATAATGCTGGTTGTTAATTACCTTAATGGTAGTCTCCTTGTCTGTTTGTGCATTTGCCTGCACTGCAATCAGCAATGTGGCGACTACTAGAATACTTCTAATTGCTTTCATTTTATGTTTTTTAATGATTTGTACAATATTATATCGCAGGTTAACTGCGTCCTTTCAACTATATGATGCCTGCACAAGCTATTTTCCATAAATTATGCAGGCTTTTATTCTTTATGTTGTATGAGATAATATATTTTAACAGAACAAAAAAATCATTAAAAAAGTTTGAGGCCCTTATCTCCAGCTTTTATACTGATTGATAAGGCCATTTGTAGATCCGTCATGAGAAGTAACTGCGGCATCACCATTCAGTTCTGGTAAGATGCTTTTTGCAAGTTGCTTGCCCAATTCTACACCCCATTGATCGAAACTGAATATGTTCCAGATGATACCTTGTACAAATATCTTGTGCTCATAGATGGCGATCAAGCTTCCCAGGCTATATGGAGTTACTTTTTTCAATAGGATGGAGTTGGTAGGTCTGTTTCCTTCGAATACTTTGAAAGGAGCAAGTTTTTCTATTTCCGCATCCGATTTACCATCTTTCTTTAGTTCTGCAACTACCTCTTCTTTGGTTTTGCCATTCATCAGCGCTTCCGTTTGTGCAAAGAAGTTTGAAAGCAGGATTGGGTGATGATTTCCTATTGGGTTTAAGCTTTGTGCAGGGGCAATAAAATCACATGGAATAATGCGTGTACCTTGATGAATAAGCTGATAGAACGCATGTTGTCCGTTGGTTCCAGGCTCTCCCCAAATAATTGGGCCGGTTTCATAAGTCACATCATTTCCGTTACGGTCTACATGTTTGCCATTGCTTTCCATATCTCCTTGTTGGAAATAAGCTGCAAAGCGATGCATATATTGATCGTAAGGTAAGATGGCCTGTGTTTCTGCATCAAAGAAGTTGATGTACCATACACCAATTAGTGCCAGTATTACTGGTATATTAATCTCGAACTCGGCGCTTTCAAAATGTTGATCAGCAGCATGAGCACCAGCAAGCAATTGTTTAAAGTTGTCGAAACCAATGCTTAAGGCAATAGGAAGACCAATGGCACTCCATAGAGAATACCTGCCACCTACCCAGTCCCAGAATTCGAACATGTTTTCGGTATCAATGCCAAATGCCGATACATCTTTTGCATTGGTAGATAATGCGGCAAAATGTTTGGCTATATCTTCGTTTTTCGCACCATTTTCAAGGAACCAGTCGCGCGCAGAATTGGCGTTGGTCATGGTTTCCTGTGTAGTGAAAGTTTTGGAGGCGATCAGGAACAATGTGGTTTCAGGATCAACATTTTTAAGTGTTTCTGCAATGTGCGTACCATCAATATTGGATACGAAATGCATATTGAGATGGTTTTTGTAAGCTTTTAATGCTTCGGTAACCATTACCGGACCTAAATCTGAACCTCCAATGCCGATGTTTACCACATCAGTAATGGCTTTTCCTGTATATCCTTTCCAGCTTCCTGAGATGATCTGTTGGCTGAACTTCTCCATTTTGTCAAGCACTTTGTATACTTCAGGTATTACGTTTTTGCCTTCTACCAAGATTTCGTCATTACTTTGGTCGCGCAAAGCGATATGAAGTACTTCTCTGCCTTCTGTCTGGTTGATCTTTTCGCCACTAAACATTGATTTAATGGCTTCATCTAGTTTACATTCTCTGGCCAGTTGGATGAGTAATGCAATCGTGGTGTCATCTATTCTATTTTTAGAATAATCTACCAGGATGTCTTCAAATAAAAGTGAGAATTTGTCAAATCTTGCTTCATCTTCTGTGAAAAGATCTTTAATACTTTTCTTGTTGATGTCAATGAAATGATCGGCAAGGTATTTATACGCAGCGGTTTCTGTGAAGTTTACTGTAGGAAGCATAATTTTAATGTTTTTGTAAATGTAATAGTTTATTTTATTTCATAAAGTCCTATCTACATTTAATAACGATAAAGTAAAACACAATAGGTAGCTGTTGTGTTTGCTATAAAGAACAGATTATTAGTATTATATTAGAATATAAAAACCTTAAAAAAGAACATCTATGTTAGAGAATTTAAATCAATTGGTTAAGGAAAATGTTCAGGATGCTATTGTGAACAATAGTGCAGTGCCGAACGAACAAAATGAAGCGGCCATCGCTGCCGCATCGGGCTCAATTATTGATGCTCTTAAACAGCAATTATCTTCTGGCAATATTGGTAATCTGGTCGATGCCTTTAAAGGAGGAAATGCTGAAGGAAGTACTGTTGCACAGGAAGCCGCATCGGGTTTTACGGATAAACTTGCAGGTATGGGTATTAACATGGAGACGGCTAAAAATATAGCGGCTTCGGTTATCCCTTCAATTATGGGTAAGTTGGTAAATAAGACGAATGATCCGAATGACAGCTCCTTTAATATTCAGGATGTTATAGCAAAGGTTTCCGGACCGGATGGAAAGTTTGATTTATCTGATGTGACAAGAATGTTTACGGAAAAGACTGATGTAAACGGAGATGGTAAGGATGATGGTTTGGTGGATAAATTAAAGGGACTTTTAAGCTAGCGTAACAGCATACATTTTATACGGAGGCTATATCAAAGCAATTTGATATAGCCTGTTTTATTTTATATGCTATATTTGTGATATGACAAAAGAACAAATTCAGGATTTAAGGGACAGGGTAACGTCGCTGAGGAGGTATCTTTGACGTTGAAAATCGACTAGAAGACATACGTATTGAACAGGAGCTCACTTTACAGCCGAATTTTTGGGATGATCCTAAGAAAGCCGAAAAGCATATAGCGGAAATTAACTCCAAAAAAGTATGGACTGATGCCTGGCAAAAGGCAAATGCCTTGCTGGAAGACACGCAGGTGCTTTTTGATTTCCTTCAAAGCGGAGATGCAACGGAGGAAGAGATGGACGAGCAATATCAGCTCTGTTTAAAAGCCATCGAGGATCTGGAACTCAAAAACATGCTGAAAAGTAAGGAGGATCAGTTGCCTGCTGTAATGCAAATTACTGCGGGTGCCGGTGGAACTGAAAGTTGCGACTGGGCCTATATGCTGATGCGTATGTATATGATGTGGGGGGAAAAAAATGGTTATAAAATCACCGAACAGGATTCTCAGGAGGGTGAGGTTGCCGGTATTAAATCGGTAACATTACAGTTCTCTGGCGAATTTGCGTATGGCTATTTAAAGGGGGAGAATGGCGTCCATCGTTTGGTAAGAATTTCTCCTTTTGACTCGAATGCCCGCAGACATACCTCTTTTGCCTCGGTGTATGTTTATCCTTTGGTGGATGATACAATTGAGATTGAAGTGAAAGACTCAGAAATTGAGTTTGAGACTTTCCGTTCTGGTGGAGCGGGTGGACAAAATGTAAATAAAGTAGAGACTGCTGTGCGGTTGCATCACAAACCTTCGGGCATTATTATCAAAAACCAGGAGTCGAGGTCTCAACTACAAAATAAGGAGAATGCAATTCGTTTATTGAAATCTCAGTTGTATGAAGCGGAAATGCGGAAGCGAATGGAAGCAACGGCATTAATTGAGGGCAATAAAAAGAAAATAGAGTGGGGCTCACAAATTAGGAGTTATGTGCTGGATGATAGAAGGGTAAAGGACCACCGAACAAATTTCCAGTCTTCAAATCCTCAAGCTGTGCTGGACGGGGAGTTGAATGATTTTTTGAAAGCATACTTAATGGAGTTTTAAAAATGAAGTATTTAAGCGGATTATTCATGACGTTAATGTTATCTGTAAATGGGCTGTTGGCTCAGGAGGTATTGCCACTTTATTCAGGGAATATTCCCGGGGCGAAGCCAACGCCTGCGGATTATCAAGAGGTAACCGTAGATCGCGGGGAAAGAGGGGCTGGCATCACAAAGGTGTCGGTGCCGACGCTTACAGTATTCCAACCTGCAAAAAATAAGGCGAACGGAACAGCTGTGATCGTTTGCCCTGGTGGTGGTTATTCTGGATTGGCTATGGGGCATGAGGGCTACCAGGTTGGTGAGAAGTTCGCGTCAATAGGAGTAACCGCTTTTGTGCTGAAATATCGTTTGCCTAGTGATGCAATTATGGAGGATAGGTCTATGGGGCCGCTTCAGGATGTGGAAAAGGCTATGTATCTGGTGAGAAAGGATGCTGCGAAATGGAATGTTGATCCGTCGAAAATAGGTATAATGGGTTTTTCGGCAGGCGGACATCTTGCATCAAGTTTAACTGTACACTATAGGGACGTTAAAATTGAAAATAAGGAGGGCATTAGTCTTCGTCCTGATTTTTCAATTTTAATGTATCCGGTAATTTCATTTACCGAATCTGCACATGCAGGCTCTGCGAAGAATTTGGTGGGGACTGATGAAGCGCTGAAATTATATTTTTCTAATGAAAAGCATGTCGATGCAGAAACTCCACCGACATTTATGGTTCATGCCAATGATGACCGTACGGTGCCTGTAGAAAATAGCATACTATTTAACCAGGCGCTGGTAAAAGCAAACGCGAAAGCTGAATTGCATATTTATCAGGCCGGTGGACATGGTTTTGGGCTGAAAAATAAAACCACTAAAGAAGAATGGTTTAATAGCCTGGAGAACTGGATGAAGGCCAATAAGTTTTTATAGGTTATCACTATTTAGGATTTCCTGTAGTTGTTTCAACTCTTCAACTTTTTCTGTTGATCCCAGGTTTTCATACGCTGAAATAAGATTGCGGATGATCCTTCTAATGATTTCGACATTGCTGCATGGTGCATAGAAGCCCGGTAGAGGTTCAAGATTTAGCTGACGAAGAAACTGATCTACATCGTGCTTGCCAAAAATAGCCCCTTTGTTAAAAGCATTGATGTAAAATAGCACGCCAAATTCTTGCTCATCACGTTTGCTCTCGTCAATATATCCAAGGATAAAATGTTGAGGCAGGTTGACTCCATATACAGGAATGTCCAGTTTCTGGGCAAGGGTGGAATAGATAATGGCTAGAGATATCTGGTTTCCTTTTTTGCTTTCCAACACCTGACTGATGTAGGAATTTTGAGGATCGTGATGGTTCTTCGTATTTCCACTAAAGCCGTATACGTTGTAAAATACGTGGTTAATGAGCTTTATTTTCTCAATTGAACTCATTTCGTATTGTAAGCCCAACCAGATTTCTCTTTTGATGTCTTCGATCTGAATGATGATCTTTTGTTCGTCGAGATCGGGATACTGATAACGGTTAATGGCAAGAGCGCCCTGTAAAAGATCAAATGCTCCACTTTGGTACCATAAATTAAGGTCTTCTTTTACACTGTTGAATTGTATCTTATGTACTATATTTTCAATGCGCTCCTGAAGCAAAGTATCCAGGGAGTGCTCCCATTGGTTTTCTAAATAATCAATTACTTGCGTTCCATATTCGATCAGGCGTTTTTCGACATGCGCGAACACCTCCTGATCAGGGTCGTCGAGCAGTTTTATTAATGCATTTATTTCTTTACTATTTTCCATTACAACATGCAAATTTGAATGCCTATTTTTGCGGCTATGGTTTTTAATTTTATCGGTGATTTTTTGAAGCATCGCTTGACTGCTAAAAGCAGACACGGTACACATTCTCCATTTGTATATAAACTTACCGATGAGGTAATTTACGATTTTAACTCCAAAACAGACTACAAAAACATTGAGGCGCAGCGAAAAAAACTTTTCAATGACGATTCATTAATCACTGTTACAGACCTAGGAGCAGGGTCTCACCTGAATAAAGACAGGACTAAAAAGGTAAAGGAGATCGCAAAAAATGCATTGAAAAGTCCGGCTCTGGCTCAGCTGATTTACCGTCTCGCAAAAGATTGCAACCCTTCGAGTATTATTGAATTGGGTACCTGTCTGGGGATTACTACTGCCTATTTGTCTAAGGCTTGTCCAGATGCTGCTGTAGTGACCATTGAGGGTTGCCCTGAAACCGCAAAGGTTGCTCATCGGAATTTCCAGGAGCTCGGTCTGGAGAATGTTGAGTTACAAGTAGGTAATTTTGATACATTGTTGCCCGAAGTTATCGCGGGGCAGGAAAAATTGGACTTTGTTTATATTGATGGCAATCATAGAAAAGACGCTACACTTAACTATTTTAACTGGTGCCTGCCTAAAGTACATGAAGGTTCGCTGCTGATATTTGATGATATTTATTGGAGTAAAGGAATGAAAGAGGCCTGGGCTGAAATAAAGAATCATCCTGATGTAACAGTAACTATCGATTTATTTTGGATAGGCTTAGTTTACTTCAGAAATGGGCAGGTAAAAGAGCATTTTAAGATTAAGTTTTGAAATTAGGTTGTAATGGCTTAAAATGCTTCGGCCAGACTGATGTAAAAACCCGTCTGACGTTTTTCATTTGGACGTTTCTCACCAATGCCATAATCTAAACGCATACTTAGGCCCTTTTCGGGATCGAAGAAATATCTGCCGCCTGCGCCAATGGAAGGTTTAAAGCTTTTAATTGCAAGGCCGCCATTGTCAAAAACCTGTCCGGCGCCACCAAATATCACCGCGCCGAATCGGTTGTTGTATCTATATCTGAGTTCTGCTTGTGCAGCCAGTAGATTTTTATCTCGGTAACGACCGGTGTAATAGCCTCTCATCATTTCGTCATTTCCCATTTGAGGTAATAAATAGAAGGGGGTGTTTTTACCTTGTATGGTATAGAACAGACCGTTTAAGCCCAGGACAAATTTGCGAGACAGTGACCAGAAATTGCTCGCGTTCACTTTTATAAGACTGCCGGTGAAATTTTCTCCAGCCCAGAAGTCGGGTGCATATTGATAACTAACCTTTCCTACAAAGCCTTTTGTAGGGTAATTGTTGGAATTCCGGGTGTCGTAACTTTGCGAAATACCTGCATAAATCACATTGCCGCCAGTCTTGCCGACTAAATATGGATCGGAGTCAAAGATCCCACCTGCTGCTTTATCTTTAAAACTATAGTGCTCAAATCCGAGCGAAAAGCCTGTATATAGATTTGGTGCAAGCTTTTTGGCTGCATGCATAACCAACTTTATTTGATCCTGAACCAGACGGTCTTCGTTTGTGTGTATAGTTTCGTTGCCAATGCCGTAATAATTAAAGGGCATACGTCTCAGTTTAACTTCGCCAATGTAGTTGTACTTGTTTTGTTTTGTCCAGATGTCACTCTTTAACGACACATTATATTGCCCTTTGGTCGAAGCGGATAGTATTCCGGTAAAGTTGGAACTTCGGTTGGTCGGATCTTTTTTATCAAGATAAACAGAATAAAGTGCGCCTAACCCAAGCTCTATGCCTATTTCCTGGCTGTATCTGAATACTGGTAGTGGCATAAAGCTGCCTTTTCGCGTAGTATCAGTTTTATTAGATAAGTATTTTTCTATCAGTTTCTTTTGCCCTATTGCGTTTACAGTGATTAAAACGAATATGGTGCAAATTGAAAGTTTTTTCATCGGCCTAAAATAGTGGAAAGGATTTAATATCGGTGTCTGCACAGCAAGTTTAACGCCAAATAGTTTTAAGTAATAATATTTATCTATTTTTGCGGCCATAACAAAATAGATTAAGATGAGTACAACAAGAGGACCGATATCTCAATTTATGGAGCGTAATTATCTCCATTTTAATGCAGCAGCTATGATGGATGCGGCTAAAGGATACGAAACACATTTAGATGAAGGCGGAAAAATGATGATTACCCTTGCTGGTGCAATGAGTACTGCAGAGTTGGGTATTTCACTGGCTGAGATGATCCGTCAGGATAAAGTTTCCATTATTTCATGTACAGGTGCTAACCTGGAAGAGGATATCATGAACCTTGTTGCACATTCACATTATAAACGTGTGCCTAACTATCGTGATTTAAGTCCACAAGATGAATGGGATCTATTAGAAAACCATTACAACCGCGTTACAGATACTTGTATCCCAGAAGAGGAGGCATTTAGAAGATTGCAGAAACATATCAATAAAATCTGGAAAGATGCAGAAGAAGCAGGAGAGCGTTATTTCCCGCATGAGTTTATGTACAAGATGTTGTTGAGCGGTGATTTAGAGCAGTACTATGAGATTGATCCTAAAAACTCATGGATGCTTGCAGCGGCAGAAAAGAACTTGCCGATTGTAGTACCAGGATGGGAAGATTCGACAATGGGTAATATTTTCGCTTCTTATGTAATGAAAGGTGAAGTGAAAGCAACGACTGTAAAAGGTGGTATTGAGTATATGGGTTATTTAGCTGATTGGTATATCAAGAACAGTGAAGGTAAGGGAATTGGCTTCTTCCAGATTGGTGGCGGTATTGCTGGTGATTTCCCAATCTGTGTGGTTCCGATGCTATATCAGGATATGGAAATGCCTAATATTCCGTTCTGGAGTTATTTCTGCCAGATCTCAGATTCGACTACTTCATACGGCTCTTATTCGGGTGCAGTGCCTAATGAGAAGATTACATGGGGAAAGTTAGATATTCATACGCCCAAATTTATTGTTGAATCGGATGCAACTATTGTAGCTCCACTGATGTTTGCATGGATATTAAAAATGTAATTCAAAATAACAAATGAGGTAATATTCTATTGCCTTTGGATGATCACCAATTTTCATAAGAAATTGGTGATTTTCTTTGTTTAAAGCATTAAAATGACATTATTTAGATTGATTATAAATTGTATTTACTGTCATTTCTTTGTCATTGGTACGTTAATAAATTTTACTTTTGTGGACGTTTTGGTGAAGGCCTCGTGTTTAAACATCAATAACGTTTATAAAGTTTTTTAAAAAATAGCATAAAATACTCATTATGAGGGATATCTCATTGATCATTAGAAGAGTTTGGAAGTCGGCATTCATGTTTACGGCTCTATCTGTTTTAATCGTTTCTGCAACACAAGCGCAAGATGTAGTGGAGGGAAGAAAAATATTTAAAGATAAATGTGCTTCTTGTCACCAATTAGACCGTAACAGTACTGGTCCAGCATTAACACCTAAGCTGAAAGAGCTGGATGAAGCTTTTGCCATCAAGTGGATTAGAAACTGGAAGGCTTTAGTTGACGCTGGTGATAAAACAGCAATCGAAGCATCGAAGTTTTCACCTGCTGAGATGACAACGTTTCCAACGTTGACTGACGAGCAGATTAAAAGTGTAATTGCATACGCAAAAGCAGGCGAGCCGAAAAAAGAAGCGGCAGCAGGTGCTGCTGTAGCGGCGGGTTCTGACGAGGTTTCGTCATTCTCTATTGCAGGTGTTGCCTTAATTATCTTAATCTCTATAGCTGTATTGGTTGTTTTAGGCCGTGCGGTGAAGATGTTAGAGCGTTTGATTCTTAAGAAACAAGGCGTTGAGGTTGTTGAAGAAGAACCAGTTTCTTTTGCAGACGGCACACGTAGAATGTTTAAAAACAAGAAGTTTGTATTCTTCTTCATCCTATGTTTAATTGTAACCTTAGGTTCATTTGGCTGGATGGGAATGTGGAATACAGGTGTTCACACTGGTTACCAACCGGTACAACCGATCAAGTTCTCTCACGAGTTACACGCTGGTGTGAATCAGATTGATTGTCAATATTGTCACTCTGGTGCATTTAAATCTAAAAATGCTTCAATTCCATCGGTTAACGTTTGTATGAACTGTCACAAATCTGTACAAGCTACTGAAAAGTATAACGGAGAGATTTCTCCAGAGATCCAAAAGATCTACACAGCTATAGGTTATGATCCTAATACGCTTACTTACGATAAATCGAAAGAAAAACCGGTTGAATGGGTTCGTGTACACAACTTGCCTGATTTTGCTTACTTCAATCACTCACAACACGTTGTAGTTGGTGAAGAAGCGATAAGAAAAGAAAGAGGTTTACAACCTAATGAGCCTGTATGTTTTGCATGTCACGGTCCGGTAGATACAATGGAAGAAATTTATCAATATTCTCCACTAACCATGAAATGGTGTATCAACTGCCATAAAAACGCAGAAGTTTCAGGTAAAGACAACGCATTCTACACTAAAGTGATCGAAGCCCATGAGAAAATCAAAAAAGGCGAGAAAATCACTCCTGCATTGCTAGGTGGTTTAGAGTGTGGTAAATGTCACTATTAATAGAGTTTAATAACAAAGAACGTTCGATAACAGTAATATAGCTTAAATGGAAAGCAATAAAAAATACTGGAAAGGCTTAGAAGAGTATAATAACACTCCGGATTTTGTTGAAAACAACAAGAACGAATTTGCTGAGCCACTTCCAATAGAAGATGTTTTAAATGAAGCAGGGTTAAGTACCGTAACTCCTCGCCGTGACTTTTTAAAAGCTTTAGGCTTTGGATTAGGTGCGGTGACACTTGCGGCTTGTCAAACAGCCCCTGTTCATAAGGCAATTCCTTATGTAATTAAACCTGAAGAGGTTGTTCCGGGTATCCCTAACTATTATGTTTCAAGTTTTAAAGGTCAGCCAGTTTTGGTTAAAACCAGAGAAGGTAGACCAATTAAGATTGAAGCAAATACAAATGCAGGTGTATTTAACCGTGGTACTGATGCGCATGCTCAGGCCTCAGTGTTGGATCTGTATGATGTATCTAAGTTAAAGTCGCCTTTATTAAAAGAAAACGAAACAACCTGGACTAAGGTAGATGAGTTTGTAAAAGGCGAGTTGAACAAAGCTCAGGCATCAGGAAAGAAAATCCGTGTGATTTCTTCTACTGTAAACAGTCCTTCTACGAAAGCTGTTATTGCTGATTTCGCTACTGCTTACCCTAATACTAAACACGTACAATACGATGCGGTTTCTTATACAGGTATCATTAAAGCGAATGAGAATAGCTTCGGTAAAGCTGTTGTGCCTAAGTACAAATTTGACAAGGCAGATCTGATTGTAAGTTTCGGAGCTGACTTTTTAGGTACCTGGATTAACGGTGAAGAGTTTACTGCTCAATATGTTTCTAACAGGAACGCTAAATCGTTGAAAAATGGCAAAATGTCCCGTCACTTCCAATTTGAGGCAGGAATGAGCTTAACAGGTACAAACGCAGATACACGTGTTCCGGTAAAACTATCGGAAGAAGGTCCTGCTTTGATTACCTTATATAATGCAATTACTGGCGCTGGCTTAGCTGGCGGTGCTTTACCAAATAACGTTAATGCTGATAAAGCATTGAAATTAGTTGGTAAGGAGCTTTTACAAAATAAAGGTAAAGCCCTTGTAGTTTCAGGATCAAATGATGTTTCTACTCAAATTTTGGTAAATGCCATTAACGCTGCTATCGGCAGTTACGGTACTACTATTGATTTGGATAACCCTTGCAACCTTTATGCAGGTAATGACGCTGAATTTGCTGAATTGATTAACGAAATGAACAGAGGCGAAGTTGCTGCTGTATTCATTTTAGATAGCAATCCAGTTTACGATGTAGCAAACAGTAAAGCGTTTACAGATGCATTAGCGAAAGTTGCCTTGAAAGTGTCGTTCTCTGACCGTAAGGATGAAACTTCTACCTTGTGTGATGTTGTTGCAATTAACCATAACTATTTAGAGGCATGGGGTGATGCAAGTTCGTACGAAGGTATTTACTCTATTGTACAGCCAACAATTAACCCTGTGTTTAACTCACGTCAAGCAGAAGAGAGTTTATTGATCTGGTCTGACAATGCTGTTAAAGAATATTACCAGTATGTTCGTAACAACTGGGAGAAAAATATATTACCTGCAGTAGGTTCTAACTGGAAAGAAGTACTACAAAAAGGTGTATTCGCTACTGCTGAAAAAGCTGCTGGTGCTTATACTTTCAATCTTTCTTTAGCTGCTGTCGCTCCATCTATCTTAAATAACAGCAAAGCATTAGCTAAAGACATTGAGCTTCAGGTATACGTGAGTGTTCCGATGCGCGATGGTAAACATGCTAACAATGCTTTCTTGCAAGAGCTTCCTGATCCGGTTTCGAAAGTAACCTGGGATAACTATGTAGCTATTGCGCCTAAGTATGCTGAGAAATTAGGATTTAAAGAATTCGATATCGTTTCTGTGAAAGCAGATAACGGTTACACTATTGAGCTTCCTTTGTTGATCCAACCGGGACAAGCAATAGGTACTGTATCCATTGCATTAGGTTACGGCCGTACCAAAGTTGGTAAAGCTGGAGATAATGTAGGTAAAAATGCTTATCCATTTGTAAGCTTTAGCAATGGTACTTTAAAGTATGCTACAACTGTTAAATTAGCAGCTACTGGCAGAAGAGAGGAACTTGCTCAAACACAAACACATTATTCTTTTGAAGGTAGAAATGTAATCCGTGAGGCTACATTTGCTGAATACCAAAAGAATCCTGCTGCTGGTTCGGGTAACGACCACGCTAAACATAAAACTTACGATTTATGGGATAAATACGAAAAACCAGGTAACAACTGGGTAATGGCAATCGATTTGAATGCTTGTACTGGTTGTGGTTCTTGTATTGTTGCCTGTAACGTTGAGAATAACATTCCTGTTGTAGGTAAAGATGAAGTACGCAGACGCAGAGAGATGCACTGGATCCGTATCGATCGTTACTACAGCTTTAACCAGGAAGGTGAAGCGCATGCTGAAGGTGCTCATGGTCATAGTGCAATTAATTCTGTAACGAAAGAGAAAGAGATCGCTCATTTGAACGAAGATCAAATGAACAATGTATCGGTTGTACACCAACCAATGCTTTGTCAACATTGCGATCATGCTCCATGTGAGACGGTTTGCCCGGTATTGGCAACTGTACACTCATCAGACGGCTTAAACCACATGGCTTATAACCGTTGTGTAGGTACTCGTTACTGTGCGAACAACTGTCCATATAAAGTACGTCGTTTCAACTGGTTTAACTACTGGAATGATTCACGTTTTGACAACTACCTGAACAATGAATTTACTCAGTTGGTACTTAACCCTGATGTAACTACTCGTTCAAGAGGTGTAATGGAAAAATGCTCGATGTGTATTCAGCGTATCCAGGCAGGTAAATTGCAAGCTAAAATTGAGAAACGTCCATTGAAAGATGGTGATATCAAGATGGCATGTCAACAAGCTTGTTCTGCAAATGCAATCATCTTTGGTGATTCCAATGATCCTGAATCGGAAGTTTCTAAAGCATTACGTAGTGAACGTATTTACTATGTGTTGGAAGAAATTAACGTACAACCGGGTATAGGTTATATGACGAAAATTAGAAATACAGATACAACAGTACAAGCGTAAGCGGATAGCTGATATTAAAAGAAAATAAATTATGTCAGGACATAACGAATCAATATTAAGAGAACCACTAATCACCGGCACGGATATCACGTATGCAAAGATTACGAATGATATTTTAATGCCGGTAGAGAACAAGCCAAACAAGGCTTGGTGGATAGGATTTATCGTCGCACTATGCGGAGCTTTACTATGGGTAGTAGCAGTTAGTTACACCTTCTGGTTTGGTATCGGTGCTTGGGGATTAAATAAAACAGTAGGATGGGCATGGGATATCACCGGTTTCGTATGGTGGGTAGGTATTGGTCACGCAGGGACACTAATTTCTGCAGTACTATTACTCTTCCGTCAGAACTGGCGTAACTCGATTAACCGATCGGCTGAGGCGATGACGATTTTCGCCGTTATTTGTGCGGCAACGTATGTAGTATCTCACATGGGTAGACCATGGTTAGCTTACTGGGTGCTTCCATTACCAAATCAATTCGGGTCATTATGGGTAAACTTTAACTCACCGCTTGTTTGGGATATGTTTGCGATCTCAACTTACTTCTCGGTATCACTATTATTCTGGTATACAGGTTTATTGCCTGATATCGCGACTATTCGTGACCGTGCAACAGGTGTTAAACGTAAAATCTATACTGTACTATCTTTTGGATGGGCAGGAAATGTGAAGACATGGCAACGTTTTGAGGCTGTATCGATCATTTTGGCTGGTATCTCTACACCATTGGTACTTTCGGTACACACGATTGTATCTATGGACTTTGCTACCTCGGTAATTCCGGGATGGCATACAACGATCTTCCCTCCATATTTTGTGGCTGGGGCGATCTTCTCAGGATTTGCGATGGTGTTAACCTTATTATTGGTTGCACGTAAAGTATTAGGTCTTGAGAACTACATCACCATGTTCCACATTGAATCGATGAACAAGATTATCATCTTGACAGGATCAATCGTGGGTGTGGCTTACTTAACTGAGTTCTTTATTGCATGGTATTCAGGTTCTGAATATGAGCAATATGCTTTCATCAACCGTTCAACTGGTCCATACTGGTGGGCTTACTGGATGATGATGACTTGTAACGTAATCTCTCCACAGTTGTTATGGTTCAAAAAGATCCGTACCAGCATTCCTGCTACCTGGATTCTATCTATCGTAGTAAACATTGGTATGTGGTTTGAGCGTTTCGTAATTATCGTAACTTCATTACACCGTGATTATATTCCTTCAAGTTGGGCGATGTTCTATCCAACATGGGTTGATGTGAGTGTGTTTGTAGGATCGATCGGTTTGTTCTTTACTTTGTTTTTATTGTTCTTAAGGGTATTACCTTCAATTGCAATTGCAGAGGTTAAATTGCTACTGAAGAGTGCAAGTGAGCAGGCTAAGTTGAAACAAATTAAGGAAGGTCATTTGGATCCAACGCACGTATCAGAATACGTAGAGTCTTTGGAGAAATTTGATAGTGTTAAACAAGAAGAATACGCAAAAATATAACGATGAACAATACCAAATATATTTTAGGCAGCTTTGGTGATCCTGATGAAATGATGCACGGCATCGATAAATTGCAGGAAAACAACATTAAGATACATGATGTTTATACACCAATGCCTATTCACGGCATAGAGGCAAAGTTAGGGGTTAAACGTTCTAGGTTAGATATCGCCGCTTTCTTTTTCGGAATCACTGGTACTTGTACCATGCTTTCATTTGTATATTATGCAGCTGCTATTGATTGGCCAATTAACATTGGGGGTAAGGCGCACTTTGCTTTACCGGATTTTATTCCAATTACATTTGAGTTGACCATTTTATTTTGTGCTTTTGGTTTAGTAGGTTCTTACTACGCATCAACCCACTTATTTCCGGGAAGAGCACCAAGAGTAATGGATTTAAGGGCAACGGATGATCGTTTTGTTATTGCAGTTGATGCAAAAGAAAATACCGATCATACTAAGATTGATGATTTATTAAAGGAAGCTGGTGCTTTGGAAGTAAAGCATAATGAAAGGAAGTATATTAGCTATGAATAAGAGTAGAGTAGTTTTAGCCTCATTTTGTATACTTACAGGAGCTGTTTTATTTTCGGCATGTAAGGATAAAAGAAGTACAGGTTTAGAATACGCCAGGAATATGTATGATCCAATTGCATACAATCCGGATCAACCGAACAAGAATTTTAAGAACGGAGCAACTGCACAAGTTCCACCGGCTAATACTACACCGGTAGGATTTAACAAGTATGACGATTATCCTAACACTAAGGAAGGTTATGAAGCAGCTGGTGCGTCCTTACTTAATCCGCTTCCTTTGACGGGAGCAAACCTGGAATCGGGTAAGCATTATTTCACTGTATTTTGCGCTCCATGTCACGGAGAAAAAGGGGATGGACAAGGTCACTTAGTTAAAATTGATAAATTCAGCGGTGTACCTTCTTATCATGGTGATGCAGCTTCTTCACGCGGTGGTCTGATGAAAGATTTAACAGCGGGAAAAATTTATCATACGATTGAGTATGGTTTAAATAATATGGGATCACATGCCTCTCAACTATCTCCAGAAGAAAGATGGAAAGTAGTGATGTATGTTCAACAATTACAAAAAATACAATAGAAAAGCACAATATAAATGGGAACTCACAATTATAATTTTACTGAGCAGTTTGAGTTTACAGGTAAAGCAAAAACTTTAAGCATAATCGCTATTGTAATAGGTCTGGCGGCTATAGGTTATGGTTTTTCTGCTGAGGCGCTTCATGAGCGTACCTTCGCAAACCTGTTGCTAATGGCTTATTACTTCGCATGTGTATGCATGTCTGGAGCTTTCTTTCTTGCTGTTCAGTTTGTAGCACAAGCAGGATGGTCTGCCTCTATATTACGTGTACCAGAGGCCATGGCCAAAGTGTTGCCTATCGCTGTTATCATTTTACTTTTGGTAATGGGAGCAGGTTTATACTCACATAACTTGTATCATCATTGGCACGCGGAGGGATTAACTGATCCGAACAGTCCAAACTTTGATAAATTAATCGCTGGTAAGTCAGCTTTCCTGAATGTTCCTTTCTTTATGGGACGTCAGATTGTCTTTTTAGCAATATATAGCGCTTTTGCTTTTTATCTAGCTAAATGGTCAAACAATGAGGATCTTGAAGGTGGTTTAAATTCTTACAGAAAGAGTTTTAAATACTCTTGTATATTTTTAGTGATCTACGGATTTACTACACCAATCTTCGCTTTTGATACCGTTATGTCACTTGAGGCACACTGGTTCTCAACGATGTTTGGTTGGTACAACTTTGCTGCCATGTGGGTAAGCAGTTTGGCTACTATTGCTATTATCATTATCCTGTTGAAAAAAGCGGGTTATATGAACTGGGTAAATAACAGTCACCTACATAACTTAGGACAGTTTATCTTCGGATTCTCTATTTTCTGGACTTATGTATGGTTTGCGCAATTCTTATTGATCTACTATGCAAACATGCCAGAGGAGACAGTTTATTTCTATAAAAGATTTGAGCACTATGAATTCTGGTTCTACCTGAACCTGGTATTGAACTTCTTAGCTCCAGTATTGCTGTTAATGGACAGAGACAATAAGAGACAAGAAAATATATTATTAACTGTATCTATTGTTGTTTTATGCGGTCACTGGGTTGATTATTATCAAATGATTATGCCTGGAACCGTTGCTGAAGAACACGGATTTGGTATAATTGAGGTTGGTACTGCAATTGGGTTTGTAGGTTTGTTTACTTTTACAGTTTTAAATGCTTTAAGTAAGAAACCTTTAATTGCTAAGAACCATCCGTTTTTGCAAGAAAGTTTACATCACCAGCTGTAATTGGTGGTCTTTATAGAGAATAAAAAATAATAGTATAATAGAAGTACAGCGTTACTACTTTTAAGGAAATGAGTTTAAGAAAATTTATAAGTAACAAAACGATAGCGGCACTAGCAGTGATTTTAACTGCATTTGCAAATACCAGCGCTTTTGCACAAGCTGCAGCCGCTGAGACCGCTAAAAAGCCCGTAGATATGGGGCCGATTTATAAATCGGTGATATTTTATGCCATGGCCTTTTTGCTGGTTTGCTTATTCGTAGCAATCATCGGAAAAGCATTGAAGGTATATGAATTGACCCGTGAGGCTCAGGATAAACCAAAAGGAATTGACTGGAATAAAGTTAACGGTGTGCTTTTTGCATTGTTCCTTATTGTAGGTCTATATGGTGTATACTGGGAGTATACAGTTCATGGAAACATGATTCTACCTGAAGCGGCTTCGGAGCACGGTAAGAAAATCGACCAGATGTTTAACATTACGTTGATCCTTACTACTATAGTTTTTATTGCTACTCACATTCTTTTATTTGCTTTCGCTTATTTCTACAAATACACGAACAAAAGAAAAGCATATTACTACCCACACAACAATACTATTGAGCGTATCTGGACAATTGTTCCAGCATTCGTTTTAACAATATTGGTATTGATGGGTTTCTTGACCTGGAGATCAATTTTCTACAAAATCGAAGATCCTAATAACAAGCCTATCAGTATTGAGATTACTTCATCTCAATTTGCCTGGGCGATCCGTTACGCAGGTGCTGATGGGGTAGTAGGTACAAAAAATTACAAACTGATCACGTCTACTAATGCCTTAGGTATTGATTTTAAAGATAAAAATACACTTGATGATCAGTCGGCAGATGAAATGGTTATTCCGGTTAACAAGCCAGTGCGTTTAATCTTGACCAGTAAAGATGTAATCCATAGTTTTTACATGCCACATTTCAGGGTTCAATTGAACACTGTACCAGGTATGACTTCTTACTTTGAGTTTACGCCTACCATTACTACTGAAGAAATGAAGGCTAAGACAAATGATCCTACTTTCAAATATTTGTTTTTATGTAACAAGATTTGTGGAGATGGTCACTACAAAATGCAAAAAGAAGTTAAAGTTGTTTCTATGGCTGAGTATGAGGCATGGGTGAAAGAACAACCAGCTTATTTAACTGACGATTTGAAAAAAGAATTTAACATACCTGTAACTCCTGCTGCAACTGCTGTGGCAGCTGATACAACAGCAAAGGATACGTCGGCAGTTAAAACAAAACAATTAGCTTTAAAAAATTAATAATACTGGAATAGCACATTATGTCAACTATATCATTACACGATACACATAACCACGATAACCATGATGATCATGGGCATCACAAAGAGACCTTCTTAACGAAGTATGTCTTTAGTCAGGATCACAAGATGATTGCTAAGCAGTTCCTGATAACAGGTATTATTATGGCTGTTATTGCAATGGGACTGTCGATATTGTTTCGTTTACAACTTGCATGGCCAGAAAAAGACTTCCCTATTTTAGAGACTTTCCTAGGAAAGTGGGCTGAGGGTGGTCGTATTAAACCGGATTTTTACCTTGCCTTAGTAACCATACATGGTACCATCATGGTATTCTTTGTATTGACAGCAGGGTTGAGCGGTACTTTTAGTAACTTATTGATACCACTTCAGATTGGTGCAAGGGATATGGCTTCACCATTCCTGAACATGCTTTCTTACTGGTTCTTCTTTACTGCTTGTGTAATCATGATGGGTTCATTCTTTATACAAACAGGACCTGCAAGTGCTGGATGGACGGTTTATCCTCCATTGTCGGCTTTGCCTACTGCGATTAGCGGTTCTGGTTTAGGTATGACTATGTGGTTAGTTAGTATGGTGCTTTTCGTTGCTTCATCTTTAATGGGTGGTATCAACTATGTAAGTACAATCTTAAACATGCGTACTAAGGGTATGGACCTTTGGAAAATGCCTTTAACAATCTGGGCTTTCTTCCTTACTGCTATTTTAGGTATCTTATCTTTCCCTGTTTTAGTTGCAGGTGTTGTATTATTGATATTTGATAGAAGTTTCGGGACTAGTTTCTACCTTTCTGATATTGTTATGGGTACTCAGATCCTTCCAAATGAGGGTGGATCTCCAATCCTGTGGCAACATTTATTCTGGTTCTTAGGACACCCAGAGGTATATATCGTAATTATGCCAGCGATGGGCTTGTCTTCAGAGATTATGTCTGTGAATGCAAGAAAACCGATCTTCGGTTATCATGCGATGATCTATTCATTGATTGGTATTACTATCCTGTCGTTTATCGTTTGGGGTCACCACATGTTTGTGACTGGTATGAACCCGCTATTGGGTGGTGTATTTATGATCACAACATTGATTATTGCGGTACCTTCAGCTGTTAAGACCTTCAACTGGTTAGCTACATTATGGAGAGGTAACATCAGGTTTACTCCTGCGATGTTGTTCGCCATCGGTATGGTGTCCTTCTTTATCTCTGGTGGTTTAACTGGTATTTTCTTAGGTAATGCTTCATTAGATATCAACTTACACGATACTTACTTTGTAATTGCCCACTTCCACCTGGTAATGGGTTCTGCAGCGATATTTGGTATGCTTGCGGGTGTTTATCACTACTTCCCTAAAATGTTCGGAAGAATGATGAGCAGCAAGTTAGGTTACTTACACTTCTGGATTACTTTTGCTTGTGCTTACTTAGTATTCTTCCCATTACACTTCTTAGGATTAGATGGTGTTCCACGTCGTTACTATGCATTCACTGAGTTTGAGTTTATGCAAAAGTGGGTTACTGTTAATATTTTAGTTACCTGGTCTGCAATTATTGCTGCACTGGCTCAGGTTGCTTTCTTATTCAACTTCTTCTATTCGATCTTTAAAGGTAAAGTAGCAACTCAAAATCCTTGGGGTGCAAATACTTTAGAGTGGACGACTCCAGTGGAGCGTTTACATGGTAACTGGCCAGGAGAAATCCCAACAGTATACCGTTGGCCGTATGATTACAGTAAGCCAGGAGCTGAGGAAGATTTTATCCCTCAAACAGTTCCTTTCTCACAAACAATGAGTTCTAATATGCCTCATGATTTTGAAGGCAATAGCGAGTCTGAACGTATACAAAGAGAATGGGAAGAAGAAAACCCTTCTGCAGATGCGTCAAAATAGACTAATACGTAGTATCTAATACGATGAGGTATCTGCAGTAAGTAAATACTTACAACAGGTACCTCATTTTTTTTAATCTAACACATACCATGGTTCCTAAATCTGAAACGAGATTTATCAGGCTTAACCTTATCACTATAGTTGTAACCTTACTGCTAATTTTGGCAGGTGGGATAGTACGTAGTACAGGTTCTGGTATGGGCTGTCCGGATTGGCCAAAGTGTTTTGATCAATACGTTCCACCAACCTCTGTTTCGCAATTACCTGCTAATTATAAAGAGAAATATGTAGCTGAACGCGTCGCTAAGAACGAACGTTTTGCGAAAACACTCGATAGAATGGGTAAAGGGCATCTTGCCGATAGCATCAGACATGATGAGTCTATTCTTCAGCCTGAAACGTTTAACGCCGGAAAGACCTGGACGGAATACATCAACAGGCTGATGGGGGCGATTACCGGATTCCTGTTGTTAGGTTTAGCTGTATTTTCATTTACCTATAAGGGTAAAGCAAATAGAATCATTATTCTTAGTTTTTTAAATCTTATCATCGTTGGTTTTCAGGCCTGGTTAGGCTCAATAGTAGTCTCTACCAATTTAATGCCCTGGATCGTTACCGTACATATGCTATTGGCATTGGTGATATTGGGTATTTTGGTTTATACTTATAACTATACCCATCAGCTGCATAAGGAGGCTACGATCATTATGGGTAAGCTGGGTTGGCTTAAGATTTTAACTATTGGATCTGTTGCTTTGAGTGTGATCCAAATCGTGATTGGTACAGAGGTTAGGGAGGCCATAGATGCAATATCTAAAGCGATGTTATACAATGGTAGACACAGTTGGGTTTCGAAGGTGGGGGATCTGTTTTCTTATCACCGCGATCTGGCTATGCTGGTACTGATTGTAAATATCATTATTTATAAAATTGTTAAGGATAAGTTTAATGGTAAGACAATAGCTTTAAGAGTAGGGAGTTCAATTGGGATTGTTTTGATTATTCAAATTGTAACCGGCCTATTATTGTCTAACTTTGCGCTTCCGCCTTATGCACAGGCGTTGCATATTTTGTTCTCTACGCTTTTGTTTAGTTTACAATATTACCTGTATTTATTAGTTTACAGGACTAGTACTTACAATCAACAGAATTAATTATATACAAATTGAAAAGGTTTTTCTCAGATTTCTCTAAGCTCATAAAATTCAGGTTAACGTTCCTGGTAGTGTTCTCTGCGTCAGTTACTTTTTTAATTGGCTCTCAAGTGCCGATCGATGGAGTAGTTCCAGGGATCAATTGGACGAACTGGGTGATTTTAATTATAGGGGGCTTTTTGGTTACTTCTGCTGCAAATTGTTTTAATGAGGTGATCGAAGTTGATCTTGATAAATTAATGACCAGAACTAAGGATCGTCCTATGCCTGCAGGTCATATGACTACTGGTCAGGGATTGGTTTCAGGATTGGTGATGGGACTACTGGGGACTTATTTACTTGGTAAATTAAATATTGAGACCGGTTTACTTTCGGTATTTTCTATTTTCCTTTATGCATTTGCTTATACACCTTTAAAGCGTAAATCTCCAATTGCCGTATTTGTTGGCGCAATTCCGGGTGCTTTACCGCCACTAATTGGATATGTAGCGGCACACGGTAAGATTGATAAAATAGCGGTGATTTTATTTTTAATCCAGTTTGTATGGCAGTTTCCGCATTTCTGGGCGATTGCATGGGTGTTGGATGATGATTACAAGAAGGCTGGGTTTAGACTTTTGCCTACGACAAAAAGAGATAAAGTAAGTGCTTTTATTACATTTTTAAGCACATTGATATTGATCCCGGTAAGCTTGTTGCCTACCATTGACGGTTTCGGGGGTTATTATATTGGCGGGGTTTCGTTGTTCGCGGGCCTTGTCTTTGCCTGGCTGGGATTTAAGTTATGGGTAAAGATGGATTTGGACAGTGCAAGAAAAGTAATGTTCTGTTCTTTCTTCTACCTACCCTTGGTTCAGCTGGTTTTATTGTTTGATTTTATAGTTAAATAGATTTTAAATGGTACACACATTAAAAGAAGAGGATTTAAAGATGGAAGCGGCCTTTAATGCTAAGCCGAGGAAATTTGTAGTGTGGTTATTTGTAGTTTCATCAACGATTATGTTTGGTGGCTTTACGAGTTACTATATTGTTTTTGCTGCATCAAAAGGTAAAGGGCATGGTTTGGTATTGCCAGATCTTTTTATGTACAGTACGGCGGTATTAATTGCAAGCAGCATTTGCTTGTTTCTGGCCTCAAAAGCCCTAAAGAATGGCAATATTGCCAGTCAGAAATTATTGCTTTGGGGAACATTGGTATTGGGCTGTGTTTTTGGTTATTTACAGGTTGATGCCTGGGGGACTTTATTCCATACAGGAGCTGCCTTTGTAAATAATAATGCAGCAATTTCTATGATTTACGTGGTATCAGGACTTCACCTGTTACACATTTTTGCTGGTTTATGTTTTGTGACAAGTACCTTAGTTGGTGCTTACATGGGCATTTCGGCAGAAAAGAGCAAATTCCGGATGGATATTGCTTCTATATTTTGGCATTTTATAGATATATTATGGATATATCTGTATGTTTTTTTACTTTTGAACAGTTAGACTTTTTAACAAACTATTACAATTTATAAAATGAGTTCATTATCACAATTAGATCAGGTAAAAACCACTCCATGGAGCGGAGGCCGCTCGCCGTGGTCAGTAGAGTACGGCAAAATAATGATGTGGTTTTTTCTAGTTTCTGATGCATTTACCTTTTCATCATTATTGATTTATTACGGAGCGCAACGCTTTAGTAAACTTACCTGGCCAGATCCGGATTTGGTTTTTCAATCAGTTCCAGGTATAGCAGAAGGAGGATACCCACTGGTATTTGTTGGTATCATGACTTTTATCCTGATCATGAGCTCTGTAACAATGGTATTGGCTGTTGAAGCAGGACACAGGAGATCTAAGAAAGAAGTGATTTGGTGGATGGTAGGGACCATTATTGGTGGTTTTATGTTCCTTGGTTGTCAAGCAGCAGAATGGACTCACTTATTCCATGAAGGTTTTGGATGGGGTAAAATTCCTCCAATGGAAACTTTACATCATTTGTTTGATGGCGAAGTGTCTACAGTATCTGCTTTGCAGTTCTCGAACTTGTTTTTCACTATCACAGGATTCCACGGATTCCACGTATTTAGTGGTGTAATCATTAACATCATCATTTTATGCATGACGATTAATGGTACTTTCGAAAAACGCGGACATTACCTAATGGTTGAAAAGGTTGGTTTATACTGGCACTTTGTAGACCTTGTTTGGGTATTCGTATTTACCTTCTTCTATTTAGTTTAATTTTTCTCAATTAAGATATTATGTCACAACATACAGAACATACGCATGATGAGCATGCACACGGTGAGCATGCGGCTTTAGACAAAAAGAAAATCTGGCAGGTATTTGGTATCCTGTTGGCCATTACAGTAGTTGAGTTTATTATCGCTTTGTGGGCTATCCCAGGTAAACACATGACTCAACATATCGGGAACTATGTTTACATCGCATTGACGTTATTAAAAGCCTTTTATATTGTTGCATATTTTATGCACCTTAAATTCGAGAAGGTTGGACTTCAGGTCTCTTTATCTGTTGTTTTCATTTTCATATTCTACTTTATTGTTTTAATGTTAATTGAAGGCGGATATTTACACTTACATATGCCTCTGGTTTAATGAAGGGTACTTCAATAAAAAAAGTTTTAATCCTGGTCACCATCTTAGCGGTACCAGGATTTTTATATTATTTACTACAGGATCAGGGCAAAAACAGGTATAGACCATTGCCTATTTTCGGTCCGAAAGTAGTAGCCACTACCTTCCATTCCGTTCGTGGAAAACAGATCCCCGATACAATTTATCATCAGGTAGGTGATTTTAAGCTGGTCGATCAGGCTGGTGATACCGTTACTAACAAGCATTATGACGGGAAAATATTGGTTGTAAATCTTTTTTATACCAAGGGAAATACCACTTCGGTAGATATTGCAAATAAAGCAATGCAATCTTTTGAATTCACGTACAGACCAAATAAGAAAGTAAACCTAATCAGTTTAAGTATAGACCCTGAATATGATACACCAGCACGTTTAAAACCGTATGCAGAAAAGCTTTCTGCTAAACCTGATAAATGGGATTTGCTGACCGGTGACAGTACGCAAATCTACAATCTCATTAATAAGGGACTTTCTGTAGATGCCCATCAGGAGCTGGTTAATGGTGAGAAGAAATTTGTTTACAGCAACATGTTCGTTTTGCTGGATTATCATCACCGCATTAGAGGCTATTATGAGGCCACTAGTCAGGTTGATATGAATAAATTAGACGACGAGATCAAAGTATTAATCATAGAAGAATTAAGAAACAATAACGACGGACGTTAATCCGTTTACACGAGATATGAGTGACAACACCCCAATTGAACAGAAATATAATAAATGGATCATTTTGCTCTCGATTGTTATTCCATTGGCCGTAGCCGTATTGTTTTACGTTAAAATTCCTAATGCTACACCACTGCCATTTTTGCCACCAATATACGCGACCATAAATGGTATAACTGCAGTTTTATTAATTGTAGCTGTTATAGCCATTAAAAATGGCAAGCGTAAGTTGCATGAGAATTTAATGAAATGTGCAATTGCCTGTTCGTTGTTATTTTTGGGGATGTATATCGCCTATCACATGACAACTCCTTCTACGAAATTTGGTGGTGAAGGAGCTATTAAATACGTTTACTTCTTTATTTTGCTTACCCATATTCTCTTGTCTATTGCTATCATACCTTTGGTATTGATTACTTATGTACGGGCTTTAGCTGAGCGTTTTGATAAGCATAAAAAGATAGCTAAAATCACTTTCCCTCTTTGGGTATACGTTGCTATTACCGGTGTAGTGGTATACCTAATGATCTCTCCTTATTATAGTTATTAAGCGCTCCTTAATCAGATTGTTTCCCTATATTTGTAAATATGAAAAGGATTGCATTTGTCTTCGTTTTTATCGTGCTGTCGGCCATCGCTGTAAGTAATACAGCCGATGCACAATGTGCTATGTGTTCTGTTAATGCAGAGCAAAGTGTTAAAAATGGCAATACGCAGGGTAATGGTCTAAATACAGGTATTTTATATTTGTTAGCTATTCCTTATGTTTTGCTTACGGGTATTGGCGTTTTATGGTATGTGAAATTCCGTAAAAGACCAACCCAAGGCATGTCTTAGTTCTTCTGATACCATGCAGAAAACATCAAAGCTTCACGCAATCATACATGGCAAATGCCCGCAATGTCGCCGCGGTGATATCTTTACCGGTAGTTTATATGGTTTCAATGTACAACGTACAAATACGGTTTGCCCACATTGTGGCCAGCGGTTTGAAATAGAACCAGGGTATTTTTATGCGGCTATGTATGTTAGCTATGCCATGAACTGTGCTGAAATGATTACACTAGGCATTGCTACCTATGTTTTATCTGGTGGTCGTTTGGATTTCGATTCATTCTGGCTTTATCTAGGTGTAATTTTTACAGGATGTTTACTTTTATCCCCCTTCAATTATCGCTATTCCCGCGTGATTTTATTACATTGGCTATCTCCAAAAATAAAGTATAACGCGTATTACGATAAGCCATGATTAAGCCAGAAACACTTGCCTTTATAACAGACGTTGCGGAAAATAATAACCGCGAATGGTTTGCTGAAAATAAAGAAAGGTATGAAATTGCCAAAACTGATGTCTTGAACTTTATTGATCAGCTCATCCCAAGGCTTGCTGCTGCCGATCCGGAATTTTCTATAGAGACACAGGCAAAAAAATGCCTGATGCGTATTTACAGAGATGTACGTTTTAGTAAAAATAAGGATCCTTATAAAAACAACTACGGAATTTCTTTCGGTGTAAAAGGAAGAGGCATAGACGAACCAGGCTATTATCTGCACATACAACCTGGAAGCTGTTTTTTTGCAGCAGGGTTCTGGATGCCGGAAGCATCAGATCTGAAAAAGATTAGAGAAGAGATCGACTACAATACAAGTGATTTTTTGGATATTATTAACGCGGAAAATTTCAAAAAGACCTTTACACTGAGTCAGGAAGATAAATTGAAAAAGGCGCCTAAAGGTTATGAAGTAGATCATCCTCAGATAGAACTGTTGAAGCTAAAAAGCTTTATTGCTACTTTTCCTATTAAGGACGAAGAGTTTTTAAAACCCGGGATCGTTAATAAGTTGAAAAATGCTTTTGAAAGTGTATATCCTTTTATTCTATTTTTGAGAAAAGCAGTTGAGCAATAGTTTTTGCATCGAAAAAATTAAGTCCTAAAACCAAATGAACCCTAATTTCTGCTACCTGTAAGCTCAACTGGGCTTAAGCAGAATATAATCCTTAATTCAATATACACTAATGAAGAAAATCAGTTTGTTTTTATTTGTCGGATTGTTTGCCAGTGCATTCACTTCCTGCGTAGTCCTGTCGCCTCAAAAGTATAAGACATTATTGGCCAAACAAGATTCCTTAAACAAGGGCTGGAATGAGTCACAATTAATGAACGAGAACCTGGAAAGCTTAATCGCTAAACTGCGAAAAGATACTAGCGGATTAAATAGCTATTTAAGCGATTTAAAGGGTAGATACTCGGAGATGGATAACAACTATACAAAGTTACGTAGTAATAGCTCTAATGAGATTAATAAGCTGTCTGCCGACTTAAAGAAACGTGAGCAACGACTTAAAGAGGTAGAAGAGATTTTGCGTAAGCGTGATGAGGCCACCAACCAGTTAAAGGAAAAATTACAGCAAGCGCTATTGGGCTTTACTAAAAATGGTTTAACCGTTGAAATTCGCAATGGTAAAGTATACGTTTCATTAATGGATAAACTATTGTTCCCTTCGGGCAGTATTATCATTGATGAAAAGGGAAAACAAGCTTTAAGCCAGCTGGCTAGTGTGTTGAAACAACAACCAGAGATTAATATAGCTGTTGAAGGCCATACAGATTCTCAAAAAATTACTAATCTTGGTCAGATTAAAGACAATTGGGATTTGAGTGTATTGCGTTCTACCTCAGTGGTGCGGTATTTAACCGAAGTAAGCAAGGTTGAAGGGGTCCGTATGACAGCGACTGGTAAAGGTGAGTTTCAGCCTTTAGGTCCAAACACCTCTGCTGATGGCAGAAGTAAAAACCGTAGAATTGAGATTGTGCTTTCACCGAAACTGGATGAATTGTACAATTTGATTAAGCAGTAAAATAAAAATCGCCTGCATCACTAGAAATGATACAGGCGATTTTTATTAAAGGCATTTTTTTATTTAAAAAGGACTTTTAAAGTCTTTAAATTGAGAAAGCACCTGGTCTTTATCAGATAATAAGAATTCAGATTCAGCGATATCTCTGCTCCATTCAATATTCAAGTCAGGATCGTTCCACATTACACCTATTTCCGAGTTTTTATCGTAGTAATTACTTACTTTATAGGTGAAAATCGTTTGATCTTCCAGCGTTAAGAATCCATGTAGAAATCCTGCAGGAACCCAAAGTTGTTTGTGGTTCTCTTCACTTAATTCGATGTCGAAATGTTGTCCATATGTAGGTGAGTTTTTTCTGATGTCGACAGCAACATCCATAACGGCACCTTGTAGTACACGGACTAATTTTCCTTGTTCAAAAGGTTGGGCCTGCGCATGTAATCCGCGTAGGGCTCCTTTTTGCGAAAAGGATTGGTTGTCCTGAACAAAATTTACATTTATACCTGCTTCTGCAAATAGTTTTGCATTATAGCTTTCGTAAAAATAACCACGGTTATCTCTCCATACTTTCGGCTCGATGATTAAAAGGCCTTCTATTGGGGTTTGAGTAATTTGCATGTATAATTAAGCGATGTATTCCATTAAAGTACGGAAAGAAACAAATTTATTTTCGAAAAGATCGTTTACCTCGGCTTGTAATGCTGGGGCAAAGTTTGTTTGGTAATCAAGATAATCAGCCATATGATCAACAACATATTGGGCGCAATAGGTTACTCCCTCATTAGGTGAGTCCAACACCCTTAATAAACGATAAGAAACAAACTTTCCTGATGCCATAACATTAGGAATATGCGTCTCCTCCACCCATTTCAGCCAGCTGTCTGCTGCTGCGTCTTCAATTATCGTAGTTACATTATATAATAGCATGCTGCAAAGATAATACTAAGTACCAACATTATCACCGCGAAGTTTTCGGAAACGTTTACGCGCTTCGTTGGTATACATACTGCCCGGATGGTCATTGATTAATTTCTGGTATAGCTTTTTGGCTTGTTCAGTATCCTTCAGTTTTGTTTCGTAAAGATCGGCAAGTATAAATAAAGCGTCGTCGGCCCAAATGCTGCTTGATTGTTGCTCGGTGAGCATTTTAAGTGCAATTACCGCATTGTTGATGTCGTTGGTTTTAATACATACCCTTGATTTTGCCATTAAGATATCATCAACAAGCGTATTGCCTGGAAATACAATCGCGATGCTATCTAGTTTTGCTAATGCTTTTGAAGGGAGGTTACTAAAGTCAAGCATTTCAGCGTCTGCATACATTTTAAGGGCATTGCTGTCGACAGTAGATTGTAGGTTGTCTGAGATCAGTAAACTAAGGTTTAGCGCATCATTGGCAATTAACTGCGAGGTAGAGGCTTTCAGTACATCAGCCTGTGATTTGGCATAAGTAAAGTTGCCTTGATAAAAAGAAAGTCGGGCAGATCGGTATCTAGCTTCATTACCTATATCCTGATTCTCGAATTGCTTAGCCACTTGTTCATAAATCAAAAATGCTTCCCAGGGTTGTTGTGTTAAGATGTACACATCGCCGAGGTCTAATTTTATTTGTCCGATTTCAGTGGCAGGAATACCCGGGATAGTTAGTATATTTTCGAGTGCAGCTTCAGCTTTTTTATGGTCGTTGAGATAATAAGCTTGTAAATTGGCCAGTTTCTTTAGTGCGAAAAGTGTTTGGCGATTTTTGCCATATTCATCAATTATAGCCTGGTATTCAGCGGCCAATTCTGTTATGATTTTTTTGTCATTCTGACCGCCCATCACCTGCTGATATTTCGCATTGATCATTTCGACCTTCGAAGGCAGATAATAGGGATTTTCTTTGCCCTTGGTTAACAAATACTCGTAGGCTTTAATCGCTACTGGATAAGCTTTGTTGTCCAGAAAAGTATTAGTGGTATTAAATAAAATAGTTCCATCATCCTTGATGCGCTTATCTTGCGCAATAAGTTGCCTTAAAGCCATGTCGTATTCCTGCTGTTGCAGGTATTGCCAAATGAGTAGTTTGGTGTAAATTTCTGTCTGAGGTTCTTTTTGTATTTTTTTTAGCAGGGCGGACTGTAAAATCTGATAATCATTGTTGTCTTCAAATACAGTTGATAATACGCTTTCTGCCTGGGGTAGCAATTGGGGCATTTCCGGTAATGCGTTCAGGTATTCTTGAACAAGCATGTTTTTGTCTTTCTTATAACGGTAAATGCTCAACAGTTCATAAGTAAAGGGTTTTTCGTCATTCAATATTTTTCGCCCCTGTAAAAAGGCAGAAATGGCCAGGTCATAAGCTTGAAAACCATAAAAATAATTGGCAATTTCTCTGATTTTGAATTCATCAGCTGGCAGGTTGCTGATCACTTGCATATAGAGTTTATTGGCGGCTTCTGTTTGGCCTTTATCCTGATAAACTCTTGCTAATGCAATGCCATATTCTAAATTCTTTGAATCTTGCCGGATTAGCTTTTTGACCAGTTTTTCGGCATCATCATACTTTTTTAGTTTAAGTAGTGTGTTGAGATAGAGCTCAAAATGGGTATCGCTTTTGGTCTTGTTAAATAGTTTTTCGAGTAAAACTACCGCTTGTTGGTATTGGCCTTGCTGATAATATTGGTAGGCCAGGGCATCGTCTACATTATCTTGTCCAAGGCAAAATAGGTTTACAAAACAAAATACAACGATTATGACCAGTTTTTTCATTTCAAGGATTAAAGTTCCGGACCTAAAATTAATGATTTTTAACTAACTTCCTCCCAGGAACAGTAGGGGATCTGTACCACAGGTAAGGATAAGTCCTCACATGATACACACATTCTACAGACATTCTTCACAAAAAGGTACCTGATTGTGGCCTTGGTGTGAAGGAGGTGTGAACCAGGTGTGAAGAAACAGTAGGATTGTGCGCATTTGCATTAAACGTAACATTAAGATTTTAAAGTAACAATATTGGTGTATTGCCTATTTACAAAGCTGGTGTTGTGTAGCTTTGTGGGCTTTGAATGATATGATTGGATTTAAAAAATATTTTTTCTTCATTCTGGTACTGTTTGCTTTTGCATGTCAGCGCCAGAAAGAGACACGAACGATACCTGTTGATGATTTTTTCAAATCACAAAATAAGGTGGGCTATCGTTTGTCCCCAGATGGGAAAAATCTTTCCTACCTTAAATTAAAGGGAGCAGACAGGAATATTTACATTGAAGACCTTAAAACCGGTGAAGGAAAGAGTATCACCCAGTTTAAAGGGATGAATATTGTTTTTTATTGCTGGGTGAGCGATAACGAACTGATCTATTATAAAGAGGTTGATGCTGGCAGCAATCGGTCTGATATGTATATTATTGACAAAGAAGGAGAAAATGAGCGTCAGCTTGTAAAGAATGAGAAGAGTAGGTTAAAAATTGTTGATGATCAATTGATTGATGATAAATACTTACTGGTGTCTTCTAATAAACGAGATTCGACGGTATTTGATGTTTATCGTTTAAATGTACGTAATGGTGCTATGGAAATGGCGGCTAAAAATCCTGGGAATATTATCGACTGGAGAACTGATGCAGAAGGTAAGTTAAGACTGGCTATGAGTAGCGACGGGGTTAATACAACTATTCTTTACAGAGCTACAGAAAATCAACCCTTTAAATCTGTACTTACGAGTAATTTTAAAGATACTTTCAGACCCATTGCTTTTAGTCATAGCCAGCCTAATATTATCTATGCCATATCTGACATCAACAGAGATAAAACGGCCTTGGTAGAGGTGGATTGCAATACAGGAAAAGAAGTAAAGAATCTTTTTTGTAACGATACTTTAAATATTACTGAAGCGCAATATTCTAGAAAGAAACAAAAAATATCTTTTGTGGTTTACGAAACCTGGAAAAAGGAGAAGTACTTTTTGGACGATTCGGTAAGGCAGGTGTATGCCAATTTGGATAAGCTTTTGCCGAAAACGGAAGCCAGAATTTTTGATAAGGACGAAGCTGAAAATGTATTCATACTAAGGACATTTACAGATAAAAATCCGGGCTCTTATTATCTTTATTTCGCTAATACAAGTAAGGTTAGGAAGCTGAGTGATTTTAATTCGTCTATCCGGGAAGAAGAAATGTGTGAAATGAAGCATGTAAGTTACCAATCAAGGGACGGCTTGTTGATTCATGGATATTTGACCCTTCCGCTCAATGAAAAAGCAGAAAATTTGCCTGTGGTGGTATTGCCTCACGACGGTCCTGTAGAAAGGAACTTATGGGGATATAATCCGGAAGTTCAGTTTTTGGCGAATAGAGGATATGCCGTATTACAGATAAATTACAGAGGCTCTTCAGGCTATGGAAAAACCTTTGTAGCGGCAGGATTTAAGCAATGGGGTGGTAAAATACAGGATGATATTGATGACGGTGTGAAATGGCTTGTTGACAATAAAATTGCCGATCCAAAGAGGATTGGTATTTATGGTACTGGTTTTGGTGGCTATATTGCTTTAAATAGCTTGTATTTACACCCAGATAAGTATGTTTGTGCCGCTTCAAATGCTGGTGTGATCAACCTGTTTACTTACTTAAAGTCAATTCCGCCTTATCAAAAACCTATTTTGCAGATGTATTACGAAATTATTGGTAATCCACTTACAGATATAGATAAAATGAGGCAAGTGTCGCCATTGTTCCAAACAGATAAAATTAATTCACCTGTATTGCTGGCTCAAAATATTAAAGATCCAAATAACAACTCGAGTGAAACCATGCAGTTTGTTAAGAATCTCAAAAAACGCAATGTAAGTGTTACTTATATCGAAAATCAAGGTGATATATATGCCGGTAAAAATGAAGCTTTAAGGCACAAATTTTACACTACACTGGATGAGTTTTTAGAATTTAACCTGAAAAGGAAGTAAATTCACAGCCTATGGCTTCAGAGAAGAAAGACGGTTACCGTAAGAATTTTTCGTTGATACTCACTTTCATCGTGTTGATGTCTGTGCTGTTTCTGCTCTCTTTGGGATTAGCCTATAGGTTCAGTACTAAATATATCGAAAACGAATTTGTCTCGGAAAAGGTAAATGTGCTGGAGCAAAGTATTAAACCTTATAACGATTTCTTTCAAAAAAAACTTCCTGAAGTTTCTTTCTATAACGGATATCTGGATTCTGCAACAGCTTCGAGGTTTGTAGACACCGTTTTGTTGGAATACCCTTTTGTCTCAAAGGTTATTTTTTACGATTCTGAGGTAAGTAATACGCCGGTTAATGATGGCTTAAATACTGGCAAGTTCTCTTTCGGGCCTAAAAATATTTATCAGTTTGGAAGCCTGGTACCGAATGATTCTATTCGCCTATTCTCAAGAAATAACACCCGGAATTTTATTGTTGGCGATGATTTTAATGCGCTGGCATTAAAGCTGGTATCTTATATTGAAAGTCTGGATACCAATCGTATCCCTACGCAGGATGAGCTATTTAGTAATTTTAGTAATGTTCGTACCAATAAGATCACTTACCTGAATATTCCAAGACTTGAGGATTTGAAGATCTATAAGGAGATGTTGCGGAATACTTTAAATCCCAGTCCTGTTTATCAACAGGATATGTTGTCCTTTCAATTAGATCCTTATAAAATAAAGATCATCAACCCTCGTCCGTTGTTGTATCAATATATTAGAATAGCACCACTTACTTACGACCCATTAGATACTACAGAAGTATATCTGAGTACTGAGATTACTTTGCCGGGGCCATTTTCTGATTATAAACTGTTCTTTATCTCTTCAAAATCATTTATTGATAGAGAGATTTTTGGTTATTTTTTCCCTATTGCCTTGGCCATCCTCTTTTTTTATGGAATACTGGTGTTGGTAGCCGTTTTAATTTACCGAAATCTGAACATTAACCAGAAGATGTTTAAGTTGCAGTATGATTTTGTAAATAACCTGACACATGAGTTTAAAACGCCGGTCAGCGTGATAAAGATAGCAGGTAATAACATTAAGAGTGCAGTTGCGCTTAGTGAGCGGGAGCTTAAACTGTACGGTAAAATATTGGATGAAGAAGCGGATAAGTTAAATGGATTGATGAATAAGCTGCTTGCTTTTACGCAAATAGAGAATAAATCAATACAGCTAAATCGGGATCGGGTCCGTATGGTAGATTTTATTGAAAGTACTATAGAGTCGCATCGGTTAAAACATCCTGATTTTAATTTTACTTATGAAGTGAGTGGTTTTACCACGTTTGTAACTGACCCGGTATTGTTGGGTAGCTTGTTTGATAACCTTGCAGAGAATGCTTATAAGTACTCTCCTCCGGAGCGTAAAAAATTGCATATCAGTGCCCGGTTAATTAAAGGCAAAGTTGTATTTAGGTTCACGGATCAGGGTATAGGTATACCTGCGTCAGAAATTAATAATATATTTAAGAAGTTTTTCCGCATTCAAAACCAGTACAACCAAAATGGAAGTGTGGGATTGGGGTTGGCTTTTTGTAAGGAACTGGTTAATTTTATGGAAGGGGAGATTACTGTGAGGAGCAAAGTAAATAAAGGATCAGAATTTAAAATTGTATTACCCTATAATGATTAAAGATATGTCGAAAGGAGTTAAAATACTGATAGTTGAAGACGATGAAAACTTACGTTTTTTAGTCGTACACCGTTTGAAATCTGAAGGATATGAAGTTTCGGAAGTTGGAGATGGTGAGGCTGCAGAACGTACCATATTAGCAGATAAACCGGATATTGTTTTGTTGGATTGGATGTTACCTGGCAAACAGGGCGCCCAGGTATGTGAAGATGTACGGAAACAAGGCTTTGATAATTTGATTATTATGATGACGGCCAAAGCTCAGGATGTAGATAAGATTGATGCTTATAACTTTGGCGCTTCGGATTATGTAACTAAGCCATTTAATATGGATGTGCTGGTTGCAATGTTGGACAGTAAGGTGAAATTTATTTTACACAACGATCGCTCTGAGGTGCATCGTTTTGGCAATATGGAGCATCATCCTAATATTCATACGCTATTTAGAGATGATAAAAAGATTGAGTTAACAATTCTGGAGAATAGAATATTACTTTATTTTTTGCGTAACCCGAATAAAGTCATCAACAGAGATGAATTGATGTTGGTGGTTTGGGGATACAATTCGGATGTAAATACGCGTACCCTTGATATGCATATAGTACGTTTACGTAAAAAGATTGAATTGAATCCTGATAACCCGCAATTGTTGCAAACCGTTAGGGGAGTGGGCTATCGTTTTAATCCGGCTTAAATTAAAGTCGAAAGGCAAGTCGCTATTACCAGTACAACGTATTGCAATAACATGGTTCCATCGATATAAAAGAAATAGTAATATTCATTCTTTTTGATATTGGATTTGAAAATTAACCAGCCGGTAAGTAGTAGGGTTAAGGTTAGTGCAATAATATCTGAAATAGCAGCTTGCCTAAACAGCAATAGCAAGGCTAAGTAACCTATTAGCAGGAACTGGCAAAAGATATATGCTTTTTTTTCACCTAACATTACAGGGATAGTTTTCAATGCGTAAAGTTTGTCTTGAAATAAATCCCTGATGTCGAAGGGGATGGTAATTGCTGCTATAAAAAGGAAGCGCTTAGCAACCAGCAATAAAGTTTCCGCTGTTGAAATATTGATCTGATAGTTGTGTTCCAACTCAACTACAGGTAGCAGCACACAGCTTACAGACCACACTAGAGCGATTAAAAATAACTTGATGCCCGGAATGTTCCGCAGACCTATTTTTTGGTTATTAAGCGTTAAAAACGGGATGTTATAGCCTAAAGCAAGTACCGCAGTGAATATCATGAGCAGTTTGGCCTCAATACTGAGGTAAAGTAGACCTAGGGGGATCAGGCAGAGAACCGAAATTAGGGTAATAGATATGATCAGCCTGTGATGTGAAAATATCCATCTTACCCTTATGTATGGTGAGTGTTTTGGGTCTTTTGGTTTAGACAGCAGCATACTAAAATTGTAGATGCCAATGGTGCCAAAAAATATGATGGCCAGAATGTACTTATCAGGGGCTACATTTAATAAGTGGTAGGTGACCAGCCCCTGAGCAACGGCGCAAATGGCAATAAACAAATTGCTGAAAAGCAAAAAGTCGAGAATTGGCAAGAGCACTTTTTTAATCATGTATGGTTTTGGTTTGAATTAGGCTCGCTTTAATTCAAATATCGTTATTTCTGGCAAGATTCCAACTCTTCCCGGATAGCCTAAGAATCCGTAGCCCACATTTACATAGAGTTGCTGTTTTTGTTCCTGATACAGTCCAGCCCATTCCTTGTAAATATACTGTACGGGGCTCCACTGAAAACTTTCAGTTCTCACGCCAAACTGCATTCCATGGGTATGGCCACTAAACATGGCGTCTATTTGCGGGTATTTTTCAAGCACCTGTCCGCGCCAGTGCGAAGGATCATGAGAAAGAAGCAATTTAACGGGTAAGTCATCGGTGTCTTTAACAGCAAGGTCCATACGTCCGTATTTTGGGAAACGGCCCATTCCCCAGTTCTCTATACCCAGGATGCCAATTTCTTCGCCATCAACTTTTAACCTTCTGTTTTCGTTCATCAACAGATCCCAGCCCATTATTTTATGTGTTTTTATCACATCCTGTAAGTTCTTTGCTTTTGCGGCAGATGGAGCTTTACCAAAATGGTAGTCTCCGTAATCGTGATTTCCCAAGGTTGAATATACACCTAGTGGGGCTTTTACCTTTGAAAAAATATCCTGATATCCACGCATTTCTGAAGCCATATCATTTACCAAATCGCCGGTGAAGAAAACAAAATCGGGTTTTTCTCCAAGTAACATTTCAACACCACCAAGAACGGCTCTGGGGTTGTAAAAGCTACCCGAATGGACATCGGAGATCTGTGCCATTTTTATGCCGTCAAAAGCTTTGGGTAAATTTGGTAAGATAAGGGTTTTGCGTTTTATTTTGTAATCATAGGCGCCAGATACAATTCCCCAACTTAAGGAAGCTAAAGGAACGGCAGCAGTCAATATTCCTGCTTTAACGATAAAGGCCGAGCGGCTGATTGGGGCGACTCCATTTGTAGGGCTAATAGATGGTGTCGGACTTGTCTTTTTTTCTTTTCTGGCTAGTCTCAGCAGCTTAATAAAACCTCTTCTTAAGTCGTCAATTAATAAAAAGGGTAACATGACCATTTTGCAGGCGACAGTTAAAAAGAACGCTACTAAAACAACAGCTCTTATGGTCAGGTACAGATTAAGGTAAATTCCTGCGAAAATACCTATCACCAGGCCAATGGTATAAGTCCACCAAAGTATAGTGAACAGCTTTTTGGTACGTGGCTTCCAGTTTTTAAATACTGATAATATAGCACGGAAGCAGTAATAGTCAAATATTAAAAGGAAAACGGATAAAAATATGATTAGGGGTAATCTTCCCATAGTTAAATGTGTTGTTTAATTAAAATTGTTGTAATGTTAGTCTTCATCCTGCATATTAAGGTTAAACAGACTTTCGAACATGTCTGAAAAACCAAATCCCCCAGGCAAGTATTTTTTATTAAGCTGAGAGTATTCAGCCAGTCCATGTAAGACCAATTCCATTAGTAAGAAGGTTTGATTTTCAAATGCATTTGGATGATAAAACTTCACCAAATCAAATAGTGAATCAACTTTCATCAATTCCTTTTGGTATTGCGCGTTGTTTAATTTGTCAGTTATGTCTAGTGTATTGCCTTCTGTAAACCAGTGTGTAATCGTTTCGTAAGGATTACCCTGTTTGTCTTTCTTAACTTTTTCTGGATCAGGAAAATAAAGCGTGAGAAACTTTTTAATCGCTTTTCCAATAAGCGTGTGGGCAACTTTTGCTGGACCTTCCAGCTCTCCTTCATAAACCAATTCGATTTTTCCGGTTAGTGCAGGAATGATGCCGATCAGGTCTGCTAAGCGAACTTCAGTGTTTTTTTCTCTTTTTAGGAGCATTCTCCGTTCAGCTGTGCTGATCAGGTTTTCAAAAGCTGAAATGCTAAGTCTTGCCGAAACCCCTGATTTTTGATCGATAAACTCACTTTGTCTAGCTTCTACGGCCACCTGTTCGATAAGGCTTCTGATCATTCCGTCGGAATGAACCTGTCTCAATCTTTCCGGGCTTATCCTTGTTTCCTGTCGGGTAATTTCCCGGGCAATCTCTATCGTTTTAGGGTAATGGGTAAGAATCTGACTTTCAATACGGTCCTTTAAAGGAGTAACAATAGAACCACGATTGGTATAATCCTCTGGGTTTGCCGTAAATACAAACTGAACATCAAGCGGCAAGCGCAGCTTGAATCCCCTAATCTGGATGTCTTTTTCTTGCAGCATATTAAACAATGCTACCTGAATCCTGGCCTGAAGATCGGGCAATTCATTGATTACAAATATACTGCGATGGGCTCTTGGTATCAATCCAAAATGGATGACACGCTCATCATTATAAGTAAGTTTTAGCGTAGCAGCTTTAATCGGATCAATGTCACCTATCAGATCCGCCACAGTAACGTCTGGCGTTGCCAGTTTTTCAGTATAGCGCTCAGAACGGTGTTGCCAGCTAATTGGTGTATTGTCGCCATGAATTAATATTTCATGCTTTGCGTACCAGGAAATGGGATTAAGCGGGTCGTCAAAAATCTCGCTGCCGGCTACATATGGGATATATTCGTCTAATAAATCAACCATTAAGCGAGCAATACGGGTTTTTGCCTGTCCGCGCAAACCAAGTAACAGGATGTTGTGTCGGGATAAAATGGCAGTGTGCAGTTCAGGTATAACGGTTTCGTCATAACCTAAAATTCCCTGAAATCCTTGCGATCTGCTTTTAAGTTGCTTGATCAGGTTCTTACGGAGCTCATCTTTAACGGATAATGATTTGTATCTGGCGGCCTTTAGCTCACCAAGGGTTTTTATCGTGCTGTGGTCCATTTATATCTTGTTCTTTAATCCTTATCCTACCTTACGGTTTTTCTTCTATTTTTAATATAATCCTCAAATATATACTCTCCCAATCCAGTCAAGGAGCTGTAAAACGCTCTTCCACCGTTTACCTGTGTAAACTCTCGTACAAACTGTTGTAAGTAAGGATCCTGAGCAATCATAAAGGTTGTGATCGGGATGCCAAGACGCTTACATTGCGCCGCCATATTTAAGGTTTTACTAATTACTTTCCTATCCAGTCCCATGCTGTTTTTATAGTAGCGCCCATTTTCTTTTAAACAAGTAGGCTTACCATCAGTGATCATAAAAATCTGCTTGTTATTCGTTTTACGTCTGCGCAGTAGATCTGTTGCCAGTTCAAGACCGGCATAAGTATTGGTATGATAAGGGCCAACCTGTAAGTAGGGGAGGTCTTTTACCGAAATGGTCCATGCATCATTGCCAAACACTACTATATCTAAAGTGTCTTTAGGATAGCGTGTTCTAATTAATTCGGCAAGTGCCATGGCTACCTTCTTGGCAGGCGTTATTCTATCTTCGCCGTATAAGATCATGGAATGAGATATGTCAATCATTAAGACGGTCGAAGTAATGGTTTTGAAATCTTTCTCTTCTACCTCCAGATCCCGTTCCGTTAGGGTAAAGTTACCGATGCCGTGATTGATCTGGGCATTGTGGATGGAGGCTGTCATATCTATTTGATCCAGACTATCCCCAAAAGTATATTCTCTTCTATCGGCGTTCTTTTCTTCGCCAATACCCGATAGGTTACTATTGTGATTTCCTCTACCAGCTTTTTTTAGTTTGCCGAAGATTTCGTCAAGGGCCGACTTGCGTATGGTTTGTTCTGTTTTTGCAGTGATCTTGATATCTCCATTTACGGGGGATTCTGTGATGTAGCCTTTGTCTTTGAGGTCATCAATAAAATCACCCATAGCATACTCATTATTGGTCAATTTGTATTGCTTGTCCAATTCATTCATCCATGCCAATGCGTCGCCTGCGTCACCTGCTGTGTAATTGAGCAGTTGGGTAAATAAATTTAGCAACTCATTAAATCCTCCACTTGGGGAGTTATTAGGCTTATAGTCAGAAAAATGGTACCCTCTCATGATCTCAATATAAACGATTTATCGAAGGTAAAAGTTTCTGGTATCAGTAATGTTATGTCGCTGTCAAAATACGGGGTGGTAATTATTTTGGTTCGCCCTTAGCTAAAGCTCTTTCGGCCCTATTAATGGCCAATCGTTCTCTCCATTTTGCATACGGGGCTTTAAAGGCCATTTTTAGTACGCTGTCTAGTCCACCTTTAATCGCAAGGTTAAATACGCTTTGTGCTTTTCGGGTTAAAGAGGCATCCCATGCCCTAAGACTCAGGGAGAAAGAACCATCCAGGTATTTCATCCAATGCCACATACCTGTTGGCATAAATAAAGTATCACCATGTTCAAGAAATACTTCATATCCTTCCACGCCCTTTAAAGCAGGAAATTTCTCGAAATCAGGATTGGCTACATCATAGTCTTCTAATGCATAAGTTGCATTAGGGATACAATACAAACGTTTTTTCCACTTGTTATCGAACAATATAATGTGTTTTCTGCCACCAAAATGGGTATGGAAAAGGTGAGGCAGATCAATATCGTAATGTAAAAAAGTAACAGAATTTGAACCTCCAAAGAACATAGCGGGCATACTTTCAATAAAGCCTCCCATTAAGTCTTTAGGAATAACGATATCGTCAACCAGGTTAGGTACGTGCTTAAACAGGTTGAAAAAAAAGATCCTTAGTTCGGTCGGTTTAGACTTAATCAGGTCCAGATAATCGCCAAAGCGCATTTCTGCAACCGATGCGTTGATTGGCTTAGATGGATCGGCTTTTGAATTGTCCATCAGGCTCACGTTCACATCTCCCGCTATTTGCTTCAAGTAGTCGGTTGTCCATTTTTCTCTGGCAGGCCAGCTTTTGGTTAACCCTTTGATGATTAAAGGACGACGAGCATCCAGATAATTTTTTTTAAAATCAGCAGGGCTGATGCTTTCAACGGTATCTACCGGCTTTAAAATAAAGCTCATATGTTTAATAATAAGATACCTGTGAGCGGCTTAATGCCAATTACCGATCTTATTTAAAGCAAACTTAGCGTTTTTTTTTAATCTGTTAATCAGGTTTATTTAGTATCAGTGCACGGTTGGCTCTTTTTATAGCTAGTTCCTCTTTCCAGGTCATGTACTTTTCTCTAAAATTGGCTTTCATAAAATCATCAAACTTGCGTTGGAGTGTCAGGTTGTATAAACTTTTTGCTTTTACAGCCCATGATTTGTCCCAGGCTCGTAAACTAATAGAGAAAGAGCCATCCAGATATTTCATCCAGTGCCAGTATCCGGTAGGCATAAAGAGTGTGTCACCATGCTCAAGGAATGCTTCTACTCCTGTAACGCCTTTTAATGCAGGATATTTATCGAAGTTGGGATTTTCTACGTCATAATCTTCCAGCGCATACGTAGCATACGGTATTTGGTATAAACGTTCTTTCCATTTGTTCTCGAACAAGATCACATGTTTACGCCCGTTAAAATGGGTATGGAAAATATGAGCCATATCTATATCGTAATGTAAAAATGTAACAGAGCCTTTGCCCCCAAAGAACATATTTGGGTAGCTATCTAAAAAGCCTCCCATTAAATCTTTTGGTGCCAGGTAATCTTCTAATAGTTTGGGCGCTTGCTTAATTGGGTCGAAAAGGAATATACGTAGGTCAGTTGGTGTATGTTTAATCAGGTCAATATAATCTCCAAACTTCATTTCTGCAGCGGAGGCATTGATTGGTTTAGATGGATCGGCTTTGGAGCTATCGTAAAGTGGGACGGTTTGGTCACCAACTACGGCTTTCATGTAATCGAGGGTCCATTTATTATAAGCAGGCCATGACTTAGATCTGTTTTTTATAATAAGTGGTTTGCGGGGAGCTAAATAGTACTTTTCAAAATCTGCTTTGTTGATATCATTAACGATATCAATAGGAGTTAAGTCAAACTTCATATAAATAAGATGTTAAGATGAAGCAAAATTATATAAACACGAATTGGAATGAAATTGTTAGTTTATATTTTTACTTGGCTATGAGATGCGGGGAATATGAGTTAAAATTGCATATTCATTGGATGCGTTTATTAAGAAGAATAAGATGAGCTACAGTAATCATGCCGATCAAGATCTAATTGCCCTGTTAAGGCAGGGGGATCACGATGCGTTTACTGAAATTTATAAGCGCTATTGGTCTGTATTGTATCTTCATGCGCGGCATATGCTTAGAGAGGAAGATCAGGCCAGGGATGTTGTACAAGAAGTTTTTGCTGGGATGTGGAATAAACATACCCAATTTGAGCCAACAATTAGCTTAAGCGCTTATTTATACAAAGCAGTTCGGAATACCATATTAAACATTATCCGTCATGGAAAGATAAAAGAAAACTATCTGACTGACCTGGGTGCCTTTGTTGATCAGGAGCATGTACAAACGGATGAGTTAGTACGCTACAATGATTTAAAACGCTTAATAGAAAAAGAGATTTTAAATATGCCGGCAAAAATGCGAGAGGTATTTGAAATGAGTAGGAATCAGGGCTTGTCGCATGCAGAGATCGGAGCACAACTGGGCATTTCGGACTTGACCGTAAAAAAACAAGTTAGTAAAGCGGTAACCATACTTAGGAAAAAATTTAAAATACCATTAGCCACCTTGTTTATTTTATTGCGGGTACTCCCATAAAGGAGGTTAGGTGTCTTACCACTATGAGGAAAAGCTTAGGATTATAATATGATGAATAAAGAAGAAACAGAAGCACTTCTAAAGAGGTATTTGGAGGATGATTGCGGTACCACTGAGAAGGCTATTGTTGAATCCTGGTATAACTCACGGGGAGAAAGAAATATTGTTCTTGATTCTACAGCTGATTTAGCGATTACTGAGGAATTAATATGGAATGATATTTTGATACATGCCCCTAGGCCTATAAGGAAGAATTCTGCTTTCATTTATATAGCTACTGCAGCTGCAGTGATTTTCGTGCTGGGCATAGGGGCTTGGTTTTATAAGGATCAAAGTCGACCGCATTCCGGAATGATGGTTCAGCATCAGTTTAATCATGATATTGCTCCAGGTCATAATAGGGCAACCTTGACACTTGCGAATGGGAAGATTATCAATTTAAATGATGCAAAAGTGGGGGTCACGATCGAAGCAGATAAGTTGATGTATAATGATGGTACGGATATCCTAAAGTCAGCTGAGGGAATGAAGTGGTTAACAGCAAATACTCCCCGTGGTGGACAGTATCAAATTGTGTTGCCCGATGGGAGTAAAGTCTGGCTTAATGCAGCCAGTAACTTGAAATTCCCATCAACATTTTCGGGCTTAGCTCATCGGAAGGTTGAGTTGAATGGAGAAGCCTATTTTGAGATATCTAAAGATAAAAAACATCCCTTTATAGTGGCTTCTAAAGGGCAAGAGGTTGAAGTCCTGGGTACACATTTTAACATCAATAGTTACACCGACCAACGAGAGATAAGAACGACCCTTTTAGAAGGATCTGTTAAAGTTACCATGCTTAGTCAAGGGCAGCAAAGTAAGGTGACCCTAAAACCTGACCAACAGGCGGTAGTAACTGATAATCTTCATTTAGCCGTTAAAGATGTTGACGCAGCAGAAGTTGCATCCTGGAAAAATGGAAAGTTTATTTTCAATAGCGAACCTCTTGGTAGCATTATGAAGCAGGCCGAACGTTGGTATAACGTGGGCATTATCTTTCAAGATGATGTTAAAGATTTAAAGCTAACAGGAACCATATCCAGGTATGAAAATATCTCGAGCTTACTGAAAATCTTAGAAAGCACAGGAGAGGTTAGTTTTAAAATTGAAGGAAATCAGATCCTGATTAAGAAGAGATAATTAATTATTTTTTATTTATATGTACTCCCTGTTGATAAGATAGGTGTCTTACCCGTATAAATGAACCTAACCTAAATCAATTTATAATGATTAAAAATTTACGACGGCAAAATTAATTCTAAAATAGGTGGCTTTTAATGAAGCCAGGCAATGGGTCGAAGCACTGCCTGGCAAGATTTGAGTTAACCTTTCCTAAGACCAGCTAAAAGCCAGTCTGGGATCAAATAATTGTGGAACTATTGTATATCAACTCAAACCAAGTCAAACTTAGATAATATTGCTCAATAAAGCAATGTCAGGGTTTCATCGACCTTTTAAGTGCGACTAAAAAAGATGAAATGTATGAATTTGAATATTTATAACCAGGGCATGTCGCAATCACGGCTGCCTTTAGGGTTATTTTTGATTATGACCTCGGGCCGCCGGTCGGTGAGCAATAATCAGACTAGAAAAAAAGCTGTATTGATTATGAAATTGATCATAATTATAATGACCGTTTGTTTTGTGCAAGCCAGTGCAGGTACCTACGCACAGAATATTAATCTCTCAAGGACTAAGGTTTCACTAAAATCTGTGTTAAAAGAAATAAAACAGCAAAGTGGATATGACATTGTGTATGCAGACTATTTGCTTAAAAATGCGAGTCCGGTTACAATTCAGCTACATAATGCCACGTTAAAATCGGCTATTGGTGAAAGCTTAAAGGGACAGAAGTTAACTTATGAAATTCTCGATAAAACAGTCGTGATTAGGAAAAAAGAGATCTCATTGCGTGATCGGATAGGCGCGCTCTTTACTGCTATAGATGTGCGTGGCCGTGTATTGGACGAAAAGAACGAACCACTTGTAGGTGCCGTTGTAAAGGTTAAGGGTACAAATACTGCTACCGCGACGAATAGTAAGGGCGATTTCGAACTAAATGGGATTGATGAACAGGCAGTACTTGTGGTTTCATTTATTGGCTATACTTTAAAAGAAGTGCCTGCAAGTCAGGTTTCTCCTATAACAGTTCGTTTAGAAATAAATCAGAATGAACTCGAGGAGGTATCGGTGATGGTATCTACAGGTTATCAGCAAATACCAAAAGAACGCGCTACGGGATCTTATGGTGTTGTTACCCAAAAGAACTTGGTGGGTAAACTGCAGACCAATATCCTTGACAGATTAGAGGGGCAGGTTGCCGGTTTAACTTCTTATAAGGGCACAATTCAGGTGAGGGGAAAATCAACGATCTCAGGAACGACAGCACCACTTTATGTAGTCGATGGAGTACCTTACGAAGGTTCAATAGATGCGATTAATCCTTCGGATGTACTGAGTGTAACGGTGTTGAAAGATGCTACTGCGGCTTCTATTTATGGAGCCAGATCTGCGAATGGTGTAATTGTAATTACAACAAAAATGGGGGTGGCAGGACCATTAAGAATTTCATACAATGGGAGTCTGAAATTTACGCCGCTTCCTGATGTTGACTATAATAACTTATTGTCAAGTTCAGAGTTTATTGATTTTCAGCAGACGCTTTACAAATTGAGTCCCGGAGTAATCCAACCAGGACTTTATGTAAATGAGGTTCGTCAGTTATTTTTTGATCGTACGGCTAATAAAATAACTGAGGCTGAATTGAATAGGCAATTGGATGTTTATCGGAATAGAGATCGTAAAAGTCAGCTTACTGACGAGTTGTTACGGAAAAGAGCGGTCGATCAACAGCACAATTTATCCTTATCTGGCGGTACGGCAAAACATCGTTATGCTTTGTCTGTAAACTATTTGGAAGGAATGCCATATGAACGGGCTCAAACTAATGATCGGATTGGTTATAATTTTAAAAATAGCCTCGATATTGCACCTTGGCTACGATTGGATGCCGCTATTTTAGGAAGTTTCACAGGAGCAGACTATAGCAATGGATTTTCAGGAATGAGCGTGTACACTGGTGCAGGAAAGGCATCTTATCTCTTGTTTAAGGATGAAAATGGCAATGAACTACCCTGGTATCAGGCAAAATCTCAAGGCGAACTGGATAGATTAACCGGATTGGGATTGTTAAATGAAAGTTATTTTCCACTGCGAGAGTTGGATAGGCATCGCTTTGAAGCTAAGGATAAGTATCAGAATTTTAATGTTGGCCTTAACTTTAAGTTGATTAAGGGCTTAACATTAGACCTAAAATATCAAAAGGAATTGAGAAATAATTATCAAAAACAATTCTACAGTAAAGATTCATGGGCTGTAAGAACAATGATTAACGACGCAACTCAGATAAAAAGTGGTGTTATTACTCAGAATATCCCAACCGGCGGTCAGATTAAGGAAGTCCGCGGAGATGGAGACTCACATACTTTGCGGGCTCAATTGAATTATAATAAAACAATTAATGACAAGCACGGAATTGCTGTAATTGCCGGAGCCGAACAACGGAAGGTGAGATCTTCATCAACATCATTGTATAGAGTAGGTTATGATGATAATAGCCTTTCATTTAAACCGATAGATGAAAAATCATTAGCTAATTTGACAGGTACACAGGCACTGGGTGGGGTATATAGATTCAACAGTATGGGAGCTGGCTTTTTCTCTACGGAGAATCGTTACGTCTCTTTTTATGGGAATGCATCTTATACCTATAATCGTCGCTTTACAGCAAGCGCCAGCATTCGTATGGATCAATCTAATTTATTCGGAACAGATCCTAAATATCAATATCGCCCATTATGGTCTGCTGGTGGATCTTACTTAATATCCGAGCATGATTTAGATTGGTTGGATCGCTTGTCGGTACGTGCTACCTATGGTATAAATGGTAACATCGCTAAACAGAGCGGGCCATATTTGACGGTAATTGACGGTGGAATAAATGATTACATCAACGAACCTTCATCCAGAGTTCAATTCCCTCCTAATTCTGGCTTGCGTTGGGAAAAAACAAGAGTAACTAATTTGGGCGTTGACTTTAATCTCTTTAAATCAGCATTGAGTGGAAGTATTGAAGTTTATAATAAGAGCACGACAGATTTGTTAAAATCGAAGAATGCAGATCCGACTCTAGGATGGACTGAATTGACTGTAAATTATGGAGATATGTACAATCGTGGTGTGGAGGTCTCTTTAAACTCACAAAATATTGTTAGAACTGACTTTAGCTGGAGAACATCCATGAATTTTTCATACAATAAAAACAAGTTAACCAGAATAGAGAATGCCCTCGGTGCGGCTATTAATTATATTAACGGTGATCAGATTCGTGAAGGAAAACCATTAAATAGCCTTTATACGGTGCGCTGGGCTGGCCTTGACAACACAGGGGCACCACAGGGGTATGATCGAAATGGGAATATTGTAAAGTCATTTGGAAATCTTACGATGGAAGACTTGCAATATGCAGGAACAACGGTTCCTCCTTATGCAGCCTCCTTATCAAACAATTTTAAGTATAAGAATTTCGATTTATCCTTTATGTTCATCTACTATGGTGGGCACGTGATGAGAAGTATGTTCGGTAATTATATTGTTGGAACCGGTATTTCTGCAAATGTCGACAGAATGACTGCGAATTTCTGGCAAAAGCCAGGAGATGAAAATGATCCATCTAAAGCTCCAGCTTATAGAGCAGGTGTAAATGCTAATTTGGGAAATCTATGGTCGGCGGCTGATAAGCATGTTCAGAAAGGCGATTATATCAAACTTAGGGATATTTCAATCGGCTATGAATTACCAACTAAAACGGTTCATAAATACGGGTTGGATAATGTAAGGATTTCTTGTCAGATACAGAATGCCTGGAGATGGGCTGCAAATAATCAAGGACTTGATCCTGAGGTTTGGAATGGCTCTTCCTTAACACCTTCCAGAGGTAATTTGGAACCTCCAACTTATACCCTTGGCTTATCTCTTAATTTTTAATCAGATGAAAAATATAACATTAATATTATCGGCTTTGCTGCTGTTTTTATTGCCTTCCTGCAAAAAATACCTTGATATCAAGCCAAAAGGAATTCAGATTCCTGAATTTTACGATGACTATGTGAAATTGTTGAATCTCAAGACAATGATGAGTGCAGATCATTCTAATACCGTTTACCTAACGGATGATGCCTTATTGGGCGATTTATCAGTTCTTCTTGGTCAATATCAATTGGCGGATGAAGGTCAACGGAATCTGTACTCTTTTGCTCCCGGTGCAGTTTTTAGTGTTGGAATGGATGATCCTTTGTGGCAAAATGCCTATAAGAGAATTTACACTTTTAATGTGGTCATCAATAATGTACTTTCTTGTACCGATGGAAGCGCAAAAGAAAAGCAAGCCTTGGCCGCGGAAGCCAAAGTTGGTCGTGCTTTTGAATATTTATTGCTGGTAAATACTTATGCAAAAGATTATGATGCTAATTCTGCTGCTAATGATTTAGGTGTTCCTCTAGTTCTATCTGAAGATATCAATAAAACTTATAAGCGCAATACGGTACAAGAAGTTTACGATCAGATTTTAAAGGATTTGAATGAAGCTTTACCTCATTTGTCGACCACGACACCACATCGTTTTAAGCCCTCGAAGCAAGTCGGCAATGTATTTATGGCGAAGATGTATTTGTATATGGGGGATTATGAGAACGCAAGGATTTATGCAGAGAAAGCAATGCTGGACAATAAGTCGTTAACAGATATGAAATTGTATAGCATAAATCCTGCAGGCAATGGGGTAGGACGGATCTATGACAAGGTTACGGGTAAGGTCTTTCCAGAAGCTAAGGACAATGTAGAGAGTGTTTATGCAAGGTATGGAGATGGACTGATTAACCTCTCTGCGAAGATTTATGCCAGTACAGATTTGTTGGCCACCTACACCCGAGATTTACCCACTGGCGCAATAGATCAGCGTAGATTACTTTTCTTTGCTGATGAGCGTTTTACGCTTTCTAATAAGACCTACGATTTTCCAGGGAAAAGCATGTGGGTGCCTTATGTGTTTTTTAATTTAGGCTTTAATTCTTCAGAATTATTTTTGATTGCTGCAGAGGGATATGCTCGTAAAGGTGACGCTCAAAAAGCTTTGGCTTTAGTGGATGACTTGCGTAATATGCGTATTGTTGGTAATAAACCATTGCCATTGGTTGATGCTAAAACTGCATTAAAGATTGTACTAGATGAAAGACGTAGAGAATTCGCTTTTGCAGGAAGTACTCGTCTGATTGACCTGAAACGATTGAACAGAGAGGCTGACTTGAAAAAGGATATTGTTCATACTGCAGGTAGCCAGAGTTGGACACTTCCCGCCAATGATCCGAGGTACATTTTGCCTTTGCCTCCCAAAGTTATCAGTCTTAACCCAACGATCCCCCAATATAAAAGAGATTAGCCCATATTATTCCTTGATTAATGACAAAAGTAATTCTGTATTATAAGCTCGTATTTTTCTTTCTGCTATTTGCGAAAGATTTATCTGGGCAATCCAAAAAAGCGTTAGACCATACTACTTATAACAGTTGGAAATATCTCTCGGGTGATAATATCTCCCCGAATGGTAAATGGTTCGGATATGAGATCAAAAACAAAGCTGCATTCCAACTCCTTTTATTAGGGAATAGAGAAAAGATGGATTCCATTCCTAATGGAGCAAATCTACAGTTCAGTGCTGATTCAAAGTTCTGTACTTACATGGTCTCTTCCGGGGCAGAAGCGAAGAATAAAGTTTTTCGACTGCGCAACTTGTTAACCGGGGAGTTGACCGACTTTAAAGGACAGCCAACCGCTAGCTTTATAAAATCATCTCCCTGTTTGTTACAGATTATTCGTAAAAGCAAAGCTGATTCTACGGTTAAGAAGACTACAATCTTGAACAATTTGACGCTTTACAATCCTGCCTCCAAAGATTCTGTGGTATTTGAATCTGTTTTAAAGCATAGGTATTCAGATGATCAGAATTACATTTTGATTTTGCAGCAGGAAAGGAAAATCAGTAGGCTGTCGCTGTTTCATATCCCTTCTGGTCAGAAGAAAGTGATCGCATCGGGAAAGGTGAATTATACAATGGCTACATTTTCGAAAAAGTCGGATCAATTGGCTTATATCTCTGAAGCTATAAAAGCTAAGGATACCTTGTACAAGATTTGTGTGGTAAAAACTAAAAGTGGACAGCGATTAGATTCAATTACCAATAGCACGCGGGGCTTACCTTCAGGATATCGGATCTCAGCGAATGAGCTCCTTAGTTTTTCTGCAAATGGGCAAAAAGTTTACTTTAAAAGTAGCCCCTATACTGTAGCCGATAGCGTTAAGAAAAAGAAAGCTCTGGTTGATATTTGGAAATGGGATCAGTCAACAATCCCTCCTATGGATAAAAAGGGAATCGTCACAAACACGAGTAATTTTTATCAATATGTAATTGGAAATAAAAAAGTAGTTCCGCTGAGCGATTCAGAAATGCCTTATTTGCAGTTTCCAGAAGGTGATAAAGAAGACATATCCATTGGCTTTAGTGATTTGAGATATCAAAAACTAGTCGGGATTGAACCAAGTAGGTTGTACGATGTTTACCTGGTTAATATGGAGACCGGGAAAAATAAAATGGTGCTGGAAAGGAAATATTATATTCCAAAAATTTCCATTGATAAGCAGTATGTCAGCTGGTACGAGCCAATGGATAGTTCCTGGTACAGCATGAATACAAAAACATTGGAGAAAAGAAACCTTACCCGCAATATCAAGGATGTTTTTTACAATGATGAGCTGGATATGCCTATGCACTCTACTCATTATGGGGATGCTGGCTGGGACACAGAAAGCCATTGGTTTTTGGTACATAGTAAATATGATTTATGGAAAATTGATGCTTCAGGTAAAAATGCACCAGTTTGCTTAACAATGGGTCTTGGGCAGAAACAAGGCATTGTCTTTAGATACATCAAACCGGAAAAAACGGAGCGGTATATAGATTTGAAAGCCGGTCAATATTTTACGGCTTTTCAATCTAAAACCAAAAAAGATGGTTATTTTGTCCTTAAGCCAAATGGCAGCTTTGATAAACTGGCCCTTTCCGGTCATACATATGGTGGGTTGAAGATCTCAGAAGATGGAACTGCTTGTCTTTGGAAAAAGGGAGATTTTATTGAATACCCTGAATTGCATTATTCGGATCAGAATTTTAATAACATAAAAAAGGTATCGATTACTAATCCTCAACAAAAGGAATATAATTGGGGGACCTCAGAGTTGGTTACATGGGAAAGTTTTAACAAGGATTCTTTACAAGGTATTTTGTGTAAGCCAGAAAACTTTGATCCAAGTAAAAAATATCCGATGATCGTTTATTTCTATGAACAACGTAGCGATTTATTACATCGATATAATGCCCCGGATGCCATGAAATCCGTTGTCAATTGGTCTTACTTGGTGAGCAATGGCTATCTGGTTTTTATTCCTGATGTAGTTTTTAGGACAGCTGAGCCTGGAGCAAGTTCTTATGATGCGATAGTAAGTGGTGTTAGGGCATTAACTGCAGCGAATGATTTTATCGATAAGGATCGGATTGGTATTAATGGTCATAGTTGGGGCGGTTATCAGGCTGCATATTTAATTACCCGGACAAATATATTTAAGGCCGCTATGGCTGGGGCAATTGTATCTAATATGACGAGTGCTTATGGCGGCATTCGTTGGGAAACCGGACAAAGCAGGATGTTTCAGTATGAACATAGTCAAAGCCGTATGGGTACAACTTTGTGGGATAATCCATTGGCCTATATCAAAAATTCGCCTTTGTTTGGCCTACCTAACGTAAAAACTCCTGTTTTGATGATGCATAATGATCAGGATGGATCTGTGCCTTGGGAGCAAGGAATAGAGTTCTTTACAGGACTCAGAAGGCTGAATAAACCCGCCTGGATGCTTAATTACCGTGGTGAGGGGCATCTATTGGAAAAGAAAGAAAATCGTGAAGATTTTACTAGAAAAGTAATGGGATTTTTTGATTATTACCTCAAAGATATGCCTAAGCCTGATTGGATGTAAGCTTAGCAGACACACTATTCTTAAAAATACTCAAATAAAAATGGCCGGCACCTCCCCAGGGCCGGCCTTCACAAATCCCCCTCAGCTTCTTATTTAGGCATCAATACTGTATCTACTACATGTATTACACCATTTTTCTGCATTACGTTGGCAATGGTAACGGTTGCGCTACCGCCTTTTTCGTCCTTAATCATTAACTTTTTACCTTCCATCCAGGCCCAAAGTTTACCTCCGCTGGCGGTTTTTAATTCTGCTTTACCTTTGCCTTTTTTGATCGCTTTTTCAATTTCAGCAGCAGTCCATTTTCCCGGCACTACATGGTAAGTTAATATTTTTGTTAGCGTTGCTTTGTTTTCAGGTTTTAGTAGGGTCGCGACAGTTCCGGCAGGTAGTTTATCAAATGCTTCATTTGTTGGTGCAAAAACTGTGAATGGTCCGGCCGATTTTAAAGTTTCAACTAGTCCGGCAGCCTTTACTGCAGCGACTAATGTGGTATGGTCTTTAGAGTTTACCGCATTGTCTACAATGTCTTTAGTAGCATACATGGCCGCTCCACCAACCATCGGATTTTTTTGAGCGTAAACTTGTGTTGTGCATGCCAAAGCTACTAAGGCAATTGCGGAAAGAAATATTCGTTTCATAGTTTCTGTTTTTATAAAGTCAGATACGTGGAAAGTTTTAAGATGGATTTTACCTAAACGATTTTGCGGTCCTTTTTCTGAATTAAAACATGGGGATTGTTGGTATGTAATTAAATGCGAGGATCGTAGCCCATTTTTTTGTACTTTTAGGATAGTAATATTTTTTTTAGACTGGGTTAATCCTTATTGGATTTCTATTGTCATAGCATTATAATCAAATTGTAACTTAGTATGAAAACACCAGCAAAAGTTATCTATTCATTTGTAGCCGTACTTTTTATTACTGTATTGTGTTCGGCCTTCCAGAAGGAAGAATTAGCTGCGGTAAAATTTGCATTCCCTTATAAACAAGCTGGCTTGGACGAGCGACAGGCTGCAGCACATCTTTTAAGCAGGTTTACCTATGGGGCAAAACCCGAAGATATTGATGAGGTAGTCAAGATGGGGCTGGAAAAGTGGTTTCTGAAACAGCTGGATGGAAAGATTGATGACGAAGCTTTAAATAAATCTTTAAGTCAGTATGAAGATATCAATTTGAGTAATACAGAGGTCGAGAATAAATATCCTCGTAATGGCTTAGCAGTACGAATGGCCGTTAAGGAAGGGGTAATCAATAAAGATTCTGTCAATAAATCCGATGGAAAAGAATATAGAGCAAAAGTAAAAGCTTTTATGGAGTCGAAAGGTTATAAGCCTCAACAAGAACTTTTCCGCCAGTTTTTCAATCAAAAAATACTTAGAGCGACATATACCAATAACCAATTACATGAATTACTAACCGATTTCTGGTTTAACCATTTCAATGTTTCTCTAACAAAAAATCAAAGTGCATCATTTATTCCTGCTTATGAACGGGATGTGATCAGGCCTAATGTTACCGGTAAGTTTCAAACCTTGTTGCTGGCTACGGCAAAGTCTCCAGCTATGTTGACGTATTTGGATAACTTTTCAAGTAGCGGAAATCCTGTAGCCAATAATGACGGCAGTATGATGATGGAAATGGGAGGTGTTAAAAAAGTAAATCGGCGCCCAAATGGTCGGCCATTCGCAAATCCGGCGGTGAATAAAAAGCAACAGCAGAAAAAGAAACAAGGTGGATTGAATGAAAATTATGCCCGTGAGGTGATGGAATTACATACTTTGGGTGTAGACGGAGGATATACTCAAAGTGATGTTACTCAAGCTGCTAGAGTGTTAACGGGCTGGGGTATTGCGCCTATGGGTGATAATGGCTATGGCTCTGCAGGCAGAAATATTTTAGATAAATTGGATGCCAGTACGTTAGAGAAACGTGGTTTTGTACGTGATGGCGACTTTTTGTTTATGCCAACGCGACACGATAATGGTGAGAAAATGGTATTAGGTAAACGTTTTCCTGCAAATCATGGATATGACGAAGGAGTGGAGCTACTTACCATGCTGGCGCATCATCCGTCAACTGCAAAATTCATTTCCAAAAAGATCGCTACAAGGTTTGTTAGTGATAATCCAGCCCCTTCGTTGGTAGATAAGATGGCTAAAACCTTCCTTAAAACGGATGGTGATATTAAAGATGTAATGATTACTATGGTTTCTTCCCCAGAATTTTGGAGTAAAGAATCCTTAAGGGAGAAAACAAAATCTCCTTTTGAGTTAGCCATAAGTGCAGTACGGAGCTTAAATGCGGAGATTACACAACCTTATCAGCTATATACCTGGATCAATAAAATGGGTCAAAAGATGTATTTTTATCAAGCACCTACTGGTTTTCCGGATAAGGGACAATACTGGATCAATACAGGCTCCTTGTTAAATAGGATGAATTTTGGACTGGCTTTAGCTACGCAAAGGATTCCCGGAGTTAAGATAAATCTGGCTTCGCTAAACAACAATCATGAGCCGGAAAGTGCAGATGCAGCATTACTGATTTATTGTAAGCTGATTATGCCCGAACGTGATGTACAGGAAACGGTTAAACGGTTAAAACCGATGTTAAATGATCCGGATTTGGTCAATAAGATAGAAACTGCAGCCGCAAAAGCTTCGCCACCTCCAACTATGGATACGATGGCTAGTACTGATATGCAAAGCATGGATCAAACCGATAAAAAGGAAGCAAAGGTTGCCAACAAAGGCTACGGCAAAAAAGCAAATAAAATTGCCTACGCTACTGGTAACAATACCATGTTGGCTCAAGTAGTCGGCGTAATTATAGGCTCTCCAGAATTTCAACGTAAATAAACCTTAAAGATATAATCATGACTTCAAGAAGAGGATTTATAAAAGCAGGTGGATTAGCCCTATTTGGCATCGGAATGGGTGGTATTCCTGGCTTTTTAGCCGAAGCTGTTGCTGGAACAAAAGCTCCGGGCTTGTTTAAAAGGAAAAAGATAATGGTGTGTATTTTTCAGCGCGGGGCAATGGATGGCTTAATGGCCGTAACCCCATTCACTGATAATTACTTAAAGGCTGCGCGGCCAACCTTGTTTATGAGCGCTGCTAAGGGTGGTAAAACAACGCCTTTAATAGATCTGGATGGTCGTTTTGGGCTGCATCCTTCAATGGCGGCTTTCGAAAGCATGTTTAGGGAAAAGAGAATGGCAATCGTACATGGTATAGGTTCACCAAATAATACCCGCTCGCATTTCGATGCGCAGGATTATATGGAATCCGGTACTCCCTTTAGAAAAGGAACAGATAGCGGTTGGCTAAACCGTGCAGTTGGTTTACTGGGGCATGAAGCAGCTACCCCATTTCAGGGTGTTAGCTTAACTTCATCTTTGCCAAGATCCTTTTACGGTGATAACCCCGCAGTAGCGATTAGCAACCTGCAGGATTTTAACATCCAGTTAAGGGGTAATGTTAAAGGTGCAAACATGGCCGCAAAAAGCTTTGAAGATTTGTATGACACCACTTCATCTGGCTTGTTAAAAGAAACTGGAAAGGAAAGCTTTGATGCCATGAAAATGCTCCAGAAAGTAGATACAAAAAACTATAAACCATCAAATAATGCTGTATATCCTAATTCGGCGCTGGGCAATTCGTTGAAACAGATCGCTCAGTTAATAAAAATGGATGTTGGAATGGAAGTTGCCTTTGCTGAATCTGGAGGCTGGGATACTCACTTTAACCAAGGTGCTGACACCGGGATTTTTGCCAGAAATGTAAATGATTTGAGTCAAAGTATGATGGCCTTTTGGACAGATATGGGAACTTATCAGGATGATCTAACAGTAATGACAATGACTGAATTTGGTAGGACTGTAAAGCAAAATGGTACTGGTGGAACGGATCACGGAAGGGCATCTTGTAACTTTATTTTGGGCAATGGCGTTAATGGTGGATTGGTGCATGGTCTTGTAAATCCACTGGCTATCGAGAATCTTGAAGATGGTAGAGATCTTGCTGTGACTACTGATTTTAGAAGTGTGTTTAGTGAGGTCGCTGATAAGCATTTGAATATCAATAACGATAAAGTACTGTTTCCTGACTGGGAAGGTAACAAAATCGGTGTAATGAGGTAGCAGATTTTTGTACTGTCCTTTTTATCATTAATTTAGCGCGGTGAGAATAGCTATTTTATCCTTGTTTGCAGTGCTTTCTATTGTTTCCTGTAAGCAAAAAAATAATACGAATGCGCAGTCTGCTGCGACTACTGAGAAGAAAGATTTAAGCTGCTGTGATGCGAAGCTACCTAAAAGATTTGGAGCCATAACAGGGATAGATTCCCTGGGTTCAAAGGAGACTAAAGGAAAGGCTTCGCATGAGGGAATGAAGTTTATACCAACCGGAGATTTTTCAATGGGTGCGGCCGATGTTGAAGGTCGTCCGGATGAATATCCTGCGCATGATGTGAAAGTGGATGGTTTTTGGATCGATGAAACCGAAGTTACCAATGCGCAGTTTGCACGTTTTGTAAAAGCTACGGGCTATGTAACTCAAGCGGAGCGGAAGCCAGATTGGGAGGAATTGAAAAAGCAGCTGCCACCGGGAACACCTAAACCAGCTGATGCTTTGCTGCAACCAGCTTCCTTGACATTTAAGAAGCCCGTTAAACGTATAAATATTAACGATGTATCGCAATGGTGGAGTTGGACTGAAGGCGCTAGCTGGAAGCATCCACAAGGTCCTAAAAGCGATATTATTGGTAAAGATAATTACCCTGTTACCCAAGTGTCCTGGACAGATGCCGCGGCTTACGCAAAATGGGCCGGTAAGCGTCTGCCTACGGAAGCTGAATGGGAATATGCAGCCCGCGGTGGACTTAAAAGCAAGAAGTATCCTTGGGGTGACGAAGATTTAGCTACAGGTAAGATCAAAGCAAATACCTGGCAAGGTGAATTCCCTTATACAGATTTGAAAACAGATGGATTTGCAAGTGTAGCTCCAGTAAAGTCATTCGCTGCAAATAGATACGGATTGTATGATATGTCTGGCAATGTGTGGGAATGGACTGCCGATTGGTATACACCTGATTATTATAAAACTCAGAAAGGTAAACAGAGCAATCCTAAAGGACCTGCAGAAAGCTTTGATCCTGATGAGCCTACCATTCCTAAAAAGATCATCAGAGGTGGATCTTTCATGTGCCATTCATCTTACTGCAAAGGCTACAGAGTAAGCTCTAAAATGAAGTCTTCAGTTGATACAGGACTAGAAAATACCGGCTTTAGGTGTGTTGTCAACTAATATTAAAAAAAATAACACAAACGTTTGCGTTAAGTTACTTTAGCAGTTTTTAAATATTTAGAGAAACGTAAAGGGAAGAAGCGTTTAAATAGAATGGCCTTCACTTCTTTGCCACCAATGTATACCTCTTCTTTATTAGTATTGACGGCTTTTATGATTTGTTTCGCGCACTCTTCTGGGGTGATTCCGGTTTCAACGCCATGATCATTTATACCATAAGGAGCTCCCGTAGCTGTTAACGCATTTAGCGTTACATTGGTTTTAACAAAACCCGGGCAAATGAGGGTGATCTGGATGTTTTTATCAAATACTTCCGAGCGTAAAGAATCAAAATAGCCATGTAAAGCATGTTTTGATGCCGAATAAGAAGAACGAAAGCGCGTGCCAAATTTACCTACCAGACTGCTTATACAAACAATTTTTCCACCACCTTTAGCAATCATATTTGGCAATACAGCTTTAGTAAGTGCAACTGTTCCCCAAAAATTAATATTCATCAGACGCTGCTCTGTTTGCAGGGTTGTTTCTAAGGCAAGGCTGCGTTGACTGATGCCGCCACTATTGATGAGTATATCTACATGACCATAAATGCGAAGCGCTTCTTCAGCTTTATCTGTTAGAGCTGCTGTGTTTTCAAGATCTAATGGTAGTACATGGATGTTAACAGGACTTTTACAGTTGCTTTTAACTCTATAAAGTTCATCCCTATTGCGAGATGATAAGATAAGTTTAGCACCTGCTTTATCGTAAGCATATACTAATGCTTCACCAATGCCGGACGATGCACCGGTAATCCAAATAACCTTATTCTTCATGTTTATTATATTGATGGTTAAAGATGGTCATCCTGAATCAAAAATAATTCAGAAGCGATGTAATCTGCAAATAATTTACCTTCCTGTGTCAGAATCAAATGATTATCCTGTTGTGTCAGCCAGGTACGCTCTATAAAAGGCTTAATCGCTTTTAGGGTGTCTGCTAAAAATAATTTCCCAAAGTCTGCAGCGATTTTATTTAAATCAGTTCCCCACATCGTACGCAAGGAAGTCATGATGTACTCGTTAAACCTATCGTATAGGTCAAGTTCTTCAATAGTTTCTGCCAATTCTCCTTTTTCCAAATGTTGCAGGTATTGTGCATTGTTCGCCACATTCAGATATCTGGTTTGACCATCAAAACCATGGGCCGATGGACCAATGCCTAGATATGGTATGCCACGCCAGTAATTGGTATTGTGAACGGCATATTTCCCAGGCTGACTGAAATTAGAAATCTCATATTGTTCAAAGCCACCTTCTTTTAGTTTTTCTATTAAAGTGATAAACTGGGCTGCACTTTGCTCGTCATTTATTGGTGGTTGTTGCCCTCTCTTAATTGCGCTGGCTAGGGCGGTCCTGGGCTCAACAGTAAGAGAATAGGCTGAGATATGAGGTGTTTGAAACTCAATGGCTTTGTTGATATTGCTAAGCCATTTACTGTCTGTTAATAATGGATAGCCGTAGATCAGGTCGATGCTCAGGTTTTCAAATCCGGCATCCTGACTGCGTTTGATACAATCCTCGGCTTCATTTGCAGTATGTGCCCTGTTCATCCAGATTAGATCTTCCTCAAAAAAAGACTGTATACCTATGCTGAAGCGATTTACAGGTAGTTGCCTGAGTTCCGCTATCTTCTTTGCATTCAGATCATCTGGATTTGCTTCAATAGTAATTTCAGCATTCGATGAGATCGAGAAATGTTGGGTTAGGGTATTGAATATTTTCTCAAATCCTTTTGTTGGCAGTACGGAAGGAGTTCCACCACCAAAATAGATGCTGCCCACCTGATCGGTTATCCTATCCTTTTTTTTAATGATCTCAGCACAAATTGCATCCGTCATTTCATCAACGTACTTTAACGAGGTGCTAAAATGAAAATCGCAATAGGTGCAGGCTTTTTTGCAGAAGGGGATGTGGATGTAAATTCCGGACATTTGACAAAAGTAAGGTATAAAAATGATTTCTGTACCGAAGAAATTTCTTTACTCAGAGACCATTGCTATCCCTCATTCTTTATGATCTTATTGCCTTTAACGTGGACATTTCGTGTTTTGTTAAACAATGTAGCAAAGAAAGACTATGTATTTTGGAGACTATAAGAATTTTCCTGATGTAACCTACTGTCCACTCAAAGGTCGCAACTCAAATATTCTACGCTGATATTAAGATATTATTATCTCTTATCACATTCTTAACCTGTTAATGAAAAATTAAGCAATTATTAGTGGGGGTACGCTAATTTTCCAATGAATTACGACGAAGCTCAAAATATGTGCTTTAGCTTGTTGTTAAAACGATAAAAAATGCATTTATAGTGAAAGAAAGGAGGATTATTATAGCCAAGCAATATTAAGTAAAATATAAAACCGGGAATGTTCGTACCATTCGCGGAAATGGTAGCCATAGTTAGCTATCGGATAACAGTTAATTGAGATTCCCCAATTATTTTAACCCAATTCAAATGTATAAAAATTTTACTGCACTCACGTGCAGGATAAAGCGGCTCCCTGCCTCTAAAATCCTGCTTGTATTACTCTTTATTGTGCTTGAAAGGGCTAATGCAGCCCCATTTGCCAAGCATCCGAACTTAAAAATTAACACCGTAACAAGTGACATAGGAAGTGATTTATCAACTTATAATGATATTTATAAAAAACTATCATTGTCCGGCATAGTTACTGACGAAACCGGCAGTCCAATACCTGGTGCAACTGTGGTTGAAAAAGGCATAAAAAATGGTGTTGTTACCGATGCTGCAGGCCAATATAAGTTAAATGTAAATAATCCAAACTCGACACTTATTTTTTCAAGTGTTGGCTATGAAACCAAAGAAATTAAAATTGCCGGTCAAACAATTGTTAACGTGCAACTTAGTGCAAAAACAGGCGGACTTAACGAAATTGTGGTAGTTGGTTACGGCACACAAAAAAAGGTATCGCTTACAGGAGCGGTAGCAAGTATTACGGGGGCCGAAATTGAAACAACCAAAAGCCAGAGTTTGTCAAATATGCTTACCGGTAAAATACCAGGTGTACGTATAGTGCAAAATACTTCAGAACCAGGGAACTTTAACAACAATTTCGATATCAGGGGCTTTGGTACTCCATTGTTTATTGTTGATGGTGTGCCGCGTCCCACTATTGAACGCCTTGATCCAAATGATATTGAAAGCATATCAGTGTTAAAAGATGCATCGGCGGCTGTATATGGTGTGCGCGCGGGAAATGGTGTCGTATTGATTACTACTAAAAAAGGTAAAGCCGGTACTTCGCAAATTTCTTTAAGCTATTATCAGGGTATACAACATGCAGCAGGCGTGCAAACACCTTTGGATGCAGTGCAATATATGACATTGATCAATGAAAAATCAATGCGCAGCCTCACAGCCCCAGTTAAAACTTATACCGATGCGCAGATAGCCGAATTTACTCCAGGAGGCACCAAAAAAAGCACCGATTGGTTTGCAGAAACCTTCAGGCTAAACGCGCCTCAAAAACAGGGTAATATTGCGCTAACTGGAGGCACAGAGAAAGTAACTTATTATATAGGAGCTGGATATGTAAACCAATCTAGCTTTTATAGAACTAATGCAGAAACGTATAATAAATATAGTTTCAGGACAAACCTTACCGCCAATATCACGAAGGGGTTAACTGCCAACGTGAATCTCAACTATATTGCTGATACCAGACGTTATCCTACCCAGGATTTTCAGGTGATGTTTAACAGCGTATACCGTAATCCGCCAATTTACCCTTCGTATGCTGGCGATCCAGGTAATCACCTGAACAACTTTGGCGACCATGGTTTTAACGCCGTTGCCTACAGTGACCTGGATATTGTTGGTTATCGTAACAATAATAAGAAAACTTTGCAATCATCGTTCGATCTTATTTACAATGTCCCGTTTATTCCTGGTTTAAAAGTAAAAGGTTTATATAGTTATGATAATGTTGTTGATGATAATAAGTCTTTTAACAGACAGTTCGACCTTTATCAGGCAGTTCCGCAAAGTGATGGTAGCGTAGCTTATATGATTTCGCAGCAAAACAATCCTTCGGTGGTTTCGCAGTATTACAATACGGCACCAAATACTTTAATGCAGTTTTCGTTAAACTATAACCGTACTATTAAAGAAAAACATACTGTTAGCGGCTCTGTTTTATATGAAGAAGGAACCATGCGGACTTTTGGCTTCTCGGGCCGTAAGTTTGTTGCCATCAGCACGCTCGACCAGTTGGCAGCAGGTGGTGATGTAACGATAGGCAGCCAATCCTATACACAGCAGGTTGGCGGCGATTTCCCTACTAACAGTGCCACCAGAAGCCTAATCGGTATACTGCACTACGACTACAAAGGAAAATACCTGCTTGATGCAACAGGCCGGCGAGATGGGTCATCTAACTTTTCGCCAAGCCGTAGGTTTGGATTCTTTCCAGGTGCAACTGCTGCATGGCGCATCTCAGAAGAGGGTTTTGTTAAAAACCATAGCTCACTTTCGTTTATCAATAACCTGAAATTGCGCGCCTCTTACGGTCAAACCGGTAATGCCAGCAATGTCGATTACCAGTTTTTAACCGCATATGATTACCCGGGAACCGGAAGCAGTGTAACAGGTAAGGGCCAAGGTTATGTTTTTGACGGTACATATGTAAAAGATATCGGCTTTAGAGAGATCCCTAATACAGCTGCTACGTGGGAAACTATACACACCATAAACATTGGTCTAGATGCCGACTTTTGGAAAGGACTGTTTGGTTTTTCGGTTGATGTATTTCAAAGACAACGGAAAGGTATACTTGCAGCACCAACATCAGCTTATCCATCGTTATTAGGGGCCGCATTGTCACAACAAAACTTAAACAGCAATCAAACTAATGGTGTTGATATTCAGTTCACCCACCGCAACAGAATTGGTAATCTTGGAATTTTTATAACAGGAAATGCATCAGTTACCCGTACTAAAAACGTTTCGGTAGTACGCGGAACATCAGGAAACTCGTATGCTAACTGGTTGGCAACCACAAATCAAAACAGGTACAACGACATTTTGCTGGGCTACGGAAGCAATGGCCGTTTTAACTCGTTCAGCGATATCTACAACGAGAAAGTAAACTATGGCAGCGGTAACCTGAATTTACTCCCCGGCGATTATAGATACCTGGACTGGAACGGTGATGGTACGTTCGATTCGCGCGATCAGTACATCATTGGAACCACCGGTAGCATACCATTGGTGAATATGGGCTTAACCATCGCGCTTAATTATCAAAACTTTGATTTGAACATGTTATTTCAAGGCGCTGCGGGCAGAACGATCGGTTATAATGACGCCTCGTTAACCCCTTTGCAGTTTAATGATAACGCGTTTAGCTATTTCTTAGACAGATGGCGCCCTGTAGACCCAAATGCCGACATGTTTGATCCACATACCCAGTACATTCCGGGCTATTATTCAACATCGGGTACCAACCCGAACGCCTCATCAGTATACAATCAGCAAGATGCGTCGTATATGCGCCTCAAAAGCTTAGAGATAGGCTATACGATACCAGTAAAATGGAGTAAAATAGTGGGTGTTCAAAAAGCAAGAATATATGGGAATGGTTACAACCTGTTCACTGTAACCGGACTTAAAAATTATGACCCCGAACACCCAAACACCAACCGCTCAAACGAATACCCTTTGAACAAAACATATAACCTCGGTGTAAACGTAACCTTTTAATTAAATGAGAAAATGAAAAAGAACTTGTTTTTATTTGCAGTATTATATTTACTGACAACGGCCTGCAACAAGTTAGATGTTGCACCTGTTAGTTTGGTGTCTGATGCCGATGTGTTTAAAGGCGCATCGGGCATAGCAGCCTACATGGCTAACTTATATACCAGTCTTCCTATAGAGGATTTTAAGTATGGGAATGGCGCAGGCTCAAACCCTTCTTTCAACACCGTTAATAGTATTTTGAATGTTAATGTATTTACCGGTGAGCTATTTAACAAAAACCTGACAAGCGGAGACATGAACCGTTCATCGGGGTATTGGGCGGACGCGTACGCCCTCATTCGCAATGCCAATTATTTTATAGCCACATTACCGCAGTATTCATCAAACTTTACCACCGAGCAAGTTAATGGTTGGTTAGGCGAAGCACGTTTTTTAAGGGCATACACATATTACGCACTAGCTAAAAGATATGGTGGTGTACCCCTGGTAGTCTCAGTGCTTACCCCTGAAGAGTCTGTAACTATGCAAAGAAGTTCAGAGCAGGAAACCTGGGATTTTATAAATGCTGAACTTACGGCAGCGATGACCTTATTGCCTGCTACAAGCGAAAACAGGGGCAGAGTTAATAAATATGTGGCAGCAGGAATATTGTCGCGCACCGCGTTATATGCAGGGTCTATTGCAAAATATAATAAGCTTATCCAAACATCTACCGTAGGTGATAAGCGTATTATAGGTATCCCGGCTACTGAGGCTGTACGCTATTTTAAACAGAGTTATAATGCTGCCTTATTTGTAGCAAATGGTCCTTATGCGCTCTACAATCAGGTGCCCGATAAAGCCGTTAACTTTTACAACTTGTTTTTTGATGTGAGTCCCGCAAACAAGGAATCGATGCTGGTAAAGGAATACAGCCTGACCAACTCAGCGCATGCTTTTGACGTTTACGCGGTTCCTGTTCAGATGCAAAGTCCGCTGGGTTTTAGTTCTTACCATGATCCAACACTTGATCTTGTTGAACTTTACGATGGTTTACCAAGGAACGCCGATGGCTCTTTAAAAACAATTGACCAAACCACAGGCAAATTTGCACAGTATCCTACTATTTACAGCTTTTTTGCCAATGCTGAGCCACGCTTATTAGGTAGTATACTGGTTCCGGGTGCTACGTTTAAAAATCAGGTTATTGATATACGCCGTGGAATCTACACAGGTAGCAGTGCGGCAGGTATATCGCCTTTCGCGGGTAGTATTGAACCTTACCCTGTTGTCACTAATCCTTATACCAGTTCGAGTGCAGTTACGGCCGTAATGACTGCATCAACCGATAAGTTGGGAAACCCGGTAGTTAATGTGCCTGTTACAGCTTACACCCCTACCGGAAAATTGGCCTCAGGAGGCCTAAGTGGTATATATGGAAGCCGGGATGCAGGTACCATGACCGGTTTCTTCCAACGTAAATATTTGGATGAAAGCAAAACTGCATCACAAATCACCCAGTCCTCTTGCGTACAACCATGGGTTGAATTGCGCTATGCCGAAGTCCTGCTAAATCGTGCCGAGGCCGCTTACGAATTGATTTTGGCAGGTATTGCTACTTCTGATCAGGGTACCAGCTACCTAATCGATGCATATACACAGATCAATGCCATTCGTACAAGAGCCGGGGCTAATCTGTTAACATCGGCCGCCAGTTTAAATGATATTAATATTGTAAGGAAAGAAAGACGTAAAGAACTTGCTTTCGAGAACAAAATTTATTGGGACGTTAGACGCTGGAGAATTGGTGATGCCGAAATTCAGAACAGGGTTTGGTTTGTATTAAACCCAATATATGTGAGAGACAGCGGCAATTATATTTTCGATAAACGTAAGTCGGAGAAAAACGTGCAGTTCACATTTGGCCCTAAGGCATACTACGAGTCGTTGCCGTCAAGCGAACTTAACAGAACAAATCCAGCTTTAGACCAAAATACCCCTTAACTAGGTCTGCAACAAATTTTCAAAAGAGATAATAACATGAAAAAAATAATATATCCAATAATGGCCTTTATGGTAATATCGATGCTATCATCCTGTATTAAAGATGATATTTATCCTGGTCCCGACCAAATACTTAGCGGTGCGATCATCGACTCGAGTACTGGCCAACCCTTGCAAACCGAAGCAGGCACAAGCAATACATTTATAAGGGTATGGGAGCTAAGCTGGAACAATGGGGAAGGAGTTACCAGTCAGGATTATAACGTGCAGCGCGATGGCACTTATATTAACACCAAAGTATTTACAGGCAGGTACAGAATTTATCCGTCGGGCGGGCCTTTTGTACCGTTGGTTTATACCAGCTCAACAACGGGTTTGGAAGTTGACAATGGTAGTAAAACCGTTGATATAAAAGGTGGGACCACCAACGTAAACTTCACCGTGGATCCGTTTTTAAAAGTTGAATGGGTTGCAGAACCTGTGGTAAATGCGGATAAAACAGTTACCGTACAAGTGAGGTTTACACGTGGCACAACTGATGTAAGCCGCCAGTTTAGTGTAACCGATGCTTATTTGTATGTAGGTACTACCGATCTGGTTGGAAACAACAGCTTTAATAACCTGCTTTCACAGCAGCTAAATTATACTGTTGCTCCTTATACCAGTACCACTGTGCCGGTTAACGGAATACTTTATGGGGGTAGTGGCAACCCCGATTTAGGCAGAACAGTTAGTATAACAACAAAAGCCCCCTTAGGTGCCGACAGGCAGTACTACGTTAGGGTTGGTGTCCGAACGGCAGATAATGTGAACAAACGTTACAATTACAATGCACCAAAATTGGTGAACATACCTAAATAACAACTAAATGGTGGTAGCAATTTCTGCTGCCGCCATTTAATTTAATTAAGTTACCTATAGCAGGTAGCTTGCTTATTCGAGGATGTTTTGAAATCCGCGCTTGAATTCCTCGCCGTAAATGGCTTTATAATCTCTGCTAAAATTTTCAAAGGCCTGTTTAGCTAACGAGTGTTTACCAAGGCTAACGAGTGCATTACACTTCAGGGTCATGGCTTCTTCATTTACTTGGTCGAAATAAAATATGTAATTGGCCAGTTCAATTAAAAATTCCGGCTCATGGGCTGTTTTTTCTAAATGGGCGAAATGGAGAAAGGTATCTATTACTTCATTAGATATTTCTGATTTAAACGCATCGAGCCATTCATACTCAATGTTCGACAAAAAATTGCCTCTTAGCGTGATAGCCGACAGGTTTTTTATCTTCTGATGGCTAAGGTCTTTTTTATCTTTTACTATACTCAAATAGTTATAATAATCAACATAGATGTTAGTATTATCGATATCAATCTTCCAGTAGCCTGTGTCTTTTGATAGGCTACACCCGGTTAACCGATCAAGCAGGTTTTTTAACTTGGCAATATTTACCGAACGATTGTTACTAGCATTCTTCACCGATTTATCATGCCATAAAATCTCATTCAGTTTTTCGGAACTTAAACCCCGGCCCCACCTAACTGAGTGTAGCAGAATGATTAAAAACAGTTCCTTTATCAAAGGTGAAAAATGTTTGGTTACCTCGATGCCTTCCGCATCAAAAACCTGAAGATCTCCAAATAGCAGAATGGTGTTCTTATATTCTATTTTATTATCAAACGCTGTGGGGTTTGTTGTAGGTTTTATGGGGATGCTATCCTTAGGTTTAGGATTCGGAGCATTTTCCACCATGGAGGGGATCATGTCAGCCTTTTCCTCTTCAACAATTTGAGTAGGTATTATCTTGAGGCTAACCACAGCCTTTTTACGTTTTCTACTGAAGCTAATAGACATCACAGCGCCAAAAAATACAATGCAAGTGCCAACTATATATGGCAAAATATCGGCGTTGCTCTTAACACCAGCCTGTGTAACTGGGTTGTAAGGTGGCGACAACAACGAATACACATTTACCTGTGTTTGTTTGCCATCGCGCAAGAGTGTAACTGCAATAAATTTTTTACTCTCGGCACAATAGTATAAATCGGCAAAAGAACGAATATCGTGGAAGGTATAAGGTATGCTATCGCCAATTAAATCATAAGATGGATTATTTAATGAGCCGCAAAGTAACCTTAACGATGAATTGTATTTATGTTGCGGAAATACCAGTCCGTAATAGGTCTTTGTTTTGTCATCAATTACCAATGAGTTGGCAAACGTGAATTCTTCACCTTTGACTGCTAAATCAAAAAGCTTTTTAAACGCTTTATCTTTTACCGCAAAGCGCATCATATCATAGGTGTTTTTTGGGTTAAGGATCTGCTGGCCGCTTTTGCTACCATAGCCTCCCAAAATATAGGCCGTATCAGCATTAGCGTTTGTTCCTAAAGCCGCGAGGTAGCGGGGCATATAAAAGTCGCCTTTAACGCTATCAAAGGCCCAGCTGCGCGTTACAAGGTTGGCCTGTTGAACCTGCTTTTTGTAATTCAGGCGGCCATAACCATTCAAAATATACAGTGAGCTATCTGCAGCCGAAATAAATTTGTTTACCTGCCAGTAACTGGTTATTCGATCGGATTTAAAATTTTTGTCCCAACTTTTGGTTACAGGGTCGTACTTGCTTACAAACATTTTATCGGTATAAAAGCTGTAGAGGCTGTTGCTAAAACGGTCGTAAATAGCCTGGTTGCCACGGTTAAGGATAATTTCTCCATTGCTATATGCATTTTTGTCCCAAGCAAGGTTTTTTACCGAATAAGTATAGAGGGAGTCGGTGGCGATGAGATAAAGTTTTCCGGCATTGGAGTCGAACGCAACACTTGCTGTCCCGTTAATCTTAAAGCTTTTTACAGCCTGCCACTCATGATGCATCGCCGCAACCCATTTAGGGTTTACAATCACTCCGTTGTTTTGAGTAATAATCTCATGAGCTATAGTTCCACTGGCTTCATTTAATGGCCATTGATACCTTATTCTCCCGTCGTCAAATAGCCGAATGTTTCTAATCTTCATTGGTGGGGTATCGGTACTGCGAAACGCATCGCAGCTGTTTACTCCAAAGAAAATCTTATAACAAGCGTTCTTTTTAAGATGTAATCCTTTTTTGATGTAGATGTTTTTACCGCTATGTAATATAATCCTGTCGGTGTCAAAATCGAATTTTATCTGCAGTTTGTTCCATTGGTCATAGAGCTTATTGGCATCAATACTAAAAGAAATTCCTGTACGGGCTTCGCCTACTACAATGTCAAAAGGGTATTTTTTTTCGGCGGAGGTATTGTAAACCAGGTCGATATTACGCAAATCATTTTCAATTATTCTGAAGATATAACCAAAATAGTGGCTCTTCGGGAAAAAGGCCAAATCAAAGTCCATTTCGAAGTTACCGTTAAAGCATAGTGTTTTACTCGAACTTAAATCAAGCGAAGTTCTTTTATCCTGGACGCTTTCATAACTTGAAAATCCCAAGCCATAGGATTGGGCATAACTTTTTAATGCAACACAAAAACAAAAGGGGATAAAAAAGAATACAACTTTAAAGCTACGACAAATCAATCTCATTTATAACCATTATTAATCCATTTCAAAGCCATTGCTTAACAAGTAAAGGTTGTTCATCGATAGTTATTTTTTAGCAATTTATAATGCGAAGGCTATGGACTGTCAAAACTATACAGAATAACTAATATTTTCCAATGGTATAAAGTTAATTTTGTTTTATCAAAATAATACTTCATGTTAAAATAAAAATGATGCGTAATTGTTACGCATCATTTTTATTTGATATAGTTTTGAATGAATGACGTATACTATTTAGCCAGCCCGGTTAAAATGTTAACCAGCAGTTTTGCTGCTACTGGGTCGGTTGTGGCCTTTTCAAATAATATTGCTGACAGAATAGCGCTACCTGCACCTTCTTTTATTTTCACCAATGGAAAGCCCTTGATTTTGTCGAGCGCTTTCATCCGGGCTCCAACATCGCTCGACAGGTAGCCATGAATTTTTACAAATGAAGAAAGTGGTTCCACGTTGGGACTGCGGTTAATACGGAAAGCATCAGCAATTACAGTTGGCTTTTCTCTTTTATTATTGTTAAAATATCTTATATCAAGGGGCTCAATTCCATTAAAAATATCCGATTCGGGTATGTCTATATTCGCTACTTCATTGGGCACTTCGACAATGCTTCTGATATACTCTGGGAACAGTTTGTGGGGAAAATTACCCGAGTGGGTTATCAATATATGGCCACCTTTTTGAAGTAGAGATTTAATTTCGCTGATTTGTGATGGGGTGGTGTTGGCACTATCAAGACCCGAAAAAATATGCACATCGGCTTTTTGCCCAAGTGCTGCGGTAACGGTAGTTGCATTTTTATATTTTATGCCCATGTACTCCAGCGATGGGATAATAGTTTTATTAAAGTCAACCGCCACAATTTTTTTACCCTGCAGTTTTTCGGCATCCAACTCTTTGTGGTTCATAAACAACAAATTGTAACTGTTTTGGGCTATAGTTTTTCCATCGGCCAGTAAACGTAAAACTAGCTTTCCGTTAACACGCTGTTGAGGGAGATTTTTGGGGATGGTAATTTCAGGCTCAATCCATTGGCGGGCATAATTTTCAATGGCTGCAATGGGCTTTTGGCCGCTAGCAAATACTTTCCCTGTGTTATCTGTTAGTTCCCATTTCAATTCGGTTGCTGGCAATATGCTTCCATCTTCTTTATCGTTTATCACACAGATACGGGTAAATAAAGGAGAGCCGGCATAAAAATGCCTTCCCCATAACTCGGCCGATACGAGAACAGGTTGCAGCGCATCCTTCATTTCATAATAAACAGGCCAAGGTTTTATTTTATCATGTTGGTATACATTGGTAAACCAGGTAGATGCCGAAAAATGTAATACTCCGGCTGCTTTATCATTACTGCGCCTCAATGCCTCTGCCAGTTCTTTGGTAATGAATGCCTGGCTGGTTAAAAAGTATTTAGGGTCGTTATACTCGTAACTATACTTGCCAATAAGTGCTGATGGGGTTTGGTGCATATAATTGTAAAACCGCGTTGGGTGCCCCGTTTCATCGGTATACCCGGTTGACATTTCCTGGCTTATTAGCGGACGGCCGTCTGTTTTATTGCCTTTTTGCCACTGGCCATCAAATTGATCGAACAGCGAACCATTGTACCAGTTAATGTACCCATGTGGATCTTCAATGTCGCCATCGTCGATGTCCTTAAAAAAATCGGCACCAAAGCGTTTTATGTTTCTTTTGTAATTTGAATCGAAAACAATAGGACGCGAGGGGTCGATCACCCGCATTTGCTTTACCACATCTGATATGATGTGCATTTTGATTTTAGCGCGGTCAAGGTCTGGATCGTTCTGATAAAACTTCATTTCGTTGTTCACGGTCCAAATGATCAGCGAAGGGTGATTTCGGTATTTTTTGATGATATCATAAAACTCCGTTTTCCATAGCTCAATAAGGTTTTGCTCGGGCATACTAGTCCCTAAAAACAGCCAAGGCCATGTGCCTTCGAAACTTACGCCAATACCGACCTCGTCTGATGCGTTCATCCAGGTTTCAGTGTAGGGGGCAGTGTGTGTGCGAGTGATCATGATGTTACCTTTTTTCATCAGTCTACTGAATTTAAATGCTAGTGCAGTATCATTTGGTGCTAACGGTTGTGCTGTTTGGTTGCCGCCACGCAGCCAGTAATTTTTCCCGTTTAACAAAAAGCGGTCGCCCTGCACTTTAAATGTGCGGAAACCTGAACGAATAACCTTGGCATCCAACTGCGTTTTGCCATCCTCATTGACTAATGCAAAATTGAAATTATACAAATTAGGATGTTCGGGTGACCATAGCTTTGGCTTTAAATTAGAAATGCTGTAAGTAAAGGTCTTTTCTTCACCGGCTTTAATCGTTAAACCGGTTAAAGATTGACCTTTGTAAAGTACGCTGGGTAAGCTCGCATCGCTGATATCAGTTGCTACAGAAAAAGAGGCAGGAGCATTTCCGTTATTTTTAACGGTAATATCAAAATCGGCACCAGTTAATCCGGGTTTAATAAATACATCTTCAATACTTACGAGGTTGGTAATAATTAATGATGCGGGTTGCCAGATACCGGCGGGATCTTCAGTTAAGAAGTCGTGCGCAAGGTCTTTTACCATTTTTTCGGTAACATCAACCGTAACAGCAACACCAACTACCTTGTCGGGATCTTTTATGTTTTTTACATATTCGGATACTACTTTTACGGTAATCAGGTTTTTGCCGGGACGCATCAAGTGGGTTGCATCTACCTTGAAATCACCAAACATTCCAATATGTTTGCCAGCAAATTTACCATTAATATAAACCTCACCAACTTTTGACACCGCATCGAAAGCAAGCTGCAGCTTTTTGCCTTTTGCGCTCTGCGGTAGTGTAATCCAGTGCCTATACCAGCCAGTTTTAGTTTTTTGATAATCAAAAGTATAGGCCTCACAGCGGTCGGTTTCTTTCTGGAAAAAATTGTCGGCTACGCCTTTGCTACCACCGTTGTAACGTTCGCCATATAGCCACACCCTTAGGGGATTCCAAAAGTTGGGCACAGTCATTACATGCCATTTTTGGTCGCTTTCGGTTGCCGATGTAGCCATATCATCACTTGCTACTTCATAATCGGGGGCAAATAACCATTTGCCGTTAAGCGATATTTCGGTACGACCAGCGTTTATTTTATTTATCAATAAAGGCTTATATCGATTGCGTTCGGCAATGCGTTTGGCCTCTTTGTTTATAGCCATTGGGGCATATTCTTTTACCGACTGTGATCCTATGTGTGCAGTGTCTAAAGAAGTGATTGTTAAATTCTTGAATTCGTTGGTTATCCAACTGCCTCCAAGCGTTACTTTACCCGCAGGAGCAAAGCGAGATAACTGATCTGTAAAGTCTATTCTGGGCTCGGTTTCGTTATTTAAAAATACCCTGATACGGTTATTAGCTGTCTGTATCTTGAAGGTATACCATTTGCCCGGCACCGGCTGAAAATCCAATTGCTTTATTGTCAGATAATCATCTGAACCCATATAGCCTAAACGTGCAAGGTATAAAAACTTTTGAATACCGCCTTTTAACATCAATATATACCGGTCGTCGCGGTTGGCAGCTCTGAAACCCGCGCAAATTTGTACCTGTTCCTCTGTTTGCGGCACTCTTGCGCTAAAAGTAATTTCATAGTTAGCCCAGGTTTTCTCGCCAAAGCATAGGTAGGCATCTTTAGTGGTTAAAACAGAATTTTGAGTAACACAGATGCCTCGGCCTACTTTATCATAGATAGGTTTAGTGTTGTCAAAATTTTCAACCAGCTTAAAATTTGATTGTGCATAGGTGGCAGTTACAAGTCCGCAGAGGAGCAAGTAAATTCTAAAAAAAAGTTTTAGTTTAAACATTACGATGGTGTAGGGTGATGGAGAATTATTGATTTTATATAATAGATTTTGCGCTGTTTGGCTAATTATCTTTTATTGGTAGCCGCTATTTGCCTGTACCCCAGGTTTTATTAGGTTTGGGTCCCATAACCAGCTCAAGTTTGCCACCGTTCATTAATTCGACATGGGTAAACGATGGCGTATTTAAAACCTTACCGTTTAACTTTGCGCTTTGTATATACTTGTTAATAACCGAACAATTAGCAGCTGACATGGTGAATTGCTTTCCCTCGGGCAGGTTTATGGTAACTTTTTCAAATACGGGGCTGCCGATAGTATAAACTGGGATGCCGGGTGTTATAGGGTAAAAGCCCATTGAAGAAAATACTACAAATGCCGACATACCGCCCCCGTCTTCATCGCCAGGGATTCCAAATACATTGTCTTTGAACCAAAGGTCTAGCAGCAGTCTTATGCGCTCTTGCGCTTTCCATGGGGCGCCAGCGTAGTTATAGAGGTAAGGTATGTGAAAGCTTGGTTCATTGCCCATTGAATACTGTCCAACTAACCCCGTAGCATCAGGAAACTTACTCCAGAATTCGTATTTGCTGCGGTCAAGTGGTTCATGAAATAGTTGGTCGAGTTTAGCTTTAAACGCTGCTTGCCCACCTAACAATTCAATTAATCCGCTAATGTCGTGCTGTACCTGCCATAAATAGGTCCATCCGTTATTTTCATCATAATAATCACGACCGCCCATGCCACCTGCAAATTTGGGATCAATCATGATCCATTTACCGACGCTGTCTTTGGGCATAAATAACTGTATATCCTTATTCCAAAGGTTTTTATAGTTGAATGAACGTTTGTTAAGGAGTTGGTAGTCATTTGTTTTGTTAAGCTCTTTAGCTAACTGGCTAACCGCCCAATCGTCATAACTGGCACCTAGCGTAACAGCAACTGCTTGGCGTTTTTCAAATTGATGAACGGCTGTAACTGTTTCCCGCTCATTGGGTTTTAAAGCTGGGAAATAGCCGTTTTTGTAATAAAAATCATCAAGTGGGGTTTTATCGCCATTTCGCCATGGTAGCATGGTTGCTTGTGTTGCGTTTTTAAACATTCCGTTGTAGGCTTTTTGTATATCGAAGTTTTTGCGGCCTTTGCGGTATCCATCCAATATTATGATTGATGAATGGAATCCGTTCATACATGGATTATCGCCAAATAAAACGGGGAATGTGGGCATCCAGCCGCTTTGCTCATATTGGTTTACATAGGAGTTGAGCATATCATCTTCCATTGTAGGATTCAAGATATTGTTTAACGGATGCAGTGCCAGATAGGTGTCCCACGCCCAATCATCTACATAAAACGGTCTCTGTGTATCATGAATTTTGTTGTCATACCCACTGAAATATTTATGGTCTTCGGTAATATCAACCATACGCTCATAACAACGATAATAGGCGGTATAAAACGAACGTTTTTGCGCTTCTGTGCCACCCTCAACAGTTATTTTATTGATAACACTGGCCCATATTTTCTCGCCGTTGGTTTTTATTTCCTCAAACGTTTTATTTTTTACTTCTTTGTCGAAGTTTTTACGGGCTTGCTCAGTGCTTATGTAGGATATGGCATACCTGAATACGATTTCGTCTTTACTATTTTTGGGGAACGTTAAATAAGCTTTAACACGTCTGCCTTCAACCGAGTTTTTGGCTGATAGTTCATTGCCGGTAACCGTACCGACTTTGCCTACTGCACTAAACATACCATACATGTAAACTTTTATATTGTCGCGGTAGGTTTCGGTAGCCATAACTTCGTTTCCTCCAGTAAACTTCCACGAACCTGCGCCTGCGTTGTACAAGCCAAGTAAAACAGATTTATTAGCTGCTCCAGCTGAAAAATTGAAACGGTAGATACCTGCTTTTTTTGCTGCTGTAAATTCAATAGTTGTTTCGTCATCTAACAGGTAAGTAGAATAATACCATGGTCGGGTAACTTCCAGATCATGGTCGTATGCTTGCTTTTGCTGCCAAGCGTCAGTGGTTATGGGCTTTACAATTGGTTTAATAGAGAATACCTCGCCAAGACGGTGCGAAACAATGTTTAAAGGAAAATTCAGGATTTGGTCGTCGGCATAGTCGGCTCGTTGAGGGTACATCCTGATCATCTGGTTGGGCAATTGTACAGTTGGTCTGGTGGGTTGCAATAAAGCACCTATATTGCCAATGCGCGGATCAATATATTTTAAGTTAGCCTCGCCAGCATTGCTGTCTTGCGCCTTAACATATGTTGCTGTACTTAAAAATGTGAATGATAGTAGTGCTGATGTAAGCAGCTGTTTAGTTTTAATCATTGTCAACTATGATGGTATTTTATAATGAAGATTTTTTGCTAATTCCCGTAAATTACGTTCGCCCTTATTAATAAATACTTAATAATTGATTAATTGCATATCTGCATTAAAACATACCTTCATTCGATTCTAATCAAGCCACTTATTAACTGTTTATTAATTACAAATTATGATGGTAAGCTTAGCTTTGAGGCAATTCATAAATAACTCGTATAACAATTTTAAAAAGCAGCTATTTTTTATGGCCGATACCCGTCGCGATTTTATTAAAAAGGCAACCTTACTAACCGGCTATGCCGGCTTATTCTCCGTTTTGCCGGGCTCTATTCAAAAAGCATTGGCCATTAATGCCGATAAAGGAACCACTTATCTTGATGCTGAACATATCGTGTTCCTCATGCAAGAAAACCGTTCTTTCGACCATTGTTATGGCACATTGCAAGGTGTCCGTGGTTTCGATGATCCTCGTGCTATGCGTATGCCCGACCTCAATACCGTATGGTTGCAGCGTAATAAAATGAACGAAACCTACATTCCCTTCAACCTCGATATAAAAAACTCCAAAGCCACCTGGATGCAATCATTGCCCCACTCTTGGGAGAACCAGGTAGATGCCCATAACAATGGCGCCATGGACGGTTGGTTGGAGAGCAAACGCTCGGGCGATAAAGATTATGCCCATATGCCGCTTACCATGGGGTATTATGACCGTAAGGATATCCCTTTTTATTATGCATTGGCGGATGCCTTTACCGTGTGCGACCAAAATTTTTGTTCATCATTAACTGGAACCAGCGCAAACCGCTCTTATTTTTGGGCAGGTACTATACGCGAAGAGCAAAATGCGCAATCGCGTGCATTGGTATTTAATGATGAAATCAACTTTCGTGATCTCAGCTGCAAAACTTTTCCCGAAAGAATGGAAGAAGCCGGGGTATCGTGGAAAGTATACCAAAACGAACTAAGCATCGAAACTGGTTTTGTTGGCGAGGAAGGCAGTTGGCTATCGAACTTTGCCGATAACAACCTTGAATTTTATAAGCAATACAATGTAAAACTGCATAAGGCGCATTTAGAATTTTTACCTAAAAAGATAGCCTTGCTCGAAAAAGAGATATCCGAATTACAACAACAGACGAGCACACCTGCTATTGCCGAGCGTATTTTAAAAAAGAAGGTACAACTCGAAAAGGGGAAAAAGGAGCAGGATGAACTCGCTGCAAAACCTTTTGATAAGTTGACAGACTTTGAAAAAAGCATTCATCAAAGGGCCTTTGTAACAAATATTAAGGATCCGAATTATCGCCAACTTACCACTTTTACTTATAAAGACGGTAACGAAGAACGCCAAGTGGCGATTCCAAAGGGTGATACGCTATATCAATTCAGGCAGGATGTGAAAAATGGTCGATTGCCTACTGTATCATGGCTTGCTGCACCCGGTAACTTTTCTGATCATCCAACTTCTCCCTGGTATGGTGCTTGGTACGTGTCGGAAGTAATGGATATACTGACCCAAAACCCGGAGATATGGAAGAAGACCATATTTATTTTAAACTACGATGAAAACGATGGTTACTTTGACCATGTTGCGCCATTCGTTCCGCCAATTACCACTAAGCCAGAAACAGGTATCTGTTCCGAAGGGATAGATACTGCAGTTGAGCACGTTACTGCAGAAGATGAGGCGAATCGACCATCACCAGCCTCTCGCAAACGTGTGAGCCCAATTGGGTTGGGTTTTAGGGTGCCCATGGTAATTGCTTCGCCCTGGACACGTGGTGGCTGGGTAAATTCTGAGGTATTCGACCATACTTCATGTCTTCGTTTTTTAGAGGTATTTTTGAGTAAAAAAACGGGTAAGCAACTTAAAGAAAGCAATATTAGTGAATGGAGACGGACTGTTTGCGGTGATCTTACCTCGGTATTTCGGCCGTATAATGGTGAAAAAATAAGCTATCCAAGCTCGTTAAAACTAAAAAATACCGTTCAGCATATTCATCAGGCTAAATTTAAGCCTTTACCAGGTAATTTTAAATCGTTAAGCCCGGAAGATATAGCCAAGGTAAATAAAGACCCAAAGTTGCTTAGCACATTTCCCCGACAGGAGAAAGGAACACGCTTCTCATGCGCATTACCTTATGAACTACATGCCAATGGTGTGTTAAACAAGATAAAAAATGTGCTAACCGTTTCCATGAAATCCGGTCTGAAAGCAGGAGTGCCTTTCAATGTTAATGGCTATGGCCTTAAACCAGATTTGGAACGACAAGGCAAAGCAATAGCCAATTGGTTTTTTGCTGTAAAACCTGGTGATGAATTAACTTATGATTGGTCGCTCGATAGCTTCGAATATGGTAATTATCAAATAGAACTTTTGGGACCAAATGGTTTTCTCAGAGGTTTTAATGGGGATGAAAATGATCCCGATGTATTTATCAATGTTAACTATACTGCTGCAGGAAATATCGAAATTTTGGCTAAAAACAGCCATCATAAATTCGTTAATATTAGCATCAAGCATAAAGCCTATCAATTACCGCATCATAATATTGGATTGGAGGCAGGAAAGCATTACTTACTGCCCATTAATTTACACAAGTGTCATCATTGGTACGATTTATATATAACTATTGAGGGATACGAGAAATTTGGGCGTAGCTTTGCAGGGCGTGTTGAAACAGCAGAACATGGGTACACTGATCCGCAAATAGGCTCCATATAAGGTCTTCTGTCCAGATCAAGGGTAAGCGCAGTTATGAATTTCTTAAGATTTATATAATATAAACCTTGTACGAAACCCAGAGAGATTATTTAATCTCTAATTAACAGATAAACGTTATTAATTATATTTCTATTATTGGTTTTTGTTTTCAATAGAATGAATACGCAAAAACAAAACACGCATATTATGAAGATTACTTCTTTTTTTTTAATGGGGCTGCTATTGATATTTGTTAATGCAGGATTTTCCCAAACTAAATACAACAGCAAAGGCAAATTGGTAAATGTATTTCTTGGGTCTTCAGGCGACCATGGGCAGATGTCTCCCGCTGCTTCCTATCCACATAGTGAAATTAGCATTGCTCCTCAGACCTATCCCACTACACATACTGGCTATGAACATCTGGCAAAAGAAGTTGTTGGCTTTACCCACAGTAGGTTTGAGGGGGTGGGCTGTCAGGGGAGTGGGGGGATTTTATTTGTAAAGCCTTTTTTGGGAGATAATGACGATAATAAACCTTTAATCAAATCATCTGAGCAAGCTAGCCCAGGGTTTTATCAGATAGGATTTACCAATGGAATTAGGGCAAGCTTTGTGGTGACTAAACAGAAAGGATTGCATCAGTACCGCATGCCAGTCGGTAAAAAAGGTTTCTTGATTGATCTTGGTCATACATTTAACAATGCATTTGTAGACGAATCGCATGTGATAGAAGGAAATGCCATTATTGGTTGGATTGAGGCAAAAACTACCTGTCGTGCCGGTACCTATAAGGTTTATTATCAATTAAAGTTTGATCAATCTGTAGTATGGAAAGATCAAGGGGGGCATGTTCTTGTAGCTGTGCCATCGAGCGAGGCAAAGGATATTGAGGTCAGTGTAGGCATATCAGCCGTAGATACGTCTTATGCCGTTAAGTCGGCAAATACAAAAGATACCTTCGCATCTGCAAAGCAAAAAAGTGCAGTAGCATGGGATGACCTGTTAAGTAAAGTGGAAGTAAAAGGTGATGCAGCGCGTATGAAGCTCTTCTATTCACTTCTTTATCGCGTTATACAATCACCCTATAATATTTCGGAAGCTGATGGCGCTTACAGAGCAGTAGATGGAAGTTTGCGTAGATCAGATAGCACACGGTATCATGGATGGGCAATATGGGACAATTATAAAAGTCAGCTTCCACTGCTTTCTGTATTGTATCCCAAAACTTATGGAGATATAGTGGGTTCTGTTGCCAATCTTTATCCTTATGGAAAAAAAGATTTTGCAGGTCCAACAGAACCTTCCAATACAGTCAGAACGGAGCATTCAATGGTTGTTTTACTCGATGCAGTAAGGAAAGGCTATAAGATTGATTTTCCTGCTATTAAAGATTCTGTTCTTGCAGAAGCAAATCGTTTGGACTTTAGTAAACCAGATAAGTCACTCGAAGCTTCTTATGATATGTGGGCTTTATCAGGATTGTTCAAGAAATTTGGTGATGATGCGCGGAGTGAAAAATATAAAGCACGCGCATTGGAATATAAAAAGTATTGGTTAAAAGATTTTAAGGACCTATCAGCAAAGGATGTTGACCGAATGGGAGCACGTAGTTTATACCAGGGAACGATTAGACAATACAGATGGGCTGTGCCTTTCGATTTAAAGGGTTTGGTTGAACTTACTGGTGGGCAACAAAATTTCACAACCCAACTTGACGATTTCTTTGATAACGACTATTTTAATAAAGCCAATGAACCTGATTTGCAAACACAGGAGCTTTATCAGGCAACAACAAAACCATGGAAATATCAGAAGCTGGTGCATCAACTGGCTGTAGACACTGTAATCCAGCACTATTTTAATGACAACAGTAGAGGGATAGGTTCTTTTATTGACCGTATCTATAAAAACGAGTCTAAAGCTTACATCCGTACAATGGATGACGATGCAGGTGCAATGTCAGGATGGTTTGTACTTTCAGCTATGGGTATTCAGCCAGCTTGTGTGGGTTGGCCGGTGTATTATCTTAATGTGCCGCTTTTCGAATCTGTCGTCATCAAATCCGGCGCGAACCCTTTGAAGATCAAAGTCGAAAATTTTGGTGACCAAAATATTTATATCGAAGGTGTTTCATTAAATGGTAAAGCTTTAGACAGAGCCTGGTTGACGCATGATGAGATTCAAAAAGGGGGATCTTTAATAATAAGAGCTTCAAAATCTCATGAAGCTAACTTTGGAGCTGGGAATTTGTGGGTGTCTGATATTGAAAACGGAGAATAGGATGTTTATGACTTTTTACCAAGAAATTGAGTGGCCGATTGCAAAGGTGTTAGCTTGAAAAGCTACCACCATTTTTTGATTTTAAATTCTTAACCACACTATTTATGGATAGTTGATAGCCTTTACCAGGTTACTTCCCTTGATTGTAATCTGGTCTCGGTTTTCTATTAACTAACTTTCATTTTAATACTGGACTAGTAGCTGTCTCAATCTGAAGTGTCATGGCTTTTTCGTTGTTGGAATAAGAGGTAATTATATTGCCAATTTTATTAGCGCCAAAGCTTTCTTTGCTTTTTGTTGAAAGATCATTTGTGCTTATTAAGTAGTCGTTAACTTCCAGTTCCAGGTTATAAACTGTGTTGCGGTTTGTATAAGAGAATCTTGTTCCATTCAGTGCACCATTCATATTTGGTTCCAATCCCCATCCTGTTCCATTTTATCGAGTTATTCGAAGAAGTGTACTATTTTAACAAAGTTATGCACTTAATGATGTAAACGTCGGGTATTTGATATTCTGTATGATTAATTAAGTTCATAAAGCTTATAATTGTTTTTCCTGCTTTTGTTCTCTTTATCATATTTACCTGGAACAGAGAAAAGATTTAGCACGTATTAAAATAACATGTCAATGAAACAGTTTATTAGGGCCCTGGCCACAATCTCATTAATCACACTGCTAAGCGTTAGCAGTTCATTTGCGCAGACAGTAAAATGGGACAGTACCCAACGCACCAGTAAGTATAAAGAACTGGTTGCTAAGTTCAGTGCCGAACCTAAATCCAAAAAAGATTTTATATTTCTCGGCAATAGCATTACTGCCGGTACCAACTGGAGTAAATTATTAGATCTCCCTAATGCAAGGAACAGAGGGATTTCAGGTGACATTACCTTTGGTGTCCTGGAAAGACTGGACGAAGTAATTAATCGTAAACCTGCCAAGGTTTTTATTCTGATCGGAATTAATGATATCTCCGTGAATATTCCGGATACGATAATACTTAGAAACTATAAAAGTATGATCAGTAGAATCAGAAAGGGCTCCAAGCGCACGAAAATTTACTTTTATACCCTATTGCCTGTGAACAGTAGTTTCGCAAAATTTAAAAATCATTACGGTAAAGATGAACACATATTGTGGTTGAATGAGCAGATCAGAAAACTAGCAACTAAGAAGGTGACAATTATTGATCTATATCCCAATTTTGTTGATGAAAACCAGCATTTAAAAGCTAACCTTACAAAAGATGGCCTTCATCTCATCGCTGAGGGATATGAATTGTGGGCCAGTCTGCTTAAAATTGGAGGCTATCTGAAGTAAAAATGAGAGCCACTTTGTTTATCGTGTTTTTCCTGCTTTCCTTTTCTTCATATGGTCGGCAGGATGCCACAACCCATGTCGTGCCGGAGTTGTTGTTCAATAGGTTTTTAAGCCGTGATGGATTGCCAGACAATAGAGTCAGATCTTTGTTTCAGGATAGCAGAGGCCATCTGTGGGTGGGTACCATGAACGGAGTGGCAAGGTACGACGGTTATGACTTTAAAAAATACTATCATAAAAATAACACGTCTGGTATTTCAGGTAATTGGACTTTTGCAATCTGTGAGGACAGTAATCAGAATATATGGATAGGGACTTTAAATGGCTTGAATTTTTTTGACACTAAAAAAGAAAAGTTTACCAGTTTTAAGTCCATACCTAACGACAGTAAATCGCTGTTTTCTAATAAAATTACAGCGCTGCATTTCGACCCTTCAGGAAAGTTATGGGTTGGCACTCAAGATGGTCTGGCCAGATTTAATCCTGCAACAGGAAAATTTGAGAAATTTAGTCAGTTTCCTTTTAATACGTATATCAATAAAATTATTAAATCTGTAGATGATCATATTTGGATTGGGACGGCGGCGGGGGTTGTACGTTACAATACTCGAACTGATATCTCCAGTTTTTACGAACTTAAAGTAAAGCCAGATTCTTATGGGAACTATTTCTGGTCTATGCTCGAAAATAATGGTGACCTTTACGTTGCTACGGCCGCCCAGGGCCTTATCAGACTTAGTTATAACGCCAGGGCTGGAAAATATGAGCAGTTTGATGATTTGAATTTTTTTTTAGGGAATAAAAAAAATCTTTCAAATACCGAGGTATTTGATCTTTGTAAGACTTCCAATGGGGATTTATGGCTGGCAACTGATGGTGGCTTGGCAAGTATCGAGAAGCCTGGTACAACTGCGGCTCGCTTTAAGTTGTACAAAAATAATCCATTGAATAATCAAAGTTTGAGCCATAATACGGTTTATCAGGTGTTTATTGATCGGACAAATAACCTTTGGTGTGGTACAGAAATGGGATTGAACAAGTTGAATCTGCAGATGTTACCCTTTCAGTATTTTACTTTTCAGAATCGTAGTGCCGAAGATGAAGTACGTAGTGTTTTTACGCGGGATGGTCAGAATATCTGGATCGGAACAGCAAAAAATGCACTGTATTCTTATAATCTTTTACGAAATACAACCCTGAGTTATAGGATGCCATCTGCATTTTCTTCATTTAATGCACACCGATCACTTTTTATAGATGCGTCAGAACATGTTTATACAGGGACTTTGGGCGGAGCTTCTTTGCTGAACCAACAGAATCCCGCACTTTCGAAAATGATTCTGGCTGGCGGTGCCGTTTTTGCATTTTTGAAAGACTCGAAAGGAAACTTATGGCTGGGTAAAAATGATGGGCTTTTACAGATTAAGCCAGATGGCTCTACCGTTACTTATCAGCATAATCAAAAGGATCCCGGTAGTTTCAGTTCCGCATTTGTGCGGTCACTATATGAAGACCATAAGGGAATGATATGGGTAGGTTTTGAGAGTTTGGGCCTTAACTTATTTAATCCTGAAACAGGTAGGTTTATAAGGGTACTACCGGATGCCTCAGGAAAGCAGGTGACGGGAAATATCATCTATTCTATAGTCGAACACCCACAGAATGTGATCTGGGCGGGATCGGAATCCGGACTAAGTAAACTGAGCATTTCGGGACAAAAGGATGGGGTTTATCAATACAAGATAAAGAACTATCTGGAGAGCGATGGATTATCTGATAAAGCTGTAAATGGTATTTTACCAGAGAAAGGAAAAATCCTGTGGATCAGCTCACTTAAAGGGTTGATGAGGTTCGACATGGAAAAGGAAAAATTTGAGCATTATTTGCCAATGCTTAGTTTTAGTAGTAGTTCTGCCTTTAAGTATAATGAGCATCAGTTGCTTTTTGGTACTTCCGATGGCTTACTCATATTTGACCCCGATATGGTTTCAAGAAGATCGATTGTACCTGAGGTATTGATTTCGGAACTGAAAATATTTAATCATGAAGTTGGGATTGATAGTGTGGTTAATGGCGATGTGATTTTAAAAGAGACTGTTGCCCGAACCAAAGAGTTGTCCCTTAGTCATAAAAACAATGTCTTTACACTTGGTTTTACAGGGCTTCATTTTTCGGATCCCGCAAATATGACTTATGCCTATAAAATGGAAGGCTTTGATAAGGATTGGATTTATGTTAAGGCAAATGAACGAAGTGTAACGTATACTAATTTAGACCCAGGGACTTATTATTTTAAGGTTAAAGCGGGAAATAACATGGGCGTATGGAATGAAAAACCTGCTGTGCTTAAAATTAATGTTTTACCACCACCATGGAAAACATGGTGGGCAATAACAAGTTACATTATGTTGGTATCTGTCAGTGTTGTGCTTGTTTTTAAATATATGAAGAAGCAGACGAAGCAGAAGAATGCATTTGAAACAGAACGATTGCTGCGCTTGAAAGATAAAAACATCCATCAGGAACAGCTTGACTTTTTTACGAATATTACGCATGAACTGCAAACGCCACTCACATTAATTAATGGCTCTATTGAGCGTGTCATTTATCGCAGCAGCCATCTGGTTGATCATCCTAAAGAGCATAATTTTTTATCTATCGTGCATCAGCAATCTTCCAGATTAACTTACCTCGTTAACCAGTTATTGGATTTCAGAAAAGCAGAAGCCGGACATCTGGAAAGTAAGGACAGTTACTTCGATATATCTGGTTTATTGGTAAGTATTGGTGAATTATTTGTGTCTTTATGCGATGATAAGAATTTGGAGTATGCTATAGAGGTTGAAGCTGGAATTGTTGGGTGGATGGATAGGGACAAGCTGGAAAAAGTTATTTTTAATCTATTGTCCAACGCATTCAAGCATTCTGATCCTGATCAAAAGATTATATTTTCTGTAACCAGGAACTCAGCAGTGGACCAGCTGGTAATAGAAATTAAAAATTCAGGCTGCCAGCTTTCTGAACTCCAGTTAAGTAAAATATTTGATCAGTTTTTTGTGGTCGATGGTGGCCAGTCAGATCATTATAGTAATGGTATAGGCCTGGCTTTTACCCGCCAGTTGGTTCACTTGCTTAAGGGAGACATTCAAGTTGTTAATGATCATAGTTGGATATGTTTTACCACCATACTTGCTTTATCTACTAGGACAGATCACGAGGATGGTGCAGAGCCATCAACTCATACGGCATCATACCTTTTGAGGGCAATTACTGCGAATACGGATAGTGAAACGAAATTGAGTACAAAGGAGAATAACAAGAGATCCTTGATGGAGGAGTTGGGACAGGTAGAGAAAAAAACTATATTGATTGTTGAAGATGAATCGGCAATCCGTTATTTACTTAAGGATGTACTCGAGGAAAATTACATCCTCTATGAGGCAGAGAATGGCAGAGCGGCGATTGAATTATTGAAGTTTGTAAGTCCAAACCTGATTATAAGTGATGTGATGATGCCTGATATCGACGGACTTGAGTTTTGCGCTAAAGTGAAGAACTCACCAGACACTTGTCACATCCCTTTTATTCTGTTGTCTGCAAGGACTGCCATGGAACAGAAAACAGAAGGTTATGATGCTGGTGCAGATGCTTACATCCCTAAACCTTTTGATACAATGCATTTGCTGGTCAGGGTAAAGAAACTATTGGAATACAGGGAGCGTCTGCATGATATTTTTAAGAAAGATGGAGCTGTAATAAGTTTGGGAGAGAAAAACCTGGTTGATGCAGATAAGCAGTTTTTGAATCAGCTGGTAGAGATTATTGAAAGTAATATTGAAGATATTAATCTGGATGCAACTTATCTGGAGTCGAAACTTGCGTTGAGTAGAATGCAGTTGTATCGCAAACTTAAATCTCTTTCTAATATGACGCCTCCGGAATTTATTAAGCATATCCGTTTGCAGCGAACAGTGCTGTTATTGCAAAATACACAGCTTACAATTTCCGAAATATTTTATCGATCCGGGTTTAATAATCAAAGTTATTTTTTCAGGGAATTTAAAAAACGCTACAAATGTTCCCCTAGTGAGTATAGACAGCAGCAACGGATTCATATTTAGTATTCGGTTTGTGTTGCTTGTTTAGTGCTGTTTGCTTGTTTTTTCTGATAGTACAATAGATTGTTACTATGGTACAGTTTGTTGACTTAAACCATATTTATCTTAGGAGCATTAACCAACGCTAACCAAATTAAAATAAAAATGAAATGTACACAACAGATTGCCTTGACCTTTTTATGCCTCTTTTCCTTAACAGCAGTTGCCCGGCACAAGCTATATGTGTCGCCTAAGGATTCAGCAAATCCCCAAAACTTTATTAAAGATAAATTCAGAGCGACCACTAGGCTAGGTGACGGATGGGTTCCCTTGTTTAATGGTAAAGACCTGCAAGGTTGGAGACAATTAAACGGTAAGGCTCCTTTTGAAGTTAAAGACGGGGAAATTGTTGGAACCACGATTGCCACGGAAAATCAAAATTCATTTTTGTGTACTGAAAAGTCTTATGGAGACTTCTTCCTGGAATTTGAGATATATTCAGAAAACAATTTAAACTCAGGTGTTCAGCTTCGTAGTGAAAGTTCTAAGGATTATCTAAATGGCCGTGTTTATGGGTACCAGTTTGAAATTGCCCCGCCTGCAGGAAAGGATCCAGGTTCATCAAGTGGTGGTATCTATGAAGAAAACGGCAGAGGCTGGCTTTATTCTTCAAGATATAACCCTGAAGGGCGAAACACTTTTAAAGCAGAGCAGTGGAACAAATGCCGTGTCGAATGTGTAGGAAATACTATCCGGACATGGATCAATGGCGTCCCGATAGCACATGTGCTAGATGCGACTTCTGCCTCCGGATTTATTGCCCTGCAGCTTCATGGAGTTAATAGTGCCGTTCTTCCTGATAAAAAGGTTCGATTTAAAAATATAATGATCAAGACCGAAGGCCTTAAGCCCTCTCCTTTAGATGATATATTCGTTTTTAACAATATTCCTAATGATTTATCTCCTCAGGAAATGAAAAATGGATATAAATTATTATGGGATGGAAAGACTACTGAAGGTTGGCGTGGTGTTCACGAGACTAAGTTCCCTGCTAAAGGATGGGACATAAAAACGGGAACGTTAAGCGGAGAAGGTAGTGCCAGAGGTACTGAATCGACTTCTGGGGGAGGTATCGTAACCGAAAAGGAGTATACTGCATTTGAGTTGAAATTTGATTTTAGATTGAATGAGGCCACCAATACCGGTGTTAAATACTTTTTCTCGGAGCTTGATAACACTGGTGGAAAAACAAATGGGTTAGCGTACGATCTTTTGGACGATAGCCGTTATCCCGATTCTGTCTTGGGAAAAAACAAGAACCGCAGTCTGGCATCGCTGGATGATATAATTCCAGCTGATAAAAGACAGATTCAAAAGATTGAAATTAGGAAAATTGGAGATTGGAACCATGCAATAATCAGAGCATATCCGGATGGACGCATAGAGCATTGGTTAAATGGGTATAAGGTATTGGAGTATGTGAGAGGTACTAAGTTTCTTAGCTTGGTTAAAGAAAGCAGGTATAAGGATTTACCAAATTTCGGACTGGCAAAAAAGGGACGTATTCTATTGCAGGATCATGGGGATAAAATCTCTTTCAGAAGCATTAAAATAAAGGAATTTAATTGAGTTAAAAACCATGATAAATTTATGTATTTTAAATACCAGAAGCCTCCTTAGCTTTTGTCTGCTTTTATCCTTTTGGATGACTGCTGGTGCCGCGACTTTTGGTGCAGAGGTTCCTTCTGAAAAGTTGGAAGAATTTCATCAGAGAGGAGGCCTTCCAAATTTTTTCAGAAAAGTGAAATCTGGTAAGGCGGTTACTGTCGCCTATTTTGGGGGGAGCATTACACAGGCGACAGGTGGTTGGCGCGATCTTAGCTTTAACTGGCTTACTGCTACCTATCCAAAGGCTACGTTTAAACAGGTTAATGCCGCCATTGGTGGTACAGGTTCTAATCTGGGCGTTTTCCGTTTGGAACATGACGTATTAAGCGAAAGTCCTGACTTGATCTTTGTAGAATTTGCAGTTAATGATAGTGGTCTGCCGGCAGAGGGGATTCACAGAAGTATGGAAGGTATTGTGCGAAAAACATGGCGTAAATACCCCAATGCAGATATCTGTTTTGTATATACCATTGCAGAAAATGGCGTTAAAGATTTGCAGGCGGGCCGCTTTCAGCCTACGGCAATAGCGATGGAGCAAATTGCGGCGCATTATAATATTCCTTCCATCCACATGGGGGTAGAGGTGATTCGTCTGTTAGATGCTGGTAAGCTTGTGTTTACCGGCAATCCAGAAGAAAACCCTGATAAAATTGTATTTACCAAAGATAAGACACATCCGCTAACGGCCTCCGGTCATCCTATTTATGCAAAGGTAGTGGCCAGGAATTTTGAGAGGATGTCTTCTTTTGCGAAAGGGCAGTCTCATGCTTTACCAAAAGCTTATATAAAAGATAACTGGGAAAAAGCCCAGACGCTACCCCTATCAAAAGTTGCAACCAAAAATGATTGGGAAGCGCTTTCTCAAACAGATGAATTGCAAAAGAAGTTTAAAAATAACATGCCTGTTTTGTACAAAGCCAGGAAAGCGGGTGCTTCTTTTACCATTAAGTTTAGCGGTACAGCTTTGGGTGTTTACGATTTAATAGGACCTAAAAGTGGTATTGTAGAGGTGATTATTGATGGAGAACCAACCACTGAGGTGATGCGGTTTGATGCCTGGGGAAACAATTATCGAATGAACGCTTTCTTTTTAAAAGCGTTACCTGATGGAGTGCACGAAGTGAAGTTTGTGGTATCGGCAAAGGAGTTTGATAAAGCAAAAATTTTATTAACAAGAAATACAACAATACTGAATCCGGACGACTACAAGGAAAATAGTTGGTTTGTAGGTAATGTTTTGGTTGTCGGAAACTTGTTAGAGTAAACAGGCTTGCATAGCTATAAGCAATGCAACAAAGTATTTAAAATTTATAGCGGTTAGTATTTATTTGTTGACCGACCTTTTATAAGCGATTTATGTGCGAAAAAAAAGTATTAATAATGTTTAAGAGAATTTTTCTTTTAGTGGTGATTCTGGGATGTGGCTTTTTATTCATTAGCCCTTGTTCTGCACAACAACCAGGTAAAGCGGTTAAACCGATTATCCCTGCGGGCATTACTTCAGAAGGAACCAAACCGGATGAGAACAGGTTTGCTTTGGAGACATTGAACCAGAAGATTCTGGAGCCTATGCAATTGGCCATTACCCCTGATCTGGATGTAATTTACATTGAAAGAAGAGGGGCTGTCAGAATGTATAAGCCGGAGAGTAAAAAGGTAAAGCTATTGGGTACATTGGATGTTCACATTGACAGCGAGGATGGTTTGTTGGGTTTAGCGATGGATCCAAACTTTAAAAAGAATGGATGGATTTACCTATTTTATTCTCCGACGGTTAAAAGACCTGCCGGAGAAAAGAAGCCTGTAAATGAAGTTGTGGGGCAACGCGTTTCCAGGTTTAAATTGTCTAATGAGGCACTTGATTTATCTTCTGAAAAGATACTGATAGAAATACCTGTTATACGTGGTTGTTGTCATTCGGCTGGATCATTGGAATTTGGGCCTGGGGGCAATCTGTTTATTGGAGTAGGGGATAATACCAATCCCTCGATGTCCAGTGGTTATTCGCCAATTGATCAGCGTGACGGAAGGCTTTCTTATGACGCGCAAAAATCTGCTGCCAATACGCATGATCTTCGTGGAAAAATTTTAAGGATTAAACCTGCTGATAATGGCTCTTACACGATTCCAGATGGCAATCTGTTTCCAAAAGATGGGAGTAAAGGTAGGCCAGAGATTTATGTGATGGGCAATAGAAACCCATATCGCATTTCTATTGATCAGAAAAACGGGTATTTATATTGGGGCGAAATAGGTCCCGATGCAGGTGTCGATAGTCTTGATCGCCGGGGCCCAAGGGGTTATGATGAGTTCAATCAGGCCAAAGCTCCTGGTAATTTTGGCTGGCCCTATTTTATTGGTAACAATATCCCCTATACAAGTTATGATTTTGCTACCGGACTTTCCGGCAAAAAATTTGATCCCGCAGCACCGGTAAACTTATCGGTTAACAATACAGGCTCAAAAAATCTCCCACCTGCGCAACCTGCGTTTCTCTGGTACCCTTATACAGAATCTCCAGAGTTTCCGATTGTTGGGAACGGTGGGCGCTCATCAATGGCTGGTCCTGTGTATTACCGTGATCTTTATAAAAATGCAACGCATCTTTTTCCTACTTATTATAACGGTAAGGTTTTCATCTTTGATTGGGCCAGAAACTGGATCATGACGGTATCTATTGATGATCAGGGACGATTAAAAAGTATCGAACCATTCATGCCATCTACAAAATTCTCAAAACCTATTTATATGAAATTTGGCCCGGATGGAGCTTTGTATATATTAGAATATGGGAATTTCTGGAAGTCTGTTAATGATGATTCCAGATTAGTTAAAATTCAGTTTTATGAAAATAACCGTAGACCGGTAGCTAAAGCTACTGCAGATAAACCTGTGGGGGCAGTACCGCTGAAAGTGAGGCTTTCGGCTGAGCATTCATTTGATTATGACAAGGGGGATAAGTTAACTTACCTATGGCAGTTGGCTAATGGATCTGTATTAGGTAAAACCCAGGTTTTGGAACATACTTTTAATAAGGCGGGTCTTTATAAGGTATCGCTAACGGTAACAGATCAGAAAGGTGAATTTCAGAAAACCTCTTTAGAAATTAAAGCGGGGAATGAAGCACCTCAGGTAAATGTTGAGACAAATTTAAACCGGACTTTTTACTGGGCTAATCAGGAGTTTACTTATGCTGTAAAAGTGAATGATAAGGAGGATGGTGTAATAAGTCAGGGCAGCAAGAATGCCGCGGATGTTAAAGTTCGCTTTGATTATTTACCGGAAGGAAAAGATCTGATATTGTTGAAGCCGGTAAGTTCCGAAGGACATTCGGGGAATGCCATACAGCATAAAGGGAGTTTGGCGATGGCAGCAAGTGATTGCAATGCTTGTCATGCTATGGATAAAAGAACCGTAGGTCCGAGTTTTATGGAGATCGCAGCACGTTACAAGATAAAAGATAAAGAGTTGTTGATTCGTAAAGTTAAAGAAGGGGGTAGTGGTAGTTGGGGCGAAGTTCCAATGTCTGCACATCCGCAGGTTACCAAAGCTGCTGTCTCTGATATGATAGATTATATTCTGGGACTTTCGAAGCCTAAAGATGCAGGTTCTTTGCCAATGAATGGTACCTTGAAAACGCTGAAACAGACAAGCCGGGAAGGGGTTTATTATTTTACGGCAAGTTATACAGATAAAGGCGCGAATGGTATGCCGGCTTTAACTGCCACAGAGACGTTGGTACTTAGAAATGCGACTTTACTAGCTAATAATTATGATACCAGTCATGTAGTGATGAATAAGAGAGCCGAAGAGACGGTTAGATTTACAAAGAATGGCGCCTATATTGTATTTAAAGGCCTTGACCTTATGAATATTAAGTCTTTAACAGTAAATGCGCTTACGAACAATTTGGTTGGCACCCTGGAGATTAGAACAGGTTCTGAAAATGGACCAGTCATAGGGAGTAAATACATTGATTTAACTAAAAAATCTGGAGATTTTGAAATTCCTATAGAGCCGGTGAAAGGATTACAAAATCTATATTTTGTTTACAAAACTACGAGTAAGGAAATAGGTATATGGATTGCATTTGATATCAAGACAATCACATTTAACCGATAGAAATTATGTTTATGCTAAATACTAAAATTAAAAGCCTGTTTATTTTTGTTATTTCAATCCTCATCGCAAACAGTGCTTTTTCAACCACGATATATATATCAACCCGCGGTAATGATGCAAACGTTGGTACCAGGGAAAGCCCGCTTGCTTCATTAGCTGGAGCTAGAGATAAAATTAGAGCGCTGAAAAATCAGGGTAATCTGGCTGATATTCAGGTGGTTATTGCTGCTGGAAATTATTTTATGAAAGATCCGGTGGTATATACGGCAGAAGATGGTGGTTCTGGCACCATATCGGTTAGTTATGTTGCTGAGGCAGGTGCCAGGCCCGTTTTTTATGGAGGAATAGAAGTAAAGGGCTTTGAAAAGGTAAATGATCGGTTATGGAGAGCCCACCTTCCTGAAGTTCAGCGATTAGGATGGGGTTTCGAGCAGTTGTATGTTTCTGGAAATCGGGCAGTAAGAGCTAAATTTCCTAATCTGGATTTTTATCGGCCAAAAGCTGTGAAGGAAGTAATTATAGAAAAAGGGACCGAACTTGTTCCCCACCTGGGCGTACAAAAGATAAGTCTTTTACCGGAACAGGCTGCGATTCTCAATACCATTCCGGCTGCTGAATTACAGGATGCAGTGGTTACATTTTATCATAAATGGGACAATACCCGAAAAAAAATATTTCGCTACAGTGCAAAGGATACGGCGATTTATATAGTGGGCAAGGGTATGAAGCCCTGGAATAAAATAGATAAAGAAACCTTGTTTACTATTGAGAATGTAAAAAAAGGATTAGATGATCCCGGCGAATGGTATTTGGAGGTATCTACGGGCTATTTATATTATGTTCCTAAACCGGATGAATCCATTTCGGAAACAACTTTTTTTGCACCTGTACATGATAAATTTTTAACCATACAAGGCAGTAAAGAAAAGAAGGTTGAGAACTTGCGTTTTGAGAATATTTCCTTTCAGGTAGCCGGTTATAAGATGCCTGAGTCGGGTAATGAGCCAATGCAGGCTGCGGCCTCAATTGAAGCGGCGGTAATGGTTGATTATGCAACAAAAATTCAATTCATCAATTGTGAAATTGCACATACAGGCAGTAATGCAATTTGGTTTAGAAAAGCTTGTTCCGACAGTAAAGTTGAGCACTGCTATTTACACGACCTTGGGGCGGGAGGCATTAAGATCGGAGAAATAAACCTTGCAGAAGGTGGCGAAAACACCAGGAATATTGTTGTAAATAACAACATTGTTCGTGGTGGTGGGTACGTATTCCCTTGTGCCGTTGCCCTGGTTATTTTTACAGCAAGTGATAACGAACTGACGCATAATGAAATTGCAGACTTTAGTTATTCCGGTATTTCTGCCGGCTGGATTTGGGGTTATGGGAAGAGTACTGCAAAACGGAATAAAATTGAGTTTAACCATATTCATCATGTGGGTTGGGGTGTATTGAGTGATATGGGCGGCGTTTATACCTTAGGCCCTTCCGAAGGTACTTCTGTGAGTAATAATGTTATTCATCATGTGTATTCCCGGACTTATGGCGGATGGGGCTTATATACAGATGAAGGCTCTACCGGTATTGTAATGGAAAATAACCTGGTGTATTCCTGTAAAAGTTCTGCTTTTCATCAGAACTATGGAAAGGACAATACTATCCGTAACAATATATTCTATAATCAGATACGTGCCCAGTTGGAATCGACCAGGATTGAACCTCACAATGGCTTCAATTTTACCAACAACATTATTTGTTACAATCAAGGTAATTTAACAGGGATCAGGTGGGATAAAACTAATTTCGTTGCAGATTATAATGCCTACTGGGATACCAGAACCCGCGATATCAGTATAGCCAAACAGTCGTTTAAAGATTGGCAGAAAGCCGGAAAAGATAAACATTCCATTATTGCTGATCCTAAATTTGCTGATCCGGCCACTTTAGACTTCAGAATAAAGAACAAAAGCCTGATGTCCAAAATAAACTTTAAGCCTTTTGATTATACGAAAGCAGGAGTTTATGGGAGCAAAGAGTGGGTAACCCTGGCGAAATTTGACGATAAACGTGCTGCAAAGTTTGATGAAATGGTTAAACAGCAGGAGCTGAATCCCGTTCATCATACTACGATTTTGTAGGGCTGCATATTTTAGCATTCTTTGTCCATTTTGTAACCATAGTATACTGAAATGAGATCAGTGTATACGCCAAATGTACTTTATAGAATTAGTTTCACAACAACCAATTAAACCAAATAGATCAGATATGAAAATTTTTACTCATCAAGTAGTAGCCCTCTTATTTAAAAGCGGTGATTACCCTCGGGGTAATCGTGAATGATTACATGATATCATTCCTTCAATTAATTATTCGATAACTAAATCTGTCGAAGTTTTTACGATTAATTTTTTTATTAATTTCAAATGAAAAGAAGATTTTATTACTACTTTCCACTTGTAATGGCTATAATCTGTTGTGGATTGTTTGTCCATTCTAAAGCTCTTTCTGCAAGTCATATAAACCTAAAACTGCTGCTGCCTCCAGTAACAATAAATGGTAAAATTGTTAACGAGGACGGAACTGCTTTTCCTGGTGTCATCGTAACACTAAAAGGAACTACGATTAAAACGACTACCAATACTGATGGTCGATATACCATAAAGTTGCCGGAGGCAAAGGGAATTTTAGTGTTCTCTTATGTAGGGTATACTGCTGCTGAAGTTCCTGTTGGATCAAAAACTGTAATTGATGTAAAAATGAAGCCCAACGTAAATAGCCTGGATGCTGTTGTGGTGATCGGTTATGGAACCCAAAAGCAACGGGAAGTTACAAGTTCTATTTCCAGTATTAAAGGAGAAGAAATTTTAAAGTACAATGTAAACAGTTTTCAAAATGCTTTACAAGGGCAAATGCCAGGTGTAGAAATGTACGAATCAAGTGGTGTTCCTGGTGCAGCAGTTAATGTGAGAATACGTGGTATGAATACTATTAATGGTAGTGCAGGTCCATTATATGTGGTGGATGGAATTCCGGTAATGCAGGGACTGAATGGAGATGGTGATGCACCGCAAAGCAATGGAAACGATCAAAACAGCAGCCATACAAATGTGATGGCAGATATTAACCCCAACGATATTGAATCTATTGAGGTATTAAAAGATGCTGCTTCAAGTGCTATTTATGGTGCACGGGGTAGCGGAGGTGTTATACTCATTACCACCAAGCGTGGAAAGGCGGGAAAAACCAGCTTTAACGTTAATGTGATTTCAGGTATTACACAGATATCTAAAGAAAAGAAATTACTGAACGGGCCACAATTGCTTGAAATATTTGACGAAGCTTACAGAAATACATTTTACAGTGATCCTGCCAATGCTAATTTGCCATTGCCTGCCAGTCCGCTGCCCAGTATGACTGGTTATACACGCGGAATGGCAGATACTACCAATAATAATGCATTTGACCATGTATTGCAAACCGGAGTTTTTCGTGAATTAACGGTTTCGGCCTCTAATGGAACAGATAAAACGAAATATTATTTAAGTGGTACCTATAAACAAACTGTGGGTACCATTCAAGGTACCGACATGAATCAGTTTAACTTCAAACTTAACATTGATCATGACCTGAGTAAAAGAATACGCTTTGGAGCAAGTATAACTCCATCTTACAATACTGAGCATAAACTGGGTTCTAGCAGTACCCTTAATTTAGGTGGATATGGAGGGGCGCTTAGCTCTAATTTACCGATCTATCCATATTACAATGCCGATGGTTCTTATTTTAACCCTTGGACTAATCCAGAAGCCTTTAAAGACCGCGATCTTTATAATTCTTTGAACAAAAGAAGCCGGATAGGGGGATCTGTATATTTAGAAGTTGATGTAATTAAAGGTTTGAAATTTAAGACCCTGGCTCAAAGGGAAGACTGGGACCAATCTGCACCTTCTGTCCTTTCAGGACTGCTTAATGTAACCAATGATGCTACTATAAGCGTTTTTGCAAATGATCAAAAAGGAAAAGCTACACATACAAATTCTTATGGATATTCTAATTCCTTTGATAGTTTCTTTACTTATAACAGGGTCATTAAGAAAAAACATAATTTAAATGGTGTAATGGGAATGCGTTTTTCTACCACCAATGGTTTTTATGAAGCTTTGTATGGTGATAACCTGATCAACAGTAATTTGATCTATCCATCTCAGACCGGACGTATTGGAAATAATTATCAAACAGGTGTACAGGGAAATCCAGATGCAAAACTAGGGTATTACTTTCGTGTGCAATATAATTACAACAGGCGTTACCTGGCCTCTGCAGTAGTAAATCGTGACGGTAGTTCACGTTTTGGTGGAGATAAGAGATTTGGCACTTTTCCAGCTTTTTCATTAGGCTGGATAGCTTCGGATGAAAAGTTTTTAAAGAACAAGGTGCTTACTTTCTTGAAATTCAGAGGAAGTTTTGGTTTGACGGGCAACTCTGGGGGTATAGGTAATCTTTCTGCCAAGAACACATGGCAAACAGGATCACCTAGTGTTAGCGGGTATTTAGGTACTGCAGCTAACATGCCCGTTCAACCTGCAAATGAACAATTGCATTGGGAAAAAGGTACAAAGTACGATGCAGGTATAGATATGGAGTTTTTACGTGGAAAAATTTCGAGTACTGTTGGATGGTATAAAAATATAACGACCGACATGCTCTTGTCAATTCCTGTTCCTGTCACATTTGGGTATAATGTGCCAACTCTTGATTTAGATTTTCTGGAAAACCGTGGTAGTCTGTATAATGAAGGATTAGAGTTTTCCATCAATTCAAATATCCTTACAGGGGCTTTTAAATGGAAATCATCATTTAATATTTCTCATAATATTACCAGAATAGTAAGTCTTGGAGGACTGGACCCTAAAACCGTATCCGGTGGGCAGGGTGATGTGCAATTGTACCCAGGCAAAAATGCGCCAGTTTTTTATTTGGTTGAGTATGTTGGTGTAGACCCGGCTACTGGAGGAGAGCTGATTCGTGATAAAAATAACAACACTGTTTTAGCCACGAGCTTAACCGCTGAGCAATTAGCCGATGCACGTAAACCGCAATATGATAAACCATCGGCTCCCAAATTTTATGGTGGCTTTAGTAATGTTTTTTCTTATAAATCATTTAGCATGAATGTATTCTTCTCTTATCGGGTTGGAAACTATCTGTTAGATGCGGGTGAAAGAGCGATGAGCTATGTTGGTAATATCAGTTTGAAAAATAACTCGGAAATTGCGAATGTTTTCCTCGGAAATCTTCCTGAATCTATTTTAAATAGATGGACACCAGACAATCCGAATAGTGATATTCCTAAGGTGTATTATAGTGACAATAAAAATAATCCACTACGTTCTATGAACACTACCCGTTTCTTATCTGACGCATCCTACGTACGTTTAAAAAACCTGCAGATTTCGTATGAACTGCCTGAAAGGCTGCTTTCCAGGATAAAAATGAAGTCTGTTAGAGTGAATTTGACCGGACAAAACTTATGGATGTGGACTAAATTTAAAGGGGTTGATCCTGAAGCTATAACCATTCAAACAAACTACAGAGAACGGAATGTCGCTTACGGTGTGATCAGAAATGTTATCCCGCTTAGTAAGTCAGTAACCTTAGGTCTTAACATAGGTTTTTAATCATATAAAGATGAAAAAGAAAATATTTTTACTATTTATGTTGCCAATATTGGGTTTTATTGGCTGCGAAAAAAAACTGGAGATTGTTCCCGCTTTTGTCGCTGTGGAAGAGGTTGCTTTACGTACCATGGATGGCGTAGATGCGGCTGTTGGTTATTCCTATTTTTTTACAATGGCCAATATGATACATCATACCCATTGGTCGGTACTCATGTCTGACGAAATATACTATAAGCCGGACAATTACCCCAATTATCTTAATTTTTACAAAAGAGACTTGCGTGCGGTAGCAGAAGAGACCATGACGCCGACTGATCTGAGGGGAGTAAATAACATCAAGTTACGGGAAATGTACAATTCCATCAATACTGCGACCTTAACGCTCAGGGCTGTTCAAAATGACATTGCGAAGAACGATAGGGATTTTGCGGCCAATAAAGACCGGGTAATGGGGGAGTGTTATTTTGTGCGTGCAGTATGCCACTTCCAGCTTGTAAAACTTTTCGCTAAAGCCTGGGGAGCTACTCCGGATAATTCCCACCCGGGTATCATCATTAACGAAGAACCCGTTTCAGACAGGGAAAGCCAGATTAAGCGACGTGCTACGGTTGCACAGGTATACGCGTTTATTATAGATGATTTAATCAAAGCTGGACAGTTATTGCCAGAAAGGTTTATTCCAGGCGTACATTCTCCAAATTATAATGGCCGAGCCTATAGAGATGCTGCCCGGGGTGTATTGGCCAGGGTTTATTTTCAACAACAAAACTATGTTAAAGCCAGGGAGGTAATTGATAGAACAATTGGATCTACTCCCGGGAGTCTGAGCCGGCATGCACTTCATCCTGATGTTACTGGTGTCTGGGTTATGAGTGGCGAAGAGCAGGATCTGACAAATAGTGAAGTTATTTGGATGGATACAAAACCGAATGCTGGTAATGGCCATAGTCATTGGTGGAACAGTCAGGGTTATAGTTTATTTAAAGCTTTTACAATAGCCACAGCAGGTACCATTGTTAATGCACAAGGAGTTAATTCGGTAGCTTCTACATCATTTGAAAAGCTTGCTAAATTCTCAAATAAAGCACCCTATATAGATCAGAGAAAAGTACAATTGTTTAGAACCTTATCTTCCGGAGAATTAATGCCGGCGAAATATGGCTTCCTGGCCCAGGTAAGTCTTCCATTGATAAGATCGGCCGAATTGGTATTAAGCCGTGCCGAAATTTATGCGATGGATAATAATATAGATGCTGCTGTTAAAGATTGTAATGTAACCAGATTGCGTGCAGGAATTTCACCGCTGTTACCTACAATTAATCAGGCTGATTTATTGGATTCTATACGAACGGAGCGTTTAAGGGAATTGGCCTTTGAGGGAGACAGGTTATGGAACCTGAAAAGACTTAAGCTTGATATTCCTCCTGGAAATCGCCCTTCTGTTGCACCATTGCCTTGGGACGGATTGGAAACAGTGCTTAAGTACTTTTTACCCGAACAGGATAAAAACCCGCTGTTAGAAAATAACTATTAATAAAAATTAGCAAAATATTTTATTCCAATAACTTATAATATGATGAGATATATATTAGTTCTGATATTACTATGTGGATTAACCTGGGTATCGGGATGTAGGAAGAGCGTTGAGGGGGATGTTACGATTTCGCCTCCTGAAGGTATATCATATAGCCCTGTTAAGCCTTATCAGGAAGCTTTACCCGGATCTATTATCACATTTCAGGTAAGGGTTAAATCTCCGGAACCCGTAACATCTTTTGGTGTTCGCTTTAAATTTCCGGGAAGTAATGATTATGTTTCATTGCCTCAATATCCTGATGTAACTGAAACATCAGAATTTACTGCTGGCAATGGTGAATTTGAATACGCTTTGCCACCATCAGCAGTGGTTATTGATGCAGATATGAAATTCAAATTTATAGGGACTACAGCAAGTAGAACTTACGAAGGGGAATATACAGTGAAGATGAAAAGTTTAGGTTTGCAGGCTGTCCGCTTGTACAGACCCTCAAATTCCATATTTAAATTCGCAGCCTTTGATTTATTAAATACTGCTGGTGTGGCTGTGTCGGGTCCGGCCACAACAAAAGATCTTGTGACTTATATCAGCTATCAGTCTTATAGAGGCCAGGATTATCCCTTAACAACTGGTTTTTCAAGTCAGAATAATACACTTTTTAAGTTGGCTGATGCTGCTAAATATACGGCCAACCCATCTACTTATGCCGCAGCCTTTAATTCAATTGCTGTTGCCAATCAATTTACAACACTTTCTGTTAACGCCGATGTACTGGTACCAGGGATGGGGTTGCTTAGGCCTAACAGTTATTATATCGCCAGGGTAAACAGGAATAATGTTTTTAGTTATGTGGGTATAAGGGTGGTCAATGTACCCATCTCAAATCTAATAACAAGTACACCTGTACCTGCACAATCTCCAGGTAATGATAAAGTGGATTTAGAAATTAAGAAATAGGAAGTATAGCGATCTATAAAAATATGCTCATGATAAGAAAAATATTAAGCTTTATAATGGCCCTCACAGTTTCAGGTACTGCTTTGGCTCAGGTAAACAACAAATTGCCTGTTAAAGTGATTAAATCTTTAGATAGCCCGCTGGTTCATATTGGGTACAATGCCATTCCTGGGAAATATATTTCAGGATCGGTAAGCCCGGTGTCAGCCACACAATTAAAGAACCTGCTGCCCCAGAATATCAAAAGTGTTTTGGCTGGGCAAGTTTCCGGACTCCATATTGTTCAGGCCAATGGTATGCCTGGAAGCACAGTGAGTGCCAGAATTAGAGGAAACTCTTCCATTTTTGCAGATTCAGAACCTTTATATGTAATTGATGGTGTACCTGTTTATTCAGGCCCTCGTGAAGTTAGTGAACAGGGAGCAGGGGGTAACTGGGGTGCACAATTTGACCCATTAAGTGATTTTAATATAGATGATGTGGCTTCTCTTGTAGTTTTAAAAGACGCTGCTTCTACTGCCATTTATGGTGCAAGGGGAGGCAATGGCGTTATCTTGATCACAACTAAAAAGGGTGAAAAAAATAAAAGTGATATCAATTTCAACTTCTATCAAGGGGTCACCGATTTAACCAAACGGATCAATAGCTTAAATGGTGCCCAATATCTTCAATTGTTAGATGAATCCTGGGTAAATGGTGGTGGTACCGGAAATGGTCCCTTGCCTGTTAGGCCTGGTTTTGACAGAGCGCTTGCGCAGGCTACAGATAATGACAACCTGGATGAGCTGCTCAATATGGGTAATGTCCAGCAACTTTCATTAACTTCATCTTACGGGAGTGACAAGACTAATTTCTACTTATCTGGTGCTTATCGTAATGAGGAAGGCGTTTTGAATGGGAATGATTTAACGCGGTATTCGACCAGGTTAAAAGTAACCAATCAAATCACCAAAAGATTAAATATTGGGGTTAATATGGGTATGTACTATTCAAATCACAGTACGATGCCGGTTGGTAGAAGTGTGGGTGGTGGCTTTAACGCTGCGCAAAGTAATTTACCAGTGTTTCCTTATCTTAACCCAGATGGATCATTGTTTTCTGCAATAAACCCCAATACGTTTAATGTGCCTGGAAATAATGTGAACGCTTTTCAATCTAAAGAATACTTTAACAATGAGGAGCAAACTTCCAGGTATTTTCTATCAGCAAACTTTACTTACAACATTAACAGAGACCTGATTTTAAATACAGATGCCTCATTGGAGAGGTATTACATTAAGCGTTCCAACTATCTGGCGAAAGTTGTGCGTAATGGTTCCATTGGCTCTGGTACGGGAAGGGAGGGTTTTCCGACTGCATATGCAGGATATGAAAAATATTCAAACAACCTGTATAATGGGCATAGTACTCTAAACTATAAAAAAAGTATTGGAAAACATAAGATCATAGCTTTAGCAGGTGTTGAATATAATTATAGTGAAAATCCAATATTCTTTGCTGAAGGTGAGGGATTTGGAAATGATTTTACCAGAGAACCTAGTACTGCCAATTATAAAAATCAAAAAACACCACTTGCGCTAGTGGCTAATACGGCTGCTTTTTTAGGTTTTTTTGCAAATGCAAATTATGTTTTTAAAGATAAATATTTAGCTGGGGCTACCATTCGTACAGATGGATCTTCGCGCTTTGGCGCCAACAATAAGTATGTTACATCGCCAGCAGTTTCGGTAGGATGGCTGCTTTCAGAAGAAGATTTCCTGAAAAAATCTGCTGTCATCAACTCCTTAAAACTTAGAGTAAGCTATGGTCAATCGGGAAATTCTGGTATCGGAAATTATGCTTCATTGGAAAGATGGAATATAAATCTAGATTCTCGCTACTTACTGCAAACAGGCCTGCATATGCAAAGTCTGGGTACTGCAGATTTGAAGCCGGAAAGATTAACGCAGTTTGATGTGGGTATAGATTATACCATTTTAAATAAAAGAATTTCAGGTACAATTGATTTTTATAACAAGGTTACTAATGACCTGATCCTTGCTTACAATGCACCATTATCAGCAGGGGTGGTAGAATCTGCATTGTTAATAAATGCAGGATCTATGCGTAACAGGGGCTTGGAAGTAAGTATTTCCAGTAAGAATTTGGTTGGAAGGAACCTTAAATGGACGAGCGACCTGGTTGTCACTTCGAATTCAAATAAGATTTTAAATTTAGGTGGACTTACCGCAGCGCAACTGAGTTATCATAAGAATATCATTACACAGGTAGGATCAGCTGTTGGTACATACTATCTGGCTGAGTATGCCGGTGTAGATCCGAGTACTGGTCAGGAATTGATTTATAATTTAGCAGGTGAAAAAGTGGCTGCAACCAGCGCATCGCAAATAGATGATGCCAGAGTTGCCCAATCGGATAAACCTTCAGCACCAAAGTTTTTTGGAGGTTTAAATAATACATTGTCCTATAAGAGATTTGATTTAGGTGTGTTAATGACATTCTCTTATGGGAACTATGTATTGGACGAGGGGGAACGTGACTTGAGTTATTTAAGAGGAGAGAATAATTTACGGGAAGCTGCTATCGGTCGTTGGACACCACAAAATACAAATGCTGATTATCCAAGATTGGTCTATAATGATCCGGTTGCAGGCAGTAATACGACCCGTTTTTTACATGACGCCTCTTATCTTAGAATGAAGAATATTACGTTAGGTTATTCTTTCAAAAATGATCTGAAGAAAGTTAAGTTTATTAAAAATGCGAGACTATTTGTTTCTGCACAGAACCTGTTTACCATCACTAAGTTTAAAGGGTGGGACCCGGAAGTAGCTGGAAATTACAGTGCCAGCCTGGATAGAAATCTGTACCAGGGGATCACCTATATGGATCTTCCACAGGTACGGACTTTTGCTGCTGGCTTTAACTTGAATTTTTAATCATTAAAATAAGTATAATGAAGAAGATAATATTTTTATTACTGACAGTTGCTATATTTTCTGGCTGTAAGAAGATTGAAGAAACTGATCATTCAACGTTGACCACAAATGATGTTCTGGAATCGGCAAGTAGCATAGATAATTTACTTTATGGAGCTTATAGTGCGATAGCGCATGATGAAACGCTTTCCGGATATTGGAAAGTTTTTCCGGAATTATTGGCTGATCATGTTGAAATTAATGTAACTGAGAATTTGCCAAATGATCCATATGTGGAGTTGTTTAATCGTAACATGAAAGCGGCCCAATATGAAAAAAGCTGGAGTCTGGCTTACAGGGCGATTCAAAATGCGAATCTCATTATTTATGCAATAGATAATAAAATAATAACCAGCGAAAAAGATCCTGAATTTTATGATACTAAACGTGATGCAATAAAAGGAGAAGCATTATTTATCCGTGCACTGACCTATTTTGAACTGGTCAGGTTTTATGGACATCAGTATGGCTATAATTCTACAGCACCTAATAGTGGGGTAATTTTAAGAACAAAACCTGTTTTTAATGTTACTAAACCTGAAGAAGTTATTGGACAGGGGCGTGCTACTGTAGAAGAAGTATATCAATCCATCATTAGTGATCTTAAAGCAGCAGAGTTATTGCTCCCTCCTTATCAAGCAAGAAGGGGGAAAGCGACAACGTATGTTGCATCGGCTATATTGGCAAGGGTTTATTTTCAGATGAACGATTATTCCAATACCATATTACAAGTGAATAAAGTAATTGGTCCTGAAGCAGGAAAAATGGAGCGATTTGGATTGTATCGCAACAGTAAGGTTTATCCGGCAGGTATTACTGCGGCAGATGCAGCTACAATTGCACTATTCCCTTTCAATACTACCGGGGCCCAGGCCAGTGCGCCTACTGAAACGATTTTTGATTTTATAAGTGCTACAAATTCACCAATAAATACTGCAATTACTAGAAAGTATCTTTATAGCACTTCTGTAAATCCTCATTTATCCATTAGTTCTCAGTTTTTAACAGATGCGCAATTTACAATTACGCCTGCTGCGAAAGTGGATGGCAGATATGCACTGATTACTATAGTTGGTACGAAGAGGTACACTAAAAAGTACAACAAAGTGCTCGAAAATATTCCATTGATTCGTTCTCCGGAATTACTTTTAAACCGGGCAGAAATTAATGCCATGAAAGCCACAACGGATGCAAAGGCTTACGCTGATGCATTGGCAGATCTTACCTTGGTTCGGGAGCGTGTTAATAGTGGATATGCTGAGGCACCAGTGCCCATTTCTGCCGTTAATATTTTAGCTGAGGTACAAAAAGAACGGATCAGGGAATTGGCTTTTGAGGGTGATCGTTTACATAACTTGCGTCGCATGCATAAAACTGTGGGGACTGGTACCCGTGCTCTTCCCTGGAATAGTAATAAGCTGCTATTAAAAATTCCGGATGCTGAAATAAAAACAAGTACAAATATTGTACAAAATCCAGATTAATTTAATATTTGGTAATCACAGCCAAAAGAAACCGTCTCATAAGTGAATTATGAGATGGTTTCTTTTGCTTTATTTTTTCTCACCAACAGATAGCAAACATACAGTAATAGAATCCATCCTGGAATCAACTCGACCGAAATTTTTAACCCCGTTATCCACATAATTACCAAAATACCTAATAGAAATATCAGGCATATATAGTTCGATAGCGGATAGATAAAAGAAGGGAATTTGGTTTTTACCTGAGCTGTTTCTTTACTCCTTCTAAATTTCAAATGGGTAATGCTGATCATCAGCCAATTGATAATTAGCGAGGATACGACCAGCGACATTAAAATCTCCAATGCCTTCTCCGGCATTAGCTTGTTAACGATAATACATATTGCTGCAAATAAGCTAGAAATTAGAATTGCATTTATAGGAACCGAGTTTTTGTTCAGCTTCGATAAGAAAGAAGGAGCATTTCCTTGTTCAGCCAAGCCAAACAACATTCTACTGTTACTGTAAACGCAACTGTTATAGACAGATAAAGCCGCTGTCAATACAATAACATTAAGCGCATTAGCAATCAAACTTGTAAAGTAGATGGTTTTGCCCATAAGGGTGAACTGAAAGCCTTTTAAGCTTTCAAAAACCATCACAAACGGACTGCTATCGGTCGTAATGTTTTTCCATGGGGATAATGAAAATAGGATGACAAGCGCACCTACATAAAAAATCAGAATCCGGTAAATTACCTGATTGGTAGCCTTAGGAATTGTTTTTTCAGGCTGCTCTGCCTCTGCAGCTGTTATTCCAATTAATTCCAGTCCACCAAATGAGAACATGATTAATGCAATGGCGGCAAACAATCCCTGAAAGCCCCCTTTGCCATCTGCACTAAATAAGCCCTTTGCAAAAAAGCCACCATCGTTCCATAAATTTTGAATGCTGGCCTGTTCGCCTCCGCTACCACTAAAAAGCAAATAAATGCCAAAAATGATCATGGCAATAATGGCTACGACCTTGATGATGGAAAACCAGAATTCTACCTCACCATATACCTTTACAGACGTGAGGTTTAAGGCATTGATAGCTATAAAAAAGAAAAGACTCGATGACCATAGTGGAATTTCCGGCCACCAGAAATGCACGTAAATGCCTATGGCAGTCAATTCCGACATACTTACCAGGATATACAGCACCCAATAGTTCCAGCCAGAAGCAAAACCGGCAAAAGATCCCCAGTACTTATTGGCAAAGTGACTAAAACTACCCGAAACAGGTTCTTCAACCACCATTTCGCCTAACTGACGCATAATAAAAAAGGCAATAATACCGGCTAGTGCATAGCCTAAAATTACAGAAGGACCAGCCAATACAGCTGCCGGACCAATGCCTAAAAATAATCCTGTTCCTATGGCTCCGCCAAGGGCAATTAATTGAATATGCCTGTTTTGTAAACCTCTTTTGAGTTTGTGATCTTCAGGCTTTTCGCTAGCTTGTTTCAATATTTATGGTGTTTATTCAAATTACAATCTGAGCATCGCTCAAAATTTCAACAAAAGTGGGAACTTATATTGAATATTTTGCTTTTTCCTTTATCTAAACTGTTTCGGCTTTAGTTTTTGAGCTGCGAGTTCTGCTGTTTCCGCAATTCTTTTTTGTCTGGTCTCTGGTCGTTTGGCAAGAATAAGCCATTGCAGTATCATCTTTTTAACAGACTTGCTCAGACTGTTGAAAAAGTCCTCTGCACCAGACTGTGATTGGAATGCTATCTCCAGATCTTTCGGTATGATCAATTCTTCAACATCATCCAGAATGGACCATGAGCCGTTTTTCTTTGCTATTTCAATGCTTTTAAAACCGGCTTCTGCCATCAATCCTTCTTCTATTAAGCGCTGAACTTTTGCTTTGTTGATCTTTGACCAATTGCTGGTTGGCTTCCGCTTACAGAAGAATTGTGCGAAGCTTTCCTCATCAATTGTTTTTCTTGTACTATCAATCCAGCCAAAGCAAAGCGCTTCGTTCACTGAGTCGCTCCAGCTCATACTCGGTTTGGTCGAGTTTTGTTTATACTGGACAAGCCAAACAGACTGGCTCGAACTGTGATTCTCTTTTAACCACTGTCTCCACTCTTCCTTGCTGGCTGGACAAAAGGTTTCTATTTCTTTGTTCTGCATTATATCATTAAAATAGCACTATTCAACAAAATACACAATAAATAATAGACCAGCAATTAAGCTAAGAAAAAGATTCGTGTAGGATTAATCACTCAATAAGATTGATGTCATTTGCTCAGGGTTATCTAGAAAGCCCTTATATAGTTGGTAAGTGTCCGTCTCCTTATACTTCACTTTATTTATCCCTTCCGGCGTCATCTGGTAAATAGTGGCGTCTGGATAGGCTAATATAATCGGGGAGTGCGTGGTAATGATAAATTGAGAACGTTGATTAACTAACTTGTCCATTTGTGCCAGCATTGCCATTTGACGTGTAATGGACAATGCAGACTCCGGTTCGTCTAAAATATAAAGTCCAGAGCCACCAAAACGATTCATAAATAGCGCCCAGAAAGACTCTCCGTGAGATTGCTGATGCAAAGATTTGCCTCCATAAGAATCGATGATACGTCCTCCTCCTCCTGGTTCTGAATCCCTTGAATCGATCTCAGAAGCCAAATTGTAAAAACTCTCACTTCTCAAAAAGAAGCCGTCCCGCATCTTGTGAACACCCTTAGAAATTCTCAAATAATTATGTAAGTTGGAATGGGTAGCTTGCGTATCAAAGTTGAAGTTTTTACTACCACCTTCTGCATTAAATCCTAAATTAACTGCTATTGCTTCCAATAAAGTTGACTTGCCCATTCCATTTTCACCGATTAAATAGGTCACTTTTGGGTGAAAAGTCATTTTTTTGAAATTTCGTATGGTCGGAATATCAAAAGGGTAACCTGTTGGAGCATTTTCAGGTAGATCTAATTGAGCTGTATTGACGTATCCGTAAAAATCCATAATTCTTTATTTGTTCCTGCAATATTAAGAGAAATAAAAGATTGAATACCTATTTTGTCTATATTGTAATTTCGTTTTAAGAAAGAAAAAATAAGGATCAATGCCGAGAATAAATTGTTTTATAGCCCTCTTCTTTCTTTGTGCAATCTGTGGTATCAACTCCGCCGCCGGATCCGATCACATATTGGTACAAGATTCTATAGTTGAGAGAATTGGTGTTTTAAATAAAAAAGCTAAGGAGTTAAACAGTGATGCTACAAATCAGGCAATTGCTTATGCCTATAAAGCTTATCTGCTGGCTTATGAGAATAGATTAAAGTCACAACAGGCTGATGCTCTAGTGATTCTTGCTGAGGGATATTTGTACAATGATATTTATGATCTGGCCCTTGAATATGGATTTAATGCACTAGAGATTTATAAAGAAAAGGGAAGCCCCGAACAAATTGGAGCTACTTACACGCTGTTAGGCTGGATATATTATGATGTCGAAAATGCAGAGCTTGCCCTTAAATATCATACGATGGCTTACAATTTGTATGAAAAGGCCGGGAACAAACAAAAAGCCGCCGTCTCTTTGAATGCAATTGGCCTAATTTATCAGTTGAAAAATGAGTTTAGGGAAGCCGTCGTTTATTTTAAACAGGTATTGGTACATGCAAAAAAGTTCAATAATAAGGCTTTAATTAGTGCTGCCTATAATAATCTTGGAATAAGTAGCAATAATACCGGGGATTATAAGCAAGCAATACTTTATTTCCAGTTGGCGCTCGAATACTCACCAGGTCAGGTTCTTTCACTTGCAGAAATAAACAATCAAATGGCCTTCTCTTTAGTTAAGCTTGGACGCTATCAGGACGCTAAGCAAGCCCTGGACAAGGCATTTGTTTACATAGAGAAATCTACCTCCAATTCTAAAAAGGAAAAATTGCTCGACTATTATAAGATCTTTTCTCAACTGTACCAGCTTACCGGTGATTATAAGAATGCTTACGAGTGCATCCAGAAATACAATACCATCCGTGAAGAATTTTTATCTCAAAACAAGGTTAATGCTTTGTTAACACTGACGATGAAGCGGGAAGCTCAAGAAAAGGAGCGACAAATTAAGGCACTAAATCTCGAAAAGAGCTTAAAATCATATCAGCGGAATACCTTGGCTATCATAGTCGTGCTGCTGATCATTATAGGCTTATTAATTTACAATAAACTACGAAATAGGCAACGGAAAAAAACAGAGTTGGCCGAAGTGAAGCAGCAACTCCTTAGCAATAAGCTTGAATTTAATAATGTTGAGCTCAAAAACTACTCTATGTACATGTCTCATCGAAATGAAGTGATCGGTAATTTTATGGAAGAATTAACCGTTCTTGAAAAGAGCGGAGGCGAAGATGCCATGCAGCGACTTCATAAGCTGGTTAATAAGTTTCGCTACGACGTAAATAGCGAAAAATATATTGAAGATTTCAACTTACAGATTGAAGCCAAATACCAGGACTTCTTTTACAATCTGCAACAAAAATTCCCTACGCTTACCCAAAATGAGCGAAGGTTGTGCGCACAGATCAGACTCAATCTTTCTATTAAAGAGATAGCTTCCCTAAACAACATTTCAGTTAAGTCTGTAGAGATGGCAAGATACCGGTTGAGGAAACATTTTGGATTGTCAACCAATGACAGCTTGAATGATTTTCTGAAATCTTTCTAAATCTACTAAAACGCATTTTAATGCGCTTTAACGCAGCTTGTAGAGGTCGTGTAGTGGTGAATTGTGTATGATGTAGGGGTGCTGAAAATCGTTTTTTACCTCAGTTAATATTTAGGTTTGAGTAACCAATCAGCCGGATCAGAAGGTCCGGCATTAGATCAACCTTAAAACCAAATATTATGATTAAAAATTTACGATGGCCAATTCATTTTCTTTTTGGACTACTCCTGTTATTCGTCACAGGCGAAACTTTTGCTCAGAACAACCTTGTAAAAGGGCAGGTGCTAAATGAGATTGACCAGCCGGTAGCCGGTATCAGCATTAAAGTAAAAGGGACTACTACAGGAACAGTGTCAGATGCCGCGGGGCATTTCGCTATCCGAGCTTCAGCTAACGATATTCTAGTTTTTTCGGCGGTGAGTTTTAAAACTCAGGAAGTGACCGTTGTTGGTGGAAAAGAGATCACAGTAAAGATGGTGATGGATATGACGGGATTGAACGAAGTGGTGGTGATTGGATATGGTACGCAAAAAAGAAGCAATTTGACCAGTGCCGTAAGTTCGGTAAGTGGTGAGACTTTAGACAAGGTTGCCGCTAATAATCCTGTGAATGCTTTACAAGGAAGGGTGGCCGGGCTATCAGTAAGTAGCCCAGGTGGTAACCCAGGTCAAGCTTCGGATGTGCGTTTAAGAGGTATTGGTACATTTGGTATGCACCAGCCACTATATATCATTGATGGTGTGCCAGGAGATCCATACTACTTGAGCAGCAATGATGTGGCCTCAGTAGAAGTCTTAAAAGATGGTGCTGCTGCATCTATTTATGGATCAAATAGTGCCAACGGTGTAATTCTGATTACCACTAAGAAAGGAAAAAAAGGAGCACCTATAATTGATTTCTCTGGTTTTTACAGTACCATTACGCCAACAGAAAAATATAAATTCCTGGATGCCGATGGTTATAAAAAAGTGCATACTCAAATGTATACCAATGCGGGTGTATTGCCTGCCAACCTTCCTGCCTATTTAACAAAAAACACTGGCGTCAATACCGATTGGCAGGATCTGATCAATAGAAGAGGTATTTCGCAGAATTATAACATAGGATTAAGCGGTGGAAGTGATTACCTGACCTATGCATTAAGTGGTGATTTAACAGATGACAAGGGAACTTTTATTGGCTCTAAATTCAATAAGAAATCAATAAAATCAAGAAATGATTTCACTAAGGGTATACTTAATGTAAGCAGTAATATTGTGTATACTGAAACTGTTTCGGAGGCGGCGAAATTCGATGTAAAGGATAGTTATTTCCAATCACCCTTACTTCCGGTCTTCGATAACAAGGAGCAATACGGATATGCCTTAACCGTAGATGGATTGCCTAAATTCCAAAATCCGATCGGTATCGATCATTTTCGGGATGCGAATTCAAAAACAAAATACCTTGCAGGAAATGTAAAATTGAATCTTAAGCTGTATAAAGGATTAAGCTATACAGCCAATTTGAGTTATATCAATGCACAAACGGATGATTATGAGCATAGTCCTTCATTCAGGGCAAATGCTAATGATCCACTGGTGTCTTTTCCAAGAGTATTTAACCGTACCTCAAATTACAAGGAGCGCCTGATGGAGCATCTATTGAATTACGATCTGGATATTGATAAACACAGTTTCAAATTGGTAGTTGGTTATACTGCACAGGAGAAAACCAATCGTTTTTTAAGTGCAACGGTCGATGGGAAGACCATTGTGCGGACAGTTGTAAATGGCAATATTGTAGAGACTGAAGTGCCTGCAGGCTTTAGTAATCCTGATTTTAACACCATTACAGCAGGTATTGGCGGAACATTTAATGCCGCAGGATCAAACAATAAATACGTGCGTTTATCAACGCTGGCGCGATTAAACTATGCTTATGATAATAAATACCTGTTGCAGGTATCTGTACGTCGCGATGGTTCTTCAATCTTTGGGGAGGATAGACGTTACGGTGTTTTCCCTTCTGTCGCTTTAGGATGGAACATCAACAAAGAAGCTTTCTTACAAGATGTAAGCTGGTTAAGCAATTTAAAATTAAGAGCAAGTTACGGAGAGTTGGGCAACGAAGGTGCACTGGGATATTATGACCATCAGGCATTAATCACAACGGTTAACAACTGGTCTGGCGGTTATGTGCAAGGCTCAGGTTCTACGCCATGGCCTGGATCAGCAAGCTACTCACTGTTAAATCGTGATTTGCAATGGGAAACGCTGAAGTCGAAAAACTTAGGTTTGGATTTCGGATTGTTCAATAATTCATTAAAAGGGTCGATAAACTACTATGATAACATTACCGATGGTTTATTAATCACAAAAGAAGTTCCGCCTTCAGCGGGTTTGCTGGATCCAATTTTAAACGTGGGAAAGATTTCTAATAAGGGGCTTGAACTGGAAACGAATTACCAGTTTACTAAAAACGACTGGCACTTTGATTTAGGCGGTACCTTCAGTTTATTAAAAAATAAAGTAATTAGCCTGGCCAATCCAGATCAGGTATTGTTTGGTACAGGTCTAAGGTTCGGCACAGATCATATTCCTACTCAAACTACTGTGGGTAGAGAGATCGGAGCTTTCTATTTGTATGAAGCTAATGGATTGTTTCAATCGGATGCAGAAGCGGCAAATTATAAGAATGCTGCGGGAGATCCTTTACAGCCTGATGCTGTTGCCGGTGACGTTCGTTTTAGAGATACCAACAACGATGGCGTAATAAATGAGAAAGATAAAACTTATCAGGGCTCAGGCTTTGCCAAATATGAATACGGTTTAAATATTGGTGTAAGCTTTAAAAACTTCGACTTGTCACTTTTCTGGCAAGGTGTAGGTGGCAATAAAATTTACAATGGAAATCGTTTTGAGCTCGAAGGAATGGATGCGGGAAGAAATTTCCTGGCCAATACTTTAACAGCCTGGACTCCCCAAAATACCAACACATCGATGCCACGGGCGGTACTTGGCGATCCAAATTTGAATACCAGAGAGTCGACGAGATTTCTTGAAAATGGTGCTTATTTAAGATTAAAACTAGTTCAGCTGGGCTATACCTTACCAAACGATGTATTAAAGAAAATGAAGTTCTCGAAATTGAGGATTTATCTAAGCGGTCAGAATCTGGTAACCTTTACCAAATACACCGGCTTGGATCCAGAAGTTGGAACATTTAGCGCGCTGGATACTGGAGTAGACCGCATGTTGTATCCACAAAACAAGAGGTTGTTAGCAGGTGTTCAATTGACTTTTTAAACCATTCAATTTTCTAAAAATGAAAGCAAATAAACTATATATAGGATTGTGCATCGCATTGCTGACAGCATCTGGATGCAAAAAGAGTGAGCTGGACCAACAAATTCCGGATCAGCTAACCGTAGATAATTTCTGGACCAATAAAGACAGGGCTTTGTCTGGTCTGGCGGCTGCATATTCTCAACTGGAAGGCTTTGTAGGCTGGGACAATTATGTTGAAGCTCGTTCTGTACGCGAGTTTTATCGCGAAGATTATGTCTTGCCGGGATCCGATGCCTTTAATTATCCATGGTGGGTAGAGCATTATAATTTTAATTTCACCTCAGGGAATTATGCCATCGATCTGCTTTGGCGAGAGAATTACAAGGGAATCAACTTCTCCAATCAGGTGATCGAAAATGTAGGCAAAATGACTAGTGCAGCTATTGATGACGCTAGTAAAAAGCAAATTCTTGCAGAAGCTAAATTTTTGAGAGCCTACTATCACTTTAAGCTATTGAATAATTTTAGTCGGGTCATTATTAGAGACAAAGTGCCTACTTCTGAAGGCGATTTGGCAAAGGCCTTCTCTTCTCGTGCAGAGGTATATGAGTTTATTCTGAAAGACCTGAAAGAGGCAGAGCCTGATCTACCGCTACGTTCGGATAGGCCAGCAACGGAGTTGGGTAGGGTGACAAAAGGGGCTGCAGATGCTTATTTAGGTAAAGTATACCTTTATCGTGCCGGCGATGACAAAGCCAATTCGACTGCTTATTATGTAGAGGCAAAAAAGTGGTTGGAGCTTGTGATTACTTCCAAAAAGTATAGCCTTGATCCGAACTTTGGCGATATGTTTAATGGCGTTACAAAAAACAGCGTAGAATCAGTATTTGAACTTCAGCAATCGGCCGATGCAACTGGCGGTGCTGTTTACCGTTCTTACCTGAGTGATTGGGTAGCCGCAGCAGAACTTGGTGGATACGGGGAGATTTATGGAACACCGCGACTCCTGACCGAAATGCTAAAAGAAGGGAAGATTGCCACCGGTGGCAGCTATGATGGAAGGGTATACCCAAGTATTTTCTTCAATGACCCTTATTTTAACAATCCAGCTAGTCCCCAAGTATATGGAAGCACTTATAATGCCGCTTTTGGTGTAGGTAAACAAACCATTGCGTTTAGAAAATGGACTCCTGCAAATCAAGATCGCTTAGGCAGATCCAACGCCATTAACTTCCCACTTATGCGATACGCGGATGTGCTATTAATGTATGCTGAGGTATTGAATGAGCAAAATAACCCTGATGCGATAAAGTCTGTTAACGAGGTAAGGAAAAGAGCCAACCTTCCAGATGCACCAACAGGAAACAAGCAGGCTGTGTTCAATATCATTATGCATGAGCGGGTGATGGAGTTTACACTTGAAGGTAGTCGTTTCTATGATCTCAGACGTTGGGGCTTATTGGATCAGAATATGCAGGCAGCAGGAAGAAAATTCACGGCTGACAAAGCTTTCTATCCTACTCCACTGAAAGAAACAAACAACAATCCCCAAGCGCATTAATCTCAGCGCTTATTAATTGAACTTTTACCTGTAGGGGGTATTTTGGAAGGATTAACAGCCTTTCGGGCCACCCCCTGCTTTTTACAATCTGCCGATGAATCCCTATAAAACTTTCCAATTCCTGCTATATTGTTTGCTTGTGATCCCCCAAATGTTGCTTGCGCAGCAAAATGACTGGGAAAATCCACAACAACCTTCTTTTAATAATTCTCCCGCGCATGCTCATTTTATTCCGGGCGAAGCGGCAAAGCTTTCATTAGATGGAATGTGGAGATTTAAATTGGTACAGAACCCCTCATTGAGGTCGCTCGATTTTTTTAAGCGTCCCGAACAAACTAAAAATTGGTCGCAGATAAAAGTACCTGCAAACTGGCAAACAGAAGGCTTTGATAAGTATATCTTTACTGATGTAGAGTACCCAATTCCTCCAAACCCACCTTTTGTTCCCAAAGATTATAATCCCGTAGGGTCCTATCAAAGAGAATTTACCATCGATCCATCCTGGATAGAGAAACAGATATTTATCCATTTGGGTGCAGTAAACTCATTCTACTATCTATGGATCAATGGCCAGTATATTGGTTTTAGCAAGGATAGCAAAACTCCTACAGAATTTGACATTACTAAGGCCCTTAAAACAGGTAGAAATACGGTTTCATTACAGGTATTCCGTTTTAGTGATGCGACTTACCTGGAAGGGCAGGACATGTGGAAATTAAGTGGAATTGAGAGAAGTGTCTACCTTATCGCTAGGCCAGTTTTTCATTTGTTTGATTTTAGAGTCACCAGCACGCTTGATGCGGGATATAAAGATGGATTATTGTCACTGACCGTGGACTTTAATAAAACTCCGGGTCAAAAAGAACAAGGGAGTCTAAAGGCGGAACTTTTGGATGCTTCAGGTAAAGTTATCTACCAGTCGCAACAGCCAATTAAGACAGATAAGAGGTTGAGTTTTCAGACAAAAATATCCAACGTAAAATCCTGGAATGCAGAGCACCCCAATCTTTATCAGCTAAAAATTACACACCTCAATCAGAAGGGATTAAAGGTGGAGAGTATAGTTCATTCCCTTGGCTTCAGAACAGTGGAGGTAAAAAAAGGTTTGTTCCTTGTCAACGGAGTGCCAATTAAAATCAAAGGGGTAAATCGGCATGAGTTCAATATGAATACGGCCAAAGTGATTACTGAGGCAGATATGCTGCTCGATATCCGCCGGATGAAAGAAATGAACATAAATGCAGTACGCACCAGTCATTATCCCAATGCGGAGCGCTGGTATGCGCTCTGCGATAAATACGGATTGTATGTTGTGGATGAGGCGAATATAGAATGTGATGGGATGAGTCTTACTCCCTTGGAAACTTTGTCCGACAAGCCGATATGGAAAAAAGCTTATCTGGATAGGGTGCAGCGCATGTGGGAGAGGGATAAGAACTTTACCTGCATTGTCACCTGGTCGCTTGGAAATGAAAGTGGTTTTGGTGAAAATCTCATGGCCTGCTATACCTGGCTAAAAGCAAATGATGATAGTCGACCTGTACAATACGAAGCGGCTAAAGACGAACGCTATTCTGATATCTTTTGTCCTATGTATAAATCGATCACAGTGATGGAAAACTATGTAAAAACCTGGCGTAACCGTCCTTTGATTCAGTGCGAATATGCACATATGATGGGTAACAGTGGGGGTAACCTGAAAGATGATTGGGATTTGATTTATAAGTATCCGCAGTTGCAGGGGGGCTTTGTCTGGGATTTTTGTGATCAGACTTTTGCGATAAAAGATAAAAAAGGAAATAAAATATGGGGATTTGGTCGCGATATGGGAACGGTAGGACTAACCAGCGATACTAGCTTTTGCGCCGATGGTTTGTTAGCAGCGGACCGCAGTTTTCATCCCCAGGCTTACGAGCTGCAAAAGGTTTATCAGAATGTTGGTTTTGAAGCTAAAGATCTGGGTAAATATATTTTTAGGATTACAAACAGGTTTGATTTTACCAATCTGGCCAATTATAAGCTCAATTGGCTCATTAAAGGAGATGGAAGAATTGTCGCTCAAGGCAATGTTGAGGAGTTATCGCTTTTGCCAGGAGAAGCTAAGGATGTTGGATTAAATGTACCTTCTTTTATGCCAAAGCGAGGCGTCGTGTATTACATCAGTCTTGAGTTCCAGAATCGGAAAGCGACAGCATTATTACCCGCGGGTTTTGTAATTGCAAAGGAACAGTTTATGTTGCCTATACAAGCGGATGTAGAAATGGCTATGGAGAAGGAAATAGCGCTATTAGCATTGAAAAATGATAATGGTAAGTTGCTCTTTTCAGGAAAAGGTTTTGCTGTAGGCTTTAACCAAAAAACCGGGCTTTTGGAAAGCTATCGGGTGGCTGATAAGGAATTGATACAACAAGCCCTGGAACCTCACTTCTGGCGGGCAGCAACAGATAACGATATTGGCAATAGCTTGCAGATCAGGAGTCAGGCCTGGCAAAACGCGTTCAAAACAGCGCAATTGAAAGGTCTGGAGTATACTAAGATTTCCGCTTCGGCTTACAAAGTGGAAACAGTTTATTCTCTGCCCTCAGTAGATGCAAATGTCAATATTAATTACGAGGTGAAGGGCGATGGAGATGTGGTAGTGGATTATCAGTTGAAAACAGGGAAGGGGAAATACCCGGAACCACAAAGAATTGGGATGCGTGTGATCTTAAATCCAAGTTATGATCAGGTAAGTTGGTTGGGACGGGGACCATATGATAACTATATAGATAGAAACTATGCGTCTGCTGTTGACTTATATAAAGTGAAAGCAAATGCGCTTTTTTACCCTTATCCGAGGGCTCAAGAAAGCGGTTACCGCACAGATGTAAGTTGGGCGGCATTGCAGAATCCCGCCGGAACAGGATTAATGGCTATTGGTAAAACGGCCTTAAGTATAGGGGTACTACATTTTGATATGAAAAACCTCGACTATGATAGGGATGCCAAAGAGAATATCCACGGTGGTTCAATGGTTGATGAAAATCTGATTTGGTGGAATATAGATTTTCAACAGATGGGCATAGGTGGAGACAATAGTTGGGGAGCACAAACTCACCCGCAATACCGTCTCCCATACAAAGATTATCGCTACTCGTTTACACTACGACCAGTATTTAGTAAAGAAATTCTAACAGAAAGAGCAAAGGATTAAGATGAAGTATTATTTAGTAGGGATACTCAGTTTGCTACTGAGTACAACTTTTGGACAAGGTTCAGCAAAGCAATTCGCAGATGTTTTAAAATTAGGTTACCATGTAAACAATCCCACTGAAATAGAAGCTAATGTGTTTTCGGATATGGGGGCATGGCATGCCTACACGCTACCAGTTGATGCTGCAGATTACGGCACTTTTATCGGTCCCATGGTGATGGATATAAATGGGATTTGGTTGGCTAATGCAATGGCTAAGTTATCTGTAAAGGAATCTGGAAAGTTGATTAATTTAAGTAAAGCCAGGGTCGAAATTCATTACTATCCAGGTCTGTTATCACAGGAGCTGAGGATTGATGGATTAAAGATCCAGCTGCAACTGATCTTTGTGTCTAGCCGCGAAGCCATGATTAATACACATATCAGCAACCTTTCTTCAGTAAAAAAAAATCTGCAATTGGATTGGTCAGGGCAGGTGTTGCTAACAGAAACCAGATTGAAACAGCAGGGAAATGGTATTGCTGTAGATTTTAATGGTAACCATCGCTTTCAGGTCGTTTTTCCAGAAAAGAATAAACTTACTTTTGAATTGTACAATAAGGGGTATAAGGCGACGCAAGCTGGATTTGCATTGCTGCCAGGGAAAATTTATAGTATAGCCCATACGGAACGGTATGATCTGGAATCCCCTAAAATGGTCCAAGCTGCTGGCGATTTCAATAGCTTACTAAAGGCGAACAGGTTACGTTGGAATAATTACCTGAATAGTTATTTTAATGCCCCTGGGGCTATAGTAAAGGATTCCATACAAAAAAGGATCGCGGTAAAATCTATTGTAACCCTAATGACCAATTGGAGAAGCAAAGCAAAAGATTTGCTACATGATGGTGTATTTCCATCCTTGAATTACCAGGGCTTTTATGGTTTTTGGAGTTGGGATAGCTGGAAACAAGCTGTAGGTTTAAGCTATTTTAATCCTCAGCTGGCAAAGAATAATATTCTTTCCATGTTCGATTATCAGGATGAATATGGAATGGTTGCAGATTGTGTTTACGCCGATAAGCAAGAAAACAATTGGCGTGATACCAAACCTCCGCTTGCAGCCTGGGGTGTTTGGAAAGTTTATGAGCAATCACCAGATAAAAACTTTCTGAAAAGTATTTATCCTAAGCTAGTCAAATACCACAATTGGTGGTATAAAAACCGAGACCATAATAAAAACGGGCTATGTGAATATGGCTCTACTGATGGAACCCGGATTGCTGCGGCCTGGGAAAGTGGAATGGATAATGCCGTTCGTTTTGATCAGGCTGTACTGTTTAAAAATAATGACAGGGCATGGTCACTAAACCAAGAGTCTGTAGATTTAAACGCCTATCTGTATACTGAAAAGGAGTACCTGGCTAAAATTGCAGCTATTTTGGGCTTAAAAGATCAAGCTATAGAATGGCGGAAGCAACTCGCCCCATTGAAGAAACAAATTGATGCCACTTTTTATGACGAGACAAAATCATATTATTATGATAGGTTAATGGATGGGCAGTGGATAACAGCAGAGGGGCCAGAAGGTTGGATACCATTGTGGGCCGGATTATCCAGCCCCAAACAGGCTGAATTGGTATTGCAAATGATGCAAAAGAAAAGTAAGTTTAACACCCTGGTTCCCTTACCTACACTGGCGGCAGATCATCCAAAATTTGATCCAACCAAAGGTTACTGGAGAGGGCCGGTTTGGCTGGATCAAGTGTATTTTGGATTAAGTGGCCTGCAGCGGTACGGATACCATAAAGAGGCGCGTTATTTCTTAGGTAAGCTACTCGAAAACGCAGAAGGTTTATCCGGACAGGGGCCAATTCGGGAAAATTATCATCCGCTTAGCGGAAAGGGTTTAAATGCAAAAAGTTTTAGCTGGTCGGCCGCTCACTTATTAATGATGTTAAAAGAAAATAGGATATGATAATTTCCGAACAATACTTAAAAGAATTACTCCAGAAACACTATAACATGGAAGTTTCTTCCATAGAGAAAATACTTGGTTATGAAGATCAGAATTTCCTGATCCAGGATGCCGAAGGAACTAAGCTTATTGCTAAGGCAACCACAGATCTTCTTGATCCTTACTTTTTAGAAGCGCAGCTTAAAGCTATGGCTCATTTAAGAAAGAAGGATCAAAATATAAGGATACAAAATGTGTTGGCCAATTTAGATGGCGGAGCTTATACCGTTTTAGAAGTTGATAGCAGTTTTTTGTATCTAAGGGTATTGTCCTATCTCGACGGGACTTTTATGGGCGATTTAAAGGATTGTCCGCCCGAGGCGATTCAAAGTCTTGGTGCCACCCTGGCTAATATGGATCTTAACCTTAAAGATTTTAGCCATCCCGCCGCCTACCGTTTTACGGAATGGGACCTTTCTCAAGTGCTGAACTGTCGTGATTATTTACAGGAGATTAAAGATCACGAGAAAAGGACAATGGTGGATTACTTTCTATTGCAGTATGAAATGGAGGTTACACCTTTACTACATAAGCTTAGAAAAGCAGTGATCCACAACGATGCGAATGATTATAATGTGCTAGTTAAAGATGGGCAGGTAAGTGGAATAATCGACTTTGGTGATATGGTAGAGAGCCACTTGATTAATAATGTCGCAATTGCCTGCACCTATGTGATGTTTAAAAAACAAGATCCCCTAAGTGCTGCCTTAACCTTAATACAAAGTTATCACCGAATTTATCCGCTTTTGGAAAAAGAACTATCGGTATTGTATTACCTGATCGCTGCACGTCTTTGTAAAAGTGTTACTACCTCTGCTTTGCAAAGAAGTCAGAGCGAAAATGCGCACCATTTTATATCAGAAAAGGATGCGTGGACACTTATGTATCAATGGATAAAAATCAACCCATTATATGCGCAAAATCAGTTTAACCTATGCTGTGGTTATGCAACTGTATTGGGGCATGAGGACCTGGATTTGGCTTTAAAAACGGAGCGGAAGCAGGTAGTCGGCGCGAATCTGAGCATCAGTTATCAAAAGAATTTAAAAATTACCAGAGGGGCACTACAGTATCTTTACGATGATAAAGGAGATACTTATATCGATTGTGTAAACAATGTGAGCCATGTAGGTCATTGCCATCCTGTGGTGGTTAAAGCGATGCAAAAACAACTAGCCAAATTGAATACCAATACCCGGTATTTGCACGATGGTCTGGTTGATTATGCTAAATTGCTGACCTCTACTTTACCAGCTAAGCTAAACGTTTGTTATTTCTGCAATTCTGGGAGTGAGGCCAATGATCTTGCGATTCGTATAAGCCGGCATTTTACGAAACAAAAGGACGTCATAGTATTAGATCATGCCTATCATGGCACATCCACAGTGGCAATGGAGTTGAGCCCTTATAAATTTGATAGTAAAGGTGGATCCGGTCAACAACCTTACATTCACAAAGGAATGAACCCAGACTTGTATCGGGGACATTATCGATATGGAGACAAACATGCAGGAGAAAAATATGCGGCGGATATTGCTGGTATCATTAAACAATTGGCTGACAAGGGAACTGGTATTGCTGCATTTATCTGCGAAACGTTACTTGGTGTTGGTGGACAAATACCATTGCCCGATGGTTATTTAAAGGCCGTATATAGTCATGTACGGGCTGCCGGAGGTTTGTGTATTGCTGATGAGGTGCAAGTCGGATTTGGCAGAGTAGGCGAAAAGTTCTGGGGCTTTGAATTACAAGATGTAGAACCCGATATTGTGGTGCTTGGAAAACCAATTGGGAATGGCCATCCGCTTGCTGCTGTCGTATTGACAGAAGAAGTGGCTGCGGCTTTTAACAATGGATTGGAGTATTTTAATACCTATGGTGGTAATCCAGTATCAATGGAGACCGGTATCGCAGTGATGAATGTGATCCGTGATGAGGAGTTGCAGCAACGGGCGCTCGAAACGGGTGACTTCCTTCTCGAAGGCCTTAGAAAATTGATGGAGAAACATACCATCATTGGAGATGTGAGGGGCAAAGGGTTATTTGTTGGTGCCGAATTGGTTCGGAACAGGGAAACGTTGGAGCCTGCCGTGCCAGAGATTGATGTGATTGTGGAACGAATGAGAGACCGCGGTTTCTTGATTAGTACAGACGGGCCATTTCATAATGTTTTAAAAATTAAACCGCCAATGGTATTTAACATCGAAAATGCAGTATCTTTTTTAACTAATCTTGACGAAGTAATTGGAGGGCTATAAAATCTTATACGCTTAAGCATATAAATTCCTATTATTGCACTGGGAATGTGCGCATTTCGATCTCCCGGGGATAAATGCAAGACGTAGATTTAAAAAATATTTCGGATCATGAATTAACAAATCTCCTCAAAGAGGGGGATGCCAGCGCTTATACGGTAATTTACAACCGCTATTTTGACGAATTGTACATTCATGCATATAATCGTTTACGCGATAAAGAGGAAGCGCAGGACGTAATTCACGAGCTTTTTGCAGGATTGTGGAGCAAAAGAAGCGGTTTAATGATTAGGACAAGTCTAGCAGCTTACTTGTATACTTCTGTGAGGAACAGAATTATGGATGTCATCGCTCACCAGCAGGTAGAAAACAAATATGTCAGTTCATTACAGCATTTTATTGAAACCGGTTATTGCATTACAGATCACCAGGTCAGGGAACGGCAACTTGCCTCTTTGATAGAAAAGGGTATTTCTGAGCTCCCACCAAAAATGCGCGAGGTATTTGAACTTAGCCGTAAGCATGTCATGACTCATAAAGAAATTGCTCAACAACTCAATTTATCTGAACAAACCGTTAGAAAGCAAGTCAATAATGCCTTGAAGATTCTGCGTTCAAAGCTCGGAATGACCCTTTTTTTGAGCATGTAAAGTTTATTTTAAATTTTTATTAATTCTATCTACCCCATACCTACCCGTCTTGCCGTCTATAGTTTAAAGGGGGCACTTCTCTTCAAGTATCAATGGAAAACAAAGAAGCAAAGGAATTATTAATAAAATATAAAGTTGGCATTTGCACCGATGAGGAGCTCGCCATGCTGGAAAGCTGGTATCTTAATTTTGAAGATGAAGCAACCAATCTGATTCCAGAAGATGTAATAGGAGCAAAAGCTAAAGTATGGATGGAGTTACCAGTTCATTCCCGTATGGGCAAGGCGGTCAGATTGTGGCCGAGAATTGCTATAGCCGCATCGGTTGCCATTTGTATGGCAGTAGGTCTGATTTATTACCAAAGTGCTAAAGATCAGACTGTAAATGATCTTTCAGGCTTAGCGACAATTGTTCCGGGGGGTAACAAAGCGATGCTAACCCTGGCTGATGGTTCAAAGATCGATTTAAGTAATGTTTCTAAAGGAACATTCGCCAATCAGTCAGGTATAACAATTACAAAAGCGGCAGATGGGCAATTGATTTATACGGTTGTTGAAAGTAAGGGGGAGGAGAAGATGCAATTTAATACTATTGAAACCCCACGTGGAGGATATTATCAAATCCTTTTACCGGATGGATCTAAAGTCTGGTTAAATGCAGCCTCATCTTTAAGGTATCCGGCTAATCTTACTGCGATGAATGAAAGAAGAGTTGAGCTGAAGGGCGAAGCTTATTTTGAAGTAAAAAAAGCTAATCACAAGCCATTTATTGTCGCAACAGATAAGCAGGAAGTTGAAGTCTTAGGCACGCACTTTAATGTCAAAAGTTATGCCGATGACAACAGTACGAAAACTACCTTACTGGAAGGTAGCGTACAAGTGATCCCTAAATCAAGTGGGATTTCTGGAGTCATACTGAAGCCAGGCCTGCAGGCAGAATTGAAATCCAATGGGCTGAAAGTTCTTACAGTAGAGGTAGAAGATGAAATAGATTGGAAAAATGGGGACTTTGTCTTTAAAGAAGAAAGGTTGGAGAGTATTATGCGTAAAATAGCCCGTTGGTACGATGTACAGGTTATTTATCGCGATGACGTGCCTAAAAATGTAACCTTGGAAGGATTAGTTTCCCGCGCTAAGAGCATTTCAGAGGTCTTGTCACTTATCGAATCAACAGGCAAAGTTCATTTTACCATAGAAGGAAGAAGGATTGTTGTAACTAAATAGTAATTAACTAAATACCTAAATATAAAGACCAATAAGAATGAAGAAACTACTACACAAACCAAGCTAGAGTTGAAAATCAGGTGGCTTTAAATAAAAAAACCGGAAAGTGTTGGAAGCACAATCCGGCAAAAGTTTGAGGTAACCTTTCTCTCCTTAAAGGAGAGAAGAATAATTAGTCCAACCATTCAATATCAACTCAAACCATTTCAAAAGTATGAAATCAAATGCTTTTAACCTAGGCGTGCCAAATTTTTGGCTCCCGCCCAAATTATTATTGATTATGAAAATGATCATAATTATGATGACCATGTTTTTATTGCAGGTCAATGCCGCTTCTTTCGGCCAACGCGTAACGCTCTCTGAAAAGAATATTCCACTGAAAAAAGTGTTTAAGGAAATCAGAAATCAGACTGGTTATGATTTTTTGTATGATGCGGAAATTATGAAATCGGTGCATCCGATTGATGTCGATTTGAAGAATATACGCCTAGCGGATGCATTGATAAATTGCCTATATGGACAGAATCTTACCTTTGAAATAAAAGATAAATCCATCATTATCAAAAAGAATCTCCCCGAATCTGTAGTGGTACAGCAATTATCTGTGAGTGGGGTTATACTTGACGAAAGCAATGTTCCTATTTCGGGGGCCTCGATTAAAATTAAAGGTAATTTAAGCAGAGGAACCGTTAGTAACAAGGAGGGGCGGTTTTTAATTATGCCTGCTTCTGAAAATGATGTACTTATCATTTCCTATATCGGCTATGTTAGCCAGGAAATTAAAGTTAAAGGAGCTAAATCTCCCTTGACTATTAAATTGAAGATAGAAGAGAACGATATGAAAGATGTGGTAATTACAGGTACCGGTATTACCCGTAACAAAAACAGCTTTACTGGTGCAACAGCAACGTTTAGTGGGGATCAGCTAAAAAACATCGGTAACAATAATATTGTTCAGAGTTTAAGAACCCTGGATCCTTCTTTTGTGATCAATGTAAATAACCTGGCAGGTTCAAATCCGAACGTAATGCCGCAAATAGAAGTCCGAGGTAAATCCAGTGTGCCTTCTGCCAGTTTAAAAGATCAGTTTGGAGCAGATCCTAATCAGCCCTTATTTATTTTAGATGGATTTGAAGCTACCTTACAAACTATTGTTGATTTGGATATGAATCGTGTAGGTTCGGTAACATTGCTTAAAGATGCAGCTTCAACTGCCCTGTACGGTGCCAGAGCATCTAACGGAGTCGTGGTTATTGAGACCATTCGTCCTAAATCCGGTGAACTTCAGTTTACTTATACTAATGATTTTAGAATGGAGCTACCAGATATATCAGGGTATAACATGATGAACTCGGCCGAAAAACTCGAATTTGAACTTTTGTCGGGGCGCTATTCGGCCTTGGCAAGTGAGCCCAGTCTTCAAGTTTACCTGGACCAGCTCTATAATGATCATCTTTCTTCGGTAAAGAAAGGGGTAGACAGTTATTGGCTTAATGAGCCACTGCAAACAGGACTTTCAAATAACTCATCGATATTTGCACAAGGCGGAGATGCCAACTTCACCTATGGGGTGGGCATGAATTATAAGACACTAAGCGGGGCAATGAAGGGCTCGGGACGGGATAGCTATGGCGGTAGTATTAACCTGACTTATAGAAAAAACAGACTGAATGTCAATAATATTACTTTCATTAGAGGCTACTCCTCTACAGAATCTCCTTATGGTTCCTTTTCAAAATATGTCAACGCCAATCCTTACTTCATTAAAAACTCGACTGAAAGATATCTTGAACGGTCACACCCCTCTAATAGTCTTTTGAATTATGTGACAGTGCGAAATCCACTTTTTGATGCAGCTTTGCCTCAATATAACCGCGGTAAAAACCTTGAAGTACAAAATAACCTTAATATCGCCTATGATTTAACCAAGGAGTTAAAAATAGTGGGATCGTTGCAAATCACCAAAGGAAACACTACTACAGAAAGGTTTGAGGCACCTGAAAGCAGCACATTTGAAGATGTTGGTGTGCTTCAGAAAGGAAAATACACAAATAATAAGACCAACAATTTTAGTTATCAGAGTAATCTGTTATTAACTTATTATAAATCGATTGGAAAACATGTGATCAATGCCAATCTTCGGGGTACGATTAATGAAAATAGCATTCAGAATTTTTCTTCAAGTGCAGAGGGTTTTCCGGCCGGGAGTAATGGTAATCCTAGATTTGCCTATAGCTATGTTCAAAATAGTGCTCCAACAGCAGCAGCAGGGTTATATCGTACTCTAAACGGAACTTTTTCAGGAAATTATGCTTACGACGATCGCTATTTATTCGACGTTTCCTATCGTTTAGACGGGTCAACGGCTTTTGGTAACAACAAACAATTTTCTCCTTATTATGCAGTTGGAACTGGCTGGAATCTTAATAAAGAAGACTTTTTGATAAATACAAAATGGATAGACAGGTTAAAACTTTATGGAAATATTGGGGTGACTGGAAACCAGAACTATGGCAGTGTCACTTCTATTTCAGTGTATGACTATAACAGTAATGTCAACTATAATCAATTTGGCCAGGGTGTGAGTTTAACTACGCTTGGCAATCCCGACCTGCAGCCACAAAAGACGACCCAGATTAGCTTAGGCCTCGATTTTATATTTTTAAACAACAGGTTAAGTGGTTATATCAATGCCTATAATAAGAAGACCAATCCTCTTGTAGTAGGAGTAGATTTACCTTCTTCAACTGGCGTATTTAACTACCCGATGAATGTGGGTAATTTAACTTATAATGGGATGGAGTTTAAATTGTCTTATGCACCAATCTATAAACTTGATCAGCGAATTGTATGGATGTTAAGTGTTACCGGTGCTGCTTACAAAAGTAAATATGGAGGCTTCAGCAATACCTTAAACTCATTAAACAAAAAGCAGGAGCTGAGTAAATCATTGATCAGATTTAATGATGGGTACAGTGCAGAAGCTATTTGGGCTGCCCAATCATTAGGTATAGACCCAACAACTGGTAGAGAGGTGTTTTTGACTAAAGGTGGACAGTATTCTTTTGATTATAATGAAGGGAATATTCAGATGGTAGGTAATACTGTACCAACTATAGAAGGCGTAATGACCAGTAATTTTAGTTATAAAGGCTTTAATCTTGGTATTAATCTGCGTTACAGATTTGGATCTGATATATACAATACTGCATTGTTTAATAAAGTTGAAAATATAAGTTTTTCAGGGATTACACTGAACCAGGACAAAAGAGCTTTATATGACAGGTGGAAAAATCCTGGTGATGTAGCCCGTTTCAAGGCAATCAATATGACGACCGCAACACCAATTCAATCGTCTCGTTTCGTACAAAGGGAAAATACAATAGCCGCTGAGTCAGTTAGTTTGGGTTATACATTTGACAACAGAAACTGGATGAAAAAAATCGGAATCGGATCATTGAATTTCACAGCAATTTCTAACGAAACGTTCAGAATTTCTAGTGTCAGAAGTGAGCGTGGAATCGATTATCCGTTTGCCCGAACAGTATCATTAAGCATGAGAGCTTCATTTTAATTCATTTACAATGGAAAAGAAATATATCAAATTGATGACAACCCTGCTGCTATCAGTTATGGCTTTGTCATCCTGCAAAAAATACCTGAATATACAACCTGAAGACAAAGTTCTAGAGACCCAGGTATTCTCTACCGTTAGTGGAATTAATTCTGTATTGAATGGTTTTTACATTAATCTGGCCAATACCGATTCTTATGGGGAAAGTTTAACACTTTCTACCGTGGATGTGCTGGCACAACGGTACAATATACCTTCAACGCACGACTGGAATAAAATAGCCAGTTACGCTTATGCCGATGCACCCGCAACCACCAGGTTTGATGGTATCTGGACGAAAGCTTATACAAACATATTAAACGTTAATGGCTTCCTGGAGAATCTTGAAAAATACAAGGGGGTGTTGGATGCCAATACCGATTCCATTTACAGGGGTGAGGCCATTGGATTAAGAGCCATGCTGCATCTGGACGTGCTTCGTCTGTTTGGTCCCAGATACAATACAGCAGATTCCACAAAACAATCAATTCCTTATTATACCAGCTCGGAATCGGCGATTAATCCCTTGTTACCGGCAAATCACGTCATGCAAAAGATTCTTGCAGATCTGGCCCATGCAGAGCAACTTCTAAAGACCGACCCGATCATAACAGGTGGAGTTAATATTCCAGAATACGGCGCTGAAGTCAATTTCTTTAACAACAGTCGAAATTACAGACTTAATTACTATGCAGTTAAAGGGTTACAAGCTAGGGCCAATATGTACCGTGGCGACAAAGTTTCTGCCTTATCAGCTGCTAAAGCAGTCATACAAAATGGAGATAAATTTCCATGGACAACTTTGCAAAATGCGTTAAGTGAAAAAATTAATCCTGATAGGGTGTTTACCTCAGAGATGATTTTGGGCGTCCAAAACACACAGCTTTATAACAGATACAATCTCATATTTGATCCTTCAGTAGCAGATGCTAAAATTCTTGCTCCGGCTGCTACCAGGCTTTCGGCAGTATTTGAGTCTAATGAAAGCGACTACCGTTATAACTTGAACTGGCAGATTCCAACAACCGGTATTAAAAGCTATAGGACATTCTTTAAATACGCTGACGTTGTAGAAAAGAAAATGATGTTCCGTTACGCCATTCCCTTGTTAAAAATCAGTGAGCTATATTATATAGCTGCAGAATGTGAGCCCGTTGCGACTGAAGCTATTAAATATCTGAATACCGTACGCTTAAACCGTGGCCTTGGTAATCTGGCTGCAACAGTAAATATAAATACGGAACTGCAGAAGGAATACCAAAAAGAGTTTTTTGGAGAAGGTCAGTTGTTCTATTATTATAAAAGAAGAAATATAACATCTGTGGGCAGTGGCACGGGTAGTGGTAACATCACTATCGGTTTCGTGGTGCCGCTTCCGGCCTCGGAGAGCCAATACCGTCAATAATATTTAATAATCCTACACTAAAATATACATTCGATGAAAAGAATTACAGTACATATTTCAGTTTTGTTGCTTTTAATTACCATGTTTTCCTGTAAGAAGCAAGAACTGAAGACTTATGAAGGGTTACCTTCTGTCTATTTTAATGAAACAAATAGAAGATTGAAGTTCCAGGGGGAGGTATTAACCGATTCCAGCGTTTTATCCTTTTCGCTGGCAAAAGTGAAAGATTCAGTCGTAACGGTGATTACAACCACTGTTAGTACCCCTAGTAGCCAGGACAGAACTTATGAACTTGTTATTGATCCAGCTTCAACAGCTATTGCTGGTACCCATTATGACGTGCTGCCAAAGGTATTCACAATTAAGAAAAATACGGTTACTGATACCGTCAGGATAAAGTTCTTTCGTACTACAGATCTGCAAACTAAGGGCGTTACCCTATTTTTTGATCTGAAACCAAATGAGAACTTTAGTACCCCAATGATTGATAAGACAATCAATGCGACGACAAAGCAGAAAATAAGCTATATAAAATACAGGTATTTTATTAATGACATCATTAAGAGGCCGGGGCGTTGGCTGGATGGTTATCTTGGGAAATTTAGCCGGAAAAAGCTGGAGCTGATGACTACAGTTTTGAATGTAGATCCCGCATATTTAGATACATCAGTCCAGATCGGGGAAACTTTAGGCTACGGCTTATACATGCAGCGCTACCTGAACGAAATGCGCTTGGCAGGAAAAACTGTATATGAGGACGACGGCACAGAAATGGTGATGGGCCCATCTGCTCAATAGTATTTATCTCTTTTAATTAAAAGTTATGTTAAAAAAAATATATAAGCTATTCGTTATTGCCACATTGGCAGCAACCACCCTGCTTTCCTGTAAAAAGGATTTGGGTAATTATAATTACAATGAAATAAATGAGGTGGTCAAATTTGGTGGAATTACCGACAACATAACCGCAACTTTTGGCAAACGTCTTCAGATCAATCCAGAACTTACATTTAGTTTAGATGCGGGAACAGATGTCAATAAATATAGTTATGAATGGGCTTACATCTCTCCAAATGGAGGTGGAGGAGTTGTAATGAAAATTCTGGCGACGACTAAGAACCTTGATGTTTTACTGCCATTGATAGCCGGCACATATGAATTTTACTATGGGGTAACTGATAATGCTAGTGGGGTTAAATACCGTAAGAAATTCTTTTTGAAAGTTGTTAACGAAATCAATGAAGGTTGGTTCCTGATGTGTGATGTAAACGGAACAGCCCGCGTAGATATGCTTTCCAAAAAGACAACAGGTGAGTTTGAATTGATCAAAGATTTATTGGGAACCACCTCGTCAGAACTCACATTAAAGGGCAAGCCGATTATGACCTATAGTTATAATACCGGATTATTGCTTGGACCAGATAAAATATCTTACGGTATTTATTTTGGTACAGATCAAAGCACGGAGAAGGTGGAGCCTAATACCTTTAAATGGACACCCACAATGGGCTTAAAAAATGAAATGTACGGAGATATACCGGCAGGATTTTATGCAGATGAAATCAGAAATGCAGGGGGGAATGCAGCTTATATGGTTGGCAAAGAGAATGCTTATTATTACTATCGGCCTCAAAATATTTATTTTACAGCTCCTATCAGTTACATAGCTGCAGAACAAAAGGCTATAAAAGTGGCTCCATTTATTGCAAGTCAGCCTGTAAGTGCAGATCACGCCATTTTTTATGATAAAGTTAACAGACGGTTCATTAAGCATGTAGGACAAGCTCCAACCAGTACCGTAATTCAGGATCCTACGATTGACCTTAAGAAATTTAGCTTTAGCACAGGAATGGATATGGTTTATATGAAGTGGGTCAGATTTAATGGAGGTGAAGTGTTTTCTATTTTAAAGGACCCAGGTACGGCTAAACTTTACCTTGCCCGTTTTAGAAGCAGCGATAACCTTCAGTCTTATTTCGCTGAGATAACTGCTGCTGATTTTGCAAAAGCAGAGTTTTATGCGGTAAGCCCGGATTTGGGATATATCTTCTATAGTGTCGCTGGAAAAGTGTACGAATATGATATGTCTGCCAAACAAACTAAAATGATGCTGGACCTTGGGGCTAAAAAGGTATCGCTTCTGAAGTTCTATGAATTTAATAGCACAGTTAAATACCCGGATTTGAATAAACTAATGGTGGCAAGTTATGATCCTGCAAAGCCCGAGGGGGAAAATGGATCACTTAGCCGATATGATGTCCCTCCGATAATGGGAGATCTGGTACTGTTGGACACTTATACGGGCTTTGGAAAGGTCCAAAGCATAAATTACAGAGAGCGCTAATATCTAAATAATGAAAAAAATGAATTCGAATATTAAAAAGTTAGCTGTCGCAGGGTTGTTGTCTTTAACAACAGTGACTGCCTTTGCCCAAACCCCGGTTGAAGTAACCGGCTTGTTAAAAAAGAAACGCCCTGCAGTAAAACTATTCAAGGTTGATGAAGGAAAAACAATCGAAATTGCCAGCTCGGTACCAGCTGAGGATGGTAAATTTGGCTTCTTGTTTTACCCTGGCTATGAAGGTCTGTACGTAATTGGCACCGGAACCGCAGTAAGCCCTAACGAAAATTACAGGTTTTACCTGAAAGCCGGAGATAAGCTGTCGTTAACGCTTGATGAGAAAAATTACGAGCTTACCGGAAAAAACAACACTGAGGAAAACCTTTTGCTGGATCAATGGAATAAACTAAGTGATCCTATCTACCAGAAGTCTATTAATTTTATGGGCGTAAATAGCACTTTCGTAGACTTCTTTCCTGACTTGGAAACAATTGCTGCACAATCCAGAACATTTTTAAACGGAAAAACTACCAAAAATAAAAAGTTCAATCAGCAGATGAAGGACATCATTCAGTTGGATATGGTAAACTATGCCACTAATTTTCTGAACACGCCGCGTTCTGCGCATCCTTCGGTTGAAGAGTACAGTCCTTACTATGCTACGCTTAAAGCAAAGGATCTGGCAAAAAATACAAGCCTGTTATATAGCTATCCATGGGGCAGTAGGGTTTTAAGTGCGACTATCAGCGTAAACTTGAGACAGCAGAATATAAAATATGCTCCTGGTTTGGAAGGGCTTAAAAGCACACTTTCTTTTATACCCAACGATACGCTTAAAGGAGATGCTGTATTGGAAACTGCTATGAGGTATAAAAATTATACTGACTACAAAGACCTGATGGATGCTTACAGAAAATATATATTGACCGCTGGTCAGAAGAAAAGAAACCTGGATATCGCGACCCCTTTACTTACGCTAAAACCTGGTGATGATGCTTATGCGTTTTCTTATCCAGATAAAGAAGGTAAAACAGTGTCTATGGCTTCATTAAAAGGTAAAGTTGTGCTGGTAGATGTTTGGGCCACCTGGTGCGGTCCTTGCAAAGCAGAAATTCCTCATCTTAAGAAACTTGAAGAGGAAATGAAAGGAAAGGATGTGGAGATTATCAGCTTATCAACCGACGCCCCTAAAGACAAAGACAAATGGCTGAAGATGATCCAAGACGAAAAGCTAGGTGGCACACAATTATTTGCAGGTGGCCCTGGAAATGAGTTTTCACAATACTATAAGGTGAATACTATTCCGCGTTTCCTGGTTTTTGACCGCAAAGGGAAAATCGTAACGGTAGATTCACCCAGACCATCTAATCCGGAGCTTAAAGCTTTACTTGAAAAAACCTTAGCGAAATAAATGGATAACCTTAGATTTAAGTTATTTGTCATATTCTTACTTTGCCTGCAGCAATTTGCTATCGCGCAGCAGCAGGCAAAGTTAGTTGCCAAAATTCCATTCGAAAGTCGCAATGGCACCATTATCCTTACCGTAAAACTAAATGATTTTCCCCGTCCATTAAAGCTGCTGTTTGACACAGGGGCCGATGGGATGGCTGTAGGAGCAGGTCTGGCAGATTCTATCGGTTTAAAGGTTACCCGTACTCAGAAAGCTTCAGTAGTAGGTGGATCTATGGACATTTCAATTTCCAGCGGAAATACAGTACACATGGGCAGTTTTGATTTTAAAAATCAGAGTATCGCTATATTCAAGGAAATGCATAAAGAGGGAACCGATGGGATCATCGGTAATACGCTGGCCCGGCATTATATTGTTAAAGTAGATTATGACCGCAAGGAATTGCTGCTTTACAATTTCGGAGATTTTGAAGAAAAAGGAGGCACTGCCATTCCTTTTACCATTCCTGCCGGGTTGTTTATCATCCATGGAACGTTAAGCATTACAGCAGATCAGCCCCATACCGGTAATTTTGTCTTTGATACCGGCGCAGCTTACAACCTGATTTGTTTCCGTCCGTTTGTAAAGCAGCATAAGCTGCTGGTAAGTGGCTTCAAATCCGAAAGTCACGGGAGTACAGTAAGCATGGGAATGACCACCCCTACCTTCGCCGGAAAGGCAGCCGCATTTTCTTTTTCAAATGTACCGCCTCTTAAAAACATGTCGGTTACCCTTATGGCCGGAGGGGGCCAAACCGAAAGCTGGGATCCCGGCTTTGATGGTTCTATTGGTGTAGGACTGATTAGCAGGTATAACTTCAGTATAAATATGCAAAAGAAAGAAATCTATATTACTCCTAATCGAAATGCCGCCATAATCTCGCCATAAAGTAATCCGCTACCACCTCCGTAATGCTGAATAATTTTAAGGGCTGGCCTGACACGTATCAGGCCAGCCCTTAGTTTTTCCTCTGCTACAGCAGAGATCCCGTTACCCAGCAATACCAGATCTATGTGCGTATCCTTAACCATTACCAGTGCTTCTTCGTCCAGGCAGGTTGTAATTCCTTTCCACTCCTCCCTTGCATTTAAAAGGCGGTTCATGGTGTCGGTAATCTCCTGGTTACGACCAACGTATAAAATGGTCAGTTTTTTCATAGGGATTTATAGTTTCATTGGTACATCCATTAACAGTACTTCTGTGTCTGGCGTATTGAATTTAAAGCTAATTTTATCCGTATCCCATATACCCAATCCATCACGGGTACTCAGTTCATGTCCATCAATGGTTACGCTACCTTTAATAACGAAAGCATAAACCCCGTTTCCTTGTTTTTTGATCTGGTAATCGGTTTCAAAATTCTCATCAAAAGTACCTAAAGAGAACCAGGCATCCTGATGTATCCAAACTCCTGCATCATCCGGATCCGGAGATAAAATCTGCTGGAAGTTATTGTGTCTTTTGGTAATGTCCAGCGTAATCTGTCCATAGCGTGGAGTCACATTTTTTTTGTTGGGGAACAGCCATATCTGAAGTAATTTTACGGTCTGATCAGCGTTGCCGTTAAACTCGCTATGCTGTACACCCGTACCCGCACTCATCACCTGTATATCTCCGTGTTGTATGACAGAGGATGTTCCTAAACTGTCTTTATGTGCTAGCGCGCCTTCCAGAGGGATGGTAATGATTTCCATATTGTCGTGCGGATGTGTGCCAAACCCCATTCCCCCGTCAATACTGTCATCATTTAAAACCCGCAATACACCAAAGTGCATTCTTTCCGGATCGTGATAATTTGCAAAACTAAACGTATGATGAGCATTCAGCCAGCCATGATTGGCGTGTCCCCTGGTGCTCCCTTTATGTAAAACAAACTGTGCCATAAATTTCCTTTCTTATTTTGTAATACAAAAATAGGTATGGCCCGTTTGCCTGGCATTGATGTAAGATAAGAAAGATGATTGTCAGATGCCTTGTTGGCATAGCCCAAGGCCAAGCAGCAATATTTTCGTTACTTTTGATGTTCAAATATTAAAGAATGTCTTCTCCTATACGTTTTTTCGACTTTTCGCAAAAGATCAACTATAAAACTGAAATTCTGGCGGGAATCACTGTGGCCATGACTATGATGCCCGAATCCTTATCATTTGCCATTTTAGCGGGCTTTCCTCCATTGGTTGGTTTATATGCCGCTTTCATTATGGGGCTTGTTACTTCTATCTTTGGCGGCAGACCAGGCCTGATTTCGGGAGGAGCAGGTGCCACAGTCATCGTGTTGATTGCATTAATGAAGTCCAATGGTATCGAATATGTATTTGCTGCGGTAGCATTAGCAGGTATTATTCAAATTCTGGTCGGTCTATTCAAGTTAGGAAAATTCGTCAGATTAGTTCCCCAATCAGTAATGTATGGCTTTGTAAATGGATTGGCCGTTGTTATATTTATGGCGCAACTCGGACAGTTTAAAACGGTTGTAGATGGTGAATTAACTTGGTTAACGGGCGAACCCTTGTTGATCATGGCAGGTTTAGTCGCCTTAACTATCGCTATCGTGATTTTATTTCCTAAAATTACTAAAGCAGTACCACCTTCATTAGTCGCGATTATTGTTGTCTTTCTTATTGTTCTGGGCTTTGGTATACATACCAAAACAGTGAGTGATATTGCTTCAGTAAGTGGTGGTTTTCCACCTTTTCATATTCCAAATATCCCGCTAAACCTCGAAACTTTACAAATCATCTTTCCCTACGCTTTAATTATGGCAGGAGTTGGTTTAACAGAAGGCCTTTTAACCTTAAATCTGGTAGATGAAATCACTGGAACAAGGGGCAATGGCAATAAAGAATGTATTGCTCAGGGAAGTGCGAATATTTTAAATGGCTTTTTCTTTGGAATGGGAGGCTGCCCGATGATTGCACAAACTTTAGTAAACCTATCTGCGGGAGCAAGAGCAAGGTTATCGGGGATCATCGCATCCTTAACCATTCTATTAATTATATTATTTGGAGCACCACTCATTGGTCAAGTGCCAATGGCAGCATTAACCGGTGTGATGATCATGGTTGCCATAGGGACTTTCGAATGGATCAGCTTTAAAATTTTCAATAAAATGCCAAAGCAAGACGTATTTGTTGGGATTCTGGTCGCGGTGATAACGGTATGGCTTCATAATCTTGCTTTAGCTGTTTTAATAGGCGTTATTATTTCTGCCTTGGTATTTGCATGGGAAAGTGCCAAAAGAGTTAGAGCCAGGAAATACATTGATGAAAATGGGGTAAAGCACTATGAAATATATGGACCCTTATTTTTTGGATCTGTAGCAACCTTTAACGAAAAATTCGATGTATTAAATGATCCAGAAGAAGTGATCATTGATTTTAAAGAGAGCAAAGTTACGGATATGTCTGCAATAGAGGCGTTAAACAAATTAACTGAAAGGTATAATAAAGCAGGCAAAAAACTTCGATTAAAACATTTAAGTGATGATTGCCGTAGGCTGTTGAAAAACGCCGATGAAGTTATTTCAGTCAATATTTATGAAGATCCCACTTACTTTGTCGCCACAGAAAAATTATAATTTAATCCAACTTTAACATTCGGATTATTATTGTTATTTTAAATTGAGTTAATTTTGTAGGGCTTTTTTGAAATTAAATTAATAGTACTTACATTGTAACTTTTCAGGGACATAAATGACTCTTATAAAATCTTTATTAACAACTCCATCCAGTTTCAAACTGGACCGAAACAAGACTATATCGCTAAGCATTTGGCTCCTGCTTGCCGTTGCTTTAGCCGCACAATCGTTGATTACGCATAGGTATAACAATTACCTTATTTTTGAAAATACCTTCAGGAATCTGATCAATCAGACTTCCTTCTATGCTGAATATCCACAGTATCACTTCGATTCTAATCATTATGGGCCGGTCTTCAGCGTTTTTTTTATGCCATTTGCCTTGTTACCCAATGGTCTGGGATTATTTCTGTGGGATCTTTTCACTACGCTCGCACTGTTTTTTGCTATAAATACCCTTCCTTTAAAAAAGACAAACCTAATCTTCCTTATCGCGATACCATGCCTGATTTCCTCCTTACTCAGTGAACAATCAAATCCTCTAATTGCGTCAATTATTATTTTGAGCTATACGCAGTTGAATAAAAAAAGAGGTCTATGGTCTACGCTGTTTATTGTATTGGGAACGTTCATCAAGCTCTACGGTATTGTCGGACTTGCTTTCTTTTTATTCGTGAAGGATAAAAAGAGGTTTGTGCTTTACCTATTGATGTGGGCTGTAGTTTTCTTCGTATTGCCAATGTTTTTCTCCTCTCCAGAATTTATCATTAATTCATATAAGGGATGGGCGGTTTCACTCACCAATAAGAACGCAATCAATATATCGGATAATAATATTTCGATAATGGGCTTTTTAAGAGGTGCATTGTCTAATCCAGGCATCTCAAATCTCACATTCTTAATGATTGGTGGCGTTCTGTTCCTCATTCCTTATCTTAATTTTAAAAGATATGCGGATCAGAATTTTCAATTGCTGATTTTAGCTTCAACATTGATGTTTACCGTATTGTTCAGTACGGGATCGGAAGATTGCACTTATATCATAGCCATACCAGGTGTGGGGATATGGTACCTGCTAACAGAAAAGAAGATTTGGAAGCACTATTTATTGGGGCTAGTGGTCATATTCTCCTGTAGTTTCCCTCAGTTCTTATTTCATTCCTTAGCCTTAAAATATCCCATGCTGTCGATGATGCTGTGTGTGCCCTTTTTTGTGGTTTGGTTGCTTACCCTGGTCGACGCTTATAACCTAAAGACAAATGAATCAAATGCCTAAGCTGGTTTCAGTCGTTATTCCTGCTCATAACGAAGAGGATAACATCATTGTCATTGTTGATCGAATAGAAAAGGTTTTCGAGAAGCTGAACTATAGATTCGAGGTACTTGTCGTGGATGATGGAGGAACAGATAGAACTCTTGAAGTTATTGAAGAGCTGGCAAGGGTTAAAGATAATTTCTTCTACATCGAATTCTCCAGGAATTTTGGACATCAACCAGCATTGAAAGCAGGGCTTGATTTTGCAAAGGGCGATTGTGTGATTTCACTCGATGCTGATCTGCAACACCCACCTGAAATGTTTATTCAGATGCTCGAAAAATGGGAGGAAGGATACGATGTGGTTTATACGAGAAGAAAGGAAGATAAAAGGCTGTCCTACAAGAAACGAAAAACATCTGCTTATTTTTACAAGTTGCTTAATTTTCTTTCTGATATTGAGCTAGAACCTGGAACTGCTGATTTTAGGCTTTTGGACCGTAGAGCAATTGATGTCTTTAAAGATTTTAAAGAAAATGACTTATTCGTTCGAGGACTCGTCAAATGGCTCGGTTTTAGGCAGTTTGCAATTGATTATATACCCGAACAGAGATTTGCTGGGGCAAGTAAATACAATAGGAGTAAAATGATGCGTTTGGCCGTTCATGGGGTCACATCCTTGAGCATTAAACCGTTGCATATGGCAGTATATTTGGGCTTTTTCTTTTCATTTCTATCCCTGCTTTATATTCCATACGTCATACATGCGTTATGTATTGGCAAAGGGGTAAGTGGATGGGCCTCACTAATCAGTACCGTTGCATTTTTTGGGGGATTGCAGCTGATCATTCTGGGGATAATTGGAATATACATAGGAAAGATGTTTATGCAGACCAAAAACAGGCCAAACTATATCATCAGATCTACAAACATTGACAATATCAAATAATGGTACTACTTAGTTTTGACATTGAAGAATTTGATATGCCGTTTGAATATGGCAAAACCATTGATTTTGAGGATCAGATCACGATTTCTGTTCAGGGAACTAACGTTATCTTAGACTTGCTAAAAAAACATAATATAAAAGCTACCTTTTTTTCTACGGCAACTTTCGCAATCAACGCATCGGATATTATAGAAAGAATAAAGAATGAAGGACATGAACTCGCTTCACATGGCTATTACCATTCCAAGTTTGAGGTAACTGACTTGTTGGCTTCTAAATTGAAGCTTCAAGAGCTATTTGGCTCAGAAATTCATGGCTTTCGCATGCCCAGAATGATGCCAGTTGACGAAAAGGCAATTGAAGATGCTGGTTATTCCTATAACAGTTCGATTAATCCAACCTGGTTGCCTGGCAGATATAACAACCTACATATTTCCAGGACTTATTTTCGGCAGGGCAAAGTTTGGCAACTACCAGCATCGGTTAGTCCTACATTCAGGATACCTTTGTTCTGGCTTTCATTTCACAACTTCCCCTTATGGATTTACAAATATCTGGTAAAGAGAAGCTATAAAAATGATGGTTATGTAAACCTATATTTTCACCCATGGGAATTTACAGATCTGACTGATAAAAACAAGTATGGCTTTCCAGGGTATGTGAGCAAAAACTCCGGGGATTCAATGATCAGCAGAATGGATCTTTTAATGGCTTGGCTAAATAAACAGAGCTATAAGAATGGCACCAGCCATCAGTTTACAGCTAATTTATAACTACTTTTTTACCGTTTTGAAAGAGTAGTGGGTTTGAACCAAATAACTGATTAAGGAGAGGATAATGATGATGAATGCCTGCGAACCAGTTGCCCAAAGCTTGAAATATCCTATCAATAAATGTAATAGGAGATAATCTAAAAATATTGTGCTGAAAGTTAATGCGCCATAACGCATCAATTGTGTTTTCCCTTGAAGATTTGATTGTTGAAATACCACATACTTATTTAGGCAGAAACCTATTGGGAAGCTGACGGAAAGCGCAACAATATAAGAGGCAATATATCTGGTAATCGGAAGCCCCAATAGGTATATGATATCGGTATGAAATATAAGATTATAGCTAAGGGAGAAAATCAGAAGATTCAGCATGGCATTACTTCCCCCACATACCGCATACCTGAAAGTCTGTTGACCAACCACCTTCTTAAAGGGTGGATAGAAAAAGTCTATTAGAGTCAGTATGAAGGACCTTATTCGTTGCAAATTTTGTTCAGATTTGGCGGCAATATAGCTAAATAGATATGCTTAAGGTCAATTAGATATAAAAAAAACTCGAAATAGTGTAAATGTAATTTTGCATCTTTATATAGATTTGTATCATCATGAAAAGTAAAGCTATCTGTCTGTTAGTGATATTTTTACTCAATACCGTTGTTGGTTTGGGGTGTGCTTTAACAATGGAGGGAAATCATCATGATGAAAATCATTCTCATGCAGATAGGCACGGACAGAAGGATAAGCCAATAACAAGACTCATTTCTTCAACCGAAGATCATTGTTGCAAAACGTTGGTAAATGACTTGGTTGCCCAGAGCAAACTAATTCCAGACAGTGCTAAAGCACAGGTTGCTTTGTCTTTCATTTGGTTGCCTGATTTTTCTTATAAGTTGTTCGCTCCGTTAATCAGTACTCAACTGGAACAGCGTTTTTATGTAGACCATCGATCCCGACCGCCAAACGAAGACATCCGTATCGTTATTCAGAGTTTTCAGATATAAAATTTAATTGCTAGGAGTTGATTTATAGCGAACTAGTCTGTAAGTACATTTTTACCAGGCTATTGCTACGCACAAAAATTAGTATAAACATTAAATTATTGAATCATGAAAAATATATTTTTAGCAGTTGTCTTAATAGCTACTGCATGGATTAAACCTGTTTTCGCTCAAAATAATCAAACGCAATCATTATTAACTTCTTATTACGGCATCAAAAATGCGTTGGTGAATTCCGATGCCGCTGTTGCAGCTTCATCAGCGACTGAATTTTCTAAAACATTAGCCGAAATAGATCTGAAATCATTGTCTGGACAAGAAAAGACAGCTTTTATAGGCCTTAAAGATAAATTAGCACTTGGCGCTAAACAAATCTCCGAAAGCAAAGACCTATCCCAACAAAGAGCGCAATTCGCGAACTTTTCAGTTGATCTTTTTAAACTGGCCAAAACTGTAAAGCTTACTAATGAGGCGGTTTATTATGATTATTGTCCAATGAAAAAAAGTTATTGGCTTTCTGATAATGCAGCGATCAAAAATCCTTATTACGGTAAACAAATGTTAACCTGTGGGGCAATAAAGGAAACTTTAAAGTAATCCTGTTTGTTGATTGTACAGCTTCACCCTCATTTGGGGGTTGTGGCTGTACAATTGATTTTTAGATTTTATCAAATAATTCTGCTTTAGGATAGCAAAAATGCATTTGGGTTCAAAATTCAAAGGATAGTTTAAGTAAAAAGAATTTCTAACTAACCTTTAATCACATAGCAATGAAAAACATACTAATGGCTTTTTTATTGATCCTTTATTCTGCAGCTTCTGCGCAGGATATGAAGGGAATGAAAATGCCCATGAAAAATATGCCCCAAAAGAATGATGGAATGGGAAGAAAAACCATTTCAAGTAATCAACCCCCTCGGACAGTGCGTTATGACCTTTACATAGCAGACACTACGGTCACTTATGGAAAAAAAACAAAACGAGCAATTGCGGTAAACGGACAGATCCCAATGCCAACGTTAACCTTTACTGAAGGTGATACGGCATTGATATATGTACATAATAACCTGAAGGAAGAAACATCTCTTCACTGGCATGGACTGTTTCTGCCGAACAAAATGGACGGAGTTCCTTTCCTTACGCAAATGCCAATTATGCCAAATGCTACCTATGTCTATAAATTCCCTATCGTTCAAACGGGGACACACTGGTATCATAGTCATAGCATGTTTCAGGAGCAAATTGGTATGTATGGTGCTTTTATTCTCAACAAAAGGAAAGAGTGGGACATTCCAACAATTCCATTGGTCATCAGTGAATGGACGGATATGAAACCTGAGGAGGTAAACCGGAGTCTGAAAAATGCTAACGATTGGTTTGCCATTAAAAAGGGAACTACTCAAAGTTATGCAGAGGCCATCAGGTCGGGGCATTTCAAAACCAAAGTTGCCAATGAGTGGAAACGCATGAATGCTATGGATGTCAGCGATGTATATTATGATACCTTTCTAATCAATGGCAAGAACCAAAATGAACAACCTCAATTTAAAGCCGGAAATACAGTAAGACTTCGTATCGCTAATGGCGGTGCATCCGACTATTTTTGGCTCACTTACGCAGGAGGTAAAATCACTGTAGTGGCTTCTGATGGAAATGACGTAGAGCCTGTGGAAGTGGATAGGTTAATCATAGCCGCATCTGAAACTTATGATGTTGTAGTTAGCATTCCAGAAAATAAAAGCTATGAGTTTTTGGTAACACCCGAAGACCGGACAAAATCTGCTTCATTGTGGTTGGGCAAAGGAGAAAAAGTTCCAGCCCAGAAATTGCCAAAGCTGGAATATTTTGCCGGAATGAAGATGATGAACGACATGATGGATATGCGAGGTAACATGATCGAAATGAAGGGGATGAAAATGCAGAACCAGATCATGGATATGAATGCAGTTATGTATCCCGAGTCCTCAAACATCGTTACCTTAAATTACGGAATGCTTCGTGACCCGAAAAAAACAACCTTACCCAATGTTTCATGGAAGGAGCTAAAGTTTAATCTTACCGGGAATATGAACCGTTATGTATGGACTTTGGATAACAAAACTATTTCTGAAAGCGATAAAATTCTGATTAAGAAGGGTGAAAATGTGCGTATCATCTTATTCAATAATAGTATGATGCGTCATCCTATGCACCTTCATGGTCATGATTTTAGGGTGCTAAATGAGCAAGGGGAAAATGCTCCACTAAAAAATGTCTTAGACATTATGCCGATGGAAAGGGATACCATAGAATTTGCGGCTTCTGAAGCTGGTGGGGATTGGTTTTTTCACTGCCATATCCTATACCACATGATGAGTGGAATGGGACGTGTTTTCAGTTATGAAAACACAGCACCCAATCCTGAAATTCCTGATCCGAAAATGGCCCAGCGAATGTTGTTTCACGACGACCAGGCAATTCATCCTATGGCAAGAATAGGAATTGAATCCAATGGCAGTGATGGCGAAATTATGCTGTCCAACACCCGTTATCGTTTCACTGCAGAATGGAGAGTCGGCTTTGATAAAGAAATGGGTTATGAAACGGAAAGTCATTTTGGAAGATATATAGGTCGAAACCAATGGTTGTTCCCTTATATTGGCTGGGACCTTCGTAAAAGAACAGTTGACCCAATGGTCAAAAATATTTTTGGGCAATTCTTATCCCCAGCAGACAATCTTTTCGGACAAAGCAATACCAAAAATCTTAGACACGTATTTCATTTAGGGGTTCAGTATACTTTGCCAATGCTAGTTGTAGCAGATGCTTCATTAGATCATAAAGGAAATGTCAGATTTCAATTGAGGAGAGAAGACATACCTATTTCCGAAAGACTCCGGTTTCAATTCATGGTCAACACAGATAAAGAATATATGGCTGGATTTAGATACATCGTCACTAAGTATTTTGGTCTATCTACCCACTATGATAGTGATATGGGCTACGGGGCTGGAATCACATTAAATTATTAACTTATTAATCATCTTATCATGAAACCTACCGAAGACAAGCATGCTGATCACCAGAGCCATTCAAACCACCAGCATCATGATAAAACTGCTGCGAAGCTGAATAACGAAGAAGCAGGAGGCGTATACTATTGTCCAATGCATTGTGAAGGAGATAAAACATATAATAAACCTGGAACTTGTCCGGTTTGTGGTATGGATCTTTTAAAGGAGCCTGTGTTAAACAAAACGACACAGTTTACTTGCCCAATGCATCCTGAAATCATCAGAGATGAAGCCGGAGCCTGCCCTATATGCGGAATGGACTTGATCCCTATTGCCGGCACAAGTGAGGAAGAAGATAAGACCTACAAACAGCTGCTGACTAAGTTTAAGATAGCGGCCCTTTTTACTATCCCCATTTTTATGATCGCGATGACAGAGATGATCCCTAATAATCCACTATTCAGACTGATGGGGCTTGAATATTGGAACTGGCTGCAATTTGGACTTTCTCTTCCGGTAGTTTTCTATGCGACCCGGATGTTCTTTGAGCGGGCTTGGCGTTCCATAATAACCTGGAATTTGAATATGTTTACTTTGATTGGCATTGGTGCTGGGGTGGCCTGGCTTTTCAGTCTTGTAGCCCTTCTTTTTCCAGGTGTTTTTCCAGACCAATTCAAAACACATCATGGTACTGTTTATGTGTATTTTGAGGCAGCAACTGTTATTCTTACGTTGGTATTGCTTGGACAACTTTTAGAAGCCCGGGCACATAGTAGGACCAATAGTGCCATTAAAGAACTGTTGAAACTGGCTCCAAATACGGCCACAAAGATTGTAGGAGGTAAAGAATCTGTGGTTTCGATAGATGATATTCAGAAGGATGATATGCTGCGGGTAAAGCCAGGGGAGAAAATACCTGTTGACGGGAGTATCAAAGATGGAGAGGTTACCATTGATGAATCTATGATCACCGGGGAGCCTGTTCCAGTGGAAAAGGGGCCCGGAGATAAAGTAAGTTCGGGTACAATCAATGGGAATAAAACTTTTGTGATGCTCGCTGAAAAAGTAGGCTCAGAAACACTATTGGCCCAGATTATTGAGATGGTAAACTCTGCTAGTCGCTCCAAAGCACCGATTCAAAAGTTAGCAGATAAGATTTCAGGATATTTTGTACCCGTAGTGGTACTGATCGCCATCGCTACATTTGGAGTATGGGCAGTATATGGGCCTGAACCTTCCTATGTTTACGCCTTTGTAAATGCGATTGCTGTTTTAATCATTGCCTGTCCTTGTGCGCTTGGGCTTGCCACACCAATGTCGGTTATGGTAGGCGTAGGAAAAGGTGCTCAGTCTGGCGTGCTCATTAAAAATGCAGAATCCTTAGAGAAAATGAATGCCATCGATGTCGTGATTATCGATAAGACAGGAACGGTTACGGAAGGCAAACCATCAGTCGAAAACATTATTAGTGCTGATTCTGATTTTACCGAAAAAGATATACTTGAAAGAATCGTAGCACTGAACAGTAGTAGTGAACATCCTTTGGCCCAAGCTACACTAGACTATGGCAAAGAGAAAAAGGTTGGCATTAAGCCTATTTCAAATTTTGAGGCAGTAACAGGTAAGGGCGTAACGGGCGAGCTTGAGAGAGAAAAATTGGCTTTAGGCAACCGGAAGTTAATGGAGCATGTTAAAGCGAAAATTGCTCCTGAGTTGGAAGAACAAGCCAAAGCAGCACAAAAGCAAGGTAAAACAGTATCCTATTTGGCAGCTGGAAATAAAGCTATTGGCTTTGTGGTAATTTCTGATAAAATTAAAGCCTCCAGTGCAGCAGCTATCCATAAGCTTCAGCAAGAAGGGGTGAAGGTTATAATGTTTACCGGAGACAATGAAGATACCGCTGCAGCCGTAAGCAAAACTTTGAATCTGGATGGTTTCGAAGCGCAAATGTTGCCGGAAGATAAATTGAATGAAATAAAGAAATTACAGGCCGAAGGTAAAAAGGTCGCCATGGCAGGTGATGGCATTAACGATGCCCCTGCGTTGTCTCAGGCAGATATTGGAATTGCCATGGGCACAGGAACAGATGTAGCCATAGAGAGCGCCGCGATTACTCTAGTAAAAGGTGATTTGAATGGTATTGCAAAAGCAAGGTTGCTGAGCCATAAAGTAATGGGCAATATAAAAGGCAATCTGTTTTTTGCCCTTGGATATAATGTTTTGGGCATACCAGTCGCGGCGGGTCTTCTATATCCTTTTTTTGGGATCCTACTTTCACCTATGATTGCAGCGCTGGCGATGAGCTTTAGTTCCGTATCGGTTATTTTAAACTCTTTAAGGTTGAGAAGTGCAAAATTGGAGGATAGTTAGTAATTAAGCGGTGTCGCAATATCAATTTTTAGGGAATATTATTTTAAAAGTCGTACCCTCACCAATCTCAGATTGAACATTAATTTGTATTTGATGGTACATCGCAATACTTTTTACGATGGCTAATCCTAAACCATATCCTACATCACCAGATAGATTCGTTTTCATGAAACGGTCAAAAACAAATGGTAAGTCCTCTTTAGGAATTCCGATGCCAGTATCAGTAATAATAATCTCATAAGCGCCATTATTTAAGTAGCTGTCTTTTATAAAAATACTTCCCTCATTCCGATTAAACTTTATGGCATTGTGAATCAGATTAAAAAACAATTGAAACAACAAGTCTTTATTAACTCCTTCCAATATTGCCGCTGCTGAGACATTCAGAATAATTTTGATGTGTTTTTCCTCGAGTCGGTGACTGATCTCCTCTACAATCTCGTTAAATAGTATTAGCGGCTTTACCTGTTCCTTTCTGATGTATTGCTCATTTTCAATTCTGGAAATCAACAGCAGAGATTTGGTGATGTTTTTTAACCTGTCTACAGTTTTCATCATCTCTATGATAGCCAAAGTAGATGGCTCATCCAGGGTTTCGTCCGTAAGCAGATTTTCCATTTTATTCTGAAGAATACTTATAGGTGTCATTAGCTCATGGGAAGCATTAGATGTAAATTCCCTTTCCTTGTAAAAGGCTTCATTGATCTGATTCATTAAAAGGATTAGAGATTCATCCAGGTATTTAAAATCAGTTGTACTGGTTTGAACCCGTTTTTGCCCATCTTTAAACGGGAATTTCCGGTTTATTAGCTTTGTCTTTATAATTTTTGCCAGCGGACGGATCAACACACGAATAAAAGTAAGGTCAATGAGTATGGTCAGCCCAATCAGCGTGATCAACACATATAAGGCAAATCGTTGTAAAGGCTTGTTGTACTGATTGATACTTGCAGTTGTTTTGCCGATCTCCAATAGATAATTCTTATCCTTGTTTTTAAAGGTATAGCTCAGTACTCGATAGTTCAGTGTATCCCTTTCTATAAGACGTTGCGAATTTTTAATCGTATCCATGTTTAGGTTGGATTCTACCGGTAGTAAGGCTATGAACTCTTCCTTAAGCATCGTATAGCTGCCATAATTAGCCTCACCCTGAAAGTAATAGTCAGTGCCATTCTTTTTTATGATATCGAGCACTTTTTTCCGCTGCTGCTTTAAGGTATAATTGGTATATTCTGAAGCGATCTGTTTCACAAGAAATGGTAACGCCAGAACAAATAACAATACAATTACCAGTTTTGATCCGGTAATGAAAAGCGTAAGTTTAGTAGATAATTTCATGTTATTTTTTAATTCGGTAGCCTACACCACGCACTGTTTCCAGCCATTCTGTATCCGCCCATGTATTTAATTTTTTACGAATGTTCTTGATATGAGCGTCTATATAATTTGAATCGTAATCATCATTAACAAAGGTGCCCCAAATGTGCTCACTCAGTTGAGCACGGGTCAATACCCGATTTTTATGGAGTAGAAGATAACTCAGTAGGTCAAATTCTTTGCGAGAAAGTTCGATCTTTTCCGGGCCAAATGTGACTACTCTTTTTGGAAGATCTATATGGAATTCGCCAATAGATAATAATTCTTCGGTGATGCTGAATTTCCGGCGAGCAATGGCCTGCATTCTGGATTGCAGCTCTAAAAGGTAAAATGGTTTGGCCAGATAATCATCGGCACCAAGATCCAGTCCACTAATCCTGTCTTTTAGCTGAGTTCTTGCGGTAATAATGATATAAGCCGCGTCAGGATTGTTCTTTTTGGCTCTTTTCAGGATTTCCAATCCATCGCCGTCCGGCAAACTTAAATCTATTAATATAAAGTCGTATTTATTCAGTTCTAATTGTTCCAACCCGGTTTTGAAGGTATGCGCAATATCACATAGATAAAAGCTTTTTTTTAGAAAAGAATCCATTTCATGCGCCAGTGTTTTTTCATCCTCAACGATTAATACTTTCATAGGAATTTGGATTAAAACTGATAGTAAAAAGCCAGACCGAAAAACGATTGCTGATGTTTTAACTCAGCTTCGGCTTTAGGTCCAAGAACGGATAATTGATAACTAACTTCTGCGATATAATTGGCCCTACTTAAGCTAAGTGGGAGTTTAAAATTATAAGATAATAGATTAAAACTGTCAGAAGCTACCGTAGTGGTGATCGTTGAATTTGAATTCCCGGCTGAAACAGGAGCTTTGCCCTTTCCATTCGCTTTGTCCCGATTGTTCTTTTTTGTTGTATAGGTTTCATAAAAATGCCGTGTGCCTGCTACCAGTTCTATAGCAGGTTCTACTGAAAGGGCGTTTTTCTCATTAAATAAACTGCCTATGCTGATCTCTTTGGAATGCGTAAGGCTTAGAAAAATATCATTCTGTTGCCCAAAAGCATAGTCGGCACTAAATGAGCTTTTGAGCCAGGGCCAGCTATACTTAGCTGAGAAATTCAAATTGTTTTCGTTCGAGGCCTGTAATAATGGCGAGTTTGAAGGGAAAAAGGAACGTGTATAAGCTATTCCCGTGCTGAATTGATCATTAAAGTCATAATCAAAACCAGCTCCAAGATCTGTTTCAGATAAACCTCCACCATAATTTAAAAGCTTATATGAACCTGCAGAAAAATACAGGCCAATTGGAAACCTGACTGTTGCATTAATCAGGATATAAGGGAGCTTTTCATTCGTAGCTTGCCCATAATAACTCACGTTGCTGCTGTAGAGAGCGGCTAAAGTGAGGGTTGTTTTTTCAGTACTGTCCTGCTGTGCCTGCACAGTATAGGAAGCCATAGAAATCAAGACTAGTAGAAATATAAATCTCATCATAGGGTATGCACTACGGTCTTTTGATCTTTGGACGGATAACCTTTATAGGCTTTACTTTAATATTTGGTTTGACCACCACTACAGGAGGTCGGGTTTGTTTACGGGCTTTAGGTACTTCTCTGATATCGGGTTTATTGGGTTCCGGTTTCTGATCAGGTTTTTGTTTGTTATCCTTTTTCTCATCCTGTAATTGGTACTTAGCAGTATCGATTAAATTTCCTTTTTTCATCGGTACGCTCGCCCAAAGCAAAAAGGGGGCGGAAAAAATAAAAGTTAACAACGCCTTGAAAATGAGTGGTCTGTTCATTATGTAAATATAAAGATTTTGTCACCGTAACAAATGTCACCATTGAACATGAATTTAAGATGAAATTTTGGGGTCAAATAAACTCAGAATTTCATGTTGAATTCATGTTCGCACTGCAATTTTGAGTAACGAAAATGTTAATATTCACTAAAATCTAAAACTATGAAAAAGAGAATCATGTATTCTGGATTAGCCTGCTTTTTTGCAGGACTTGCGCTCTTTATTGGATGCAAAAAGGACAGTGATAGTTCTGCGAGCGGAACAACCAAAGTCGAGATCCGAATGACTGATGCACCTGGAAACTTTGACAAAATCAACCTGAGTGTTAAGGAAATCGTACTATTTTCAGATGGTAAGCCTTATACTTTTGCTTCCACTACAAATATTTTTAATATCCTGGATTTTAGAATTGGTAGCAGTAATCCTGATATTCTGGTTGCCTCAGGAGAAATGCCAAGCGGGGAAATCACTGAAATTAGACTAGTATTGAATGATTCAGGAAATACTATTGTGGTCGGTGGGGTTTCACAGGCACTCACTACTCCAAGTGGACAATCGTCTGGCTGGAAAGTTAAACTTAAAGCAAACCCATCATTGGTTCCGGGGGTAACGTATTCATTATTGCTTGATTTTGATGCGGCGAAATCTATTGTGAGCACTGGAAATGGTAAGTATTTGCTTAAACCTGTAGTTAGAGGGGTCACAGCAGCAACGTCGGGCTTAGTATCTGGAACTGTATTGCCGTTGTTGAGTCATCCAGAGGTGCTGGTAATTGCAGGAACTGATACCGTAGGTACAATTGCGGATCCTTTGACTGGTAAATTTACTGTTGGTGGACTTGGGGCAGGTAGCTATTCAGTAAAATTTGTTCCCGTAGTTGGCTACAGAGACAGTACCATTACAAATGTTAATGTGGCTCTTGGTCAAAACACCAGTTTAGGTACGATTACACTTAAGCAATAATAATAAATAACAATTACGTGATTCAATTGTTTATTAAGGTAACCGACTATAATTATGAAAAAAATATTTCTAACTCTTCTTATTGCAATTGGCTTTGTTTCGTTCCGGTCTTCTGCACAAGTGAGTATAAACGTAAATATCGGATCACAACCCCTATGGGGGCCTGTTGGTTACGATCATGTAGATTACTATTACCTTCCGGACATTGAGAGTTACTATTATGTACCAAAAAGACAGTTTATTTACATGGATAATGGTAGATGGAACTTTTCAGTATCATTGCCCTCCAGGTATAGCGGATACGATCTGTATAATGGGTATAAGGTAGTAATCAATTCAAGGGACGCCTATCATAATTTTGATAATGATAGGGTGCGCTATGGAAAATATAAAAAAGTAAAAGGGCAAAAGGTGATCAAATATAGTGACGATCCACGCTATTATGTAGTTAAAGGCCATCCTCATGGAATGTCTCCTGGACAAGCCAAAAAAATGTATTCAAAAGAGAATGGGAACGGCAAGGGGAAGGGTCATGGAGCCGGAAAGGGCAATGGAAAAGGGAAACATTAACCATTGTAAACAAGTTTTTTGATTATGTATAAAACTAGTAGCCGTCTCATAAGTCAATTATGAGACGGTTTTTTTATTGTGTTATTTTTTGAGTTATTAGCTACTTTTTTCAGATCAAAGCTACAAGTTTTGGTTGAACGTTGATTTGTGTATGCATCTATGTTCCCCGGTGTACTTTAGCATTAAACAACGATACAAAAAGCTTTACGCTTTCCATTTTTTTAAGTTGTGAGCGATGGAAAGCAACCCGACTTCTACTTCAGCCTTGCTTATCCCTTTCAATAAAAACCGTTTGAAGCCACGATTAGCTTTGATATGTGCAAATACGGGTTCTACATCGACGGGGCGTTGTTTACGATA
>NZ_FNEX01000010.1 GCF_900100435.1 Pedobacter sp. ok626 | reverse complement strand
CAAAGTGCTACGACTTCAGGGTTCTTTTTTCCTGCTTCAAGCAATCCAGCTCCAAAGCCAGAGCGTGTATCTTTTTTTTCAGTGTATGTATACTTTTTCATGCTTAATAATCTTTAAGGGTAGTCCTTAATTGAGCTAAGGCAGCTGCAAGCTGTTCATCGTTAGGCGCTACGCCATGCCATTTGTGCGAGCCCATCATGAAATCAACACCAGCACCCATTTGCGTACTCATTAAGTTTAAAACTGGTTTTCCTTTGCCTGTTAGAGATTTTGCATAGTGCAATGCACTAACAATAAAATCCATATCATTGCCATCAGAGTTGATCACATGCCATCCGAAAGCCTCAAATTTAGCCTGAAGGTTTTCCAGAGATAATACTTTTTCTGTTGGGCCATCTATTTGCTGACCATTATAATCAACAGATGCAATCAGGTTATCCACCTTGTTGTGAGACGCATACATAATGGCTTCCCAGTTTTGACCTTCCTGTAATTCACCATCTCCAAGTAAAACATAAACTGTGGAGTGATCTTTATTTATTTTTTTAGCCTGAGCTGCACCGATAGCAACAGACATGCCTTGACCCAAAGATCCAGATGCGATTCTGATACCAGGAAGTCCTTCATGAGTTGTTGGGTGGCCTTGTAATCTTGAGTTTAACTTTCTGAAAGTAGCCAGTTCGCTTACTTCAAAATAACCTGATCGGGCCAATACGCTGTAAAAAACTGGCGAAATGTGTCCGTTTGAAAGAAAAAACAAATCTTCGCCTTTTCCATCCATTTCAAAATCAGTAGAGCGGTTCATGATTTCAAAATACAATGCAGTCATAAAATCTGCACATCCTAATGATCCACCCGGATGACCTGATTGGCAGGCATGTACCATTCTAACAATATCCCTTCTTACTTGAGCAGCGATATCTTCTAATTCATTTATTCTATGTTTCATTAATTGGGGTTGTTTACATATATAACTTATTCCTAATTCAGCGCATTTAATAAAATAGCGGCTTGTTGCAGATCATCAGATATGGCTTTAAATTTTATTGTTTGAACTGGAAATTATTCATCAGTACGAAAGGGTGAGGCCGGTAATTTTTCCAGATTATATAAATTTGGGTTTACAGGATTATCTGCCCATGCGTAACGAACGTACTTAGGACTCCTAATTTGATCTGACCAGACCACAACTTTATCATTTTCAATTTTTGCACTGGCCCACACAAACTTTTTGTCTTCGCCTGCAATTTCAAATTGTGAAAGCGGTTCTCCGTCGACCGCTACCAAACCACTCCCAACATGATTAAAACTGACAACAATCTCATTTCCGGAAACTTTTGAAGACTGAAAAATTGGGCCGGAATAAATCAGACTCCTTTCTCCATAGGTAAAATGCCTGGCAATTAGCGCCAGTCTCTCCCCCACATCCCTCTTATTATCAGGATGAAGGTCGTTCCATTCTCCAAGATCAATTGTAACAGCCATTCCTGTAAATGGAACCTTTAGCGTCTGCAATGCAGCCTCTCTCATTAAAGCCAAACCACTTTCTGCAGGTTGATAACACATATCTCCATGGTTAGGCAACTGAACATAAAAGAACGGCAAATCAGGTCTGTCGAACTTATTTCTCCAGTCGTTGATCATGGCTGGCAATAATTTTTTATAAGCCATGGCATTTCCAACGTTACTTTCGCCCTGATACCAAAGTATACCCTTAAAACCATAATTGGCTAATGGAGCTATCATCGTATTGTAAAGCGCAGTAGGCTGAGCTTGTTCCGAAATACCATAGGCCCCTGTCTTAACTACTGGTGTATAAACCTCCCCAACTTTATATTGCCAATCTCCTTTTAAATCAATGGATTGATTTCCCGCTTCAATAAGATAAGGTTTATCAGGTACAAAACCGCCCTTTCCAGCCGAATTTTCTACCCTAATTACAAAAATATTCTTTCCTGCTTTCAATGTACCTGGGCCCAGATGATACCTCCTCTGAGGATATTGATACCCTGTATTACCTACCTGCTGGCCATTTACATAAAATCTGTCAGCATCAATAATCCTTCCCATATGGATGAGCGCGGGTATTCCAACCATAGCAGCGGGCACATCAAACACCCTACGATACCAGACAACCCCATCCAAATCGCGAATCCCCTGGTCCTCCCAATATCCCGGAATATTAATATTCCTCCATCCCTTGGGTAGATATTCAGGATCGTACCATTTAATATCCCCATTCAAGCCTTTATCAGCGATTACAGCCTTCTTAAGCTGGTTAGAAACGGCCTTCCGATTAACGCCATTCACGTATGCGGTGTCTTTATTCCGTATAATTATTTCACGCAGTCCCCCAACATCCATTAATCCTTCTTCACTTGTCCATGATTCTATTGATGTACCACCAACACTTGCATTGATGATTCCAATGGGAATCCCATATTTTGCAAAAATTTGTTTGGCAAAGAAGTAGGCTACGACAGAAAAATCATTAATATCCTTTGAATTAGCAGACTTCCAATTGCCTGGCGGCAGATCTTCTGAAGGACCAATTAAGCTGGTGGCGGTAGGCACCCAGTATTGCCTGATTTTAGAATAATTGGCCGATGCAATATCATCAGCGTATGTAATGTTGTGCAGCCTCATTTGATGAACCATATTAGATTGCCCGGCGCACAACCATACATCACCTATTAAAACATCCTTCAATACGATGGTATTTTTTCCCTTAAGCACCATATTGCAAGGGCCACCGACTTTCATAGCCGGAAGTTTTGTGAGCCATTTTCCGTCAGGTCCAGCAACAGTTGTTGCCTTTTTACCATTGAAATTAACATCCACTTTTTCACCCGGAGAAGCCCATCCCCAGATTTTAAGCGGCACTTCTCGCTGCAGCACCATACTGTCCCCTACCAAATGCGGTAGCCTGATCTGTGTATAACCTTGCAAAACAAAGCAAAAGCTTAAGCATAAAAAAAACGAAAACAATTTAATTTGGCTCATACATCTATCTTGAAATTTCAATTGGTTGGCATCTCAAACGTACTCCAAACCAAAAAAAGTATCGAGCAGATTTGTATAAAATGATGTCATAAATGTTTAAACTAAATTAACATCGGTTTTGCGCTTTAAATTCATAAATTCTGAGGGTTGAACATTAAATTTCGCCTTAAATGATTTTGCAAAATAATTGGGTGTAGCAAAGCCAACCATATAAGCGATCTGCGACACATTTAGATCGCTCTTTTCGAGCAAAACGGTAGCTTTATCCAACTTTACCGACCTGATATACTCAACAGGTGATTCGCCTGTTAATTCCAAAATTTTATGATATAAAGAGCCCCTGCTCATTCCTACATGCCTGCTTAAATCTTCAACAGAAAGTTTAGGATTATTAAGATTTTCTTCAATGTATAATAAAACTTTATTTAATAATCTGTCGCTATGTGATTCGATAACAACTTCTGGTGTTTGAACCTTTATCTGTTTAGTGTAAGTATCCTTAAGCGTTTTATTTAAGGTCAGAAGATTCTTAATTTTTGCATTAAGAATTTCAAAATTAAAAGGCTTGGTTAAATAGTCATTTGCACCTGTCTCCAATCCCCTGAGCTGCTCCTCCTCTCCGGTTAACGCGGTCAACAATATAATTGGAATGTGATTCGTCCGTTTATCAGACTTCACTTTACAGCATAGTTCGATGCCATTCATATATGGCATATTGATATCACTTACAATAACTTGAGGATGATGAGCCAAGGCCTTTTGCCAGCCCTCCTGCCCATTACATGCTTCATAAATCCTATAAAACGACTTTAAACTGTCCTTAAGATAAAATCTAAAATCCTCATTGTCTTCCACCAATAAAACTGAAGGGATATCTATGCCATTTACGTTTTCATCGGCCTCGGTAACAATTTCTGGTTCGGAGTTAATGGAACCAGAAAAATCTATGGTTAGTTCATCTGCGGTTTCGGTCGTCGAAAAAGGAAGCTCAATGATAAAATTACTACCTTTCCCAAGTTCAGTTTGAACAGCTATATCACCCCCATGCATCTTGACAAATTCCTTTGCAATTGACAAACCAATCCCACTTCCCTGATTTAAAATAGGTGCTGAAGTTTCAGCCTGAAAAAACCGATCAAATATTTTCTCTTTGTCTTCAGCTGACATACCAATACCCGTATCGGAAACTTTGATGATCAACGAAGATTCCTGACCATCATTTAAGCGATCACTCTTTTCCACTTCTAATGAAATTATGCCACCAACAGGTGTAAATTTAAATGCATTAGACAGCAAGTTGAACAATACACGTTCTATTTTATCCTGGTCAAACAAGGTATAAAAGCATCTCATCTGGCTTTTAAATACCAATTGAATTTGCTTACGTTCGCTGAGGTCATTAAACGACTCCAGAACTTCCTTAATAAAGGCAACGATATCGACTTCTGAAGGATTTAATCTCAGTTCCTGATCCTCCATCTTTCTGAAATCCAGGATTTGGTTCACCAGGTTCAGCAATCTTCTCGTATTTCGTTTGATCATGGCTAAAGGACCCGCAATCTCTATATCCCTCCTTTCCGTCAGTAATTTATCAACAGGGCCCATAATCAACGACAGCGGAGTGCGAAACTCATGACTCAGATTTGTCAGAAATTTAATTTTCAGCTTATCTAACTCTCTCAATCGCTCAGCCTCTTTTCGCTCTTCTTCAATCAACTGTTCTGCCTTCATTTTCTCCTGAACCTGAGCAAATTTCAGCTTCAACTTTTGAATCCCTCTATGTCGGATATAGAGAAGCGTACCCACAATAACCAATACATATAAAACATAAGCATATATTGTACGCCAGAAGGGAGGCAATACATGTATTCTTATCGCAGTTTCTGCTCCATTCCAAAGTCCATCATTATTGCTTGCCTTAACGTGAAACACATATTCACCCGGATCAAGATTGGTATAAGACACAGACTTAGAATTTCCGGCATTGATCCATTCATTATCAAAACCTTCCAAACGATATGAATACCTGTTCTGCTCAGGTGCAGTATAATTTACACTAACATAACTAAGGGTAAAATTCTGCTTATAATCTAAATAAATATCTTTAACGACAGAGATATGCTCTTTTATAGGTCCATCTGCAGAAGCAACGATTGAAGTATTGCCTATTTTCAGATCAGTAAAAAGAACCCTTGACACATTTTTATTCTTCTTGAAATACTGCGGGTTAAAATAATTGAAACCATCGGCACCCCCAAAATAGATTTCTCCGTCAGAAGAACTGAAGCCAGCACCTAGAACAAAATTATTATTTTGAACCCCATTGTAAATGGTATAATTGGTAAATTTCTTTGTTTTACGATCAAAGCTGCTGATACCTTTATTGGTACTCAGCCATATTTTACCTTGCTTATCCTCAACTATGGCATAAACTGTTGCATTATTCAATCCATCTTTTTCAGAAAAAGTAATGAACTGACCAGTCTTATCGTCAAACAGGCTTAGGCCACCGCTAAATGTTCCAACCCATATGTTCCCTAAACGGTCTTTTAATATCGACATGGTAAGGTCGTTTGGCAGTTTGCTGTTGGCCTTACTATAAACTATAAATTTGTTACTATGCGGATTAAAAACGGCAATTCCAGAACCGTAAGAGCCGATCCAAATGTTTCCCGCATTGTCCTCTTCAATAAACCTTACGAAGTTATTTCCTGGATAATCCCGTTCATTTATTGCTTTCGGATTTTTACAATATTTTACCAGAACTTTATCCTTAGAATTTAACACGTTTACTCCGCCTCCGTTTGTTCCGACCCAGATTTTACCTCCTTTATCTTCCTTAACGCAAAATATATCATTTGAATTTAGCGCATCGTGACTATTATGATTTGTAATCTGGCGAAACTGCCCGGTTTTTAAATCCATAACGACCAACCCATTTGAGTATGTCCCAAGATATAACTGCTTTGACCTGGCGATTTCCATACTCATTATCGAGATGTTACTCAGCGTGCTTCCATTTGCTAAAGGCACATTAAACCTTTTAAACAACTCTGTTTTGCGATTGAACAAATTAAGCCCACCACCGTCTGTACCAACAAAAATCTCATCATCCCGATATTTGGCGAATGAAGTTACAACAGAAGTATTTAGTCCATTCTGGTCAAAAACATTACCTTGTTTTAGTTGAAACAGATTTAAATTAGTGTCATATTTATTGATGCCTCCATGGTAAACTCCAAGCCAATAAATACCCTGGTTATCTATATAAATATAACTTATAGACTTGCCTGTTAAAGAATATATATCTCTTGAATCAGGCTTATATCTTGTGATATCACCCGTCTTAATATTAAGAATATTTAAACCATCCTCTGTACCAATCCATAACTGATTATTGGTACTTGCCGCAAGACTTAGAATCATATTATTGGTTAGGGTATTGGGATTCTTGCTGTCATGCCAAAAATTTTTAAAGCTTGTACCATCTGGAAGGAGGAGACTAAGCCCATTTCTAGTACCAAACCATAAATTCCCCGCCTGATCTTCAACAATTGATGATACAGCATTATCACAGAGACTTGATGGATCTGAAACAGAATTCGTAAAATTCTTAAATGAGTTTGTTTCTCTTTCGTATAAATAGATTCCATTGTTAGATCCGATCCACATTCTATGTCTGCTGTCCTCATAAAGACAATTGAATGTCATAGCAGGAAATGCTCTTTTAGGACCGACCTGCAGAGAGAGTTTTTTTACCGTTCTAGTTTTAGGATCAAGCAAATCTAAGCCACTGAAGGTCGCAACCCATATCTTTCCTGTATAATCACTCGAAACGGTACGTATAACATCACTGCTTAAACCTTCACCTGTATTTGCAGAAAAATTTATAAAAGAATTTTTCTTGCGGTCATATAAACTCAACGAACCGCCAGAGCTTCCAATCCATAAATTACCAGACTTATCTTCATGGATTGCTCGAATATCATTAGCCTGAATTCCAGTCGGATCGTCAGATTTATGCTTGTAAACAGTGAAATTAGTTCCATCAAATTTATTCAATCCATCCTCTGTTCCAAACCACATGATTCCATATCGATCCTTCAAAATCGCATTAATCGTATTAGAAGAAAGCCCATCTTTTGTTTTTAAGGAAGTAAAATTGATTTTTTGATTTTGCGCATACCCCGGTGATAATACCAGAACAGTATATAAAAAACAAAGATAAAATCGCTTTAAAATGGCCCGGTTCAGCATATTTTTTTGGTTACCTAAAGTTAATAAATAAGGACAGATGACAGTATAAACCTGGAAGATTCCATTTTATTTACTGTGCAGTGTTCCTATATACAACAAATGCTATATTTTAAAAAATAGGTACAAGTAGTATATTTGGTTTTAACGAAAGTAGCCACAAATTAAGCATCAGGCAGCAACAAATGTATTTTTTTCTGCTACATAAGTTCAAAAGAGCTAGATGAAAGATGGAGAGAGGAATTACTTTTTAAAATTCACGACTTCTTGATAAGCCTTTTTCCGTTGTAGTTTTTGATCAAACAATAATGGATAATTTTTTCTACCACGTACCGGATAGCCATCTAACCAGGTATACCGATCTGAAACATTCCAGAAAGTTACGCTGGTGATGTTCTTTTTGTATTCCCTAAAAATTTTAAAAATCTTAGCATACTGATCAATTTGCTTCAACTCCAGCTCTGGGGTCAAACGATCGATATCACCTGGCTGTTTCTCCCTTTTGTTTTTCTCCCAGGGATAGATAGACATATCAAGTTCCGTAAAATGTATTTGTAGACCCAACGATGAATACAATTCGATCGCATCACGCAAGTCCCGCTCAGACGGTTCAAAAATTGACCAATGGGCTTGCAGTCCTATACCGTGGATAGGAACCTTTTCTTCCAGAAGCTTTTTAAGTAAACGGTAAATCTTATCCCGCTTAACTGGCCGCTCTGTGTTGTAGTCATTATAAAAAAGCAATGCCTCCGGATCAGCGGCATGAGCGTACTCAAATGCTTTCGCAATATATTCTTCACCACATATCTTATACCATAAAGAATTCCTTATAAATTCTTCGTCTGTGTCGCCAATCACTTCATTAACCACATCCCATGCGTAGATTTTACCCTTATATCTTTTAACTACCGTTGTAATGTGATCCTTGAGCCGTTTAAGGAGTACTTCCTTTGAAACAAGCTGACCAGACTCGTCAGTAAATATCCAGTTGGGAACTTGTTCATGCCAGCACAAATTATGCCCACGAATTTTCAAATTATGATTTTCAGCAAATTTCACTATGGAGTCAGCATCCCTCCAGAAATAGTAATCCTCACGGGGATGTATCGCTTCCATTTTCATGGCATTTTCAGAGGTAATGCTGCTGAACTCCCTTAAAAGCAGCTCAGCTTCATCTCCTTTTAATGTTCTGGTACTAACGGCAACACCAATTGGAAAATAATCATTATAGTAATCTTTCAATCCCTTCAATGCAGTTGTATTTTGCGAGCGTGATTTGCAACCTGAGGAACACAGGACGATTACAAGGAGATATAGAAAATTCCTCAATAAAATTCTATTCATAAGTACTGTCGTTTCCACTATATCCAAACCATTTATAAATGGCTTTATTCTCCGTTTTTTGGCCCTCAGATGTAGCGTAAATGCCGTACAATGAACCTACAAACCCTTTGGCAACAACTGTACTCAAGTACTTTCCGTCAACTTGATCAGCCAAAAGCTTCCATTCATTTTCTTTTAAGCCAAACCAGAAAGAATAAAGGTCCTTTTCGGAACTTATTTTAAGGTACACACTCTTTTGAGCGCCTGGTAATTCCATCTGTTTAAGTAAATCCATCTTTTCTGATGTCGGACTACCTTTAAACAACTGAATAACATTTTTACCATTTTCATATGATTTACATAGATAATAGAAATGATTCTCATTTTGGAATATCACCATTCCCGATTTCTCATTACTTTTTTTGGTAGAAAACGACATTTCGGTTGAAGCCGAACTTACCAAATGCTGCTGCCTTCTTCCAATAAAAGCTGGATTGCCTTTTCCCAAAATCGTTTCCGGAAGCAGTTTAACTGTGAGTGCATTTTTATTTTCCTTAAAACTATACCATGATGGGTTATGGGTACGTAAAAATAAAAACTGGGTGTTTAGACTATCCTTAAATGGAAACTTAAAATCAAAATTCCCACTGAGTGGCAATTGGTCTTTATGTTTCTCTTCATTCCAACTTACCTGATATTCATACTGCACTTCTTCATGATCTGGATTTATAACTGGCCAGTTGTCTATCCATTTAACTGGCGCAATGAAAGTTTCACGCCCCGTATTGTAAAAATCACCTTCATATGGTCTTACGCCCAGAAAAACAGCATAGGTATTTCCATCTGGCCCATCTACCAGATCTGCATGACCAACGGAAGATATTGGATTTTTCCTTTTAGGATCCAGATGTCTTTGCGTTAAAATTGGATTTTTTTCGTATGGTATATAAGGGCCCCAAACATCATTACTTCTTAGGATGACTTCAGAATGGTTCACACTTGTGCCCCCCTCGGCCGCCATTAAATAATAAAAACCATTTCTTTTGTAAATATGAGGCGCTTCAATCCAAACTGGTTTTTTGCTGATGTCTACCCCACCGTTTACAAGTATTTTCTCCGATCCAACTACTTTAAGATTGCTCAGGTTAAGCTCATACATTCTCACCGTTCTGTGCCCGCTGTATAATGATTTATTTTCAGGTGGGTCACTATTATATAAAATAAACGCTTTATCTCCATCGAAAAATAAAGAAGGATCGATACCTCTTGCTTCTTTAATATATATTGGATCACTCCATGGGCCTGAAGGGCTTTGGGCGGTAATTATAAAATTACCGCCATTGTCGATATCAGTACAAGTAATATAAAAAGTCCCCTTATTATAGTTTATTGCTGGAGCAAACAAACCTCTGGATATTTGCTCTCCCATAAAATCCATCTGTGAGGTACGATCAATTGCACTCCCAATCTGTTTCCAGTTCTTAAGATCTTTACTGTGGAATACCGGTATTCCCGGGAAGTACACAAAAGTTGAAGTTACCATGTAGTAATCGGCTCCAACCCTACAGATCGCAGGATCAGGGTAAAAGCCAGGAAGTATCGGATTTTTCAAAGTCATTTGTGCCCTGGCATTCGAGCATAAAAACACCAATAAAACTAGATAGGAAAGGAAATTAAACTTTTTTTGCATATCGGATAAATTAATCCTCCAAAACTACCTGGCAAAAAAAAGGAAAGTGTCGTCATTTGTTGAAATTAAAGGTATAAATGTTTGTATTTCTGTAATGCTAAACATTTGTTCTATTATTAATAACAAACGAACACCCTGTACACACGCTATGTCTATACTTTTATCCACAACATTATTAACCAAATTAAACCAGTCCATAAATTGATGATAAAAGAAAAAATTATGATGAAAAGGATATTTCTTTTAATACTCATTACTGGATTAAATAACTACTGTGTTTTTGCCGGTATCAAACCATTTATTTCTAAAAAACCTATTAATGGAAGTTTTTGTATTTCCGAAAAGCAAAAAAGTGCAACGCTGTTGGTTAGTAAAAACGAGTGGCCTGGTGTAATCAGAGCGGCCAAAGATTTGCAAGATGACATTAGAAAAGTAACTGGCAGAGCTCCTGAATTAAACATCGATCAAACTACGCCGATGGCCATCATAATTGGCACCATTGGCAGCAGTAAAATCATCGATCAATTGATAAAAACAAACAAAATCAACGTAAAAGGAATTTCTGGAAGTTGGGAAACAACATTAATAGAGATCGTGAAGAACCCCCTACCTGGTGTGGATAAAGCACTGGTTATTGCGGGCAGTGATAAACGGGGAACAATATATGGAATATATGAACTTTCTTACCAGATTGGTGTTTCCCCCTGGTATTACTGGGCCGATGTCCCACCAAAAAAAAGCAATGCGCTTTATGCCATCCCGGGCCGCTATGTAAATGCTGCTCCAGCTGTAAAATACCGGGGTATATTTCTAAATGACGAGGCACCAGCACTATCGGGCTGGTCTAAAAAAGAATTCGGTGGATTTAATCACAAATTCTACGAAAAAGTATTCGAATTGATCCTTCGGTTGAAAGGTAATTATTTGTGGCCAGCCATGTGGGGAAGTGCATTTAACGATGATGATAAAATGAACCCCGTTTTGGCTGATGAATATGGAGTCGTGATAGGAACATCGCATCACGAACCTTTAACCCGTGCCCACGACGAATGGAGAAGATATAACGGGGGAAAATGGAACTATGAAAAGAATCCCAATCAGTTAAAGTCATTTTGGGAAAGTGGCTTAAGGCGTGTCGCCGATAAGGAGCAAATAATAACAGTCGGTATGCGGGGAGATGGCGATGAGCCGATGACTGAAGGAACAGCCACTGCATTACTGGAGAAAATTGTTAAAGATCAGCGCGAAATTATTACAAAGGTTACAAAAAAGCCAGCGGCTCAAACCCCACAACTCTGGGCATTATATAAAGAAGTTCAGGAATATTATGATAAAGGTATGCGTGTACCTGATGATGTAACGCTTTTACTGTGCGATGATAACTGGGGAAACATTAGAAAACTCCCGGCTTTAAATGAAGCCTCCAGAACAGGTGGCTACGGTGTTTATTATCACTTTGATTATGTAGGAGGCCCAAGAAACTATAAATGGATCAATACGAATCCCATTCAGAAGGTATGGGAGCAAATGAACCTCGCTTACGAATACAATGCCAACCAAATCTGGATTGTAAATGTAGGTGATTTGAAACCTATGGAATTTCCTATTGAGTTTTTCCTGGATTATGCCTGGGCCCCCGATGACATTTCTGCAGAAAAGCTGAAGCAATACACCATCAACTGGTGCATTAAACAATTCGGGACAACATATGCAGCACAAATAGCCAATATTTTAGATCATTATGCCAAATATAATGGCAGGATAAAGCCAGAATTGTTAAATGAAAACACGTACAGTCTGGTCAATTATAAAGAATTTGAGACCGTAGTAAATGACTATAAAAGCCTGGAAGGCCAGGCTAGAATCATTTACAGCAAAATTCCCGAACAACTGAGGGATGCCTATTATCAACTGATTATGCACCCTGTTGAAGCAAGTGCCAATCTTTACGAACTTTACTATACGGTAGCTAAAAATAGGCTTTATGCTAAACAAGGCCGCATATTAACAAACGAACTAAGTAAAAAAGCCGATTCCCTGTTTAAGCGAGACGCAGACATCAGTCACTTTTATAATAAAATATTGGCGGGTGGCAAATGGGATCACATGATGGATCAAACCCATATTGGCTATACCAATTGGCAGCAACCGGAACAGAATACCATACCTAAAACTTATAAAATTGAGTATGCAAAATCTAAATTAGCCCTTGCAATTGAGGGTACAGATAGTATCTGGACGGATAAAAGTCATGTCAGTAAAGGTTTTCCCTTGATAGATAACCTAAGTAACCAAAGCCATTACATCGAACTTTTTAATACTGGAAAGGGGATATTGAAATACGAAATTAAGGCTCCAGACTATATCATAATAGATCAACAAAAAGCTTCCTTTGAAACTGAAAAACGAATTAAAATCAAAGTTGATTGGGCAAAAGCCCCATTGGGGATTAAAACCTGTCTGATTGAGATAAATGGAAGTGACGGTAGCAAAATCACATTTAATCTCCAAACTAAGCACAATAAGCTGATCAATAAGGTTGAAACAAATTTGTTTGTTTCACAAAATGGATACATTTCTATCGAAGCATCAAATTATTCAAAAGCAATTAACAGCAAAGCGATTTCCTGGAAGACCATTCCAAACTATGGGAAAACATTAAGCGGTGTGATTCCTGTGCCGGTAACTGCCCCCACACAAAACCTGGATAAAAACGCAGCACATTTAGCATATGATGTTTATTTGGATAGTGTCGGCATTTACACCTTGCATACCTACGTATCCCCTACTATAGACTTCAGTAATACCGATGGTTTGAAATATGCAGTTTCTGTGGATGATCAGCCAGCAACGATCGTTAATACCAGTATTGATTATAAAACTGAAGATACATGGGGAAGATCAGTGGCAAATTCCATTAAGGTTTTTAAAACGCCTTTAAATTTCGATAAAGTAGGAAAACATACCATAAAATACTGGATGGTTAGCCCCGGTGTAGTTTTACAGAAACTCGTGCTTGACATGGGGGGCTTAAAGCCAAGTTTCCTGGGGCCACCCGAAACAGTTAAAACCAAATAACAATCATTAATAACCTTAAAATAAAACTATGAACAAATTAAAACTGCCTTCTGTTCTGGCAATTACTATAGCAACGTTGGTTACGAGTGCTTGTCAGCAAAATGGCAAAGCCGCAAAAGTAGCAGTTGCAGACAGCATAAAAAAATCAAAATTTCTTTCCCAACCTTTGATCTCGGAAATTTATACAGCAGACCCCTCCGCCCATATTTTTGAGGGAAAAATATATATCTATCCTTCTCATGATATTGAAGGTGGAACGCAGGAAAACGACAGCGGAGATCATTTCGACATGCGTGATTATCATATTTTAAGTATGGACAGCGTTAATGGCAAAGTAACCGATCATGGTGTTGCTTTAAGTATAAAAGATATTCCATGGGCTGGCCGACAACTTTGGGCTCCTGATGCGGCATTTAAGAATGGTACTTATTATCTCTATTTTCCTGTTAAGGATAAACAAGATGTGTTCAGAATTGGCGTTGCAACGGCTAAAACTCCGGCTGGACCATTTAAAGCAGAGCCAAAACCAATTGAAGGAAGTTATAGTATAGATCCTGCAGTTTTCACCGATACAGATGGTAATTCCTATATGTATTTTGGTGGGATTTGGGGTGGACAGCTCCAACGGTGGAATAATGGAAAGTATGACGCTAATGGCTCCAAAACCGACTCTGGGAAAGAGAATGAACCGGCTCTTAATGCTAAAGTAGCAAAAATGAGTTCAGATATGCTAAGTTTTGATGGTCCGGTAAAAGATGTAGAGCTATTAGACAAGGAAGGCAAACCACTTTTGACCAAAGATCATGACAGAAGATTTTTTGAGGGAGCCTGGCTACACAAATACAAGGGAAAGTACTATTTCACTTATTCAACAGGTGACACACATTTCCTTGCCTATGCGATTGGAGATACCCCATACGGTCCATTCACCTACCAGGGAACATTTATGGATCCTGTTCAGGGATGGACTACACACCACTCCATTATTGAACATAATGGCAAATGGTATATTTATTATCATGATACGCAATTGTCAAATAAGACGCACTTGAGAAACATAAAAGTGACCGAGTTGATACACCAAAAAGATGGAAGTATCGACCTAATCAAGCCAATAATAGAGTAAACTATTAAATACAAGAATTATTTAGGGGGGAAATTAGCTCCCCCTCAAATGTTTAATTACCGCCATCAAATCTTCCTCCCCAAGCCCATCTGCTGCCGCAGCTTCAAACGTAGTCAATAATGGATTTGAAAGCGGCGAATTTAACCCGGCTCCTTTTGCCAGCCTTAAATCTTTAACGATGTATTTCAAAGCAAATGCCGGTGGAAAACTGTCAGCCAATACAGAAGGGGTTTTCAATTTAATGATTCCATTTCCACAAGCACCTTCGTTGATAATGGTTAGCATATTTTCTTTACTGATCCCATTTTGCTCGGCAAAAAGAACGGTTTCAGCCAGTGCCTGAATGTTGATGCCTAACAAATAATTAATCGCCAACTTAGCTGAACTCCCCGCACCTGAATCGCCTAAATGCAAAGCAAGTTTGCCCAGCACATCTAAAATCGGCTTAGCCTTTTCAAAATCTTGCTCATCACCGCCAACAAGGATGATTAATTTACCATCCCTGGCAGGTTGTACACTACCCGAAACAGGAGCATCCAAGAACGACACTTGTTTGGTTTTACAAAGTGTAGAAAGATGACGAGAGGTCTCTGGCGCAACCGTGCTCATATCTATAAATAACTTTCCGCTCTCTCCTCCAGAAAGCAGACCATCAGTTTCATTATAAACCGATTTCACTGCCATATCATCAGAAAGCATCGTAAAGACTACATCGCAATGTGATGCTAAGTCCTGAAGGCTTTTTGCTGATATCGCCCCGGCAGCAATCAGTACCTGTTCCTTATCCTTACTGCGGTTAAAAACCGTTAGCTCGTATCCAGAGTTGAGTATATTAAAAGCCATTGCCGTACCCATATTACCCAGCCCGGCCCAACCTATCTTTAATTTATTCATATTTTATATTCAGCTAATGGAAGCGACCAAATTTAAATATTTCTAACTTATTCTACCTCTTGAAGACAAATCATAATTATAAAAATATTATCAAACAACTTAAATCCTATCTAAAAATGCCGGCTTAACTCCCAAAAGTTACCTTAAAGGTAACACTACAAACCCGGCATATTCCCGGACATTACCCGGACATTACTCGGATACTACCCGGGTGGAGCCGAGTAGTGTCCGGTTAACATCCGTTAATACACTGTGAATTAAATTTCTTTTAACCAAACTCAGATCGAAACCAAATAGTAACCCGTTACTTTTCTATGAAAGAGGTGTATTATTTATGGAAGAAGAAGATTAGACATTAGCCCCTAATCGAAATGAATCCTGATCGCTTCCAAATAGGCTTCATTATTGGATCGCTTAAAGATAATATCCTGGCATTGGTTGAATTGAGCGTATGCTTTTAAGCCTTGAATAAACTTTTCGATAATGATTTGCCCAAGATCAACGGGTTCAAAATGGATATTATGGACAATCAGTATTTTTTGTTTACGATCTGCTTTGGCATCCATTCTTGCGATAAAAGTTTCACCTGCAAGTATCGGTAGTGAAAAATAACCATACAGCCGTTTAGGGGCAGGCACAAAGCACTCGATCTGGTAATCAAAATTGAAGAAATCCTTTAGGCGATGACGGAAGACATTGAGAACATCGAAAGGTGAAAGAATGAAGACTTCATTGGATAGTTTAATGTTAATTTTTTGATTGGGAAGCATATAAAGCGGACCTTTCAGCCCTTCGACAACTACCGTTTTTACTTTGCCGCTCTGAACCATCTTTTCCAATTCCTTTTTAATAAGATTACCTTTCACACGACGAGCACGCCAAGCCATTTCCTTGGCAGAGGCAATACCGAGTGCTCTTAAAGTCCGAGATATGACAAAGCAGGCGTATTCCTCCTCTGTGGGCATGGTTAGGTCTGTTTCCTGCGGCACTAAATTGAGCGGCAAGTCGTAGACTTTCTGGAAGGCTTTGGTACGGCTAATCATCAGTTTTCCATCAAGATAAAGTCTTTCAAGCGCAACCTTGGCGGGTCGCCAGTCCCACCAACCTGAACTAGCCTCCAATCGGTCATTATCAAAATCCCCAACCATTAATGGGCCTTCGCGTTCCACCCGATCCAGAATATGCTTCATTAAATTGACCTCTGGTTTAGTGAGCGGTTTCCCCTGCGTTTCAAAAGCTTTTTTCACAGGTAGTGAGAAGCGGAAATCAGGCATGGGGAGATAGCCCGCATCCGAACTGAAGTACTCATAAATGCGGCCATCTTCGCAAAGGTCAGCCAGCCATTCCGTTTGATAGTCCGGTACACGCGCGGCCATGACGTGGTGATGCGCACGTTCCACTACATAATTCGTATCCAATTGTACGAACCCCAAATGATCAATCACTTGATAAACAGCCTCGATTCCAAACCCGAACTGCGCTTTCCTGGCAAGCCCAGCGGCATCAAGGATGATTTTCCGTGATTGCGATTTCGTAAGGGAAATATATTCCATTAGGTCCATTGTTTTTCTTGCAAAAGATAAAGTTTATATGTCCAAATCTCCCTGCTATAATGTCTATTTCGCCCCATCCTGAAAACACAATTTCTCTGTAAATTTGTTAATGGCAAAAATAGAACCTCATAACAATAAGAAAAACAGTAAATTAACATAAGCAAAAGGAAAAATCTAAATATTCATTTAAAAATCTAAAAATATGAAACTTAAAAGTTTAGTAGTGACACTATGTTTAATCATGGGCGGTCAATTAGCAATGGCGCAAGCCAAAGTAGCTGATCAGGTAAAAGAGTGGGAAAGAGCGAAAGCTTATACTAAGGAATATCTGGATGCAATGCCAGAAAGTGGCTATGCGTTAAAGCCTACCCCAGAGATGCGATCTTTTGCGGAACAAGTATTACATCTGGCGGATGCCAACTATGGTTTTGTTTCGGCAGCTACAGGTGTAAAAAGTCCGTATGGTCAGGGAGAATTGGAAAAAACTACTGATAAATCGAAAGCTAATGTGAGCACCTTAGTGCTGGCAAGCTATGATTTTGTGATCGATAATATAAAAAAGATGACAGATGCACAATTAGATGAACCCATCAAATTGTTTGGGCGCTTCGATATGACTAAAGGAACGGCTTTGGCTAAGGACTTTGAACACCAGACACATCACAGGGGGCAAACAACCGTATATCTTCGATTGGCAGGAGTGAAACCGCCACAGGAAAAACTATTTTAATACGGGGTCTCCCCTTCTTATCATTTCCAAATCATTACAATAAATACTGGAGCTTCACACATAAAGTAGTAGGCTCCATTTTTATAACTCAGAACTACGGTCGTTTGGTTTTCCGATAGGAATCCGGAGATTCACCCATTTTAACTTTAAAGATCCTGGAGAAGTAAAATGAGGATTCAAAACCAAGTTCGAAAGCAATTTCTTTAATCGGTTTTGTAGTGCCTGTCAATAACAGTCTTGCCTTTTCAATTTTAAGCTGCAAAAGATACTGATGTGGTGCCATACCGGTAAAAGCTTTAAATACTTTCCTAAACCAGGAATAGCTTACCTGAAGCTCTTCAGCAACTTTTTCTATAGGAATGTTTGTATTTACATTTGTTCTTAATATTACCCTGGCTTTCTCGATCAACATTTCAGATATATCTTTCTGTTTGATCGCTTCCTGCTTGGTTCTGGTGTATATTTCGCCAAGCAGATGAAGTACTATACCGGAAATGAGTGGCTGATACCCGGGCTGCTCATTTTTTGTATGACCTATAATCTCCATAAAAAGATGAATGATCTGATGATCAACACCCATATGTAAAATACACTGTTTAGGTGTCAGGAAATGTTTTTTCACAATATTCTCCACAATTTCACCTTTAAAGCCAACCCAAAATTCATCCCATCCAGTTTCTGCATCTGGCTTAAAACGATGCCATTCTCCTGGAAATAGCAATATAACAGTGCCTTCTTGTATGCTAGTCTCCCGACAACCTTCTGACTCAAAAATCCCTCTACCCCTCGAAATGTATACTATCTGATATTCATTCAATACCCTACCGTTGTCCCAGTTGAAATAATGATCATCGGGATGTCCGGGAGCCGGATAACTTACATTATGCTCAATCCTGTTGCAACCAGCATTTAATACATGTAATCCCCAATTGATATCCTCATCACTTACCGGAAGGTATTTAAAGTAGTTGGTCATATAGATTAAGGTTTCTCAATAAGTATATCTTGTTTATCAGATTGTACATTGATTAATCAAAGTTAAATGGCAAAGTTTGCTTAACCATTAATATAAAACCTGATATGAATAATATAGCACCAAGTTCGGCAAAACAATCATTTTTAACTAAAAAATCAAATTCGACCCTAAAAATAGGTTTATTTGGCATTGGTCTCGACACCTATTGGCCTCAATTTGAGGGTTTAAAAGAACGACTTGAAGGTTATCTGAACGTAGTTGAGCAAAATCTCTCCAATATTCATCCTCAAATCGTTAATGCGGGGTTGGTCGACAATACGGACAAAGCTTTTGCTGCAGGTAAGCTTTTTAAAACCGCCGATGTTGATCTGATCTTTTTATATGTTACTACCTACGCACTTTCCTCCACGGTTTTACCTGTGGTACAGCGTGCGAAGGTTCCTGTAATCATCCTTAATTTAAGCCCAGATGCGGCCATTGATTACACCTCTTTTAATGCTATGACCGATCGAACCAAAATGACTGGCGAATGGCTTTCTTATTGTTCAGCCTGTCCCGTACCCGAAATAGCTAACGTTTTCAACAGAGTCGGCATCAAGTTTCAGCAGATTACAGGAATGCTAAAAAACGATCCGGAATGCTGGAATGAAATTACAGAGTGGGTTGAAGCTGCAAAAGTAGCCAATACCATGTTCTATAACCGCATGGGTTGCATGGGACATTATTACAGTGGCATGCTGGATATTTATTCTGACCTCACTCAGCAATATGCCCATTTTGGCGGCCATATTGAGCTCATTGAGGTAGAAGAGCTGGCTGCCTTGCGTAAGCAGGTGACAAAACAGGAAATGAACGACAGACTTCAATTGTTCAGCAGCACCTTCGATGTACAACCTGATTGTCCGGCAGAAGAACTTGAAAAGTCCGCGATTACATCTGTTGCGTTAGATAAGTTAGTAGCACATTATCAACTGGGTTCAATGGCTTATTACTATAAAGGAACGGGTAATATGGATAATGAGGAAGCCATTAGCTCAATCATTTTAGGCAACTCTTTATTAACGGCTCAGGGTATACCTGTTGCGGGTGAATACGAAATCAAGAATGCCCAGGCCATGAAAATCATGGATTGTTTTGGAGCTGGAGGTTCTTTTACCGAGTATTATGCCATGGATTTTAATGATGATGTAGTATTGATGGGCCATGATGGGCCCGGACATATTGCCATTGCCGAGGGTAAAACAAAAGTAAGGCCTTTAGGGGTTTATCATGGCAAAGTAGGCAAAGGGGTATCTGTGGAGATGTCAGTAAAAAATGGACCGGTAACCTTGCTGTCGGTAGTTGAACAAAAAGCTGGGAAGCTAATGCTTTTGGTCGCTGAAGCCGAATCTGTACCTGGCGAAATATTACAGATTGGAAATACAAACAGTCGTTATAAATTTCCAATTGGCGCACGTAATTTTGTAAACCGCTGGAACAGTTATGGCCCTGCACACCATTGCGCTGTAGGTATTGGTCATATCAGCTCAAAAATTGATAAGTTGGGGCAATTACTAAATATGGATGTAATTAAGGTTTGCTAAATATTTGGATTTTTTTCTATCTTTCTCCTACCTATGTTATACATCTTAATCGCCCTAGTTTGCTTGCTAATAGTTAGCAGCATATTTTATTACAATGCACTTGTGAACAAGAAAAACAGGATGAAAGAAGCCTGGAGCGGAATCGATGTGTATTTGAAGAAACGGTATGAATTGATCCCGAACCTCATTGAAACGGTGAAGGGTTATGCAAATCATGAACAAAAACTGATGCAAGATCTGGTCCGATTGCGTAATGAAGCAATTCAGTCCCAGCAAAATCAAGAGAAAATCAATACAGAAAACCATCTTTCAGAAAACATCAGTAGATTGATGCTCATTGCTGAAAGTTACCCTGATTTGAAAGCAAATACCAATTTCCAACAGCTCCAAACTCAACTGGAAACCATAGAAACTGAAATTGAACTCTCCAGAAGATATTACAACGGGACCGTAAGGGAAAATAACATTCAGGTTCAATCCTTCCCTTCCAACCTTATTGCATCCATCTTTGGATTTGAAAATGGCATTTTCTTCGAAATAAACAATTCTACAGAACGCGAACCGGTAAAGGTTTCCTTTTAAATCAACAAAAATGAAACTTAAATATTTATTTGCGCTGCGTTGGCTGTCCCTAATCGTACTGCTCAGCTCTATTCTCTTCACAAAAACGCTTGCACAGGAAACACTTACAGAACAAAGTCCACAGGAGAACCAATCCGAAAGAATTATTTCTTTTCATACCGACATCAGAATTGATACCTCAGGTATGATGTATCTATCTGAAAAAATTAAGGTTTATGTATCTGGCGATCAAATTAAACGCGGTATTGTTAGGAGCATCCCTGTGTATCGTAAAGATATATTTGGCGACAGAAAATCTGTAGATTTTAAAATCACGAGCATTTTAAAAAATGGAGAGAAAGAAAACTACAAGACCAAAAACGATGGTAGCATCCGCAGTATATACATGGGAAACGAAGATATTATTCTTAATCCAGGAGTCTACACGTATGAAATCAATTACCAAACAAAAGGACAGATTGGTTTCTTTAAAAGCTACGATGAAATTTACTGGAATGTCACTGGCAGTGAGTGGAATTTTGAAATAGAAAAAGCCTCCGCTACCATTGTACTTCCTCACGGGGCCTTAGCTGGCAACACAGCCTGTTATACTGGTCCTAGTGGTTCAACCAGTAAAAACTGTAGCATCAACATCAATCCCGACCAGTCTGTTAGCTTTCAAACTACCGAAAGTCTGCCACCGGGAAGTGGATTTACGGTGGCCTCAGCTTTCACTAAAGGGATTATACACAGACCATCTAATTTCGAACTTTTTTATCAGGACTATCTGAAAATAACACTAACCCTTCTGTTGCTGATTGGTCTTGGGACCTGGTATTACATCAGCTGGTCGCGTTATGGCCGGGACCCGCAAGAACCAGTCATCATACCTAGCTTTAATATTCCAAATAACTGGTCGCCAGCCCTACTCCGCTATTTTTACATAAAAAAAATAGATGACAAGTCCTTTGCCATCTCCATCATCAATATGGCTGTTAAAAAAGTCATAAAAATCACCAAAGGAGCAGGCCTTAAAAAAGAAGACTATGCCGTTGAAAAATCAGCGGATTTAACAAATCTGCTATCGAAAGAAGAAGATGCCATTTACATCCGCTTCTTCAACAAAAGAAATAGAATATACGTCAATAAATCGAATGGTTCGACTATAAATGCGGCAAAAAATGCGCATCAGGACAGCTTGAAACCGCAGCTTGACTTAAAAGGTTTTTTCATGAGTCACAAAAAGCATTTAATCAAATCCACCCTGATTACGCTGGCTGTATTTGTTGTATTCATGGTTTTTGTAGAAACTGGCACACCTTTAATGATACTTTTCCTTAGTCCTTTCGTTGTAATCGGAGGATTTTGTTTCTTTGGAGGATTGAAAATAATCGGCGAATCTGTGGCTGCTGGAATTTTCCTGATCATTTGGGGAGCTGGGTTCGGCGGGGTTCCGCTGTATATGCTTCTTTCTAACTTGAGCAAACTACCTATAATTTCACTTGTATTCATTGTAACCAGTACCATCATGTATGCGGTATATGTTTACCTGATCAGGGCCCCTACAGCATCCGGAACTGATGTTATAAGTAAGATTAAAGGATTTAAAATATATCTGGAAACAGCAGAAGAACATCGCTTAAACCTATTGAATCCGCCAGAACATACACCAGAATTGTTTGAGAAATTTTTGCCTTATGCACTTGCGCTTGATGTAGAAAATGCCTGGGGAGCCAAATTTGAAGAGCTACTCAATCAGGCAGATTATAGTCCTGATTGGTACGAGGGCGACAAGTTTTATTATCCTAAAATTGCAAAAGGTTTTATCGTACCATTTAGCAGCGCGGTTAGTGATAGTAAACCAGATACAGGCTCTTCCTCAGGATCATCAGGAAGTTCAAGCTGGAGCTCTGGGAGTAGCGGAGGCGGTTCTTCTGGTGGAGGCGGCGGTGGCGGTGGCGGAGGTGGCTGGTAAAAACTAAATATACAGGAAAGGAAACACCGTAAAAAGATTATCTTTCAAGAAAATATTTAAACTCGAATTAACGTGAATAAAAAACACTTAAATTATTTAATGGTGATACTTTTAGTATTCACCTTTTCTGCCAGCAAGGCACAGAATGGTTATCAGCCTGGTTACGCCATCCTTAACGACGGAACCCGTATAAGCGGTTCTATTATACTTTATGATGATGCTCCGTGGCATAATCAACGCTTTATTTTCCTTAAGGATTCAGCTCAGCTTGCAGTTAATCCTAAAACAAAAGCAAAAAAATATAAAGCCGATGACCTTAAATTTTACCAGGTTGGGACCAGGGCTTTTGACAAAGTGCATTTTGTAGATCTAGAAAACTTACAACTTAAGAGCCTTGGTACAAATGACCATATGTTGGAAAGATTAGCAACAGGTAGAATCAAAGCTCACCGTTTTTACTCTTATGAAGCCGATACTGAAGGATTCGCTGGAACTGAAGAAGAGTTTATTGAATGGAAGAAAAAAAGAACAAATGCCTTGTTCACTGGCTTTAAGATATTGATCACAAAAGACAATGAAGGTAAAGCGAAAAACGCATTCGATACTGATCTTCAACCATATTTTGAGGATACTCCAGAAGTATTGGCGAAATATAAAGGCGGAGGTTACGGAAATGAACCTATCGTTGTTAAAAAAGGACTTGCAGCCAAAATGATGGCTATGGCTAAAAAAGCGGCTTTTAAACCACAGCTAGCTGAGGCATATGTAAATGCATTTAATGACTATAATGACAAAAACAAAGGAAAGAATTAACCTTTGCATCAACAGTCTTGGTAGCGAATCGAACGGTATTGATTCGCTACCAAGACTATTATACTAACCAAAATGCTTACTCGAATGTTTAAAGGCGAGCCCGAAGGCAATTACGACAGGATTTTGGATTTCAGTACCGCTAAAACAGGAACTTTATTCTTTTGTCCTTCGATAGATATGCTAAAAGATTTTGCAGGATAATAAAATAATAAGGAATCTCATTGCCAAAAACTCCCTCTTTTTATTACTATTGATTAACGGCTTGTTTACTTTAATGCTTTTATCTTTTCTGCCAGTAATATCAAAACCGGTTGTTTGGCAAACAAATTAAAGCTCCAAATATCGTCCGTGATAAAAATATAGTTCCTTTCAAAACTGTAAATAAAATCCCCTCCTTCAATTCCAATAATCCAGTCTTCTTTTTTTAGATCAGGGTAAGTATGCAATACCTTCCAACAATACTCCCTTATCTCTTCTTCATCAAAATCGTCTAACATAGGTAAAATACTGCCTTCTTTAGTTAGGTCATATTCGGTTAACATTTCATCAATCTTATTTATCATGGTTAGCAGGTATTTAATGAAACCTTCGCTTTTGATTGGATTAAAGTTAAGAATCTTAAACAAGATAAAAACCCCTCGCCTCTTGTAATGGTATAGTATTTGTCTGGGATTTCGCGAAAAATCCCACAAATATTAAGTATGAAACTAAAAATCTTAACCCTATTTTTTCTTGTTACAGCGACCATGCTGGGTAGCTGTTCCAAAGACAACAATGAAGAACCCAGCTATGAATATACCTATAAACTTACTGGCCCCGGTACTCTCCAAGTGGAGGTTCAGTATACGCCGACCATGACCGATCCTAATTTGACAGAAATTCCTGATGATCTTACCTATGAAGAACAAGTGACACCGCCTTGGCAAAAGACTGTAAAATTACATAAAAACATTGTGGGTGTCGGCTTTTCGGCGAGTGTCAGCGAGGGAATACCCGGAGCGAGTTACACCATTTCGATCTTGGGCAAAGAGGCTAAAATCTTAGAGACAACCAACTTTACATTGGATGAACACGGAGATGGTAGTGCCCTCCTGAACTACTATCGTAATCGACCGTAGTGCTATATCTGTTCAGTCTATAAAGCTATTGTTCATTGATGGCCTGTATTTTACCAGGGAATGCAGAATCTCCTTCCAGGTTAATCATTTTTAAACCAGTAACCCCATTACTTTCCAATACGTGTGCAAAATAATCAGGCAGATTTTTACCCCAGGTTACGGCACTGTTCCGGATAGTAATATTGCTTACTTTATCCAGGAAAAACGCAGAAGTAGGTGCTTTTAATAAGCCTTCAACATTACTCGGACGGCGGTCGTAAACCCCGCCCGGTAATGAGGTGGTTTTATGCAAAAGCATGTCAATGTTATCAAAAACAATTCCTGAAACTTTATCGGCCGACTCTGCCCCAACATAAATCCCATTCTCACTGATCGATTTGATGTTGCTGAAATAGATATTTGTCACCGCCCCTACTTTTCCCTCTGTTTGTCCCTTTGGAAAGCGCCAGCCAGCATCTTTATTATTGCCCTTGGCTCGTGGATACGCCGTAACGTAAATAGGTTCTGCTTTGCCCCACCACACGTCAGAGAACAGTTGAGCACCAATAATGATATTAGAGAATATCACATTGGAAACCGTTCCTTCATCCCTATTCTGAATACCAATACCTCTGTTGCTTTTTGATATGATACAATTATTGATAATAACATTATTGATGCTATCCATATTTTCAGAGCCTATCTTTATCGCACATGAACGCGAACTCATGGTACAATTGGTCACTGTAATGTTTTCACAGGCCCCGAATTCTTCGTATTCACGCCTGTTTTTTAAACAAATACAATCATCACCGGACTCGATATAGCAATTACTGATGCGGACATTTTTACTATGGTCAAGATCGATCCCGTCACTATTCCTCACCTTTAAGCTATTCAAAAGTGTAATGTTATCAATCACCACATCATCGCAGCCAATCAAATGAACCGTCCAGTAAGCGGAGTTCCGGATCGTAAGGTCATGAATTCTGATATTTTTACCTCCTACGATAGTCAATATATGTGGCCTGGGATCTATCACATGGAATGGTTTTAACACATAAGAATCTTCCAGCTCCGCCCCCATAAATGAGATTCCATTGCCATCAATAGTTCCATTCCCACAAATGGTTACATTTACCAGGTTTTCCCCGCCAATCCATATTGTTCCCTCAGCCTTATTGGCACGGAATGCACTTTCTGTATATACCCGTTCATCAGGGTTAGCCAACACCTTAGCGTTTGTTTCCACATAAAATTCTACGAAAGACTTTAATTTAAAGGGTCCGGCAAGATATGTTTTCCCCGAAGGCACAACTACACGCCCCCCTCCCGCAGCAGAACAGGCATCAATAGCTTTTTGAATTGCGGCGGCATCATCCTTACGTCCATCACCAATTGCGCCGTAAGCAACAATATTATAATCCTTGCCAAATCCAGCCGGATTGATGGCCAGCGCAAACACTGGTACAAAGCACATCAAAAGAACATTTAAAATAAGTGCAGATCTCTTTGCAACATTCATAATTTCATATTTTATTTGGTAAAAAACAATGATTAACACGTTAAAATTATCGGGCACCGAGGCCTGCCGGCTGATCTTTTACTGCTCTACCCCATACGGAGGGCTGCTCGTCCATAAAGAATTCCAACTTCCCTCCTTTTGTGATATCGGCATACCTGATAAATGTTTTTGAATAAGGTTTACCATTTAGCATTAAACTTTTGATAAAAGTAGCTTGTGGATTTTTCTGATGTCTAACGATTTCAAAAAATCGATTATTTGCCAACTTGATCTTAACATTACTAAATAACGGAACTGATAAAAGATATTGATCAGAAACAGGATTTAAGGGATAAAAACCCATTGCAGCAAAAACATACCAGGCCGACATTTGTCCCGCATCATCATTGCCACTTAAACCACCAGGACCATCACTATATTCTTCACTTAAAATCTGGTGGACATGTTTTGAAGTTTTCCAAGGTGAAGAAGTATAATTGTACATAAATGGAATCTGATGTCCGGGTTCATTGCCATGCCAGTATTCCTTTTTAGCAAACAAAGAATCTAGTGCTTTTTCGAGTTGGGGTCTTCCTCCCATTAAACTAGCCAGTCCGGGTACATCCTGGGGCACATAAAAAGTGTATTGTCTGGGTGTTCCCTCAGTAATATAAGGTTCTCTTGAATCTGGTTTAAATGGTTGATACCAGGTTCCATCAGTATTTCGCCCCCTCATCATCTTTACAGCAGGATCGAAAACGTTTTTATAATTCTTAGCCCTTTTTATCAGCGTATGATAATCACCGGTTTTGCCCAATCCTTTAGCAACTTCAGCTAACGCATAATCATCATAGGCATATTCCAAAGTACGACTAACCTGTTCTTTTTTATGAAATGCCTCCTGTACACTATCCTGCATAGGGATATAGCCATACTTCAGGTAGGAACTGAGCGCCCTACGTCCCATCCCATTTTTATAATCGACATCACCGGCAACCTTAAAGGCATTCTGACGCATCAGCCTGTACGCCTCCTCCACATCATAATCCCTTATACCCTTGTTATATGCCGATGCAATGAAGGCAGTTCCATGATCACCTACCATTGCGGAGGTATAATTGTTCCAGCATGGAAAAATAGGTAACCATCCTCCTTGTGTACCCTTTAATACCATAGACTGTGCCCAATCATTTACCAATCCGGGTTGCAGGATCTCCATTAACGGCAAATGTGCTCTATATATGTCCCACATAGAGAAATCATCGTAATAGTTTCCCTTGCTCAATTTATTCAATTGATAATTACCAGCAAAGCGAGGATAGGTACCGTCGATATCATTGTATAGCCTTGGATGCTGCATTACGTGATAAAGTGCCGTATAAAAAATTCTTTTATCCTTTTCGTTTGAAGTCTGTATGCTGGTCTGTCCTAAAGCCTTTTCCCATACCTGTCTATTTTTTTCTGCAAGCGCATTAAAGTCCCATCCCTGAATTTCTGCATCCAGATTTTTCCTGGCTCCTTCAATGCTGCTAAAAGAGGTGCCGACTTTAATACATAATTGTTCCCCTTTTTGCAGCTCAAAGCCAAGATAAGCGCCGATATCTTTCTGATTGATGACGCTATCGGAAGGCAATAAATTCCCGTTACTAAAAGTCCCCGTTTGGGCAGCAATTTTTTCCAGCCTCAGCACAAAATAGCCACTAAAACCTGCAGGCTTCCCCCGTCCCTGGTAAATTCGATGCACGGGATTAAATCCGTAAACTTCGCCCCGCTTCCTATCAACTTTTATAAAGCCTTGTTTTTCATCACTGTTTGAAGTAATCAGCAAATACAAACTATCCGTTTTTGTCGCAGTAACACGCAGCATTGCACTACGTAAAGTAGCCGTCATTTCTGTCTTTAGGTTATATTCCGGCAATTTCAGACTATAATAGGCTGGCGTGCTAATTTCATCTTTATGGGAAAAACGGGTAGCGTAATCCGAAGCTTTTGTTTGCAGTTTACCAGTAATGGGCATGAAAGTAAAGCTTCCATAATCTTGTGTACAAGAACCACTGATCCAATGTGTTGCCCTAAACCCACTTAATAGGCTATCACTGTAAAAATAAGGTGGAAGGCACTTCACTTCTGTTGTCCTGGTCTGCGGTGTCCACTGCGTCATACCAAAGGGTAAACCTACTGCAGGAATGGTATTTGCAAATTTCTCAGATCCATCTTCCCCATGCTTTAACGCAGAAATTGTGGTACTGGCTGCTGTCCCTGATAAAGGCTGCACATACTTTACCAAATCAGTAGTTTGATAATTAAGCACGTTATAAGTTTGTTGTTGCGCAGCTATTTCTAGCGAACAAATGCATAAAAGACACCCGAGTAAATATTTGGCCATAATCAATAATTGAATCTTAATTCAGTTTATCGTTACCCAAAATCTGCATTTTACCTTTTAATCAGGCAATATCGTCCACATTTATTTACTTAATCGATTACGTAATTAGATCCTTGGACTATAATGATCCAGTTGTGGATGCTCTAATTAAAAGATCCGAAGGAATTACAGCACTCTCGTCGCTTAAAACCTGTGTATTTCTTTTCAATGCCTTAAACAAAATAGTGGCGGCAAGTTTCCCCATCTCAAACGCGGGCTGTGTAATTGTAGTTAGCGAAGGATTGAATATCGGAGCATTAGAATCATTGGAAAAACAGACCACTTTAATATCATTTGGAATTTTAATCCCCAGTTCCATACAGGCCAGATAGATCTCTGTCGTCATTTTACTAACAGTGGCCACAATCCCATCAGGTCTGTCCTTACTTTTCAACAACTCAATAAGCAAGTCGTAGTTTCTAGTCAGATCCTCATTGTAATCAATAACCCGGCATAAAGTTTCATCCATCTGATAGTCCACTAATGCCTGTTTATAGCCCTGCATCCTTTTGGAACTGATAGAGAGTGATTCTGAAACAGATAAAAGCACTATCTTTTTACAACCAGCTTCAATCAGGTGTTTGGTAGCCAGGTAACCACATTCATAATCATTGGTCGTAATTTTAGCCGTATCAATTTCTTCGCATACCCGATCGAAAAATACCAGAGGCACCACTTTATGTAGTAATTTGATGTGATCAAAAGTATTCGTTTTCATTGCGACTGACATGATCACACCATCCACCCTTCCAGATTCCAGATCTTTTAAAATCTCTATTTCACGTTCCTGGTTCTCATGCGTAAGATAAATGAGTGCGTGGTACCCTTTTTCTATCGCTACAGCTTCAATACCATTCAAAGCAAGCGAAAAAAAGCTATCTGCCACTTCGGGAATCACGACAGCAATTGTCCTGCTTCTTTTTTCTCTTAAACTTCCGGCGTAGGGATGGGGAACATAATGTAATGACGCAGCCAGATCAAGTACTCTTTGTTTAGTAGCAGTGCTAATTTCATGACTATCTCGCAATGCCTTTGAAACAGCAGCAGTAGATAGGTTTAGCTCTTTAGCTAGCATTTTAATTGTAACAACGCCCATTCTACAAGATATAATTTTGTTCCGGCTTAAACTATTTACTTAACCGATTAAGTAAATAAATCGTGTTAAATATGAAAATCTAACAAATCAAAACTACAACTTTAATCATAATAAATGTTGACAGGACAATTAATATTAATTGAAAATCAAATGAATGCTAACCAAATAAATCCTGCAGAAGAGAACAACAGTCCATTACACAATCTGGATGAATGGGAAAACGATGTTCTGGAGCGCTATCCTGATCCTTCGACTATCAATCAGGATAAAAAAGAAGAAGAATTCCGAAATTATGAGGAAACGGCAAAAGATGGGGTAAAAGAATTTTACAGGCTAAACCATAAGTACCAGACCTATGATTTCGTAATGCAGAAAAAAGCGGACTATCTTAAGTTTGACAAAAAAGAAATGCCCATCTGGCAGGCGTTCGATTTCTTAAATGAACTGGTTGATGACTCCGATCCCGATACAGATCTGGATCAGATGCAACACCTCCTGCAGACTTCTGAGGCGATCAGGAACGACGGGCATCCGGATTGGATGGTATTAGTGGGTTTGATTCATGATATGGGTAAAGTATTGTGTTTGTTCGGTGAACCACAATGGGCAGTTGTCGGCGATACCTTCCCTGTGGGTTGCGCCTATTCTGATAAGATTGTTTATCCTGAGTTTTTTAAAGACAACCCGGATTTTCAGAATAAACTTTACCAGGATAAATTAGGCGTTTATAGTGAGAACTGCGGATTAGACAATATACACATGTCCTGGGGACATGATGAATATGTGTACCACATGATGAAAGACTATATTCCTGAACCAGGCTTATATATGCTGCGTTATCATTCTTTTTATTCGCAGCACCGGGAAAATGCCTATACTCACTTAATGAATGAAAAAGATCATGAAATGTTCAAATGGGTTAACCTTTTTAATCCTTATGATCTGTATTCAAAAAATCCGAACCAAAAAAGCTGGGAAGAATTGAAGCCTTACTACCAGGAACTTGTCGCCAAATACCTACCGGTCACACTAAAATTCTAAGGTCCATTCCTTTACCCATGCAGTAAAGCATCAAAAAAAACAGTCAAACCCAATAAAAACTAACCAAATATGAAACTAAATTTACTACGCCATGAGATTTAATTATGCACTTTTTCAACGTAGCTGCCTGTGCATGCTACTGTTGTTAATTTGCCAGTCCTTCAATGTAGCGCTGGCACAAAATGAACGAAAAATCACAGGTAAGGTAGTCGATGACCAAAGCCTTCCGCTACCGGGTGCTTCGATATCCGTAAAAGGAACAAGCAAATCAACGGCGTCAGGATCCGATGGAGCCTTCAGCATTACTGCAAAAAAAGGTGATGTACTTGCAGTTAAATCTATCGGATTCGAAACAAAGGAAATCACAGTTGGAGATGCTGCATCCTACACCGTAAAACTTACCCAGACCAGCACAAATCTGTCTGACGTAGTGGTGGTAGGTTATGGTAAAAGTACCAGAAAAACGCTGTCCAGCGCAATTACTTCAGTAAAACCTGAAGAACTTAACAAAGGTGCAATAGCAGACGTTGGGCAATTGCTACAAGGTAAGGTTGCAGGGATGAATATTAGTGCTAGCGGTGACCCAAACAAACCAGCTGCAGTCATATTACGTGGTGCATCCACGGTAAATAGTCCTGGAGCCCCTTACTATGTTATAGACGGCGTACCTGGTGCCGATATCGCGGCAATAGCACCTGCTGATATTGCATCAATTGATGTCCTAAAAGATGCAGCTGCTACTGCTATTTACGGTAACCGTGCGGCCAGTGGTGTAATTATGGTAACCACTAAACGTGGTAAAAGTGGTCAGCCACAGGTTGCTTACAGTGGCTATGCGGGCGCAGAAAAAGTAAGTAACACATTAGACCTAATGAATGCTGATCAATTACGGGCTTTTATCGCCGCTAACGGTGCTGCATTCTCACCTAATGACGATCTTGGCACCAATACCGATTGGATGAAAACCATTCAGCGTTCGACGGCTTATTCACAAAACCATAATTTGTCTCTTAGCGGTGGTTCAGACAAAACGAGCTATAGTGCCAGTCTAAACTATTTTAATAAAGATGGTATTTTAGCAGAAAGCTCCCTTAATCGTATTATTGGTCGTTTGAACATTGACCAGTATACCTTTAATGATAAAGTTAAGTTCAGTTTGAACTTATCAAATTCAGGTAGTAAATCTATTAACGTGCCTTTGCAAAATATAGTTTTACTACAAGCAGCAAAGCGCCTACCTATATCACCAGTTTATGCCGCCGACGGCTCTTATTTTGAAAACTTGAACAATACAGGTTATTTTAACCCTGTAGCGATTACCGGAAATGCACAAGATGAAACCAAATATAACGTCCTACTGGGTAGTTTTAATACCGAAGTTAAATTGCCTTTTGATCTGACTTATAACATAAACCTTTCCTATCAAAAAACAACATCATCACATGGTGAGTTTTACAGCAGTTATTTCGGCAAATATCCAACATCTAATTTTTACAACAATCCAGATCCGGGCATTGGGATATCGCATACACTTATTGGAAGTTTGTTCGGTTCCAATGGTTCAGCTTTAAGAAGCAACTTCGAAAATGCGACAAAAACACTGGAAACATTCCTGACCTGGAATAAAAAAATTGGCGATCACGCTATCAATGCTGTATTGGGCTATACTTACCAGGATAATGTATATGGAGATGGATTTCAAACATCAAGTACAAATTTCCCTACCGACAATATTGGTTTTTCTAACCTTACACTGGGAAATCCCTATGCCATCTCATCCTACCGAATCAATCTTGGCAACGATCTTACCTATGGTAGAGTATTGATGATTTCTGACTTTTTCCGGGTTAATTATAGTTATAAGGATAAATACATGTTTCAGGGCTCTATCAGACGCGACGGGAGTTCTGTATTCGGCGAGAATAATCAATGGGGTTATTTCCCTTCAGCTGGTTTAGCATGGCGAGTGAGCGAAGAAGAGTTTATGAAAAATCAAACAACTATAAGCGACTTAAAAATTCGTGTCAGCTATGGTGTTACAGGTAATTCTTCCGGTATTGGCGCTTATACCGGAAAACTGGTTTACGGCATTAGCGGCACCTATTACAACAATGGCGTTCAGGCAGCAGCCTATGCTCCAGTACAGGGTTCAAATCCCGATTTGAAATGGGAAAGAACAGCAACCAAGAACATAGGAGTCGATTTTGGATTACTGAACAACAAAATTACAGGTAGTATTGACGTGTATGATAAAAACACAACAGATATGCTTTTTAAATACAATGTTTCTTCGTCACTTGTTCCCGGGGGTGCTATATGGGCCAACGGTGGAAGCATTAACAATAAAGGTATTGAACTTAGTCTGAGTGCTTCACCAGTAGTTACAAAAAGTTTCTCCTGGTCAAGTACGATGAATATGGCTTACAACAAAAATAAAATAACCAGTCTTAAAGGACCATATTCTAGTGGTGACTCAATACGGTACTCTGATCCGGAAGGGCCGGGACAAACCAATTCAACTTTACAGCTACTAAAAGTAGGTTATCCATTAGGTCAGTTTTTCTCCCTAAAATATGCGGGCAAAGATCCTGATGGCAAATCCTTGTTTTATAAACACGATGGTTCTACCACGACGACCCCAAGCATTGGTACCGATTATTTTTACCTGGGAAACGCACAACCTAAAGTATTACTAGGATGGAGTAACACTTTCAAATACAAAGATTTAGATCTAAACATCTTTATACGTGGCACCTTTGGAAATAAAATATTTAATGCGACCAGAGCTGACCTGTCTTACACAGCCGGTGCAGCTGTTAACAATATACTAAATAGCGCAGCCAACGATAAAATTTCTGACACGAGAAACTCATTTTATTCAGATAGATATATTGAAAATGGATCTTACGTTCGTTTAGACAATGCCACGCTGGGTTATAACTTTAAAAGCCCTTTAAAAAATGTCAGCAATATCAGGGTTTATGCTTCTACAAATAACCTGTTTACCATTACAGGGTATAAAGGAATTGATCCAGAGATCAACCAGGGCGGTGTTGCGCCAGGTATAGATTATAACAACTTCTACCCTAAAACACGCACCTTTTTATTAGGTATTAACGTATTATTTTAAAGAAGAAATTTAAAGAGATGAAAAAGATATTAACTGGAATATTATTTGCACTTACTGGTGCTTTAGTATTCACTTCCTGCCAAAAACTCGAAGTACCAATTACGTCAGAACTAACCCCAGAGACTTACCCGCAAACTGCTGCTCAGCTTACTTCTGCATCAGGACCGGTATACATCAGTTTGAGAAGTGATTTCGCTACTGGTTACTGGTTTTTGCAAAGTTGTACATCAGACGAAGCGGTGTTACCTATGTTCGCCTCCGATTGGATTGATGGCAATAGATACCTCGAACTACATCGCCATACCTGGACAAAAGACAATGCCTCTATAGGTGGCGGCTGGACATATTTAACGAATATCATTGGCACAGCCAATCAAACAATATCCATTATCGGCAAATCGGCTCCTGCAGGGGACACGAAAAACACCACTATGGCGGAATTAAAAACGATGCGTGCATTGGCTTATTTTATGATGCTGGACACTTATGGCAACGTTCCACTAGATACGCTTTACGGTAGTACGGAATTAAAACCAAAATCACCACGGGCAGCAGTATTCAATTATGTTGAAAGTGAACTTAAAGCAGCAATTCCATATTTGAAATCAACAGCAGGTATGGCTACTTACGGTTTACCAACCAAGTATCTGGCTTATTCTATACTGGCAAAAATGTATTTAAATGCATCAGTATATACAGGTACTCCACGCTATGATGACTGTATTGCGGCCTGTGATCAAATTATTGGCTCTGGCTTGTACGGCATTGAACCCATGTCTACTTATCTACAAATGTTTTATCCAAACAACGGACCCAGTCAGAAAGAATTCATTTTTGCTATCCCTTTTGACGCCTCAACATCTAATGGAAACATGTTTTTAGCAAGGTACGATTTGAACCGCAATCTGGGTATAAGGTATTCTTATTCGGGATCTACACCAGGAACCTTCACCAATCCGGTAATGAACCAAAGCACCGGCGGTGGATTAACTAATAATAAGCCAAGCGGTCCAAGAATGACTACATCTGAATTTTATGCAAATTTTAATGACCCTAACGACATACGGAACAAACAATGGTTAACCGGCCCACAATACTGGCAGGACGGTAGCCCTATCCTGGTTAGTACGACCAATTTAGGCTACAACCAATTCTATACTGGGGGAAGTCCGGCTGCCGCATATGTTTATCCATTAAATTTAACGCCGCTTACCAGTTCGCGGCTAGCTCCTGGATCCTATGATTTGGGCAAAGATGAAATTGCCTGGAATACTGGCTATCGTAACATAAAATTTTTAGCAGATTATACAAATCCAACTAACCGTAACCAGAACAATGATATGCCGTTATTTCGTTACTCCGATATTATACTGATGAAAGCCGAAGCAATATTCAGGGGCGGAACAGCAACATTAGGTGCTACGGCACTAGGATTGGTAAATTCAGTACGTTCAAACCGTACTACCTCATCGGCTTTAACTGCACTCACTTTAGATGTCTTATATAACGAACGTTCTAAAGAATTTGCATGGGAAACATGGCACCGCAACGATATGATCCGATTTGGTAAATTTGAAGCTAGCTATGGCTTGTCTAAAACCAACACAGATACCTACCGTCGTATTTTCCCAATACCTAGCACTGCAATAGCTACCAATAATAAACTGACACAGAACGACGGATACCCTCAATAGCCTTCAAATAATTACACTATAAATAGTAATTCCCCGGAAAACATACACTTCCGGGGAATTTTACTAATCCCCCAACTATCTATAAACCAAATCTTCTTTTCTATGAGGATAAAGACACTTTTACTGCTTGCTTTTCAATGCAGTTTGCTACATACTGCTGTTAATGGGCAAATGCTGCTAAAAGATCCTACAAAGACCAGCAACAGTACAAAAGTGCTGATCAAAAAAGATTCCAGTCTCAATTTTATCGCTATGGGAGATTGGGGGCGCAATGGAGCAGATCACCAGAAACAGGTAGCAGCGCAAATGGGAATTACCGCAGCTGATCTAAAAGCTCAGTTCATCATCTCTACAGGGGATAACTTTTACCCGAGCGGTGTAATCAGCGAACATGACCCGCTCTTTAAATATTCTTTTGAAGATATTTATACAGCTTTTTCATTACAATGGGATTGGTACCCCGTTTTAGGAAACCACGATTATAAATCAAACCCAGATGCACAGGTGGCTTATTCTAAAATTAGCCGAAGATGGAAAATGCCAGCACGTTATTATGCAAAGAAATTTCCTATAAACGGAGATCAGTCACAAAAGGTACTGATTGTTTTCATGGATACCAATCCGCTCATACCAGAATTCTACAAAAATTCTGAATACGGACCAAACGTGCAGGGGCAAGATACTACGCTACAAAAAAAATGGCTCAATAAAGTATTGAGCGATACCTCTCCTGACATCAAATGGAAAATAGTTGTGGGACATCACCCTATGTTTACAGGTGGCAGTCGGACAAATACTTATGATACAAAAGCCATTCGTAATTCATTGAAACCAATTCTTGATAAATATGGCGTTGATGTTTATCTTTCAGGACATGAACATAGCCTTCAATACATTAAACCTTCCGGAAAAACACACTATTTTATCTCCGGTGCAGCATCGGAAAAAACACCGGTCAGGCTGATAGATGATATGGAAATGGCTGCCTCGACATATGGTTTTATGGCGATCTCTATCTGTAAAAATGAGCTACAAATGCAGACCATCAATGACGAGGGGGAAATCATTTACTCAACATTAATTAAAAAATAAATGACAGCGATAAGTAAGCGTTTGCTATCTCTCGATGCTTTACGAGGCTTTGACATGTTCTGGATCATCAGTGGAGAAGGAATTTTTCACAGTTTAGCCAATGTAGTAATGAACAAACATGGACTTACTCGCAATGCACAGGACTGGACAATATCCCCGAATAACAGCCTTTCTTACCTGGAACGCTTCATGATCATTATCAGTAACCAGTTGCACCATAGCCCCTGGAATGGATTTACATTCTACGATATGATCTTCCCGCTATTTATTTTCATCTCCGGGGTATCTATGCCTTTTTCTTATCATAAGTACTTTAACGACACCAATCCGGCCGATAAGGCTAAGACAAAAAAGAAGCTATATCTGGCTTTAGTCAAAAGGACGCTCCTGCTGATTTTACTTGGTATGGTCGTAAACGGATTACTTCAGTGGCAAGGATATGAAAACACCAGATTTGCCAGTGTACTCGGTAGAATTGCGCTAGCTACATTTTTTGCAGCCCTCATCTACCTCAACTGTTCGCTACCGAAGCAACTATTATGGTTTGCCGGCATCCTTTTGGGTTATTGTGCAATTATGCTGCTCATTCCCGTGCCGGGCTATGGGGCAGGAGTTTTATCTCCTGAAGGAAATCTTTCTGCTTATATCGACCGACAATTTTTACCTGGAAAATTACACCGGACCATTTATGATCCCGAAGGCCTGTTGTCTACCCTACCGGCTATTGCATCTGCGTTGCTTGGTGTATTCAGCGGTCAGTTTTTAAAATGGGAATCCGCCTCATTCGGCCCCTTGAAAAAGACCTTGGCACTATCGATTGCAGGCGTACTATTGTTACTTACCGGAATCGCCTGGGGCACATTTTTTCCCATCAACAAGAGCATGTGGACAAGTTCTTTTGTCTTATTTGCCGGCGGATGGAGTGTTTTACTATTTGCATTATTCTATTACATCATTGATGTGTCTGGCTACAAACGCTGGTCCCTACCCTTTGTTTGGATTGGCACCAATTCTATACTCATTTACATGGCAGCCCATGGTCTCGTAAATTTCGAGTCTAGTTCCCATTTTTTGTTCGGGGGCATCATCAATATGGTAATTCCGGATTGGCAGCCAGTTTTATTATGGATCGGCGTACTGATTATACAGCTTAAGCTGCTGCAAGTACTTTACGAGAAAAAATGGTTTTTAAAGATTTAAACAATTTAGAATGAAGTCGACAATATATTTAATAGCTGCCATCATTACCTTAACGGCAGCTAAGGTAAATGCACAGACAGATTTGAAGGCCTCGAATGAGCTGATCGTCAGAACATTGCCCAGTCATTACAAATCATTTGTTACAGAAAATATTCCTGCTGAAAACGGCACTGATGTTTTCGAAATTGAAAGTAAGGGTACAAAGATCATTTTGAGAGGTAGTAGTGGAGTTGCTATTGCTTCTGCCTTATATCATTATCTAACTGAATATGGCCATTGTCAGATCACCTGGAATGGCAGCAACCTGAACTTACCCACAAAGCTTCCACTGCTTCAAAAAAAAATCAGGAAAAACACGCCTTACGAGTACAGGTATTACCTGAATTATTGCACCTTCAATTATAGCATGAGTTGGTGGGACTGGAAACGATGGGAAAAGGAAATTGATTGGATGGCCTTACACGGCATTAACATGCCTTTGGCCATCACTGGAGAAGAATATACCTGGTATCTTTTGTATAAAGAGATGGGCTTTAGTGACGCTGATCTGAAAGATTTTTTTACCGGACCTGCGTACTTTGGCTGGTTTTGGATGGGCAATATAGATGGATGGGGTGGACCTCTCCCACTTTCCTGGATGGAAAGCCATTTTAAACTGCAAAAGCAGATCCTCGCACGTCAGCGTGCATTGGGTATGAAACCTGTACTACCTGCTTTCACAGGTCATGTACCCGCCGCATTCAAGAATAAGTTCCCCAAAGCAAAGCTTAAAGCTACCAATTGGACCAATGGTTTTGCCGATACTTACATATTAGACGCCGAAGACCCAATGTTTGCAAGCATCGGTAAACGGTTTCTGGAAAAACAAACCGAATTGCTGGGAACTGACCATCTTTACTCTGCAGATACCTTTAATGAAAATGAACCGCCATCGGATGATCCTGAATTTCTGGGTAGATTGAGCAAGAAAGTATACGATGGGATGAAACTGGCTGATCCAGATGCAATATGGGTAATGCAAGGCTGGCTTTTTTATAGTGACAGAAAATTCTGGAGAGATGCTCAGACTGAAGCACTACTTAAGGCCGTACCCAATGACAAAATGATTTTGCTTGACCTGGCTACAGAAATTGAACCGGTATGGAAACGTACAGAAGCCTTTTATGGTAAGCCATGGATCTGGAACATGCTACATAATTTTGGCGGAAACACCAACTTATTTGGCAGAATGGATGTGATCGCGAAAGCACCGGCTGAGGCGCTCCATGATCCAAAGAGAGGCAACATGCGAGGAATCGGGCTAACGATGGAAGGCATTGAGCAAAACCCGGTACTATATGAGCTAATGACAGCCAATATATGGCGCAGCGAAGTGATCGATTTAACAACCTGGCTACCCAAATTTGTGACCAATCGCTATGGAAAAAAAGATCCTCATGCCTTAAAAGCATGGAATATCCTGAGAAACACCGTTTACAATGTGCCTGCCAACAAATACATACGTGACGGCGCAGAATCAATCATTCAAGCCCGGCCAACACTGGATTCTATGACGAGGTGGACAAAAACATCTTTAAACTATGATGCTAAAGACTTACTGCCGGCCTGGGATGAACTCATAAAAGCAATCCCATTGTGTAAAACAAGTGATGGCTTCCAATACGATTTGGTTGATTTAACCAGACAGGTGATGGCCAACTATGCGTTGCCTGTGCAAAGAAACTTTGTGAATGCTTATAAAGCGGGTAATCTTCCACTATTCAAAACAGAAAGCGCAAAATTTATCCAGATCATTGATGATATGGATAAGCTCTTGGCTACAAGAAAAGACTTCCTGTTGGGCCCATGGGTAGAAGATGCCAGAAAATGGGGTAACAATGAGTCCGAAAAATCACTGTATGAAATGAACGCGAAAGACCTGATTACTTTATGGGGTAATGCGAGCAACCCACTTCATGAGTATGCCTGCAGACAATGGAGTGGATTGCTGAGCGACTTCTATAAACCCAGGTGGCAACAGTTTTTTCTAAAAGCGCAGACTGCCTTACAAGCTAATCAGCATATTGATTTCATTGCATTTGAAAAAGAAATTATGCAATGGGAATGGAAATGGGTAAATTCAAGAAAAGACTATCCTGTCAAAACAATCGGAGATCCTATAAAAACAGCGCTCGAAATACATACAAAATACCGTAAGATTATAGCCAACGTGCATTAATCAAATTTAAACCGAACCAAATAATGAACCACTTACAAACCGCAGATTACATAGTCTTTTTTATTTATTTTATTGCCATATCTTCCTATGGCTACTATATCTATCATAAAAAGAAAACAAAAAATATCAGCTCAAAAGATTTCTTTTTGGCTGAGGGTTCACTAACCTGGTGGGCAATCGGAGCGTCATTAATTGCCTCTAACATTTCGGCAGAACATTTTATAGGTATGTCGGGTTCAGGCTTTGCCTTAGGTCTGGCCATTGCTTCCTATGAGTGGATGGCAGCAGCAACACTCATCATTGTAGCCATTTTCATTATACCGGTCTATTTAAAGAATAAGATTTTTACCATGCCGCAGTTTTTATCAAAGCGATACAACGACAAGGTAAGTACCATTATGGCGGTATTCTGGTTACTGGTGTATGTATTTGTCAACCTAACCTCTATCATATACCTGGGGGCGCTGGCCATTTCATCTATATCCAATATCAGTTTTGAATGGTGTATTGTAGGGCTGAGTGTGTTCTCTATGATCGTCACTTTAGGCGGCATGAAGGTAATCGGCTATACCGATGTGATACAGGTGTTGGTGTTGATTATTGGTGGTTTAATTACCACTTACCTGGCTTTATCTCTCCTTTCTAATGAATATGGATTTGGCAATGATATTTTCAAAGGACTTTCTATTTTACGGAATGAGGCTCCGGATCATTTCCACATGATATTTGATTCTTCTGATAAATATTACAAAGAACTTCCTGGACTTTCTGTATTGATCGGTGGGATGTTGATCAACAACCTGGCCTATTGGGGTTGTAACCAATATATTGTCCAGCGTGCATTGGGTGCTGATCTGAATACTGCGCGAAAAGGAATTTTATTTGCTGCATTTTTAAAACTATTAGTACCGGTCATCGCTGTGCTTCCGGGGATTGTGATGTATGTACTACATAACAAAGGCTTATTTCAGGCAGAAATGTCAGAGGCTGGTGTCCTCAAACCCGATCATGCTTATCCTACCCTAATGAATTTATTGCCGCCGGGATTAAAGGGAATTGCTTTTGCCGCGCTTACAGCAGCTATTGTAGCTTCACTTGCAGGTAAAGCCAATAGTATATCTACTATTTTTTCACTTGATATTTATAAAAAGTATTTTAACAAGGAAGCTTCCGATAGAAAGATGGTTCTTGTTGGACGTTGGGCAGTGGCCATTTCTATGACTATAGCAGCCATAGTAACCCCATCCTTAAAATCACTAGATCAGGCTTATCAGTTCATCCAGGAGTATGTAGGTTTCATTTCCCCGGGTGTATTGGCTATTTTCTTGCTTGGATTTTACTGGAAACGCACCACAACAACTGCAGCCATGACGGGTGCATTGTTAACCATTCCGCTTTCAACAGTACTTAAGTTCCTTCCGGTCTGGACAAATGGCGCTTTTCCGGATTATCCATTTTTAGACAGAATGGCGATTGATTTTGTGGTTATTGTACTTGTAATGATCGTCATTAGTCTGATGAAGCCCAAAGATGAAGCTGATCCCCATTCTATTGAAGTGGATACCTCGATGTTTAAAATCAGTACCAGCTTTGCATTGGGTTCTCTTCTGATCATGGGAATCCTGACCGCACTTTACACTATTTTCTGGTAAAAAACGCCAAAAAGCCTTAGATTTTTCTCTCTCTAAGGCTTTTTGTAAACTATTTAACCTGCCTCAACAACTCAAAATCCTCTTCCAGGCCGTAACTATAGGTCTGATAATCATTTCCTGAAGGATAGACTTTAACATTGTACCATTTACCCGGATCTACCAGTCCCGGCAAAGGCATATTGTGGTGCGGTCCCAGTAAATTTTTCAGGCTTCCGATCACTTCTACCTCAATACGGTTGTCACCCTTTTTAAGATAGGGGCTTATCTTTAGCTCATTGGGTTCTGAGCTGATAATTCCAGCCAGCACACCATTAACTTTTACTGCAGCAACTGTACCGTTCCACTTTTTCAGTCTGAGAATATACTCCATTCCTGCTTTTTGAACCTGGAATTTCTTTACGTATTTAATGCCTTGCCCATATAACGGTAGCCCCTGTTTATTCCATGGACCGAATCCAAGTGCTTGCGGGGGCACCAGTTTCCAGCCCTTGGCAGCCGGAACAAGGTTAAAATCACCCAGAATATATACCGGTTCTATCTCTGCATATACACGCATAGGCGAAACCGATAAGGCCAGACTGTTTTTACCTGGTTTGAGGTATTTACCGATTTCAAAAACACCAAAAGAGCGGTCGAGCCACCATTCACCTTTCAAGGCATTTATCTTTACTCCGTTTACCGATACACTCTGCCAAAGACCAGGTTGTTCTACTACGGCACGGCAGTGCTTCAGGTTAACATTTCCTGCCAATTCAAAATGATAAGTTGCCGTATATCCGGTTCCTACAGAAAAAGTGTCTCGGTCAACTATCTTATTTTTAAACTGCGTACGATTATTCCAGGGGTTACCCACACCATCTTTAAACCCGAAATGCTTAAAGGCGGTATTAGAAGCTACGCCAACATGCAGATCCCGGTATGCGGTATCGGGCCGTTTTAATTCCAGATCGCAAAAGTCTATCATCAGCGAATTCTCAGCAGGACGGATAACTTTGGCGGGGTTTGTTTTTACAAGAGTTTTAGGAAGTACCGGATCAATTACCTTAAAACCTGCCTGTTTCTTATCTGACACAAAGACCATCAGACTGCCTGCTGGCGGGATATCAAAGTCGAACTCCAGCTTACCTTTATCCTCTTTGTCAGGATAATCCCGTATTTCTCCGCTAAACAGGTCCATAACCAGTGCATCTTTACCCTTAAGCACTACCTTACCTTTAGATATCTCATCCATACTTGCATTGGAAAGAAAGACGAGCTGTCCATCAGATAACTGCCTGCGCTGATAGTAAAGGTTACCGCCTATCCCCTGGCTGCTGGTAGCAGATATTTTGAAATCTGCAGGCAACAGATGTTCCCTGATGATCTGCTTTTGCGCTGCATCCCTAACCCGCAGCACATTTGCTTTATCAGTCGCAAAAAACTCATCCGCAACACCGGAATTCCCATCCACAAAGGCAGGTTTTTCAAACAGAATTACTTTACCACCCTGGCTAACGTATGCTTTTAACAGGTTAAACGTAGGGGCATCAATATTGTCCATACCCGGGGGGATAATTACAGTATTGTAGGCACGCTGTCCGATAATGAACTTTCCATTTTCAACTTTCCCCTGATCTTTGATTATATTTTCGCAACCAAGGTCGTACTCTATATGTTCCTTTTGCAGGGTGGTCACAAAATCGTTAAAACTTTTCCCGATTTCAAAGAAGCGCTTGTTTTCCTTGCCCCTGAAATAATACATCCAGGCAGAAGTTGTAGGTTCCATAACCAGTACTTCATTTTTTTGCTGACCACTGGCCAGGCATAGCGACAACCGAGCAAAATACTGGTTCAGCGTTTTATAAAATGGCCACCAGGGTTCATGATAAGAAAAACTTGGCGGATAATCGTATTTTCTGGCCCCGGTAATGGTCATGAACGAAAGGTGCTGATTCATAAAATTCACCCCCAATACAAACTCCCAGTCGGCCAGGCGCTTCATGTCTTTAAATGTAAGTTCCCAACCTCCACCACCATATGTTTCAGAGAGTGTACGCTGCTTACCCAACTGACTGGCAACACTCCCTAACTCTTTAACAGCCCTGATGTTACCAAACTGAACCGGCTTTTCTTCATTATACTGGTTAAACAACATATCTATTCCCGGCATCTGGTGCCAGGCGTACATGGCCATATTGTCGGGACCATGATATGGACTGGGCCAGCCATGTTCCCAGTAATGTCCTGTCCAGATCAGGTTGTGCCGCTGTGTATAATTAAACATCGGTTTAGACCAGCGATCTATAAACAACTGTAACAGCGTCTGATAATAGTTATGTCTAACTTTTCTCCAGTCCCCTGTTTCCTCAAACAGCGATGGCAGGTGGAGGCTCAGGTCGTAACCCCATTTCTCTTTGAAATGGGCAAACAGATCCGGCGTCCAACGTACACAATCCTTCCCCTCATTAATAATGGTCGGCTCATCAGAAAAAATACCCGGAACAGTTTTGCCAAACTCATGACCTGCAACTTTTTCATATCCTTTGAAGGTAACATCCATAAACTTTTGGGTTACACCTTTGGCCATCAGATCTACATAAGAGGAACCAATAGGACCTGCTACTGTACCCCGGTTTGACTTTTCGTAATTCACTTTTTTGAAAATCCGGTACTTCCCCTTTTTGCCTTTCTCTGCCGACAGGCTTGAACTTACATCGACATATGCTCCGTTTACTGCTTTCAACGCAATGAAAATATCTGTGTGGCTATCCGGAAGCTGGTCAACCTCGCTCATATAAAGCATCTGTCCCTGGTTGTACGATTCCGGCATCTGATCTGGGACCAAGCCGCCGCCAAAACCAGTAGGATACGAGTTCTCGTCATAGATCCATACCTTCAGTCCCAGCTTTTTACCCAATTGCATGGTGTAATCAAATAGGCTAAACCATTCTTCTGACAAATATTCGGTGATCAGCCCGGGTCTTGGATGAACGATTACTCCGCCAAAGTCGTTTTTCTTATAGTCGAGCATCATCGAATCTATAAGCTTCCTGCTTACCTTAGCATTCCAAACCCAAAAAGGCGTTGTACCATATGCTTCAACAGGGTTTTTAAAGGTCTTTTTCAAGACTTCAAAACTGCTGGGGTTGGTCTGTTCATCTCTTAGCTGAAAGCCGAGTAGAAGAAACAGGCCCACAGCCAGAATAAGGGTTAATAGTTGTTTTAATTTCATTTGTGTGTTTTCTTTAATTGCTATTATCCAATGTAATGTTGGTGACTACGCTCCTTCTGCCTGAGGGCGAAATCACAATTATTTTCAATATCCTTTTCTTTCCCTCCGGAATATCAAAGGTTACTGGTCCCTGATATTCATGATCTGCATCGCCGGGCAAGCGGTTGTTCAAGGTGTAATATATTTTCGCCCCGGCCATTGGCACCTTCAAGTCAAAGTGAAAATGCTTTCCGGTAAGGGTAGTGTCGGTATAGACAAAAGGTGTGGGCACCCGGTAATTGTAGCCCGCTTTATCCAGTTTTTCAAGATGCTTCGGCAAGGTAACTTCAGCAAAACCTTTATAATCTTTATTGTATTCCTGGCTCCATGCGGTCTCTGCCAGCGCAAACATTCTTGGAAATATCATGTATTGCAGTTTGGAAATAGAAGGGATATTTTCAGTCCATATACAACCGGAAACGCCCATGATGTGCTTTTTATCTTCTTCGTTCAGTCCTTCATATTCAGGATTGTAGCCATAGGCTTTCCAAACCGGTGAAAAACCGCCGTGGTTGATGGGTTCCATATCCGAACGACTCTGCGCATAATCAAAATACAAACCATTATTTCCCGGTGCCAGAACAATGTTCAGCTTTCTCTTTAACTGGGTTATTGCCCCTTTCTCTCCAAAACGGTTCATTATGGCAACCTGGTCATTCAGCCCTCCATCCAAGATCTCATCCCAGCCAATTAGTTTTCTGTTTTTTGAACGGATGATCTTGTTCAATCTGCTGGTAAAATAGTCCTGCAGTTCATGGGTACTGCCGATATTCATTTTTTTCATGAAGGCCTGTACACCTGCATCTCTCTCCCAAAAACCCTTATAGCACTCATCGCCGCCTATATGTATGTATTCATAAGGGAACAGGGCTGCTACTTCTGTAAAAACCTTATCCAAAAACACATAAGTTTCTTCACTTGTGGGGTTAAGTGTATTGTCTATATACATTTCAAATTTCTTATCAGGGAACCATTTGGCAAAACTGCTACCCGGGCTTACCTTGATGCTGGTGTCCTGTGTGCAGGAAAGATGTGGATAGGCTGCAATTGCAGCCATAGAATGGCCCGGAACGTCTATTTCGGGCATCACCTGGATGTTTCTTTCTGCTGCATACCTGATGATCTCCCGTACCTCATCCTGGGTATAAAAACCTCCATCGGTTGCCTTTTCCCCTGGCCGGGGGGCCTCCATAGCACCAAAGTCGCCATTACGTGGCACCCTAAAAGCCCCCACCTGCGTAAGCTTTGGAAGGCTTTTAATCTCTATTCTCCAGCCCTGGTCGTCGGTTAAATGCCAATGAAAACGATTTAACTTATATTGCGACATCATATCGAGCAGCTCTTTAATCTGAGCCACGGAAAAAAAATGACGCGATACATCAAGCATCAAGCCTCGATAAGCAAACCTTGGGTAGTCTGTAATGTTCATGCAGGGCAATCTTAGGATTTCGGCAGCTTCAATGGGAAGCAACTGGATCAGTGATTGCATCCCATAAAACAGTCCCGCCTTTTTTCCCGTTATCACTATAGCTTCCGATGTAATGTTTAGCTTGTAGCCTTCATCAGGCAAATCATCAGCCCCTTTGCTGGTAAACCGTATGCTGTTCCGCTTACTTTGTACCCTGCCAGATTTGCTCCGAGCAGAAAGATATGCTTTAAAAATCCGGACAATGGGTTGTGCAACCATATCATCTGTTGTGATGATCGTCTGGTCATTAAATACAAATTGCCCCTCATGTTTTTCAATCTTTGCCGGTGCCGGGATAATAGTGGTTCTGATGTCACTATCCTGCGCTTTTGCAAGGGCAAATACGAGCAGAAGGGACATAGATATACATACCCTCTTTATAGTTGATCTCATATAATTTAAAGATTAATAATTTACTATGAATGGATAGCCCCTAATAAAGATCGGTTACTGATAATTGCTGTTCAGCAGCTTAACTTTATAAAAACAGGCTCCATTTACCACCCTTGTCCCATCTAACTGCCCTTTGGAAGAATAAAAATCCACCGTACTCGTACTCCAGTCATTCAAACCGCAATTCATAATGGGTCGCGGATTTTTATTGTAGTCCGGTCGGGTCAACACAATTTGTCCACTAAGCTGGTTAGCCATCCCTTTTACAAAAGTGAGGCCTGCTGTTGGTGCAACCGAAAAGGTCTTTGTGCTTTTGTTGTACACATATTCTCCACCATTGCTGGTTACCCAAAGCAGATTGTTATCGCCAAAATATGGAGATATTTCGTGCCCCCAGGATGATGGAATCGTTGTTCTCCAGGAAGCAATTTCCGTAAGTTCAGGCATGGCATCTGTACCGCTAATGGCAAGAGCAGTGAGGATATGTGCTTTGGTTGTGGCATGCTGACCTGTAACCCAAAGTACATTCGTAGTGGGATCCCACAAAACCGCATGTGCAGAAATCAAGGGATACTCAGCATAATATTCCTGATCAGGACCTTGTGAGGAGGCATAAAGCCTTACCCAGCCTCCATCGGATGCTGCAATGGCGATATTGCCATTTGGAAGCAATTCTGCCGAATGAAGGTTCCCGCTAAGGCGCTTTGACCATTTCCGCTGACCGGAAGGGTATTCAACAATAGCGGCAAAACTGTTATCTGTAATGGCTGCATATTCGGCATTGTTCCATACCGGTACTTTTCTGAGTTTAAAATCCGTACCTCCGCCAAAAGTATTGACATCGGCAGTCACAAAACCAAGTGAAACCGTAGGGGTCCAGGACCATTTCTTTGCTTCGGCTGAATTCCAGTTTTCCACTGTAGGGTCATAGATCTCAATTTTTCTACTGGCATCATTGGTCAGTACCGTCAGAAATCCTGCAAAAGCCTCAGGCGGCTTGCTCACAAAAGGAGGCGTAACAACTGGTGGTTCTGTAGTATTATTTTTACCGCAGGACCAGATTAGTCCTGCGGTAAAAATGGCACATAAGATCAGGTTTCTTTTCATACTAACATAGTTATTGTCCGTATCCTTCATTTTGCGTTAGTTTATCATTTAGCAATATTTCTGCATTAGGTATCGGAAAGAGCAGACGTTCTTGAACGACATTGTAACTTCCGGACTGCAGGTAACTGTATAGCAACTTTTGCTTAACACCAAAAGCATTCATTACTGTAATGGCATTTCCTGTTCGCACCAAATCCAGCCAGCGTTTATTTTCGAAGGCCAGCTCTACCCTTCTTTCTTTCAGGATAACTGCCCTCAATACGGTCTGGTCTGTGCTTGTAATATTAGCCGTAGCATTACCGAAAGCCCGGTTTCTTACAGCATTCAGATAAGGTAAGGCTTCGCCGCCTTTATTTTGCTCGATCAGGCTTTCGGCTAGCAACAGTAAAGTTTCAGCGTAACGGTAAACGGGCCAGTTGTCATTCGTTTGCCCGCCAATGGTATGGGCATGCAGAAATTTCTTCGGAAAGGGACGGCCCACTCTGCCTACCGGTGCGGTATACCCCACTACTGATTTTACCCCGGTTGCCGTAAAATCATCCGTTGCATTGAAAGTACCCTCTGCAATAGCTATGCTGGCGTCCAACCGCAGGTCGCCAGACTCATAAGAACTGATCAGATCCTGGGTAGGTGTATTGTAGCCTCCAACCGTAGTGACGTTGTTGTAATTTACCCCTGTCACCACTGTAGAGTTAACCATCCGCGGTAAAAAATTATAAATGGAAGCATCTACGTTAGCCTGCGGCACTGCCAGAGCTGTATTGAACTGTATCTCAAAAACAGATTCTTTTCCATTTTTATTGGCTAGCTGAAAGGCATCGCTATAATTCGAGAACAGGCTATAACCCATTGTCGTTACCTGTTTTAAGGCCAGCTCTGCCAGGTCATACTTTTTTAAGTTGATGTAAACATCACCAAGCAATGTCAAAGCCGCACCTTTTGTTGCACGACCTGTTTGAGGAAAAGTCGGGCCTACCAACATCGTCGCAGCATCGGTGGCATCAGCAATAATCAGGTTATACACTTCCTGAACTGAGGAACGGGGAACATAGGTTTCTGCTCGTGTAAGGGGTGCACGCGAGTAAATAGGCAATGCGCCATAGTATCGCACCAGATCAAAATAGGCTAAGGCACGGATAAATTTAGCCTGGCCAAGGATAGCATTGCGGCTGGCCTCGGGCAAAGTAATGTCATCAATATGGTCTATAATTACATTTGCTGCCGAAATCGTATTGAAACCTGCATTCCATTTGGGCGGGGTCTGGTTGTTAAATTTATCGTCCAGAAAATCAGCAACAGCACAACGGTTAACGGTAGCAACGGCCTGATCTGATGACTTATAATCGTAATGTGTGTTATCAGATCGCATTTCGCCCATAGTCCAGGCACTTTTGCTGTTGTAAAGCCCACGCAGTTGATTGTAAGCGCCATTGACAGCCAGAGTAAAGTCATTTTCGCTTTTAAAATAGTTACCCAATGTGATGTTGTTGGGGTTGGTTTCGTCAAGGAACTTTTTACACGATAGTTCCATAAAACTCAACACTATTATGATGAAGTAAGTAATCTTTTTCATTTTAATCGGTTTTTAAAGGTCCAGGTTTAAACCAAACGTAAAGGTCCGTTGAAGTGGATAGGCCCCCAGGTCCTGCCCCTGCTGGGTTACAAATGCAAGACCTCCGGCACTTACCTCCGGGTTGCCAGGGTAACTGGTAAAAATGTAGGCATTCTGCACAGAGGTATATATCCTCAGGTTTTTGATGTATGGTGTCCTCCACTTTTTAAAGCTATAACCAAGTGCAACGTTATTGATGGTGAGGTGCGAGGCATCGTAAATAAACAAGGTATTGTCTGTACGGTAAGCTCCTGTGGTACCCGCTAAAGTTCGTGCAACCCTGCCATTTCCAGGATTTTCTTCCGACCGCCAGCGGTCGAGCAGTTCCGGAGGCCCGTTAAATACCCCATCCAGGTTGTAAGTACTTTCCTGCATACCGTTTTTCAATTTGTTTCCATAGGTACCCGAGATAGCTATGCTCAAATCAAAGTTTCTGTATTGAAAGTTATTGCTCAAGCCAAAAATAAATTTCGGGTTGGGATCACCAATCACTGTCTGATCTTCCGGATAAGTAATCTTTCCATCGCCGTTTAAATCCTTAAATCTGACTGTTCCGGCGCGGGAAAGCGTTGTTGTACCCGTACCATAATATTTAGGGCCCGCATCAGCTTCGGCCTGGTTCCTAAAGATCCCGTCAAATATATAACCATAGAACTGACCAACAGGCTTACCAACCAGCGTCCGATAATCCGTAAATTCGTTGAGCGTAGTTGTAGGCGAATCTGCAAACGAAATATTGTTCAATCCAATCCGTTTAACCGTGTTCCTGTTAAGGGAAATATTGACACTTGTGTTCCATTTAAAACTACCGGTCATGTTTTTAGTGCTCAACACGAATTCATGCCCCCACTGGCTAATATCGCCCAGATTATCCTGCACTGTGGCAAAACCAGAAGATTGTGGCACAGGAACAGAAAACAATAAACCCGATGTCAGCTTATTGTAGTAGTCGTAAGTGAAACTGATGCGGTCATCGAACAGTCCCAGGTCAAGCCCTGCATCAAACTGCTTATTACGTTCCCAGGCTAGATCCTGATTGCCCAGGCTGTTTTGTACTTTTCCCGGGGCCAGGCCACCTGAAAAAACATAATTGGCGTTACCTATACTGGCTGCAGTAGTATAATTACCGATTTCATTCATTCCGGTTAATCCATAACTAGCCCTTAATTTCAGAAAACTTATTTTTGGTACATTCTTCAGGAAATTTTCGTCACTCACAATCCAGGCGGCACCAACCGACGGAAAAGTACCCCATTTGTAATTGTCGCCGAAACGGGAGGACCCGTCTCTTCTTAAGGTGGCCTGTAAGATATAACGATCTTTATAACTGTAGTTTAACCGGCTCAATACAGACATCAGAGACCAGGCGTTAAAGCTTGAAGTGTTGGTCGTAAAACGTGTGGCTGCACTTAAGTAGGGGATCTTATCGTCCGGAAAGTCACGGCCTACCATGTCGCTTGCCAAACCGGTTGAGCGTTGAAGACTAAGACCACCCAGTAATTGCAATGAATGTTGTCCAAAACGCTTTTGATAAGTAAGCGTGTTTTCATTAAGCCAGGTATAGTCGCTATTGCTCAATGTCTCCCCCAGTGCCGTATTGTTACCTGGCGGAGGGTTTTCAATAGGCAAAGCATTAAAACCACCTATAGAGGTAGATGGGATAAACCTGTTGCGGGCCATATTTCCAATATCGGCGCTTCCTGATGCCCTAAAAGTAAAATCATTAGTAAGTTTTATTTCTGTAAATACATTAGCCAGTACACGGATCCTGTTGGCATCATCCTTTACTTCCAGCAACTGCCGGAGTGGATTTGCCCAAACAAACTGATTGGTAAAACCTGAGATACCCAATGCCAGTGAGCCATCTGGATTATAGGGCGACCCCATAGTAGGCATCATCGAAGCGGCCGCAAATATATTCCGCTGGCCGTCAACATTAAATCCGGTTCCCTGCCTGATGTTGTGTTCCAGCTGGATAGATGGTGCTACACCAAAACCGATTTTGATGCTTTTGTTTAAATTGATATCTCCATTGGCCCTTAAAGAAAACCGCTTGTAACCTGTATTTTTAAGTATGCCCTGCTGATTGAAATAGCCGCCTATCAAACTAAAAGACGATTTTTCATTACCCGTATTGATGGAAAGGCTATAGTTTTGGACCGGGGCATTCCTGGTCAATACATCAAACCAGTCTGTGCCTACGCCATATTGTTCAGGGTTTTGATATACTGCAGGTACGGCACCGGTAAAACCTTCATATTTGATCTTGTCCTCATAAAAGCCCTTCATGTAGGTGGCCAGCTGGTTCGCATTCATTACAGGAGGGATGAGTTCTTTCATGAGGGAAGCAACCCCATAATAAGAATTAAAATTGATTTGCGTAGCGCCAGCTTTTCCTCTTTTTGTAGTAATGATGATTACACCATTTGCCGCCCTTGAGCCATATAAAGCAGTTGATGAGGCATCCTTCAGAATCGTAAACGACTCTATCTCATCAGCGTTGATGTTATTGATGTTATCGGGATTTGCCGGCATGGGCTGCCCATCTACTACAATTAAAGGCCTTACATTGGTACCTAATGACGCTGCGCCACGTACACGCAGGTCCATACCCTGCCCGGGGCGACCCGTTGTTTGTGCTACCTGGGCGCCAGGCAGCTTTCCACTGAGCCGTTCGGCAAATGTCCCGGTTGGCTGGTCTTTGATATCTGAGGCTGACAGACTTGCAACAGATCCCACCAGGTTCCTGGCCGTCTGTGTTCCATAAGCCACTACTACCACCTCGTTCAATGCGGTGTTCGACTCTGTTAGTTGTACATCTATATTGGTCCTTCCTTCAACTGGAACCTCCCTTGTGGTAAAACCCATAAAAGAAAAAACTAGCGTGCCGGATAACTCCGGTATAGTTATGGTATACTGCCCTTCCCGGTTCGTGCTTGCAGCTCCGGAAGAAGCACCTTTCAGCTTAACCGACACCCCGGGCAATGGCTGTCCTTTGGTATCCGTTACGATCCCTTTTATAGTCACAATTTTTAATTCAGCGAGTTGGGCGCCTGTGATTTTCCTGACTACAATCATGTTATCTATAAAACTGAAAGACACCTTTTGTCCTTCAAAGCACTTCTCCAGCACAGCTGTCAGTGGACTGTTTTTAACATCTAAGGTAATCCGTTTGGTTTGCTTGATAATATCTGCATCACATAAAAAATCAAAACCGGTTTGCTTTCGTATTTTACTGAAAACCTGCTCAAGCTTCGCATTTTTTTCTGACAATGTTACCCGCTGGGCAAAGCCACTGGCGCTTACCTGCAGCAAACTAGTGAGGAGAAAAAAAACTATTAGTTTCATGATCAAGATTAGTTTATAACCCCTGTAACATTTTATATTACAGAGTTCATAAGGATAAATTTCCATATCTTTGAATATTAGGTTGGTTTAATAATTTGTTCGATCTTATTATAATGTCTCTAAAGGCAATGATCACCTAAACCGCATTTATGCGGGTAAACCGGGGGCGCTGCAATCGCTCCTGGTTTTTTAGATAATTATGCTGAAATGGTGTATCGCTATTTCATAACAATTATCCTCCTTTCTTTTCCTTTACCATTCAGATTCTCCATTTTAAAGCGTACCACTCCGGTGAGTTCCAGGCGTCTTAAAACCTCTGATACATTTTTGAAACGTGACACGGTACCCCATAAGGCCTTATCCTGCTGGTTATCCTCATAAACAACCGTTACATCGTACCAGCGGGATATTTTACGCATGATGCTCTCAACAGGTTCATTGGCAAACATAAAATATCCGTTCTTCCAGGCTATGACCTGCTCCGTATCTATATCATTATTTAGTGCAATTGCTGCCCCCTTCTCTTCCAAAATTTCGGCTTGTTGCCCCGGCTTCAGCACAACTTTTTCTGCTCCACTGTTTACTTTAACCGCCCCTTCAAGTAAAGTAACTTTACTAGCTGCTTCGTCTTTATAGGCCATAATGTTGAAATGGGTGCCCAAAACCTCTACCGCTGATTTACCATAATTCACAACAAATGGCTTTGCCTTATTTTTAGCGACTTCGAAATACGCTTCTCCGCTGAGGGTCACTGTGCGGCTATTTCCGGTAAACTGTGAGGGGAATGACAATTTGCTATCAGCATTTAACCAGACATGGGTTCCGTCAGATAAAATTACCTGGTAAGTCCCCCCTTTTGGAGTAGCTGCTGTGATCAGTTCACTGGCTGCAATGCCCTTGGCTTCGGTCCCCATCCCCACTACAGTGCCATCATTGTATTTTAATTTTTCCTGGTTGATGAAGACTGCTTTCCTGGCGTCGCTGAGTTGTACGACTGTTCCATTTGAGAAGGTTAACATAGCCGTATTTTTACCAGGAGGAATGTCTGTTTGGGTTACAATCTGTAACTGGGCCTCTATTGTTCGATTCTGATAAAACCATAATCCCGCAGCCATGGCAATCAGGATGGAAGCAGCTACTGCAATACGCACTAGCCAGCTGATTTTTGCCCCGCCATGTAACTTGTGTCTATTGCTTTCCGCTACTACTCCAAATTTATCGTTTAATTTTTTGAGTATCCTTGCTTCCAGCACCGATTCAGTTGCGGCAAAAGAACCCGGAATGTTTAATGGTGCATCAAGATTTGCAGTATACCAATTATTAAACTCTTTGAGCTCGTCTTCGGTAATGGTATGGTCCAGCCATTTCGAGGCTAGGTATCTATATCTTTGTAGTTCTTCCGAATGTTCCATTTCTTAGGGGCCTGTATTTATAGTATCCATCCTAAAATGAAAATCCCTTAGTTACATTCAAAAAAAAATTATAATAAGGTCAAAAAGAACTGATTAAACCTTGTTCGTAAAGTTTTTATCGCCTTTCCCATATGCGCTTCAACTGTCTTTTCAGAAATATTGAGTTCTTCGGCAATTTGTTTCTGGGACATGTTTAGGTTTCTGCTCATGCTAAACACGAGCTGGCACTTTTCGGGCAGTTCAGAGATGTACCTGTCCAGAATTTCTTTCAGGTCCAGGAACTCCAGCCATTGCTGGGTCGAATCGTCCAACACATTACTGGCAATACTTTGCGTATATTTCTGTTGATGATACTGCTTATCCAGTATTTTAATGATCCAGTATTTTACAGAGGTAGTTAGATAGGCACCCAAAGTAGTAGTGATGATGATTACCGCTCTTCTGTTCCAGAGCGACATAAAAATATTCTGTACCACTTCCTCTGCTTCTTCCAGATTGCCCAGCTTTTTTCCGGCAATGTAAAACAGTTTTTTCCAATACCGATGATAAATCTCGGTAAATGCAGCATGGTCTCCCTCTTTAAGCAAGGCAGTCAATTCCTCTTCAGTAAATTTGCCGTAGGTAGCCATGGGTCTTATATCTCGCTTAATACTATAAAGATAAAGTTGCAGAAAAATTCCGCAATTAAGCAAGCCGTTATATATTAACTTTATATTAAGGGAAATTGTAAGTCCGGTCTATCCAGAAAAGTGTTTTTTTAACCTCATTAACAAGAGATTAAGGCATAAAAAAACCGGAGAAAAATCTTTAGAAAATTTTACTCCGGTAGTATGCTCCCCGTCAAACTAAATAAAAAAATATTTATGTTTTGAAGAAAACAGCAAATCTGAGACTAAGGCTTCCCTTTAAAAATCTCTTCGAGTTTCTTTGAAAGTTCCTCTCCGCGAAGGTATTTCGCAATGATCTTACCTTCCGGATTAATCAGAAAATTCATTGGTATTGCTTTTACTTCATACAGCATTCCGGCCTCATTGTCCCATCCTTTCAGATCAGCCACCTGTTTCCAGGTCAATTTATCATCTTCGATTGCCTTCAACCATTTTGCTTTGTCACTTGCTTTGTCCATCGACACCCCAAGGATCTCAAAACCCTTTGATTTATATTGATCGTATGCCTTCACCAAGTTAGGGTTTTCCCTTCTGCAAGGTGCGCACCAGGAAGCCCAAAAATCAATCAACACATATTTACCACGGTAATCTGATAGTTTCACCATTTTCCCATCCACATCCGGCTGGGCAAAATCAGCAGCTTCTACACCTTCCAATGTTTTTTTCGCAGTAGCAATCTTGGCACCTACCTGTTTTCCCAGGTAAGAAGTTCTTATATTCTCATTAAGGCTAAGAAAAATCTTTTCCATGGCCAATACATCAAACTCGGGGCCCAGTAAAGAACTAAAAGCCATCAAGGCCATATGTTGATTCGGATTCTTCTCAATATAAGATAGTTTAGCATCCAGTATTTCCTTTTCAATCGCTTTTGCACGTACCTCTAAGCTTTGAATATAGGCCTGATCCTGCTTTTTTGCTTCCGGCTGTTCTCTATACTCATTGTTCAATGCTTCATATTTCCCATAGATAGGCTTAAGATATGCCGTTACCTTATCATTTTCAGCATTCAGAGCTGAACCAGTAATCACCGCCTTTGAGATCGAATCTTTAGCTGTAACGCTAATTGCCTCATTGGACAATAGTAAAGGTTTTACATCATAAGTCGACATCTTTGAAGGATGATCCGGTGTAGCATCGTGTCTCACACGTAAATGAGCCTCCATTGGCGAATCCATCTTCCCTTTAAACTCAAATTTCCCGTTTACAATCTGTGTAGAATCAAGATCAACCCGATCTGTATATCTAACCAATAAAAAAGCTTTTGCGGGCTTGTTCAACTTACCTATCTGTCCTTTAATGGTATATCCGGTCTGTGCAGCAAGACACAAAGGTGCCATTCCCGCCAATAAACATAAAATTGTCTTTCTCATTTTTTTCATTCTTATTTTACTGTGTTATTTCTTTTTGTTCAGGCTCTTGGCTTTGCCATTGCCCTTCAGCATGCGGTTATATAAAGACTGGTCGTTCAATACTTCAACGGCAGCCAGAAAACTCTCGTTGGCTTCGTTACGCACACGCAACTGATAGTCCCGTCCTGTATACAGCAGGGTAGCGATGTCCGACTTCAATTCTACTGACAGGCTATTCCGAGCTGCTACATCAGATTTTTCCGGCATCCCCTTATAACGTGCATTGGCCTGTTCCATGATCCTGTCCAGCATCAAGTCATCCACTTTAAAATCCGTATTAAAAGCCTGAAAATCTGGGTATTTCTGTAACAAAGCAGTTCTATGCTGCTGCACAAAATCGAATCCCGCTTTAGTAGTCAGCCCACTGTTCATGATTCGGGCCATCCAATTACTGTATAAATTGGTGTCGATTGGAATAAAGCGGTCTGGCATGATACCACCGCCACCATAAACCGTTTTTTTATTGTTCAGCGTACTAAACTTCAGCGAATCCGGAAAGTTAAAATGTCCCGGTTCTTTCAATTCACCAGAAGCCATTCTACGGTTAAAGTCCTCAAAATAATCAGCCTTCCCCTTTGTATAGGGCTTCTGAATTGATCTTCCTGAAGGGGTATAATACCTTGCGCCTGTCAAGTGTAATACCGAGCCGTCAGTCATTGTTACCGGCTTTTGCATCAATCCTTTGCCAAAACTGCGGCGGCCGATAACAACTGCGCGATCCCAGTCCTGCAATGCGCCAGTTACAATCTCACTCGATGAAGCTGTAGATTCGTCAATCAGCACCACCAAATCGCCTGTCATGAACTGTCCAAAACCACCCGTACCATAATAATCCTTACCTCCATCGTGTCCTACCGAATAAAACACAGTACTTTCCTTAGGTAAAAACTCGTCTGCTACCCCTATAGCCGCCTGTACATATCCGCCACCGTTACCCTGTAGGTCCAGGATCAGTTTTTTCATGCCTTGCGCTTTTAACGCTTTGAGAGCAGCATCGATTTCCCTACGTGTGGATTCACTGAAGATGCCCAGCGAGATGTAGCCAATTTCTTTGCTGGCCATGTAACTAGCGCGGATGGACAGATCTGCTATCTGCTCGCGCATTACTTTGAGCAAAATGGGCTCGGTCATTTCGCCACGCATCAGCTGCAGGCTCACTTCTTTACCCTTCTCCCCACGAAGCATCTTCATCACTTCCTGATTCTTTAAGCCTTTTCCTACTATAGACTGACCATCAATACCCGTGATACGGTCGCCTTGGCGTAATCCTGCCCGTACAGCGGGCCCATCTGGATTTACCGAAGTCACGAAAGTACTGTCATTGATCATTGCAAAGCTGATCCCAATTCCTGCAAAACTACCGCGCATCGCGCTATTCATTGCTTCTGCCTCTTCCCTGCTCACATAGCTGGAATGCGGATCCAGATCGCTGATCATTGCTTTGATGGCCACATCCACAATTTTCTCATCCTGCACAGGGTCCACGTAATTATCCTGGATCAATTTCAATGCTTCCTGCAGCTTCACCTTTGGGTTCATCTGCGCCTGTGCCGACAATATCCATATTGGCGACATTGCGGCTAATAACAATTTATAACTCTTTTTCATCTGCTTAATTTTCTGACCTTATGATCTCAATGGCCATCGACAACTCATCCATAAGCTGACTTGGACTACCTGAATACCCTTCAGAGCTATACCTTACCTCACCATTTTTCACAATAATCTTACGAGGGATACCCGAAGACTGGAACAAGGGAATCAGGCTTTTAAACACTTTATTCTGCTCACCTTTTTCTCCAATGGCATCATGCAACAAATTGAAACGGAAACCTTTGCTCTTTACATAGTCAACTGATTTTTTCTTATAGTCGCCAAACTGCATTGTACCGATCATGTAAACTCCTACCGAAGGATCATTCGCATACTTGTCTATCAATAGTTGCATCCCCGGAAAAGCCATGATACAGGGTCTGCACCAGGTGGCCCAAAAGTCAATCACCACAATCTTGTCTTTCCAATCTGCAGAATTAACCATTTTTCCCTCTGCATTTTCCAAAGAAAAAGGGATCAACGGATGTCTGACCATATTTTCCATTACATGGTGGCGCAAGGCACTTAAGGCATCCGAAGATTTCAATGAGGCCAAATATTTTTCGTAACCTGCTGAATCACCCTTGTGTGCGGAAAGGTAAATTTCCTTCATCTTATCGAACATCAATGGCGTTACCGCACTATTTTTAACGCTTGCCTCCAGTAATGGCTGTATGTCTTTAACCGCTCCAAGTTTCTGCAGCATATATAAATGCAACTCATTCAGTTCTGCATTCGCATACTTCTTTTGTTTAGATAACTGCTGTATATAATCTACGGCCTCCTGGTAAGCCCCACCAGCTTTACATAAAGAAACGTGGGTAAAGATCCGGTCGCTCAGTTGCTGGTCAACATTGTTATTTTCCAGTGAATCATTACCACCAAAATCTTCTCTGTAAGAACCATCATTTTTCAATTTCAATAAATATGGCATGATCTTCCGGCTTAAAGGCAAAAGGGCCTTCTTTTCTTCTTCAGACCCCATCATCTCGGTCCTGGTTAGGTTCCATCGGTAAACTTCATTGGCCGTTTTAAAATCAAAATCGTTGAACAAAGCCAAAAACTTATCGTAAGCCTTTCTCTCAAAATAAGCAGTGCCCAGTGCCCGATAAACAGTATAATAAATATAAGCCTGGGAACCTTTATTTTTACGCCATTCCGCTATTGGAAATGAAACCAGAAACTGCTCCATCGCAGAAGCAAATTTTGCCGGATCTTTTTCCTGCTGCGCCTTTTGAAAACTGATGAACCTGGCGGTGTTTCCTTTGGGGAAACGGTTAAGGATTTCTGATTTCAAAGCCTCAGCTTGCTGACTATCTTTAATAGTAAACTGATAATAACGTTGAATTTCAGACAACTGGTCTTCGTTAAGGACAGCACCTGATATCTGTGCTTCTTTTTTGAGCAATGCAGCCACCCTTGCCCCATCTTTTTCAACGGTAGCGAATGGTTTTAATTCCTGAGATCCGATAAACAGTAATGCTTCTCCCAGGTAATTACCTGGAACAGGTCTATTTTTAGCACCCAATACCTGGCTGTAAAATCCTTTGCCTTCATTATTATCAGCTGCTTCAGGACGTTCAGCACTTCCTTGAAAAAACCTAAAAGCTATAAAGGATACGTCTGCCGGCGGTGTAAGGTTAGCCGTCCAGTTTCCATTAACTTTCTTCAGTTTGACTGGCTGCACTTCCCATTCGGCAGCAGCCTTGTGGAAAAGCGTAGCCATTCCTGATACTTCATCACTAAATTCGAGGTCAGTTCCCTTAGCGTTGTATTGAAGGGAAATCTGCTTTCCAGCTATGGGCAATGCAGGGTTGAGGTTAAGTCGTTTTTTACCATCCTGTCCATAGGTAAATATGGACAGAAGGGCAAAAAAGATGATTAAGCATATTTTTCTCATTTATCTTGGGCTTTGTTGTATTTCTGGATTAAGGTCTAGTACAGCAGGTGCCACAGGGTAGATATACCTGTTACTGCCTGGACTTAAAGTATATTGCTGTCCGAGGAACGTCCGCACATAAGGCTTTGCAAATTCAGGATCTAAGTTCAACCTGCGTTGATCGAACCAACGTAAACCGGTTCCCATAAACTCCCTTCTTCGCTCATTGATGACAGCAGGAAGCAGATCAGCAGGATTGGAAATGGCCAGATCCTGGTAGTTGGCTGCTTTGATTCTTGTTTTTCTAAGTTTATTCAGCAATTCCAATGTTTTAGACACCTCTCCCGCACGTGCGTGTACCTCTGCCCTGATCAATATCATTTCTGGCACTGACAGTCCCGTGTGGCTGGCAAATTCGTTAAACTGCGGGCGGATGTATGCCCTGCCGGGCACTCCAGCAGTCGTACCGGTGAACAGTTCCAACCGTACATCTCCGGTAGTAAACAAGTCGATCAACTCAGGGTTTAGCTGTGAGATGAACCTTCCAGCAGAAAGCCTTGACAAAAGAACCTCTGGATCCTCATGTCTTCTCGGAAAAGTTGCTGTCTTACCAATATAAGTTTCCAACGTTTTTAATGCGCTGTTTATCGCCAGTGATTTATCCGCATATTCTCCCGCAAGTGCAAAGTTTCTCATATACAGGTAGGTTCTGGACAACAACGCATAAGCAGAAACCTTGGCCGCATGCCCGTTATTGGTTCCAGTATTTGGTAAAAAAGGAATCGCTTGCTCCAAATCTGAAATCACCTGATCATAAACCTTCTTCAGATTACTGCGGTCCAGTTTCTGATACAAATCCGGAGTAGTTAGTAATGGGATACCGATCTGGTTTTGTGCTTTGCCCGGATCATAAATTTCGCCATATTGATTGGCCAGCATCAGGTAAGCATAGGCTCTTTGCACCAGCGCTTCTGCATAAATTTCTTTTTTCTGCGCATCGGTACCATTCTGGCTTTCCATTACGCTAAAAAGGATCTCATTACAGGTGTAAATGCTTTTGTAAAGGTTATTCCACCCTATATCAGACTGTGTATCACCATAAAAGGTTGCTCCCCATACATAAGCAGCTTTTATTTCTGCCGCCATAGAATTCTGATGATTTACATCTGTAGTGCCCATGTCGTCATTAGTTACCAAAGGAAGAATATAGGTACCTTCAAAGTTCGACCGGTTATTAACCAGGTACTGAAAGTCTTCTGTATATTTCAAAGTACGCGTACCAAACTGATCTACCTCTACGTATTTTCTGCAGGAAGAGCTGAAAGCCAGAACGAACAGGCCAAAGCAAATTTTATAGGTTAATTTTTTCATTTTAAAATATCTTTAAATACGTCTGGTTAGAACGATGTGTTAATACTGATAAAAAATGTTTTAGCTGGAGCCAGGTTATTGTAACTGCTGCTGGCCATATATTGAGGGTCTATCCCGTATTTATTTTTTACCCAAAGCAGTCCAAGGTTTCTCACGCTGGCGTTAATGGAAGCCGACTTAAACGGCGTGCGTTTCAATAGTTCATTGGTTGCTATATAGCCCAGTGAGATTTGCTGCAGGCGCACATAACTACCACTGATCATTAATATATCAGCATTTTTATACCTGTTTAAACTATTAAAAGTAATGTTTTTCAGGCCGGGTACGTTGGTAAAATTCTCATCACCAGCTTGCTTCCAACGCTGGGCAAGGTCAGAATGCATCCCGATGGCGCCCTGGTAAGGAGAGTAATCCGGATAGCTCTCTACCGACGGTTTTCTGATCACATTGCCCATGGAGTAAGAAATTCTAACTCCCATAGTGAATTGTTTGTACCTGAAATCATTATTAAAACCACCAAAGTAAGGTGCCGTAGCTCTTCCCATGTATACCAGGTCATCCGCAGTCAGCTGATTGTTACCTACGCTTGAATTGAGAATATCCCCGTTTTTATTGTATACCTGCGACTGGCCTTTATCATCCAGTCCGGCCCATCTGTATGCATATATATAATCTACTGGCAGACCTACCGTAGGCAATGATGAACCGATGATATTGCTGGTAGTATTTTTCTTAAGCCTGCTGTCTGTAACTTCGTTTGTATTGTAAGAAAAATTAAAGACCGAACTCCATGAATAATCTTTATGCCTGATTACATTTGCGCGCATTCCCAGCTCAAAACCATGGCTTTTCATGCTCGCGCTGTTGAACATTAAACTGTTCCATCCATAGGTTGAATTATAAGGAAATGTGTATAAAATATCAGCGGTCCTTTTATCATAAGCATCTATATTAAATGCCAAACGGTTATTCAGTATGGCAAAATCTACTCCGAAGTTGAATGATTTCACTTTTTCCCAGGAGATCTGGTTGTTTGCAGGACTTGCAATCTGCGCTGTAGTTTCGTTTGTCAGATTGTCTACACTCGTGTTGAGTGTAACCACATTTCCCGATCCTGTGGGTAGCGTTCCACTTACCCCATAGGTAAGCCTGAAGTTAAGTGCGTTCAGCCAGTTGATGTCTTTCACCAGTGGTTCCAATTTAGCATTCCATTTTAAACCTGCAGACCAAAGTGGTTGGGCACGCTGGTTACGTGAAGCACCTGTTATAGTGAAATCGTCAAAACGTATACTTCCGGAGGCTACATATTTTCCACTTAGAAAAGATAAGCCAATATTAGAATAATAAGACATTGCGCGATTGATATTTTTCCTTAATGTATTATTATAGGATATCGTTGATTGCCAGCCATCAACATTATTATAAGGTACTGTAGGGTTCACAGTTTTATCCTGATAAATATCTTCGTTGAAACCGTAGCGTTGCTGAGTAGAAGACTGGTACCTGTTCTGGCGAATCTCCGCACCAGCAAGGAATGCAATATTTAACAGCCCGCCTACATTGCGGTCAACGTTTACCTGAGACCTCAGGGAGTATTCCCATCCATTATAATTGCTAAGTCCCAGGATACCTCCATAAGGTATACCAGTCACCAATTTTCCGGCGGTATTTACCGTTGTGGCATAGTTCAGCATATCCCTCACACTATAGCTGCCTACCCTATCCACATTGTTGGTTTCTTCAATATTACGCTGCAACATTCCGGAAACTACGAAATTAACGCCCTCGATAATTTTAGTATCTACCCCCATGTTGAAGCGCAGACGGTTAGACTGTGTATTGTAGTCTGTTTGGTCCAGTTCATCAAGCGGTGAATAGCGCCATGATAGGTAGCCTTTGTTCATGAAATCCTGTACTACCTCTTCTCTGTAACGGATAGCCCTGGAAATGTTGTTTCCATTGGCATCCTGCAACAGCTCATAGGGCCGCAAGCCCCTTTGTCCTGTGCCCATGGCATCCAGTGCCGCAGGGTTGTTAACGCTGTTCGAATAGTTATAATTCAGGCCAAAACTCAGGTTTACCCGGTCATTGAACAATTTACTATTCAGATTAGAATTGACAAAGAAACTCTCCGCCTTGTTACCACGAAACACGGGAATATCTTTGGTATAGTTGGTAGACAGATAATAAGTACTTTTATTTGCACCTCCGGATAAAGATAGGTTATACTGTTGTGAAACGGCATTCTGCAAAAGAAGGTCCTTGATCTGGCTTCTGTTATCAATCTGACCCAAGGCTGCCAGTGCAGCGTCGCGTTCTGCTATTGTAGCTGTACCACGATCCACTTTAAACATCCATTCCAAGGCCTCACTCTGAGGGCGGTTAGTGTTGAAAGCTGCCCAACTCGGTTTTACGGCCGGATCGGTGATGAAGCCCAGATCCTTGAGTTCACGCTCCAGGTCAATGTACTGTGCGCTGTTCATTGTCTTAATGTTGTTTAGATCTGAGGGTGCAGAAATGCTCAGGTTGGTACCGAAATTGATCATTGGAGGTGTGTTTCTTCCTTTCTTTGTTTCAATTACAATAACCCCGTTCGCAGCTTGCGCACCCCATATAGAAGCGGCGGCAGCATCTTTTAGCACGGTTATGCTTTCAATATCATCAGGATTAAACCTGCTTAAAATGGCACTCCCGCTGGTACCGTTACCAGAAGCGGTCTTAGATAAAACAGCGCGTCCATCTTCGTTATCCATTACCGGAAATCCGTCGATCACAATAAGGGGACTTGGATTATATCCACTACCGAAGCTATTTCTTCCACGGATGGAAATGGTATTGTTTCGAAGATTCACCTGCAAACCGGGAGTTTCCCCTTCCAGCTTTTCCAATAGATTTACTGAAGGTACTTCCTTAATGTCTTCTTTTGTAATCAAGTCAAAAGAGCCCGTTGCACGCTCTTTCGATATTTTGGCATATCCGGTAGAGACCACCTGAACTTCATTCAGCACATTCTGCTCATTATAAAGCGTAGCATTTACTACATTGCTTTTACCCAAGGCTAACTTTTTTGGTTGCATACCTACGTAAGTAAATACAATGGCATCTGCAGTCCCCAGCAAACGCAGGGTATAACTGCCATCACTGCTACTAATTACACCTTGCCTCACATTCGTTCCCTCCGGAAATACGGTAACACCAACCAGTGGATTGCCTTTTTCGTCAGTGACTTTCCCTGTAACGGTTCTGTAATTGGGCTCGGGTGTATTTTGCCGGGCTGCTTCAAGCTGCTTTTCGTCTTCGCGCGTATCCCTAATGATGGTGTAATAGTTTTCCTGCACATACAGGAAAAGCATTTTATTGGGATACAATATCTTTTTCAATACATTCTCTACGGGTTCAGACTTGGTGAGGGGCAGGTTGAGCCCTACCTTTACGTTATTGACCAGACCTGCCTGGTAAGAAAATTTGGTGCCGTAAGTTTTCTGGATTTCAGCCAGCGCCTTTTGCAGTGTGATCTGCTCCTGTGCCCATGCAGGCTGCGCAAAGGTTACTGTGAGGAACAGTCCCAGAATCATTAGTAGTTTTCTTTTCATTTAGTTTGGGTTTTGTTGGTTGTTAAAAAAATTACTGAGCGTTAGGTCATCTATATCAATGGGTAATCAGCAATTGGTTCTTATCTTTTATAATTTTTACGTTGAATACTTTTTCTACGACAAACAGAATATCTTCTGCACTTCCAGAAGGCACGGTACCGGAAAGTCGCTTTCCAGTCAGATCATCCACATGGAGTGTTACCTTGTAACCGTAAGTATCCTCCAGTATCTCAGCAATATCTTTTAATGTATATCCCTCCACATTGAGTTCTTTCTTTGTCCATGACTGGCTTGCAGCCGCAATTTTCTGCGCTTCCTTTTGGATCTGTGTGCCATCGTAGACAAAAACATCTCCCGGCTTCATGATCCTGGAAAAAGGAGACAAACCTTTTTTCTCAATTCTCAGGCTTCCTTCCAGCAATGCAATTTCCGTCTGCCCGCGCCTGTCTTTAATGTTAAACTTCGTACCAAGTACAGTCAACTCAATGCCATTAACATGTACCTTAAATGAATCTGCTTCCTGAAATCTGTTTTTAAGGGCTACATGTTTTACTGCAAATGAAGCCTCGCCCTCCAGCCATATCTCCCGTGGTCTATCAGAACGCCAGTCACGGATATAATGAATCCGACTGTTGCCGTTCAGTGTTGCAACTGACGCATCGGGAAGTGTGATACTGCGCAATTGCCCATAACCGGATTGGATAACCTGCTTGCCTTGTTGCATCAGTTCTCCAACAGTAAAGTAAATTACCATCATCGCAGCTATTGCAGAAGCCCATCTACCGACACGTTTAAGCGGAAGTTTATAGGTATGTGCGATATGTTCATGTCTTGCAATCCGTTTACTAATCTGCTCCCAAGTGGGTTCGGCACTATTTTTAGGCGTATACACTTTCTGAGCACGCAGCATCAGTATCCACCCTTCCGCTTCTTCCATCGCCTGGGCCTTATCCGGATACTCCGACAATACGTTCTGCCAATGCGTTTTACTGGCTTCTTCGGGATGCAAAACGTAACGGATAAAGTTTTCATCGTCAAAAAAATCCAGCGTACCATAGCTGCTGTAATCAGTTGCTTTCAAGTTGTTCATGATTTGTTAATGTTATATACACACGAGATTCACATTTTACCCCAATCAATTTTATTTTTTTTGAGGGCGGTAAATTATGATCGTAAACGGGTTACTTCCTGGAGAGATCCAGCAGATAAAGTATCACCAGGTAATCAAACCTTGGAAGATGTTGCTTTAGGGCATCGATTGCTCTGTAGAGCAGTTTATAAGTGGCTTTTGTCGAAAGTTGCATCACATCGGCAATTTCGTTGAAGTCCATTTCTTCAAAATAGCGCAAGTGAATAACCTCCCGCTGGCGGGGAGTCATTTTATCAAGTGCGATAGCGAGATTGTGCTGGATCTTTTTTGTTCGTTCTGCACTGATCATACGGTGATCATGACCAAGCTCAATGTTAAATCCGATTCGTTCTTCCGTAGCAGGAAAAGCCATAATCCTTGGCGAATAATCCAATTTTCTAATTAAACGCCGTCTAAAAGCTTTGTAGATATAGTTCTTTACAGAATTTGTCGGATTGATATTTTCCCTATCTACCCAAAGTTTGACAAACAGATCCTGAATCACATCTTCTATAATGTGGTCATCCGGTGTAAACTTATGTCCGTAGTTAAAGAGAAGATTATAATAGGCATTGAATATGACCTTTAACGCATCCTCATCCCCATACCTAAACTCATCCCAGGCCTTTTGTTCACTGGTCATATTATAATTTGCTATTTACAAAAGATTTAAGGAAGAATATTCAAAGATGAAAAAATGTTTGGAGGAACAAATAAAAATCATCAAATAATTATAGATATCCATTCCACAAATCCGAAAAACGCTTACGGAGTATATGTATGAGTAGTTTAACTACTCATCATCTTTCTCTATAAAAGTCTGGGGTTGGATTCAGGGTTTTGTTTTGCCACTGGTGCCAATAAGGATAAATTGGTGGAACAGTACTTGCTTCGTCTAATCTTTTGACCTGCTCTGTGCTAAGATTCCAACCCACTGCGCCTAGGTTTTGCTTCAGTTGTTCTTCGTTTCTGGCTCCGATAATGATACTTGAAACCGTCGGCCTTTGAAGTAACCAGTTCAGGGCCACTTGCGCCATACTTTTGCCGGTTTCTTCCGCCACTTCGCCCAGAGCATCTATTGTATTGTAAAATACGTCCTCTTTTACCACCATTTCTGGTACCGGACTACCGCCTTGAGCTACACGACTTTCTGCTGGAACGGGTTTATCTCGGCCGTATTTTCCACCCAGTCTTCCAGCGGAAAGTGGCGACCAGATAATCGCACCTACTTTCTGATCGAGTCCTAATGGCATAAGTTCCCATTCATACTCCCTGTTAGCCAGGGAATAATACACCTGATGTGCAATGTAACGGTTCCATCCATATTTTTCTGACACCCCTAGTGATTTCATCAAATGCCATCCAGAAAAATTAGATGCGGCAATATAGCGTACTTTCCCACTTTGTATCAGGTCATCAAGGCTGCGCAGGGTTTCTTCGACTGGCGTATTGCCATCAAAGCCGTGCATATGATAAATATCTATATAGTCCGTTCCGAGACGTTTGAGGCTACCTTCTATCTGTTTTAAAATATGAAAACGGGATGAGCCCTGGTTGTTAGGACCGTCCCCAAAGGTGAAAGTTGCTTTTGTGGAAAGCAAGAGTTTATCTCTTTGTTTACCGGCGATTGCCCTACCCAATACTTCTTCAGCCATACCATCCGAATAAATATCTGCAGTATCAAAAAGGTTTACACCAGCATCAAGGCAAATATCAATAAGCCTTTTGGCTTCTTCAGTCTGTGTGCTCCCCCATGCTTTGAAAAACTCATTACCACCACCAAAAGTAGCAGTCCCAAAACTAAGCACTGGCACCTGTAATCCAGATGCGCCTAATTGTCTGTATTCCATTTCTTTTTATTTAAGATTATCAATTTTATCCCTGATCTGTATTCAATACCTTTCTGTTTCAAAAATTGTTTTGTTTTCAGACCATTTTCCTAAATTGACCTAAAAGATTATGTAAATATAAATGGGCACGATTTTGATTGTGCCCATTTTGTACATTATCTTTTCGTTAGTGCGACTTTTAATCCCAGTAATATAAAGACGATCCCTGATAGTTTATTCATAAGGCTTTCGGCCTTCTTACTTCTGTTAAAAAAGCTAGTCGCCTTGCTTCCCAATATAACGAGTAAAGAACACCATATAAAGGTGATGGATAAAATTATTGTGCCTAATAAAAAATATGGCATTGGACTATTTACAGCAGCTACGTTTATGAATTGGGGTAAAAATGCTAAAAAGAAAATGGCAATTTTAGGGTTTAGCACGTCGCTAATAAATGCAGTATAAAACATCATGCGGTTTCCTATAGGCTTTGCAGAAAACGGCAAGTCGTCTTGCGAGGTTTTAGCAGTGAAGGATTTATAGCCTAGATAAATGAGATAAGCAGCACCAATATACTTGACCAGGCTATAGATAAACGCCGACTTTGCCAGGATAATTGATAAACCAAAAGTAGCTGCACAGGTATGAACCATCAAGCCCATGCATACACCAATTACAGAATAAAATCCAGCGATTTTTCCATTGGAAATACTTCTTGTTAGCACCATGATGGTGTCAACACCAGGACTGATTACAACAATAGTAGCTGCAAAAATAAAGGCAGAAATGTTCTCTATGCCATACATGATATTTGATATTTAGGAGTTTACAATCGTAATATCCGAAATATATTATTATTTGCCCAATTCCGTTTCTTTAGATCTGGTCAATTTCCCATTCTTATCCGTTAATTCCAGGTGAAAACGAACTGCTTTATCTAGATCAACCGGCACTGTAAATTCAAATGGATATTCATTTTTATCAATAGTCTTTTCCTTGTTTCCCTTGATCTTGTAGACCAACCTGGCCTTCTTCCATTTTGTATCATCTTCCTGAAGAAATACATAAAGCTTTTGCGCATAAGCACCAAGCTTAAACAATAATGCCTTTGTATCTCCTTCCGGGATACTGATATAATCACTTCTTTGATCTTTTTTCACATTCAGGATCTGATCCTGAAAACCACTACTGATTTTTACGCCCGGGACAGCCAGGGCAGTAATGCCACCAGCTGGAACACTGATCTGAAAAGTACCGTCTTTTAAATTCAAAACTTTCGCTGATGGATATAAAGTCTGAACTCCCGTACTACCTGAAAAATCTACCCGGGAAGCATCGACAGAAACACGAGTGCTGATATCCGCTCCGGATTGGTTCATAAAGGCAAGTAAAAGTGTATCTCCTTTTTTTGCACTGACATAGTTTAAAGCAACATTAGCTGTGTTCAGCAAGCGGGAAGGCATCCAGAGTTGCACATTATTGAACTGAAAGAACCGACCTTTCTTAGCCCCGTAGAACTTATTCTGCAAATAGGCATATCCTTCGATATAATCACTTGGAAAGTCAATCTTGCCCCCACTTTTTACATAAGCATCTGAAACCAGATAATCAACAAACATAGAAGCCATTGGCAGGATATGGTTGTAATGAAAGGAGTTTACGCTCTGATCCTTATGCTCATGGAGCGGAAAATCGGCCTTTTCATAGGCTGTAGTTCTTTCCGTATTGATATGATATCCCGGAAAACTTTCAGAACGGCCAACAATCGAAGCTTTAGCAACTTTCATTAAAAATGGGTCCTTTGTTTGATAGCCTATCCTTAACAACCAGGGTGCATAGGTAGACATAAAAATAGCCCGGTGTCCGGTCGAAGTTCCTGATGATTCAGGTGTAAGTCCCATTTCAGAAAGTCTCCATGCAGGAACTTTTTCTTCGGGATAATACATTTGATGATGTCCTTTTGATTTGAGGTACCAATACATAGGCGCTTTTCCACCTTTATTTACAGTAACCAGATCATTTGGTATAGCTGGCGCCATCCAGGTAAACAAAGTATAATGTCTGGCTCCATCCTGTGCTGCTTCCAGATACCGACGATCAGCAGTAAGTTCATATAACTCTAAAAGAGCGGACCAGTTATTGGTAAAGGTTGGCCAGAAGAAGTTGGAACTAAACAAGGGATCACCAAACTGCTTTAAGCGTGTATCTACTCTTTCTTTCAAATATTTATCTGCCAGGGTCTTGCTTAAACGTAAATAAGCGGAATCGGATGTCAGCTTAAACATAAACATGGCGTTGACCCAGTTGCGGCCTTTCTGCTCTTCATCAAGATTTCTGACACGCGCGGTTCCAAACTCCTTTTTTGCCATCGTGGCATAAAAGGAGTTATTCTTGCCAAAAACATCCGACAATACCTGTAATTCTGATAATGGAGCAATGGGGCCTCTCAATTTCCTGGAAGGGGATTGAATTTTCTGATTACTGTCAATCGCAAAAAGGAACTTTTCGCGCGATAACATAAATTCCATTAAAGGGTAGGCCCTTTTATCAAACATTTCTTTATCATCCCTAACAATAGCCAATTCAAGTGGGTTCAGACTCGAAACATTTTTTACTGCACCAGGCACATCCGTAGCATAAGCAAAGCCTTTTAAGCTATCAATAAACCAGGCATAACGGGTCTTGGAATAATCAATCAGGTTATCCAGAGTTGTATTCATAGAAACGGTAGCGTTGCTGCGATAATCCTTAAATCCAAATACAGTTGTCGCTATTTGTTCATATGTTTTAGTAATGCTCAAGGGTTCAACAATAAGGTTCATCGAGAACTCAAAAGAATGTCCTGCCTTCATCTGGGAATTGAAGCCACCCGGCATAGGGGCGAAAATCTGGGGTTGCAATGCTGATTTGTTATTTAAAAGCGCGATCCCGAACTGACTGTTGGTTAATAGTGGCAAAGGTTGAAAAGGCAAATACCTGGAATCAGCCAATACGCCTATTGAATTATATCCATCATTCACCAAGGTAGTGGGTATTGTCGCCATAAACGATGGCGTAAGGTAAGGCTGCAAAGGAACCCGTTTTTCCGTCCAGATCAGCGGTTGCCATACTTCATCAACATGATCGCTTTTAAAAGAAGGTGCCCCGATATAGCCCACACTATAAAAGCCATTTTTTTTCGGTGTAAACAGAAACTCTATTTTGGGATAAGGCAAACTGCTTTTAACCAGCCAGGCTTTTAGCGTAAACAAAGCTTGCTCCGGAAAGATAAAGTAAATGGAATCTCCAGCACTAACTGTTTTGGTGGCGCTAAGAAAATAGCTTACTCCTGCGTGATAGATATTGGCTGTTCTATCTTGTTTCGCACTTCTTAATATCTTGTCATCAAATCCATCTCCGGCAACACTGGCGTTAACAATTTGCTGATGATAATCAGCCAGACTACTGTCATCAGTTTTCCAGGTGGGAATATTGTAAGATACTTTTTTTAATCCTGAAGGTTTCAACGCAAGTTCAGGATCCTTTTCGTTACAGATCACCACAAAATCTGGCTTAAACAGATAAGTTTTGTCCTTGGAGATAATTTTAACGCCCTTACTATCTGTTACAATTTGCGCATTCGATTTCATACACAAACCAAAGGCAACAAAAAAGCAAATGAATTGAATATACTCTTTTATCTTACGCTGTACTATTTTCATAAAATACTATTTAGCTCTCGGTTTCAAATGGACTACAAAACCTCCCATAGGAGGAATGGATATTTTCTTTTTATTTAACTGTTCAGGGACTGCTGCCGAGGCGGAAAATGCCCCCTTAGCATCACATATCACAGTTGCGCTATAAGCTGAAAGATCTTTAATAAAGGACAAGTCCAGCATGATGATATTTTCTGAAGCAAGTCCGTTAATTGCCGCCAGATACCAGTCATTCCCTTTCCTTTTGGCTAAAATAGCACAACGGCCTATTTCGCTTCCATTCAGGACCAGTGTGTTGTCCCAGGTTGTTGGTAAATCCTTTATCAGTGGAAGTATAGGGCGATACAACGTATCATTTAAAAGCGTCAAAGGATTTTCGGCAATGCATTGAAAAGCTGAATCAAATAAATAAAGCAAGGCCAGTTGATGAGTAAGGGTTGTCGATGCCCGTTTGGAAAAAAGCCCTGGCGTATAATCTGCGGGTCCCATCATAAACCTTGTAAAGGGCAATGCCGCATTGTGCCATGCAGGAATCGGCTCATTCATGATATTCAGTTCCATTCCCCGCACACCTTCCCTGGTCATTTCATTTGGATAGGTACGGTATTCCCCGGTAGAGGTCTGGCAGCCATGAAAGTTAACCATCAGTCTTTTTTTTGCCGCAGCTTTTAAAAAGTCGAGCTCAAAATCTATCAGGTCCTTTGCTTCACTGTTCATGAAGTCTATTTTAATTCCTGCAACCCCAAAACGGCTCAATGTATCCAGAAAAGCGTCCCGATAAGCTGCATCCCTCAAAAATTTAGAATCCTTCCATACCCAGACCCCGATCTTTTTTTTCTGTCCATACGCCACCAGATCTTTCAGTACCTCCCATTTTTGTTTCCATTTCTCCTCCCAGCCATCATCAATTAAGGTATAAGTGTAATTTAGCTGGGCGGCGGCATCGATGATCTTTTTTTCTGCAACTGGGTCCAGGTAATTCTCATCCCTTGTGATCCAGCTCCAGGCACTTTTCCCAGGCTTTATGTAATCTGTATTCTTAAATAAAGCACGATCAGGCGCCGCATTTAGTGCTTCAACGATAGACTGGTTAACGAGCTCATTGAGGTTCTTCGCCAAGCCAATAACGCGCCAGGGTGTATAAGAGAGCTGGTCAAACTGTACATCAAAACCTTTTTCACCCTCGGTAAAATCTACATTTAGGCTATTTTTATTTGCCTTCAACCGCATGCCGCTGTAACCCTGTAATGCGGCTTCGGTAATAAACAGGTAGCTTTTATCTGCCAATTGGGCCACAATCGGCTTTCCCTGTACGGGGCCAGTTGGGCTGATCTGATCAAGACTGTCAACCCGGGTTTCAGTCCACAAGCCAGCGTAAGACTTAAGCTTCCAGTTATTCGTACGTTCAAAGAACCATGCACGCGCATTTCCATCTAAAACAAAACTAGTTTGCTCTGCGGTAATGTATGCCTGCTTAGGAGGCAACTGATAACGGATGGCACAACCATCATCAAATACAGCAAACTCGATCAGGCTTTTGCCAATACCAATCTGGTATTTTTTGTAGGAAGCATTCCTGACCTGAAAGTTGTGACGGAGCAAAGAAAAGGATTCCGTTACGTTATTGCTGCTGATCAGTTTTAATTTAGCTGCAGGATCTAACAAGGGTTTTCCAGCAATGCTTAAACCTATATTGGAAGGCTGTATTAAGATCCGGTTGTTCAAAGAAAGGGTATAATAAAACCCCTTATCCCCCTCCCTAAAAATACGTACGGTTAAAGAAGAAGAGGGGCTTTTAAGCACCAAGGGCTTTTCAGCGCATTGGCCAGCATTTATAAAACAAGCCGTTAGCCCCAACACAAGACTAAACGTCGTTAAAAAGCACCCACTTATTTTCTTAAGTACCTGTTTCATTTCAATAATGTTCCTCTTAATAAAATCCGACCTAAGTAAATAACTGTCTGATCATATTTTTCAGGATGTTGAACTATATCCGCTCGCTTGTCTTCTGGCAGTATCATGAGTTTATCAGCCTTCTGTCCAGACAAGGTTACCTTTACCAAATGCTCCCCATAAGGCACTTTAATTACATCAAACTGTCCACGGTAACGGTTATAGCAATAGTTGTTGAATCTATTCAATACATCAGCAGCAGTTGTATCTTTCGCCTGGTAATAAATAAAATTCCCCTCCTTTTCTCTGCTAAGTTTTATCAGTTTTCCATCTACAATCCACTCCAGTTGTCCAACCTCTGGTCCACCAATATCAAATACGCCCATCATATCTCCCTTAAAACGGAAACTAAATGTGGCCCCGGGCTTATTTGCAGAAAGTACATTAGAAAACCAGGGACTAAATTTTTTAAGGTTTGGGTCGGTATCTGTTGCTATCACCTGCCAGCCCTTATCAGGAACCGGCAAAGTTGATGGATCTATCATCGTTGCCTCATCCCATGCAGCAGTAATTAATGGCTTTGGCAGCTCCTTCTTTTTTAAAGGCTTTGCTGCGTCAATTTTTTTGAAGGCACGAGCAATGGCTGCTGCGTAGAGATTTCCTCCTGCTGTAGTCGGATGGATTCCATCCTCAGAAAACAAAATCTTCTGTTGATCAGCCGGGTTTCCCTTCCAGATCAACTTTCCTTCTGCTTCCAGGCTTGATGGCTCCATGCCTAAATTCACAGAAGGCAGGTCGTAGTATGCTGCAATCTGCTCCAACCCTTTGATATTTGGGGGCAAGTCATTTTTTTGATAAAAGGTAGTTTGTCCAGTTAAAATCGTATACAGCAAACAAATAGCTGTATTGGGGTTCTTCTTGATCGTTTGACGGATCATTCCTTCCATCCCGGCGGCATAAGCGCCGTTAACGGCGAATTCTATAAAAATAAGATCCGGTTGATGGTTGAGTACCTGTTCATTGATCCTGAATGCACCCAGCTCTGTTCCCGTGCCAGATACACCTGCATTGATCCATTGAAAGCTAACCTGAGGATAAGTCTGCTCCAGATACCGAGCCGTTTGAAGGCGATAACCAAAATTCGCCTGGGTGATGCTCCCTCCGATAAAGGCGACCACCACCTTTTTACCCGCTTTTACTTTTTCAAAGAAAGCCGGGAGGCCTCCCCTGACATTGCATTCCTGCTCATTATTGAAATTACCGACTTCAATTACGGGGATATTAGCTGCGGAAACATCAAAATAAAGGGCTGAAGCCCCTGCCTGGGAGGCCGCAATCTTATCACTATCAGTCCTGTTTTGAGAAAATGCAGTAGCAGACATCAATAAACAAGCAAACAATGCAGTTTTTATACCTTTTTTATTCATTACCATTGAGTACAATTTTTTTCGACTTTGTTTTCCCATCATTACTCTTAAAAATGAGTTCCAGTTTTGCGCTTTCGCCCATCGCCAGTTTATTAAAGCTCCATTCGTAAGGGTACTGCTTTATTTCCTGCTGCTGATTGTTGCAATTAACGGTTACAGAATATCCATTTAAAGGAGCCGTTTCTGCAAATCCATAGCAGGTATCCCAACCAAAAGGAGAACGAATACGGAACAAAAATACACGTCCCCAGGGAGCGCCCAGGTCAATCACCTTCATTCCATCTTTTATCGGCTGATATTTCTTTGCTACCCGGTTCGCCTTTAAGGGAATAGAAATTGCCTTAAATCCTTTTGCAGGGACAACAACATCAAGCTTAGCCGCTTTAAAATCCTGAGAAACTGACTGATCGGTTTGCGCATAAACCAGGGCTTTCCCATCCTTTAGCGCAGCTGTAGCATCAGACCATTGTACAGATACTTTTTGCGCTGACTCCGCTTCCGAGGAAAGCAGGATCCAGAAGTTCTTATCCGAAACTGCGGTAACATAATTGATTCCTGGATTCTGAATATTTACTAAGCCTTTATGCATCCACAGTGTTGCTTCCTGATCTCCAAATATCTTTCCTTTTCCGCCTCCATATACCCGATTGTTAAACCAGACAAATCCTTCCTGCTTGCTATAAGGAAACACTACATTTCCATTCGAGCGCTGTATGCTTTCTGAGATCAGGTAATCGAGGCTAAAAGCGATATGTGGTGGGATATGATGATAATAAATGGAACTCACATCTGGTCCTTTATAAGGGAAATCAACCGACATGGGGATATCCGTAAACCCCGTACCGTAATACCCTGGATAGTTTGTATAACGACCGATTACTGCATTGCGGGCATAGGTTTCGTAAATAGGTTTGTTCTCGTATTGGAACAAACGCAACAAATGGGGCGCCCAACTGCTCATAAATACCGGACGGACTGTCAGATCTTTTACCCGGGTAAAATAGGTACTCGGCTGCTCCAGGCCCAGGCCTACTGGAGACACCAGCCATTCGGGCACTTTCTTTTCCTGTACATCACCATTTTTCCGGGGAAAGCCTAAACGATAAGGCTGGTTGCCTTTCCACCAGATATGTGTAACGCCATCATAGCGATTATTCTTATGAATCGTTTGCAGGCTATCTCCCACTTTCGGATAGCTACGTATTCCCGCAATGGTGAAATGCGCACCGTATTCCGCGGCTTTCAGGTATTTTTTATCTTTTGTCGTTTCATAGAGATCCAGCAGGTCCCACCAGGGGGCATAAAAACTGGCATTGTAAAAAGGTACATGACTCAGTACTTTACTGGTATTGTTATATATTTTTTGCTGAATAAAAAGATCGGCATCTTTTTTTGCCTGTTGCAGCCATTTTGCCTGCCCGGTTAGTTGGTATGCCCAAAGCGCCTGGTTCCATGAATGGAAATCTGTTGAGTAGCCTTTTGCTACCCTCAGGCTATCTCCCGGTAGTGCTATATTTTTCAGCCAGGGATTCAATCCACCCAATAAGCGATCCAATCCTACATAATAAGATGTGGTGAACTGGGAGGTAAGCGGGTTAAATTCCAGTGTTTTTCGTGTAGCATTATACGCTGTCGGAACAATGTCGGTTGCCCATCGGTACCCGCTTCTGGAAAGCGTAAACTCTATGGTTGGCAGCGATCGGCTGATGTAAAACTCTTCATCATTCTGCAGTACAGAGAGCGCGATGTTGGCCAATGGTGTGGCATTTACAACTGTAGGTGCTGTTTTAGGGTCGCCTTCAATATCATAAAACCCTTTTAGCTCGGGCGACCATCCCCCAGCATTGTCGTTTTTCAGCAGCTCAATCATGTTGAAGACCGCATCGGTAAGCGAAGCTTTTTCTTGTTTCCGGTAATCTTTTACCTCAAACACTTCATTCGATACATAATCCATGGCCGAATCCCAATTGCCCGACTTTACACCAATAATAAATCGCCTGTCAATCAACTCCCCTGCGCGGTATTTAGAATCATTCATTCCCAGAACAGGAGAAAACATAACCGGCTGTATCTGGTTATTGTGGTTCTTCAATGTAAAACCCGCAGGCGCATAGTCTACCGAACCCCAGTCCTTTTTAAACAATTCAGGGCTTGTTGCTACATAACTTGAAACAATACCTTGCCCTGTTTTCGAAGAAACAATAGCCAAGGGTTGCTGCATCATAGAAGTAATCATCATTTGCGGGCCATCCGAAAGCCGCTTATACTGAAACATGGGTGCCATCATCACGCTTTCCAGGTCCTGATCAGAAACAGGCTGAAAGGCTTCGATCCCCATACTGTAATACCCCGGCTGGGCAGTTTTGCAGATTAACCGCAAATCGATATGTTGCTGCCCTGGATGTAAGGTCCACAAACCAGTTATGGTCGAACCATTCCTGGTCACATATTGAACTTTTATGGTTTGCTTATCTACAGCTTCTGCAGCAATAGGAATGGCTTCACTGAGGTTACCGGCCTCAAAAGGATTGAGATCAGCTCCCGGCTTGTGAACTGCATATTTATGACCATTAAAAACAAAATATGCTGTTGGTTTTTGGTTTTCCCAGCCCGGATAATACTTATTAAACTGGATGGCGGTAGCATCAGTACTGATTAAGAAAATCCTATGGTCTTCCAGGTTTGCAGTACTGACCTGTTGCCAGGCCCCATCTTTTTTTATTTCTGTTTTACAAGCGATAGCCTTATGGTCAGCTCCCGTTCTTACAAACTGCACACGTACAGCCTCGTTTTCAATTCCTGCAATGACCTTATCGGTCTTGCTCAGTTGAAGTGAGGGACTTGTGTTCTTTTTTTCCTCCGTAAGCGCTTCCTGCATAACAGGAAGCTTTTTCCAGGATAAAAGCGTTTTCTTATCTATATCATTTGGATTGATGGTGCTGTCCTGCACAAAAAGAATAGCATCGCAACGGCCAAAATTAAAATTATGGAGGCGCAACAGCACATCAGTCCCCTTCAGGTCAGCACTTCCGAGACGCTCCCAGGCATAACCTGGTTTTCCATGTCCACCTGCTTTTTTTAACCTGGCATTTCCAACCGAAAGCTGGAACAAGCGCGTACGGGGGCGTGTATCAAAATCGGGGGTCCTTATCCAGATGGCATAGCGACCTGCTTTTCCGATATTCATCACGGTTAATGCATCAGATGTACTGTCCTGTTCTCCTTCTAAAAACCTTAAAATGTTACCACTGATCCCGTCTTTATTTACTTCATTAAACCATTTGCCTTTAAACTGAAAATCAGTTCCTAGCAGTAGGCTTTTTTCTTGCTGGGCAATTGCCCTTCCCGTTGTTAAAAACAAGAATGCTGTTAACAATAAACATAGGCTGGTTTTCTGGTACATATTTTAATTTATTTGTATGTAAATGCATAAACCTGGAGGCCATAAGGTGCTATTTTTATAGGATCTCCCACAGAAAAAGGAATCTTTGAACCTGATGCAGAAAAGCATTGGACAGTTTTCATATCCAGACTCTGTCCTGGAATAAAATGGGACATATCTAGCTTGAGGCTGCTTTCCTGTATTTCGTCATCGTTGTTCAAGACAAACAAGTAAAACACTTTCTCCTGCTTATTGAGGGCGCATACATAGTCCATATTTGGATTGTTCAATGAAACCAATTTTTCCATCAATGTCAGGTCGCCCTGCTTATCAAATATTTTTCCCTGCCTGAAGCCAAAGGTTTTGTGCGGACCAACCTTAGGGGTAAGAAAGCCTGAAGGAAAATCAATCCGGCCCTGCGAACGTAAGGAAAGCTCTGCCATCAGGTAGTCGGTGATCCAACCCACCTGCCACCAGGCGTGGTGCGGAAAAGGCCCCGCCCCCTTATTCATTGCACTCCAATAATAGGAGGCTACTCCCGTGGCCGGGTCTACAAAAGCATCTTTACTTAAAGCTGCAGTTCTTGCCATTTTGAGGTATAGAGAATCTTTGGTCAGTTGAAATAACCTTACAAACATACCAGCATGGCTCGCGAGCATAATGGGACCGCTGTTGTTTGCGGAACCTAAAATGCCTCCATGTTCAAAACTTAGCCCCACCTGGCTTATTTGCCAATCTTCCAATTGTCTATCCCCTACTTTTTTGCTTTCTTTAGTCGGAATCGGGTGAGAATAAATGGAGGTTGTATAGAATTGTGCAGTTTTAATAGCAGCCTGTTTAAATCTTACATCCTTTGTAATTTCATATAGATCGAGCAAAGCCTGGGCACTTTGTCCCGTTGCAAAATCAGGTGCAAACCTGGCATCTCCACAAACACCTAAAAAATATCCTTTATCTACAGCATTTTTAATGTACCAGTCGGCAGCCTTTATAGCCGCATCCAGATATTTTTGATCCCGAAGCGTCTGGTATGCAACCAACAGTCCGTAAAAAGTAGGCCTGTAATCTTTCAGGTCTTCAAACATCGGCTTTTGCGTATCGTTATGATAAGCTACTTCCCAATAACCTTCTGGTTTCATTTTGGTCAAAAGCCAGTCGGCCGCCATACGTATACCCGATTTAAGCTGCTGATTATCTGGCTCAAACAAAGCCACATTCCCCATATCCAGCAAAATATAATAAGTGGTTGCGATCGGCTCCGTATAAGGCCCCCACTCTTCAGTAAACCGTTTTGATTTGTAGAGGTAATATTGACCTGCTGCTGCTCCATGAAAGAACCCACCATCCGTATTTTGCTGCGCCAATTTAAAGTTCAATGCATCTTTAAGACGTTTCTGAACAAGGATCGGGTCCTGCGTTATATTCGCCAACATCCACATGGCCCCGTAATCGGCATTTTTTACGGCATCTTTTTCCGAGCCATGCACCCCACCCAAATATTCCTGGGCGCCAATGGTTCGACCTTTATAATCGAAAGTCCGCCAACGGGAAGTACTGTCCTTTTTCACATAGTCTAAAAGCTGTTCCATGCGATCAGATAAGGAAAGCTTGGTCTGCTTTAGATGCAACAGCTCATCAAAGCGGTAAACATCATTCACGACATGCTGATAGGTCTGATACCAGTTAGAAGTATTAATGCTGTACCTGAAATCAAAGGAGATGCTTTCTCCCTTTTTTAAATATGACTTGTCCTGTCCCAGTACCGGGTGATATAAGGTCGGGCTCAATTGCTCCTGCCTGTTGATTAATGACAAGCCCAACAGCCAGTTCGACTGGGTAGATTTATCAGATTCCCATGGGTCTCTGGCTGTTCCCGGCTCAGCCGTAACTGCGAGTGTAATTCCATCTTTATTTGTCAGCATGGCAGTCAATGCAGCCGCTGTTCTTTCTCTCACCACAACCGGTCTATCCGGAATTCCGTGCCCATATGCATAGGCATCTATAAAATCACTGTTGATGGTACTGCCCTGAAACACTCCAGGAATGCAGCCCCATTCAAAGCTTTTTTTGTCGTTTGCGTTTAATGCCGGACTTGCTATGGAATAATATCCATCCTTATCTGCTGTTAAGCGGATGGAAACCTGTAGATCATTTTTATAAACAGGATCTAATTTCCAGATGGCTTCTACAGTAGAGACATCTGTTTTTTGCTTAAAAACGAGTGTATTGCCAACCTGTTTATACTGCTGCGGATAAAATGAAATGGCACGCCCTTCCTTATTTAACGAAACCGCAGAAGTATTCGCCTTCCAGGTAGGGATGATATAGCGGTATTCTGGCTCAGGAAACTGGATTTCTTTCCCATTTTTGTCCTTAACTTCCGAATCCATCTTAGGTTGATCCGCACTGTAAAGCAGGGTATATTGCCCCAATGTGGCAGACAGGGAATGCCATCCGTTTTGTCCTTTTACCAACAGCTGTTTTATTTTATATCCCTTACCGGTATCTTCCCAATTCAGGCGAAGCACATCATTTGTCAATCGGGCTTTGGGAGCTAGCTGGGCATAACTGCTACTTGCAAAAGCAAGCAGCAATAGGATTACACGGTTAAATCTCATTGGGTAATGGTTAATTCTATTTCTTTTACAACAGTAATTGATTGTTCTAAATTGGCATTGGTTGCTACAAATGAAACTTTATATACACCTGCTTTGGTATAAACCCTGGTATAATCTTTTAGATTCTGGGAAATATTCTTGATGGGTTCCCCTAGATCAGGTAAAATACTATTAGGATTAAATTGTTTGGTTATTACCCAGTCATCATCCAGATCAGTACTGTTCCTTACCGTAAGCAACTGTGCTGAGGTAATGCTCCAATTGGTTGCAGGACCACTAAAATTAAAAGCAGTCCAGCCCGCAGTGGCCATAGTGGCCAGTACCGTTTCTTCTCCCTGCTGATTGGTGCTCTTAAGATCGAAAGAACGGACTACCCAACGGTTTTGCTGTGTTTCCGGCTTTATCACAGTGGTCTTATAGACCAAAGCCAGGGCCATGTTTTTATTACGCTCTGCAAAAGTATTCAGGCTGATATTTCCTGAGGGTGTCTGATCCACACCAGAAGATAAAACAGCTTTATCTGTAATATCTTCCCAGGTAGCAGCCCTTACATTTGTAGCATCATATATTCCGCTGAAATTGGTGGATACATACAGTTTGATCACCGATTGATCAACAGGCATTAAGAACTGGGCAAAAGTTTTAAAATTGAGGGAAATAGCATTTCCTTCCACAACCGTTCTTTTTCTGAACTCATATTTGCGTCCAGCTTCCCCCGACCAGAATACAATATTCTCGGGCTTACCATTAATAATAAACCTAACAGGCTCTCCAACTTTATAACTGCTTTTTTCTAATTCAACAGAAAAATCATCCGGGGTAGCCAGCTCGTAGGTCTTCTGGCAGGAAGCCAGGGAAAATAATACAACAGATGCAATTAATAGCTTTTTCATCTTATACAATTTTGTAGTTACCATCCTGTATTTTGTTTGATATTAGGGTTAACGGCCAGTTCACTGTTAGGGATTGGGAATAAAACAGCACGATCAGTTACCCGTTGTGCCTGTGCAATAGCCGCATCTTTTAAAGCGGTCGGCATGTTGGCTTGGTATTCCCTTGCCTGTGCCTGCATAACGGATGGATAAATATCCCATCGTACAAGATCGTGTTTCCGAAGGCCCTCGAAAGCAAGCTCACGTAACCGTTCATTCCTGATCAGGTCCAGGAAGTCCTGCTGCGACAAATTAGCAGCGGCGTCTGCCTGTACATCAGGTACAAGCACATCTTTTCCATAGCCTCTACGCCTCACCATATTAATTGCTTTATAGGCATCTGCAGAGGGGCCATTATTGGTATAATTATCAGCTTCTGCAAACATCAGCAATACATCGGCATATCTTAACAGCGGCCAGTTTGTACCGGTATAGTTTTGATTTCTTGGTAAAAGAAGTTCATACTCGCGTCTCCATTTCCCGTTGCTGCGGTCGTATATCTGATCTGCGGCCCAATTGGTCTTTATAGCCGTTTGTCCGCTTGTCACATATCGGTAAGGAGCAACTGTCCAGTCCTTTCTCAGGTCGCCAGTAGCATAAGCATTGTAAAGCTTCGCAGTAGCATGAACGTAATCATAACCATATCCCATTTCAATATTTCCAGAGGTAATGCCATTATAACTGCCAATCATGCCCCCCTCCTGTATTTCGCCCTGGTTTGTTCCTTTAAATTCTACTTCCCACATGCTTTCCCTTGTCTCGAAGATCTCCTGAACATGATTGATATAGATCTGTTTGAAGTCGGGATTCAGGCTGTGCAGTTCTGACTTCATTACTTTTTCTGCGTAAATTCTGGCATCAGCATATTTTGCGACATCCTTTAGTGGAGCGCCTGCCATGGTCAGATAAACCCTCGCCAGTATACCTTGTACTGTAGTTTTTGTAATACGTGTATTATAGCCATAATCAGAAACGGGCCTCACCATATCTTCTGCCTTTTTCATATCAGTCACAATATACTCGTAAATGTCTTTTATCGGAGTACCAGGGAGAGGCGCTTCTTCGGGCGATTTGCTAGATTGGAGCTTTAAGGGGACCCCTCCAAACTCATCTGTTAGCAGAAAGTAATAGTAAGCTCTTAAAAATAGCGCCTGCCCTCTTATTTCGTTGCGTTTTTCCACAGACACCTTAGCGGCAGCCTTATCTATATTTTCGAGCAACATGTTCGCTCGCTCAATGCCCGTGTAAAGTGATTCCCAGTGCCTGTTTACTTCCAGGGTCGATGCATCTACAATATTGGCATTGATTCCTGCCGTTTGGTTTTTCATGAAAAACTCGTCACTAAAAACCATATAGCAAGACATCCCTTGTGAATAAACCCTGTTATCACCCAAACGGTCGTATACTCCGGCCAATGCAGATTGCAGTTCACTTTCTGTATTGTAATAATTTACTGGCGATACAAAATCCTGTGGAGTTGTATCCAGGATCTTTGAACATGAGCTAACAACCAGTGCCAGCATCATCGCGATATATAATAAAGTTGTTTTCATTTTAAAAAACATTTATCGTTAAAAAGTTAGGTTCATACCAAAGGTGATGACGCGCGCCCTTGGATAAGGGCTCCAGTCGAAACCCGGTGTAAGTGCAGAATTTCGCACCGAAACTTCAGGGTCCAGACCAGAATAGTTGGTCCAGGTTACCAGATTTTGTGCCGAAACATTAAATCGGGCTGATTGTATTTTCAGCTTTTTCGTTACTGCAGAAGAAAGATTATAGCCCAATGAGACTGTCTTTAAGCGAAGGAAGGAACCATCTTCAATATTCCTGTCAGAGAATACATTAGGACCATAACCACCGGCGACAGGCAAATCGCTATTCTGATTTTCCATAGACCACCTGTTCTCATAGGTTTTAAACATGTTTAAACTTTGTCTGGCTTCCGCACCTTCAAATACGATCCGGTTTGCATTTAAAATGTCATTTCCGTAAGACCATTGTAAGAAAACATTGAGGTCGAACTGTCCATACCGGAAATTATTGGAAAAGCCCCCAATGTGTTTGGGATTAGGATTACCAACAATCGTCTGGTCATTTGCATCTACTACCCCATCTCCGTTAATGTCTTTGTATTTGATGAAGCCCGGCTTGATGAGCGAGCGAGCGCCTCCATTGTTGGGTACATCAGATTTCAGCTCATAGCTGCCGTTAGACAGTATATTGAAATCGCTTAAAGGATACACTCCGTCGAAAACATAGCCGTAGAACAAGGCCACAGGGCGTCCTGGTAAGGCAATATAAGGTAACGAGTTATTAAAATTGGCATTCCAGTTCGAAACACGTGTAATCAAGCTAGGCTGATCACCATTCAACTCTTCGATCTTGTTATTGTTAAAGGCGATGTTGAAATTGGATGTCCAGTTAAACTTCTTTGTACTCACGTTTATGGTATTCAAAGTAAACTCCAAGCCCCTATTTACTACAACACCTATATTTTTAAATGCGGTAAGGTACCCAGTTGAAGTGGGCAATGAAGCATTCAGCAATAAGTCTGAGGTTCTTTTATAATAATAGTCGGTAGTTAAACTGATGCGTTGATTAAAGAAACCTAAGTCTAGTCCAAGATCAAGGTTTCCGGTTGGCTCCCATTGGAGTTTCTCATTTCCCAGCCCAACAGGAACTGTCCCTTTAATGTATTGTCCGTTAAAATAATAACCACTCTTAGTATTGCCAGTATTGGCCCCAACTTCCAGGTCTAACACTGGCAGGTAAGCAAAATCTGATACCCGATTATTTCCTGTAATTCCATAAGAGGCCCTTAGTTTTGCGGATGAAATAGCTTTAACAGATTTCAGGAATTTTTCTTCCCCAATATTCCAGGCAAAAGCACCGGAAGGGAAATAACCAATTCTGTTATCCAGCGCAAACTTTGAAGATCCATCACTGCGGAAAGAAGCGGTGAACATATATCGAGAGTTAAAAGTATAGTTAACACGTCCCAGTAAGGATACAATCGTTGAGTAACTACCTGAGGTTGTTTTTGCCAGGACAGTCCCCTGGTCAAGTCCCCTGATGCCCAATCCCTCATTTGGCAATAAAATAGACACAAATCCATCCCCCTCATTGCTATTTCTCTGCATGGTAAAACCCGCCACTGCATCTAAACGGTGCTTCTTGTTAAATGTTCTGTTAAATGTGAGCACGTTCTCGTTCAACAAACTGCGGATATTTTGATTTTCGAGGTAACCATTAATGCCGTAGTTTTGCCCATAAACGGTCCGCGGATTTCCAGCTGCCGTATTAGAGTTGTTAAAGCGCTCAAAAGTCAGACGGGTATCCGTCATCCCGCCACTCAGCTTGAACTTAAAATACTTCAGGAAAGAATACTCTACAAAAGCATTGGTACTAAGCGATTTGTTAAAAGCATACTGATACAAGTTGTTGGAGTTTACCACAGGATTTATCCTTAAATCTGTATTCCCTGCCACATCGTCATCAAAAGGCTGATCAAAGAAATTTTCATCATCTCCTTTGCCTGTAATAGGCCTATATCCCCAGGTGCTGTACATCAAATATGAGCTGGCATTTCCAGCCGAACTGCTGTTTAGGTTATCACTGGTTAAATTGGCAATCTGACCTTTTTTGATTCCATATGTATAATTGGTATTAATACCAATTCTTATATTTTGTCCTACACGCTGATCTATCTGAAACCGTCCCTGATATCTTTTGTATCCACCATTAATAACAATTCCATCCTGATTTAAATAGGAGCTGCTTACCGAATACTTTGTAGCTGCAGTCCCGCCCCTCATCGAGAAGCTATGGTTTTGCATAAATGCATTCTGCAATACATGGTCCTGCCAGTTTATCCCCTGCACATCCCGATACGAATCCAAAGTTCTGCCGTTAAGATACAAGGCGTTAGCGGAAGTCTTATTCAACTCCAGCTGGTATTTCACAAACTCATAAGGGCTCATCACCTCTATCTGCTTTGCCGGATACTGATAGCCCAACCAATTGTTATAGGTAACCACCGGCGCGCCTACCTTACCCTCCTTCGTTTTGATCATGATCACCCCATTGGCACCTCTAGCGCCATAAATCGCTGTAGAAGATGCGTCTTTCAATATATCTATTGATTCGATATCATCTGGATTAATGGTATTGTTATCTGGACTTTCCAAAGGAAAGCCATCAATCACATAAAGTGGTGAATTTGATTGGGTAATGGAATTCCCTCCTCGAATGGTGATGTTACTAACACTACCTGGCTGTCCATCACTAGAACCAACCTGCACACCTGCAACCCTTCCCGCCAAAGCATCTTCAAAGGAAACCACCGGTGCCTTTTCCATATCTTTCATGACTACAGAACCGACCGACCCCGTAAGATCCTTTCGTTTTACCTGACCATAACCAACAACTACTACGTCATCTAAGGCCGTGTTGCTAGGCTCCAGCTGCACTTTGTACTGGTTCAAGCTGGTTACAACAATTGTTTTGCTTGTATAGCCAACCATCGAGAGTACAAGGATGTCGCTTTCTTTTGCATTGGAAAGGCTAAAGTGGCCCTGGCCATTCGTTACACCGGAAGCTGTTTTCCCCCGGATGGTCACTACTACGCCAGGTAGAGGTGCTCCGTTTTCATCTATTACTGTTCCGGTAATGGTTTTTACCGCCTGGGCCAGCCCAGCCAGCTGAATACCCAGGACCAATAACATCGTTAAGAGTAAGTTTGGTTTCATATTCATTATTTATATTTGGTTGTATTGTTACGACAGACATCTACATATCTGTCATACATTTTTAAATGACTCGTTAAAGCATTTTAAAGCCCATCCGGATTACGCACCTCTCATCAACAGCAATTAAAGCAAATAGCATCCTTACATGTGTAATATAGTTAGTCTGGTCTGGACTGGTTTACTAAACAAATATAATATAATTTATTTCGATTAAACAAATAAAAAAACAAAAAACATCTGATACGGAATGGGGGTGGTTATTGAATAAATTGTTAGATAGACTGGTTTGGTTTGTATGGTCTATTAATTACATTTGTTTAAACCAAATATCTATGACATCAGAAAATACCCCACAGAATGGCATTCAAGGCAAAATGAAATACAAGCAACTTGCCGATCACATTATGTCATTGATAGAAATAGATCAGCTTCACATTGGAGATCAACTGCCCTCTCTCAAGCAACTCCAACTACAATTAAAAATGAGTAAAGAAACTCTACTCAAAGGCCTGAATGAACTTGTTGAAAAAGGCATTGTAGAATCCGTATATAGAAAAGGGTATTATGTACGCAGAACTACTCTTGATCGCTCCTCCCGTGTTTTTTTGCTCCTCGATAAAATGAATATTCTGCGTGAACAGTTTTACAGAACCCTTTTTAATCAACTGGCAAATCGAGCGGATATAGACATTTATTTTCACCATCACAATTATCAGGTATTCGAAAAATTGATCAAAGAAAACCTTGGGGCATATACACATTATGTTATTGCCACTTTTTTAAAAGAAGATGTTGTTCCAATCCTGGACTTAATTCCGGATAAAAAACGAATAATCATCGATTTAAACGAGCAGGGCCTATCAGGCAACTACAGCTGTATATACCAGGATTATGGTTATGACATCTATAATAGCCTTCATCAGCTAAAGGATGAATTGAAAAAATACGATCGCCTGATACTGGTGGCTCATCCCGAAGCTATACATGCCAAGCTTGTAATTGAAGGTTTCTTACATTATTGTACTGAAGTTGAGTACCCCTACCTGATCCAATCTGACATTGATGAAAAGACTTTCCAAAAAGGTAATGCGTACGTAACCTTTAGCAGATATGATACTGATGATGTGATGCTAATTAAGCTTGCGCGTAAAAAGAAACTTAAATTAGGTAAGGACATAGGCCTAATCTCTTATAATGATACACTTGTGAAAGAAGTCCTTGAAAACGGAATTACCGTCATTTCAACTGATTTTGAGGCAATGGGAAAAACAGTGGCAGAGGCCATTCTGGATGAAAAAATCGTGATTACGAGGAATCCTACAAAAGTTATCAAAAGACAATCACTTTAATCGTTACAACAACAAACAGGCCTGGCAAACTATGGTTAATTACAAATTTTCCAATTTTAGCACCTCCTATCCGCTCAAAATCTATTGCCTCAACTGAGTCTTAATTTTTTAAAATCCACATAACTTGATTGGTATCGTCACTCCCCCCATATTGGCTTTTAATAGCTTTTGTCACATTTTCAGCGTTATAGTCCAGTTCATTTGATGGATAAAGCCAGCGCAAAGGAAAATTGGAGGATGAGGAATTCAGGTTTGTTGAAGTATTTAAGATAAATACCGGGTAACCCGTTCTGCGGTTTTCAAACCAGGATTGATATCTACTACCTTGTAAGAAATTGGCCAGATACTTTTACCTTTAACAGTCTGAATTGTATTTCCTGAAACTTTTTGTACGGCATCATACGCATAGGTTTATTAACTGCCCCAAAAGTAGTAGAAGAAATTTATTTTAACTGCATATTTCCCTAACTATTCACCATATCTAGATGTATTAACAGCTCATCCAATATTTTTATAGTCAGGCGCATCTAAAAATATTTAGCTATTCTTTTGCTTAAAAGTAACGCTGATAGCATAACACTTGTCTAAAATGCCATAATGATGATTCTAAGTCTATACTTTTGCTACATTAGACAAAACTTATGAAACGATCTTTGCTCCTGATTTTATTTATTTATGTTTGTAGCAACTCCGCCCAAGGCCAAATCCAGCAAATCGAGCAGGAATTACAAGGATTATCTTTAATCAAAGACAGTGTTGCCCTGATCAACAGCTTAAACAGACTCGGGACACTTTACCGAACCAGAAATGCAGACAGCTGTTTTTATTATGGGGTTAAGGCCAAAGGTATGGCTGCCAATATACGTTACCAGAGGGGGCAAATAGAGGCAAGCCATTCAATTGCCTTCGCTTTTTATAAAAGAGGGTTATATGCGGAATCATTGGAACTGCTTGGAAAGATATTATCCCAGTATCAGCAACTTAACGATACCGAAAAAATCATTACGGTATACCTGGATATGACCAGTGTTATGAACAAGGGTGTGTCCGATAGGGCAAAGATTATTTCAATTTTGCAAAAGACTTTCGAAATCGGGAAAAAGTTGAAAAAAGATAGTATTATGTCCAGGGTATATGCAAACTATGGTCTCCGAAATTCGAATCTTCCGCAGGATAGTGTTCATTACTACCTGAGCAAATCCGAAGAAATTGCAAGCCGCTATAAAGATGAAAATATACTGATTTACAATCGATTATGGCAGGCACGTTTGTTGGTTTCAAAAGGCCAGTTACAAGAAGCTTTAACACTTGCAAAACAGTCGTTACTTGATGCAAGGCGTATTGGCAACATAGACCTAGTGATCAACGCACTCTTCTTAATGACAGAATTTCATGATAAAAATCCTAAAAAACAGCTTGAATATTATTACCAGGCTTATGAGGTGGCACAAAAAAATGGAGACAGCTCCATAGAAATTTACATTTTACACAATGCATTAGAAACGGCAAGACAACTCGGGGATAAAGATGAAATCATCAAAGTTTATTTCGAGCTCGACAAGTCGATCACAGCGGAATGGGAAAAATCAAAAAAATTTATCAATGATTATGTTGCCTATAATGCTGTGCAGGACTACAATAAGTTACTAAGCGAAAAAAATGCGCAACGAACCATATGGTTGCTGGTCATTTCATTTTCCTCAGTTATGATTGTACTGGGCATCTATCTAATGATGCTCCGTCGGGACCGAAAAGCGAAAGCACGGATAGAAGCCCTCAATGATATGGCAAATATGCAAATCATGACTATGGAAGAGGCTAAACACCAGGCGGTAAAGGAGGAGCAACAACGGCTTGGACAAGACCTTCATGACGGCCTTTCATCGTCCATTGCCGCTATCAGATATCAATTAGAAACACTAAAGATGGATACCAGTGATATTGACCTGAAAAGAAAATTGGATATGCTCCAAAAGGAAACGGAAAAGGCTTATAAAGTAGCTCGAAACAAAAGTCATGAATGGTTCAGTGCCGCTGATGAACAACAAGAACAGTCTTTTGAAAAGCAAATTATATTACTGACAGATAATTCTCTGCCTAATAGCAGATACAACAAGAATATTCACATAGACAATAGCGCATTATCGGGTATTGATATGGACACACGAATAGCATTACTCCGCATAATTCAAGAGGCCATCACCAATATTATCAAACATGCCAGAGCTAAAAATGTAGGTATTTTGATTTATGAAGAGGATGATAACTTATTATTAACCATCAATGATGATGGAATAGGCTTAGATGAAAAGAAAGCTGAAATTGGAAGGTCAACAATAGGCTTGCAGTCCATTCGCCGCCGTGTTCAATATCTAAATGGTGACATTAAAATAAATTCAAACGCCGAAGGCACTGAAATAATTGTATCTATCCCAATAATTGTAAAGTAAATCTATCTTCCCTATTCGTTGGATTAAGTTTAAAATTTTCCTCTCATGATTCTGAATAAAACTTCATCTCTTTTTTGTCTTGAGATGGGAACCTGACTGCCATCTTCCATGGCAATGTATCCTCCATCGGTTTTTACATAAGCAGAGATTTTTCGGAAGTTAATCAGATGAGACTGGTGTGTCCTAATGAAATTATGATTTTCGAGCAATTCCTGATATTCCTTTAATGTTTTACAGACCAGAAATTGTTTCTTATTATCTAAATAAATATGCGTGTAATTACCCTCAGCCTCGAACCTTATGATTTTGTTGATCGCCAAGAACTCTATTTTATCCGATAAAGGGATAGCGATCTTTTGCTCATCATCTCCTCTATCTATATTGGCAACCAATTCCTTTAACCTTTCATTTTCTTTTTTAGGATTAATTTGGATTGTTGCTTTTTCGACTGCATTGCTCAATTCCAAAATATTAATCGGCTTAAGCAGGTAATCTATAGCACATGCTTTAACTGCCTGTATCCCATATTTGTCAAAAGCGGTAACAAAAATAACTTCAAAATTCTGCTGACCAGTTAATAATTTTAACAAGTCGAACCCCGAAACTTCTCCCATTTCTATGTCCAGAAAAAGTAAATCGGGGTTTAATTCCCTAATTAATTTAAGTGCTTCAAGAGCAGAGCCTGCTTCGGCAACGATTGCTACATTTGGGCAATATTCCAACAACAACTGACGCAAATTACTCCTGCTTTTCAATTCATCGTCAATTAATATCGCTTTTAAGACCCCCATTAATCTATTGGTATAGTTAATACAGCAGTAACGCCGTTTTCATTTTCGCCTAAATTACTACTTAAATGTAATTCCCCCACACTTGTACCAGCATTTAGCAAGATTAGTCGTTCTCTTACCAGCTTTAATCCAAAGCTCTTATTCCCGTTAACTATATTTTCTTTTAAGCCAGTACCATTGTCTTTAATTACAATCTTAAGGTATCTCTGATCACAACTAATATGTATAACAAGCCGTCCTGTGTCTCCCTTTTGAGCCAAACCATGTAGGATTGAATTTTCTACAAGCGGCTGGATGATCATACCTGGAATTTCCATCAATTGGGTGTTCACTTGGGGAGAAACTTCAATTTCAAATTTAAAGTTAAAGCGCAGCTGCTCCAGCTCACAATAGAGTGTGATGGCATCTAGCTCATCTGAAAGTGTCACGAAGGTTTTCTCCGAATTATTCAGAACCCTTCGCATCAACAATGAGAACTTCTCCAGATAAACATTTGCTTCTTTATACTGATTATTATTGATCAGAGATTGTATAGAATTCAAAGCATTGAACATAAAATGCGGGTTCATCTGTGAACGTATAGCTTTGATCTCCAAATCCTTGATTTTGTTCTTTAATAGTGTTTTCTTCTTTAAGCCGGCAATTCTTGCTCTATACACAGAAAATATGACAACTGCAGTAAGCAGGGCGGAGCAAATGCTCCACCCTATTGTTTTCAGCAATGATGCCTTTTGCTCCTTGGTCATCACACCCGAATCTATTGCATTTTTTATCAGCTCCTGTATTGCCTGATGATCTACAATCGGCTCCTTAATTACCTTTTCTATATTGGGGTATTCATCAATCAAGTAACTGGATATGACTTTAAAATCTGGAGTAAATGTAAATACCTTGGTCTGCTGATAATAAAGATTAATGTTATTTTGTTTGCTTAAGTCTTTAGCTAACTCCACGTAGGTGACGTTAGGCAGATCCCTCAGTTGCTGATCAATGGTACTTTTCTCCGCTGAGGCCAGGCTCTGTGCGATAACAAAATGAGCCTGACTACGATTTTGCTTTTTTATAAGATCAATGTAGCTTTTTAAAACATCGGGATTATTATAATTCACAATTAATACCAAAGGCTTTCCTTTGAATTTGGCAAGATCAAGGGTGCTTCCATCTTGTAACAAAAGTTTCTTAACCGGGCTTGGATTCCCGGGGAACCAAAGCCTTGCTTGGGTCCATTCCTCTTTTACCCGATTTGTAAATGTAGTATCGCCACAATTATTGATGAAGTCTTCATAATAATTCTTCAGCCTTTCTGTACTTTCCACTTCGCTTTTATGGAGCTCTTTTCTTAAAGATTCATAAATGGAAAAATATAAGGGATATCCATCGAAAGATGCCATAGCGGTTGCATAATCAGCAAAGAAGCCGTACTGGTTGGCATTTATCATACCTAATTTTGTTTGCTTATAGGAAAGTAACCACCTTAGGTAAGCACCATAATAAAGACCACCTTCCAGACCACTCATTGCAACAGGTAGTGTATCAATACTTAGAAAGAAGCCTTTAGGGAACTCATCAAAAGATGTATTCGGTTTTATATCATTACGATAGTGAGAAAGGTACATCAATTTCGTTCCAGCCTGCACATATTTAAAATCAGTTCTGCAATAGTTTAAAATCTCTGATGATACCCGATCAGCATACTTATTTAAGATACCGTCAAATTCATTTTGCCCCTGTTTCTGAAAAGACAAAAATTCTTTTAGTGATTTAGAACGGTAATTACTTTCATTAACCCATTGGTGGTTAAAAACAGATACCAAATCTTTACTTAGTGAGGCTTTCGCTGCTGCATTTCCTGCAAAAGAAAGGCTGTTGTCAAAATTTAGCGCATCTGCTTTAACGATAAGCGTGTCTAAGGGTTCCAAAAGGATACTGAAGGTTTTGTATTCATCAAATTGACCAAAAATCCATCTACTTCTTGAATTTAAACCGACTAACACATTAGCACTAAAAGAACCATCTTTGTTAAACCTAAAAAGTTCATGATTAATCTCGTAAAGACTATCGATCTTAGGTAGGTTAGCAATATTTCCTTTGATCAATGCATTTTTTGGCAATTTGAAAGAGGCTAATTTTAAAACTGCACTAGTAATTTTATCCCCACCAGTGGAGTTCGACAAGGCTAATGTTTTAGCCAGATCCTTACCAACGAGCAGGGAACTTATTATTGTCTCAGAAATTTGCTTTAAATGTGCAGTTGGGAAAAGACTATCAGGTGTGAATTCTGCTTTTGGACCAGAAGATCTTGTTTTAACACTTATTAATGAGAAGTTAATTTTCTGAGCGGTCGACAATGACTTCAGTTTTGATATTTTCCCATGGCTGTCCGCTGTTATTTCATAAATCTGTTTAGTTAGTTTTTTTTTACGGTTCTCTAGATAAGGAGGATAGTATGAATCATAACCAAACCAAATATTTTTTGCATCAGCATATTTTAATTGCATTCGTTCAAAAGATACTTTAAAAACCAAATTTCCATTTGGCATTTTATTGGAGAGCTCATACCTAACATTAAAGTTATAGTCGAAGGTATGAGCTACACTAGTAATTTGAATCCCTGTTTCAAACCAATCTCCTGATTTCAGCGTTAATGTAGCGCTCTGTTTTTGAGCGAAGAGTTGTGAAAGCGCGAGCAAAAAAGTTACTCCAAGGCTTAAAAGTTTTTTTTGTTTCATATTTCTAAGATTTAAACAAAAGAACTTAAAGCTTTCCATTTCGTTTGGCCTCATTGAGCAGATGACATATATGACTTATTATTCTGCAATAATACCATTTCATCTTGTTGATTACAGTGAAACAATATTTACATTGCTTTTATCTTCTCAATTAGTTCTTCTGTTAGCTTTGCTGCTTTCGGGTTTTCCTCATTCGCAATCTTCAAAGCACTCTGAGCTGCTTTCATTGCTTCCTCTTTAAGTCCTATTTTGTAGTACACATCCGCAAGCGTCCGTTGATTGGGGTATGATTTATCGTTTATCATCACAGCTTGTTTAGCCATGGCCAATCCCTGCTCAAGTACGGCTTTATCATCTGTACTCGACCAAGATTTACGAGCGATAAAACTAAGTGCATCATCATCTACTTTCAATATAGATGCGCTGTATTGTTTAGCCAGTTTTAGAAAAGTAGGATAATCCTTAATATTAAAATAATACAGCAACTCTATTTTCCCTGCTGTACCAAGCATTGTCGCATCAGCACCCTGACGATAGGCAGCTAAACGTTTAAAGAGTTCTTCCTTTTCCATTTTAGCTAAAGTTTTATATAAAGCTTTAAGCTCTACTTGCTTTTCAATTTCCCTTATTTCTTCCTTTCCGTATTTCGAAACAAAATGTGCTTTATTAGCTATTAAAAACTGGTACAACCGATCCCCTTCATTCAATGGATATAGTTTAATGATATCCCAGCCCAAGTCAGTTTTTAGAACCTCATCGCTCACTGTAGCTAATTGTTCATTATAGAGCGTTTCTGCTTTACGAGGAATAGATTTTTTCAAAACAGCAATATACTTTAACAAAAATTCGGGACTTCTTTCCCCTGCCGCGTAACGTTGTTCAATTGCCAATGAAGTTTCCGCTGGATTAGCCGCCTTTTTTGCAACACCAATAAATTCAGCAGTCGGCATCCTACCACCAGAACGATGAACCACCTTGCCATCCCCATCCAAAAACAGGTAAGTGGGATAAGAAATCACCCTGTATAATTTACCTACATCAGGTCCCTCTCCTTTTTCCATATCCATCTTATAATTGATAAAAGTCTGGTTAAAAAAACTACCTACAGTGTCATTGGTAAACACATGTTTTTCCATCATTTTGCAGGGGCCACACCAGGAGGTGTAACAATCTATAAAAACCAGTTTATTAGCTTTTTTAGCCTGGCTTAAAACATCACTTAATGTCCCTTGAACAAACATGATTGATTTACCCTCTTGCTGTGCTTTTACCCCCATGTTAAAAGCACATAATGTAATCATTGCTATAATTATCTTCTTCATTTTCTTAGAAATTACTTATTGTTAAATTGTCTATTGAATTTTTATTTATATGGCTTAGTAACCCAAATTTTGAGCGAGTACTCCACTCGTGATGTCAACGTCGGCTTGTGGGATTGGTAAAGCGTATCGATTTAGCGGGAGAACAGGGTTAATTGGTAGGCCAGCACGTATTTTATCAAAACGATCATGTCCTTCATAGGCCAATTCCCAACGTCTTTCCAGTAAAATCCGGGACACCAATGCATTTTTATCTGCAAAAGAAGCCATTGTATAAAATGCCGGTTTTTGGCCCACTACAAATGCCCGCTGATAAATCGCATTTAAAATATCAATCGAAGTTTGATTAAGCCCGTCACGTCTAGCCAAAGCTTCGGCTTTATTTAACATCACTTCCGACAGCCTAATGACCATTATATTATCATAAAAAGCAGGGCTACTATATTTACTGGTAGTATTTTGATTTTGAGCATTTTTAATAACCATGGATCCTCGTATATCATTAGGGGTATAGGTTTGGATAAAACTAGGATCAACCACATAAGCTAAGTTGGTCGTACTTATACCAAAGCTGACAGGATAACCATAAACTACTTCCTTATTAAAAGAAATATTTGCAGCCCCAGCAATCACTAATTTATTGTCTGGAAATACATTAGCAGGACTTGCCGCAAGCACATAATTGTTATTAGCCAATACCAAATTCGCATTGTCAATTGCCTTGTCGAAATTATTCAAATACAGATATACCCTTGAAAGAAATGCCATCCCTACTGCTTTCACGGCACGAGAACGCAATTTCATATCCATATTTGCAGCATCAGGATATGCAGATGGTAAATCAGGAATAGCCTCTTCCAGGTCCTGGACTACCCGATCCAATACCTGCTTGTTTGTAGCGCGTGGAATAATCACACTGGCGCTAGCAAAAGGGTTTAACTGCAAAGGCACACAAGGGTTAGCGTCCGAATTGTCCCCCAACACCTTGTAACCAAATAAAAGTGCCAAACGGAAATAGCTATATGCCCGTAAAAATTTAGCTTCGGCTATATATTGTTTTTGAATACTGATGTCGAATTTAGCCTCCCGGGGCAAGTTGTTGATGATCACATTGGCGATATTAATTGCCTTGTAATGGGTTGACCAAAAGCCAGCTATATTGCTTTGATAGGGATCAAGCACACCAGTATAAAAATTATTTGTTACCAGATAGGCTATACCCGTACTTTGATCTGCCATAGGCAAAATCGTGCGTTCAGTTGAATATTGATTAATAAAACCGCCCGCTAATAAGCGCTCTGCTGTTGCTTTATCGGCCAGCACCTGTTCTTCTACCAGATTATTTTCCGGAACCAGATCCAGTTGTTTGTTGCAGGCACTCATCATTAACAGAATAAGTGCAAACAGGCTATAAAAATTATATTTACGTTTCATCTTCTTATTTAATTTATCGTTAAAAACCCATCTTAACACCAATGCGAAAAGTTCGCGGCGCCGGCATGGTAAACTCATCACTTCCTATTTGTAATGCAGATGAACCAAAGGCACTTACTTCGGGATCAATTCCTGAATACTTAGTAATCACAAGCACATTATCAGCCTGTACATATACCCTAAGAGAGGAAAGAATACGCAGTTTTTTCAGCATTGCAGGACTAAACTTATAAGCCAGTGAAACTGTTCTTAATTTGATATAGGAAGCATCTTCCAGAAAACGGGAAGTATTTCTGCCCAGTGTAAAGTCGGTTCCTGAGGGGGTAGTTCCGCTAGAATTTGATTTATTTAATAACGCTGGGATATCTGTTTGTTGCCCTGGTGTTTTCCAATAATTTAACAGATCTGGCGAAAGGTTATTTGCTTCATTGCTGGTATAAGCGTACAAATAAGCTTTAGCCCCATTCATCATTTTATTGCCATAGGCATAAGAGAAAAATGCATTGAACTCAAGTCCTTTATAACTAAAAGTATTATCCATACCTCCAAAAAACTTAGGCATAGCATCCCCCATCATCTTCCGATTGCTATTCGCATTTGCGGCCAACTGTATATTGGTTTCCGTCTTATTGCCATCCTTATCCACCCATAGTGGATTTCCATTGTCAGGATTTACACCTGCCCATTCGTATAAGTAAAAACTCGTAGCCGGTTCTCCTTCTATCAGGAAACGCCCGGTAGACCTTTCAAGGCTAACCGCCAGTGCAATAGGATCAGTAAGTCCGTTCTTTATATATAACTTCTCAACCTTATTTACATTGTGAGCAATATTAAAATTACTACTCCACCTGAATCCGTTCTTATCAATATTGGTTGAACCAATACTTAACTCTACTCCTTTGTTAGATAGCTCTCCAATATTTTGTTTCTGATTGGAAAAACCTAAATAAGTGGGTACAGGAAAGGTAAGGATAGCATTTTTCGTTTTTTCCTGATAATAATCGAACGTAATATTTAATGCCGATTTGAACAATGAAATATCGGCACCTATATTGTATTTGGTTCGTATTTCCCATTTTAAATCAGAATTGTTGGGTGTTGTCGGAACAATGGCTACTTCATTGCCATAGTTTGCGTTCCCCGTGTAGTTAGCATAAATCCCCTGATTACCATAATAGCCTGTACCTCCGTCAGAACCGGAAAGACCTAAACTCCCCCGCAGCTTAAACTGGTCTATAAAAGTAAATTGCTTCATGAAATTTTCTCTGCTAAGATCCCATCCCGCCGAAAACGATGGAAAACCAACATAGCGCTGATTTGAGCTAAACTTTGAAGAACCATCCAGACGATAGGTTGCCCCTAAAAAGTACTTGTTTTTATAAAGATAATTTAGCCTGCCGAAATAAGACACCAGTGCCCACTGCTGTTCAAGTGCGGAGCCAAATGTACGGGTCCCTGCCGAATTTAAACTCAATACCTGATTATTAGGAAAATTACTAGCAAAATTATTAGTCGAGTTTTCTACTGAAGATTCGAAGCTTTGTCCAACTACCCCATTCAGGGTATGATCACCTAGCTGTTTATTGAAATTAAAGGTATTATTGATTACCCACTTACGCCTCCAGGAATTGGTTTCAGAGGCCAGCCCCCCCAATGTTCTGGGTTTATTGGTAAAACGACTATAAGCCCTTGAGGTTTCCCAATCCACCCCCAATTCTGACTTTAATTTGGCCCAAGAAAATACCGTAAGTTCAGCAAATAAGTTACCCACTACCCCATTACTATTGAGTTTATTGATTGTAGTAGCAGCATAACCTACCGGGTTAAGATCACGGCCATTATTGTTAACAAGCGGATTGTTCCAGTTGCCCCATATATAATTACCAAATTGATCATAAATAGGCTTATTAGGCGCTGCAATGGCCGCATCACCATATAACAAATTGGAATTTAAAGCGCTATTTTGCGTACTGGACAAACTCATATTGGTTCCAACATTGATTACTTTGCTTAAATGTTGGTTCAGGTTGATCCGCCCCTGAAAACGGTCATAATCGTTACCTACAATAAAGGGCTGATCTTTCGTATAGGATCCACTGATGAAATAGTTACCTTTTTCCGTACCATTTGAAGCATTAAAGGATGCATTATTTGAATGCCCTGTCCGCTCTATTTCCTTTCTCCAATCTGTATTTACCCCTTTAGGAAACACCCCGTTCAAGGCACGAGCTGCGTAATAAGCCGTATAAAAATCGGCATACTGATCGCCATCCATCAATTTGTGCTCCCCAAAAGGGTGATTAAAACTAGTGGAAAGTTGCACATCAACCTTAGGTGTATTTAACTTACCTTTTTTGGTCGTAATTAAAATTACACCCGAAGCTCCGCGCGAACCGTAAATGGCAGTAGCGTAAGCATCTTTTAAAACTTCAATAGATTCCACATCATCAGGGTTAATCAACTCTAGCGGGTTATGCTCAAAAGTTTCGCGGTCATTTTGTGAAAGTGCACCGGTTACAATGCCACTAACAGACCTACCATAAGTACGTCCACTATAATTGGTGGTATTGTTGTCCTTGTCTAATCCATAAATGGGCACTCCATCAATCACAATCAAGGGCGAATTGCCTTTACCATTGATACTGGTAATCCCTCTAATGGTGATTGCTGGGGCTGAGCCCGGTACACCTGAAGGCATCACTTGCACACCAGCAATCCGGCCTACCAGGGCATTGTCGATACTATTGGGCAATGCACCTATAGCATTAGGGCTGTAACTGCCTACGGCACCAGTAAGACTTCTTTTTTCTATAGTCCCATAACCCAATACCACCAGTTGATCGAGAAGGGCAGTTTCTTCTTCCATAACTACATCCAATGATCCAGTTCTTCCGACTTTTAGCTCCTTTTTCTTAAAGCCTACAAAAGAAAATGTAAGGATGTCGCCTGGATTGGCATTAATGGTGTATTTCCCATCGGCATCAGTTTGAAGCCCCCGCCCAAATCCGCCACTTGCTCCTTTGACCATCACACTCACCTTCGCTAAAGGCTTGCCTTCAGTATCTGTTACCCTTCCAGTAATCTTGATCGCCTGGATCAGCTCCACAACTTTATCAAGCAAAGATTTCTCTTTCTTTTTTACAATGATTACCTTCTCTTCGATGGTATAGGTTAAATCTCTTTTGAGTATGAGTTTATCTAATACTTCTTCAAGTGGAACATTCTTGAAATCGACATTCACTTTCATAGAGCCTTTGAGCTCTACCGTCGAAAAAAGAACGCTATAGCCCGTCTGTTTCCTAATTTCATTAAATACTTTATCCAGCGTTACATTCTTTTGCTCAAAGGTGATCCGTTGCCCGTAAGAGGCTGCGCTTACCTGAAGCATGGTAACAACCAATAATATCATAGCTAATTTCATAACGAATAGCAGTTTTAATACGCAGCAGGGTATGCCACATAAAATTTTGGTATAAATTTTATACATTTACTTGTCTTGTTAATCGTGAATAATTGTTGCTTCAATCGTTCTCCCATCCTGATGCAAATCAGAATCTTGGGAAGGTTTCAAAAGACATTGGAAGGGAGTGTTGCAAGCACTCCTTTTCTTTTATCCTTTAACCTGGTCGTTAACTTAAGTCTGTCTTTTCCGGCTCTTCATTTTTTCTTTTTTAGTTAAGTTGATTAAATTGAACAATACGGCGATATTTTTGGGTTGGTTAGTTCCCGTACCTTTATTTTCGTTTTACATGAATTACATTGCCTGTGATGTCAAACTCCATTTCTCCTGTCTTTTCAAGCATATCTAACACTTTAGATATATTGCTATACCGACTAATGGTTCCATAAACAGTTTGTTTCGACAGTTCCGGATCAGTAATATGAACCTCTACACCGTACCATCTGCTGATCTTTTGCATGACTTCTGCCAAAGGCTCATCATTAAACATAAACAGGCCATTTTTCCAGGCGATTACATTTTCCGCATTGACTTCTTTTACTTGAAAACCAGAGCGCTTGTTAAGGCTTGCTTGCTGGTTGGGACGTAATGTTACACCGTTGTCCTCACCAAGAATTGCTACGCTTACCGAACCTTCCAGCAAAGTTGTTTTCACATTATCTTCATCCAGGTAACTGTTAATGTTAAAATGCGTACCCAGAACCTTCACCTGCTGGCCTTTGCTTTCTACAATAAAAGGATGGTTTTTATCTTTGGCGACTTCAAAATAACCTTCTCCATCTAACTTGACCTTGCGTTCGCCGCGATCATTTAGGGCAGGTGTATAAGTTAAGCTTGATGCAGAATTTAACCAAACTTTGGTGCCATCATATAGGGTGACCTGGTAAGTACCACCACGAGGGGTACTAATAACAGACTCGCCTTTGGTGCTATTATCTTTATCCGAAATAACAGCTGTATTGTCGTTGTATCTCAAATCGGCTCCAATTACCACCCCTTCCTTAGCCTCACTAAGCTGTATCACCTTACCGCTACTCAGTTTTAAAGTTGCTGTATTTTTGCCCGGTTTGATGTCTTGTGCATACTTCGAGAGTTCTCTTTCATCTCCAAGATGAGAGGAAGAAGTATAAAAATATATTCCAAGCCCAATAATTACCGCTACCGAAGCTGCTATGAGGAACCGTGGCCAGCGAATAATTTCAGCTTGTTTAGGTACCACAGTATCCATTTGCAGACCCGCCAGCGTTTTCTGCCACATTGTAGTCGTATTTACACGATTGTATTGACTGATTTTTCCCTTAACTATATTTTCATTATTCAGTTCAGCAAACAGTTCAACATTTTCCGTTGAAGCCGACAACCAATCCTGCAGTTCCTTTTCCTGAGCTACGGTTAAGGAGCCATTAAAATGTCCCCTGATCAGATTTGAGATATGGAATTCTTTTTCAAGCATACTATAGATACGATATAGGTATGCCCTTTTCTTAGTCCGAATGAAAATATTTTTTAGAAATGTATTAGTGAAGGTCCAAAAACAACAGAAATGCTGTAAATAATGCATTGCTAAGCCCTTTTTTAAGTATAGAAGCTTTTAACAATTCAATTGCTTTTGTTTTGTGCGCGCTTACTGTTTTAGGGGAAATACCAAGCTCAGCTGCAATTTCATCTGGTTTTTTATGTTCAAAGTAGATGAGTTTAAATACTTCCCTGCATTTATCAGGTAGCAATTCAATTTCTCCGGCCAGCATTTCTACCACTTCAGATTCAATGATCTTACTCAAAACACTTTCTTCACTTTGTTCTGATTGTTTGTAATAGAGTTCCTGTGCAGCGGTTTTGGTTTTTATCTTTTTCAGGTAGTCCAAACAGGCGTTGCGACAACTGATATAGAGGAATGCCTTTATATTTTGAAGAGAAGTTACCTGGGAATGGTCCCCATTCCACAGCTTCACGAAACAGGCAGAAACGATATCTTCTGCTTCTTCTTCGTCCTGAATCAGGCGGCTAGCAAAATATCGGAGCGATTTATGGTGCAGGTTAAAAAAATATGATAAAGCCTGATCATCGCCTCTTTTAAATGCGTCAATCCAATCCTGTTCATCATTTTTCAGCTTCATCTAAAAATTTTACGCCGTAAATCTTCTGCTTCCAATATTATGAAATAATTCTGATTTCGCCTAGTTTGCTTGGATGGGATTTAAATGTAAAAAGCCTTTGATTTCTCAAAGGCTTCTCTCCACTCAAAATCGTTAGTATTATTTTTTTTATTTTCGTATTAGTTAGTGTTGTTCTTTATGAATGCTACAAGAGCCTCTACGGGCATAACGATACTTGAAGTGCGGCTCCGTCTGGCAATGTTAATTCCATAAAACTTACCTGCACTGTCAAAAACCGGACTTCCGCATTCGTCTGCCTTGATTGCAGCATCATGTATCAGAACATTTTTGAAGCCATCAGATCGGGCACTCCGTCCACCAGGGAATTCGAAAGATACATGTCGAACAGTCGGTTGTCCTTCCAGGCATATGTTAAACTGCATTGGGCCACCCTCCCTGATCACATCCAGAGAAATCGAATCACCCGCCATATACTTAGCAAATTCATTGTCGTAATCTGCAGCTGTATTCACTAGAACTCCGTTAATTTTAATCACCTGATCTTTTGTCTTCAGCAACGAGGCCACGGAGCTATTCTTGCCAATTCTGACTAGTGTTATTTTACCATCCTCATAAGCAGCTCCTGCACCCAGATATCCCCTACTCGTGTTCAAAGGCATATCGACATAAGTAGCACTCAAAACCCCAACTTTAATTGACTCTTTCGCTAATGCAGAAATCAGTATCTTACCGAGGTTCGTTTCCTTGAGCTCTGGATTTGTAGTGTCAGATTTTAGCCTGATGCCACCGTCCAATTTTTCAGCTGCTTTTAACAAAACCAGGTCCTTGTCCTGGTCTCTCTTCAAAATTTGAACAGGAACGATACTATTGCCCATTTTAACTATCGGATTGTTTCCAACCATGGAACTTTTACTGATGATATAGTTTGCACCACTAAAATCAATCACAGTACCCAGAATATATAACTGCTGTGTTCCCAGTGCACTGGTCAGTGCTACCACACTCTTGTGATGTTCAGCTGAAATTCCGGCAACCTCTTCCAGCGCTGGGACAGTTTCCATAGATATGGAAGACGCTGGAGCCGGCAAATCATCCACTGCAGGAAACTCCTTATAATCTTTCGGGGTATTTAGCGCTGTCCAGTACTTTAGAAAATGATCAGCCGGAACATCATAATTCTGTTCTTCTTTCTCCTTGATCCAGCTATGTACACCCACCACACGGCCAAGCTCATCAAATAAAGGTCCACCAGAATCACCTGGCTCCATCTTAGCTGAAGATTCTATAAAGCCGTCGCTTAAGTCTATGTCTGATATTCTCCCATATCGTACATTGGGCATTTGCTTGAAAAATGCCCCGGGATAAGAAATGCTGATTACGGGTTGGTTTATCCTAAGCTCCTTTGCTGGTGCCATCAATGCGAATGGCCATTTTCCCGGTTTAATGATTTTTACCATTGCCATATCGAAATCCATGCCCTTATCCTGGATACCGATGCGCCCCAGCCCCACCGCAATGTGCCTGCTCCCGTCTGGAAATCTAATCTGGTAAACCTGGTTGGGCATAGCAGCATGAGAAGCCGTTAAGATATGTCCGGCTTCAGATACCAGCACCCCGGTAAAACCACTTTCTTCCGCTATACCATCCTGAACCGCATTTTTAAGGGTATCATATTCGATCATATAGACGCTGGTTGCCATCGCTTTTTCCACACAATTGGCAATCAGCGTTTCTATATGTTTAACTTCAGGATTACTTTGACTATAACCACTGGTACAGAAAAGACAAAACAGACTGAGTATACCCAGTTTAAAGCATAATACAACTAATATTTTTTTCATCTGATTTATGTCTTCTATTTCTGCAAGTGTTACCGGCCGCCGCTGATCAGCTTTTTGCCAATTAATGAATTACGGGAGGCCGGACTGAGTTTCTCCATTGCACGTTTCATTTCCTCATCTGATAACTCCATGCGCAGGAACTTATAAATGACATAAGCATTGATATCAGAATTAGGGTTTTCCGCAAGCCAGGTTTTCGCCAGCTCGATCTTTTTAGCACTTACTAAGGGATATGTGGCACCTGAGCGTTTAACAAACGCGGTATCACTAAATAATCCATCATAAGAACCAGTTTTCATCGCCAGCATGATCACCGTGTCATTCTCACGTTTTTGACGAGCCAAAATGGGATCGTTCCGCTGAATATCATCAAACTTAAGCCAATCCTTCATATAGGGTTCATCGCCGGATAGCGCAGCATTTTTCAGCTTACCACGTTCTCCTTTCAGGGTTACATTCCCTGCATCCAGATACAGGATCCGATTTTCAGGCTTTTTCCCGATCAAACCTACCCTCAATACGTACAAGCCTGCACCAGGCAATTTGCAGTCAAACGAAAAGGCATTGCTCTGCACTGTAGCTGTATCGTGGAATTTTTTTTTCATCATATCTGACAGGATCACCTTAGTATCTGCCGTTAATCCAGATAGCTCGCCTTCAAATTTTAAGTTCTGAGCATGACCAGCCAGGGCTACCGACATAGTGAATGCTAAAAAAAAGTATTTCATTGTTTTTGAAATTAAATTGAATCTTATTTGCTTCCGTATTTTTTGATGATGCCCTGAAGCATGGCCTCACTCAGTTCAAAGCCATTTCCGCTGTAGCGAACAATTCCGGCCGGATCAACCAAGACCATGTGCGGAATACCTACAACCTTGTAGTCTTCATTCCAGGCTTTCGCTTTTTGCATCATGCTGTAGAACTCCACAGGAGCACCTGCTTCGAAGGAATAGACTTCCCCTGGGTCCTCATCTGTAGTTGCCGCAATAAAAACAACCTGATCTTTGTACTTATGATGCAGCTCGTTAATGTGTGGGAAACCTGCGATACAAGGCTTACAGGAAGGACCCCAAAAATCAAGAGCAACGAATTTACCTTTCATGTCGGGCACCTCAGAAAGCCATTCCTCTACTTTCAGGACAGGAGCTTTCATACCAGCTACCAATTTTCCATTGTCCTGTGGAACTTTAGCTGTGGCGGGTCGTTTTTTTGCAGTCGGCTTTTGTTTGGTTTGTCCATATGCGTATCCTGTTGCCAGCATCGCGGCCAGGGTTACCATTACTTTTATATTCATTCGCTTAAATATTTAGTGTTATTGAATTAATGCTCAAAAATTGAAGCTCATTTAACAGGTATACTGAAGAATACTTCTGAAGGGGGAAGACATTGTTTGTCATTACAAACCATGAATCTGACTGATCCTTTTACGGTGGCCTGTTTACCTTTTAGTTTCAGCTTCTGTTGAAAAACGGCAGTAGATTCGAAGTAACTGACTTCCATCATGAATACAGGTTCAAACTTCTTTATCGGTTGTGGCTCTATGGTTCTGCCCAGCAGATCATAGCGCTTCGATGCCGGAAAGAAAAAAGATGTGGCCACGGGACCACCTTCCCCTACCTTTTGAGAATAGAGGTGCCAGCCCTTTTCCAGACTTGCTTTCATGTATATGGTCGCTTCTGTGGCACTTGTTTTTTTCGCTGCATAACTCCAGGTAATCGGTTTAAGGATCTGACTGTAGCCGCTCATGGCTGACAGCAAAATAATGGCAAGAAATATTAAAATCCGTTTCATCACCATCTAATTAGCTTCTTGCCAGTTCTATCATTTGAGAAAGTTCTTCCGCAGCAGCTTCAGCTTTTCCTTCAAACCCCTCGATGTTAAAGCGAATTCTGCCATGCCCATCGATAATAAATTTTGCGGGAATTCCCTTTACTTTAAATGAGTCCGCAGCCGGACTTCTTTTGGTCGACTGATTTACCAGATCCATGTATAAATCAAATTTATAGTCGCGCTTGCTTAAAAAGTTTTTAGCATCGGTCAAGGGGTCAGGCACATTGTCCCAGGTGTGAATAAAAAGAAATTTTACATTCGGATCTTTCGCATATCGGTTTGCTGCCATTTGCATCGCGGGGAATGAAGCCACACAAGGACCACACCAGGTAGCCCAAAAATCCAGTACAATCGTTTTACCTTTAAAATCTGCCAGAGAGACTTTTTTTCCATTCACATCCGTTACTGAGAAATCTGGTGCAGCTTCGTTAACTATCAATTTTGAGACTCGCGTTTTGATCTTCTCCACAAACGCATTTTGCAAGCTGACGATGTAGGTATCAACATCCTTACCCGGATTTAATTTTGCATATCCTTTTCTCACCTGTTCAATATATTTATGCTCATGCTTCCCTTCTTTTACCGCGTTGGCTAGAACAGGTAATGCTTCCTCATATTTACCATTCAGGCTGGACAAAAAGGCATAGTTTTCGATCAGCTCAGCATCTCGGTTTTGAATGCTGTTGAAAGCTTCAGTAGTGTATTTATAGGCCTCGTCATTCTTGCCCGCTTTGAAAAGCATCTTGCCGTAAATATTGATAAAGTCGTTATAGGCGGCTTTAGGATCTGCTTTCAAAGACTTACTTAAAGCGGTCTGACCTTTCATTTTTTTTGCATTCGCTAACTCTTTGGTGGCAAGTTCCAAAGCTGGTGTATTATCAATCGCTGCCATCAATTCGATAGCCATTACCAGCGCTCTCAACCTGAATACAGGATCCTCCATAGCGTTCACATATTGAAGCACTTTAGCAGAATTCGGTTCTTCAGCATACAGGCTGGAAAGCATACTTTTTTCCATGTCCAAATTTACTTTGGGATAAGCTTTAATCATCGACTGGAGATGCGCTTCCATATTTTCAGTTCCTTTCAGTTTCAGAAATGAAACCATTCTTTGCATTCTCGCCTGATTACTCTCAGGAAACTTTTTAAGTAAACTTTTGGTCGCCGCATCTTTTTTAGTAGCATCCTTACTATAATACTGAATAAGTAAATCCAGATCCTCCGCACTGCCATTCTCCATTCCTTTAATCTTCTGTTGAAGTACAGTTTGATTCTTTTCGTTACGTAACGCTTCCAGTTTGGGGTTTCCTTCTGGCTCTTGTGCCATCATGCTTAGCGTGCTCAGCATGAAGATCGTTAGAAATATATGTTTCATTTGTTTAAACTTAAATGTGTCTTTTACTATTTTGATTTTGTAAATGCCTTGCCTGATGCGCGGTCTTTGATAATTTCCACCATAGCTTTTAATTTATAGTATTCCCTATCGGTAGAACCGGCGTAACCAATAGCATAAAATCTTATATTGCCCATCGGGTCAAATACAATTTTAGTTGGCGTTGCCTGAATATCGTAAGCTTTATTTGGCTCATCACTTAACACATCCAGGGTAATCCCCTTTTTAGCAATGAAACTTTTAACCGTTTTTTGCGCTTCGAACAGGTTAATTACAAAAAGCTGGAAAGGTTCATTTTTATATTCTGTTACCACTTTCTCAAATCCGGCGAATGCCGCAACGCAAGGCGTGCAGCCAGTTGACCAAAAATCAACGACCAGGATCTTTCCATTATAATCAGCGAAGTTTACCATTTTGCCATTTAAATCGGGCAGTGAAACGTTCTTAGCACGTTGCTCACCATTCAGGACTTTTAACTTACCTGCCGGTCCGTCAACTTCTCCACTAATCGGTGCAGAAACATCGGAAATAAAAGATTTTTCTACTTCCTTGTAGTATTTTTTATAAGCTTCTTCCTGCAGGCCTGCGATAAATTTGTCAGCATCTTTATCACTTCCATGAACTTCTTTATAAACCGCTCTAAGCGTAGCGATTAGTCTGGGATTGGAATCCGCATCTCTCACCGCTTTTGTAAGTGTATCAAGTGCCTTCTGGTATTCACCAGCAGCAGCCAAAACAATTCCGTACCGGTTCAGGTAGTTTGATTTTGAGTCTTTGAAATATTTACCTTCTCTCATCCCTTTGACCTTTGAAGACTGCGCTATATTTTTCTTCGCGACAGCAATGTTTCCTAACTTGGCATTGGCCATAGCGTTGACCTCAAGCAGTACCTGCATCCGATCATTTTCTATATCCTCAGCTTTACCTTTTGCCAGCATATCCAAAGCTTCCCCTGAAACCTGTTCAACGATCTTCAGATGCTTATTATCCTCTACAAGATATTCCAGTGCATAGGTTAGATCAAGGAGGTTTGGAAAGCTGAACTTGGGTTCGTTCTTAGTGTAATACTTGTATCGTTCCAGATTGCCTTTCGCCAGCCACGCGACGGCCAGGGGAACGCGAAACTGGTCGTATTGACCAGTTTTTAATTGATCCTCAGGCTTTTCCTCAAGCATGTCATTAAAATACTTTTCTTTATCTTCAACTTTAACAATGAGGTTAAAATCATTGAAGTTGAATTTTCCCGGCGCCGCTTTCTGCGCCCAGGCAGAACTGGAAATCAACAGCAGTAAAATCAGTTTTTTCATGCGTATATAGTTTGATTTTCTTCTTTTATTTAATCAATTCAGCAAGTCGATCATGAAGGTCTTTCCCTCTCAAGTCTTTACCAACAATCTTTCCATTGGGATCAACCAGTACGTTGGCTGGGATCGATGAAATGTTGTAAGCTTTTGTGACTTCGCTCCTGGACGCTTTAAAGTCACAGACCTGCTTCCATGGAAGTTTATCCTCAGCAATTGCTTTCAGCCAGAGGTCTTTTTTTTCATCTAAGGAGATTCCAAGAATCTTGAAATTTTTATCCTTAAACTTTTCGTAGGCGGCCAGTACATTCGGGTTTTCCGCACGGCAAGGCACGCACCAGCTTGCCCAGAAATCTACCAGTACATATCCGCCTCTGTAAGAGGCCAGCGATATGGGCTTCCCTTCGGTGTCATTCAATGTAAAATCAGGAGCAGTTACATTACCGGAAACGGCAAGCTTTGCCTGATCTAATTTTGGTTTCCAGGCTAAAACTTTTTCTGACTGCTGCATTCTTTTGCTCAATGCATTGTACATCGGTTCAACCAATTTTGGTTGTATGGAGCTCTGCGTAAACAGATCCATCAAATCAACGCTCACATAACTATCCGGATAGCGTTTTACCATATCCGAGACCAATACTTCGAAAAACTCCATTCCCGCAGCAGGTTCTTTTTGTGCTTTACTCCGGTTTGCAGCCTCATTGCTATAAAATTCCCATGCCTTCTGCTCTTTACCGCCACCAGCGTAAGCAGCGATGCCTGCGGTATCAAATGTGATGTCAATCTTTCCATCTAAATAAAACAAGGCCACATTTTTCATTCCCTGGTTCTCGTTTGATTGATTTCTGCGGCCCGTCTCAGCTGCCGGACGGGGAACAATCAGATTCAATTCAGCCATCTGAGGTCTCCTTATTGTTCCTTTAAACTCAAATTTCCCATTAACGATCTTTGCAGTATCGGCTTTATATTCCCCACCTTTATCATCCGGTGGATAGGACATTACAGCAGCTGTCGCTGTATTTGTTTTCGGAATTCTCCCGGTGATGCTGTACTTCGCTTGCGCATTTACTAACGTAGGAAGTACCACAGCAACTGCTATTGCAATTAATTTATTCATAACTATCAGCTATTTAAGCGAATTGCGGCCGGAGCAGCAATTCGCTTATTGTGGATTATTTTTATTTATGGATTCTCTTCTAAGCCATTGCTCTCGTTAAGCATACGTTCACCAAATTTCAAGGCAAACCTTTCTGGTTTCAATTGGTAGGTAGATACTTCCTTTCCTTCCGAATCATATATTTCGTGTGTATAATCCACATGATCTTTATAAATTGGATCTTGAGAAAGGCGACGCATATCTAACCAACGTAGACCTGTGATAGCAAATTCACGAATGCGCTCATCTAAAATAAAACGAACCAAAGCCTGTTGATTAGAAGCAATGTTCGACGGAACCTGCGCTGCTGCACCCGAAATTCTTTTTTCACGCAAGAGCTGTACATCTGCTACCGCTCCTGATAAATCATTAGCACGGGCTTTACATTCAGCGCGCATCAAATACATATCTGGCAATGACGGTCCTACATCAATTCCTGTAAAAAAACCCGATGTTCTCCGTCTCATTCCATTAGGGTGAATTGTACTTGAAAAAATTTCGAAAGGTGTATATAAACTCAACCTTCTGTCCGTAGGATCATATAACTTGGCCGTTTCAGGACTGAAAACAAATACATCCACAGCCTGGAACTGGAACCAGCCCGCGGTAATATTGTAAATAACTTCAGTATTGTCGGCAGCAAGGGGCTCATTATCGAGGCCAAAGCCCCCATCAGGAAACCACGACCCCGGAGCATCCTGGTTATCGGGATCAAGCACAACTGAATAATCGTATAACTCCACTGGTATAACGGCCTTGGGACGTTCCAGAAAGGCCGCGTCTATGTGGGATTTCGCTGCCGGATAGTTATTCATACTCATATATACCCTTGCTAGATAAAATTCAGCTACCAGTTTAGAGATTTTGCGACGATGTGTAATAATTCCCAGATCAGGCAAGGCATCCGTTAAATCCTTAATCACCAAATCATAACCCTGTTGTAAAGTTTCACGTTTAAAATCCCTTTGTGTTACATCTGCTATAGTAAGATTTGGTATCCCTAAATCCGTACCAGCAGTAGCCGCATTATAAGGCTTAGTAAAATCAGATAGAAACATAAAATTACAGATTGCCCTGCCCGCTTTTGCTTCAGCTAATAGTGCGAGTTTTTCCACTTGTGTTCCTCCCTCGGATTCCATTACTTCATTGATTACCTTATTAAAAAGGTAAAGCTTACGCATATAACTTCTTTCATCCGTAATCTCATCCGGTAATTGGTCTGTATCATAAACACGGTCTTCATACCGAAACAGGCGCTGCATTCTTCTCTGAATCAAGCTGTTCATCGCGTTAAAATAAGGCTGTAATGCTGACATTTCATCCCCTCTATACACACTTGCGTTAAAAGAGGTTGCAAGATAATTGGCATTCAATATTTTTTCATAGTCTGCAGTAGTAATCGCAATTGTCTGGCCTTTAGGTACGACTTCCAAAAATTCCTTTTTACAGGAAATATGTGACAACAGTGCTACCAAGAGTACTGATCCTAAAATATATTTTTTAAATATTTTCATATCCGTCAGTTTTATTAATAATTAAAAGGTAATATGGGCACCCAGACTAACTGTTCCTTGTGCATTACGGGTAGATCCTATAAATTCAGGATCCATACCCTGATCGTTTGCGGTCCATAACAACAGATTATTTACTTGAAATCTAAAAGAAATGGACTGTGCATTTATTTTGCTTACCACAAGCGCTGGAAGACTATACGAGAGTGTAATATCCCTTAACTTAGCGTAAGCACCATTCATCATAAATCGTTGAGAGTTGATATAATAACTCAAATCACGGGCTCCAGCAAGTTCTCCTGAAGGAACATATCTCGGAATGTCAGTTACATTTTCGTCACCTGTCGTTTTCCAACGATCTAGAAACCCTAATTGCAGACTATTCTGTCCGATAATTTGTTCATTGGTGGTTGGATTAAGGTTACTTCTCATTACATGACCCCCATTGTAAATAATACTGGCGCTTAATCCGAAAGATTTGTACTGAAAGCTATTCTGTAATCCGCCAGACCAGACAAGCTGTGTAGTTCCCTTATACAGAATATCTTCTGGCATAGCAACATTGAGCTCTGCAGAAACACTTCCATCTGCGCGCCTTACTTGTGGGTCTCCAACCGAATTTAAACCTCCGTAATTATATACAAAACTGGTATACAATGGATATCCTACGAGTCTGTCAACCCCAACTAATCCATCGCCTGTAGTAGGTGGATTTTCCCGTAGCAAGGTCAGTTTGTTTTTGTTGTAGCTAAATGTGAAACCACTGCTCCAGGTAAAATTTCTGGCGACGATATTAGTAGACGTTAAGCCAATATCAATCCCTTTATTATCTAAATTTCCATAATTACCAACAACATTATCGTAACCAGTAAATGGTGAAGTAGAGAGTGCACCTATTAAATCTTCAGTTTTTCTAATATAGCCGTCGATGGATCCACTTAGTCTACCGCTAAGTATTTCAAAATCTATACCTCCGTTGTATACCCGTGTACTTTCCCATGATAGCTTGGTGTTTGCAGGGGATTGCAATATAAATCCTGCTCCGGTAACGTAGTTAGGATTATTTTCTGCCGCCAAAATATCATATGAAGCTGCAGTTCCAGCAAATGGTGCATTACCGGTGATGCCATAGGTTAAACGAACATCTAATCTGCTTAACCAATTTAGCTGTTGCATAAATTCTTCACCGCCAAGTGCCCATTTACCTCCGATGCTGTATACAGGTCTATTTTGTGCGGATTTATCCCGTCCAAATAAATTACTTTCATCGATCCTCCATGTAGCATTTAAGGTGTATTTCCTATCAAACGTATAACCCAGGTTAGCATAATAAGAAGTAGTTCTGGCGATACGGCCTTCAGAACCACCAACGTTATTGCCGGAAAGTATAGCTAAACCCGACACTGCCCCAGAAATTCCCGCAGCCAATCTGGCCAAGTCTACTGGTCTGGAAGTTTGAAGTTGATCATCCCATCCATAATACGTACCGCTAGTGGTTACCGGTGTGCTACTTGTTGCCTGCTGGCCAGCCATTACGGATAATTGGTGCTTATTCCAGTCGAGGCTATAGATTAACTGATTTCGTAGTGTCCATTCCTTTGATGAACTTGAATTTACGTTTAGCCTGCCGCCAATAGCAGGAATATTATACACAGGAATAACCGTTGGATTTGCCGCTCTTGTAAATTGCATTACCTGAGTTCTCATTCCATAGTGGTTCTGATCCCGAATTTGTCTGGAACTCATATTACCGAGATTGTAACCGTAAGTACCCTGAAAATCAAGACCTTTTAATATATTTAATTTAACTCCGCCCACTAACCTGGCATACAACTCATTAGACGTACTGTATGCGCGTTCTCTTTCCAGAACAGGATTATAGGTTAAATCAATCCTGCTTTTTTCCTGGTAAATAGTTCTAAGCGAATCAGAAAGCACTAATGTACCGTTCGGAGCAGGTATACCACCTAAATAATTGATGTTTAAGGGATTGCCATTAGTATCTTTAAACATTTGATAAGGAACGATGTCACGATCCGCGTCATAGGTGTTTTGTTCTCTTCTTACGACATTAGTCAGATCCGCGTTCACTGAAACTGTTAACCTCTTACCCAACACAAAATTGTTATTCAGGTTGATTTTATATTGATTGTTCTCTGTCCCTGGTGTATTATTTTGGGTACCTATATGATTTAATGAGCCGTAAAAGGTATGAGCCTTTCCGCCGCCCGAAATAGAAACTGTTTGGTTTAAGGTAGCTGCATCCCTAACAAAAAGATCAGCTATCTGTTTTGTATTAGAAAGATTCGATAAACTATCTAACTTAAAGTCTGCTTGAACCTGGCTAATCTTATTTCTCGCACGATCATATTGAATTTGCAGATGCGGCAGGGTACCATAGTTTTGCGTTATCGCATTATAATTATCATTATATGCTAAATATTGTGGAAACAATTCCCTGTTGAGTGCAATAAACTGTTGAGAATTTAATCTCGGCACATAATCAAGGTCCGGGCGCCCCTGGAACGCGTAATATCCATCATAATCAATCTTCAATTTATCGCTGGCTTTGCCCTTTTTGCTGATAATTACGATAACACCGTTCGCAGCTTTAGCCCCCCAGATGGAGGCAGAGGTAGCATCTTTAAGAACAGTAATATCCTCTATATCCTGCATATTCAACTGAGAAATATCCCCGTTAAATTCGATCCCATCAATGACAATTAAAGGTGCAGTTGAGGTAAGAGGATCAGTACACGGGGTAAGGATAGGAATAGAGCTTTGCCCGCGAACCAATAAACCTGCTCTACCGCCCTCTAGTCGTTCAGGGCTTGTGGTATTAAATGCCTGCGGATTGAATACCAACCCTGGAACTAATCCCTCAAGCCGTTGAAGAACGTTTGGGGTACTCGTTCTGTTCATCATTACTTTCAAATCTGGTTTTGCAAAAGATCCGGCAGCACGTTCCCTGGAGATCTGCTGGTATCCTGTATTGAAAGTTATCTCTACCTCCTCCAGCTTGTCAGTTGAAATCTGCATTTGTATGATACCAAGGTCCCTGCGGGCCGCACGCTCTATCGGCTGATATCCAACGTAAGCAATTAGTATTTTAGCATTGTCATTCACGTTTTGAAGATAAAACTCACCCCTTTCATTGGTGGTTGTCCTGTTATTGGAATCGTCGACAAACACTGAAGCGCCAGGAAGCGGCTTTCCACGCTCATCAATGACCTTTCCCCTGACATCTATCCGTTCAAATGCAGATTTGATCTTATCCATCAGCGTAGGTTCGCTTTGTTTTTTAATCGTGACAATCTTACCTTCAATCGTGTAGCTCAGCGATGATCCGGCAAGGACCTTTTTCAGCACTTCATGAATGTCAGCGTTCGTTACACTTACATCAACCAGCTTATTTTTTGGTATGATTTTTCCATCATAAAAAAAATCATAACTACTTTGCGTCCTGATTTCTTTTAAAAGGGATTCTAACGAAGCATTTTTACGGTTAATCGTGATCTGCTGGCCGAATGTCGAGGCACTGACCTGCAAGATGGATGCTATTAATATTACGGTGGTTAATCGCATAATCAGCATGAGTTTAAACAAGGAAGACGGACCTGTCCCCCGGTATCTGTTATAATTTTTATACATTTGTTTAGTTTGGTTGATCCAGCAATCCTTTACTTTCGACGGAACAGGTTGCTGTAGTTGACATTTAGTTGATTCCAGGCTATACCAGTTCCAAAGCGTTGGGACTGGTTATTTTTCTTTAAGGTAAGGTTTTCTGCATATCGGTTGGTTTAGGTGAATTATTCGGTTTAATTGTATCGATTTCATTGATAGTTTTGGTCTTATCAGCCAGGTCCAATGTAAAGTCCTTTGCTATTGGTGGCAGGCACATCTGATTGGTACATGCCATGTATTTTACGGTAAAGGCTACGGTGGTCTTCCTTTCAGATTTGAGTTTTAGGGTCTGTGTAAATGTCACCCCTTTTGCGTAATAGGCTAAACTTTCCCCCTCTTTTTGCTCTTCTCCTTTTTCTGTCATCTCCCCAACAAATTCCACGTTGTCATCCTGAACAAATAAAAATTCAGTAGGCATTCCCATACCACCTGCTGCCCCCTGAGGGTAAATGTGATAAGGCGCCTTAACAACAGCATGCAGTTTGATCTGATAAGTTAAAGGTGCAATTAGTTCGCTGCTTAACTTCCAGGAAACTGGATGATTGTTCTGCGCAAAAGAGGCAACCGTAGTCTGAACCAGTATGATCAATAAAATAATTCGCTTCATATCTTTCAATTATTGCATTACATAAATTTTCTTACCCGTTACCTTGAATTTTACCAATCCGGATGATTCAATCGACTTCAAGACGGTTGACAAAGGCTTATCCCTTGATATCCATCCTCCAGATTCCATATTGTCTGGTACAGACGCGTCATAAATGATTTCCATATCATACCACCTGGCAATTTTCCGCATCGCGGTTTTAAATTCGATATGGTTGAGGTTGAAGTCCCCATTTTTCCAGTCCACATAATTTTCAACATCAATCTCCCGGACCGCAATCATACCGGAACGGTTTATCGCCTGTTCGCCTGGTTTGATGATTTTTTGTACATTTCCGGCGCTAATCTTTACTGAACCTTCCAGCAAAGTTGTAGCTGTACCCGGTTCATCGTGGTAACTGTTCACATTAAAATGTGTACCCAATACTTCTATCTGCTGACCTTTGGTGCGAACGATGAAGGGGTGATGTTTGTCCTTAGCCACTTCAAAGTAAGCCTCTCCCTCAACTAGTACGTCACGGGTTGTATTAATGAACTGCTGGGCGAAGGAAATCTTAGAACCGGCATTCAGCCAAACCTTCGTACCGTCAGACAAAGTAAACGTGTACGTCTGCCCATTTGCGGTGGACGCCGTTAATGTTTGATTTTTGAGTTCCACGTCTGCGCCTTTGTCGACTGAAGTTCCATCTGCATAAGCCAGACGATCCGCTCCTACCGACACACCACTTTGAAGCTCACTCAACCTGATGACTTTGCCATTCCCAAGCGTTATTGTCGCACCTTTTCTTCCTGGTTGAATATCCACATGGTCCTTTGCATATTCAATCTGATTTTTAGAACGATCAGGAGCAACAAAGAAATAAACGCAAATAGCCAGCACAGCAACTGCCGCAGCTACTCCGGCGATGCGTGGCCAAAGTTTGATACTTTTGCCAGAAGCTTTTCTGCTTTCCTGAGCCATACCGCTTGCTAATCCTGCTGCCGTCAGCTGCCATATGTTACTGGTGTCAGTCTCGTTAAAATTTTTAAATTCCTGCAGAAAATTGTCCTGAGCAACCAAACGGTTATAAAAATCAAGATGATCCGGAGAAGCATCTTTCCAGGCTTGAAGTTCCCTACCCCGCTCCGGGTCGAGCGCTCCTTCAAGCTCAGCAGTGATCAGTTTAGAAATATGAAACTCCTGTTCTAACATATAGGCTATTTTATTCAATCAAACACTTTTTAATGTTTGATAATATAGAAACGGGATGATTGCTTAAAACAACCATATAAAATTTAGTTTTTTTTCTATTTGTCGATAAATAATAAAAAGGCGAGCTGGAGTACACTGGAAACCCCTTTTTTTAGCAACGAGTTTTTAATAACAGCTATAGCTTTTGTTTTCTGGTTGCGAACGGTCTGTATAGAAAGACCAAGCTCCTCAGCAATTTCAGATGTGCTTTTCCCATCAATGTAGAGCATTTTAAAAATTACCTTCATTTTATCCGGCAGTTCTTCAATCTCTTTATTGACCAGGTCTAACACCTCCGTCTGTATTACATCATATAGAATGGTATCTTCGCCCGTTTCAAAATGAGTGATGTACTTTTCCTGAGCAACTGTTCTGACTTTAAGGCTAGCCAGGTAATCCAGACAGGCATTGCGGCAACTGATATAGAGAAAAGCTTTGATATTCTCCGCGGTTTTGAAGTTTTCATGCTTCTGCCAGAGTTTAAGAAAACATGCAGACACAATATCATCAGCCTCCGCCTGATCACTCACCATCCGGTTGGTAAAATAAGCAAGAGACTTGCTATGAAGCTTAAAGAAATGGGCAAGCGCTTTCTCGTCGCCATTCTGAAATGCTTCCATCCAATACTGTTCTGTTTGTTCCTGCTTAAATGCCATTGGCGGTTTTATTCCCGCAGGCAATATCATTAAAAAATCTGGATGTTGAAATTCGTTTATCTCAAGAATATAATGATTTATAAGGATCAACTCCAAAAATCAGCTAAATCAGAAAAAAACAAGAAACTAAACATCAGCAATATTCATGTAAAAAAGAGGGAATCTCATTTCTGAAATTCCCTTTTTCCGTGGCGCCCGCTTTCGATCTGAGCTCAAAAAAATTTATTGCTGATTTACTGTGCAGATAGCCATTGCTTCAAATCAGTACCCCCTAGCTTTGCTTCACCCTGAGGTACCAGACCATCATGCGGAACAGGTCCACCAAAGTATTCACTCTTTTTATTGGTGATCACCTGCTTACTGCCATCCTTTTCCCTTAGATATACCGCAAAAAATTCACTCAGTGAATGACGCTCAGGTCCGGCGATCTCCACAATACCATTAGCCGGCGAAGAAAGTGCCAGTTCAGTAACAAATGAAGCAACATCTTCAGCTGCAATCGGCTGAAATTCAACATCTGAAACATGGACTTCATTGTCTTTCGTAGCGCCCCCCACCAAAGCTGGAATAAATTCCAAAAACTGGGTATTTTTCTAAAAACCCCTCATGTTGTACATGCTTCGCCATTATTTATTTTTCATTATTTACGCTACTCACTGATGCTTTTTCCTGTGGCCTGAAGAGTAGCTATCTGTAATTTATATTCACCTGGTTCCTGCACAGTAAAAGTCAATTCACCATTTTCATTTGTGATCAAATTTATTGAATTTCCCCCAGGATTTTTTCCGCCTTTTACGATTACACCTTTAATCGGCTGACCAGGACGGGCCATCCTATTTTCGTCTGAAATTTCATTTTTACGTCCTCCAGTGTAAGTCCTTCCCTTTCTTTTATGGTTCTCAGATGGCGTACCGCTTAGGCCTTTCTCACTGATGCTTTTTCCAGGGGTCTCGGGCGTGGTTAATTGCAATGTATATTCTCCTATTGCTGTCAGGGTGAGCGTTACTTCCCCATTTTCGTTGGTAACGGCAATCATATCCCGCGGACCAGGATTTTTACCCCCTTTTACGATGATACCACCAATAGGATTACCCGGTTTTGCAAAAGCGGATGAATTTTGCATTGGATTTTCTGAAGCATTACCATCCTGCTGGAATAAAGGATTCACCAGATTTACACCGTTATCACCTGTTTTGATCACTTTACCTTTTAAACGCCTGTTGCTCACACTTTTTCCCAGTGGAACACTGATACCAAAATTTAAACCAAAAGCATTATACTTAACACTTTGACTGATAGCCTTACTGCTACCCATAGCCATTTGATCCTGGCTATAAAACCCCATATCGTTGGCTTTGCCCTGAGGCTTAAATAACTCAGTCTGACTTATAATTTCCGGGCCACTGGTGTAATTACCTTCTACATAAAGACCAATTTTTCCCGGAAAGAAAGCGATACGCAGTTTAGGAATAAAAGCAATCCCTGTAGTTTTAGCAGCTTGTTGCGCATAGATTTCTTTACTATAGCTTACACCGTTCACCGTACCATCTTGCACTACACTAATCGCATTTTGCTTTAAACTCATATAAGCTGCGTTTAAAACAGGTGACAAGGTAACCTTCCCAAACGAAAAATTAGCCTGTACACCAGCCTCAGCTTTAAAGCCATTTTGTTTATTTCCATCATTGTTTACCCTTATATCAGGTCCAACAGACTGTCCCGAAATATTGTAAGACGGAAGCGCAGCCAGCTTATAATCTCCAGCACTAGCAAAGTACTCGCCCCCGGCATTAAGACCAATAGTAAAGAAGTGCTCTGTATGGCCAGCCAAATTTCCATTTCCTTCTTTGGCAAACAAGGGTACATATACATTTGCACCTAAAGTATAGCCTTTAACAAGGTTTGTTTTTGTTTTGATTGAACTGCCCGGGTTATTTATTCCTCCACTTACAGACAATTGTGTATTCCCGCCTGGATTTTTACCACCTTTTACTATTACACCTTTAATCGGCTGACCAGGTGTTTGTGCGGTAGCGCAAAAACAGATAGTGGAAAAGAAGAGTGTGAATAACTTTTTCATGTTGAATGTTGCTTAGTTTAATAGTATATCAACATTCCAATAAAAATGTTACCCCCCTTCTATTTCTCTAGCAAGTTTTTTGGAATCCTGTACCAGTTTACTTGTAATTGAAGTCAGTATTTTGACGAGGCTCGATCCCAAATACTCATCGGCGTATAGTAGATTGGATATTAGCAATTTGTATTTTTTGGAATGTTACCGCCCCAGAGGTCTGAATTTGAAGTTGGTCTAAAACCCCATTACTGAAAAAAGTATCGGTTAAAACACTTAAACCACCATCTGCAAATACCTCAACTGAAGCAACATCTAAAATCACGGTTAAAGCAATGTTTCCATTTTTTGAAATGCGTGGCGCGATTGTCCTACGTGGAAAGCTTTTTTCAAAATTAACCAGTCCGGATTTGGTACGGTCAACATAAAACGAACGACTGGCCTGATCATAACCAACGATCAATTCATCACCTTTAGCATTACCGAACTGCAAGGCAAAATCGGCATCGCTGGTGGTCGTTAAATCCAGTTTGTACTTTCCTTTAAAGGCCGCAATTTTACCTGCTAAATTATACTTGCCCTTTACTTTTACATTGCCCAATACACCAGCTTTGCTTGTAATCGCAGCAAATTCCTTTACGGGCGCTGAACTCAGATAAAACGCTTTCCCGACCGGCTTAAGTGTCAATTCTCTTGGAATGGTCATGGCACCCCGCCAGGTTTGTGTAGGCACCAGATTGGCATAGTTCCAATTGTTCATCCAGCCTAGAAAAATCTTCCGGTCGCCAGTGTTTGACCAGGTAATTCCCGCATAATCATCAGCTCCATAATCTACCCAGCGCGTATCGGTATGATCGGCGACAAAAGATTGACCGTCAAACTGCCCGATAAAATACTGCGTCCCAGATCCACCACTCGGTGAACCCGGATTGATGCTCACCAGCAAAACCCATTTGGTGATTCCATTTACGCTTAGCTTAAACAGATCTGGGCATTCCCAAACACCACCATGTGCACCAACGCCTTCGCCAAATTCGCTCAAACGATTCCAGGACTTTAAATCTTTAGATCCATAAAAGGTGATGGATTGTTTGGTAGCCAAAGTCATGACCCATTGTTTCGTGGCCTCGTGCCACATCACTTTCGGATCCCTGAAATCCCAGATACCCGGATTCGGCAATACCGGATTACCTTTATACTTAGTCCAGGTTTTCCCCTCATCTAAACTGTAAGCCAGACTCTGATATTGGTGCAGACCTGTTTTAGCTTCTTCTATTTTGTGGTTATGATGGGTAAATATCGCTACCAGGGCATTTTTACCAAAACCAGCAGTATTGTCGCGGTCCACCACGGCGCTTCCTGAAAATATGGTTCCCAGGCTATCCGGATACAGTGCAATGGCTTGCTCCTCCCAGTGCATCAGGTCTTTGCTAATGGCATGCCCCCAATGCATAGGCCCCCATATGGTCGTGTTTGGACTATGCTGATAAAATAGGTGGTATTGACCATTGAAATAGACCATACCATTGGGATCGTTCATCCAGCCCTTTTTGGGCGAAAAGTGAAATTGGGGGCGGTAAATTTCTACCACATTATGCTGAGCTTTCGATAGATTGGCCTGGAACAGAGTTGAACAGATCAATACACCTACCGTATAAAATATTCTAGTTAGTTTCATCATATTATGATTGTATTACAAGTAAATATAAATTAATGGGTTACGACTTTTAAACTACTGATGGTTATGGTATTATTTTCGGCAAATAAGCTCCAGGGTTTTGACTGCATGCTATAGACCCTGTTACTCAAAGCCACCTGATCATTCAGGTAAAGCACAGCCACAGAACCATCAATTACCAAATTAAAAGCATATTGCTTCCCTGCTTCCCAATTGAAAGGAACACGGGTAATTTCAACGCCATTATTGTAGGCCGCAATTCGTTTGGCTGCGGGTTCAAATTTAATGAAGTAGCTGCTGTTGCTATCTTTCTGAGTATTGAAACCAAAACCTGCGGTACCCGTCAGATTGACTAAACTCAGGCTACCTTTAATCTGGGTTGTACCATTGATGCTGCCAAATGTATATTGCGCTTTAGCTGAACTGCCGGTCAGTACATATACACCTGCAGCCTGACTTACTGTACCGGATGTATTGCTGACTATCGGATCAGTTGATTTGGTAAAATAAGCACCGACTGCATCCGGACTTTTAACACCTAATTTGTCTGCACCAGACTTAAAAATCTGATGACTGATCAGATTCCCACCCCAGGTTTTACTGCCGCCATCATTTTCAGGATTCCTACGATGTGCCCAGCCAAAGGCAAATCGTTGTGTACCATTTGATGCCGAACGGCCTGCATAAAACTGGTACCCATCAAACATATCATTGCCATCTGCAGACTTTAACCATGGGCCCGCCGTTGAATTGGCTACACGGTAATGCGTTCCTGGGGTATTGCTCCAATCCTCAGCAAACAACATATAATACTTATCCTCCAATTTAAAGATATCGGCACATTCCAGCATCAGGTAATCGCCCTCGACATTCAAAGGCCCTTTTAAAGTCCATTGGTCCGTTGCCGGATCTGAGCTGGTATACACCAGGATAACGCCTTTGCCTGCACTTTGCGTACTCACCAGCATCCAATATTGCGAAAATTCGGAATTGTAAAAAACATAAGGATCCCTGAAATCGTTCCGGGAGTATCCATCAGGTGCTTTCAACGCAAAACCATTCTTTTTTGTCCAGCTGCCCATATCCTTACTGGTTGCGTACAATATCGCTTCACGGGAATTAACATCCGCCCATCCGGGATTATTGTTCTGCAACCAACTGCTATTATTGTTGTGGCCGGTATAGTAAAAATAGTTCAGGTCACCGGCTTTAACCATGGATCCGGTTCCAATCAGATGATCCTGCGTATTTTTATTTCCATAGGAGATCACCTCACCATCGTAACTAAAATCCAGCAGGTTTTTAGAACTGAATTTATGAATGGGATGCTGTCCCGCGCTGCTTTGTTTAACCTGATCGGGCGCATCATGCAGAAAAAAGATTTCAAACTGCCCATTGATAAAATAAGGCATTACATCTCCCACCCAACCTGTTTGCTGGCCATTTGAAGCAGCCGGACTAATAACCGGCTTAGGGAATATATGAAATGCTTCTTCTTTAAAAGGTTCTGCCTGTCCAATTCCTTTTTCTTTACTACAAGCCAGCAATGCTACCGCAAGCGTGCCTGTTAAAATAATTTTTCTAAAAATCATATTTCAAATCTTTGATGTCGTTAAAGGCCGCTTATTTTTTTAAATAGTCAATGGCATTTTTAGTGATCTTTTTAATGTTACCCAGGTAAAGGTTGGTTGTACTGCCACCACCAAGCGGCTCAGAATACCAATCGTAAGCGCCAAAGGCTACAATAACCACATTGCCTCCAGTGGTAGATGGCCATTCTGCAATACCTACCCTTCCGTTCAGGGCATCATCCCAATTCTCTGAAGCCAGGTTGACACCCCCTGTTTGTGCACGCCAGCCTGCCCCATCACCATAACCGCCCCATTCATTGACATACCACCATGCGGTATGGTTTTTCCTAAACGTCCCTTTTTGCAATAGCCAGGCTTTTCCGGCTTCGTACGTTTCCAGACCTTGAAAAATGGGATGTTGCTCCTGCGTACGGAATGAAATCCCCCAATTGCTGTTGGCCTCAACAAAGCCAGCGGTATCGCCAAAATCACCAAATACATTATTAGGGCCTTTTCCTGCCGGAACTATCCCGAGGGCTTCCACATAACGTGCGGCATAGGTCGTTAACAATAAAGCACCACCACCCGCACGATAAGCTTTAAGCGCAGTGACAACGCTTGTACTTAATGCAGCAGCTGGTAAATCTTGCGCCGAATCAAAATGCCACCAAATTACACGGTAGTTAGACAAACGCCTACCGCCTTCAATACTTTGAAAAGACACATAATCAGCTGTTGGATAATTCGTAAAGAACCAATCGGCCGCCGCTTTCTCATCGGGATTGCTGATCGCTGCCCTGGATGTAGCCAACCCAAGGAAAGCATATTCGCTAATGGAATTACTGATCACGTTAACTTGATAAACCACACTTAAATCACCTTTAGTTACAGTATAGGCTACCGGTTTGGAAAAATCCTGAGCAAGGCTTGCTACCGGGGCAAGCTGAACACCACCTTGCAATTCAATTACAGGTTTAAGGTTGCTGAGATCTGTACCATCCGGAAGTATCAGCGAAATGCTTTTACTTTCCTGATCTATTGTTCCCGCCACGCCATTGATACTAAATGAAACCAATGGTGGAACAATTTTAGCCAGTACCGTATAATCCTTATACAGGTTACCATTGGTAATACGGTAAGTTACAGCGCCGGTCATGTTTAGCTTTTGCCCGGCTACAGGTGTTACACTGGCCTGTTCTGGTAAATTAAATACGGGTGTCAGGCCTGTAAGATCAGTTCCAAAAGGCAGGTTTACCAGAATCTGCCCGGTTTGCTGGTTGATCTCGGCGGCAACATTATTGATGTTAAATGCGGTAAACTGAACCCGGGCATCAACATTGAAGCCTGTATTTTTATCTTTTTTACAACTGCCCCAGAGCAATGCTGCTGCGATCAACAGGCAAAGAATGGTTATTGGTTTGAAATTGCTGGTCATTTTTTTCTGATTTAGCTGTCGGATTAATTATAGCCTGGGTTTTGCACATAGCGGTTCTCGCTCCAGAAGATCTGATTTTGCGGAATAGGTAGATACTCGTCCCTTCCCTTGGTAAACCGGGCATTCTGATAAATACTTCTGGTGGACTTTTCTGCATTGAAAAATGCATTCATTTCCTGATCGGCAATGCCCCAGCGCATCAGATCGAAAAAACGCTCACCCTCCAATGCCATTTCCAGGCGTCTTTCAAAACGCAAAGCTTTACGTGCATTTTCCTGGTTCCAGATGATGTTTACACCAGGCATATAAGGTTTGACAGCGTATCTGGAAGTAGGTTGCCCATTGGCCATCACCAAACGGGCCGTACTTTTAGCAGCCCGATCGCGTATTTCATTGATCAAAGGTAAGGCCTCATTTTGACGGCCCAGCTCGATCAATGCTTCTGCTTTAAACAACAGGACGTCGGCATATCTGATCATAATTCTGGCCTTGGTATTCCCGAAAAATGGAGCAATATTAATAAAGCAGTCGCAGTCCGGGGAAACGTTCTCTTTCATAGAATTGTAGGTACCATAGATTGGTATATTTCTACTCCAGGCAGTGGTTACCAAACGGTTTGGATCATATTTCCATGGCGCTCCTGGTCTGGAAATGGTATGGTCCACCCTTGGGTCTACAGTATTTACTGAGAAATCGACATTTTGCTGGTTATAAGTATCCAGCAGTGGTAAACCGGCGGCATCCGTTTTAAAAGCATTCATCAGTGTTTGGGAAGGTTTTTGAAAATCGCAGCAGCCGATGCCTTGTGGCACAGTTAACATGTCGCCAAAATTCACCCTACCTCGTCCCGCACCATCATCTGTTGAAAACTGAACCGACATAATGGCTTCTACACCGTTCTCGAAACTACCAGATAAAAAATTATTGGCAAAATCTGGCTGGAGCTGATAACTGGAAGCAGCTACCATATCTGCTGCCTGTACCACTTGTTGTAATTTAGCAGGATCAATATTGATTACAGCGTGTGTTTCATTTTGTTGATAGGCCTGAAACAATCTGGTTTTGGCCAGAAAAGCATAACCAGCGTACTTATTGGCCCGACCAACCTGCGTTTGTTTAGCGGGCAGGTTTTCTGCGGCAAACTGGAAATCAGCAGCAATCTTCTCTAAAATCTGATCGCGGGTAAACTCGTTGTTTTTTACATTTTTATAATCCTGCGAAGGCAGTTTCTCGTCAATGTAGGGAATGTTCTTAAACAAATTTTCCAACATGAGATACCAATAACCGCGCAGAAAGCGCAATTCTGCACTGCGTTCTTTTACCAGGGGGTATTCATCAGCAGTAAACTTACTGATCACGCGAAGCCCCTCATTGGCTCTTCTAATGCCCACGTAGATATTGTACCACATCACATCATAGTTCCATTGATCTGGACGTGAAGTTACAAAGGTTTCCATGGCATGAAAAACATCGCCGTCACTGATCCCGCCTCCACCTTTATAAGCATCATCGGCACGTATATTGCCATATTGATACATGCTGAAAGCTCGGTTGATCTCATCATTACCCAGTTGAGAATAAGCAGCAGTCACAAATCCTTCAGCTTGTTCGGGCGTAGCTACCTGATCTTCATTTAACGAACCCTTAGGCCCCACATCAAGCGCTTTTTTACAGGAGCTAAGTCCCAGAACAGCCAACAGAGTTATATATAAATATCTTTTCATAATGATTCTGATTTTAAAGTTTAATATTGATACCACCGGTAATCACCATTGGATTGGGGTATCCAAAGCCTGGATTCTCTGGATCAAGACCCGAAAATGATTTTGATTTTAGTAATATCAATAGATTGTCCCCTCCAACATACAATCTGAGCGATTTCATCTTCAACTTACTGATATGCCTGGTGTTGAAAGTGTAACCAATCTGGGCATTTCTCAATTTCAGGTAAGAACCGTTTTCAATAAAATAAGTAGAGAAACGAGCTTCAAAATTGTCATCCGTTAAGGCCGCAGCAGGAATCTGCGAATTGGAATTGGTTGGTGTCCATGCATTTAATAAACGGGCACCTTTGTTAGAAGAAGATTCTACCGCACTCCAGAAATCAGTGAAGTATTTGGCATCATTCTTTACATCAATAGATCCGATACCCTGCAGCAAAAACGAAAGGTCAAAGTTTTTATAATTGATGGCCACATTGAAGCCATAAGTGAATTTGGGTAAGGGCACCCCAATCCAGCTGCGGTCGTAATCATTAATAACACCGTCTCCATTCAAATCGCGGTAACGAATCCTGCCCAAACCTTTACCTGGTTGTGCTGCATGCGCATCCAGGTCGGCCTGTGTTTTGAAAAGCCCATCAGCAATGTAACCAAAGTGGGAACCGTAAGCCCTGCCCAGGATATTCTGCCCCCTGCCATCTCCACCATAGGCATTGATCACTTCAGCAGGCAAGTGGGTAACTTGATTTCTAACCACATCAAAATTGCCGCTAAGGTCTAGCTTTAAATCGCGGCCAATCTGACTTCGGTGTCCCAGGCTCAGTTCAAAACCTTTATTCTGCATAGATGCGCCGTTAACCCAGGTATTCCCCCCTTCTCCCAATACCCCTATATAGGGCGGAAGCAACAAAATATCTGAAGTTTTTTTGATGTAATAACCGATACTTCCATAAATCTTTTGATTGAACATAGAGAAATCAAGTCCCATATCTGTCATTTGAGTAGCTTCCCATTTCAGGTCCGGGTTGGCATTTTGCGAAAGGTAAAAGCCGGATGGCAATACCCCACTTTTATTGCCATTGATGTCGTATGCTGTCGTATTATAGTTGGTCAGGTAAATGTTGTAAATCGCATTGTTGTTGATTTCCTGATTACCGGTTTTACCCCAGCCAAAACGCAGTTTTAAGTCGTCGAAAATAGTCGTATTGTTTTTAATAAAAGACTCTTCACTCAAGCGCCAGCCTGCTGAAAATGCCGGAAAAGTTCCGAAGCGGTTATTTTTACCAAAGCGGGAAGAGCCGTCATAACGTATGGTGGCGCTCAATAGATACCGGTCCATATAGGAATAATTGGCTTTAGCCAGATAGGAGAACAACACACTTTCTGCTCCGCTGCCACTATTGTCTTTGGCACCAGTTCCTGCATCCAGGTACATATAATCTGGATCTTCCAAAACAAAACCTTCTCTGGAGGCCATGAAAGAAGTGTTTTTTTCTCGGTAATACTCGGTACCAGCAATGACATCCAAACGGTGTTTATCTTGCTCAAGCTTATAGTTCAATGTGTTTGTCCAGGTAGTTTTAGTATTGTGGGTCTGGTTATTGATGACTTTGTTCACATCATTGACGAGGTAACCACTCTGGTATTTCTTTTGCCAGTTTCTTGAACTGTAATTTCCATAGTCTATACCAAAGTTGGAACGAAATACCAGTCCTGGCATCAGCTTCACATCTGCAAAGAAATTACCAAATAACCGCATGTAATCGTAACCGTTTTGTTTATTGTCTTCCAATACCCTTACCGGGTTTTGGCGGTCGTTCATGCCAGCTACAGGTCCGCCCCAACCTTTGCCGTCTACCGTATGCACCGGAATAATAGGTAATGCCTGCAGCGCAGAGTTGATGATATCTGCGGCCACTTCTTTGGTCTTGGTCAGGCTCAGGTTTTGTCCGATTGTGACTGCGCCATTCCACAATTTATAATCGGAATTCATGCGGGCAGAGATCCTGTTGAAATCGGTAGTCTTCACAATGCCTTTATTATCAAAATACCCCAATGACAATAAATAACTACCGTTTTCTGTACCATTTGACAATTGCGCATCATAGTTTTGAATGACTCCCAATTGGGAAATTTCGCCAAACCAGTCTGTATTGGCCGATTTCAAAGTCTGCGACACATTTAAATATTCAGGTACCATCACTTTATTTAATACGGGCAAATTGGTTGAGGGATCAACCTTCCAGTCGTACTGATACTGTATTCCATTGCTGTTTGGATCAAAGCCACTGTTTACACTGGCCTGCCAAAGTACACGGCCATAACCTTCTGCATCCAGCATTTTGAGTTTATTTACATAGGTCGACAAGGAGGTATAAGCATTCAGACTGGCTTGTGTACCCCCGGTTTTACCATGCTTCGTGGTCACGATGATTACCCCATTTGCTGCTCTGGAGCCATAAATACTAGCTGAAGAAGCATCTTTAAGCACCTGGATGGATTCGATATCGGCCGAATTCAATTCATGCATTCCAGCTTTGGTGGGTACACCATCAATGATGTACAATGGATCGTTGTTATTTAACGTTCCAATTCCACGAATGCGGACAGTGGCCGGGGCACTTGGCGCACCATTCCCTGTAATGTACATACCCGCCACTTGTCCCTGCAAGGCTTTGATGGGATTGGCTACGGACTGCTTTTTCATTTCATCCACGTCGACCACCGCAACCGAACCGGTCAAATCTTTTTTGCGTTCACTTTGATAACCTGTTACCACAACCTCAGTCAGTGCTTTGGCATCAGTTTCCAAAATTACATCCAAGTTTTTACGGTTAGCAACTGGCACTTCCCGGGTTAGAAAGCCCATATAAGAAATCACTAAAACTGGCTCGTTTCCAGACACATCAAGGCTATACTTCCCATTTGCATCTGTCGCAGTTCCTATTCGTGTTCCTTTAAGGAGTACATTCACACCAATTAAGGTTTCGCCCTTTCCATCGGTAACTTTACCGCTGACGGTGCTTTTTTGCTGCGCCCTGCTGAACTGAAAACAACAGGACATAGCAAGAATTAGTAGAACATATTTGCTCATACGCTTAAGTTTATATTGGTTTATATTGGTTTGTTACTAATTAAAAATGAAGATTAGTCAGACTTCTTTTCCAGATAAATCTGTCGAAATCAAACTTAGAATATTCAGGACAAGCTCCAGACTGAGCTGTCACAAATGCCCCCATCGCTACTGCATAATTCAACACCTCTTCTAAAGGCTCATCACTTAACTTCATGGCCAAAAAAGCCGCTAAAAAAGAATCACCGCTACCGACTGTATCCTGTACATCAACCGGATAAGCCGGGTAATCATAACGTATAGTTTCTGTATAATAAGTAGCACCCTTTCCTCCCTTGGTAATGATGACTTCCTGGAAATTAAACCGCTCAAAAAGGAGTTCAATCCTTTCCAGCTCATTGATGCAGGCCGGATTGAACCAGCCCGCAATCATTTCCAGCTCCGCAAGGTTCAATTTAACCAGGTCGCATTTATCCAACAATTGGATTACAAAATCCTGCGTATAATGCGGCTCGCGAATATTCACATCAAACACCCTATACTTTGCATAATCGAGCATTTTTAACAAAGCCTCTCTTGAAGTCTCATTTCTTGAACCTAGACTTCCAAAAATGAAGGCATCAGCATTGCTGATCAATTGCTCATGCGCCGGTTCCCAGCGAATGAAATCCCAGGCTACCGGAAAAAGAATATCATAACTGACCTCGTGGTTGTCACCCACAGTAGCCTGAACGGCACTGGTTTGATGCAAAGCATCTTGTTGGATATAAGTCAAGGGCAGTTCTATGGATTTCAGAAAATCTAACAATTCCAACCCAGCTTCATCTTGACCTACACTACTGATCATGTGGCTTTTTAGACCAAGTTTATGCAAATGGTATGCTACATTCATAGGCGCGCCTCCGGGTTTCTTACCGCCAGGGAGTAAATCCCAAAGTACTTCACCGAAACACACGACTGATTTATTCGATTGACTCTTCATATTCTTACTGTTAATGCATGGTTAAATGAGTTCCAATTTGTTCCAGGGACTGACCTTTTGTTTCGGGCATAAAACGCCATACAAATAGCAGCTGCAAGACCATCATACTTCCAAAAAAAGAAAAAGTAACGGCACCTCCAAAGGTTTCTGCCAGATAGGGAAAGCAAAAAGCAATAATAGCCGCCATCACCCAATGTGTAGAGCTACCCAGGGTTTGACCTTTAGCCCGAACTGAATTGGGAAATATTTCTGAGATGAATACCCAGATGACCGCGCCTTGCGAAAAGGCAAAGAATGCGATAAACATCATCATGTAGGCAGGAATGGCAAAACCGCTATAATTTTCGCTATAAAACGTATAAGCTACCAAAAACAACGCTGCGATTAAACCAAATGAACCGACCAGCATCAACACCCGTCGTCCAATCTTATCAATGAAATTAATAGCAATCAACGTAAAGATGAAATTGATCAAACCAATACCCACTGTAGACAAAAGAGAGGAATGTGCCCCTAAACCCGCCATCTCAAAAATACGCGGCGCATAATAAATGATGGCATTGATCCCGGATACCTGGTTAAAAAAGGCAAACAGCATGGCCAGCATGACTGGTTTTTTATATTGTGCCGAAAACAGACTTTCACTTTTTTCTTTATGCTCATCCATTTTTAATGCCGAGTTTTTGATAGCAGCTAATTCCTCTTCGCAATTCAGAGGATTAATGATCCGGAGGATTTCCAAGGCCTTATCATATGCAGCTTGTTTAAGAATAAGCCAGCGTGGACTTTCAGGAATGAAATAAATCAAGATTAAAAATATCAGGGACGGAAAAGCCTGTACCCCCAGCATCCAACGCCAGGACGCCTCGCCACCCTGACTGATCAGGTAATTGGAAAGGTAAGAAATCAGGATGCCCAATACCACATTGAACTGGAACAAACCAACCAAACGACCACGTCTGTTGGCTGGAGATACTTCTGAAATATAAATCGGCGCAACTACAGACGATATGCCAACTCCCAATCCACCTAACAAACGAAACATCAAAAACACATACCAATTGTCAGCAAGTGCGGTTCCTAAGGAAGATAACAAGTAAGCGATAGCTACAAAGTACAGCGTATTTTTACGTCCGAAGCGATCTGAAGGCTGCGATCCGATCAGCGATCCGATAACAGTTCCTATTAAGGCAATAGATATGGTTAGCCCATGCTCAAATACAGAAAGATTCCAGTATTGTTGGATTGATTTTTCAGCTCCGGAAATTACTGCGGTGTCGAATCCGAATAAAAAGCCGCCAAGGGCTACGACCGTGGACCAGGCCAGGACGGAATGTTTGCTCATACGTTTATGTTATATTATGGTTAACGAAACGCAAATTAGCCGAATTGTCAGTTACTGATAATCAATATCGTTTCAAAAGCGTACAATTTTAAAACATTATTTAATTAACTAAAAATCAGTACATTAAATAAAACAAACAACATTAAAAACCAGAAAACTTCAATATTTGAACACCAGACTTACAGTTTTGATACCTCCTTAGTATACACCTTAACCCTACACCTATGGTGCAGTTTTGACTTAGCGTACATTTTTCTTTACATTTACTTTCCAAGCGGCAATAGGTGCTGCATCAAGCCAATATAAATACTATCATATTCGTGATTAAGCCCAGACTTCTCTTTCTTCGCTACCTGGTATTTTTCCTACTACTGGCCATGCTATCGACTGGCTGTACTGAAAAAAAGAAACATCAGGAGTTTACGATTGGATTTTCCCAGTGTATAGGATCTGATTTATGGCGTAAGGGTATGCTGGAAGAAATGCGCATGGAGCTGTCACTGCATCCCGATGCAAACTTCATTTATGCCGATGCCGATGGCAATAGCCAAAAACAGGTGAGCCAGGTTAAAAAGATGCTGGAACAACATCTTGACCTGCTGATCATTTCTCCCAATGAGGCCCAACCCTTAACCCAGGTAGTAGAAGAAGCCTATAAAAAGGGAATTCCTGTGATCGTAATTGACCGGAAAACGGCATCCAGTTTATACACCGCCTATGTCGGGGCAGACAATTACCAGATTGGTAAAATGGCCGCAGCATACATCGGTGCCGCATGGAAAGAAAAGGGAAATGTGATCGAAGTGATGGGTCTTCCGGGCTCCTCGCCTACCATTGAAAGACAAAGAGGCTTTGCAGATGGACTAAAGCCTTTTAAAGAATTAAAGATCAGTAAAGAAATATATGGCGACTGGCTACAACCCAACGCAGCAGCAGAGTTAATAAAAATACAACCGGAACTGCATTCGGCAGCGGTTATCTTTGCACACAATGATGTGATGGCATCCGGTGCCCGGGAGATTGTAAAAAAGCTCAACCTCAATCCCGACATTAAAATTATTGGCGTAGATGCCCTGCCCGGCAAAGGAGCCGGACTGGAAATGGTGAGTAGTGGAGTTATTGATGCCAGCATCTTATATCCAACAGGCGGTAAAGAGGCCATTAACACCGCTTTTAAGATATTGAATAAAGAGCCTTTCTTGAAAGAAAATACCTTGACCTCCCTTGTGATTGACCCCTCCAATGTGGAATTAATGAAACTGCAATGGAATAAAATTCGTAGTCAGCAAAAAGACATTGAACGCCAGCAAACTTTACTGGACGAGCAAAAAGTACTTTTCAAAGATCAACAATTGGTGTTAAATGTCACCATAATTACCCTTGTGCTGGCTATCGTATTAGGGGGACTAGCCTTTTATGCATTGCTAGAGAACAGAAAGATCAATAAAAATCTCGAAGCCAATCATCAGGAAATACTCAGGCAGCGAAACCAACTGATTGAAATGTCCGAAAAAGCAAAATTGGCAACAGAGGCTAAGCTGGACTTTTTCACCAATATGTCCCATGAGTTTCGTACACCACTGACACTGATTCTCTCCCCATTGGAGGATCTGTTGAACCTGGATAAGATCAAATCCATTGCAGGGCATAACTTGAAGCTGATACACAAAAATGTATACCGATTACTACGGCTCATCAATCAACTCATTGAGTACCGTAAAATTGAATACGAGCAAATGAAAATCAAGGCGTCCCCAAACAACCTGGTGGAGTTTATCAAGGAGATTACGGAGAGCTTTCAGCACAATGCGCAGAAAAGAAATATAGACCTCAGACTGATTGCAAAAAAAACGGAGATAACAGCTTGGTTTGACGCCAATATGTTAGATAAGGTAATTTTTAATTTGCTATCCAATGCCTTAAAGTTTAGTCGGGATCAGGGCGCGATAACCGTAGATATATGGGAGGAATCCGATTTCATTTACGTATCTGTGCAAGACAATGGTATAGGAATGAGTTCGGATGACGCACTCCATGTATTTGAACATTTTTATCAGGCAGAAGGCTCCTCAACCAAAGGTTCGGGACTTGGACTATCCCTATCTAAAGAACTGATGCGGCTACACCATGGAGATATTAAGGTAGAAAGTATCAAAAACAAAAGTACCAGCTTTGTGGTAAGTTTGCCTACCGGGAATACCCACTTCAGTGAAACGGAACGGCAACAGCAACAATTAGATAAATCTGAATTGTATGAACAGGCACGGATCTATACAACAGATCTGGATGAGCCCACTGAACAGCAACAAAACCTATCGAATTCCTTGAGAGAGCAATCCATACTCGTTGTTGAGGACAACCCAGATTTGTTGAATTACCTTAGCCAAAAACTGAGTAGCCACTATGAAGTATTTACAGCCAGCGACGCAGAACAAGGCCTCATTGCTGCCTTCAGAGAAGTTCCCGATCTGATCATATCAGATATTGTCTTACCTGGCATCTCAGGCCGGGAACTGACTATAAAACTGAAATCCGATTTACGGACTTCGCACATTCCGGTTATTTTACTCACCGCTCAAGGCAGTACCGAGCAGCAAATTTCCGGACTGGAAAGTATGGCAGACACTTACATCGTGAAACCCTTTAATTATGACTACCTGATCGCAAACGTAAATAATTTACTAAAAATCAGAGAAATGCTAAAAGCACACTATACGAGTGATATCAGCTCAGCCGGAAAGCCCCAAGTATCAAGAAACCTTGACAAAAAGTTTTTAAATGATTTTGCCGGAATTGTAGAGGAAAATTTGGGAAATGAAAATTTCAACGTGGATGACATTGCCAAATCAATAGGCATCTCCCGTGTACAGCTATACCGTAAAGTTAAAGCATTACTCGGGTGCAGCATCACCGATTATATCCTTAGCAGAAGGCTAAAAAAAGCAAGTTACCTCTTGATCAACGAAAGCTATTCCATTTCTGAGATCACCTATATGGTTGGCTTTTCAACACCCAACTACTTTTCCACTGTATTTAAAGGCAAATATGGCCTCAGCCCTACCGAATTCAAAAAAAATAAATCAGTATAAAAATTATAAATCAGTTTCTATCTCCTGAACTCAAAAAATCTTATCTTCTTAAAACTCTTCAATTACCGGCCTGCTCTCTTCCTGTGCCATGATGTTAAGCACAAGGTAATTCCAGTTTTGAAAACCTTTATTTAATATCGGTTCTCCAGAATCTGGCTCATAATATTCGTGTAAAGCTCCATGCTTCTGAATATCCTTCCCAAACAATTGAATGGTTTTATTGGCGAGTTCAGTAGCCTCATTTCGGAAACCATATTTTACAAGTCCTTTATACACAAGGTAATTGGATATACCCCAAATCGGACCCAACCAGTTAGAGGGGTTGCCGCTGGCCCTTACACTGTACATCTTTTCTAATTTTGAAAGTGTACGCACACCATATGGCGCATTGAAAGTCCTTTCGTTTTTGTAATGTTCTATAACCATGCGTTGCGCCTGTTCTTGGCTGGCTATGCCACTCCACATTGCCAGGAAGCCAGACCAGGAGCCAATTCTTTGGATAAGTCCATCGTAGCCGCGAGGGAAGCCGCTATGAATCACCATGTCTAAGCCTAGTATCCGTCTTGGAACCTCAGAAATAGGCATCAAGTTAAGGTCTACCGAATAAAAGAATCCATCACGTTCATCCCAGCAATTTTTCTGTACAGCTGCTTTCAGCGCAATGGCATCCTGATCAAATTCATGAGCTACCTCTGGCTGATTTAAGCACTTTGCCAGATAAACCATAGCCAGAAGTTCTTTATACATGAGGCAGTTTAAGTAGATAGAGGCAGAGCTTCCCGGAGGACGAAAAAAGGTACTAGGATCATTATCTACACCAATGGCCACATCAGTTTGCCAGTAATACAAGCCTGTAGCTTTGTCGCGGTGATGCATTTTATAATTGGTCATAAAAGCCTGCATAAAATAGAATTTCTCGCGTAGCCATTCCGCATTGCCCTGATCTTGCTTAACTAAAAAGGCAGCATGTTGTGCCAGCACAGGTTTATGCATGTTCTCTTTATAAATATCTTTAGGCATTTGCGCTCTTGGATTGGTATTTCTCCATACCACAATAGGGATGTAGCCATCTGCACCGCCATAATCCAGGAAATTTAAAATGCAGCCACGTTCGTAGGCAAGGGCTTCTCTCTGTGCTTTGGCATTGCCTTCATCTGCTAAGATTTGTCGCAGTGCGATATTGCTGAGCCAGGAATCCCAATCCCATAAGTCATTGGCATATTGATCACTACCAGGTGTAATAAAAGGGTATTTTAGCGTACCGCCTGCTGGGCGGAACATGCCTTTGTAATCGTTGTAAATGTTTTTCCTGATCAGTTCTGTTAATTGTTGTGCATGAGTTGATTGACATAAAAACACACAGATCAAAATGGATAATATTGATTTCATGAATAAAATTTTATAGGATGAGCTAATTATTTTAGTCATAACCTTTAATTCGCTATTAAGCTTAAGTTCTTAACCTGCATCGTCAGTATGTTTAAACCAGGACATTCAATACCCATGGTAAATAGCGAAATTTTATAATCGTTGTAATTTTGTGACTGGGTAAGTATTCCTCGGCTCCAGGCTTCCGTTAACCCATTTTTAATCAGCGGAAGTAAATTTCCATTGATGTTTTTCCATTGTCCAACACTGAGTCCCGTAGAGCTGAATGGTGTAATTCCAACATTATAAATGAGTTGTCCATTAAATACATCCGCAGAAATAGCTTGTGGAGGCACAGGGTACCTGTCGTCAAAAAGCATAACCAAAAAGTACATCGCTTTTCCGTACCCTGTACTCGCAGGGTTTAGGTTTTGGATCAAAAAGGTACAGCTAAACTGCACAGCATGGATGGCTGAATTATACCCGATTTTTTGATTACGCGCGTGGTACAGGAGTTTAGCATCAATATTGAATTGTACACTACTTAAACTTCCTATAAATGGTGTGGTGGTACCCAACCATCCATCTGGATCGGCAATTTTTAAATCGGCCAGTAAATGAGGAAAAGGATTCGAGGCAGTACGGTAAACATTGTTAAACTCATTTTGACCGTTCATCGCAAAAATCAGGCTCCCATCAGTAGAAGTTGTTGGACCTATGGTGATGGCTTTATACGAGTTGGCAAAATGTGAGGACCCTGAGGCCAGCGTACTTGGGCTTGCGCCATAAATACTCGACTGACTATACCATTGCGCCAGCTTCCATACTGGACTTCCGTTAGCTGTAGTGTATTGCAATGGCCCTTGGATTGCGCCTGTACCGGGATGTAGGACATTGAAACCTTTTTGAAAATTCTGATCAGTGAGCAACTGAATAGGGGCAATTAATGTATTTAATTGATGATCTACGGAACGATTTGAAAGTGTTCGTATTCCAGTTTCTGGTTCTTCCTGTTGCTGTTTGCAACTTAGCAAACTACTGGAAATGAACAACAAAAACATAACTAGACTATGGACAAAATTGGCTGGAATACGGAAATTTCCCCTATATACTAATGGAGTAAAAATTTTATACATTTGGTTAGTGATTAATTAATATTCGGTTTTAGAAGAATTGTCTTTTTTTAATCCATAGCTTTTGTCAAAAAGCTTCAATAGGGGGCGTGTCAGAAGCGCTCCCAATTTTTTATAGGATTGATGAAATTATAAAATTACGGCATCACGATAATCCTCCTTCCTTCAAGCTTGAAATGAATAGATCCGGCAACCTCGAGTGGTTTTAATACATCCCAAATATTCTGGTAACGGGATATTCTTCCGCTAATTTCGTTTGTTGGGATGGCTCCTTTATAAATGATTTCTACATCATACCAACGGGCAATTTTGCGAATGGCGCTTTCAATGCTTTCATCTTTGAAAATGAAATAACCATTTCTCCAGGCCATAACTTCGTCTAGGTTCGCTTTACTGACTTCAATTTTATTTTGGTAAGTAGTAGCTTGTTGTCCAGGCTTTATCACCTTGATTACGTTGTTTTTCCCAACCTGAACTGAGCCTTCGAATAAAGTCGTTTTTAACTCAGGTTCGTCTTCATAGGCCATCACATTGAAATGTGTACCCAGGACTTTAATTTCAGTCCCGTTTGCACTTACTTTGAAAGGTTTCTTTTTGTTTTTTGCAATTTCGAAATAGGCTTCTCCTTTAAGTACTACATACCTTTGAGTGGCCGAGAAGACTGTTGGGAATGTAAGTGATGAATTGGCATTTAAAAGTACTTTACTGCCGTCTGCCAGAATAATTTCGTATTGCCCCCCTTTTGGTGTTGTAAATACATTGTAAGTTGAAGCAAATTCGGTATCGGTGCTGTCTGCGATTACCTGGTAGATAATTTGCCCATTGCTATTCTTTTTGATCTGGATATTTCCATAGTTGGTTAAGCTGGGTTCAGCAGAATTGTCCAGGTTTATTGTAGAACCATCTGCGAGCCTTAAAGTCGCTTTATTGGTTCCAGGATTGATGTGATATTTTACAGGCTTGCCTAAAGCGACAAGCTGATTTAGAACCTGGCTACCATTGAAACTGTAAAATGCGATACCCAGCAATACAACTGCAATTACTGCTGCTGCAACCCATCTGAATCTCATAAGAAAATGAACTTTATTTTCTGCAGGCGAAATCCGTTCATAAACTTTTAAATAAGAGGCTTCTGCAGCAGCATCAAACGGTAGCTCGATGCTTTCCCACAACTCTTTTAAAGCCTCTTCTTTTTGCTCCATGGAAACTGGCATACTAAGCCAGCCAAAGAACTTCTGCTGAAGATCTTTGGAATAGTTATTCTGGAAAAACAGTTTACATATTTGGTTAATTCTCGACATCTTGATCCCGTTTTACATACTTATAACTGTAAAATGAGGCTTTGCACCCAATGAGAAAATGTATTTTCATCAAAAACCACAATAACAAACTCTATATCAACAGTTTAATTTCATCAAAAGAATAGCGCAATCAGCTGAATCGTTTTTCTGATTTCTTTAAGTGCTAAGTTGAGGTGATTTTCTACGGTTTTTTTGCTGAGCGCGAGTTGTTCCGCTATTTCGTCATTATTTAAGCCCTGGGTGCGGCTCATTTCATACACCTTTTTTCTCTGTGGGGGCATGATGTTTACGGTAAGTTGTATCAATAATTCCGTTTCCCGGGCATACAAATCTCCCTCTATCGTATAAGCGGCATCCGGCTGATACCCATCAACAAACAGTTTTTCCTTACTCTTTCTAGCTATATGATCCAGTGTTATATTTTTAGCTATTTTGTAGATGTACGATCCAAGCAACTGAATTTGGGCCAACTTTTCCCGATGTTCCCAGACTTTAACAAATACATCCTGCGACAATTCTTCAGCAATTACTTCATCTTTGATCAAGTGTGTAATGAAACACTTTACTTTCGGAAAATATTCCATAAACAATTCCTTAAAAACGGAATGGTCTCCTGCAGCAATTTTTTGCAAAAAAAAAGATGATTTTTCGTTACTCACTAAATTGTTAAGAAAATACTTGTTTATATTGGTTAACAATGTTAATTGTTTTATTCAATAAACACAAGCGCTTTATAAAATAATAAGCAGACAAGTATCAAGAGTTTATTGAATATCGCTGCACCAGCAGAAGAAAACAGGCATTTTGCAATTGATCCGCCGATTTCTCTAATTCGATCGCCTTTTTCTACAACTCAGTCAGTTTCCTCCCCTCATCACCCTGTGCAAGAAATAATTTTGAAGAAATTATAAACCAAGAACAGAAATGAAAAAGGGAAAAAATATCCTCATTTGGTTATCCTCCATAACCGGAATACTATGCTTTATTGTCTATGTTCTTATTGACAATAAAGCTGCGGCCGACAATGAGATTAAAAAAGATCTCAGCCCTGTCCCCTATGCGGTCTCTGCCGCTTATGCAACTGAAACCGAGGTCCCTGGAGCATCGGTCTTCAGGGGACATATTGCCGCCAAAAACATAATCAACATCTTTAGTGAAGGAGAAGGAAAACTGACCAGTTCTGCTATATTACTGGGAAAAAACCTGAGCAAAGGGCAAGTGATCGGGCGGATCGACAGGACCATCAAGACGGCCGCCAATCAGATCAATGTATTGGGACTGGCAAAAGCGAAAACAGATTATGAAACAGCCAGAAGAAATGCAGCCCGCTTTGAAGCATTGTTAAAAGAAGACAATGCTTCCTATGTGGAGGTAGAAAATGCCCGTTTACAACTGAGCTCCGCAGAAATGCAGCTAAAAACTTATCAACAGCAGCTAACCATTTCCAACAAAGAAGTGGGACAGCTGAACATTGTATCACCCGCAAACGGAATAATTGTAGAGAAAAAATCAAATCCCGGTGATTATATCAGCCCGGGAACGCTTCTTGGGGTTATTGCAGAAATGGACCATGTGCTGGTTAAAGTATTTGTTCCGGAACAGCTCATTACAAAAATACAGGTGGGCAGAACGGTGAGCATCCGGCCTGATGTTTATGTGAACACCAGCCTGAAAGGAAAGATTAAAACCATTATTCCACTGGCCAATGAAGCCAAAGCATTTCCGGTGGAAATTGAAATCCACAACCCAGAAACCACACCATTGATGAGCGGCATGAATGTTTCCGTTCATTTCAATGAAGATTTGTTCTCTAAAGCCCTCACGATTCCAAGGACAGCCCTATTGAGGGATGTTAAAGGAAACTATGTATACGTGATCGATTCCAGGAAAAATCCGCTGCGAAAAGCAGTGGTTCCGGGCAGAGATATCGGTACTACAGTTGAAATTAAAGAAGGGCTGAAAAAGGGAGATCTGGTGATCAGTTCCGGCCAGGGAAATATCGAGCCTGGAAAAGTATTGAAATCTTATACCTTAAATTAACGCATCATGTCTATCACAGGTTTGGCCATCAAACGCCCTATCATATTTCTGGTCTTCTTCATCCTATTGGGAGGACTTGGCTTTATTGCCTACAAAAATTTAAAATACGAGTTGCTTCCTGATCTGGCGGCTCCTTATGTAACGATTCTGACCAGCTACCCTGGTGCTTCGCCTAAGGAAGTTGAAAACAGTGTGACGAAGAAGATCGAGGAAAGCTTAGGATCGGTCACCAAAGTAAAAAAAGTGAGCGCCACTTCGTCAGAAAACCTGTCTGTTGTTACCTTGGAATTTGTTGCCGATGCCAATGCAGATCAGGCGGTTCAGGATGTCCAAAGGGCACTGAGTGGTATACTTGCGGAGATGCCCACAGGCGTTAAAACCCCATACATCGATAAGTTTAACATCAATGATCTACCGGTACTCCGGCTGGGGATCACCTCTGGTTCTACTCCTGCCGCGTTATACCAAACGATTAAGGATAAGATCAAACCACGTTTGGCTCAGCTTAAAAGTGTGGGCAGGATCACGATACTCGGTGGAGAACAAAATGAAGTGAAGATCTGGATCGATCCGGATAAAATGGCCAGTTACCAGATTTCGAATATTGAACTTGTAGAGGCCATCCGTAAGAATAACAATGATGTTCCCCTTGGAAACATCAAAGATACCGATGCGGAGCTGAGCATCAGAATGGCCGGAAAGATCACCGATCCTTCCCTGGTAGCTGATTTGCCCATCCGTATTTTTCCTGATGGCAGCGCAATCCGCGTCAAAGATGTGGCCCGTGTAGAAAATGCGGCCAAAAGCATCGAGGTGCTGAGCAGACAGGATAACGCCCCTTCTATCGGGTTATTTGTGAACAAGCAATCTGGTGCCAATGCCGTAGATGTTTCTGAGAAAGTAAGAGAAGAACTGAAACTGCTGGAAGAAGAATACAAGGATATTCAATTGAAATTTAACATTGCCCAGGACAGCAGTGAATTTACGCTGAATGCCGCTAAGGCAGTGTATACCGATTTCTTTATTGCCATTGTACTCGTGGCCCTGGTGATGCTGGTGTTTTTGCACAGTCTCCGGAATGCAGCTATTGTGCTGATTGCGATTCCAACCTCACTCGTGACTGCCTTTATCATGATGTATATAATGGATTATTCCCTCAACCTGATGACTTTGCTGGCCATGAATCTGGTGATCGGAATTTTGGTAGATGATAGTATCGTGGTTTTAGAGAACATCTACCGCCATATGGAAATGGGGAAAGAAAAAGTGCAGGCTTCCTTAGATGGCAGGAATGAAATTGGCTTCACCGCACTTTCGATCACACTGGTGGATGTGGTGGTGTTTTTACCAATGGCATTGGTTCCCGGCCTGGTGGGGAGTCTGGTGAAACAGTTCTCCCTGGTGATTGTAGTCTCAACCCTGACCAGCTTATTTGTTTGTTTCACCCTCACCCCTATGCTGGCTTCCAGATTTGCAAAATTGGAACAACTGAGTAATGCTTCATTTTTCGGGAAAATCGGACTCTTCTTTGAAAAGAAAATCAATAACCTGATCCACTGGTATACCCGGGTGCTTAAAATCGCCTTGCAGCGTAAAATGGCTACCTTACTGATTACCATTAGCTTGCTGATCGCTTCTCTAAGTCTGGTACTCACGGGCATTGTAGGTTCTGAATTTACACCGGCCACGGATAAGGGCGAACTCTCCTTATTGATCGACATGCAGCCGGGCACAAAACTATCAGCTACCGATGATGCGGTAAAGGCCGTAGAAGCAAAATTGAAATCAGTACCTGAAATCACCAAACTGTTTACCAATGTAGGGTATCAGTCGGACGGTTTTGGCGAAAATAACATTGGCAATGTAGCGTCCATCAATATTTCCTTAAAACCAGGAAAGGAACGGCGCAAATCCCTTAACGATCTGAGCAGGGAAGTTCGTGCATTGGCGATGGAAGTGCCTGGTGTAAAGGCCAGGGTTTCCCCTATCGGATTATTTGGGGCCAATGATGCGCCAATTCAGATCCTTTTGTCCGGAAATGAACGGGACAGTGTTTTTGCTGCTGCGGGACAGCTCATGGACATTATGCGTAAAACCGCTGGTGTGGTAACTCCCCGCATGTCCTCAGAAGAAGGCAAGCCCGAAATTGAGATCGAGATCAATCGTGAAAAGGCTGCATTCTTAGGCCTGGACCCGGGAGTGGTTGCTGCCAATATGAGGAGCGCCATTAATGGTTATGATGAGCTGAAGTTCAGAGGTACTGCAGAAGATGTGAATGTGAGGATTCAATTGCAGCAGGACCAGCATAACCATACCGCGATGTTGCCGAAATACAGCTTTACCAATGATAAAGGAGAATTGGTTTACCTGGACCAGTTTGCGAAAGTAGTGCTGAAATCCAGTGCCACCAACCTCCAGAGAAGGGCAAAACAAGCAAGCCTTGTACTGTTATCACAGGTAACAGGAAGACCGGTTGGTGATGTTGGAGAAGACATTAAGGCTGCGGTGGCAAAAGTTAACGTCCCTGCGGGTGTAAAAATCTCCTATGAAGGTGATCTGGAGTTGCAAGATGATGCCTTTAACCAGCTTGGGCTTGCCCTGCTGTCGTCATTTACCCTGATTTACCTGATCATGGTGGCCTTGTATAACAATTGGGCATACCCCTTTGTGGTGCTGTTTTCTATCCCCGTAGCAGCTGTAGGTGCGTTTTTAGCACTTGCCTTAACGGCGAAGAGTCTCAATGTCTTTTCCATTCTCGGCCTGATTATGATGATGGGACTGGTGGCTAAAAATGCCATCCTGCTGGTGGACCGGACGAACGAGGCCAGAGCAGAAGGCAAATCGCTCATGGATGCTTTACTGGATGCAGGAAGTACACGTTTAAGGCCTATTTTAATGACTACCCTGGCCATGGTGATCGGGATGTTGCCACTGGCATTGGCAAAAGGTGCCGCAGCAGAAATGAATAGCGGACTGGCCTGGGTATTGATTGGCGGACTGAGCAGTTCCATGTTCTTGACCTTATTTGTGGTTCCTGTGATTTACGACCTGATCACCAGAATATTAGAAAAAACATCTGGTGGAAAAACATCTGGCCGAGATGCAGAGCAGCCAAAAATTGAACTGTCAAAAGGCATTCCTGCATTATCTGGAATTGCAAAAATAACGGGGGCCTTTCTGTTGTTGCTTTTTGCAGGAAATCTGGCCTTGGCGCAAAACCGGAAATTGAGCCTTAAGGAGGCATTAGATAAAGGGCTGTCTGAAAATATACAGATTAAACAGGCGGAGCTGGAGGAACTGAAGGCCCGACATTTCAGGTCGGAAAGCCAGGGGAATTTGTATCCTGATATTTCTGCCTCGGGTGAATACTTCAGGAATGTGAAATCGCCGGTGATGTTTTTCCCGACTGTTGGTGTTGCTCCTGATGGTGCCTTAACGCTGGATGATAAAAATCTGACCCCAATAAATGCAGCCTCAAAAAACGCCTATTCCCTGACCGGAACGTTGACCATGCCTATTTTTAACAGAGAAATTTATAAAGAGATAGCGGCTGCAAAATGGGATGAACAACTGAGCAAAGTGAATACCCTACTGTCAAAAACGCAGCTAGCTGATGAAATCAGAAGGGCTTATTACCATGTCCTGGCAACAGAAGCGGGAAAAACACTGGTTAAACAATCGATTAAGCGGGCAGAATTCAATTTAAGAAACAGCCGGAATCTGGTGAAACAAGGGATGGCCGTCCCGGCAGATACCCTATCTGCATTTATCAATCTGGAATCCATGAAAATCAACGAATTGAGGTCGGATAATGAAATCCATCAATCAAAGAATTTCCTAAAAAACTTAATTCAGCTGCCATTAGCAACAGAAGTTGACTTGAGCGACGAGTTGAAGGTGGATGCAGCTCCATTTACAGGAGTAGCGTCATTGGACTTAGGGGATAGTATAGTCCTTGAAAACCGTCCGGAAATGATTAGGAACAACATTCACATCAAGGCTGCCATGAATCAGATCGAACTGCAGAAAAGTAAATGCCTGCCAAGCCTTAATTTCATCAGTCAGTATCAGCTGCAGACTCAGGCAGAAAATTTCAGGTTCGGGGATTACGAATGGCCGAACAGTATGTTTGTAGGTCTCCGGTTGACGGTGCCTATTTTCTCTGGATTTAAAACGAGCAACAGGGTAAAACAAGCCCAGACCAGTGTTAAGATTGCTGAGTTGCAAAAAATACAGTTGAATCAGGACATGTCTTTGGAATTGCTAAATGCGAAGAACAACCTGAGGACCACCTGGCTGGAATGGGAACACCAGGGAAAAATCATTCCTTCCGCAGAGCGGAACCTTCAGCTGATCAGCAGCAGGTGGCAAAAGGGTGTGGTGAAATACCATGAGGTTGCAGATGCAGAGCTGAGCCTGATTCAGGTTAAAAATAACCACTTACAAGCCGCTTATGCCTATTTGATGGCGCAAACGGCTTATCTCAGAGCCAGTAATCAACTTTTTTAAGTTCCTGATAAAAATATATCTAATGCTGTTGTTGATTCTCGTAGTTTTGTTTTTGATCCCGTTTAAAACCATAAGATCTTGATTCTGATGCAAAAATTAACTTACCGGTTGTTTAGATTCTACGGATACCCTTTTCTAACAGTAATCATTTACTTATTGTTCTTTTTCATGATCAGTGATGATCACATGAAATCCTATGCTGATTATACCTTTTACGATTATTTCCTCGAGTTGTTTTACCTGAGTTATTTTGTCATTGTGACGATAGAATCAGCGATCCTGATTACCAGGACACTCAATCAGTTTTTACCCTGGGAAAAATCACCGGTCAATCGTTTTCTCTTACAGCTGATCATCCAGATCGTGCTGCTCACGGTGATGTTTTATGGAACATCAATGTTGATTCAGGCGGTTTCATTAAGTGCTTTTGAATTCCTGACGGAGCTGCTGATCCGCCAGGCCCTTGTGCTCGGTGTACTCATTTCTTTATTGAATACCGCCGCTTTTACGATAGACTATTTTTTGCACAAATGGACTGATGCAGAGCTGGAATCCGTGAAATTGAAGCAATCGGTGACGCAGGCGCAGCTAGATGCATTAAAAGCCCAGATAGACCCCCATTTTTTATTCAATAATTTCAGCACGTTGACGGCTTTGATTGAAGAAGATAAAGACATTGCGGTTAAGTTTCTTCAGCAGCTTTCTTCCGTATACCGGTATTTACTTTCCAACCGGAGTCAGAGTGTCATTGCTTTGAAAGAAGAGTTGTCTTTTATCAGGTCCTATTTCTTTTTGTATGAAATACGTTATGGGGACCGAATTGCATTATTAATAGATATTCCTAATGAAATGTTGGGCTCAGGGATCGCTCCTATTACCTTACAATTGCTGATAGAAAATGCGATTAAACACAATGTGATCAGTGTATCTGAGCCCCTGCACATCCGGATCTACGGATTAAAAGATCATCTTTTTGTAGAAAATAACATCAACCTGAAAACCCATGTAGAGTTAAGCTCTAAGATGGGTTTGAAAAACATTGAAGAACGATACCTTTTATTATCGAATAAAACCCCTGTCGTTATTGAGACTTCAAATCGCTTTCAAGTTAAAATCCCCCTGCTACCCTATGACCATAGATAGTTTAATTATAGAAGATGAATTGCCCAACGCCAGGCGATTAGAAAAGCTGCTCAATGAATCTGCTTATCCTGTTCAGATCGTCGGGCGGCTGCAGACGGTAAAAGAGGCCGTCATCTGGCTGAAGAGCAACCCCGCCCCTTCCCTGATTTTCATGGACATCAGGTTAAGCGATGGGCTGAGCTTCGAAATTTATAAAAACGTAGAGCTGCAGGCACCCGTGATTTTTACTACAGCTTATGATGAATATGCGCTGCAGGCATTTAAAGTAAACAGTGTGGATTACCTGTTAAAGCCAATTGATAAAGAGGCATTGGAACAGTCACTTCATAAATTCAGTATGCAACAACGTAAACCGGATTATGAGGCGATGATACAGTTGTTTGGTCAGATTCAATCAAAGCAGATTATTTATAGATCCCGTTTCCTGATAACTTTCAGAGATCAGCTGATTTCTGTTGCAGTGGAAGACATTGCCTATTTTGGTTCTTCATTTAGAACCACATTTCTGGTGACTCATAAAGGAGAGAAACACTATATCAGTCAGACGCTGGAAGAGCTGGAAAAAGAGATTAATCCTTCGTTATTTTTCAGGATCACCAGGCAATATCTGGTCTGTAATACTGCGGTATGCAAAATACATGTCTTTTTTAACGGTAAGCTCAAAGTAGAATTGCTGCCTCCTGCGGAAGAAGAAGTAGTACTGAGCAGAGATAAATCCATTGCTTTTAAAGAGTGGCTGGACAGATAAACTGGTTTTCCTAAAACAACGTTATATACAAGAGCGCTAAACTAGCGACAGACAGTTCCTTATAAGATGCCTTCAAATGCTTTAAAGCCTGTGTAATCTGATTCTCTACCGTTCGTTTTGAAATACCCAGTTGCTCCGCAATCTCATCATTAGATAAATTGTCTATCCTGCTTAACCAAAATATTTCTTTGCATCTTTTGGGCAGCCCCAGTAAACATTGATCCAGCTGGGTCTCAAAATCCTTGTGGTTTAATCTCAATGCTCCATTGTTGTAGTCAACCGCACTATCCAGGTCATCATATTGTTCTATATAATCAACAATGGAAACCTTTGCAGCCTTAAGGTATTTAAAAACATGATACTTAGTCGTAATATACATGTAGTTACTAAAGTTCTCTATTTTTAAAGACTTACGTCTATTCCACAGTACTACAAAAGCATCATGTAAAATCTGTTCGGCGGCCTCTTCATTTTTTAAATAATAAGCAGCAGTTTTATATAACTTTTTCCAATGCCGGTTATAAAGAACAGCAAAGGCCTGAGAATTATCTTCAACAATAGAATCCCACAATTCTTTATCTGATAACTGTTCAAGTGTCATATCTGGTTTTCCTTAAAAATAGAGAATATTTTTTAAATCTTCAATCCATAATTCCCCTTACTTAACATATTAAATAAAACTTGTGCGTACCATCTCGCCAGGTAATCGTTTGGATAGTTTACATTATTCCCAGTCATATATTTAAATTGTGTGTGTTTAAAATTACTTTGAGGCCATCAGGATTTGCTGAGTTCCTCCTTTTAAGATCAGTTCTTTTCCTTGCCAGATAAATTTCCCTTTCAAACTTCGCGGAAGTGTTACCATACCTTCAACACCGTTTTTACCTTTCCTTTTTAATTGCAATGCAATTTCACCATCCGGGTGTAACATCGTTGCGTTCACTTCAGTTAATTCGCCCAATGCAGGCTTAATTTCTACAGTCCTAAAGCCTGGCAGAGCCGGATTGATCCCACAAATGGTCGATAAAAAGTCATAGCTCGGGCTCGCACTCCAGGCATGGCAGTCAGAACGCGCAGGTTCAGGTTTTTCAGCAAACGTAGTTAAGCCCACTTTAAGCATGTCACGCCATGGTTTTAATTCCGCATAATATAAATCGCCCATACCTATTTTTTTCATCGCCTGGATCAGGTAAAACCTAAAGTAGAAAGTAGCTTGTCCTAAACTTTCATCATGTAAAAGCGTTTGCATCACACTTGCTTCTTTTTCTTTCGGAATCACATCAGCCAGTAAAGCCATAATACCTGCATGCTGACTAAACTTTTTTTGTTCGGGTGTATTGGCCATCGCGTTTTTACTTTCCACAAAACACTGCTTATAAGTGGCTTCGCCAAGCTTAGCCGCCAATGCTTTGTAATGATCAGCTTCTGCCGATTTTCCAAAATATGCATACAACTTCGCAGCCTGTTGCAGGGTATAAATATATTGCAGGGTAATTACAGCCGAATTACCATCAGTTGCACCGTCGGGAACGCCACCTTTAAATACATCTGTATAATCCACAAAATTCCACCATTTCATGGGGCCAAGCATATTTTGTCGTACATCTATACGATCTTCATACCAATCCAATACACCTTTTATTCCAGGCATAAAATCCTTTACAAATGCATCGTCAGCTCTATGCATCCAGTAATCATATACCATAGAAACCCAGAATAAGGAATACGGTGGTATCACCTGAACCCGATTGCTAGGGTACCGCCCCTGCGTTAAACCCTCTGGCACCCGAGAGTTCAAAAAATCCAGCATTGCTTTTCTCATCAGCCTATCGTCAGCAGCCACATACAATGAAATTAAAGCCTGGATACGTGTATCTCCCTCATATTGCAATTGCTCATAATACGGACAATCAAAATAGGTTTCACCTGCGCAAAGCCTTGCTGTCCGCCAGCTTACCTCCCATAAATCCTTTAATGAAGCATCATTACTGCTAAAAGTAGCCCGTTGTTTAAACGGATAGCCAGTATATTTCCCGTAAAAATCAGACAACACCAGTGCTTCGTTTTTAGTTACAATATCCATCTGAACATAACGGTATGTTCTGAACCATAAAGGCCTGAAAAGCCTATTCTTTCCCCCATCAGGCTCAAAAATATCATAATTACCAATCACCGTTTTGCCTTCAATTTCATTCCGGTCGCCTTTTTCTTTGTCCTTATCAACCAGTGCTTCCGTATAACTCAAAGTAAGCTTAGCCCCGGCACCACCGCTAACCAGCAGTTCAGGATAAGCGACCGTATTAAAAGACTGATCAAGTAAAATACTCACCTTGCTATGAGCCGCAATCGTTAAAGGCTGTTTCCCTTTTAAAAAATCATCACCTACCTTAATCCCATCTGTACGCCTCACAACGGCAAATCTTTGCATCCTTTCTTCCATGTGTGGAATATTACGTGGACTCAGAGTCCAGATGTTATCCGTTCCATATCCAGAAGTAACCGGATGTACTATCCCTGCAGCATTCTTCCATTTACGATCATCATAATCAGCCTGTTCCCATCCCCATGGATATTTAGTCCCATCCACCTGGTCTCCTGGCCCAATTACCATATAGGCTTCCAACCTCTGTCCATTATCTAAAGAACAGGGTTTATAGGCTTCATTAACCATCACTTTATAGTCACCATTCGTATTTACCTGTTCTTCATTTTTAGTATCACCCTGTACCACAAAAGCAGTCTGATCAGACATTTGTGCTACCGCTGCATGTACCCCCATGTTCCATACCTTGGCAGCAATCACATTTTTACCAGGCTTTAAAAAGCTGCCGATGTCTATCGTTTCAAAATACCAATTGAATTTGTCACCCCGTGCAGGTCCGCTCAATACAGCAACTCCATTCACAAACAAACGATACCGGTTGTCTGCAGAAACATGAATCACAAATCGCCCCGGCTTCTTCTCCAGGCTAAAAGTCTTACGGAAATGATAAACACCATAGTCACGTTGTGGTACGCCCGGACAAGTGATCCAGGTAGCAGGCCATTCCCCCTTTAACAATACAGGGTTAACGGGCAAATCCTGACCTTTAACCTGCACAAAAAAGAAACAAACAAAGAAAAAAGCAAGACGGTAAATCCTCATGAGAAAGCTTATTTGTTGGCTGTAGCAATTAATTTTAATCCTTTAAATTGAATTCCACAATCAAATGTCCCCGGTACCTCCCAGCCAATATTTGTACTCGCAATACTTAAGTCTGCCAAACTTGTAGTACTCATATACCCTGTCGACTTTGCCCTATTAAATGCAACAATCAGCTGTGGATAGATATCTTTGTTAATCGAAATCCAATTCTTATCATGTAAAGATCCTTCAAACAAAGTATTTGCGGCTACTGCGAATATAAATTTCTTCGTCGCATCCACTTTACCTAAATCCTGTGCTGCATATTCCGCCATATCTCTGTAACGGTAATCGTATAAAGGCAGTCCAAACCAAAAGAAATCACCATAACCTGCCGACTGCTTATTTATGTTCTGGACCAACAGGTATAAATTAATCTGTGCAGTATGCATTCCGGCATTATAATCTGCAGCCATTTTATTTTCAGCAAACATCAGCTTTGCACTAATGCTATAATTTAACGTCTTCATGTTAATAAGCTTTGTCTGGTTGGTGCCTTGCTCTAATAATAAATGCGGCCATTCTTCTCCCTCTTTTCTCGGGGCCCTATATTCTTTTGACGCATAAACCTCCATATTTACCAAGGCCTCCCCTCCTACTTTTAAAAAGGATAACTTCTTGCCTTCGTTTTTATAGATCACACTATCATTCTTAATTTCAGGAGTTACACCCAGTAAATTAAACCTACTTCCCCATTGTGCAACTTTCCAAACAGGCTCCCCATTTGTTTTACCAAAAGGATAAAGCTGATCAATAGGGGCGGAATTGGAAGAACTCAAGCCCAGCAGGTTAATCCCTTTCAAAAACTGTTGATCAGAAATGATATCAATAGTTTCTGTTTGCTTAATTATCGTTTTTACATCGAGTGTATCACTTTTACAGCTGTAAATTAAAGTAACACTCATTAACATGGTCAATATATATCTTTTCATAACAATCGTTTAAATCTGTTTTTTAAATGCCTAAAAACTGTCTGCCAGCTCTAAGCTTAATCTTTTTATCACGCCAGATCAACTGTCCTGCAATACCATCCGGTAAAGTGATCTCAGCCTCCAGTCCCTGTAGGCCTATTCTTTTCAGGTCCACAACAATGTTTCCTTTAGGGTGCGGCATTACGGCAGAAAGACTGGTTAATGCACCCAACTGAGGCGCTATGTTTACCGTACCAAAACCTTTACTGCCGGGTGTAATGCCACAAACAGTAGCCAGAAAATCATAATTAGGACTGGCACTCCAGGCATGGCAATCCGATCTTGTGGGCTCGGGTGTTTCCGCGAAAGTGCTCAAGCCCATCGCAATCATATCTTTCCAGGGTTTCAGCAATTCCAGGTAGGCATCAGCCATCCCTGCTTTTTTCATGGCTTGCACCAGGTAAAACTTAAAATATAAGGTAGCCTCCGTGATGTCCTTCTCATTTAAAATCTTATGAATCATTACTTTTTCAGATCGGGGATTAAACATCCCAGTCAATACACCCAGAATATTGGCATGCTGACTAAAAGCATTTTTGTCAGGCGAATCTGCCAGCAATCCTCTTTCCTTATCCCAACAACGTTCGTAAGTAGCGGTTACCAATTTCTTTGAAAGGGCTGTATAACGGGCTGACAAATCCTTTTCACCATAAGCAGCAAAAAGCTCTGCAGCCATCTGCAAAGAATAGACAAACTGTAGGGTTAAAATAGATGAATTTCCATTTATGGCACCTGAAGGAACACCTCCGATAGGTTGCTGATCAGTCCACGGCCCGAAAGACCAATCAACAAAATTCCACCAATCCATCCCTCCCATCATTCCAGTTTGGTCTATCTGTTTCTCGTACCAATCCAATACGTTCCTTATGCCATTCAATTGCGCTTTAATAAATTGATCATCCTCCCGGTGCATCCAGTAATCGTAAACCATATTTGTCCAATACAATGAAAATGGAGGAATAACCTGTGGCTGTGCAGATGGATATCTGCTCTGCGTTAAACCTTCCGGTAACTGTGAATGCCTAAACTGTTCAATAGCGTTACGCATCAAACGGTCATCGCCAGACACATACAAAGAAATCAGAGCCTGTATACGGGTATCACCTATATACTGCAGTTGTTCATAATATGGACAATCATAATAAGTTTCACCAGCACAAAGTCTTGCTGTATGCCATCCTGTTTTCCAAATCTGATCCAGCGAAGTATCATTAGACTTAAAAGAAGCCAGCGCTTTAAAAGGATAAGCTGTAAATTCAGCAAAAAAATCCTCAATTACAAGAGGCTCCTCCTTCGTCTCCACTGTCAGTTCCAGGTAACGGTAAGTCCTAAACCATAAAGGTTTAAAGCTCCTGTTCATCCCACCATCCGGATTATACCGATCATAAAAATCACTGTCCAGTATTTTTCCGCTGATCTCATTTCTATTCCCTTTATGTCCCTGCCCGTCAGTAAGTGCTTCAGCATAGCCTATGCAAATTCTCGCTCCTTTCCCGCCAGTTACCAAGAGTTGCGGATAAGCGGTGGTCAGCTGCCCCTGATCAAGCAATAACTTTACTTTTTTATATTTACCAATACGAAATGGTGCTTTTTTCTGAAAATGTAAACTGTCTACATCTATTTGCTCAGTACGCCTTACCAGCCCCATCCGTTGGATGGTATGTTCCATAAAAGGAATATTTCTAGACACCAGCATCCAGTCCCAATCCTCAAATTTACCATAAGGCACACCCCTGCTTAATAAACGAGGTTGCAGCCATTCCTTATCGTTAAAACCAAATCCTTCCCAACCATAGGGATACTTACTGGCATCTACCTCATCTCCGGGGCCAACAACTGTTCTTGCAGTTTTTTTAGCTGGTACAACATAAGCTTCATTTTTATACACTTTCCAATCTTCAGCGGTATTTACAATTTGTTCCTCATCACTATTGCCCTGTACAATAAATCCAATTTTATTGCTCATCTGCGCGAGTGGCTTAAACTCACCAAAATTCCAAACCACTGCAGCCAATATATTTGTTCCGGCATTCAATTCCGCAGCAATATCAAAGGTTTCAAAACGCCAGTGTCCCAGATCACCACGTGCAGGTCCCCGACATACTTCCTTTCCATTTACATATAAAATGTAACGGTTATCGCCCGAAACATTAATGACAAACTTCTTCGGGTGCTCTTTTAAAGATATCGTTTTTCTAAAATGATAAACACCATATTCTTTTAATGATCCGTTAGGATAAGTAATCCAATGCGCATTCCATTTTTGGTTCAGCAAACCGGCATCAACTTGTGCCGGTTGCTGACCAAATAGAAGTGCCGAATTCATAACCAGCGTTAATAATAAAAGAGGCAGCTTCATCTGTTGTTAATCTTTAATCAGCCTGATGCTGAATTTGAATGATTTATCGTTGTCATAGCGGTAAAAACTCGACCTGCTCGTGTCCATATCACGCCTCCATGCAGCACTTGCATTTGATGCCGTAGAACTCCACCAGATCCCTACAGATCCCATGGCGAATCTTCCGCCTCCGGTATTGATCCCATTACCACCTGCAGCAAAACCAAAATCATCTGTTGCACCCACATTAGGCGCATCCCAATAGGCTTTACCGACACCTTTCAACCTACCTGCAGATCCGGCGCCAAGATATTGCTCCAGCTGCGTCCATTCTGCATCGGTTGGCACATGCCAGCCTGATGGTGCAATTTGCCTTCCATCTGCTGCCGAATGCCAGGTATACAACATTCCCCTGGTAGCGTTATAAGGATCGTTCTTATCCAGATCAGTAATCAGATCTCCATTTCTAAAATGAGTAACCTTTAAATCAGTTGTCATCCATACCTGGTTGCCTATCACTACAGAATTGTAAACATTGCCATCATAGTCTGTTATCGGTGGCATTGGGGTCGTAATTTTAATGATTTCTCCATAGCCAACTCCACCAACATTTACGGCATAAGCACGTACCCTGTAGGTCATACCAGGTGTTAAACCCGTTAAATTGGCACTAAAACTTCCAGCACCAGCACCCGCTTCAGCCTTTGAATCGTTGATGGTAGGCAAATCACCCAACGACCAACAAATTCCTCTTGATGTTACCGTCTCACCATACTCAGTAATTTTCCCGCCACTTTTTGCTGTCGTTCCAGTCAACTCTGTTATTGGTGTTGTCGTCAGTATAGCAACCGCGGCAGTAGTTGTAAAAGATACCTCAGCACCATACGCTGTACCCGCCTTGTTTGTTGCATAGGCTCTTAAATAATAGGTTTTCTTCATATCCAGTTTGGTAATATTACTGGCAAAAGCACCTCTCTGCGGCCCATTGGTGGTTTTAAAATCGGCCGGTGTCGGATTAGGACTTGCGCTCCAGCAAACACCAGAAACGGTTACGGTGCCCCCGCCATCAGAAACAACTTCTCCTCCACTCTTGGCTGTCGACTGAGAAATATCGGTAGGCCCCGAGGTAGTCACCACTGGCAGCTCTACAGGCCCATTCTCTTTATCTGTTTTTTTACATCCTATCTGAAAGGTTAAAATAGCTGCAACAGAAAAAATTATATATATGATTTTATATTTCATGGTTTTCATTTTTTACAGGAATTAAATTACCAGCCGGGATTTTGATTCGCACCAAAATCAGGGATGTTGGCTGCATCATTGATAGGAATAGGGAAAATCAGGAATTTATCTGCCCATGCACTTCTACGTTCAGAAACAAAACGCTTATAGGAAAAAGAATTCCCCCCTGTTTTTGTAATCTCCATTCCTGTAAGCACTTTGTCTGTTTGCGAAAGGATTTTCCACCTGCGAACATCCCAGAAGCGATGCTCTTCAATAGCAAGCTCTACTCTGCGCTCCCTTCTAATCCGCTCCCTCATTTGATCTTTCGTTAATCCCAAAGGCAGATTAGGCATGCCAGCTCGATTTCGCACTGTATTAATAGCATCATAAACATCCTGAATTGGGCCTAGATTTTCATTTTCTGCTTCTGCATAATTCAGATAGATCTCTGCTAATCTATATTTTTTCCATTTGGCATTAGAAGATTGTCCCACTTGAATTTTAGGATCAATGAACTTCCTCAGGTAATAACCAGAGTGTGTATTTACCTTATTTGGGGGACTTTTTAATAGTTGATCAGATCCACCTGTAAAAGTCTCTATGGTGTGTACCTGCCCAGAAATGTTATCGTATGCAGCGCCATTATACCATACAGTGGCGTAAAAACGAGGATCACGTCCCTCGTAAGGATTAGTTTCCAGGTAACCTGATGCCGCATTTATTACAGGTTGAAGGTGATCTGCATCCAGGTACCCCGTAATTGCAGGCATCCCTGTAACTTTCATATCATAAGCATCAACCAATTCCTGAGAAGGATTTGTACCTGATTTACTAGAGCCCGATCGACTAGGGATTCCATTCATGGAAACAAAATTCGGATCTCCACCTTCAGGCCGTTCATATATGGTTTCTTTATCACGCGGCGTATTGTTGATATCCGTCTGACTTAAAAAATATTCTCCATAATTGTCTGCAAGTTTATAGTTGTTGTTCGCAGTCAACGTAGTTAATGCTATTTTTGAAGCCTCAGCTGCAGCCTTCCATTTGCTAATCTCATTACCTGGATTCCATAATGGGCTCGCATTATACAGCAATGCCTGCGACTTAATCGCATGAGCGATTGCCCTGGTAAAACGACCTCTTTCTGTCTCAATTGTTATTCTTAAAGGCAAATCATTAGTCGCTATAGCCTGGTCGCAGTTTTGAACGATAAAATCAGTACAGGCCTGGAAACTTGGCCTTGTTAAACTCTTATAGTCAAAAGATCCGGAAAAAGATTTATCGACAACGGGCATTGGCCCAAATTGTTTAATCAATTCCAGGTAATAAAATGCTCTAAGCACTTGTGCCTCTGCTCGCATACGATTTCTGTTAGTTGGACTCGGCACATTCGCCTTATCTATATTTTCCAGAAAAACATTGGCATCCCTTATTCCTGCCCAATAAGTATTATAACGAACTCTACCCGCACCTTGTCCATCAAATTCCAGCGGGTTATAAGAAGGTGTCAATCCACCATTTATCCATTGTGCTGACATGATGTTCGGTGCATTACCCACATCGCCATCCTGTGATTCATCAGTAATCACAGAAAGAAAAGAATAAAACTGATAGCGCCAAAAGTAACTTGGGATAGAATTATATACTGTATTTAAATAAGCTTCGGTTCGTTTTTCATCCTTAAAAACCTCTTCTAATGTTATCCTTCCATCCGGAGTAATGTCAAGAGGATCTTTCTTGCAACCTTGTAAGCCGATAAATATCAGGAACGAGCAAATCATTATTTTTTTCATATCGTTTGCTTTTAATATTAAAATGTAAAGTTTACGCCTGCATTGTAGTAACGGGTAACCGGGTACACGTAGTCCCCAGTCAGCTCCGGATCAAAATTCTTGGTCGGCAGTCTATCCCAAGTCACCAGATTAAGTCCATTCACATAAAATCTGATTGATTTCGCCCGCAATTTCTTTGCAATACCAGTCGGAATGGTATAGCCCAGTTCGACGTTTTTTAACCTGATGTAACTGGCATCCATGTAAAAGAAGGAGTTGGTTGTTTCATTTGGTGAAGGCTGTGTGGTCAACCTCGGGTATCGAATTTCCTGTCCCTTAGCAGCACGCTCTTCAGTCCAGCTATAGGCATGCCATTCAGAATAATTGTACAATGGCCAGTTTCCGCGCCCACCATAAAAACTCATGACATTGGTTACTCCCTGAAACAAGGCACTAAGATCAAAGTTTTTATAGTTGACGTTGAAGGCAGCACCAAATGTATATTCTGGTACTACAGAATAAGCCATAGGCGCAACATCTTTACCATCTACGACACCATCCCCATTCAGATCTTTGTATTTAAAATCACCAGGTCTGGACTCATGACCACCTACATTCTGCACAGGAGAATTTGCTATGTCTGCAGCATCTGCAAAATAGCTTTCAATCTCATATCCCCATTGTTGTCCAATTCTATAGCCAGTTTGACGATAACGGTAAGCATAATCTTCAGGTAAAATTGCTTCATCAGCATTTATTTGTTTGTTTCTCGCATAATTTAAATTTAGCCTGGTAAAAATAGAAAGGTCAGGATTGATCTGTTTCTTATAATTTAATTCAATCTCGTAACCTTTATTGTTAATCACACCAATATTAACCGGAGGAAGGGATCCATTAGGCAATCCATTAAGGGCAGGCACTGTGCCTCTTGTCCTTAAGATGTTATTCCTTTTTTCATTAAAAACATCAACGACTAAATTTACGGCGCCAAATAACCCAAGTTCCAAACCTATATTGGCTTTTTTAGCTACTTCCCACTGTAAATCTTCATTTCTCAGCAGATTGGTAGTGATGATCTGTCCATTGCCTAAACTCCCCGAATACCCGCCCCCATTTACCTGTATATCATCCAGGTAAAGGAATCTGCGTCCGCCAATCCGGTCATTTCCTACCTCACCATACGATCCTCTTAACTTCAACAGATTTATTATATTATTTCCTTTCAGAAAATTCTCTTCAGATATTAACCATCCAGCCGATACTGCGGGGAAAAATCCAAATCGCTTTCCTTTAGCAAATTGTTCCGATCCATTATAACCAGCATTTAACTCCATAAAGTAACGATTGTTATAACCATAGGTCATACGTGCAGCAAATCCCCTTAAATTATAAGGTAATTCCTGATTGATACGGGTTGACTGGTCCTGAAAAAGTAATAAGCCACTTACGGCATGTTTACCAAACCTTTGGTTATAATTTAATGTAGCCTGCAAATTGGTCAGGGAAGTAAAATACCGACCGCCCCAAATACTTAAAGGCGTATCTTTATCTGCATTAAATGGTCTGTAGGTAAGTGATGGTTGTCCATTTTCATCCAGTTGGTTTTCGTCAATAACTGGTATCCATTTTTCATAATACTTTGCGGCAAACATATTATTGATCGTTTTGGAATCGAAAGACGCTACAGCTTTCACAGATAAACCTGGAATTATGGACGCCAACGATTGTTCCATTCCATAAGTAGCTGTGATATTTGTTCTGGTTTGTTGAATGTACCCCGATCTGTTGATTTGTCCATAAGCCGGATGCGGAACCGCACTAGTTGTAATTACTTTACCGTCTGGGGTAAGCGGTCCTGGAATGGTAGCATCTAAATCATTGGCCAAGGCCAAAATCCAGTAAGCCGGCGTATTGTTTTCCAGGTTATCATTGGTGTCTCCGCCTAAGTAATTAAATACACCGATAGGTGAATTTCTTTTTTCCAGATAACCAGCGACATTTAAAAATGCTTTTAAAGATTTATTGAGCTGCACGTCCACGTTCGAGCGGAAATTATAACGATCTAGTTTAAAGCCAGGGTCATACTTCAGGTTTTTTTCAGTTTTAAACTGCCCACCCTGGTTTAACATTCCGGCATTGATAAAGTACTTCGCCGCAGCTGTTGCCCCTGAAACGTTCAGGTTATAGCGTTGCTGGAAAGCATAATCTTTTAACAGGATATCGTTCCAATTGGTATTTGGGTATCTTAAAGGATCAGTTCCCGATCTATATTTTTCAATGGCTTCTGCCGAATAGGCATAAGGGAGACCATCGTTCCTTAAAGCCAGGTTCCTAAGCGTTGCAAATTCTGCTGAGTTTACAGGCGTATTGATTCTTGTAAAATCCTGTGCTGCCGCTTCCATACTTAAATTAATTTCAGGAACGTCAGACACCCCTCTTCTTGTAGTGACCAAAATCACACCATTCGCTCCTCTTACCCCAAACATGGCAGTTGAAGAAGCATCTTTCAATATCGTAACCGATTCCACCTCATTAGGATCTATACTGACCAGATCTCTTTCAATACCGTCTACCAGGATAATGGGTGCCTGTCCATTCACAGTTCCCTGTCCCCTTATAAAAAGGTTGGTGATATCACGACCGGGCTCACCACTTCGTTGAATAGCGGTTAAACCTGGAAGTCTACCCGCAAGCGTCACGGCTAGATTTGCTGCCGGGCTTTGCTTAATTTCCTTGGTTTGTATGGAGGCAATTGCACCTGTAACGGTGGCTTTCTTCTGACTACCATAACCTACCACCACAACCTGTTCCAATCCTTGCGAACTAGCTCTTAGCGTGACGTTGATAATATTTTTACCAGTAACAGGTAATTCTTTGGTTTCGTAGCCCATATAGCGAAAAACCAGCACATCACTCTGGTCTTTCGAAATGATCTGATAATTTCCGTCATGATTCGAAATGGCAACAACATTACTGTTTTTTACCTGTATCGTTACCCCGGGTATGGGTAGATTTTGCTCGTCTGTAACCTTACCTGTTATGGTTACATCTTTCATCTCTTTTTGTTTAAGTGGCTTTTCGATGGGCTTTATGGTCACCGTTTTCTGGTTAATCATATACGAAAAAGGTTGCCCTGCCACACACTTGTCCAGCACTTCGGTTATACTGGCATCTCTTAAAGATATGGTGATGGATTTAGCAGTTTTTAGCAATGCTGAACTATACACAAAGTCGTAACCACTTTGCTTTTGAATTTCCAGGATAAGGTCTTCCAAATGGGCATTTTTAGCCATAATGGTTACCTTTTGAGCATAGGAACTAGCATTTACCTGAACTATAGCGATGAGCAACAGAACGCAGGTTAACTTCATAATGCGAACAATTTTTAAGTGAACAAAGGAGTGTCTCCTGCACATTAATGCAGTAAAAATTTTATACATTTGGTTGTTTGGTTAAATTGACAATTGTTGTTAACTACACAATTTTAGCGGTTACCTCACGCAGCTTAGGCTGGCAAACCAGGGGCGGTGCGAACGCTCCTGGTTTAATTAACCATTACGATCTTTTTATTTAAGACATAACGATTATCCTCCTTCCTTCAATTTTAAAGTGAACGAGTCCGGTTAACTCCAATCCTTTTAGCAGTTCTGATAACTCTTTATTTTTTGAATACACACCACCAAAAACATGTTCATTTATTTTACCTCTATATTCAATATCAACATCGTACCAGCGCTCAACCTGTTCCATAATCTCCTGAATGGTATTTTCCCTGAACACAAAATACCCGTCTTTCCAAGCCACCACTTCCTGCACTTTAACTTTAGCTACGCTGATCCCTTTTGAGACGGCTGTTCCCTGCTCCCCAGGTTTTAACATCACAGCTCTATCCTGCCCATCCCTTAGCTTTACAGCACCTTCCAGCAAAGTTGTTTTTGTAGCTGCGTTTCCGGCATAGGCCGACACATTAAAGTGCGTTCCCAATACCTCCACATTTATACTGCTGGTTTTAACTATAAAAGGCATTTCCTTATTACGGGCCACTTCAAAATAGGCTTCCCCTTTTAATTCAACCAAACGAGTTGCACCAGAAAAAGCTTCAGGATAGGTCAATGTAGATTCTGAATTTAGCCATACCCATGTACCATCGGGCAACTTCACCCGGTATTTACCTCCTCGGGGAATAGTTATCGTATTTAAGGAAGAGCTTGAAGCGGATTTTGCGCTTGTCCCAGCTTCGTACACAAGCATTCCATCGGTAGTTTTCTTGATCAATGTCTTACCCTCATCAGACAGTACCCCATTCTTCGCCTCATCCAACTGAATTTTGGATCCATCGGCCAGAATCAGTACAGCTTTATCCGTTCCAGGCTTAATCGGACGCTGCATGTGTGCCATTGAAGTAACATTTGAGGGTTCTGTGTATCGATTAAAAAACAAAATTCCAACGCTTACAGAAATTAACAAGATAGCGGCAACCGCCCACCACTGACCTGCAAACAAGGGCTTATAGATTTTCTTTTCAGCAATAGTTTGTTCAATTTGTTGAAAAACTCGCCCTCTTATTTCTTCTTCTTTTAAAGATTCATTGTAAGTCGCGCATCCGTCATCATCGCGAATTTTAAAGGCATCTTTATTACTGAGTAGTAGTTTTTCCTCCTCAGGACTACAACAACCAGCAATATACTTCTCGGAAAGCTTAATAAACTCTTCAGGCGTCATTGATTGCTATGATTTATATTTGGTTAGTATCGTTTGTTATAAAGAGTTCAATTCTTTAACGCAACACACATACTTTCAAAAAAATATTTAATCATATGATTTAAGCCCAGGCCTCAATTTTTGTTATAAAAGGTAAAGCACTAATGTACTTTACCTTTTATCTATCCCTTTTATTGAAGTGTGTCGTTAGAATTGCCCACAACGATTTGCAGATTTGCGATGGGCGGGGCTTGGCATTTTATCTGGTTAGTTGTTTTAGTCGAATCATTTTATAGGAATATTTATCTTCCTCTATAATCTCAAATCCCATTTTGACGTACAAATTCTTTGCTGGGTTTAATTTCAATACACTTAAAATTGTCTTCAAATTATTTGCCTCTGCTTTTTTTATTATTGTGTTTAATATCTTTTGTCCTAGTCCAAGTCCCTGGTGTTTAGGGTCAATTTGGATTTGAATGATTTCGATTTTTTTATCATCTTCTTTTGATTTCAAAAGTCCAATAGCCTTATTATCTAAAAGAATAATTTTAGCCTCATTGAATTCATATTTAATTCTATCTAAATGTTTTTCAACACTTGCTTCAAGTCCTGAATTTACAAGATGTTCCGTCATTGTTTTTTGCCGTAACCAAAGCAGATAGTCAATATCATTTTCGTTTGCTTGTCGAAATGTCAATACTTGTTCTGTCATATTAATTTTTTGAAGCAAAATAGCCTTCATTGGCAATTTAAAACTTTTAAAAACGATCATCTTCAATTATTTTTGGGGGCTGATAGGATTGCCCCCAAAAATATAATGTAATCAGTTGGATAAAAACTACAATTTATCCAGTATCGCCTCAAGCGCCTTCACACTTAAATCCCTTCCAATAATTTTTCCATTAGGATCAACCAAAACAGTGGTCGGATATTTTGCAATAGCAAACTGATTAAGAGACACACTTTTATTACCCTGCATATCAATGACCTGTAACCAAGGTAACTTTTCTTTTTCAAGATCCTTAGTCCAGGCTTCCTTACTATTTTCTGTAGCGATACCTAAAATTTCAAACTCCTTATCGCGATACTTGGCATACAACAATCTCAAATCCTTAAACGCAATGTGACAAGGACCACACCAGCTACCCCAGAAATCAATCAGTACATATTTTTTCCTTAATGAAGAAAATTTCAGCGGTTGATCTTTGGGATCATTTAAAGTAAAATCTTCTACAAAATTACCAACTGCAGATTGCTTACGGCCATTTAACTGGCTCAGTAAATTACGACCAAAAAAATTATCCATTGCCGCCGGAGAAACCTTCTTATACAATCTTTCCAATACTTCCAGATCCAAATTCTCTGCGTAATTCTGCAGGATCAATGCAGACGCAAAAGAGTTCGGATGCTCATTTACGGTCTTAATAGCTTGTTCTTTCAATAACAAATTATAAGCAGCTTTTCCCTTATTGTATTCAGAGATCATATCTTTAAACTTTTGCTGCGTAGTATCGCGCTTCATGTCATACAGATAAGCTTTTCCGTATTTAGCAGACAGGTCATTTATCAACTTTTCGTAAACTGGGTCAGTAGCCTTTACAACAGCATCAAAAATAAAAAAGTCTTTACTCCCTTTAACGGCCGAATTGTCGAAACGCTCTATGTTGCCCTTGATCTCCATCTTCGAAGGACGATCAAAAGGAACCGTTAGCACGCTATAGTCTCCCTTTGTCTTTTTTTCATATCCACTGTAAAAACTATAAATACCGGGTCCCATAAAAATACGTGAAAAAGTAAAAGTTCCATTCACAATTTTGGCGCTGTCCCGAACTGTCGTTGGCGCATTGGAAAATAGATAAACATATTGACCATTGTATCTGGTTGCAGCTGTTCCTTTAAAAACAACCTTTTTTTCTAGCGCAGTATTTTGTGCAACAGCGCCTAAAGCTGTTGCACAAATAAAAAGTAACATATAAAGTGATTTACTCATAATATTCATATTGATCATAAAAAATAAATTAATCCACAGGATTTGGTTCAATTAAACCGTTTGCATTAATTTCAACTATAGGAATAGGAAGCGTTAGCGAATAAACAGACTTGACACCAGGTCTTAATGTTTTTAAGGTAGCAAGAGGAAGCCTACGCAAGGCAAACCAATCCAAGCCACTTTCCTGCAGGAAATTTTTGCACACTTCCTGCACTACTAATAATTGCATAGCCGCTGGGGTAGTTGCCTCATCCACAACAGTAAAATCAGAGATTCCTGCACACGTTAATACTTTCTTTAAACGCGACTTAGCTAAGCTAAGGTCGGCACCTGATAAAGCAATAGCCTCGGCCTGTGTTAAGTAAGCTTCTGTTAACCGGAAAGCATAGCTGTTACATACCAAGGGCGTTTTTACGGGCTTAATTGCCGGTCCAGAATAATACTTAGTTACAGAAGGTAATATCCCATTTATGTTTGCAGCGTCTTTATACATCCAGGCCTTTCTTGGGTCATTAGCCAACAAATCTTTTAAAGCAGGAGTAACATAATAATCTACACTTGTATTATTCAGGTAAAATTTCCAACTGTCATTGGGGAAAGGTTGTACTGACAACATAACTTCCTGACTTGCAAATCCTTTTACTTGAAACAAGTCTTTTAAATTCGCTTCCAGCTTAAAAGAACTATTATTAATGATGTCTTCAGTTAAATTAATGACCTGATTGTAATCCCCTGGCGCCCCTCTGTTAATCAGTACCCTGGCCTTAAGCATTTTTGCTACCCAAACATTCGCATAATGGATTTGAGTATTTAAAGGTGGCAAAGCAGCAATTGCCTCGTCCAAATCTTTAAGAATTGAATGATATGTTGCCGCAACGGTACTTCTAGGTAACTTTACATTATCGGCAGAAACAAACTCATCCCTCAATATAATTCCATACTTGCTATTTACATCATAATAATGGCCAAAATAAAGGAGCAGATCAGCATTGGCAAAAGCACGCAAAAACTTAGCTTCAGCAATCATTTGTTCTTTCCGCTTTGAAGGGATATTGCTTACTGGCCCTATATTCTTTAGAAAACCATTGGCCGCATTCACTATATTGTAACCGTACTTCCATTTACTTACAAGTACCGGACTGGAATTACGATAAGCCATATTCATGAATCCATCCTGACCATAAGAATAAGCCAAAGTACCGGAAAGTTCTGAAGGCAAAATTTCATTTACTGAAATCCATTTAACAGACTCTAAGCTAGCGTAATCCAAACCTACATTTGCAAAAGCGTAATACACGCCATTTAATACCGTCTCAGCACTTTTAAGGTCAATGATTACATTGCCATCTACTAACTTATTTGTAGGAAAAACATTCAATTGTTTTTCACATGAAAAAAATGTACATGCTAACAATAACAGTAGTAATAATTTGAATTGTATATATTTCATCTCAATATCTTATGTTAAAAACCAAGTTTAAATCCTAGTGAAAATGTGCGTACCACCGGATAATTGCTTACATCAAAATATCCCCCGCCTACACTAAATGTGTCATTAGTTGTCTCCGGGTCATTTCCAGGATATTTAGTGATGGTAAATAGGTTAGTTGCAGAAAGAAAAACTGAAGTATGCTGCAACCCTGCACGTTGCATCCACTTTGTCTGGTTAAGCCTATAATTCATATTTAAAGTCCTTAATTTTATATAAGAAGAACTGAAAACATCAATAGATGATGGCATGGGCATGGTACCTTCCAAAACCAATCGTTCACGGTTAGTCTCCTTATTTCCTGGATGGTATCGGTCTAACATCAGCGCATGCGAATTTGAAGTCCCATTAAACTGCCTGCTACTGATATGATCACCCCATAACAATTTGCCCCCCTGAGAAAATGTGAAGAACAATTGAAGATCCAGATTTTTGTAACTAAAACCTTGTGTAAAGCCACCATAATATTTAGGTGCAGCATTTGCAATAATAGTTTTTGAATCAGCAATTGCAGATTTACTTGATTTGAAGTATTCATAGTCCAACTTGTACATTGGATCACCAATACCTAAAAATGGATAAAATACAGTATTACCCGGACCTAGCTCTTTTTTATAAGCATCCAGTTGTTCCTGAGTTTTAATGATTCCGGCGTAGGTATAGCCAAGAATCATTCCTAAAGGCATTCCTTCTGCAATCCGGGTATTCTGCCATTCCAGGCCAGTCGTACTTCCCGACGGTCCCAAATTAGCTTTTGGATCCAGCCTGGTAACTATGGTCTTGTTCCAGGTTACGTTAAATGAAGCATTCCACTTAAAATCTTTACTTCTTATAATATCACCCTGCAAAGAAAACTCAAAACCCTGGTTTTTAAGATCTGCAGCATTGCTGAGTAAGAAAGCGTAAGAACTACTTGATGGAACTGGTAAATATAGCAAGGCACCATTGGTTCTCTTATCGTAATAATCAGCCGTAAGCTGTAGCCTATTGTTAAACAATGAAACATCTAATCCCAGATCTGTAGACTTTGTACTTTCCCACTTAATGCTTTCATTACCAAGCTGAGTTGGGATTAAAGCATTTGCCCCAGCATATGCCTTAGGGCTATACAAAGTACGGTACATCTGGTCGCCAATATTCTGGCTTCCTGTAAGTCCATAACTTCCCCTTATTTTCAGGTCATCTATCCATTTTACCTCTTTCAGGAAATTCTCTTTAGAGATTCTCCATCCGAAAGCTGCCGAAGGGAAGTATCCAAATTTATTGTTAGGGCCAAACTTTGAAGAACCATCTGTCCTACCTGTGAAAGTAAACAGATATTTATCCATTAGGGTATAATTTGCGCGCAAATAAAATGACAATAAATAACTCTGTGGCCCGGTAGGCTCATCGCCACGAGTAAACAAAGGCGTTATAGCAGAAGAAAGGTTATTTAGCGAATGATCATTAGGATATCCTGAAGCTGTAGCACTGAAGAAGCTGTTTTTTCTGGTTTCGTAAGATGTACCTGCCAAAATATTGATATCGTGAATGTCTGCTATACTTTTAGTATAGGTAAGTGTATTTTCCAAAAACCAATTGGTCATTCTGCTATTTGAGTTGCTTCCAATCCCTGACCTTTCTGTAGGTGTACCAAAATAGCTACCTGTCTGGATAAAACTAGGCATATAAATACGCTGGTTATAGGTCTGCATATTCATGGAGACCGTACTTTTAAACTGCAAGTCTTTTGTAATATCGTATAGTGCTGATAGTGACCCCAACATGCTAAAAGTCTTGGCATTGTTTGTTGCCTGCAACAATCCTGCAGGGTTTTGAAAACCCTGGTAGTCCTCACCACCCTGCCCAACAAAACTGGTTGGCATACCATTTTCGTCATAGGGTGCCAAATCCGGACGTGCCCTTAATGCTTGTCCATAAGCACCATCGCCAATATTCTGGTCGGTATAGCCTAAATTCAAATTGGTGATAAATCGGAACCTATTACCGATCTCATTCTCTAGATTCAACTTACCCGCAATACGCTGATAGTTTGTTGATTTTACGACACCAGGTGTTTGATTATACGAGATAGAGCTGAAATACTTGGAAGCTGCACCACCACCCTGTACAGAAAGGTCGGCATTGTGAGCAACCGTATTGCGTGTAACCTCCTTCAACCAGTCTGTATTCGCTTTACCAAAGAAGGTATCTGAATGATTTAAAATAGCGTCAATATTTTCCGGGATATAGTCTTCATCCGGATTTGCTTCCATCATTAAATTTTGCGCAGATTCTGTAAGCAGCATTTTGTATTGATCAGCATTTAATAATTTAGGTAATTTGGGTGTAGTAACTGTGGAATAATAATTTGCCGTAATCTGAGGTTTCATATCTTTTTTTCCTCTTTTTGTCGTAATCATAACCACACCATTAGCAGCTTTTGAACCATAGATTGCAGTAGAAGATGCATCCTTAAGGATACTGATCGATTCGATGTCCTCGACATTTAATCCACCCAAACTATTTAGTCCATTAGCAAATGCAGTTGATAAACCTGCATTCATACTTCCCATCCCATTGATCTCATTGCCAATAGGACTGCCCACATCAAATCCCGGATTGATAAAGCTGTTCGATACCTGAACCGGTACGCCATCGATAATGTATAAAGGGTCATTTCCACCAAGTAACGAACTGGAACCTCGTATCCTGATGCGTACAGCCCCACCTGGCGAACCATCAGCTTTAGTTACCTGAACCCCAGTGGCTTTTCCAGCCAGCGCATTATCAATAGTTGCAAAAGGAGCATTTTTTAAATCAGCAGCATTAACAGTAGATACAGATCCTGTTAAATCCTTTTTCTTGGTGCTACCATAACCCACAACTACCACCTGATCCAGGCTTGAGGTTTCAGGTTCCAGAGAAACATTTACCGTTGTTTGCTCTGCAACATAGATTTTTTTCTGTTGGTATCCGATATAACTAAATATTAGTAGATCGCCTTTATCAGCGTCTATACTGTAAGCCCCCGAACCCTCAGAAATTGTCCCCTTGCCTGTTGTTTTATTTAAAATGGTGACCCCAGGAACAGCCCTACCTGTTTCATCAGTAACCTTACCTTTAACGGGATTTTTCTGATTAAACAGTTGCAAAACCTTATCAGTTAGCGATTCTGACTTCTTTTTTACAACAATATTGTTGCCGTTGACAATATTGAATGTTAATGGTAGTGCTTTAAAATGACTGCTCAGTACCTCTTCAATACTCACATTTTTCACATTGATACTCATCCGCTGCTTATAAATCCCATTTTCATAAAGGAATACGTAACCCGTTTGCTTTTCAATTTCCTTAAAGACATTTTCGATAGGTACATTCCGTTCCGATAAGGAAACCTTCTGACTATACCCTGCAGCACTTGCCTGCATCAATGTTACAATTAACATCAAGGTGGTAAGTTTCATAACTCTTAATAGTTTTTCCGGGAACCATGCATCAGGCATAGCTCCGCTTATAAAGTTTAATTTCATTACTTTTGTAATGTTTGGGTGAATAAAGAAATGGTTTAGTTGAATTGTTTTTATACCCTTTAATTGGGCGGCCCAGATTTTATGCGGAGGTGCTAGTAACACCTCCGTAATTTTTCCGTTTCCCTTCGATAAAATTTCAAGTTAATTTTTTAATCATATTTCGTTGGTTTGTTTAAGGTTTAATAATGATCTTTTGTGGTATTTGTTGATTCTTTTTTTCCAAAACGAAGTCCAATCCTAATAACTTTAGGACTTCCAATGCTTGATAAGCATTCACATTTCTATACAGCTTTCCTGAAAATTTCTGACTACTAAGTGAGCCCGTATACACTATATCAATGTCATACCAACGCGAAAATGTGCGTAAAATAGTTTTTAAGTCAGCATCTTTAAAATAAAACAGGCCATTTTTCCATGCAGTAGCTTGTTCTACATCAGCTGCTGTTACCTTTAATTCAGAATTCTTGTTTAAGACAGCCTCCTGTCCCGGACCTAGGATAACGCTGCCTATTGCTCTAGCTTTCCCGGAAGATGAAAGTAAAGAGACTTTCACACTACCTTCAAGCAGGGTAGTCTTCGCAACACCCTCATCTTTATAGCTATTCAGATTGAAATGAGTACCTAAAACAGAAATTTCCTGTTGATCAGTAACGACTACAAATGGCATTCTGCTATCTTTAATCATTACTTTGGCTACTTCAAAATAAGCTTCTCCTATTAACTGAACTTTTCGTTGTGAAGGACTAAATTTAGACGGAAAGATCAACTTACTATTTGCATTTAACCATACACGAGTCCCATCTGATAAAGTAATTTGGTAAGTACCTCCGCGCGGTGTTGAAGCCGTTAATAATTGGTTTTCCTGTTTAACATCTATATAGCTACCATCATTATAGGTTAAATCTGTCAATCCAACTACAAGTCCTGTTTTAGTATCACTAAGCGCAATAGCCTTGCCATTAGCAAGGGTTAATGTTGCTCTATTACGTCCAGGAGCATTGTCATTAATAGTTAATACAATCTGCTGATCTGAACCAAAATAATTTAGGCCCTTAATGAAAAAATATCCTCCTACACTCAATGCAATTATAATGGAGACTGCTATACTTATCCGCTTCCAAAGTTTGACTGTCTGATTTTTTGCGGTAAAAATATTCCGATGATCCTCTTGAATATTTAAAGTTACAAGGCTTTGCAATGTTTTGCCCCATATTATTTCTGAATTGCCTTCATTAAAACTGATCAGTTTCTTTTTCAATTCTTCTTTATGCATTAGACTATCAAACAGTTCTCTGTTACCTTGGCTTGCATTAAGCCAGGCATTGAGTTGTTTCTGTCCTTGAGCATCCAGTTCTCCTTTAACATGAGCGGAGAAAAGTAAGGCCATATCAAATTCATGTTCAAACATTCCAGTATGTTTCATAATTATCGCTATGGATTCGAACTTAAATACTAATCATTTAAGCGCTTATAAAACATAAAAACGACATTTCCTCCAAACGCCTAGTCAAAAATCATTTTTTTTGCACATAAAAAAACAGAATACAAATAAACAGCTGATTATCAGAAAAATAAAATTTAACTTATTTACTATTAAGGAATAAGATAACGGCAAACATCATAGCATCGGATAATCCTTTCTCTACAAATGCATACCGCAACTGCTTAACTGCTCTAGCTTTATGATTACGAACCGTTTTAACAGAGATATTTAACTGATTGGCAATTTCATCTGTTGTTTTATGTTCAAAATAAAGCAGTTTAAATACCTCAGCACATTTTTCGGGTAGTTCTTCTATTTCCCTATTAATGATATCCAGATAAGCCGATTCTGCCGCTCTTTGAAGTATCCTTTCATCATCACCTTCAAGCTGCCTTAAATACTCATCCTGCCAGCCGTTACGTCTCTTATTTTTCTTTAGGTAATCCAAACAAGCATTTCGGCAACTGATATAAAGAAAGGCTTTAATTTTAGTTGGATCTGAGTACTGTTCCCTAAATTGCCATAATTTCACAAAGCAGGAAGCTACAATATCTTCTGCTTCAGCATCATTACTTACCAATCCTATAGCGAAATAACGTAAAGATTTATGGTGTAAATCAAAAAAATACCGCAAAAGGTTTTCATCGTCTTTGTGAAAAGCCTCCTTTCCCCCATGTTCTATTTCGGTATTGTTTTTACTACTCATACATCACATGTTACTATAGCTCATGCAGGACAAATATAATAACAATCATCATGTTCCCCCCAATGCGGCTCCTACTTCAATAACATGGGTATAGAACAGCGAGTCAACCGATCAAAAAAAGTTAAAATATTTTAACATTTGTTAAAAAAAACAGACTTTCTGTTTCGCAACCAGAATGTTACAACTAAGGATTTCAGCCTAAAAGTTTCCTTTCAGTTAATCCTATAAACCCGGCCTATACCCGGCATTTACCCGGATATTACTCGGACACTGCCCGACTGGAGCCGAGTAGCATCCGATTAACATCCGTTAATATACTGTGAATTAAATTGCTTTAAAGTACAAGCAATCAAAAGCATGCGAGTTGACAATCAACAGCTTAGTGCATACTTTTAGAAAAAAAACAAAAAACTATGGCAAGAATTAATAACGGTATTTTGGGTGGCTTCAATGGTAATCTCGGTCCAGTAGAGGGTTATGTAAGGTATGGAGTAGCTTATGTTAGGTCAAAGAAAAGAAAGCGTACAAGTCCCCCAAGCCCAAAAGAGAAAATTCAAAGGAAGAGAATGGAAGTAGTGAATAATTTCGTCAACAGTATGACGGATTATGTTCGAATAGGCTTTGAAGAAGCTGCCGAAGGTAAACCCATTTCGCCCAACAATGCAGCTAAATCCTACCAACTCTTACATGCAGTTCAAGGCGAATATCCTGACATCAGCATTAACTACGCTGCAGCGCGTTTAACTCAGGGAACCATTGAGCTGCCATTAAACCCAATTGCAATAGCCGAAAACAATGGTGTTCGCTTTAACTGGACTTACGACACCGCATTAAACTGGAGCGACAGAAGCGCACGAGCAATGTTATTGGTATATGCAGAAGAAACAGGAAAATCATATTACCTGTTTTCCGGTGCACGTATGACAGAAGAGACAGATTTTTTAGAATTACCAGCAGAAGTAAAAGGCATGAAACTTCATGTCTATATGTCTTTTATTGCAGATGATAGAAGAAGTTTAAGCAACAGTATTTACCTTGGTAACCTTGTTATGGAAACTTTAGATTTAAACACCATGGAAATATCAACAGAACGGGATTCAGAACAATCTCAAGATAAGCTATCCGGCAAGCAATATTGGGACGCCAAATGGCTAAGCAATGCGACTGGCTGGGATATTGGTTATGCTTCACCAGCCATTTGCCAATATCTTGACCAATATCCCAATAAGAACGCTGCCCTATTAATACCTGGTTGTGGCAACGCCTATGAAGCGGAATATTTAGTAGAGAATGGATTCACGAACATTACTTTAATCGATATATCACCGGAAGCCGTTAAAAAAATACGTCATAAATTTGAGCACAATCCACAAGTAAAGGTATTGGCTGAAGATTTTTTTCAGCATAAAGGACAATACGATCTCATCATCGAACAAACATTCTTTTGTGCAATTTCACCAAACAGAAGAAAAGAATATGCTGAAAAGACAGCATCGTTACTCCATGAAAAAGGAAAAATAATCGGATTACTTTTTGACAAAACGTTTGAACAACAAGGCCCTCCATTTGGTGGCTCCAGTGCTGAATACCGCCCTATTTTCAACCCCTATTTTCAAATTAAGACTATGGAAAAATGCTATAACAGTATTGCACAAAGAGCAGGTTCAGAGGTGTTTATCATTTTAGATAAAATTCAATAAAATCGAGGACAACTTGCTTTTCCTCCAAAAAAGAGATCGTTTATGGATACTCATTAGGCCGCGTACTTAGCAGACAGTTCAGAAACTTGTCTTAGAGATTGAACGGCTCTATATACATGGTTGATAACAGATTGATAACGGATTCCAAGTAACACGGCAATCTGCGGGTAAGTCAGTTCATCATAGAACCTCATATTGAGTATCTCTTTTTGTTTTGCGGGAAGCCTGTTCAGTGCAGATTGTACAAGACGTTTTGTCAACCGCTGTGACTCGTCCGAAACAATAATGTCTTCTGTAGAAGAAACAATCCCAGGCTCTGGCATACGCACCATTTTTGATTCTCGTTGCTTTTCCAAACGTATATGATTCAATACGATTGATCGGGTGGACCTGTAGAAATAACCCTCAACGTTTTTTATTAGTCCTATCTTTTCCTTGTTTACCCAAAATTTAGTGAAAAGGTCCTGTAAAAGATCGTTTATAAGATCATTATCATTGAGCATTCTGGATGCATGAATAAACAGTTTAGGATAAAGATTGGCATGTAAAACTGCATAATCCTTTTCACTTCCGGCAAGCGAGCCGTTCCACAAAGCGATCAATTTCTCCGACATCATAGCGTATCAATATTTGGTTGATACGAAGATGCGGACCAGCTAAAAAAAAGAGGGGTATAAATTCATACAATAGGAGTGCATTTTCGACTAACCGGTTTAGCATGGCAAAAAACCCATTTTTTTGAGGCTATTATTTCATTTTATACCGGTTATTAAAAGATTTCCTATGCCTTTTAATAAACTCTGAGGGGGTCAGCCCAAACAGCTTAGAAAACTGTTTTCCAAAATATTTGGCATCATTGAATCCAGACCTGAAGGCTACCTCAGTTACATTATGATCTGAATTGATCATGAGTTCTGCAGCCTTACGCAGCCTGATGAATCTGATAAACGAATTTACCGATTGTCCGGAAATGGATTTCACACGTTTATACAAAGTAGAGTGGCTCATTCCCACCTCCTCTGCGAGTGCTTTGATACCAAATTCAGAATCCGTCAGATGCACTTCTACAACCTGTATACAGGTATCCAGAAATTTCTTATATTCCTCAGAAACCACCACTGAATTTGACTGAAGTGTGATTTCATTAAAGAAATAATTCTGCAGATTGCTACGGTTCTTCAGGAGATTGGCAACTCTTGCTATCAGGTATTCACGCTCGAAGGGCTTGTTGATGTAATCATCTGCGCCTTCATGAACACTTTTAAGCTTGATCTCCTGGGATGAACTGGCCGTAAGGAGGATCACCGGGATATAAGAAAGCAGCGGATTGGATTTGATGTTCTGACAAAGTTCAATCCCATCGATGCCCTGCATCCGGTAATCAGTTATGATCAGGTCAGGAAGCTTTGTACTGGCAAGCTCAAGTCCCTGCTCCCCGTTTTCCGCTTCGTAGACAATATAAGAACTCTTAAATAAGCCTGTTATATATTTTCTGATATCCTGTTCGTCATCCACGATTAAAATAGACTGCCTGTCGCTAACCACATTGCTTTCAAGGATGACCATCTCACTATCCAATTGTTCGTATTCGACCGCAGCATCGAACTCGGTAAATAATTCAGATCCCGGTTGATCATCTACTGTAACTATATTATTGAGATGCGCCGTTCCTTTAAGCAGAATGATGCGAAAAAGGCTTCCACCATCCTTAAGATTCTCATAGGAGATCTTACCGCGATGGGACTCCATAAACTGCTTAGCCAAATAAAGGCCTATTCCAAAACCGGACTTATAACCTCCTTCGCTTCGCTCCGCCTGGTAAAAACGCTCAAATATTCTGTCTCCGGCAGCCTCTGGAATACCCGGCCCGGAATCCTCCACAGCAAGTATCAGCTCCTGATCAGTATCCATAAGTCTTACCGCTATCTTACCACCTTGCGGAGTGTATTTGAGCGCATTAGATAGCAGATTAAAAAGTACGATCTCTATCTTAATCTTGTCAGCGTATACCATCGCATCACTGGCTACAGAATCATAGGTGTAATCAATCTGATTTGAAGCCGCTTGTTGGGTAAAACAAAGGTAAACTTCCCTGCATAATTTATTCAGATCCAATCTGGAAGCCTGGATGTTGTCAAAACCAGCGTCAACTTTTCGAAAGAGCAGTAGCTGATCCACGAGGGTTAGCATTCTTTTTGCGTTACGTTGTATCATGTTGAGCTCATCAGCGTTTCCCTGCCCGCTGGAAATGTCCTTTTTGATAAGATCTCTAATCGGATTGATGATCAGTGAGAGTGGGGACCGGAATTCGTGCGAAATATTAGTAAAAAAGGACATGCGTTTTTCTGTAAGCGCTTTTTCCTGCTCATTGACTAGTCTTTCCTTCTCATGGGCGATGCGTTCCAGTTTCACTTCATATTCCAGCCTCGTTTGGGCTGTCCTGTATCGCTGATAAATATACAGAAGGGCAGCTACGACAGAGAAGTATCCCAGATAGGCCCACCACGTTCTATACCAAGGGGGCAGCACAGTGATCTTCAGGGCAATCTCCTTTTCTCCCCATTTCCCAACTGCGTTCGTACACTTGGCCCTAAAAACATAACTGCCTTCCGAAATGTGGGTATAGATCGCTTTCCTGTCCGTTCCTGAATTGTTCCATCCACGGTCCCAGCCCTCCATTATATACTGATAAGAGATTTTGTCTGGCGAGGAATATTCCAGCGCGGTAAAACCAAATGAGAATACGGCCTGGTCGTAAGGCACCTTAATCTCCTTTATGTTCTCCTTGTCCGTCTTCAGGATCAAATCTGGTTTTTGTTCCAGAGGAACATTGTTGATGGTGATATCAGTAAGAAAGAGATTTGGCTGGGGGCTGGGAGGTACAATCTGGTGAGGATTAAAAATACTGAAGCCTTTTATGCCACCAAATACGATCTCACCTGATTTGAGCCTGAGGCCGGCGTTAACCTGAAACTGGTTACTTTGCAGCCCGTCACTCTGGTAAAAATTCCTGAAAGTCCGTTTCCTCAGATCCATAGCCGATATCCCGTAATAAGTACTCATCCAAAGATTCCCCTGGTTATCCCCTATAAGGGTTAATATCGAATTGTTACTCAACCCTTGAGCAGTAGTAAACCGCGATAAAGCCTTGCCTTTTACCGGATCGAATAAAATAAGTCCACCTCCTTCGGTTGCAACCCAAAGCAGTCCATTCGTATCTTCATAGATAGCCCTAACGGTATACCCGACATCATAGAAAACATGATCTTTTCTTACTTTGTCAATCTTAACCAACTGGGTAAGGGTCCCCCCCCAAATCGTACCGTCCCTTGATTGCATCATGGTAAATAGATCGCTCAGCCGTAAATCAAAAAGTTCAAAACTATCGGTTGAGCTGTTTAGTCTGTAAAGTGCTCCATACACACTTCCCCTTCGAAGCGTTCCTGCCCAAATGTCCCTGTCCCTATCTTCAAAAACTGTAAAGGCAACCTTCATTTCGGCACCGGTATGAGGATTGATCAGCTTATACCGAGTAAATTTTCTGGTAACCGGGTCGAACCTATTAGGCCCCTCAGTGAAAGTACCCATCCAGATTTGTCCCTGATGGTCGGAAATCATCGTCGTGACCAGATCAGAAGAAATTGACCGGGGATCAGTGGACTTCCTGAAATTAGTAAAGCGATCAGTCTTCCTGTCCCAAATACTCAAACCAGCTCCATCAGTCCCAATATACAAACTTCCATCCGGCCTTTCCAGAAAAGCAGATATCGCGTTATTTCCTGGATTCTGTGACCAGGTCCTAAAGGTCTTCTTAAGAGGATCCACAATGGTTACCCCACTAAAAGAAGTCCCGATCCATTTTCTGGAATTATTGTCGATGAATATGGAAAATATTTGTTCCCCTTTCAGTCCGTTATCATTTTTTCCTACCGAAAGCCGTTCGACAGCATTTCGCTTAGGGGAATAAATATATACTCCATCGCCGTTGGTGCCCAGATAAAGCTCCCCATCTTTTTGTGGCGTTATGCTTGAAATGGTAACGGCTGCGAGCTCATTGTGCGGACCAGGCGCTTCCAGCATTTCTTTTTTTTTAATGTCGTAACGATATAGTCCATTAAAAGTCCCGATAAAAATCTGTTGATCTGCGATGGCCATAGCGATGGCAAGTCCTACCTTTTTATCGCAAAGGATCAGCCTACCGCTCTGCGGATCAAGGTAACAAAGTCCAAGGTTCTGGGCGAACGCCCACACCTTCCCATCCTTGTCTACTTTTACGGATTGAACGCCATAGGAGGTTGTCGGGATGCCATTCAAAACCAGGGGAATTTGCTCCGCAATAACGGAGCCTTTTTTACATACCAATAAACCCAGACCTTCGCTGCCAATAAGCATGGTATTTTGAGGACCGGGACTAATTTCCCTGATGACGTCGGTGATTAAAGCCACTTTACCTGTTGTAAAGTCACGGAACGCTGCCGTTCTGAACGTTCCCTTCAAATCGTTATAAACGCTTACTCCCCGCCTGGTACCAATCCAAACATTATGGTACGAATCGCTGTTAATGCTGTGAATAATATTGTGGACCAGTGAAAGTTTATTGTTGATCTGGTTTCTGAATACCTTAAAACCATAACCATCGTAACGGCTCAGCCCATCTTTGGTTCCGAACCAAAAGAAACCTCTTTTATCCTGATAGACCGATCTTACAAAGTTATTGGGAAGCCCATTCTCTATGTCTAAACGCCGCACCGTAGGTGGATCAAGTGCCGCACTCTTAAATAACACAGAAAAAAGTAAAAGAAAAGTTATAAAGGCTTTATGCACGTCAGTTCGAAATCTTGGCATCTAAAATAATCAAACGTTGTGACAATAGGAGATTTTTATCTGTATTGTAACCCCGGTTCCAAAAGTCTTCCTCACTATGGGGTTATTGCAATCTTCTGATAAGCCATTTGATTAAACCTGAATACCTTTCCTTTACTATTAATAACTGAAACAGGGGCCTCACAGCTGAAATAAAAAACCCCATTTTTACAAGTAAGCACCGCGGAAGTTTTTTCCGCTGCGCTTATCGTAAATCCTTTTCCCTTTAACTCGATACCATTTCCCAGGAAAAGCGTGTAATCTTTATTTTGTTCAGTTACGACTGCGTAAGTAGCATTAGCTGACATGCTGTTATAGACTACTGCTTCATCCTTTACTGATGAGAAAATATAATCTGTTCTACCAGTTTTACCTTTTACGATGAGGCCGACAAAATCAGCTGACGTATGATCGGGTGTAAACGAAGAAATCGATTCAATAGATTTACCTTCTTTTTCAGTGCTTGGCTCAAAAACAGAAACAAAAGGATGATTCCATGCCTCACCATGCTGACGTGCCGCAATCGTTAAAAACGGCGCCTTCTCCACATCATAAGGAAGTCCATGGCCTTCTTTCCGGAAGGCCTTGGTAGGGGGCGATTTGATAGAAAACACTTCCCTTCCCGGGTACCCTTTCATCCAGAGATTCATATAGACATGGTCGCCATCGGGCATGTTTATCTTCCATTCGGCCTTGTAATCTTTATCGGTAGTGACCGACTTTTTGTCCCACATGTAGTCCAATGCAAACAGATGCCCACCGGCAAAGGCCATTTCTTCACTCGGCTTCAACATCAGGGCTTGGTTATTTACATCTGTCACCTTCATTTCCTGCCCCAGATTGTGGTAAAAATAATCATGAAATTTATCACCCTGCCGCTGTTTTTTTGAACGAAAAATATCGATGTAATAGCCAGTTGATCCACTAGTCCGCACGATACTTAAAAACCGGTTTTGATCGCTCCGGCTCTCCGGTTCTAAAAAGTACACATCAGAAAACGTGATATCTTCGTAGTAGCCGTCTTTTTGCATCGGCTTCGGGTAACAGCTTAACAGATCAAATGCATGATTGCTTAACATTTCCGGATAGGCGGATATGCCATCGACCATCACGGTATTGTGCGCAGGAAACTGCGAATAGTATTCTTTATAATCCGGTTGGAAATAGGTTGATCCGATACCCGATTCTGCCCCCTGTACAAAGCCTTTGCCATACAATTCTATAGAAACCCCATTTGCATGCATGTGGTTCCCGAGCGATGCATTCTGCGAAATCATTAATCCATTCTTCTTGTCGTCATAACCGCTTCGCTGCACAAACCAGCTTACATTAGGTGCATAAAACGTCTGCGTAATGAAGTCCTGGATTTTCCCCGATGTGATTTGTTTGTCTAGCTTCAGTGGCTTGCTGGTAAAAAAAGAAGCTACCTGAGGTGCAAGATTACCGGTAACTGATTTTCCTTCAGCAGCTTTGGGATCGAACAAACGATACATTCTGGTAAACGTAGTTTCATTTTCTTTTTGCTTATACTTTTGGGCCATTCTGACCATATCGCTAAAAGCTTCTGTATAAATCGGTCCATAATGTGTATCGCCAAAAGCGGTAATATCTCCGTTGGGAAACAGGTATTGTGGCAGCATTTCGACTGCTTTCACCATGATAGGTGTATAAGGCAACAAATTTTGGTTAAAGGTATTGTCATAATCACGGATAAAATTTGTCAGGTCTTTGGTCACCCCCTGTGAATAACCAGGTGATTCGGCCCAGACACCAGTATTTTCATCGTAACCATATTGCATAAATTTAGTCAGTGACCATTGACGGGCTGAAGTTTTGTTTAAGATATAATCAATGTAATACTCACGCCCTTTGCCATCCGCATATTTTTTGTTTTCCTCCAGAACCATGGCTACTTTCAGGATAAATTTGGCCTGATGCAAATTCCAGTTATTCTGGGGAACGCCATTTTTTATCGTAATGTCTATCCACTTTTTTAATGTAGCTTCATATTGATCTGTTTTGTCCTTATATTTTGAGCTTACATATGGATACAGGAAATCATACAGATAGGCAAGCTCATTTAAAATGCGTTCCTGGATCACTTCAAAGGTTGATAAACCAACCAATGTTTGGGCGTGGCTGTTGTTTAAATCAACAGGCTCATTTCGGTAATACATCCCCATCATATAGGTGTCAAAAATAGCGTAGGCAAATTTCGCGTACTTTTCATCACCGTAAAGCCAGTATATAAAAGCAGCATCCTTCCCCAATCCCATAATCTGTTCGTTAATGCTTTCTATACCTGAGGCATTAGCTTGTTCGCCCCATTCTAAAGGCATACCAGCCTTTTTTGTGTTGTGAAAATATACGCCTTTGGTGTCATCCATATAAGGAATGATGTCTTCCAACTTTGGTCTGCTGTACACGCTGGCCTGCCCCCTGCTACTACCAAAACGAACAGTTGGTACAGGCGCCGTTCCATCTGCATGTGAATATACCCCGCCTTTAATGTATACATTTGTAGCTCTGCTTTTCCAATACATCATTAATCTGGAAGGCATCCAGGTTGGATCAGTAACATGCTGATCAACGTATTTATCGATGCGACTTTTTATACCTTTCAATACCTCCTGGGCCCATTTTTCCTCTTTAATCTGTTTCTGTACATTATCTTTACCCGCTGCAGTCGTCATCAGTCTGGGATGAGTTTTAGGTAAATCAGCAGGCAATGGGATGAGCTGCGCCATCGTCACCTTCGTAAGCAGTGCAGCAATGATCAGGGTATATATTTTTTTCCTCATGTTAATTTATCATTTTTTCAGCTGGGGAATAATAGGCAGCGCCAAGCAGGGCTCCTGCCTCCCAAAGCTCGGCAATTTTAAGCGGGGTTGCCAGACCATGCTGCTGCAAGTGATTTTTTACATCATCCAGAAACAAGTTATGTGTTTTAGCGATATTCCCTCCGATGACCACCACTTCAGGTTGTTCAGTCTGGATAAATGACGCTAAAAACGTCGACAAATTCAATGAAAATTCTGCAAAAACTGTTTTAACCGCTGGTTCAAGATGATATAATTCGACCATGGCTTCCGTTCCATCTATTTTTTTACCGGTCAGCTCCTGGTAGCGTTTCACAAACCATCGCGTAGAAATATAGTCTTCCGCTATACCATCTTTGAAAGCAGAAACACCAAGACAGGCATCCTTCGTGATCCCAGCTATGCTGACAGCTGAGCCCAAGCCTGTACCAAGTGTAATTCCAATTGCTATACGATTTGTCTTCGCAGCACCACAAAAAACCTCCCCATGGAGGAAAGCTTCAGCATCATTGCGAAATAAAATATGCTGAGGGAGAATCGAGAGATGTTCCGCCAGGCATGTTCTGATGTCCAGGCCATAAAGGGATTCATATTTATTCATTCCTTTGATCAAAGAAATACCATTTTCATAATCAAAAGGACCAGGCATAGCCAGTCTTAAGCCTGCAATTTCAGAAGGAGCGCCAGAGATCACCTCCTTTAATACCTCAACCCAGGTATTGATAATTTCTTCCGCAGGACCATTTGAATTTACACGGCTCCTGACTCTTGATTCCTCCAGCACACATTGTTTTTCAAGGTCAACTAAAGCTGCGGTTATATGTGAACCGCCAATATCTATCCCAACTATTAATCGTTTTTCAAAAAGAAGCATCTGTAATTATTTATTTCTTTTAAGACACCTCAATGGGAAAGTTATACTCAAAAAAAATGAATAACTTATCCATACTTTACACCTGAGTAGAGTCCCTAATGATCAATTCGGCAGCCACCTCAATTTTTTCTAAAGTTTGCGGACTGGCTTTAGCGTCCAGCATTTTTAATAAGGCATTGATGGACTGCTGCGCCAGTTTTTTAATCGGCTGGGCCACAGCCGTTATTGTTGGAGAGTAAATATTAAAAACCTCGTGATCATCAAATGCCACTACAGCTACATTTTCAGGAGTACGCATTTTCAACTGGTTTAGTGCCTTAATACCGCTGAAGGCCAGGTAATTTGTTGCAAAAAAAATGGCATCAAGCCCTTGGTTCTTACTGATAAACTTTACCAGCTCTTTTACCTTTTGGTCAAAATCACTGCTGAACGCGATCTTTTTAATTAGCGGCACAAGCTGCGCGTCGGCAATTGCCTGCAAATAGCCTTCGCGGCGATCATGCATCTGGCTCTGATCAGAATCCAGCTCAACAAAAGCAATATTTTCAAAGCCCTGTCCCGTCAGATATTTGGCAGCATCGTAGCTTGCCTTATAGTTATCAAGGATGACATAACTGGTGTCTACACCTTTCAAATACCTGTCGAACAGTACTACGGGCAAACCATCATCCATTAAGCCCTGTACATCCTTTCCCAGGCCTGCGGGAGCAGTAATGATGTAACCATCGACATGTCGCTCCCTGAACATCCTGATCAGCTCCTGAGTTTTCTGCAAGTCGTTATCTGTACTGCAATAAATGATCCGGTATCCATTACGGTAGGCTAATTCTTCTATGTGATAAGCAACCTGGGCAAAGAAATAATCGGAGATATTTTCTACCATCAGACCAATCATCATCGTTTTTCCAGTACTTAGACTTTTGGCCAGCTGATTGGGTTTATAATCCCTTTGCTTGACATATTTCATCACCCTTTCTGCAAGCCCATTACTGATCCGTTTCTCTTTTGCCTTACCATTTAAGATAAAGGAAATGGTGGTTTTTGATATATTCAGTTCAGCAGCAATATCGCTTATCGATAATCTCTTTGCCATTGCTATAGTTTATTTTTTATGAGATGGACTATGTATATAAGTGTAGCCATCTTGTTTTACAACAGATGGCTACATTTGAATATGCAGAATTCAAAAAGACTATTTAGAATACATTAAAGTTCCAAAGCCGAGCTGATCATATCCTCCACTATTCGGGCCATATTGACTACCTCCCCCTTCAGGGCGAACTTTCTCTGCAAAAAGCTGACTGTATTTAGCGCCGACGCCTTTCAGCTTCGCATAGTGGTTATATACAAGCTCCCAGGAAGGCCTTACATCTCCACGCGATACAGCAGAAACCTCAGTAAGGGTTTCAGAACTCGCGCAGTTCGCATTAAAATATCTTACGTAAGGGCTAAATGGAACTGTATAAGGAAAAGCACCGCCTGCATCTGTATAATTATATTTTGCCGTGTACTCGCACAAGGATAAAAACTTGTTGTTCTTATATGCAAAAAGATCTTCGCCAACATTGTATGCCATTTGGCAGAACGACCCCAACAGTGAGATCACTAAAACACCGTGTCCCTGATCTCTGCCGCTTTCCTGTCCCTGCCCAAGAACCTCCCCGTTCACATTGTGAGTAGATGTTATGGCATTATCTATATTTCCATTACCTACACCTCTTTTAAAATATGTAATCGCAAATTCTATTTTAGCCATATCGTCAGTCAAAATCCCGATGGCCATTACCGCGCACATATTTGCAGCATCCCAGTTTGTCCAATAATGCGAGGGACAGGTACCATTATGGCGTTGCAGAAAGTCTGAGGCCACTGGATAAAAAACGTCCAGCATCCATTGCTTATAGGTATTAAAATCTGCAACAGCCCAACCACTATATCCTCTAACGAGTTCAGCTGCATTGGCAAAACTTAAACCATAAATCCCAGAGGCGAGAGCCTTGTTGCTGTCTCCGCTTATCGACTTGCATACACGTGCCCAGGCATTTAATATTTCTACGGCTTTAGCTGCGTACCGGTCATCACCGGATAATTTCCATTTTAATCCCATCTGGTAAGCCGCATGCGAATCACGCATAGCATTTGCGTAATTGTCCGCTTCAGGTTCCTCCAAAGATCCTCCTCCACGGATCAGTTTTACCGTAGGGCTTGCAGTGTAACTTAGATTCAGTAAAGTACTACTGTTCAGTTTATCGTAGCCATCTTTCCATGGAGCCAACCCAGCATCCACTTTCGATTTCACAAAGGTAAAGTCTGCAGCTGTATGTAACATTCCAGGATGTATAATTGCTAACTTACCTGTAATGACCGGTTCATTAACCTGTTCAGTTTGGGGATTCACCAGCTTGTAAAAGTCCTTCTTGCAGGACATTGCCACCATAACCAAAAACACAACAGGAATAGCGACTTTAACAATATTTTTAATCATGACAAAATAATTAGTTTTCTTATTAATTGATATATGCTTGTAGCTCTGCTACCGATTTAAATGTTTTTATCCAATACACCGGATAAGGCGACAGTGGGTTTTGTGCTATGGGCATATCAGCCACACCTACACTAATTTGACTAAAAGTGTAAGCTGCAGTAGTTGGCAGGGTAAAGCCACTTGTGCCGAAGGTATTGCTCGCAGCCATATCCGCATAGTAAACTGTCAGCCCGTCTTTACCGGTTAAAGAAGGCATCACATTATTTCCTCCTCCTGTAGTCTGTTTCCATCTCCCCTGGTTGGTATCAAAAAACACGTTACCATTTACGGGCAAAGGACGTGTGAACTTAAAGGCGATAACCGGATACTTACCAATATTTAACGTAGTATTTGTCCGCCTAAAGTCCCCTCTGCGACTTGGTCCGGTAGGATTATTCATTGTCATCCAAAGCACGTTATTTTGAACTGCAGCCGTAGATCCGCTCGAAGAAGCAATCCATCTTGGAGTTACCCCATCAGTAAAGGTATCGTTGATTTTGCCTTCCATAACGTTAATGGTTAAAGTAGTAGTTACATTGCCACCATCGGTACTGGTTCCTGTAATAACCGCCTGTCCGATAGCCACACCAGTAACAATGCCGGTGGAAGTTACAGTTGCGATGTTAGTATTACTACTGGTCCAGTTAACGAGCTGTTTGGTTGCTGCTGCCGGAGATACTCCATAATCTATAACCAATCTTTCATCTACTGCTATACCATCCGTTAATACGGTATTAATATTAATGGTCTGTATGGGCACTACTTCGATTACTGTAACAGCAACTGTCGCCATTGCACTGCTGCCATCGGCAGGCTTTACAGTTATATTAGTCGTGCCTGGTGCAACACCGGTTACCGCTCCGCTTTGGTCTACTGTAGCAATGCCTGGGCTACTACTGGACCAAATTAACCTTTTATAAGTGGTGTTGACTGGGAGTACCGTAGTGGTTATGGTAGTTTTCACTTTTGGATAGGTATTTAATGCTACAGGACTAGCGACAATACTAGTGGCATAAATCACTTTGTCGATCACTGTAATCTCTACACTTGCCTTACGTAACCCTCCATCGGTGGATTGAACTGTGATTGTTGTAGTACCCAAACCGGCTGCAGTTACCACACCATTTTGGCTAACTTTGGCAACGCTTTCATCCGCACTGCTCCATTGCAGCTTACCATTGGTAGGTGATTGTGGACTGGATGATATGGTTAAAGTTGTATCCTTGCCAAGTAGTAATGGAACATTAGCATCCTGATTGACGGAAAGCACATTCACCAAAGTATTTTCTTTGGCTATTTCGTCCACCCAGCCACTTTGCTTGCATGAAGAAATGCAGAAAAGCAGGACAAAGCTCATAAGCGAAAGTCCAACATTCAAGCTATATATAGATTTAATTCGTTTCATATATTTAAATATTAAATTTTACCAATTTGGATTTTGACCCAGGTTAGGATTAAGTTTTAACTGATCTGCGGGAATCGGGTACAGATAATTTTTGTCAGCCCAAGTCCTTCCTGATTCGAAAATGATCGCCCCCTCAGCATTCTTAGGTCGGTTAAGCGTGGTGCCCCAAACTCCCGCTGTTGCATATTCAGTACCGGTATACTTGATACCTAAAAAATCCTGCGGCATCTCTGTTTCAGCAGTTTTCCAACGCTTTAAATCATCTATCCTGAAGCCTTCGTTGTAAAGTTCTACCGTTCTCTCCCTCCTTATCTCGGTACGCATGTCCAAATTGTTAGTGGTAGCAAAAGCGTTGCTCAATTTTGGCATAGTCGTATTTACGCGGTTTCTAACCAGATTTAGCGAAATATCTAAATCCGTATCAGAGATTGCCCCATCTCTTTCAAAAACTGCTTCAGCATAATTCAATAAAACCTCCGCATAACGTATAATCGGAAAATCATAACCCTCAAAGTTGTCTGTTACCTTCCGCTCAGCATTCCATTTTTGGTTGTTATAGCCTGTACCGGAATTGGAAGGAATATATGATTTAAATACCGCAGTGGTTAAGTCTGCTGCATCTCCCAACCAGTTTACACGTCCATTGTCATTCGACCAATAAGCTTTTCTTGGTGGCATCAGCGTATGTTTCATACGGTTATCCCTATTTTGGTATTCTGAGGTGATGGTATTATAGCCCTGAAATTGGGTATTATTCGCATTCGTTATAGGCAATCCGTTTTGGCTTAGGTAAAGATTTGCAAACTTCCGTGCCACCAGTACAACGTTCGCAAATTGCCCGTGACTGATGTTTGTTCCAATTGGGTTTAAGGTCTCATCATGCCTGTTGCTAAAAATGTACTCCTTATTGGCACTCTTGGCAATGCCTGCTGGATTTGATTTTGCATCTTCCAGCACAAACATATACTTCTGGGCAGAATCTCCCAAGATAGCAGGTTTAAACAATTCGTATTGGGTGCTGGTCATCACCCCTTTTGCGGCATTCACAGCAATATCCAAAAGCCCTGTAGCACGGGTCGTGTTGTTGCGGAACTTTTGCCAGGTACCTTCGAACAAGGCAACCCTCGATAAAAAAGCTTGCGCAGCCCCACGGCTGACCCGTCCTTTATCTCCAGCGGGGATCGAACTCTCTAAAGGTAAGTTCGGGATGGCCGCCTGCAAATCCGCAATAATAAAATCAGCTACTTCAGATCTGTTGTTCCGCTTGGCGAATAAGATTGGATCATTGACATCAAGTACCCCCTCAACAATTGGCGCATCGCCAAATAGTTGCAATAAATCGAAATAAAGATAGGCTCTAAAAAATTTTGCTTCGGCAACATATTGAGCAATTTCTCCAGTTGCGGCGTATTTGGATGCGTTTAATAATAAAGTATTTGTTAACCTTATGTTTTTAAATTTATCTGAAAAGTTACCATCGGTACCGGTGTTGGTATTAGTCCCGTTGCTATATTGATTGGGTGTGAGGTTAGTGATCAAATCAGAACGGTAATCACTGTGCGGATTATCATTTATCACACTTCTGAAATCAGCTCTCCAGCCATAAAACTGATTGGCAAACAACTTAAATTGGTTAGCCGTTTTCCAGTAATTTCCATCAGCAATCTGGTCCAGTGGATCAAGATCTGTTATCTTATTACAGCCCACAAGTCCTCCAAAAAGAGATGTGGCCAAAAATAGCGCGATTGTATATTTTTTGAAATTCGTTTTCATGATGATTAAATTAAAATGCTGCATTAAGACCCACCGTTACCGAGCGACTGAAAGGATAGCGCTGTATGCCGGAACTTACCGTCCTGGTAGCTTCTGGATCCCAGCCATCATTAATTTTAGTCGTCTCCCATAAATCCTGTCCGGCTACATACACCCTCAGTTTAGAAAATGCTTTTGTTTTCTTAATTACAGATTCTGGCAAGGTATAGCCAAGTACAATGTTCTTTAAACGCAAGTAAGCTCCATTTTCCACAGACCAGGAAGAAGCCTGGTAGTTATAGGCATTGATCACGCCATTGGTTGAATATTTTGGAAAAAACGCCGTGGTATTTTCGGGAGTCCAATTGTTATTAACCGATTGATTGGTGGTATTTAAATATACGGATCTGAAGGGCTGTCTCCAGTTTACATCATCCCTGAATATTGTCCGCGCCGTAGCACCTTGAAAAATGACTGAGCAATCAAACCCTTTGTATGAGGCCCCAAAATTAAAAGAATAAGAAATTTTTGGATCATCCGTACCCAGATAAACCAGGTCATCATAAGTTAACTTGCCATCACCATTTGAGTCCTTATACATATTATCCCCAACCCGGATAGCATTTGTAAGCCCAATAGTATTGCCTACTAAATACTTATCAAAATAAGCGGCACGCTGGTCTTCATTTTGTATTTTGCCATCATACTCCAATCCCACAATGGAATTTAGTGGAAATCCTTGCAATGCGGCAATTCTACCCCCAGAAGAAAGTACATTAACACCTCCAAAATCAACTATTTTATTTTCAGCGAATGTGAATACGCCACCGATGTTATAAGAAAATTCACCCTTTCTATCACTCCAGTTCAAAGTAGCCTCATAACCATTTCCCCTAAATTTTCCAATATTGGCCTCAGGTGCAGTCGCACCTAACACCGCAGAATACTGTGCTGCCAGGAACATGTTATTATTCTTCTTAAGGAAGTATTCAAGGGTACCAGAAAGCCTATTTTTTAATAGCGTAAAATCGAGGGCTAAATTATAATTATGAATACGTTCCCAGGTACGGTCGTAGGAAACCAGTTTTCCATTAGTCGCTACATAGGTTACTTTTCCACTACCAAGGTAAGCACCAGTACCAGAAGACTGATTATATAACTGTACACCATCATACAAATCTATACCAGTTTGATTACCAACAATACCATAAGAGATCCTTAATTTTAATTCATCAAAAATATTAAGGTCCTTTACAAAGCGCTCTTCCCCAAGCCTCCATCCGCCGGAGAAACCATAAAAGAGATTCCATCTATTTTGTCTTGCAAATTTAGATGAACCATCATAACGCCCATTCAGCTCAAACAGATATTTGCTTTTATAATTGTAGTTTAATCTTGAAAAGTAAGAACCTATTGCATACTGATTACGGGTACCACTAGAAGTTACTACACCGGCACCATTAATAGTAGACAAGGAGCTATTGATGTCTAGTGTTTTTGTTTTGTAACTATCAAAATCATTAAACTCATACTGGCCTCCTAACGTAGCGGAAACGTTATGCTCCCCTTTAAAGCTCTTCATATAATTTAGGTAAGTGGAAGCAGAATAGAAATCCGTGGTCGCAGTGGACTTTTCATAATAGCTACTGGCCTGGTTCGGATTACTCTGTATAAGCAGATCACCCTCATAGTTATACCAGTCGATTGGATTCTGCTGAACATCACGTATTGCAGTACTGATATTCATCCCTAATGTGGTTACCCATTCCAACTCCTTAGTTACCTTAAATTTAAAATTCTCACTGATATTGGTTGACTTTACCTTAAGTTGATTATCGCCTCCTAGCTCAGCAAACCAGTTCGGCGTGTATTGTCCACCCCATGCATAAGGTTTACCATTTAAGGTAGCCGATGGGAAACCGGGCTGTGGATATCCTTGTCCCAAACTATTGCCTATCATTGTAGGGCTGACTTGATTTTGGTTGCTGTAACTAATTACGGACTCAATGGTAAAACGGTCCGATACTTTAAAATCATTGTTCAAACGAAAATTATATCGCTTGTTGGTGTTGTTGCCCCAACGTAAAATACCATCGTCATATAAGTAGCCGGCTGACAAACGATAACCAGCTTTCTCTGTCCTTCCCGAGATACTTAAATCATTTTGAGTTGAGGCTGCCCCTCCCCACATGATATCAGTCCAGTTATTGTCTAAGAACACGAAATCTTTTACATCTGTAAAGGCAGATGGTATCGGTGCGGCGGCTGGATCTCTAGCATCAATGTACCCGCCCTTATTTTGAAGCGCAAGATTTGCATAACGGATCCATACATCATTTTCACCCAAACCATCGTTCGTCCTGGCCGTTATTACACCATTAGCCCACTCATCCATGCTCATTAAACGGGGCTGCAATCCTGGCTTCTTGTAACTATATAGGGAACTGAATTCCACCGCTGCTTTTCCGGATTTTCCTTTTTTTGTGGTTACCAACATCACCCCACCTGCAGCTCTAGATCCATAGATTGCAGCAGCAGCATCCTTTAAAAAAGAAATACTTTCAATATCAGATGGATTAATCAGTCTTAATTCCCGGAAGCTATCATAAGCGATACCGTCGATAATTACTAAAGGCTCAACAGACTTAACAGATACAGCACTCCTCAGTTTTATGCCCCATGATTCATCACCTGGTGCTCCGGAGCCCCGAGTAATTATAGCCCCGGGAACCTGGCCCTGCAAGGCTTGCAAGGGACTCGCCAATGCCCCTTTATTTTCAAATGCTTTTGCGTTGACTACTGCAACAGAACCTGTTAAAGTTTCCTTTTTCTGTGTACCATACCCAACTACAACAACCTCAGTCAGGTCATTGTCTGATGCCTGCAAGGTAATATTAAAGGTGGTTTGACTGCCAACTTCAATTTCTTTTTTAGTATAGCCGATGAAGGAGAACACCAATACCGGATTGTTAGTGCCTGAAGGAACACTAATACTGAACTTTCCTTCAGCCGAGGTTACTGTACCGGATTTTGTATTTTTAACCTGAACGCTTACACCAGGTAGCCCCCCACCTTCAGCATCGATAACCGTTCCCGAAAGTCTTTTTTCCTGGGCAGAGACCGCAAGCGAAAAAAACTGTAGTAAAAGCAGCAGAAAACCAGAGGAAGTACAATATTTTATCTTCCTTAAGCTTTCAGAAGTACGAAATTTCTTCGTACATAAATTCGTAAAACTCTTTTCCATGTATATTTGGTTAATTTTAATTTATCTGGTGTCAGCAGTCTCTCAAACCACTGACACTATATGTTAAGGACAACTAAATGTCATCCCTATACTCATGACGTTGATTTTTTTTTTATTAAAACTTGAAAATTACCTCCTTGTAATATAAAAGACTTGTTCAACAGGTGATGCAGACTGAAGCTGTGGTGAAAAACTTCTTCCATATTGCCAGGCTACCACCGTTACTTTTAAAGGGTATTTAGCGCTTGGCGGAATCCTGGTCAGATATAACTTATCGTTTTTGATTTCTGCAGGCCCTGCTTTGATGTAATATTGAACAGGTTCCCCTGAATCTGAACTTGCCTTCAGCTTAATTTCTTTTTGTTCCCTGGTTAATTCAATTGGTGGAAAATTGATCTGTTGTGCCTTTCCTTCCTTATTGACTATCGGTATTTTCATATTGGCTTGCTGAACAGCCGACTTATAAATCGCATCGCCATCACTTCTGGCCATGAACCATACATCCCCTGAACGTTTTGTATTATTAAAGCCAAGTCTGTTGAAGGAGATTTTAAAAGTGGAATCATCTACCTTAACTACGGGGCCACAGATTCTCGTAATATTAATCTTAGCAGTTGAATGTCCTTTTGCAGCAGGCTTGCCAACCACAGCATCCAGATATTTGGTATGGAGATGAAATGTCAGTCCATCTGCGAGGGGTATAAACTTAGGATTGAAGCCAGAAAATCCTGATGGCGACAATAGTTTTCCAGCTTGCACATAGCCAATATATTGGGGCATTTTCCCTTTTGCCCTGGCATAATAACTTTCAGTAGCCAAAGCCATTTCCCGATCAAATGCCCAGCCAGCGTCTTCCTTATTGCCCTGGTAATTTGCAAAAGTAGCTGGCAAAGCCACTGAAGGTTTATTGTCCCGCCATCGATCAACGAGCCAGCCTTTTTCCGGATCTACGGCTTTCAAAGCTACTGGGCTATTCATTGCAAATGAGACTGGAAGTCTCGCTTTTGCCGACTTAGCGATAAACATATTTAAAAACCCAACCAGTTCATCTGAATAATCAAAATGACCAAAGCCGGCGTCACATAAATAGGCGATTGGCGCTTTTGGATGCGCCTTACGATAGGCTATAGCAGGTGCAATACGTCCCTCCAGCCATTCATATTCACCCATTACAAAAAGTCCGGGTATACCATCGATATTCCTGTTTCCCCAATCTGGATTTGGCCTACCACTTCCGGTCATATTTGTAAGGGGTGCATCCCCATGTACAGAAATTATCGCCAATGTGCGTGAAGGATTCGACGCTGCAAAATTCCATGGGTAACTTGCTGCTGCCGAATGTCCGATAGGAATGATTGGCGCAAACTGTAGTTCAGAATAGCCTGAAATGTCAGCAAAACTATTTATCATTTCATTAAAAGCAGTCAGGCTGGTTGTAGCATTAAAATCATATACCATATCCAAAGCCGGTGTCACCCATATTTCTGCAAAACCAAGCTTTGCTAAATTCTCACGAAAAGCAGGGTGCTCCAAAATCCCCTCTTCCAGCATATTGTGCTGACCAATTACAACTCCCTTAACCTGTTTACAATTGGGTGGAATCCATAAAAAAGCTGTAGGATGATCATTGGTCTCCTTAGAAGTAAGTGCATTTACTGTAGTTGACCATTGCCAGACGGCATCTGCCTTAATCTGCGCAAAAATTGAATCACTCACAAACAGAAGCAAAACAAAACAGGTCGCTATTTCCTTAAATATTTTCATCATTCTATCCAATCTTATTTATCTATCCTGAACCAATCAAAATCTGCATACCCCCCGGTACGAACATCTGGTTTGCTGATGCAAAACAATCCGACCTTAGCACCAATCCATTTATCTGGCTGTGCCTTAAAAGCAATGCCTATAGGTGTGAAATTAACTCCATCTTCACTATAGCTAAATTTACATACGGCATCAGGAGCCGATAACTGAACGCTTAAATATATTTCAGCCCCAGCTATTGCTTTTTCTTCGATCAAGCTTTCGGAAGAGCCGTTTAAAGCATCTTTGCAAAGTACCTGACTTACTCTATACCCTTTTTCATCTTTTGATATAGAGAGGTAAGCATAATCATTCCCCATTACTAATAAACCGGCTTTTTTACTTTGCCAAACATCCCATTCCGTACTAAACTTAACTTTAGTAGTCGCCGTAAAATCCGGAGCAGGTAACTTTTGCAGCAACAAGTTAGGTACCGGCCATAAGTTCGTTGCATTTTTTGGCGTTGGGTACGCAAACAGACGCAGATAGCCCGAATTCCGGATCTGTGCAGTCCATTGAATTTGTTCATTGGCATGCCATTGCCACTGCAGGCCAGGTTCATCATGATTAAATTCATCATTTTCCGCTGGGGTAGCCATGGGGTATACGCGGCCGACATCCGGCTTCTTAAAGAAAGGCACAGGTTCTCCTTTACCGTCTCCATCGGGATCAGCTCCAATAACCGGCCAATTGTTTACCCATTTTACCGGTTGAAGATGCAAAATACGACCGTAAGCAAACTTGTCCTGGAAATGCAGAAACCAATATTCTCCTTTCTGTGTGCCTACTAATGTTCCCTGATGCGGCCCATTAATTCCAGTTTTTCCTTGGTCCATCACGACCTTTTCCTCATATGGGCCATAAATATTTTTGGATCTCAATACGAGCTGCCAGCCTGTAGCCACACCACCAGCCGGGGCAAACAAATAATAGTACCCATTGCGTTTGTAAAATTTAGGCCCTTCTACGGTATGGTGATGGTCATGCCCATCAAACACATGCTTGCCTTTTCCCGTCACCTGCGTACCTGCATTATTCATAGGGTAGATGGTCAATAAGCTGTTTACTCCGGCCCGACTGCCTGCCCAGGCAAGCGCCAGATAAGCTTTACCGTCATCATCCCAAAAAGCACTTGGATCAATCAATCCCTTTCCAGCCATTACTAGTTGTGGTTTACTCCAATCTCCGGCTGGATTTTTGGCTTTCACCATAAAAATCCCAAAATCCGGATCAGGATAATAAATCCGATATTCTCCCTGATGAAAAATAATACTCGGTGCCCATACGCCTTTACCGTGCTGGGGAGTATTGTACAAAGTTTCAGGTTCCTGCTTTTTTAAGGCATAATTGATTAGCTTCCAATTTACAAGATCTTTGGAATGCAAGATAGGCAGACCTGGAATACAATTAAAGCTGGAAGCGGTCATGTAATAATCATCACCTACCCTGATGGCATCTGGATCTGAATAATCTGCATGAAGTATGGGATTTTTATACGTGCCATTACCCTGGTCAGCAATCCAAACTTTGCTGATGTCTTGTGAAAAGACAGGCAGTCCAGTGCCAAAAAATATTAAATAAATAAACAGGGGATTAAGGATCTTCTTCATATTTATGGTGTAACTTATTTTATTCTTCTTTATACCAACTTAAAAAATTTAACAAGGCTTCATTAAACCCTTTGGGGTTCTCCAAATTGCTGACATGGCCGGCATTGGTGATAAAAACCTGTTTTGCTGAGGGAATAGCTGCAAGCAATTTATTCTGATGTCCGGCATCGGCCTCTCCGGTTAAAACCATTACAGGAACAGTTACTTTCAGCACCTGCAATTTTGCAGAAAGGTCTTCACCCAGCAGGAATCTGGGTTCATGATGTTGTGGTTGCCAGGCATCCCATTTATAGATCATCGCCCAAATCGGCTTTCTCAAATTTTCGATAACCTGACCGTTTCGTTTAGTCAACGCATTAAACCATTCACGCTTCATTGCATCTGCGCCCTTAAGCTGCCATGCTTTAATCTTAGCGCTTTGCTTATCCCATTCCTCCTTCGTCCAGGCTTGAGATGGTCCTTTTACCTTAAAAAAATCGCCACTGGCTGCCGTGGCCGTTAAAATTCGCGATTGATAAAGGGCGATGAAGTCAGAAACAATAAATCCGCCCAGTGAAAGTCCGACAATATGTGCTTTATTAATTTTTAACGCATCTAGTAAAGCGGCAAGATCATCGGCATGCAAAGCTTTTTGTTCTTCTGAAGGCATAGATGACCAGCCGTAACCCCGAAGATCGTACCGGATTACCCGATATTTTTTTGACAGCTCAAAAAACTGGGGATCCCATTCGCTGCGATCAAAAGAATGTCCATGAATGAGTACCAATGGTTCTCCTTTCCCTAATTCCTCATAATACAAACGTGCCCGATCAGGAGTGCTTATATATCCATGTTTCAGTTCAGGATTCGCAGCCTGCAATAACACATCTCTGACCAGATAAGGCAATACGGGGCTACCCAGAAAAGAGTTAAAACCATTTTTCATTTGGTCAACTCTAGCCAGAAAAAATCCATAAACGCCATGCTTTTTATCAATCCAGGGATAAGCACCTGCCCAGCTTGGGCTACTGATCAACTCTACATTTCCCTGACCATCCACTTCTTCGCGCCACTCACCCAAACCATAAATGTCATTCCTTGCACTTGCTCTTGCATTGGCCACATATTCCGCCGGAGCAACATAGGCCTTACCGACCTGATCAGCCTGCATTTCCTGAATCGCTTTAAAGGATAAAATCTGTTTTCCTTTAAACAGACCGTTGTTACTGATCATATTTAAAAAATTAGCATAATCCTGTAAAGTCGTTCTTGCCCCACCTCCCAGCATAGGGCTATGTCCAGGTGTAGCATCTACAGGCGTAAAATGAGTAGCCTCCATTTGTAAAGGTCCGGCTATTTTATGCTGAAAGATCATTTCCCAATCTTTCCCTGTAGCCAGTTCTGCCATACGGCCAGCAACCTGCATGGCCAAACCACCATATTTAAATTTAGTACCGGGTAGTGTATCTGCCGGCAGATTTAACAATGCAACAACAGATTCAGACAAAGTCTGGTAATCATCAGTTCGATTTGCTTTCGGCTGATAATCCGGATAGCCCGCTGTATGTGAAAGCAATTGGCGCAAAGTAGCCTGCCCTTTTACATCCTTAAATTCGGGTAACCATTTATTTACCGGATCATTCCAGGAAAGTTTTCCTTCATCCACAACAGCAGCAATAGTTGCAGCCGCAAGCCATTTACCTGCCGAAGCGATGTAAGCTACTGTTCCGGCACTGTAATTACCATAGAATTTTTGATGGATGAGCTGATTATCCTTGACAACAATGATGGATGATCCTTTGTAATAACCGCTATCTACCCAGCCTTGTATTTTGCGATCGAGATAAGCAAAATCGTATTTAGGGGATCGCATTTTTTGTGCAGATACCACTAATGGCACCTGCGGCAGACCTAAAAGCAGGAATATGCAAATCAACAAAATCGGACTTTTCTTATCACTCATTTAGTGTTTTACTTTATAAAATTTATACCCAAACAAAAAGATCACGATATAACATATGATTGGTGCATAATAGGCATGTGCAATGCCATAACTGTCGGCCATAGCACCCATGATAAATGGAAAAAATGCACCACCTACTACGCCCATTGATAAAAATGAGGCTGCCTGTTGTGTACGTGCGCCAAGGTTTTTTAATCCTAAACTAAATATAGTTGGAAACATAATGCTAAAAAAGAAATTGATCATCAGCAAGGCGATGAACGAGACTATCCCAAAACTTTGTGCTACGATGATGCACATTAGCATATTTCCAAAGGCGAAGGCAGCGAGCAATTTATTTGGAGCAATAACACGCATTAAAAAGGTTCCGATAAAACGACCAGCGAGCATCATGCCCATAAATGCAACCATATAATTTCCAGCTTCCGCATCAGAAAAGCCCATTTTTTCATGACCGTAATTGATAAAAAAGGCCCATGTTCCAGCCTGAGCCGCTACGTTAAAGAACTGGGCAGCAACAGCCCATACAAAATGCTTATGGTCAAACAGTTTTTTATCCGGTGCCACATCAATATTTACCGCATCGGCATCTGTTTCCAAAACAGCATGTGGATCCGTTGTTGAGGGTACTTTAACAAAAGAGAATGACAGTGCTACCAGCAAAATCACCACACCAATTACAGCATACAATACTTTTACAGAGGTTAGGTCTGTACTCCCTTCTACGTTATTGCGCAATAAAAAGTAACTGCCAATTGCAGGACCTAACATTGCACCGACAGCATTAAAAGATTGCGCAAAATTAATACGCTGATCACTGGTACGTTGATCGCCCAATGAGGCTACAAAAGGGTGTGCGACAGTTTCCAGGGTGGAAAGACCACAACCGACGATAAAAAGCGCAATACCAAAAAAGGCAAAAGATGAGATATTCGCTGCTGGTACAAAAAGAAATGCCCCGACAGCAAAAAGTGACAGTCCTAATAGCACCCCTTTTTTATAACCGAAACGTTTCATAAATAAACCCGCAGGTATACCCATTACAGCATAAGCACCGAAAACAGCAAACTGTACAAATGCCGATTGCGATTTGGAAAGATTCATGGTATGTTGAAAGTGCTTGTTCAGAACGTCGGCCATGGTGATGGCAATACCCCAGAACATAAAAAGAGAGGTGACAAAGACAAGGGTAACCAGAAATTTCTTGTCGGTAAATTTGGCTTTAGTTGTTGATTCGCTCATTTTATTGGTTAAACAGGTTATTTATTTGGTCTATTATTTCGGTTGCAGCCAAATGGACTGGCCACCCGAAGCTTTTAATTTAATTTCAAGTACAGTCTTGGCATTCACCTGTTTGGTTTCTATACCGACCTTAGTGGCTGTAGTTATGTTGTCGTTATCACTGTAGATTTTAGCCACATAAGTTTTTCCCTTAGGCAAGAAATCAAATTTTATTTTTACTATTCGCGCTTCTGTATTGGTAATGGTTCCCATAAACCACTGGTTTCCACTTCGCCTTGCCACACTGACAAATTCGCCCGGAGCCCCTTGTAATACTTTTGTTTCATCCCAGCTGGCCGGAATTTTATCCCAGAACTCCAATTCCGGCTCATTATGGTAATAAGATGGTTTATCGTACCAATAAAGGGTCTGCAGCGGACTAAAATAAATTGCCGCCAACGCTAGCTGATGACCATGCGTCGTTTTGATTCGTTTATCAAAATAACAAATGGTATAATCCGCAGCTCCTGCTAAGTAACGTGTAAAAGGCATCACTGTATTATTGGTAGCATCAGGCATTTCTTCATTACCCCTAATGCCTTCTGAAGTCATCAGATTTGGCCAGGTTCGTTGCTCTCCCGTTGGCCGCCAGTCATCGTGAATATTGACCATAATCTGATTTTCAGCGGCCTGCTGTATCGCTTTCTCCACCCAGGTAGTCCAACGATGTGAGCCAGACTGCACAAAACCGAACTTCACACCTGCTACTCCCCATTTTTTATAAATAGAAAACAGACTGTCACTTTGCATCAATAAGGCTTGTTGGTTCACATACAACCATACGCCAACTCCTTTCTCTTTCCCATATTTTATGATTGCAGGGAGGTCAAAATCTTTAATGGCCACTTTAGACGCATCTGAACTGAAGCTGAAGGCAGGTCCATACCATTTCCAGTCGAACAGGATATATTGGAGGTTGCGAGCAACTGCAAAATCAATATTCTCCAGGGCATCTTTAGTTGTTTGCGACATTACCCGCATTATTTTCCCTGGTTTGATCCAGCTTTCGTCTTTTATTTTCGTAGGTTCATTAAGATTCAGAATGAAGTGATTATTTTCCGCAAGTTGAGCTGGACTTTCGGCTACCATAATTGCCCGCCAGGGTGTGGCAAAGGGAGAAATCAGATCCGCTGGCGTAAACATAGCAGTCTGAATCGTATTTGACTTTGTTGTACTCAGCTTAAACTTAGTACGTGCATAGTCTACCATTTGAGCTTCAGCCAATACGGCATGCAGCCCATTTGGCAATTCCAATGTCAATGGGCGTTCCGCTTCCCTTTCCCAATTCTTTAACGGTAGTTTTTTGTAAGGTGCCTGTGCCCAATCAGCTACCCATGCTTTTGTTCCCTCAGGTAAACTAAACTCAGTATTTTCGGCCACGATACGGTAATAGGTACCTTTTTCATTCTCCGGGAAAAAGAAACGGAAAGCGATTCCTTCATCATAAGCTCTTAACTCAATGTTCATTAAATAAATCGGGTTATCGTCCTTCACCGCCTCTATTGTCGCAGCATTAAAACGATCACGGATAAGCTCCTTCTCGCCATACACCGGCTTCCAGGAGGTATCTTTGGTAGAAACACTGATCTTTTTCACCTTCAGGTTTTCAAACCATCGCTCATGTTTATCGACCGGAAGTGCCATTGCGCTTTCGGATAAATGGTTGTCCAATTGAAGCTCCATTATGGATTCAGCTATTACTATTTTACTTTTATAGTTAACCTGATAATAAAAAGTTTTTTTGCCGGCGGCATCGCTTTTCTGATAGAACTTAATTATTGTATTTTTATCTGGAGATAGTAATGTTGCTTCTGTACCTTTTACAATACCCTGTGCAAATGACAGGTTACAGCTGGTTAAAATCAGAAAAAAGCAATTTAATAGTCGGATCATCATTTCTAATTAGTTTATGTGAATAAAAATAGGCCATTACGGCAAGTAATTCGGCTGTTTACGATTTAAGGTTGGAATAAAGACTGGTACCTTTCTGAAGTTTTTTTAGACGTAATAAAGCCTCAATGTAATAATAATCAGCATAAATAATAGCCGCATCTATTTCTGAGCCATTGGGTTTATGTCCTGTTGAGTGTAATAGAAAAGCACTGTTATTTTCGCGGCTCTGGTATTTTGCAGAGGACAAAGACGTTAACATTTGCTCTGCTTTTTTCCGATATATTTTTGCTTTGGTCTTGTCCTCCGTAAATGTAGATAGTTCAAGTAATGCGGAAGCAACCACCGCGGCGGCAGAAGCGTCACGTGGCGCATTTGGAATCGCTGGGTCATTAAAATCCCAGTAAGGGATCAGATCAGCGGGTAGCTCTTTTAAATACACATCACTAACCTTTTGCGCAAAATCCAAAAATACCGAATCTTTAGTCTCTCTATAACACATGGTATAGCCATATATAGCCCATGACTGCCCCCTTGCCCACATAGAATTATCAGCATAGCCCTGATGGGTAACAGCTTTTATTTTCAGTCCTGTTTGCTTGTTATAAACCACTGCATGGTAGGATGTGTAGTCCGACCTGAAATGGTTTTTCATAGTCGTCTTCGCATGTGATACCGCAATGTCATAAAGCTTTTTCCTACCCCCATTTTTTGAGGCCCAGAACAGCATTTCCAGATTGATCATATTATCAATAATCGTGTTGTGTTGTGGCCAATCCATATTTGGTACTGGACGTGGCCAGGATAAAATAGTCCCCACTGTAGGATTGAACAGGGTTGCTAAGGTATCAGCGGAAGCAAGGATGATTTTTTTATATTCAGGGTTCTTTGTTAAACGGTAACCATTTCCAAAGCTGTTAAAGATCTGAAAGCCCAGATCATGGTCAAATGCTTTCATCATTGAAAGTGGCGTAAGTTCACGCGAAAATTTATCCGCCTGCACCTTAAATTTCACATTACCTGTACCTTCATAAGCATACCATAAAATTCCTGGCCAGAAGCCGCTACACCAGTCTTTAAAATCCACGAACTTCCAGTCCTTTTTTCCATGGGCAATGCCACGGGGAATATTTATGCGATCTGCTGGAATCAGTTTAAGGGTTTTATCAGCTTGAATTGCACAATAGGCTATAGCTTTTGAAGCATTTAATTGGGCGTTTGCAACAGCATAAACAAACAAGAATATAGCAGTTAATAACAGGTTTCGAAAAATAGTCATGATTGGTCAAATACGTTTTAACCTAATGACAATAGAAAAACAATTACATACTCATATTTACTGCCTTTTTTTCAGAAAGGTCAAATATCAGCGTTATTTTAGCTTCCAATATACGACATATCTTTGCTGATGGATATCGTACAGCGGACGTAATAAAATTCCTTCTTTTAATGTTCTAAACGTAAGCGGCTTTCCAGCCACAGGTCGAACTGATATGTTTAAGTTATCCTTTTTCAATGTCAATGAGGTGACAATACCGGAGGGCACCTTATAATCATAGGTGTAATAATCGTTGTATAATTTAGGATCTGAAAAAGGTGCGGGAGATTTCATACCAGCCGTTCCCATCTCCCCTGCCAAAACAATAGGTCCATATACTATTGCGGCCACATCAGGATCATCGTTAGTGGCCACCGTACGTAAAGACATAGGAAAATCCACTTCTACGTTGTCACCCACTTTCCATTTTCTGCTGATCAGCAGGTAGCTGCCAGGTTTTTGCTTTACTGGCAGTACTTTACCGTTCACTTTCAGAAGGGCTCCATTAAGGGCCCAGGAAGGATACCTGATCTGCAGCCCCATCTGCAGCCCGGGACTTTGTAAAATACTAAACTTCATTTTCCCTGTTTCAGGAAAAGTGGTTTCCTGCTTCAATTTAAAACCTTTTTCTTTCCAATCTAACTCCGATGCTATAAAAAGATTTACATACACCTCTTTTTCAGTATGATAATAAATAGCTTCGCCGTATTTCGCCTGGTTTTCGAAACCACTACCTACACAGCACCAGAATGAACTATCAGCTGTGCTGTAAACTTTATGTGCCCCAGGAAGCATAGGTAAAAAGTAGGCAATCATTCCAGTTTCTGGATCCTGCTGACCTAAAATGTGATTATATAATGCCTTTTCGTAATAGTCTGCGTATTTAACATCTGCAGTATGCGAAAATAAGTGCCGGCTCAATTTGAGCATATTGTAAACATTACAGCTTTCACCTGTATACCCAGTTAAGTGGGCCGACTGATGGTCTGGTTTAAAAAATTTTTCTTTATCACTGTTGCTGCCGGTAGCAAAGGAATGGTGATCATTTACCGTTTCCCAAAAGAACCTGGCAATTTTATCACCCTCACCCTTCCCTTCTATTTCATAATTGCGGCTCAGGCCTATCAATTTAGGAATATAGGTATTGGCATGTTTCTTTTCAAGAATATCTTTTCCTTCTTTTAATGGATCCAGCATTTCGTTATGGTAAAAGAATTCAGCCAGCCACTGATCCTCTGGATTACCTGTAATAGTGTAAAGATTATAAAATGATTCATTGATCCCGCCGAATTCATTTCGTAACATAAGGCTACGTTGTTGAGGTGTTACAATTTGTAGTTTCTGGTAAGCCCAGGATGCCATTTTCTTGACTGTTTCAAGTGCCAATCTGTTATTACAATACAAATACTGATCAATCAATCCACTATAGATTTTATGTAAGGTATACCAAGGGGCCCAGACCCTTTTTCCCTGCATGTTCCTGTTGATCAGTTCCTGCGGGAAAGCGCTCAAATAGCCATTTTGGTTTAACACCTGCTGCACTTCTGCCAGACCACTGACAAGACTGTCTGCTTTGAGTTTGTACTGATTATCCCCTGTTGAGGCATACATTAAAGCCAAAGCGGATAAAATGTGTCCGGTAGAATGTCCACGCAGCTCACAGTCCAACGATTCCCAGCCTGCGAGTTTCTTTATTTCAAAATATCCCCCTTCATTCTCATCATAGATGCCAGCATTAGTTCTAAAACTATGTAGTAAGCGTTTTGTATCAATAGTTGCCAGCCATTTTTGTTCGCGTTCCATATTTTGTTTAAAGCGGCTGTCCAGCAACCTAACGGCATCCAGGTCAAAACTGTAAACCGCAGGCTTTAATTGATCTTCAATTGCAAACTTGCCTTTATGCTGCCCGGGATAGTGAGACTGAGCTTTTAGTATTATGGGAACAACAAAACTCAACAAACAACATATAAAACTAACTCTTCGTATCATATTCTATCTAATTCTTATTCCATCTAATCATGACTTTGCTATACATAGCAGTCACAGCGTTCATTCCAATATGACAAAAGAAATTTATTTACATACTCATCTGCAATATATTTTATACCGTGTAAGTTTTGGGCTTAGAGAAATTCAGCTTCAACGGAAGTAGAAAAAATTTATTGATGATTTAAGGAAAATTGCACGAATTAGCGAGTTGGTTGGCCAAGAACCCCTTAGTAAAAACCCGAAAAGTTCACCATGTTTATTTGTACTAGAATACCGAACTTTAGAAATCAATTCTATACATATCTGTAATATGGGCCACAACGAAACCAAGCGTGCCGCGGAAATAACCGAACAATACTTTGCTTTTTTAGACGAACATGTTGAAGATGTAGCCAACGGGAATGCCACTGACTTCCTGGAGTTGAACCAAATCGCAAACGCCTTACATATTTCTCACTCCCATCTATCCGACACCTTACAAAAATCAACCGGACATCATCCCTGCCATTTTTACGACCTCAAAATTGTAGAAAAAGCAAAATCACTTTTGAAAGAAACCGATTTATCTATTGCCTTCATCGCTAAACAACTCACCTACGACCCTTCTAACTTCTCAAAATTCTTCAAGAAATTTACTGGACAAACAGCGGGCGAATTTCGAAAGCAACAAAAACAAGACAACTCAAAAGTCCCGAAAAGTTCACCATGATATAAATAAATCTCTTGCAGACCTTTGTATAACATCATAATAAACATACAGACAATGGCAAGAAACGATTTAAAAGGAAAAGTAGTTTTAATTGCAGGAGCTGCAAAAAACTTAGGCGGATTATTGAGCCGCAGCTTTGCATCGAAGGGAGCAAAAATAGCTATACACTACAATAGTAACAGTACAAAGGCAGATGCAGAACAAACATTGGCAGAAATTACCAATGCAGGTGGTGAAGCATTCCTGTTTCAGGCAGACTTAACTAAAGTAGAAAACATTGCAAAACTTTTTCAAGCAACAAAAGAAAAATTTGGCAGCATCGATATTGCCATCAACACAGTAGGAATGGTCTTGAAAAAACCCTTCCTGGAAACCACAGAAGCAGAATACGACACCATGTTCGACATTAATTCCAAAGTGGCTTATTTCTTTATCCAGGAAGCTGGCAAACATTTAAACGATAACGGAAAAATAAATACCATCGTAACCTCTTTACTGGCAGCTTATACCGGACTGTATTCTACCTATGCAGGTGCAAAAGCACCCGTTGAACATTTTACCAGAATGGCATCAAAAGAATTTGGTACCCGTGGCATTTCAGTTACAGCAGTCGCACCCGGCCCAATGGACACCCCATTTTTTTACGGACAAGAATCACCAGAAGCAGTCGCATACCACAAATCCGCCTCAGCACTAGGTGGATTGACCGACATTAAAGACATCGCACCACTGGTAGAATTCTTAGTAACGGACGGATGGTGGGTTACCGGACAAACCATTTTTGCAAATGGAGGTTACACAACAAGATAAAATATCCTTATCTTTTGACAAGAGCCTGTATCATAAATCGATACAGGCTCTTTGCGTTTATTTACATTTGTATATTCTTGATTATTAATAATTTAAGGTGATTTTTTTTTGGCTTTAAATTTTATTTAATCTACTGATTTTCATATATTTATGATATAATCAGCACTAAATATGGCCAATAAGAAACCTGTTTTTAAGCCCTATTACCAGCATCAACTCATGGCATTTCCGCCTACCTTCGATGAGTTGATTCCAGCAGATCATACTGTGAGACTTGTCGACAAGATTATTAATGTGATCAATGTAGAACCTCTGTTGAGTGCCTACCACATCAGGGGCGCTTCCAATTATCATCCGATATTACTTTTAAAAGTATTGGTCTATGGATATGTGACCAATACCTATTCCAGTAGAAAACTGGCCATAGCCTGCCGGGAAAGTATTCCTTTCATGTGGTTGAGTGGCATGAGTAAACCGGATCACAATACGATCAACCGATTTCGGGGTGCCCGCTTAAAACATGCTCTGCGTAATGTATTTGAGGAAGTGGTCAAGTACCTGGCTGAAGAAGGATTACTGAGTATTGATGAAGTTTATACCGATGGAACCAAGATTGAGGCCAATGCCAACAAGTACACTTTTGTCTGGAAGAAATCCATCCAGACCAATAAAGCGAAGATGAAAAAGCAGCTTGATGAGATCTGGAACTATGCCCAGAGTGTGGCTACGGTAGAAGATTTATTACCTGAACCACCTACGGCAAAAACAGTAAGCCCCGAAAGCATCCAGGCAACAGTTGATAAACTCAATGAAGTGCTGGCTAACAATAACCAGGTGGATAAAAAGACCAAAGCAAAGCTCCGTTACCTTACAAAAAACTATCCTGAGGCTATTAATAAGTATGAACATCAGGAAGAAATACTCGCTGAACGCAACAGTTACAGTAAGACTGATCCGGATGCAACTTTTATGAGAATGAAAGAAGATCATATGCGTAACGGACAGCTCAAACCAGCTTATAATGTACAGATATCCACTTCAAACCAGTTCATTGTCAATTATACTATTCACTCCAATCCTACAGACATCTTAACTTTAAAATCACATATGGAACAACATGAAAATAGCTTCAATCGTCCCCCAAAGACCCTTACCGCTGATGCCGGTTATGGATCAGAAGAGAACTACGCCCTGCTAGAGCAAAAACAGGTGGAGTCTTTCGTTAAGTTTAATATGTTTGATAAACAACAAAATGCACACTATAATCAAAAATATCCTTTTGCAGCAAATCAGCTTTTTTACAATGAACAAAAAGACACCTACATCTGCCCAATGGGACAAAGTATGGACTTTGTGGGAATAGTTAAAAAGCGCACTGCAAGTGGGTTCGAGCAACAAATCAGGCGATATCAAGCTAAAAACTGCAGCAATTGCCCACTAAATGGCGCTTGTCACAAATCCAAAGGCAACCGTCTGATCGAAATCAACGAAAACTTGCAAAGCCATAAGCAAAAAGCACATTGTCTACTCAATACAGAACAGGGCATCAGTCATAGAAAGAAACGATGTTACGACGTAGAACCTGTTTTCGCTAATATCAAACAGAACCACGGGTTCCGCCGTTTCATGCTCAGAGGTAAACAAAAAGTAGAAATTGAATGGGGATTATTGGCTATTGCACAAAATATAAGGAAAAAAGCAGCTTAGAAAAGCTGTTTTTTGTATACTTCAACAGATATTCAAAGAAAAAAGACACAGTAACAAAATATTCAGAACGCATCACACAAACAACAAATAAAGAAGCCGTATCATCTTTTGATTAATGATACGGCCTCTTGTCATCAATTAAAACAGAATTATGATACTAAGAAAAATTATTATAATTGATATCAACCTATACACATATGAACAGAAATAATAGTACTGAGTATAAAAGAAACTCTTCATTAATGAGAACCCGAATTTTATAAATTTAACAGCGGTGATGACGAATAATATAGTTAAAATTTTAATGTTTGGAATCTGCATAAGCCTGCAATCCTGCGCACAAAGTAAAAAAGAGAAAGAAACAGTGATCGAAAATAAAAAAATGGATCAAGTAGAATATCAAAAGGAAGGAATGCTTTTTAGACTAAAATACGAACATGCAGATTGTTCTTATGAAATTTTAATTAATGATATGCCCATTGCAAGTCATTTCGGATTGGGAGAACGCTCGGGATTGACAGTAAATCTCAATCAGTACATTCTTCAGCCTGGCAAACAAGAGGTTACCATTCGTCTTTATCCTTCTAAAAAGGATGAAACAGTGTTCGCCCCTTCCCTTTCTCCAAATTCATTTGTTAAGATCGAAATTTCGAAAAATAAAGAACCTATGTCAATGTTGGATCAGATGAATGCCAAAGATAAAGGTCAGCAATATCAGTGGCAGGTTCTTAGCTATCAGACTTCAAAATCAGATGGTAAACCACAAAACTTTGCTGAGTACAAAACATATTTTATCATTGATAATAAAGACATTAACTGGAAAATAGCGGGATGGAACAATAGCCAGAATCTTCAAAATTCTGCCAATACCCGAAAAGAAGTAGATGCGTTTTATTCAGATTTCAAAAAAACGCTTGAAGAAGGAAATCAGCAAAAATATTTATCAATGCTGAGGCAAAGCATTTACGAAGAAGCGGCTTCTACCCCCTGGAATAAAGATGCAGAAAAAGATATTACCAAATCAATGGTAGATTATGCGCTTGAAAAGAGAAATTTCATCTATCCTTGCACAGATGCAGAACTTAAATTTTATGGCGGAGGAAAAGTGGTTACTTTAGTCTGTAAAGATCCTCAAACCTACGGTTATTCTCCTCTTATTTCTAAAACAGCAAAAAAAATGATGCCAAAATCCCATACTTTTTATCTGCATAAACCTGAAGGCTCAGACAAACTGGAAATTCTCCGATAAATCAAGATAAATTGACTTCTTTATTATTCCTGACCATAGGTTTTACCCATATTCTCCTATTCAAATTTGCTATCGTTATAATAAAAATCATTTTTGGTTTTTATTTCCACTATACCCTCGCCAATCTTATTCTCTCCTAATTAAAAACTGATACACTTCATCATCTGACAAGTCCCATCCATAAGCGAATGTAGGTATGTCTGCCAGTTGGGTGTCCATTAAGGGGTGATTGATTTTAACATTGATCAGGCCCTGTTCATCACGAATTTTTTCGACCAACCTGATCTCATACGGAATATAATACAACGAAAGGATCTCGGAGAACTTGTCTTTTAAATCCATTGCACTATAGATATGAAAATCACAAAGCTCAAAAAGTAGTTCAGCTAATAATTCTGCATCTGTTGTAGACCAATTATCCAAAAACCTTTTATAGATATTTTCTTCCGGCAAAGCTGAATACAGCCCGTGACTGATTTCTTTTGTTTCGTTCAGATCATATAAAATTGCCATGAATAAATGATGCGTTTCGCTTTGTTTATATTTCTCTTTGTCATCTTCAAACAGCATTTGAAAATAATCTCTTGAGCTTCTTGCAAGATCATTCATACCCCAAAGGATCGCCAAACCAATAATAGGCCCAATTATTCTTGGCGTTACTTCTTTGTAGTTAAAAAGCTGCTGTAAAATGTGCTGTTGCCATAACAGATATCGGGTAACGTATTTCCAACCTTCTTTTTCACCGTTCAAGATCAGATGTTTGGGATATTCTCCGGAATGAACACCAATTCCCAATGTGAGATTCCTTGCAATTGTTTCTTTAAAACCATCTTTGATATCATCCAGAATGCTTTGCTTAATCAGATCATAATATTGGTCGATCTCTTTCTGGCTTACTCCTTCTTTCTTCGCCTTATTTATCTGTTTGTTAAAACTGCTTATTATTTTCTTGTGCTCCATAATTATCATTAGCTAGAAGCAAACTTTCCGATATATTTCATTCCCAAAGCATCAGCAATACTTTCCCCCTCTATTTTGAGACTACCTTTTACAAGCAAGTCAAGCATTGAGTTGGCAATAAGGATCTTCATTTCATCTACTTTCAGGATCATTTTTTCGGCAACATTATAGTCCTTAACCTGAAGGATCAGTATCTTGTCCAGGTTGTCGCTCTTGGCAGTATGGTAATAATTGAGCTTTACAACATTATCTTTATCAATTCCGGCCTGCCTCAGTATATTTTTTTTATCCAGTTTACTTTCGCCCACCCATAAATGATGGAAAGAAAAACCATCAGATAAATCCTCATCAGCAGCCGCCGGTAGTTTTCCGATATAAAAGTTTATTTCCTTGTCGCCTACTGTAATTCCCTCTAATGGTCTTAATGTAATTCTATTCATATTTAAGGTCATTGCATTCAATTCTGTTCAAACACTTAAAAGTTCTTGCCAAAGGCTTATCGGAAAAAGGCAAAAAATATCTATAGTTATCGCCGGTCAAGTTCTCTATCATCTCATACATTGATTTTCCAACTTTCCTGAATCCAATTCCTCTAAAGTCCGTCAGATATATCTCAAAATCATTTTCATAATCCCAAAAAAGATACAGGCCATTATCGCTGGAAGCAAACGGAAATAGTCTTTTCAGTAGATTAGCTGAACCATCAGGTTCCAAATCAAACCAGATGTCGTTATTATCAACATCTCTAATATAAGTACTTTTAATTTCCTCAGTTCTAATACACAGAGAATCGCCATACTTTCCCATGGGTAAATAGATATGGAATTCTTCCAGTGTCAATCCATATCCGTACACCAATGCGAACTCTTTGTATGATCGCGGGAAACCTTTGCCATTGGAAAATCTATAATTCTCAAGTTCTCCAACATCGCCAAACTCTGTGGGAGTTCCGGTTATTTGTAAATTAAATTCCTTATCAACCATTCGAATTGTCTTAAAACTAAAAATATTGAAACGGATATAATTCGTATAAATTAGATTTTATAGTATTGATTTCTTTTTTGAAACCATCTATCTTTTCTTCATCTAGCCCGTCATCCCATTCATCAAGCATATTTTCAAGATCCCTATATAGAAAAGCCATCTGTAAAAATTCTAAAAAGGAAATATCTAAGCAGACAAAATTTTGTGTGCCAGAATATTCGCCCTGAATAATTACCATTTGATCACCATTATGTAAATATAAAAAAGTTAACTAAATTTATATCCCGTTATCGAGATTTACTATTACTGTTGTTGATTCTTGAAACATCCTTTAATGCGGATATGCTCTCCCTGGCAATCCAATCTCTTAATTCTATAGTTATAGTAACCCATTAGCGTTTTAGATCTTCTTTTAACTGCTGACCTGGTATACACCAATGTAAAACCAAGCCAAGATTACCAGAAAAAAAGTCAGGCAAAAAAGAAACTTATACCCAGTACTTATAGTCCCCCCCCCCTTTAGCAGTAAGCACTTTTAATCGTCTTTGTTTTGTTCGGTCAAATTTATCATATGATGATTAAACAAGGTCAAGTTTTCGCCCAAAACTGAGAAGAAGTCTATGTCGGCATTTTCAACCGCTGTCAATGCTTTTTGCAGAACTTTCGCACCGTTGTCCGTCAATTTAATTACTTTGGCTCTTGTGTCCGTTTGGTGTTCCTGCCTGCTGATAAATTCCTTTTCTTCCAATGTTCGTAGAACTTTGGATACCATCATTCTGTCTGCGTTTCCCTGATTAGCGATGTCCACCTGTGTTACATTGTTGTTTTCTCTCGAAAGCCAGCCTAATGCGGCCAAAAGCACAAATTGTGTCTGTGTCAGGTTTAATGGGTCTAAAACCTTTTTCAGTTTTCGTTGCCACAACAGTGTCAATTGTCCCAAAAGATAACCTGGACTTTCATTTGGGGTTTTAAACTTAAATTCTATTTTTTTAGCCACGACTTTTATCTATATACTTCTTTTAAAAATTCAGACAATGAGTTCGTTGTAATTAATGTTTTCATATTTGAGGTATTATCCTGCTTGCAAGAAAGTCAATTTATAGCCGTCAATGTCCTTTACGTGGAATGCTCTGCCAAAAGGTGTTTCAATAATTGGTCCCGCAGTAGTTACTCCATTTGTAATGAATTTCTCTTTCAGTTCGTCCACATTTTCGTTAACGGCAAACCAAAGGGCCACACCAATTCCTAATTCTTTTCCTTCGATTGGTTCAAGAGGTGTGCGGATAGCAAAACTTGCTTGTCCTTCATTATACTTAAAAACGCAGGCTTGCGGATTTGAGTTGTCAATTTCAAAGCCTAATTTTTTTGTGTAGAAGTCTTTTGATGCTTCTAAATTTATCACTTGTAGTGATGCAAATGTCAATTGTATCATTTTCTAAAACTCTAATTGTTGTCGTAAATATAGTATATTCGACAACAATATACAAATAGAATTTTAAATCCATTCTTGTCGCTGTATTTATGGGCTTAAAGCAAGCCCGAATAATGTTTTCAGGCAAAGCGAAATATTGGAAATCTTCAGCAAGTGGAATTTTTCTAAAACAGTCGTAAGGTCCATCGCGTCACTATAATAATGGTTTTTATACTATATTTAAAAAAAATATCATTGCGTGTTGAAAGCTTACGGCGAACCTTCAAATTTATGGCTTGATTTCACCCGGGGAAACAGAAAATCTTTTACCACGATTTATAATACGCATGTAGCCCGTCTTTTTGAATATGGCATGCGAATTCTTAAAGATGAAGATCAAACCAGAGATTGTATCCACGACTTGTTCACTAAGCTTTGGGCGAACCGTAAAACGTTAGGTCAGACGGACAACGAACGACTTTATTTATTAGGGGCATTGCGCAACACCATCATGACCTATAAAGCTAGAGAAGACCGTTTCTTGAAGGCAGAATTAAAGCCAGATGATTTCATTATTGAATTTAATGCGGAATCCGTCCATATACAGAACGATGAGGCAATGGCACAGTCGCAAAAGATCCGCATGGCCCTGGAACAGTTGACTGGAAGACAAAAGGAAATTATTTATTTAAAATATTTTGAAGAGATGGACTATGAACAGATTTCGGAATTGATGAATATATCTGTAAAAGGCGCCTACAAACTTTCGGCAAGAGCACTGGAAGCACTTAAAGTTATTCTTGATGTTGATGCTGCGATGGTTTTACTAATGCTATTTCAGTATAAATCGCAGATATTTTAAAAAAAAACATTTTACAATGGGGTGATTTTTCATAATTCCGTGTTTATCTAAGAGAGCCCTCTACTGAAAAATTAATTAGATGCAAGAACAGAAATACCACAACTACAGCACTGAAGATTTCCTCAATGACCCGGCCTTTATCAGATCTGTAAGGTATGGTGAGGAGCTGGAATTCTGGGAAGAATTTGAAAAAGGCGCAGCGCAAAACAGTGCATATCAAACCGCAAAAAAAGAACTTGCATTCATTTACACGGCAAAAAGGATTGATCTACCTGCCGGTTTTGAAGCCGGTATACTTGCAGATATCGATGCTTCCATTGATAGGCAGGAGCGAAAAAAATCCAGCGTAAGAAAATTATACATCGCTATTAGTAGCGCGGCTGCCATACTTGCGCTTTTTGGAATATCCCTTTGGCTATTCAATGCTACAGTTACTATACAGACTGCTTATGGCGAAAAGAAAACGGTTACCCTTCCAGATGGCAGTCAGGTTGTCCTAAATGCGAATTCTTCCATTGACTATCCTATGCTTTGGACCCTTACAAAGAAAAGGTCCGTTCAATTAAAAGGTGAAGCTTATTTTAAAGTTGTACACCTGAACCACGATCCCAAAAACATCTCTGCAGCAGATCGTTTTCGTGTAAGTACAGCACATCTCCGAATTGAGGTATTGGGTACAGAATTTAACGTCAAAGACAGAAACCAACAATCAAAAGTTGTACTGAGTAATGGAAGCGTACAGGTAGCTTCGGTAAACTCGGGTAACAGTTTCATTTTAAAACCTAGTCAGATGGCCATAGAGACGCCAAATGAAAGGTTGAAAGTTGTTCAAACTAACATAGCGTCCGAACGTGCCTGGATTGAGGGAAACATGTTCATGCAGAAAACAACGGTGAGGGAGATTTTACAAGAACTTGAAGACGTATATGGTCAACGGGTTAAGTTGAGCGATCCAAAAATGGCTGATGTAACTATTGATGGCAGCGTTTCCTTTAAGAGCAAAGAAAGTGTTTTGTTTGTACTATCGAATATTCTCCAAACGAGGATGGTGAAAGAAGGCGACACGGTTTTGATGATGAGTAAGTAAGCGGAAAAAATTTAGATAGATAATTCCTTAATAGCCGTCTTCATAATCGCCGAAAGAAGTGATCTTGAATACATTGTAGGCGAAATTTACCTTGCCTTTCTCAACTAAGTATAAGTTAAATTTTGAATTAAATGTATTGTCATTGTCCTTCATGAGATTGACAAGGCTATCAAGAGATAAAAACTCAATGTTTTTTAATTCTTTATTAGTCAGCGATCGTATTGGCAAATTCACTGGTCCCCTTTCTGGATTAACAGTGTGAATAAAACCAAGCGCACCAGGCTTACAATCGCAAGTCAGTGAGAAAGCATATACTGTGTCAAGTCGTTCGGTTTTAAATCTTACAGTTCTAACAATTTTTTGTGTTTGATAAGATCCCTTAGAAAGTAAATGATATATATCTTTTTTACTCTGAGCATTCAACGTTTGCCAAGAGCATATTATTATTAATAAAAACAGTGTACTTTTCATATTAATTGCAGTCATATGTACTTGAAGATTCCAAAACAGTAATTTTCAACGTTTGTGACTCGTTAGTCTCCCCAGTCAAAGACTTAAACTTATCATATGCTTCAGTATCTCTGAGACCTATCCAAGCAAGAGCTTTGTAGTTGTCAAATGATACATATTCGTCGGTTTTTACAGCCGGATAATTAGATTCAATAAAATCTTTAATACCTCCTGCTATATCATTGATCAATAATCCGGCCATTGCTGCATGGTCAAAGTCATTATTTGCTACAGCTGAAAAAGCACCGGTGGCTGGGTTTACATACTTGGAATAGTAAGCAAATAAATCTTTAAACTCTTTGTTATTCATATTTTGAGCAAGATTTCCAGCCCCTCCAATAGTTAGCAGTTTCTGTGCTAGGTATGCATGTGCCATTTCGTGCACAACCGTTTTTGCTACGTTAGCTACCGAATTCTGCTCAACGAACGAGGTTTTTAAATAAATAATCACATTTTTAGTACCTATAGGCTGAACCGTACTTCCATTTGCGGTTCCTGTCTGAGTCGGTATAACAGGTTCAACCTTAAAAGTTACGTTGTATGTCGAGCTATTGATGAACCCTTGAAGTAACTTAACATATCCACTGTTTGCCGTATTCAATATCTTACCCATCACACAACTAAGTTTAACATTGTTTACGACAGTCTGATCTACTATAACATTGTTAGGAGAACTGCCCCCGCCGCCTCCCGGAGAGTTTTGACAATTATCTGAAACAGTATTTCTGGTAAAATAAAGCGATCCGCCCACAGCACAATGGAAATATATGTACTTACTTTGTTCAACTAAAGACATGAAATAAGATTTGTTATTGGAAATATAACCAGCCTCTCCAGTAATGATAATACCAGAAAATGGATTATATTCTATTTTTTCAACTTGTGGGACACCTGCTAATCTTTGGTCGAGGTACGTAATGATAGTGTTTATGATCGAAGCGTTGGCATCGGCTATGGATGGACAATTATCAGTCCTGTAAAAAGACCATTCAAAGTCCAAACTTACAAAACAACTGTTCGTTGAACTTGTCGCAACCGAATTATTTCCATGATCATTAAGTCTCTGAAAGTTGCCTTTGTTAGAATCGTCAATTTGGTTAGCCATTCTTGCTTCTGTGCTCCGTATCAAATTACGGTTAAATTCATTGAAATTTTCAGTAAAATCCAAAACTTCTTTTGGGACTTTCAGTCCCCTAGCTGAAAAGCAGTTAAGCGAATTTGCAATAAAAGCTCGCTGTTCTATATTTAAATTATCTAAGAACTCAACATCGAATACATGTAAAGCAGGCGCTTGTATACGCTCATTTTTTCGTTTTGAAATCGTGATAAAATTTCTGACTACTCCTCCTACTTCTATAATTGGGACATTATATTTCACGCTATCAGACTTCTTTAGCGTGTATAAACGGTAAGCATGATCCCAAGAGATTTTATCGTTCACTGGATAAGCGCTGGTAAAACTCTTCTTTTTATCCAGTTGCTTAAAATCTTCTATTATGACTTTAATATCTTCATCATTACCCATGTAGAAAAAATATTTAAGGTTAGTCTCATTTTCGGACTCTAACTCATCTCTTTTGCAAGACAAGTTATTTAGTGTCAAAAGTATTAATACGAAGCGAAGAGCGACGTTCAAACGAAAGTTATTGCTAGTTGAGAATTTATGCATGAAGAGTTGTTAATTAGGGAAAAGAGGTGATATCGAGTTTTTTGAGTAAAAACTATATCATTAGAACAGCCATGTAGGGCCATTCTAATGATACTCTCTGGTACAATCGCTAGATAGACTGAATCCAGTTACCGATAATATGTAATGCTTCTGTTGAGAAGCTTGCTTTAATACTCGCGTACTCCTGTGTTGTGCAGGTTACGCAAGGTAAAAATAAGTGGTTTAACCCGGGAAGCAAGTGGGTTTCCACTTTATGATTTCCTCCGGCAGCAGCATATTTTTTCCAGTTCTCCAGGTTGCTCTTGCCAGAGACCATCAGATCTTTATCTCCGTTTAAGGCGAGGATCGGTACCTTTACCGAGCCGACAGTTTTAGGTGCATTATATTTTATAAAATACCTGTACCATGGACCAATTGCATAATTTACATAGCTATACACTGGAAAACGGAAATGATCAAATTCAATATTCAATGTTTTAAAGTAGGCATCATCTTTTACTTTCCATTCGTTATATGTGGTGTTCAGCTTATTTTCTAAACTATCCGAGTCTGCATACTTAAATGCAACCTTAAACATAAGTCCATTGATTTCGTTAGAACGTTTTTTGTCTACTTCAGTTAACTGAGATGCATTTACGATATCTTCATTTTGCTGGATCAAAGATTCGTAGCCTGATGTGGCTAAGCCGGCTACACTAACAATAAATGCAACATCCTTACTCTTCGACGCTGCAATTGCACTGGCCGCCGCACCTTCACTATGACCTAATAACCCGATTTTCTTGGTGTTAATACCTTTAACCCCTTTAAGGTATTGAATTGCCCGCAGGGCATCGTCTGCAAAATCACCAGTGGTGGACGTTTCATAAACGCCAGTGGTTTTGCCTGTCCCCCGGTCATCTAATCGCAATACGGCAACGCCCCTACTGCTGAGATCATCGGCAATTTGTTTAAATAGCGGATGGCCCGCCATCATACCATCCTTGTCCTGCTTATAGCTCCCGGAAACAATCACGACGGCGGGATATTTTTTTTTGCTGCCCTCAGGTACTGAAAGTATTCCAGCATACTGAATTTTACCATCAGACGATGCAAAAGTAACCTCCTTATTTACAAACTTCTGGGCGCTGGCCAACTGCAGCAAGCCCAGAGTACATAAAAGCAACAATATTATTTTCTTCATCATTATTCTGCGTTCTTAGTCATTTCAATCAAATCCGACATTTCATCTGCCAGGCCTGTCGCACTTCCCTTAAAGCCAACGGAAATGAACCTTAACAAACCATTCTTATCGATAATCAGCTTTTGCGGTATCCCAGAGATACTAAAAGCTTTACAAATTCTACTAAACACTTCAGAGTTCGTTTTCATGCCCTCAGCTTTATTGTCAAACAGTACGTTGAAAGGATAATTATTGTCCTTGATGTATTTTGCGTTCTCTGCTTTATAGGTGTCACCGCGCTCCTCCGTGTCTACGAAATAAAAGACTACGTTAGGATCATTCTTGTATTTTTCTACTGCCAATTTCATGCCTGGGAATGAAGCTTTACAGGGCACACACCAGGTTGCCCAAAAATCCAGAATAACGATTTTTCCTTTCAGATCCGAAGAATTTACCGTTTTACCGTTCAAGTCTTTCATGCTCCAGGTTGGCATTTCCTCTTTTATCATCGTGTCCTTTAACTCTGCTAAATTCTTAAGTTTATCCGCGGGATTTTTCAGAGATTCTAGATAAGCATCATATCCTTTGTCCGATTTGTGCTTTTTGACGTAAATTTCCTTTAACATTCCAATCATTTCGGTAGAACTTTGATTGTTGTAGAAACTTTTTACCAGCAACTGTTCAAGTGCTTGCATCTTGTTTAATTTTTTCAAGATCAAGGCATGCTCATTATTAATTTCGGCCTTGCTGTAATTCAACAACGCCTGCGCGTCTTCCACATATTTTAAAGCCTGCTCATATTTACCTCTGAGGTTTAGCAAACCAATGTGGTCTGCAGAAATCGTGGAAACAAATCCCCTCTTGTATTCTGTCTCCCATTCTGAAGGGGACAAATACTGCATGGATTCCGGACGGTTTTCTTTAAAAGATTCATACCGTCTAACCAATAGGTCTGAGTATTTTGCTAGCTTAAGTAAATCACCCTCTTTTCTATGGTAAGGTATCCCAATAAGCTTGTAGTAAATTGAAGTAAGCATATTGTAAGAGATGGAGTCCGCGTATTTAACGACGTAGTCTGGAGTCAAACCTTTCATGGTACCAAAAACCATTACATTCTGATAAACTATTCCATAGTTAATCCGGTTTTCCAAATCAAAGTTGGCATTGGTTTTATATTCCGGGAAATCGGCTAAAAATTTTATAGCACCGGTAAGTATTGAATCCACATCCCTGCCTGCAAATACTTTCCTAAAAGCCGCCAGTCGCGCCAAACTTCCGTTCGGGAACCTGGTATTTATAACCTTGTTTACAGAATCTACTGATTCCTTTTTTGCCATTAGGTTTTGATAGATATATCTGGCTTTCAAGAGATCTGATTCTGTTGCATCTGGTCGGGTTAGATATGTGCACACTTTGGTCAACTTTGAAGTTGCCGCATCGCCCATATATCCCTTCAAGGCTATCGCATAGTCAAGTGCCAGCACTTGTTTTGCATTTTGATTAAAAGAGATCTCCTGGCTTAACCAATGATAGGTTGCAGTATCGCTGATCCCTTTAAAATTAATGTATCCGGGAATATCTTTTCCGTACTTTGGAGAACGTGCCAAACCCCAGCCGGCATAAGCCCCTGGAGCCATTGCTCCTGCCCGGTCTTTATCGTTCATCAAGATAAAATAACCCATGTCGTGGTTGTTGTCTACCGAGGTATCTGATTTGAACTTCAATGCAACAAGCCCACAATCAAACGGGATATCAAATTTTGCCTGCCAATGGTTTGCCGAGCCAGTGAAGGGCAAATCCGCGCCTACCCATTTGTAGTTCTTGTATTGATAAACCACCGCAGCGACTTTTTGCATCCCTTCCAGAGGAGTGCCTTTTGCATCGTAATTGATTTGGATGGTTTGGCCGTTTGTTGGCTTTTCGGGACTAAAAGTAAAGTTGGCGTTTTGCTGTGCAATGCTATTTAAAGCATAGCACAGAAAAACCAGGAATAGGAATTGTTTTTTCATTTGTGTCATAAGTTGTTAAATTTTACGGGTTTTGCTCCAGCTCTGGATTGGTTTTTCGCAGGACCTCGGCAATTGGGAATACGTAACGATCACTGTTCGGCGCCAAAGTGTAGGTCACATTATTAAAGGTTTTGGTATAGGTCATCCTAAATGGCTCCTCATCTTTCAAGCGGCGCATGTCATACCAGCGAAGCGAAGTACCATAGAACTCTATGCGGCGCTCATTGATCACTTTTACAAGCGCATCACTCGCGCTTGTTGCTGTTAAGGCAACATAATCCGCAGCTCTAAATCTTTTTTGGCGCAATCTGTTTACCCAAAGCATCGCATTTGTCGCATCACCATTTCTGGCATAAACTTCCGCTCTGATGAGCATCATCTCAGGTACGGAAGGCCCTTGGTTACGTGGTTGTCCAATTGCACTTTCTTTCGTAAAAAATCGCCCATTGGGGTCATAATCTGAGGATACTAGATTTCCCGCAGTTGTAAATAAGGCATAGCGCAAATCGGTTGGAAGCACTAAACTACGATATTGGGTGCTTAGCTTAAATATTCTAGGTGGATATGCTGCCTCTCGGTCTTGAGGAGTCCTGGACAAAAGAATTTCAGGATTCAGGAAACGTGTTGGGTAGGTATTTATAGTAGAGGTAGTATATGCCGAGAGATCCACTAAGGTGTTCCTCATTGCCAGCGCCATATCCGCATACCTTCCTGCATTTGTATAATCGTGCATTAACAAATAACAACGGGCCAATTCTCCATAGGCAGAGGCTTTCGATGGAAGGTTATTTAAGGCCTGTGAATTTGGAAGCGATTCCATGGCCGTCGTTAAATCGGAAAGGATTTGATCATAAATCACGCGAACGGATGCACGGTTTAATTTCTGACTAATCGTTTGCTCCAATAATAATGGTACACCAAGATCAGCGACAGCCGTAGTGGCATTGTATGGTTTTGCGTAAGTATTTACCAGTGCAAGGTAAGCATCTGCGCGGTGCACCTTGGCTTCTGCGCTAAGCGCTGCTTTTTCAGCTTCAGTACCATCACTTGTCGGCAACTCATTGATTATGGTATTACAAACCAGAATGTTCGCATATAGCGCACGCCAATTCTGGTCTGTCTCCTCCGAACTTCCCAATGGAAAAATATTGGTTTGCCAGGTATAAGCTTTCACAAAAGGCAAGTAAAACGATCCGGCAAGCAGGCTTGTGACCTGACTTGCATCATTGATTTCGATATCAGACGAAGCGTAGTCACCAAGACTGGCTGTTGGTTCAAATGCCGAATTGTTGTTTAATAAATACCGGTAATTGATTGTCTGGTTGGGCACCAGATTTCCCTGGGTTTTAATGTCCACATATTTCTTACAGCCAACTAAAGATGCAAGGCTTAAAGAAATTGCGATATATTTATATATTGATTTCATGTTTACAGAATTAGAAGTTAACATTTAGGGAGAAATTGTAGGATACAGAAGCAGGGAGACCCAACGTCGTACTGTTTAAGCCAGTGGCAAAATCCGGATCAATGCCTTCTTTATTCGCTTTCCACAATAGCCCAAGGTTACGCACCCCAAAGCTTAGGTCGGCCGTTTTCGCCACCTTTGTGAAACGTGCCAATGGCAGTGCATAAGTTAATGAAAGCTCTCTCAAGCGAATATAGTCTCCTTTGAGCACATTGATATCCGACTGCTGGTAACGTTGTAAGCTTACCGCGGCGTAAGCACCTGCTACTCCTGGTACATTTGTGATATTTTCATCACCTGCTTTTTGCCATCTTTTGGCAACGTCCTCACTTAAATCATAACGTGTACCAGTCCTTCCACCCGAGTATCCTGTTATTGTTGGCCTTAAGAAAACACTACCGAATTGGTAGGTCGCAATGGCCATCAGGGTAAACGCTTTATACTTTACGCTTTGGTTTACCGCACCAAAATACGGAGCAGAAGTTCGTCCCGCATTTTTAAGCGCATCTATGGAGTTGATGTTGCGCTCTGCAGCAACCTTATTCCCATTTTCATCAAAGATTTGGGTTAAACCACGGGCGTCAAGACCAGCATTTTTATAGACCAACAATTTATCTGTCGGATAGCCTTGGATATAGCTCGAGTAGGCCGGGTTTGAAAACAGAGAGGAAGTTTGAATAAACCTGGTATCTGCAATTTTATTGGTGTTGTAAGAGAAGTTAAGTCCGGTAGTAACGTCCCAATCTTTTGTTCTATAAGCTACGCCACTCAATCCAATATCTACACCCTTACCTTTTAATTCAGTAGCGTTTCTTAGCAAAGAAGATACCCCATAGGTATCGTTAACAGGGAATTCATAGAATATATCTTTTCCATGTTTGCGGTAAAAATCTGCAGTGGCATTGATACGTCCTTTGAAAAGAGATAGGTCAAGCCCGATGTTGGTGACATAAGTTTTCTCCCATCTCAATTCTGGGTTTGCCGGTGTTACTACAAAAGCATAAGGTAAACCCGTTTGGTAATCTGATTCGCTTAATGCAATGTTAGTAAAAGGATATACAGAAGTTGCGATGTTTCCATTAACTCCATAAGATGCTTTTAAGCCCAGTCCACTGATCCAGTCCTGCGACTTTAGGAAATCTTCCTTTGCAAGGTCCCATCTTAAACCCGTAGACCAAAGTGGTGTTGCACGGAACTTCCTGTCTACACCAAAGTTGTTGTAATCGTCATAACGCAGGCTTGCAGACAGCGTATATTTGCCATTATAGGTATATCCCGCATTACTATAATAGGAAAGATACCTTCTTATCTTATCCTGACGGGTTGCAGCGCCACTAAGATTTGAAGTGTATTGAATCCCCGGGTAACCTGTAGCGAAATTTACTGGTCTGCTAAGACCCGTTCCAGTGTTGTACCCATACATGGTACTACCACCCTGACCGGCATTGGTTTGTCTGATTTCAGACCCTGCGATTACGGTAAGCTGATGTTTGCCAGCAAAAGTATTGTCGTAATTCAGCTGTCCACGAACGGTATAATTGTTATCAGTTGAATTCACCTGCTGTAAAATACCGCCAGCACCCCTGTTTAGCCCAATTGAATTCTTAGCGGCTGTTCCGGCAGCAGGTAGCGGCGTAAAAGTATTTACGAGATCCCTGTAATAAAACGTATTTTCATTATAATAATTCGTTTGCAGACCGAAAGTACGCTCGTTGCTAAAAAAAGCATTCGCTGAAAGTCCCTTAAAAATCGGAACATTCAAATTAGCGGTAAATGAATAGTTATTTACAGCCTGTTTATTATCGGCATTATCCAATTCATCCAGGTAGCTGGTGTTCCAGTTCAGGTATCCTTGCCCTTGAAGTCGGTTAGTCCATCCAGAATAGTAACGGGAAGAAAAACTCGTTCTATTTCCTTGGTCATCCACCAATTGATCGTAGGGCATAAACGTTGAAGATGTTGCTCCGTACAACCTATTTAACGAAATGCCATTATTTTTATAATTGAAGAAGGAACCTCTGATGTTGGTACTCAGGGTAGCAACTTTAAAAAGTTTGAAAGTATTGTTTAAGCCTATGGTAAGTCTTTTGGCGTCGTTGCCTACTGTACTTGGCCTTTCGTGACTATAAGAAGCGGAATAAAAATAAGTACTTAGCGCCCCGCCCCCAGAAACAGAAAGGTTATATTGTTGGTTATTTGCAGGCTGCAACAAATATTGTTCAACCTGACTGCGGCTGTCTCTGCTGCTTAGCTCAGTGATCCGGGCATCGTATGCTGCCTTTCCAGCAGGATTGTCAATTAATTGGTATGACAAATCAGTTACTTCTGCAACCGGCGCACCGAAGTTTGCGATTGCATTTGGTTTGGTGATCAATCGTTTTGCGACAAGTTCCTGCTCGTAGTTGATTTGCTCTGCCGCAGTCATAATTTTCAGGTAATCCAGCCTCGGCTTAGCATTTATAGCGCCTGTCATTGAGAAGCTGACATTAGGCGCTTGATTGTTTTGTCCCGATTTCGTTTTAACTACGATCACACCATTTGCGGCACGTACGCCCCAAATTGACGCCGAAGAAGCATCTTTCAAAAAGGTAATAGATTCTACGTCGTTAGGGTTTAGTGTAGCTAAGTCCATTTCCGAAATCGCACCATCCACCACAACCAACGGAAAGGCCTTTGTCCTAAGTGAACTTCTTCCACGAATGGCCATATTATAGTCTGAAGCGCCAATGCTTCTCGAATCGTCGCTATTGAGATTGGGTTGCGTGTTGCCGTAGGCAAAACTATTGTCACCGGCGGTGATTGTCACTTTAAGTCCTGGAACCATGGATTCAATACGCTGGATGATGTTGGCTGTTTTGACCTGCTCAATTTGTTTGGCAGTAATAGAGACTGTAGATCCCGTTACGCGTTCTGGACTAATGTTTTGATACCCATTAGAAACAATCGCTACTTCCTTTAGGGCATTACCGGCAGCCGGATTCAAACTAATAGCAAAGCGTTGTGATTTCCCATTTAGCTTCGCTTCGTAACGGTCGTAGCCTATATAAGAAAAGCTGACGTAATCGGCCTCGCCAGGTACCCAAAGCGAAAAATTTCCTTTCGCATCGGTAGCTACAGACCTATTAGAAGCGTTTGACTTGACAGTTACGCCAGGCATCGGCGTGCCGGCTTCATCTGAAACCTGCCCGGTTATAAACATTTCATTCGTTACGGCATTTGTTTCTGGGAGTGCATTTTCTGCACCCGATTGCTTTGTTTTTAGATCTTCATCCTTCGGGATGATCGTATAATTTCCCTCGCTTACATAGAGGAATAAAAGATCATTCGGATACAACACACGTTTTAAGGCTTCATCGAGTGTTTTTGCTTTTAAGCTTTCTGCATCAGCAAACTTATTTTCAATGATGCCGTGCTTGTACGCGAATTTCGTTTTGTACTTTTTCGAAATGGCACCCAGTGCCGATTCGACGGTTATCTTTCTTACTTGAGCGTACAAGGCGTTGTAGCTGCTACAAAGTGTAGTGAACAACAACAGGTAAAAAATTGGCTTTGTAAAAATTTTGGTCATGTTGATTGATTGTTTAGTTTGATATTTAAATTGGGCTATCAACAGTATAACAGTAAAAAAAAAAGAATCACCCCATGGCTGAACATATTTTTATCTAGTGCTCCAAACTTTTGTGTCGAAACACCTACCCGCATCAGAAAACTATAAACGAAAGTATAAAATCAATTGCCTTAAAAATTCATTAAACTAACAATGTCGGCTTATACGTATGCAGAACCAGCCTGCCAGGCTTTATCACCGGTCAGGACGAGCGTAACGGAAAAAAGCCGCCATATTATTTCATAATTTCAAACCAGTACCCTTGGTTTGAGTAAAAGGACCCCAGTGGAAATTTTATTTATGAATTAAAAACATTAAGCTCATGTTAACGTTTAACTATAGTATAGATATATAAAGATCAAAAAAATCATCCCATGGAGCAATCAGATCTTTCCGAACATAAGTTCAATGCAATTTTTACTTATGCCCCCCTGGCCCTGGCCGAAATTAAACAGGACGGTAAAATAACACTACTAAATTTAGCTGGCAAAACTTTGTTGCACCCTGTATGTGAGTTCTACGAACTAGATACCGAAAACCTCTATCCCATTCTCGATAAGATCTTCCCAGGCATCACAGCGAGGATTAAGAGTTACAGGAAACCTAATGGCCAGATCATTTATAACGAATTGCACAAGTTTAAACTGCCTCCTCCCAATGACCAGGTAGAGAAGCATATCCAGTTTAGCGTTAGCAAAATGTTTGAGGACTGCATTATTGTAGGCTTTGACGACCAGACCAGTAAATACCTGGAAGAAAAGGCCATGCAGCAGGCCAACCTGGACAACGCCGTAGCCCAGGGCAAGTTCGAGATCGCATCAGAGGTATTGCACGATATTGGTAATGCGGTGGTAGGCTTTGGCTCGTACTTAACGCGTATTAGCCGTGCTATGGAGCTGGACAATGTAAAAAACCTGGAAAACACTTCCCTGTTTTTAAAAAGCCAGCAAGCTGCACTAGCCACAGTACTGGGCGAAGAGAAGGCTGGAGCTTTATTAAACCTCATTGATGGGATTGCCCGGTCGGAAAAAGTCAACCAGGCCGAAATACGCCGCACGATTACCGAACAGCTGAATATAGTGAGCCATATCCAGGAAATACTGAACATACAGCGCCATTATGTAACAGGCAGGGGCACGCCTGATCGCAAGCCGGTCAGTTTAAAAGAGATCATCCACGATTGCCAATCTATGCTGTTTGCCTCCTATGATAAAAAAGGAATTGCCTTCAGGTTAAATGCTCCGGAGCAGGTGCCCTTGATTAAGGGCGACCGTACCAAGCTAATGCAGGTAATTTTAAATCTGCTAAAAAACAGCATTGAGGCCATCGATTTAGATGCCAAAAAAAAGAACATTTCCATTGAACTGCTGCCTAAAGATGAAACATTGGAATTGACAATAATGGACAGCGGAACGGGTTTTGATACTGCCACTGCCGCCCGTATTTTTGAAAGGGGCTTTACGACAAAAAATACGGGTACGGGACTAGGTCTATCCAATTGCAAGTCCATCGTAGAAAGCCATGCTGGCTCCATTGAGGTGAACAGCAAGGGGCCTGGTCTTGGCACTACAACCCTGATCAGGTTTAGCTACTAAAATTTAAATAATCCATCCCTAATCCACCTAATTATGAACCAAGTAAATACCGCTGTATTGGTAATTGACGATGAAGAACTGGTACGCGATAACATTGAAGAGATACTTGTCCCCCGAAAGGCTGCTCTTGTCGATAGCAGCATTTCTGCGGCTGCCAGTATTTTGTTTGATACCCCCCAGGAAATCCTGACCCCACGCACAAGTCGGATTCCTATTTTTACGGTAAAAAAAGCCGCTAACGGAATGGATGGCGTTGACATGGTAAAAAAAGCGATTGAGGCCGGAAAGCCTTATGCTGTTATTTTTCTGGACATCCGTATGCCAGGTTGGGATGGACTGGAAACCGCCATGCAGATCCGTAAATACGACAGCAAGGCGGAGATTATATTCATTACTGCTTATAGTGACCAGTCTGTAGAAGAGATAGTAGACAAAGCTGGCCAAAATGTAGGGTATCATTGCAAACCCTATGCCGCAGAAGAAATTATCCTGTTGGCTACAAAAGCCATTACAGATTACGACCGCCTTCGTAATCTCGAAAAACTAATTGAATCCATATCCTCTATTGGTTTAAGCGAACGGCAGTTGAATTCCCTGCTCAAAAACATTCTTGAACAGCTGGCTATCTCTATAGGCACCGATATGGCCCTTCTTGGCAAATTGAATGATGATCTTAGCTACGAAAAAATCCTTTCTATCGGGGCCATTGAAGCAAAGATTAACCTTGATGAATTGATCAACAGAATAAAAAAAATCAGCATTGCAGCAGACGAAGTGGTGCAACTGGATGAGTTGGTTCTTGTCCGCATGGATAGCTATTCCGTTTTTGCGGTACTTCAAAAGCAAGAGAAACTGAAAACCGAGAAAATGTACCTGCTTAAACTTTTTGTGCAAAATGCGGCCCAGGCCATTCGCAATGCAGAACTGACCGAACAGCTCATTCAGAAAGAAAAACTTTCTATAGTAGGTAAAGCTATTGGCATGGTGATGCACGACCTGCGTTCGCCCATCAAAAACATGAAAGTGATTACCAGCATGATGAAAGAAGAAAATAAGGAACCAGAATGGACACACCTGCTGGACGAATGTGCATTGGAAGCATCAGAGATATTTGATGATTTCCTGGATTTTATCAAAGAAAAGCCTGTTCTAAAAGCACCAGTTAATTTACAGCACCTGATAGAAACGGCTGTATCTATGGCTGTCGGTACAGATAAGCAACATATATCCATACATCAGTCTGTTCCTTCAGAGCTGCTTGTTTCACTGGATGAACGAAAAATAAAACGGGCCTTCCTAAACCTCATCAACAATGCCATTGTGGTACTGGAAGCTAAAAAAGTAAAAGGTCCCTCTATTCAGATAAGCGCCAGTCTTGATGTTAAAAGCAACCAGGTACAAATCGCTGTTGCAGATAATGGGCCCGGTATCCCAACAGAAATCATCAACACCCTTTTTGATCCTTTTATAACCACCGATACCATTAATGGTACCGGGCTTGGGTTGGCTATAGTTAAACAATGTATTACTGCCCATGGGGGTAGCATTAATGTTGCCAACCATAACGGAGCAGTTTTTAGTATCATTTTACCTTTTGAACAATATAGCGAAATCAGTTAATTTACACCTCACCATGGTTCAAATTGACCATGCTATGAAAAACCAACAGGCCTGCAATGTTGAATTGATCAATTATACCAAAGAGGGCAAGACTTACACTGTGAGCATTAACATTGCCCCGGTTATAAATCATATAGGGAAAATTACCCACTGGATCTCTATCCGGATGGAAACAATTCAATTCAAATGGTATACCTGCAGTCTCTTTTAGGATATTTTTATGTGTATAAAAAATCACATTTATCTTAACTAGAGTATGCTAAAAAAACAGGTCATCTCTTGTAGACTAGTCTGAAGTTTAAAACGCTTCAACTTTAAACTATATTTCTTTGAGCGCACCGTATTCACTAGGTGTTATGCCAAAGTGTTTTTTGAATTCACGACTAAAGTACTTACTGTTTTCGTACCCGACCATATAAGCAATCTCATATACCGTATATCTCTTCTCCAACAGAAGTTCGGCAGCCCTCTTCAACCTCAGTGATTTAACGTAATCATTTGCCGAGAGTCCGGTAATGGCTTTTATTTTTTTATTGATAACTGGCTGACTCATTGAAAGCTTTTTAGAAAGCATCGCAATGCCAAATTCGGGTCCCAAAAGGTTTTCGTTAACGATAGCATTAACTTTTTCTATAAAAGCGACATCAAGCGGATGCATAGCAATTGCATCCTCAACTTTCTCATTTACATCTTCAGCATCCGGACTCAGTCGCCGATTGAACTGTGACCATAGTATTTCGCGTGATCTGAAAATATTATGAATCTGAAGATTGAGCACTTCGATACTAAATGGCTTAGTTAGATAAAGATCTGCACCATTCTGGAGACCATCTATGTGATGTTCCACAGCATTTTTAGCGGTTAACAAAATTAACGGGATATGACTTGTCCGCTGATCCGATTTCAGTCTTCTACTGAGTTCCAGGCCATCCATCTCGGGCATCATCACATCACTGATAATCAGATCAGGAATGTGATTTAAGGCCCCATCCCAGCCCTCCCTGCCATTAACACATTCGATGACCTGGAACCTGTCGGTCAATTCATTGGCAATAAATCTTCTTATTTCTTCATTATCTTCAACAATCATCACCGTTTGATCAGCAGTATATTTTTCGCCAGGATCAGGCTTAGGATCCTTTGGGGATGGGACGACTGGCAGTCGAAGCATTGAGGCATTAGAAACGGGAATGATTTGAGCTGGATCAAAGTGTGCCTTTCCTCCTTTAAGCGTTACTGTAAAAGTCGTTCTGTTTTGCTCAGCAAATCCATGTTCACTGACAACCTCCAAAACCCCATGATGCAGTTCGACGATTGTTTTAGTCAACGCAAGACCTATACCGTAGCCTGTATTATTCCGACCATCCTCATTTTCCTGAAAATAGTTATCAAACAATTTTTTGATGTTTTCGACTGAGATACCTCTTCCTGTATTGCTTACCCTGATCCTGCAGGATTTCTCTGATTCATCAATGCTGACCCGTACCCTACCTCCTTCCGGACTAAACTTAACTGCATTTGAAAACAAGTTATAAAAAACCTTTTCCAATTGCTCTTTGTCAAAGTAAACTTCAAGCACTTCAGTAGATGCGATAAAGTCGGTTATGAGCTGCTTCGAATCAGCCAATTCATCGAATGATAAAAAAATGTCTTTAACAAAAGGTACAATATTCCAGCTAGATACTTGCAGCGGCAGGTGGCCTGTCTCTGCTTTCCTGAAGTCCATCAGTTCGTTGACCAGCTGCAGGAGACTCTCGGAATTACTTTTTATGGTCAACAGGTGCTTTCTATCGACATGATCTTTATTGCCCTTTGAGATTAACCGCTCTACCGGAGCGATGATTAGAGAAAGGTGTGTCCTGATTTCATGAGATATATTGGTGAAAAAATTAAGTTTCAGTTGCGTTACTTCTTTATCTTTAAGGTACAAGGCCCGCAGAACAATATACCTGATGACCAGAAATATCAAAGCAGAAAATGCCAATCCATAAAGCATATAGGCCCACCATGTTCTCCATATGGGAGGCAAAACACTGATATTCAAACTGGACTCCTTACTCCAAACATTATCATTGTTTGCCCCCATAACAACAAACTGATATTTCCCTGGCGGAACATTTGTATAGTTTATAGATTGATCCTGAGCAATCACCCAATCCTTATCATAACCGTTCAATTTGTATTTGACCCTGTTTTTACTGGCTTTTACAAAGTTCAGGATCGCCACATCAATAGTAAACACATTCTGGTCATACGGAAGCACCAGGTTATTTTTCTGATATGCGCTGATATAGCCACCTTTGGTTTTCCCTTTTTGATCCTGAATGTAGATGCCGTTTATGTAAACAGGGGGAGCCTTTGGGTTTTTCTGTATTCGATTCGGATAAAAACTGTTCAAGCCTGCAAAACCGCCAAAGTACATCTCACCCGTTCTACTGCGGAAATAAGAATTGTTATTAAAAATATTTGCCGAAAGTCCATCTGCCTCGGTATAGGTATTGATCACCTTTCTTCTGAAATCAATTTTGCACAGACCGTTACCTGTACTCACCCAAAGGTTACGGTCCTCATCTTCACATATTCCCAGTACTTTATTGTCTGAAAGACCTTTCGTATAGGTATAGGACGACCTCAACTGGCCTTTATTGTTATATTCCAGCAAACCATTGTCATTTGTTCCTACCCAGACAGAACCGAGACTATCCTGGTAAAGGCAATTGATGATGTCATTCACATTAAGACTGATTAGCCTTGCCTCCTTTTTCTCTGGTTGTCTGATGAGGTAAAGTCCTTTACGCCCTCCAAACCAGATCGACTTATCCTGAGCCTGAATAATGGATAGAATATGGCCCCTGGTAAAGATCTTTTCCTTAAAAAAGCCAGATATAGCCTCCAAGCGCTCCCTCTGTTTACGATAAAGCTTCAGTCCCGCGATCTCGGTACCGATCCAATAGCGGCCTAAATCATCCTGCAGCATACAAGTCACCTCCGACCCCAGCGTTTCGTTATTGAAGTATAAATATCTCCTAAAACCGTTTGTCTCAGGATCAAAAAGATTTAAACCACCACCATGAGTACCCACCCAAATGTTGCCCGCTTTGTCTTTAAAGATGAGTTTTACCAGATTAGAGCCAAGGCTTTCTGGATTATTCGGATCATTCGTATAATAACTGACCTTACCTGTTTGTCGGTTCAGGTAATTTACGCCGCCCCCTTCTGTGCCAATCCAAAGGTTTAATTGTTCATCCTCTATCACCGAACTGATGACATTGTTGTTCAGCCTGCTTTCAACAGACCGGTTACTGAAGGCCTTAAAAGGTGTATTATAGAAATAGTAGCTATTCACCCCTCCAAAAAAAGTTCCTACCCACATGTTGCCAATGTTATCGCTGTATAGACTATGAACAGAATTCTGGCTTAAACTATACGGATTCCAGGGATCATTGACATAACTTTTCAACGTGCCAGCGCTTAAATTCAGAATGGATAGTCCGCCTTGCGTGCCGATCCACAGGTTGCCTGATTTATCCAGGGCCAATTTCCTGATTTTACTACTGACGAGCCTGTTGTCCGGACTGTTAGCCACATAATCCACCACCTTGTCAATTTCTTTTTTATATCGCTTCAAGCCTCCGTTCAAAGTACCTATCCACATATTTTGCTGATGATCTTCTGCAAAAGTCATGACCTGCTCATCCGCTAAACTTCGGGAATCAACATTTCCGATAACACCGGCCAGCTTATAGCCATTTGCCCGGGGAAAAAGCCTCAGGATACCTGCCGAAGTGGCGACCCAGAAAACACCCGCATGATCCTCAAACACAGCACGCACAACATTCCGATCTTTTGTCAATGGAATTGATCTGATGGTGTTCCCCTTCGGCCCTGTCTCAATTGTCGTTAAAGAAAATTGAGTGCAAATCCATAGTTTGCCCCTGCGGTCCTGGTAGATGGAATTTACGGTTCTACTCAAGGCGTCCGAGGTATAGCTATAATCAAGCGGAACATCTACAAAACTTTCTTTGTTGACATCAAAAACCCTGAGTCCGTTTCTTGAGCCTACCCATAGTTTTCCCTCACGGTCACACAACAATGCGGTAATGTAATTATCTTCTTCAGATCCTTCACGGAATACTTTTAAGGAGCGCGAATCATATCTATTTAGTCCACTACGTGTCCCAAACCACATAAACCCTTTTTTATCCTGAGCAATAGAAAGTACCGAATTTTGAGATAAGCCCTCAGCTACGCTAAGACTATTAAACCTCATCTGCCGGGCATTGCCGGCGAAAGGCCATAAAGTCAAAAGAGCAACGAAAACATATATCGGACCGAACGATCTCATAGCTGATTATTATTTGGTTTTCAGATCCATTGAGGTATCTTAACGAAACTAATCAAATTTTAAAATTTATGATTACAGTTTCAATCTAAAAATCAATCTACTTTCTGTCAAGCCCAAAAAAAGCTGCATATTTTCAAAAATACACCCTATTATTTTCATTTTCTATCCCCAGGGCTTCTTGTGGTATCGCCATATTTGTCTTGGATCAAAGAGAAGTCCTGAACAACTCGACTCCTATTATGAACCTTTAACCAATTATAAACCAATTTATGAATTATCGCGTATGACGGGAAATCATTACTTACTTAAAATTAAAGAAAGTACTTACAGCAGGGCTGTGTTGCTGTCTATTGTTTTGCTGCTCTTTGTATCCGTTAAGGCATTCGCCCAGGCAAAAATCACCGGAACAGTCAAAGATACAGACGGAAAACCAATCATCGCCATTGGCGTAAAAGTCAAGAATAAGTCTGGCGGTGCAGTGAGCGATACCAATGGGAAATTTAACATCAATGCCACCGCCGGTGATACCTTAGTGTTATCAGGATTATCCTATGAATCCCAGGAACAAAAGATAGACAGCAGAACAGATTATACCATTGTGCTGAAAGCAAAAATGAACAACCTGGATGAGGTTTTCGTCATTGGTTATGGCACAACCACCAAGGCAGATGTCACAGGTTCAGTAGCCAAAGCTCCGGTTGAAAATATGCAAAAAGCTCCTGTCCGATCCTTTGATGAAGCCTTAGCTGGTCGTGTCGCCGGTGTAAATGTGAGTTCTGTTGATGGACAGCCTGGATCAGCCATTAACATCACCATCCGGGGTGCAGGATCGGTCACGCAAGACAATTCACCCTTATACGTCATAGACGGTTTTCCTATTGAGAATCCGAACAATAACTTCATCAACCCACAGGACATCGAATCTATTGATATCCTCAAGGATGCATCAGCGACTGCCATTTACGGTTCCCGTGGTGCCAACGGCGTGATCATGATCACCTCCAAAAAGGGAAAAGTCGGTCCTCCGGCAGTCAGCATCAATACCTCCTATGGCCTCCAGCATAACCCAAAAACCGTTGACTTAATGAGTCCCTACGAATTTGTGAAATACCAGTTGGAAAGAGACTATACGCAATCGGCGCTTACCTACCTTACCGACGGCAAAACACTGGAGTCCTATCGAGATGTCAAAGAGGTGAACTGGCAAGATGCATTTTTCAGGAATGCCTCCATACAGAACCATTCTATATCCATCAGCGGAGGTAATGCTGCTACCAAGTACTATATCTCTGGAAATCTGTTCAACCAGGGAGGAATCATTATCAATTCTGATTATAAAAGATACCAGGGCAGCATATCACTCGATCAAACTTTCAATAAAAAACTCAAGGGCGGTATATATGTCAATCATGCATACAACAAGCAAACCGGTCAGTCACCTTCTTCAGTAGCCAATGCCAGTAATACCACCGCTGCCCTGTACAGTGTGTGGGGATACCGCAACTTCTCTATCAGCGGCATTCCCGATCTGGAGCAGGCGCTTTTTGATCCGGGTATTGATCCTACGATAGACTTCAGGATCAATCCGGTGATCAATCAACAGCATTTGCTGAGAGAATACCTCAACACCAACACCATAGTCAATTCGTATCTGGAGTACAACATCGCTTCTTCCCTGAAACTAAAAATCTCCGGCGGAATCAACCGGACCATCGGACAGAACAACCAGTTCAACGATTCATCCACCGTATATGGCAGCCGTCACACATTGGTAGGATCTTTAGTTGGCGTCAATGGAAGTGTCACCTTTGGACAGTATTCTACCTGGATCAATGAGAATACGCTTACCTATAACAAGAATTTCGGCAATGCTCATCAGGTCACCTTACTTGGGGGATATGCTATGTCCGGCTACAAAACTTCTACTTTTGGCAGTGTGGGCACCAATTTACCGAATCCCCAACTGGGTCTGAGTGGTTTAAACGAAGGTACACCCCAAAGTATAACCGCGGTTACCTCTTCCTGGGGTCTGGCATCCTGGCTGGCCAGGGCGGATTACAAATTTAAATCCAAATACCTTTTAACGCTAACCTTCAGGGCCGATGGCTCTTCAAAATTTGCTCAAGGTAGTCGTTGGGGCTACTTCCCTTCCGGAGCACTTGCCTGGCGCTTTACGGAGGAAAATTTCATGAAAAAATTCAAGCCGCTCTCAGACGGTAAATTGCGTGTGAGTTATGGAGTTACAGGTAATAACCGGATCAGTGATTTTGCCTACCGATCTGCGATTGCAATTGCGACCAATTCACAAGGGTATACTTTTGGTAACGTCACGACTCCAGGTGCTTTTCCATCTAATTTGGGGAACAGCGGCTTAAAATGGGAAACCACTTCTGCACTAAATGTCGGTACCGATCTCAGCTTCCTGAAAAACAGGATCAGCTTTACGGCGGATATCTACCGAAAAACCACAAACGATCTGCTGATCCTGGCCAACCTCCCGTTGTCCTTAGGATACGGACAAGCACTGAGAAATGTGGGCAGCGTACGCAATCAGGGTTTGGAACTGACATTAAATGCAACTATCTTGAAGAAAAGGGACTTTAGCTGGGAAAGCAATTTTAACATCTCCTTCAATCAAAATAAAATCCTGAGTTTAACCGAAAACCAGGATGCGATCACCTCAAGTGCGCCATTTGACTTTTATTTCAGGAGCATACCCGCCTACATTTCAAAAGTTGGGAACCAGCTGGGTACCATGTACGGCTATATTTTTGAAGGTCTCTACCAATACGATGATTTTAACAGAACCAGCAGCGGAGGTTATATACTTAAAGACAATATACCCACCAACGGGAACCTAAGAAGCAGCATCACTCCTGGAGACATCAAGTTTAAGGACATCAACGGTGACCTCAAGGTTGATGCCAGTGATTACGCCATCATCGGCAGAGGTCTGCCTATCCATACCGGGGGATTCAATAACAACTTTAAATACAAAAACTTTGATCTGGGCGTCTTTCTGCAATGGTCCTACGGCAATGACATCATCAATGCCAACAGATATATTTTTGAAGGAAATATCCTGGCCCGCAGCAACCTGAACCAGTTTGCAAGTTTTGAAAACAGATGGTCGCCAACCAATACCAACACGCTTATCCCACGTGGAGGAAACGGAGGGTCCGGCCCCACCACGCCAACCGGGACAAATTCAAGGGTGATCGAAGACGGTTCATTCATCCGGCTAAAAACAGTTAACCTGGGTTATAGCCTGCCAGCGGGACTGATCAAAAAACTACGCATCAAAAACTGTCGTGTATATCTCTCTGCACAGAACCTGTATACACTGACCAACTATTCGGGTATTGACCCCGAGGTGAGCATATACAACTCCGTACTCACACCCGGTGTGGATTTTTCAGCCTACCCGCGTCCTTTTGCCGTAACCATGGGCGCAGTAATCAACCTTTAATTGAGATTTTAGAAACATTCGAATATGAAACGTTTAATGTTCATCCTGATTGCCGCTGTAGTGCTCACTTCATCGTGCAAAAAAATACTAGATAAAGATCCGACAGATTTTATACAACCCGCAAATTATTACAACAGCGAAAGTGACCTGAACCTGGCACTTGCCGCCAGCTATGATCCCTTGGGAAATGAGTACCTCTATGCCAGTGGACTCTGGCAGCAACTGGGCTTATGTACCGACGAGGGCTTTTATGGCTACAGTTCAAATGCTTTTTCCGCACCCATGTACTATCAGTTCGACTACACCAATCCTTACATTACCGGACTGTGGCAGCAATGTTATATTGGCATTGAACGTGCAAACCTGCTGATCGCCAACATCAACAATGCTAAAATGGATGAAACCAAACGTCAGGTCATTCTGGGCGAAGCCTTGTTCCTGAGGGCCTACTATCATTTTCTGCTGGTCAGCAACTATGGAGACGTGCCGCTGAAGATCACACCAACTGAAAACGTCAACTCTGTTGACATACCCCGCAGGCCTGCCAAAGAAGTATACGCGCAAATTGTCAAGGATATGGAAACGGCGGAAGCCAAAGTATACAAGGCAAGTACCATCGGCAACAGTAGTCATGTTTCTAAAACTGCCATTGCAGCAATTCTGGCAAGGGTAAACCTTTATATGGCCGGATTCCCCTTAAAGGATGAAAGCCGCTATTCTGAAGTGCTCAAATGGACGGAAAAAGTGATCAGCAGTGGTGAACATGAACTGCGTACGACTGCAAACCCAACCTATACACGTTCCCCTTTCAGCCAGATCTTTATCAATCAGTCACAGGACATTTACGACATCAAAGAATCCCTTTGGGAAGTAGATTTTAACACGAATAGCAACAATGCCAGCTACTTTGAAAATGGCAAGCTTGGCACGGCAAATCTGGGTTGTAACAACCTGGATACGGGCTTCGCAGGTGCAAACATGCGCACGACGATCAAGCTTTACAATTTATACGGCAATGGTGACCAGCGGCGGGATTGGACCATTGCCCCATTTTATTTCAGCACAAGCAATGCCACAACAGCCGTTCGCACAAATTATACCAGCAGCAACATTATCAACCGCGAAATGGGTAAGTGGCGCAGGTATTTCGAACCACTGACCCCTAAAAAACAACAATATTACAACGGTACCAACTTTCCGGTAATCAGATATTCAGATGTATTACTCATGCAGGCGGAGGCGGAGAACGAGCTAAACGGCCCAACCTCTCTTGCTTATAATGCGGTTAATCAAGTCCGTAGAAGAGGGTACGGACTGCCAGTATCCATGGCCAGTCCAGTTGCAGATTTGACCACAGGCTTATCAAAACCGCAGTTCAGGCAGAGCATCATGGATGAGCGAACACGAGAACTTGCTTTTGAAGGTTTGCGGAAAGCCGATCTGATACGCTGGGGTACATTCACCTCCACCATGATATCAATGCTGACCGAGATCAACAATTCAAATGCCTCGGGCACAAACAAAATTACCTGGGGACTTGGCTACCTTACCGCATCCTCCTCTCCAAGGTATCTGCTGTTACCCATCCCTGCATTGGAAATCAATATCAATAATGCAATGACACAAAACCCAGGCTGGTAAATAAAATAAAAAAGAATGATGTCTAAATATTTAATGATCATAGCCGCTTTAACTGTTGTTATCTGCGGATGCAAAAAGGACCTTAGTCAGGCTGAAGCCGATTTTACGGTTAGTGCCGATAAAAATACGATTACCCTGGGCGATACGGTCCGTTTCAGTTTCACCGGAAATCCTGACGTGATTACCTTTTATTCCGGCCTGGTCGGCAAAAGGTACGAATACCGTGAAAGAACTTCGGCTGAAGGAACTTCGCAGCTGAGTTTTCGCACAGCAAGATTAACCGGGGGCACACAGCCCAATTCACTGGCACTGATGATATCGCAGGATTTCCAGGGGGTAATTTTTAACGACATCCCCGGGACCCTGCAGCGCATCAGCACTGCAGGGTGGACAGACATTACCACTCGCGCCACTTTAGCAACGGGCCCTACTGCTGTGCCTTCAGGAAATATCGATCTGACGGACTACGCTGCTCAGAACAGACCTGTGTACCTGGCGTTTAAATACACAGGCCTGGCCGGATCCACACAAAACAGGTGGTTTATTGACCTGTTCTCTTTGAAAAACCTGCTGGCCGACGGCACAAGCTATGAGATCGCGAACCACAACTTTGCGAATGTCGGCTTTACTAATTATGGGGTGACCACCTATAGCCCTGGCTTTGTGGGATATCCTATGGAAAACATTTTTAACTGGACTTTCAATACCTCTTCTTTAGCCATCAATGGTGCTTCCTCTGCCCAGGCAGCAGCCAACCGTTCCGAAGCATGGGCAATCATGGGACCTATCGACCTCAAAAAAGTAACACCTGATGTTGGGGAGCCCGTAAAATCCGTCGCACAAAAAACAAGCACGATCAAATACACCTACAAATATCCCCAAAAGGGGACGTTCAATGCGACATTCTCAGGAGGTAGTGTGAGCATTGAGGCCAGTAAATACTCATCAAAGAAAATTGAAATAACAGTCAACTAAACACTACGACTATGAAAAGCTCATGCTTACAAATTTTCAGAAAAATACGCTTTGCGACAGCTGGGATCCTGCTCCTATTTTGGATGAGCAGCTGCTATAAAAACAACAATGAAGAATTAATCCCCACCCAATCCATGCGTACATCGTTCAGCGAACCCGCACTCCTATCCACCAGCAGCGCTGATTTTGTAAAGGGTGCTGACATCAGCCACGTCACCCGCATGGAGAATGCGGGAAAGCTGTTCTACAATACTACAGATCAGCAAGACCTGTTCATCATCATGAAAGAACGCGGGCTCAATACCATACGGATCAGGGTCTGGGTAAATTCCACAGGTACATTCGCCTACAATAGTTTAGCTGATGTGGTGGCAAAGGCTGTACGCGCTAAGAACGCAGGCTTGAAAGTATTTGTAGACTTCCATTACAGTGATACCTGGGCAGATCCATGGAACCAAACGAAACCAGCTACCTGGAGCAGCTATTCTTACGCTCAGTTAAAAACAGCAGTTAGCAATCATACCACCACCACCATTAACACACTGATTGCTAATGGGGTTACCCCAGCTTTTGTAGAAGTAGGCAATGAGGTAGACAACGGGATGCTGTGGCCCACAGGCCAGATACCTGCCGGGAATATAGCCAATTTTGCAGGTCTATATAAAGCGGGTTATGACGCAGTTAAAGCCATCAACCCGGACATCAAAGTTATGGTGCACTTTTCTAAAGGTTTTGACAACGATTCCTGCAAAAATGTCCTAAATGGACTCGTAGCTAACGGTGCCGACTTTGATGTGATTGGCTTATCGGTTTATCCATGGAGCGGAAACTTCGCAACCATCCTGAGCCAGACCAATGCGAATATGCAGGATCTGGTCGCCACTTATAATAAAGATATCATGATTGCCGAATGCGGATATGTGCAATCAGACCCTGTGAACTGTCGTTTGATGATCAGCACACTGCTCACACAGGTCAGTAGTCTGCCAGGTAATCGGGGAATCGGCGTATGCTATTGGGAACCTCAGTATTATGACCGTCCGCCGGTAAACAAAAGTATGTTCAGTTCCACGACCTTTAACCCCACCCTAGCGATAGATGCATTTTCACTAGTTAAAAATCCGGGATTTGAAGTGGATAATGCAAATACCCAGAACCCCATAAACTGGACGAGCGGCGGAACCAATGCTGAAGCGAATTATGTAGAAACAACCGCACACTCGGGTACTTATCGCTTAACACACTACAAAAATGCGGCATACAATGTGAGCACCAGTCAAACCATCACCGGATTACCCAACGGGAATTACACTTTTCAAGCCTGGGTGATCAGTCCCTACGCGATGACACAGAACCAACTGTTCGCCAAAGACTTTGGTTCAGCCCAGATCAACGCAAGTATACCGGTGGCGGCGGGCTGGCAAAAAATAAAGATCAGCAATGTAAACGTCAGCAACGGTCAATGCACCATTGGCTTTTACACGGATGGCAACAACAAGTACTGCAGCTTTGACGATATCCAATTTTTTAAGCAATAGAAAATCATAAAATCCTGTTATGTCATTCCGAATCAAAACATACGGCATCATTTTGACAGCCCTTATACTGGCGTCTTTCATCAATGCACCTGAAGAAAAAGTCTTTGTCACCGAAAACTTTAATTTTTCCGTGCATCAGCTCAAGTTCATGCTGGCTGAGGCCAACAAAAGAGATACCCTATTCCCAAGAACGACAGATCCAAACGGTCGGCTCAAGCTGACCGGGAAATATGAGTGGACTTCCGGCTTCTTCGCCGGTTCACTTTGGTATGCTTACGAGGGTACTAAAAATGAAACCCTCAAAAATGAGGCAGTCAAATGGACGGAAAAACTAGAAGCACTTCAAAATTTCACCGAGCATCATGATTTAGGCTTCATGGTCTATTGCAGTTATGGCAATGCTTACCGACTAACCAAAAATGAAAAATACAAACAGATTTTGATCAGGGCTGCTCAATCACTGAGCACAAGATTCAGCGAAAAAACCGGAAGTATTAAATCATGGGATGGCTTTGGCTCATGGGATGGTCAGCACAACTATAAGTTCCCGGTCATCATTGACAACATGATGAACCTGGAACTCCTGTTTTTCGCATCAGCAGCAACGGGAAACCCATCCTATAAAGACATAGCGATACGACATGCGGATAATGTACTGAAAAACCAGCTTCGGGCAGATTACAGCTGCCACCATGTCGTATGTTACGATCCGGAAAGTGGCAAGGTGCTCAGCCGGGAAACAGCCCAGGGCTATGCGGACAACTCAGTATGGGCACGTGGACAATCCTGGGGCATCTATGGATTTACGGTGGCCTACAGGGAAACCGGAGATCGCCGGTATTTGGATGCGGCTATGAAAATGGCTGATTTTTACATCAACAATTCAAACCTTCCCTCCGACAAAGTACCTTACTGGGATTTCAACGCCAATGACACAGGCTATACGCCATCCATCAAATCCGCTGCGTTGACCACACCGGTTAAGTATCGGGATGCCTCTGCTGCCGCGATCACCGCATCCGCACTGTTTGAACTCAGCACTTATAGTAAAAGCGGAGATAACAGCTACAGGAATACAGCCACACACATATTGCGTTCGCTAGCCAGTCCAGCCTATCGGGCCGAGCCCGACAAAAATGGAGGCTTTATCCTGGAGCATTGTGTTGGCAGTATTCCCCATGGTGTTGAAATTGATGTACCTTTAGTGTATGCCGATTACTATTTCCTGGAGGCACTGAACAGGTACAACCTGCTCCTTGAGCACAAGGACCCGGTTAAGAATTGAAATTTAAGATCAACAAATTACTCAAAACCGATATGAGAATTCCAGTAATGCTTACGCTAATGCTCTTGACCTGGTCAGCTTTACACGCGCAGATCAGCATAGACAGTACCAAAATCGGGGACCATCCCAGACTGCTGATGCTTAAGGGTCAAGAATTCCTGATCAAAAAAGAAATTGAAGCAGATCCCCTTTGGCGCAATGTCCATGAAAGTATCCTCACAGAATGTGATGCGATGCTACTTAAAAATCCGGTAGAACGTACCCTGATTGGCCGTCGTCTGCTAGAACAGTCAAGGGAAGCTTTCCGAAGGATATTTGATCTGGCTTACGCCTGGCGCATGACCGGCAAGAAAAGTTACTTTAAGCGCTGTGAAGAGGAGATGTTGGCAGTCGCCAGTTTTACCGACTGGAACCCCGATCACTTCCTCGATGTTGCGGAAATGACCATAGGAATGGCCATTGGCTACGACTGGCTCTTTGACAAGCTCAGCATAAAGTCGCGCCAGCTGATCAGTAAGGCAATAATAGACAAAGGCATCGGTCCTTCCTTAGATCCAAAATACAACGGCTGGCTCAGGGGTAGCAACAACTGGAACCAGGTATGTAACGCAGGCATGACTTACGGAGCCCTGGCTGTATTTGAAAACCAGCCACAGCAGTCTGTCGCGTTGGTGAACCGCGCGCTTAACAGCGTACTCATCCCTATGAAGACTTATGCTCCTGACGGAAATTACGCCGAAGGGTACAACTACTGGGGTTATGGCACATCCTTCAATGTGTTACTCATCAGCGCCATTGAAAGCATCTTCGATACCGACTACGGACTGAGCCAGCGGCCCGGATTCCTAAAAACCGCTACTTTTTTCGAAAACCTCATGGGGCCCTCAGGGCTGCCTTTTAATTACTCAGACAGCGGTGGGCCGGATGCACTTCAGCCTACCATGTTCTGGTTTGCGAATAAACTGAAAGACCCTGCTCTACTATATATTGAAAAGCAAAACCTGAGCAAGTTAAATTTCTACGCCAAAGGCAACCGCTTGCTTCCCGCCGCACTCATTTGGGGGCAGGGCATCCGTACAGATCAGATCCAGCCACCTTCAGCAACCACACTCTTCAGCAAAGGTGAAAATAGTATTGCCGTACTGAGAACAGCATGGAATGATCCGAATGCCATTTACCTGGGCTTTAAAGGCGGTACGCCATCCGCCTCACACGGCCACATGGACATCGGCTCTTTTGTGCTCGACGCTGAAGGCGTACGCTGGTCTGAAGACTTCGGAATGCAGGGCTACGAATCTTTAGAATCTAAAGGGTTAAATATCTGGAATATGGCACAAAACTCCCAAAGATGGCAGGTGTACCGGTATTCCAATTTCGCGCACAGTACGATCACCGCAAATGGAAAGCTTCAAAATGTAGCCGGCAATGCGCCCATCACCTCCTCTTCTCCGGATTCCCTGTTCAAGAGTTGTGTGATGGACCTCAGTTCCGTATATAAGAGCCAGTTGACGGCAGCAAAGAGGGGTATCGCCATTGTGAATAAAGAATACCTGAGCATCCGTGATGAACTGGAGACCGGAAACCAGCCATGTACCATCAGATGGAGCATGCTTACCCGAGCCACAATAGCTTCCATTGACGGCAACCAGGCACTGCTTTCTTATAAGGGTAAGAAAATGGTCATATATCTCGCCGGACTGGCAGACGTCAAATTGCAAACCTGGCGAACTGATCCCCCTAACAACTACGATGCCCTCAACATAGGGAGCACCATAATCGGGTTCGAAATTACGATACCTGCCAACACCAAAACAGCAATCAATGTTGTGCTACTTCCCGGATCAAAAAGCATCTCTGTTCAGAAGTCTGCATTAAAACCGCTAGATGAATGGCAAAAAAATTAGTAAAAAAATCAAAATGGCGTGCTGTCAATTTTCCACTTTCACTATGCACAAATTCTCAAATAGCTCTTTAACCTATCAATAATTTGAGACTACATACAAAAGAAAAATAATCGATCTCTTAACTGACAAAACGGATGCTTTGCGATGATAAGAACTTTCACATTCATTTCGCAGATGCTGTGAAGTTTATTTTCAATTTGGATCATAATAATTTGGAAGCTATTACTTGCAATGAAATCCAAGCAATTTCCGATTCAAATTCAGTAGAGGAATTTGTATACCCGAAAGAATGTGAAGAAATAATAAAGTTTGAAAGCAATAATAACCAAAGTATTCCTTTTTTGGGTTAATTTTAGTTTCTATTTTTTTAGTTTTGATTTGTCTGCCCCAGTAAGCCAATGACAGAAAATAATTATAGAAATGAGGTCTTTGTCAGGATGGGTTATGAAGCAATGTCGATGGATCAATTTGCTGGAATTTATCCAATTCGAGATGAGCCCTCAGCCTTTCTTCCCCAATCGTATCCAACAGTTCAGTTATGCCATAATAGTTAATTGCAACAATGATATCAACAAAGGCAAGCAAACGATCGGTTTCTATTTCAGAAGCATTAAATTTATTTGTTAACTTATTTTTCATATTTATCTCTCCGATAGGTTTCAACTTTGAAAGCTCGTTAAAGGGCATGCAGAAAAACTAAAAATATCTTTTTTCGAAATACCTGTCTGAGATGCCAACCACTTCTTTGTTTATTGTTTAACTATTTTAAACTCTGTTCTTCTGTTCAACTGATGATCCGCCTCTGAACATTTCACTCCGTTTGAGCACTTATTCAACAACTTGCTTTCGCCATAACCTTTTGCTGTTATTCTATTTTTGCCGATTCCATGATCAATGATATATTGAACTGCTGAATTTGCCCTCCGCTGAGACAACCACTGATTATATTGATCATTACCCCTACTGTCAGTATGCGATCCAAGTTCAATCCAGATCGTTGGGTTGTCTTTCATAATCTTAACAAGCTTATCCAGTTCAACCGCAGCATCTGGCCGGATATTCGATTTATCAAAATCATAGTAAATATTCTCGATCTTAATTGCCTTTTCCAATTCAATTTTCTTTAAATAAAGATCCTTTCTAATCTCAGCAGAGGCCGTTAAATTATTTGTTGTAAGTGATGCAACATCGGCTCGGTAATTACTTTTTTCTCCTGTCAGGTTGTAATCAGATTCCTTATCCAGATTAAAACTGAAACTACCAGTTTCATCAGTTTGGACTTTCATCGTTTGACCATTAATTTTAGAAAGGGCAACTATAGCATTTGCTAGTGGCCGGTTATTATCTCTATCAAATACAACACCGATCAATTTGAGCGCAAAGATCTGCTGCTCTGTAAAACTATAGATATCGTCGCTGCCAAGTCCGTCTGTTCTATTTGAGGTAAAATATCCAGTTAATGGCGAAGTTTTCAAATACGCAAAATCATCTTGTGGAGAGTTTGTTGGATAACCCAGGTTTTTCGGTTCGGCAATTTTTCCAGTCAGTAACTTCACCTTAAAAACATCCAGTCCTCCCATTCCTATCCGACCATCAGTACTAAAATAAAGATTATGCTCATTATCCAATATCGGCGTCCGTTCATTGCCTTCGGTGTTAATTTCCCTTAAATTTACAGGCAAGCCCCAATCTCCGGCATCAGTGCGCTGGCATATGTAAATATCGGTTCCGCCAAGTCCATTTGGCATGTTAGAGACAAAATAAAGACTATTTCCATCTGAAGTAATAAATGGATCCCCCACCGAGTAATCATCTACTTTGTTATATTTAAAAGAAACAGGACTTGTCCATTTGCCATCCGCATCTTTTTTACTCGAATAAATCTCTACGTTAACGGTAGCCAATTTCCCTTTAACATAAACTGGCTTTTTAGGTATCTTACTTAAGGTAAAAAAAACCTCATTCCCATCTTTACTAAAACTAGCTGGTCCGACATGATAATCTGTATTTGCATTTAAATTGAAATTAAAAATGCTATCCTGATTTTCATCTTTTCGATACAGTCTTAAATAATGGTTTCCTGTCCAGCCATAAACAGTTCGGTCGGGCCGCTTACCTCCATCGAACTTTAAGAACGGTCTATTCCCCGATAATTTATCGGCTGATGTATTTCCACGATCTGAAGAAAAAACAATACTGTTCCCATACACTGTAGCCCCCCAGTCTGACTGGGGAGTATTGAGTATTTTTTCATTGGAGATGGCCACTGTTGTAGGTTTTTTCATCCAAAATCCAGCTGAATCGCAGCTCAACAACCAAAGATTTTGTTTTTTTGGATCAACATTCTTATTTAATTCACCATACTTCTGATATTGCGCTTTTGCTTCAGCATATTTTGAATTTTGCTGTAATGCTTTGGCGTAATGGAGCACATTTTCCGGATTGGTGGTCGACATACCAGCGGCGATTGCATACCAGCTTTCAGCTTGTTTATAATTGCTCTGATAGCTATATGCCTGTGCCAGTCTTTCAGCCGCATGTAAGGTTGGTTTCTTTTTATAAGCCTGTTCATATAAATCAATCGCTTTATTGAAGTTGTAAAGTTCATATTCTTTATCAGCCTCAACCAGTGCATATTGAGCTAATACCTTAGTTTGATAGGTGAACAATACGGTAATAGCAAGAATTAATCTGTAAATATTTTTTTTCATATTCTTTATTTTCCTCTTCAGGGATTTAAATTACATTTAGCGTTACGTCGAAATTAAAAATATCTCGGCGTACGCATTCTTGTATATCTTTTATTGAAGAAATAGCTTATAGAGATTTCATGAGTACCTGAACTATAACCTTGAAGTGGACCAATAGAAAAATCATATGCATAACCTATTCTAAAGTTTTCCGTAGGTAAAAATTGTACCGCTGCTACCGCTGAATTCAACTGGCTCAAATTATTTTGCAGATAATCTTTATTGTACAACTTCACACCCGTACGATATGAACCCCCGACCCAAAACTTATTTTCTAAAATCACAAACGCATTTAAATCCAAACTGGTTGGACCTCCCCTATCATCCTTTAGCAGAAAGGATGGCTTTAATAGCACCCCCTCGTTTAACGGCAACAGTACACCTGCAGTCAAATAATAATGTGGCTTTGGCTGTGGGATAAACGCGTAGCGCTCAATGTCAATATATTGAGAGATCAGATTATCTACAGATACTCCTGCATAAAAACGATCATTCGAAAAATACACACCTGCTCTTGCGTCGGGCAAAATCGTACTTTGAACTCCTATTGGCTGATATACCTCAGGATCGTTAGGGTTTAATTTGGCTCCATCAATCCCTAATTGAAGCGCACCGATACCAAGGCCAAACGCCAATCTTGCAGAGCCATCATTATTCATGCGTATTCTATAGGCGTAATTACCAAACACGGATTCATTGCGCTGAGCACCTAAACGGTCGCTTGAAATCTGTAGTGCAAGTCCAACATTTCCATCATTAGCAATAGCATCAACCGCCAACGACATGGTTTTAGGAGATCCGGCGATACCAGTCCATTGATTTCGGTAAAATGCATGAACGTTTAATTGCTCCCTGTAGCCGGCATAAGCTGGATTAATATAAATTCCATTGAACATATACTGGCTGAACTGCGCGTCCTGCTGTCCTTTAACCAAATTGGAGAATAAAAGTAGCACACTAAATATCTGTAATATTCTTTTCATTTTTTTCAATTGTGATCGTTCAACAATAGTCTCCCATAGTTTCAACAGGGCGATTTTTCACCCACTTGAAACTAATTTTTAAAAGCCCTGATTAAGGTGATATACCCTTTAAATATTTGCCAATCACTTCCAGTACCCTCTTTCACACGAAGAATATAATAGTAGGTACCTTCGTTCAATCCTTCTCCAGTCCAATCATTTCGATAATTATCAGATTTATAAACCTGGTTGCCCCAACGATTTACAATAATCAGATCGTTCTGGGCAAACAATTCCAAGCCTCGTATTTCGAAAGTATCATTGTTCCTGTCTCCATTAGGCGTGAAAAGGTTTGGAACAAATAATGATCCACCTGAAGCCGCCAGCTTGGTAAAGAAACTTCCATTAGCCGCAAAATCAGTAGAAATCTCTACATTGTTTCGGGTATGCACCCCTGGGAATGGGTTGGAACCTTTTAAGAAATCCCACTTATCTGTAGTAACATAACGGGAAATTGCAGCATTTTCGTCTTTAAAAAGATTACCATTAGTAAAGGGATTATGTTGCAAGGTCATAGATACTGTTGTTGCTCCGGAACCATAAATGTGCCACACCCTATCCATACCCGTTGACAAATTTTTAATGGCTTTACCTGCACGAATATAATCTTGTACACTTACATATAACTTACTTGCATTTTGCGGGATTAATGTTGCTGGTGTATAATCGCCTTCAGAAATGCCCACTGGGAAAACAAATGAATCTTTACCATTATATTCTTTGATCATATGGCCAACAATACTATTGCCGGTAACAACCATACGGTCTTTACTGTAGTTGGTGATTTTTCCGCTATTATTGAAAGCTAAATTCTGACCATTTAAAATTACGTCGGCATCATTTACCGCGAGATCCAAAGTCCCTCCAATATTTAAGCCAGCCGATAAGGCTCCACTCGGATTAGTAGTTCCAAAACCTGGGTCACTAACGTCATCCAATTTGATATTATTAGAATTACGGTGCTCAAGCAAAAGGTTTATAAAACCAGCATTGTTTCCGTCGATATGACTTGGTCCCGATGCCATTGAAGTATAAAATGGATTATTACCGGGATTGTAAATTACAATCTTACCAGAGCCATTAAAAGTGGCCCCTGGTGCAATCCAAATATTCTTGCTGTAAATCTCTAGTATACCATCAATTTGCCAGACAGCGTTAGGACCAAAATAAGTACCTTCACTGAAACGCTGCTCTGTAGTTCCGGCAGAAACTGTCATAATCGAGTTATCAACAGTCATACTTCCAGATCCAGTTTGGGCATTGCTGGTTTGGAAAAAGATTAATAATATTAAAATAAAAGTTGAACTGGATAACAGTAAATTTCCTTTCATAGCTTGCCTCCTTAAAAAAAAGATAGTATCATCATTTCCAGTAGTTCCATACATTTCCATCAAAAACAGCAAGCGCCTTTCTATTTGTATCGTAGCACATCATACCTGGGTAAGGACTTTTCACATTTAGATGTGGATTGGAAATTTTGGGCAACACCAGAGCTTTGTCTGTAGATTCCAGCACCAACACACCATCTACAGTTGTTGATCTTGATCCAATTACCGTTTGCTTACCATTATCAACAGTACCACTATATGGCGCAATGGGCACTGCCCCGGCAATATCCCCCACACCAGAAAGGTTTACCCAAGCTCCATTTTGGTACATTTTTACTATTTTGGCAACCTTATCAAATAAAAAAGTACCATTGGCAGGTGTGGCCGGTAAGGTTTCTACTGCGGGTAAAATAATTCCTTTGGTTGTACCTGCAGCAAAATCTAAAACCGAAGAGCCATCTGCTGTGTTTTTACCTATAGCTGTTTGGGCACTTGCACTTGCAAAAGCTCCCAAACTTATTATCATTATTATTAAAAATCTTTTCATCTTTTTCAGATTTATATTTTACAAACAATCTTTAGCCAGACAATTCCAAACCGTACCGTTATACAGCTTAACGCAGGCGTCGGCAATATCGTAGATCAACATGCCTTCTACTGGGTTTACTATTGCTGCTGATGAACTTACCCTTGTTATTACAAAACCTTTATTTTTCGATTCGATAACCACATGCCCGTTAGGTACATTAGCAGGCCAGCCTGTGGCACCGCCTGTAAAACCTGCTAGACTAGAAACTCCTGTGGTGCTAACTTGGCCAGCTTGATCGAAAGCTCCAGGTTGTGTACAAGCATTAATATTGGTATCTGTTGCCTGGTTATTGGTTAAGTTGGCATCTGTAATGTTAGCTGGGGGGCTGACGCTCACAGTGCTAACTAGGTTTCCAGAAAACAATGCAGGAACTGCAACCGTAATGGTATAGGTTACCGTTCCATTTACCGGTAAGGATATCAAATCATTAATTGCTCCAATTTGAGTACCAATAACTGCTGTAGAGCTACCTGCAGAAGCAACTGCTGTGTAGCTAACATTTGCATTAGGGATACCTGCCGGCACATAATCTAAAACATTTGCATTAAGCACTCCAAAAGGGCCGTTATTTGTAACAACTACCGTATACACCTTATTTGTTCCCGGTGTGTAAGTAGTAGAATTATCTGTTTGGGTAACAGAAAGATCAGCACTAAAAGTAATGGGAGCAGTAACACAGTGGGCTCCATCGTTATTACCACTTGCTGGGGCACTTGAAATAATTGTCCTGGCTCCCGTTGTTAAATTAAATTGAAAAAAATCTCCAGCATTATTGATACCGTAAATTTCACCAGTGCTTGATCCAAAGAGCGCACCGAAAGTGGCTGTTCCAGGAGAAGTCCCTATAAAAGTAACATTTCCATTTGCAGGGTTAATAGAAAACAACCTACCATCGGTTCCTACACCATATAATAGTCCTGTAGGTACACTATATGCCAAATCAGATGGATTCGTAGGTTGATTTAGTACGATTTCCGTGGCTGTCTGTGTACTGATATTTACCTTATATAAGCTGGAATTAGAACCTACGGGTTTAATATAGTAGTTTCCAAGGTTATCTATCTCCCCACTATTATAGTTAGTCGTTCCTGTTACAGCAGGCAGACCTGTAATTGCTCCCATATCTGTAATTGCACCCAAAGGATCAATTTTAAGAAGGTTGTTGCTAAAAGTCTTCATCGCATAGATATAACCATCGCTTGGATTAAAACCAGAGGCGTTGTATTGATATCCTGCTGGGGAACCTATGATAGGGAAAGTAAAAGGGTTTGTGGATGTGACCACATTATACAGCCCGGTACTGGTATTTTGTAATAAATACATCTGCGAATTGCAATCAAATGGCACTGCCGATACCCCTAAATAAACATTGCCTGCACCACTTATTGGCGCTATTTTATCAGAGAGACTCATCGGATTAATCCAACCCATTGCCCTATCTGTCTGAGCATAAGTAGTTGGAGCCGAACTGTTAATTTCAAAATCTGGATTACCTATATTATTTTGCGCATGAGCAAACAAGCCAGTAAACAGAAGTAGGCATAGCATTATCTTTCGCTTGTTTAGCAGCAAGTTTAATGGGGGAGTAAATATTAATGAAACTAAGCTTCTCATAATTTGTACTTTAAATATTCCCTTTCTAAAAATTTAGGAAGGGAATATTAAATTAGATGTGGATATTAGATCACAGGAACTAGTCTAAAATGACCTTCCTCAATTGATTTAACTTATTTTTTAATTAGTAAACTTTCTAACTTTTTTAATCGTTCTTCTAATTCATCAGTTTTATTTTGAAGCGCTTTGATTTCCTTATCTTTCTGACCTAATGCATCGTTCATTTCAATTACATGCAGATACAATTCTTCTAGTTTTTCTAATTGTTGCATAGAAAGTTGGGTCAGATCTATAGTATAGCCATTTTTCCCTACGGTGATTTCCGAAATTGGCGTTATTCCTGGTAAGTGCTTATTAGCTTTGATAAACTCGGCAACCTCTTTTAAAGATTTGAATTTGTAGTCTTTATAAATTTTTGAAAATCCGTTGAAATAATCTTCAAATACATAATCGGCATAAACACTATTCGTCGTCCAGATTTTACCCGTTGTAGAGATATCTCCAGCTACATGCAATAGAGGTTGAATAGTTGTGCCGCCTACTACAAACGAAGGTGCTGTTGTCGCTCCTATCGCTAACTCTCCAGTTGGCGTTATCCGCATTCTATTTGATCCACTTGTTTTAAATATAAGAGGTGTAGCAGTGGTTGTCCCCATAGATAACCCTGTTGATCCCGTTCCAGCAGCATTGATTTGAGCAAAATTGCTCGCATCTGCATACAACTCGAGTGAGCTATTTGATGCGCCCGAACCACCATCAATACCGATAGACCCCCTACTGCTCCCTGTTGCACTTAACCTTCCTTGTGTACCCGAGTTACTTATACCAACTGTATTACTGTTACCTGTAAATCTTAGGAAGTTACTACCTGTTGTTACCGTTCTTGGCCCTGCTAAGGCACCATCAGCACTATAAATATTTACAGGGGTTGCAGGTAGACCTGCCACCGTACCCAATACACCATTAGCATCTGCCACTACAGTTCTAGTTGCTGTAAAGGTTTGATCCTGACTTGAGGACTCATCTCCATCAACTGTGGTATTAATAGCATTAGTAGCACCATTTAGCGGAAGGATTCTTAATCTCGTAATTCCATCATTGTCTAATTTTTCAGTTGGTGATGCGGTATTCACACCAACATTTCCTGTTCCCGTAATACGCATTCTTTCTACTCCCGAAACACCACCTGGACTTGTTGAAAATGTTATCGGTGATGGAAGTGTTGTCAGATGGGTAGCTATCGCCAATTGCCCAACAGCCCCTGTTGCTGTTAAATTAACCTCACCACTTGGAAAAGACTGAATATCAAAACGGTTATAAGTAGCTCCAGTACCTGAACTCGCATATATATCTGCATCCCAAGTACCTTTTGCCTCAGTGCCAATACGACCATTATTATCAAAATAAATATCTCTTTCTGGTGAAGTAAACCTAAGGCTGTTTCCAGCTAAATTTGCTACTCTGTTACTTGTTAGTGAACCGTTTGCATTGTAAATATTAACAGGAGCCGCCGGGTTCCAAGCAGTGCCATTCCAAGTCATTACATTTCCTGTCGCTGATCCAGGCGTTAAGCCCAATGTGTAAGGACTAACATTTGTTCCGGCACCGGCACGTGTTAAGCCGCCATTTGTAGTGGCATTAGTTACTTCGTTACCAATAACTCCATCAACTTCGGTTACCGAAAGGGCAGAAGGGCTTGTCCACACAATTTTTCCCGATGCAGTTTGGGTCATGATCTGACCATCGGTACCACTGGTTGTTGGAAACCAATACTCTCCAGTTTGAACAGCGCTCGCATCTCTAAAATTAAAGCGTACCCCATTTGTTTTTTGAACGAAAATCTCCGAACTATTATTAAGCGGGAACGGATCGGCTGCTCCATTGGTATTGGTATGTCTTAAGCGCATACCATCATTTTGTAATGATATAGTTGAACCAAAATTGCCAGTAACATTATAACTTTCCATAAAAAAGTTACCTGTGTTAGTTGATCTTATACCCGATAACGAGTTGGTACCATTCTGTGAAGATAATGCGGCTTGAGTTTCTTCTGCACTTATGGTATTGGTTGTAGTACCAGTTTTAGCTAATAATGCTGCAGAAGTTGAATTGGCAGTTGATGTTCTAAAATCTCCGTTTGTATTTTGCCAGTAATGCATGGCCCCCAGTGGATTACTGGGGCTAGCAACTTCGGTTCCAAACGAAGTGTTACCAGATATCACCTCTGATTTAAAATCACCTTTTACCTCCATTTTTTTGGTTGAAGCTGCAGTACTGAAATCGCCTACTGCCACACTACCTGTCTGATAAATATTATCTGTATTTAAAGTTGCTTTGTTTGATGTATTTTGTACATTCCACGGCTCAATAGCTAAGGCAGATGAGGCCACCGTTTTTAATTGTCCGCCAGTACTTGATACTACAATATTATCAGTCGCTACTCCTGTTGGCAAACCTGTAATGTTTAATGGATATGTTGTTCCCGAAGGATTTGTTGCAATTGTAGTAGCCTGAGTTAATGGACCACCTAATTGAATATTGTCAGCCGTTTTAGTTAAACCATTATCGGCAGTTACTGCTGCAGTAGTACCCGTATCTCCTTTTGGACCTTGAATACCTTGGATACCTTGAGCACCTTCAGGACCTTTTAATGTTCCACCGTCTGCTGTCCATGTACCACCTGTTTTGATATAGGTTAGACCAGTTGTCGTATCTACATACGTATCGCCATCAACACCTGTACCAGCTCCAGGAACTGTCGTTCCACTTAGCATCGATTTACCGTTCGTCCCATTGGTTCCGTTAGTACCAGCAGCACCGGTAGCACCAGTTGCTCCCTGTGG
>NZ_FNEX01000023.1 GCF_900100435.1 Pedobacter sp. ok626 | reverse complement strand
GTTGATCTTATCACCAACGTTTACTTTTCCGTCACCGTTGCTATCTGCATAAGTACCGGTTTTGGTCAGACGCATACCAGGCGATGATGGCAATGCCGTAATCGTACAGGCCGGACAAGCAGGGTCTACCGGAGGCATACCAGGAGTACCACCCGCAGCGTTACCACTCTCCGACTCGTCAGTTACTGGATTGTTCGAAGGGTCTTTACCAGTGGCAGTAGCCAGGTTATACACCCCACCTTTATCTACATCCGCTTGGGTTAAAGTATAAACTGCGGTAAAGCTCGTATTGTCAACCGCGTTTGGCGCAAGAGATATTGGCCCACCGCTCACCGTCACCTTTGGATCGCTGATACTGATATCAGATAGACTCACATTACCCGTATTCTCTACCTTAAAAGTATAGTTGATCTTATCACCAACGTTTACTTTTCCATCACCGTTGCTATCTGCATAAGTACCGGTTTTGGTTAAACGCATACCAGGCGATGATGGAATATTAGTAAATACGACATCGGTATTATTCAAAATATTATTACAGGCTACGCCTAAACCATTGTTGGCACATTCTACATATGGGTCAGTTGGTGGTACAATAGGTGTTATGTTACTTGTCGCATCAGGATCCGTTACATCATTAGGGCGCAATATAGTAGCTGTTACCTGTTGATTCCCAGCAACGGTAGTATTGGTTACTGATACGGTAACGTTATAGGTGATCTCACAACCATTAGGGAGATCTAAACGAGATGAATATGTTCTGGTCGCAGCGTCATAACTAAGTGCTAGTGCTTCTGTGCCACAACCATTTCCCGAAAATGTAAATGATTGCGGATTGAAACCTGTTGGTATTACAAAAGTAAACGGAGCACCCTCTACATTACTTGGCCCATCATTTTTAACTTTTACAGTATAAGTTACATTATCACCGGGAACAATGGCAGTTTTATTGGGAGTGATTTCCGATATTTTCAGATCTGCAATTTTTACAACTAGAGTAGATACGATTTCCGCATTAGCTCCCTTAATAAAAGTCCATGTGTCAATGGATCTGTTATCACCGAACAGACCTCCAGTTCCGCTACCACCTACACCCCATTTATGTCCATTGCTGTTACTAGAAATACCCGTGCTATTACTCGGTGCCAACTGACTGTTATTAATTGGACTAGGACTGCTTCCGCTGGTTGGAGGAGAAATACCTGTATCGTTCCAATATACGAGATCTGAAACCACATTATTAAGGTTATTATGGTCCAAAAGTTCAATTATGGTTCCTAAGCTATTATATTCCATATCAAAAAATGGAAAATGGACTTCAGCACCTTGCAAAGATATTGTGACTTTAGCCGGAACATTTCCTGCGGGCATTGGAGTGCCCGTACCATCTTTTCCATCCCACAAAACATTATTAACACCTGAGGTAGCAAACCCGGTAATTGTACGGGGAGCAAATGCTACAGGGCTCTCGGTACTTTCTATTAAAATTGCAACATTACCTTGTGTTCCTGCGGTGAATCTTATATACCCACCCCTGTTACTCACTTGTCCTACCGTTCCATCCACCCCCACTAGCTTTACATCAGTTACCTCAGGTAAAACTATTGCATTCTTCAGCCATGTGTTACCACCGGGTACTGCTCCACTCCCAGTTGTAGGTAAATCATTTGCCGGTAATGCATAAAACAATTTTTGGGTGATCTGTTTCGAATTATCAGCAGTATTAGGATCATGAATTTGTCCACTTAAACCCGTTGTGGTATTTAAACTTTTATAAATAGGTTCTTGTGTACTCTGATTTAAAAAACCATTGTTATTCACCAAAAAAGTGAAATACAGACCATTGTTGCCATTATTGTTTACACGGTAAGTATATCCATCCTTTGTTAAAATATGTAGTATACCCTCAAAGCCAGTGGTATTTGGGGAAGTAAGTCCATTGGTCAGGTTTAATACATTCACATAAGTTCTTCCGGAAATAAAACCATCATTTGTAGTATTAATTACAGACACATCCCAAGCGCGAATACCAGCATCATTTGCTTCTGTCCAGTTTGCATCAGCATTATAAGAGGTTCCAGGATCCCCAGTTCCTCTTGCCACAAATTCTACCCGATAAATCCCTTCAGTGGTAACCGTATGATATATTGGTAAATATCGATTTCCTCCGGCAGCCTGCCCAAAAAATCTGGGGCCAGCCAGTTCTGCTGTCCGGTTAGCGATCTGACCATCTGTCGTGTTGTCTATCACCTGAGTTCCAGAAGGGGCAAATAATCGAATCCGAGAATTCCCCCCTGTACTTTGTGCACTGGAGGCTAATGTAATGACTTCCCCAACTTTAGCATAAACAAAATGAGTTCCATCGTTGGCAAAGGGCCAATTAGGAGTGGGAGTTGTATAAGCTCGTAAATAAGCCCGTCTTCCTGTTTTTCCGCTAGGATAAAGGTCCTTTGAACCGTCAGCGTAGCTGAATTGAGCTATGAAGAGGAAGCAGATCAATAGGTAACTAACATAATAGAATTTAGTAGAGTGTCTCATGTGATGATTTAGTAGAATGTTACCATGTTATAATTTTGTCTTGAATGTTATCCTGTAGGCTTTAAAAAAGTGAGTGATGTTTTTCATAGGTAGATGATTTCAAACTTCAATCAGGAATAGATTTTTTATATATTCCTTAAACTCTTGGTCTCCCCTTATCTTTTTTAATGAGTTAGCCAAAAGAGATCAGATTCTAAATACAGCCAGTGGTCAAATATTTTTTCCTTATTTAGCTTAATCGTAAAATTGAAACTCTACGGACAGGATTTACTTCCATAGGTAAATACAGGTTTAAAGACTTTTGAAAGAGCTTAATTTTATCTGCTACAGGATATAGCTTTTTTAGAGTTGTGTGTGTTGTACTGAGCGATTTAATCATTTTGCGTGTTAACTTTGTTGTGCAAAACTACCTAATCGCAATACCTCCATATAAAAAAAATAATACACATTAAATATTTATTAATACACACGAAATGTGTATTAATAAATATTTAATGTGTATTATTCAATCTATATAGCTTGCAACTACATGAAGATGTAGTGATTTATTTTTCAGAAATATTGTGTGTATTATGCAAATAAGATAGTTATCCTGTGGTATCTTACGGGCAAAATAATCTGTATTACTTTTACACCGTATCGCTAGCTTATTAGGAATAGAAAGAATTGAAATCTATTTAGTCCAAGACTAATTTATTTACTTTTTTAACAGATTTTTTTTGAGCTTGCATCATTCTAATTTTCTCTTCAAGGTACAATTTATAGGCAGGTGATCCCTTTTCATTCTCCCATGATGTGGGCTCAATCAAACGTATCATGTCAATTCTGAAAAACCGCGCTATTTCGTAAACTTTTACCAAATCAGGTTGATTAATATTTCTACACCACCTGCTAACAGTATTATTACTGACTTGTAGAAATATTGCCAAGTCTTTTTGTGAGAAATTGAATTCATCCAGTACTATGCTAATTCTATTTAACCTTTGCTTTATTATCATATAAGATTTAACCGTTCTATTTAATTCAATGAAAGATAAAAAACAAATATCACCTAATTGAGATTTGTTTTCTCAACAGATTATATTTAATGTGAAAATATTTCATAATCGGCAATATGGAATCTGATAACCAAATCTATTATTTTTGCAAAAATGAATTCGCTCATGACTGAAGAACAATCCTTTACCCATGATCTGGTTAACTCCCTGAAGGCAGAAGGAATCAGACAAACTTTTTCCAAGGGCGAATTTATTCTGAGAGAAGGAGAAGTAGAAAAAAACCTTTACTTTATTGAATCAGGTGCCATTCGGGTTTTTCTCTTATCAGAATATGAAGAGCAAAGCATCCGCTTTGGTTTTGAGAACTCGATAATTAATTCTTTGTCTTCCTATTTCCGAGAAGGTCCGTCAGAATTTTATATAGAAGCGCTCAGAAAAACAACGCTGAGAGTTATCTCTAAACAAAGAGTCTCAGAGATTGCCAATAAAGATATTTATAGCTTGACCGGATATAAGTGTTTATTGGAAACAGTAATTACCCAACAAATTGAAAGAGAAATTGATTTGTTAACGGTCTCTCCAACCGAACGTTTAAATCGTGTCTTACAAAGAAGTCCTGATTTATTTCAGCAGATCCCATTGAAATACATCGCTTCTTACCTTAGGATGACTCCTGAGACTTTGAGTCGTATTCGAAATTCTTGATTTCAATCAAGCGGCAGTAATTTCTTTCTTTTCATTTTTGTATAAATTAATAACAATGGCAAAGATGACAAGCAATCAACTGATAGATGATCTTTTAGTTACCACTAAAAACTCTACCCAAGCAGTTCAAAAGTTAAAACAGTTCGAACTTTTGAAGTTGAGCGAAAGGAATGCCCCAAATGAATGGAGTATTCTGGAATGCATTGAGCATTTAAACCTCTACGGAAGCTTCTACCTTCCTGCCATTGAAAAGGCGATTCTGTCTCAGAAGACCATTCACAATTCCTGTGTTTTTAAGAGCGGTATCCTTGGGAATTATTTTGTCAATCTGGTAAAGCTCAAGCAAGCTAAGATAAAAAAAATGTCTACTGCAAAAACCATGGATCCTTTTGAAAAACAATTGACCATAACAACCATTGATCGTTTTTTAAAACAACAGGAACGATTAAAATCATTGCTTGAACAAGCAAGATACGTGGATATAACTAAAGCCAAAACACCCATCTCAATTAGTAGATTCATTAAGTTGAGACTTGGAGATATCCTAAGATTTATGGTGTATCATATTGAACGGCACGTTGCTCAGGCAAATAAGATTCACAGCAATTAGATCCTGTGATCTTATATTATAATCTATCAATAGTCAGAGTAGGTTCGAAAAACAAGGAATAATCATCCTAGTCATCCTCCATTTATAATACCCCGATTCCCAGCTACGTTATATAATACTTCAAACATTCTTTCGGGCGAAAAAGGTTTATTCAGAATGTCAAAAATATGCATTTTAGCGAGTTTCAATTTGACCTCGGTCATAATATCGGCAGTAAAAATAACGATATGTATTCCCGGGTACTGCTGCTGTATAAGATCCGCCAAAGCGTAACCGTCAATTTCGGGCATATGGAGGTCCAGCAAAGCTACATCATAGTTGTTAGCTGTCAGCAACGCAAGGGCTTCTTTTCCATTATAAGCGCAGTCTGGTGTACAACCGAAGTATTCCATCTGTTTTCTGGCCACCATCACATTAATAGGGTTGTCTTCTACAAATAAAATGCGTAAGCCATTTAGTCTGCCTTCGTATACCGTAATTTCAGGCCCTGGCCTGAAAGCCCCTGGCGAATTGTTGTCGGTAGCCAAGTCAAAATTCAGTTCAAAATAAAATTCCGCCCCTTCTTTCGCTGTACTTTTAAGCAATATACGTCCTTCGTGTAGTTCCACCAATTTCTGGGTGATAGCCAAACCTAAACCTGTTCCTGTATGTTTACGGTGAGCGGACTGTTGTACTTGTTTAAAACTTTCAAAAACGGTTTCATGTAATTCCTCAGGAATACCGATTCCTGTATCCTTTACAGAAAAGTGCACCTTGGCTTTGCTCTCTGTCAATGCAACAAGACGTAAAGTAATAGTTACCTCCCCCCTTTCCGTAAATTTAATGGCATTGCTTACCAGATTGTTCAATATTTGCCCAAGTCTTACCGGATCTGCAATTAGTCTTTGAGGAATATCATCGTCAATAAAGCTCTTCACCATGATCCCTTTAGCCTCGGCCAGCGACTTAAACTGATTTTTGATATTCCTTACCAATTCAAAAATATTCACTTCTGCCAAAACCAGTTCCAGCTTATCACTTTCTATTTTGGTAAGGTCCAGGATATCGTTAATGAGCTGCAACAAGTGGTCGGCAGAAAAGATCAGGCTACGCACATACTCTTCCTGATCCATCGTATGCTTAAGTTTTAGCAAATTGGCAATGCCAATAATTCCATTTAAGGGAGTGCGGATCTCATGGCTCATTACCGAAAGAAAATCCGTTTTTACCTTTGCCGAATGTTCAGCAATATCCCTTGCGCGCAGCAGTTCCAGTTCAATTTCCTTCTTTTGGGTAATATCCGTAATGGCTCCTCTCAGCACCACCACCTTATTGTCTGCTACAATGGGCATGCCAACGGCCCTAACCCATTTTCTTACGCCAGCAGGGGTGCATAGCCTGAGTTCAAGATCATATGGTATTTGCTTTTCAATCGCATCTTTTACATGTGCTTCCATCATCTGGGCATAACCTTCTTCGTAAAGCGAAAGTACAGCTTCAAACGTAGGAACAAAATCCTGTGCATTAACGCCATTGATTTCATAAACCTGCTTTGTCCAGAACACCTCTCCTGTCAGTAAATTAAATTCCCAGCCACCCGTTGTACTAAGTTCCTGGCTTACATCCAGAATCAGGTTGCTGCGTTCCAGGCTTGTTTTTATTTCTTGAAACGCCAGTTCGCTAAGGGTGCGATCAGTGATATCTTCTAAAAAACCAATATAATAAGAAACAACCCCATGGTCGTCAAAAATAAACTTTGCATTCACCTTTAGCCAACGGATTCCTTTAGCGGGATGATGAATCCGATAAACAAAATCGAATATTTCTTTTCCTTCTGCCATTACGTTCTGAATCAGATTGTTGATATGAACGATATCTTCCTCATAAACGATCCTCATCCAACCTTTGCCAAGCGACTGCTCAACACCTATTCCTGATATATTTTCCCATTGATGGTTCAGAAACAAACAATTACCTGCTGTATCAGCCTGAAAAGCACCCATCGGGCTAACTTCCAGTATTTTTTGTGTTTTTGCTAATTCTTTACGTGAAATGCTTGTCGGTTTACTACTCATTAAGTCTTGCATTAGGGGATCTTTAGGTAATTTATTAATATAATTACAGCTATGCAAAAAAAATCCCTCCTTGTTAATGAATAAATAAAAAGACGCCTGGCAAAGGCTTCCTTTACCAGACTTTTGGTTAATTTAGTTGTATCCGTTTAAAATGGTTCTGTAACTATTTAGTATGTCAGTCTCAACCTAGCCCGTATTGAGCAATGCCGAATTATCAGGCTTGTACCTTATCTTCTACTTACTGGGGAGATAATCAAGGTATCCTAGTTGACACGACCAATGCCCCATTCAGTTTCCAGGAGTTAATAGATAAAGGCCTTGTAGCCAACCCTCTGCCATTACAAAGTGAAGATGACTATGATAATCTTGCTTTTTCCATCTATCTGTTGGGGCACGACACATGCGCAGGGCATCGCTTGGCTTTTAGTAAAACTATAGATGGAATGGATCTGGAATGGACCGGAAAAATTGCCCTGACCTATGCAGGAGAAGAAGAATTCAACCACGATTTTAAAATCGTGGTACGCAATGTTGTCTTTGATGGCTTCCAGTATCCGAAAGAATGGAGCCAGGAAGAGGCTTTAGAGGCATTCAGTGACAAAATTTCCTCATTCGAATCTTACGAATTTGTAGATATGAACCCGAAAAGTTTTCAAAGAAATTATCAGCTTGTTCCGAAAAAACTTTAGAATCACTAATGCCATTATTAAGTTTCAGAAAACCACTTACAGGTATAGAAAAATTGCTTCCCCGGCCGAATTCACTGAAAATTCTTGCCTTTTATACCACTAAAGCTAAAATAGACAAAATTATAAAGGAAAGACTCAAATCTATGGGATACACCGACGGCCTAGATAGAGATTAGAATTATATTAAACGCAAAAAAGCCTTAGATTTCTCTAAGGCTTTCCGTGCTCCCTTTCGAACTAAACTCAAAAAAATTCATAGATGATTTGAAGAATATTGCAAGAATTAGTGAATTGGTTACTCAAGAACCCCTTAGTAGAGATTTCGTATTAAAATATAAACGAACCTGGAAAAAGAAAAAGGACAAAAAATAGCTTAGAGCGTGAAATTTGACCGATAACAGCTCCATCTGTGTACAAAAAAATTCAATTCATATGATGCAATGCAGTCTCTAGTAGGGTATTTTTGTGTGTATAAAAAAGCACATTTATCTCTACTAGAGATATGCTAAAAAATGAGTTTACCTCTAGTAGAGTAGTTTGAAGTTAATTACATGAGCATCCTGTCATTGTTATCAACCTTAAAATACAGTCATGCAGATTAATTATATTTATAGCACCAAATAAATTGTATGCCGGTTAGTAGAAAAAGAAAAAAAACAGCCAAGCCGACCAGTAAAAAGAAAACTTACAAACCTTACGAAGTCGTTAAACAACCCTTCAGGGAATTCCGTACTCCGGATATCTCCCACATCCCGTTCGAGGAAAGGATGAGAATACTAAAAGAGTTTGCTGAAAAATCCGGGAAGGAGTATGAGAGAACCCACATTGAACTTCAAAATTTCTTAGCAGAATACGATCCACTTTACCTTGCGGCCTACAGCATTTTATACTTCATCAGTAAACCTGAAGGTATCGATCAGGAAGCAATTGATGGCTATGTCGATTTCCCTGTATTTTATGTGGAAGTTTTACAGGCATTGTCCCTGAAGGCACCCAGAACAATATCAGCAAAGCCTTTGACCCATGATGCCTTAGCGTTCAAAGATACGCTGACCAATTTTAACAAAAACCAGTCTTATCGTTATTTCAACCTTACCCAGCATGCAAAAAACCCGGAAGAAATGAGTCCGGTAATCCTTAGAATGGATATGATGATGCACACTCTGGCAGTGAGGAACTGGGCATATGAAATACAGATGCAGCAGGTTGCCTACGACCTGGCGGAGTGTATTCGCGACAAATTCAAAGAGGCAATAGGTTTTGACCCGCTGATCTTACTGGACATTTTATTTGGTCTGGCAGAACTAACCAATGATAAACTAAACGACCATATTAAAAAGATGCGGAACGTCTATCAGGCTAAAACAATGGATGAAATATTCCATGCACATGAAACAAATTATCCTGATATGGTGAAGGTTAATGCCGAAGGTAGAAAAGAGATGTGGGAAATGTGCGGTCGCAATTTTAAACAATTGAAATGGACGCTTCTAGCGCACGGTGACCTTCGTCTTCCGGAAGTATTCAGCTTTGATCCGGAAGAAGTTAAAGCATTGGTGCGACCAGAGGTTAGTACTTCCACTATTGAGGTAACCGAGATACTGGACAAATTATCGTTTAAATTCGGTGATTTAAAAGACACCGATACAGACCACATCTTCCTGAACAACCCTGTTCACGATAAGCCATTTATACAGCTTGAAGATTCAGCATACTTCTCCGCAATTGGTTTTATGTTCTCCCACTTAGGTGTAGACCTGCTTGAAAATTTTATCAGGACGGATAAGAACTTATTCTCTTATTACAGTAAGCAAAAGGGAATATACTTGGAAGATCAGGTACGGGAACTTTTCAAGGGTGCCTTTCCCACAGCACAAATTTTTGACGGAAGCTTATGGAAAAGTCCAACCGACGGCAAAACCTACGAAAACGATTTAATTGTACTGATTGAAAATTTTGCTATCATCATTGAAGCAAAGTCAGGTACAGTGGCGCCTCCAGCTAGGCGAGGTGCACCAAACCGGCTTTTTGAAACACTTGTAGATCTTGTAGTTGCTCCATCAGAACAGGCCATCCGTTTTGAAGATTTTCTAAGGGAGAATTCGGGTTTACACAATTTCAGCACCAAATCGGGTAAATCCAATTCAATCGATTCTTCGAAAATCGACTATTATATCCCGCTAGGAATTACCTTATCAAATTTAGGGTCAATAGGATGTAACCTGAAAAAACTTATTGATGCGAAAGTAATCGATCACACCATCGAACAATTAGCCCCCTCCATCAGTCTATGTGATCTCCAGGTAATTTTTGAAATATTGCCTCTTGAAGCACAAAAGATCCATTACCTCTCTCGGCGAAGGGAGTTTGAAGCGCATGTCACTTTCCAGGGTGATGAATTTGATCTGTTTGGATTTTATCTGGATACCGGTTTTAATATTGGTGATACCGAATATGATCCGGAATACTACTTAAATTTAACGCTCAAATCCAAAGAACTTGATCCTTACTTTATCGGCAAGCATCGTGGAAAAGCGATAAAAAAGCCTGAACAAGCATTCACCAAATATTGGAATGATTTATTATTATACCTGAGAAAAAATAGCAAATTATGGTTGCACGTGTCCTACATACTGTTAAATGCATCACATCAGGATCAAAAAGATTTTGAAAAAGCCCTGGAAAAGCTAAAGAAAATGATTCTAAACAAAACGAGCAAGAACAAGCACAATTGGTTCGCTTTCTATTGTGGCCCTCCGAGACGCAGGTATACTATCATCGCCTATGCCTACGAGGGACTTTCGAAGTCGGAAAGAAATGATGTGATGAATCAAATCGCTGAAAAAGAAAAGAAAGATCCTAACCGTGGTTTCATCATTTTAGGCTATGACCTTAACCATTTGATTTATCCTTACAATGTTATCGCTGGCAGCCTCCATAACGATTTCTTCGATTCCTTGGCTATTAGTGAAGACGAATAACCTCAGGACACTTAAAATTTAGAACTGACCAAAAAATATGAATTCAAAAGAGAAAAAGGAGTTATTAAAATCGCTGGACGAACGACAATTTAGAACAGAAGTCATAATTCCTTTACTAAGTAAAATGGGATACCTGGCACCTGTTGAATATCATGGGGTCAATGAAAAAGGGAAAGACATTATCTGTTTCGAATATGACCGGTTAAATGAACAAAGATTTTTAGCTGTGGTAGCCAAAACGGGCGACTTAAGTGGAAGTGCCTCTTCAACAATGGGATTGATGAATGTAGTAACCCAGGTTCAGCAGGCATTTGACAATCCCTACGAAAATTTATTCAACATGCGCCAGGTGTTCATCAATGAGGTATGGGTAATGACAACTGGCAAAATAGTGTCATCCGCACAAGAATCCGTAATCGCCACTCTAAGAAAAACGAACCTTGATAAACAGATCCGAATAATTGGGGATGATAGACTTATAGGACTTATCGACAAGCATTTTAGCACTTACTGGAACTCCAGTAATGAAACCAAAGAGAGTGTTATCATACAGCGTGACAGACTTATTCGTTTTATAGAGGGCCTTTTAAAACACAACAATGCAGATAAATCTACTATTGAAAGTGTGAAAGCCAGTATACTGTATTCAAACTATGATCCAAGGTTACATACAAATTTCGAAGGTTTACATTTTTCATACATATCTTCCTATTCTATCGAACTTGCCAAGATTGATCCCGAATATGATGATTATATTACCTCGTTCTCACACGGCATTACCAAAGAGAAATTGGTAGAAGCAAAAAACGACCTTGCGGCAAGCTTCTATGATATTATGGAAACGATGGAAAAAGCCGACAAAATCTTAAAAATCACCAATCCTCAGGATTTCGTAGATCAGGCAGACTACGAGCTAACTGAATATCCTTTCTCTTCTGGCTGGGGACCAGCCGACGATTTCCTTAAATCAGTTGAGTATTTACGGGAAGGGCTGGATGATTTGAAATATTTTAAAGCCTTTCTGCAAAGCGAAAATAAACTTGAATGGGCCAAAAAGCTCTCAAAGTCAATCGCAGATTTGCTGCCTGAAATTGAGCAGATTATCAATACCAGCCAGGATGAAGAAATTTTCCTAAATTACACCATTGACGAATCCACAGAAACCATAAAAATTGATTATGGAAAACAGAATACCCATTTTCACACCAAATTCAAAAGGATTGACCCAAACGGATTTCGCCGTAATCGTGACGGCTCAGAAAAACCGGAAGCGCAAATGAAGCTGGCACTAAAGCTATTCCGCGATTACCTGGATGAATCACTAGCTTACGACTGGTCAGAATGGCGGGACTTGTATGATGCTCAACAGCAAGGTGAATAGTATTAAAAAATCCCTGCACCATTTCTGATGCGGGGATCATAATTCACAGCTCAAACTATTCATGTAGATCACGAGGGAATTTATCAATACCAACACTCCTTTGCCCGTTATTTTAACCAACTAAAATTAGTTTATTGAGAAATATTAATAGATTAGGGTTTATACTCTTTGATTATGGAGAACAACAACTTTAACCATGAATAAGTAGATAGGCAAGATTATGTCAATGTTAGAAAGATTAAATTCCATAAATATTCCCCCTCTAAAAGAATGTGGAACATTATTAAATAAAATGGAAAGATTAAAATCATATTATTATAGATTAGGAGAAGCACCTGATTGTCAAACCAATGACGAAGCACTGATACTTATTAACAATGTTTTAGTTGAGATCGAAGATTGTCACTCTGGTACATTAGCTGAGGAAATGCCAGGCTTAAGATTTAGTGGTCGAATGTATCCGATACAAGAAGATTATATTATCAGGGAAGAAAACAGAATAATAGCAAGGAGTAAGGGAAATGAAATTATAATAGAAAACGGTGGTGACTTCATCATAAAAGATAGAATAACTGATGAAACAATAATTATTAAAACTAGGTAAAATTAAAATGGAAAATTTCGATATAAAATTAACAAAAAATACAATTAGATTCTTAACTAGCAAACTAAACTATTTAAGCAAAATGACTGTAGAAAATTTTAATGAAAAATGCTTCATTTATATTATTACAAAAAAAAGCATTTTTAATATAAGTATTTCTAACGAGATAACTGTAGAGGTTGATAATAACCAAGATAGATTTAATTCTTATTTTTATAATCAAACATATAAATATAAGTCCGTTGAAGATTTCAAATCTCTGTTTAATAAGCTTGTTGTGCGAGCAACAAATAATGATAAAGAGGAACTAAATATTCGTTATAAGGGAAAAGATTATCCGTTATATATCGAATTGGCAGACATTGATAATAATAGGAGCATGGGAACTGAGAAAAATTATGATTTACATATATATGATAGTAAGGGAAAGGAACATTTTGTAGCTCAAGTATCTGAATATCCGCTAGGAGTTTTCAACCTAGTTCACATATTTGATGGTTTTGATATTACTGAACAAAAAATAATTAATTATTTCGAGGATAAATATTAATTATGCTAAGATTCATATAGCAATAAAACATATGAAACAAATCCCTCCCTTCGAGATGCAAGTACAAGACGAGACTCTTCTTATTATTAACCCCAAAATTAAATCAGGTTATAAAAAGCTAGTTATTGACCTTAACAGACGCTTAATACCTGTAGGACAACCCGCATTTTTTACGGGCTGCACTACAGACCAATAGTAGAATATCCTAACGAAGTCAAACGCAAATATGGTGAAGTCCGTTCGGCCAATGAGGCCTTTCAAAACAACATTCACAACTTAATAATAGGGCATCATCAGATGAAACATGTCATGGATGATGTACAGATGGAATCCCGTTTGAATACAATAGATAGCACATACCCCCAACAGAAATTTATATTGATATTGCATATTGATCAATTATTACCATATTTGTACAAAGCAGAAAAGGCACCCCTTTATGGAGCGCCGGAAAATGTTAACTATTAATTTCACTTAGAAGTTTGGAAGTTCTAAGCGTTCTATTGAACAACTACTTCCCTTTTTATCTGCATTGGCCGAGAAACCAATTTGTTGAAAGCCTGGTCACAGGCTTTTTTCTTTGGAACTATATCTGGTAACTGAATCACTATTAACCTTTTGATATTCTCCTTTTTTAAACCCTTGATTCAGCACATTCGAGACCATCCTTATATGCTTGCGGTCTTCACTTTCGTTCAACCCGCTAAAAATTTTATAAATTAACACAAGAATCTCACGGGCACTTATAGGTCTCGCCTGTTGTAAGATTATAGATCGTACCATTTTTGAATAGGTCAATTTTGGACGCGGTATTGGTCTGCGCTCGACACCATTCAAGAAAGTAGATTTCAAACTTTTCGGGAGATCATCTATCCTTAATGAAGCCATTTCAATATCCTCCAGCTTCTGTGCAATCTCGAGAGACTTACTTGGAAAATTTCTTTTATCGTCAAGAAGCTGTTTCTTGAGGAAATAATTTTCTATATTGGTCTTTCTGTCCATGTAACTCCCTTTCTTAACCAAAGGTATGTCATAAAAACTAAGGAAAAAAACCTTTTTATACACAAATGCCTAGTTATCAACATTTTCAACAATTATTTAGCTTAGAGTATTGCTAATGATGAAATTTAATGTTGTGCTTTTATAAACGGTATTGCAAATTCTGTTAATAATCCGTCTTTAGAAAATCGCGATAGTAATGAATTTCGTCTTCCCTTCTCCATTTTTACCAAACTACATAATAATTCAGCCCGCTCAAGATCAGAATTGATATAATTGAGATGATCTTCTAATTTTTCTAGGTCTGCAAAATTACCAAATCTTCCTAAAATCAAACGCGAAATTGACCTGAGATAATAGGGCTTATTATTGTCAAATGCGTAGGACCGGCAGATAGATAAAAGTTGCTCAGATTGTGTTGGGATATTGTCATTAAACCACACAAGTATCTGATAGTTCTGGTAATCATATATCGCTGCGTCGGATTGTAAAAACGCGATTAATGAATTTTTCATATTATCCATTAGATCCAACACCTCAATATCAAAAGTATCCAGAGATTTAGAATATTTAAGAAAGTAGCTGGTTTCTTCTGGATGTCTTTCAAAATTAGCAAGACAATAATCAAGTGCATACGAATCGGATTCACTTATCAATCTATTTAACAAATAATGTAAAAGTGTCTTATCAAAATCCTCATCACTACCGTCGACAAAATATGTTTTGAATGTTTCTCTAATGACTTCCAAGGGAGTTTCACTATTGTCTACGAATTCTTCACCATCTTCACTGTCAAAATATGCAGACGAGAATTCAAAGGAAATGATCTCTTCCCTAAATTTTTCTTGAACCACTCCTATCAAAGGTTGCAAACCTTCTATCTCATCCATTGCCTGTCTTGAATTGAGGATCTTCGTTTTCGCTGACTGAATATTAAGTCCGCGTTTGCGCAGAAGTCGCGTCAATTCAATCAATGCTTTTTTCGCCTCCACAAGATTTTTGCAAAATATACGAATATCATCCACGTACCTAAGGTGACTGAACCCAGCATTTCTCAGTCCCTGATCAACATTATCCAGATATAATTTAGCCAGTACATCAGAAGCACTATTGCTTTGAGGAAGGCCTCTACCGTTTATTTGAGTCCATTTGTTTAAATACCTACTCAGTTCAGCCGTTATTTCTGGATCTACACCAATTGACTTTAAATCGAAAATAAGGGTTTGAATATCTATATTATCATAAAAACCTGTAAGGTCAGTGACAATTACATACTGGTAACCGGTCGAGACTTTTTCTATACTTTTCTCACGAAAATTATTCCAGCCTATCAATTGCTGTTTAAACCAATCAGCATTTTCTAGATTTTCATCTGAAAGGATGTAGGCAAAATCTACAACATTCTGGCTCCAGCTAATTTGCTTCAAGATTAGGGGATAACATTCCTGTACTAGAGCTGTGTACATGATATTATCTTCAACATTTATTAACGATCCTGGTCTTATCAATCCCTTCCCTTTCGGGACTTCAATGATTTCCATTGGATGCGGGAAATGTGCTTGTGCACTAAAGCGCTCGTTCAGATATTTGATCCATTTTTCGTAATTGTGATCTAATATCTTCGTTAGAAATAAAGGTGCAATAAAATGCTTACCATTTAAGTCTTTTTTTACCCTTTTCCACGCTAATTCAGCATTAATATTCATCCAATAATTTCATTTGAAAATAATGGCACAATTTATATCATTTTGAAACATTCTGAAACATAAATATTTAATAATATCTAACTACAAAACATGATGTATCTTAATGGATTTGTAAATCCAATTTTATTAACGACAGGCTCCCTTTGGAAAGTTAAGCATCAGACAAATACTTAGGCTACATCAAAAAGTGTCGCCTGTTCTTTTTCCCGAAGGTATTCTTGTATTCGTGTGTCTTCCAGGTATGGTGCGTTCTTTACTTTATCAAACAAATTCAATAACCGGCTTTTTGCTCTCCTCATAACCGTATCATAATCTAAAGGTTGGATGATTACTCTGCCATCCATTTTTGTAGTCCTTTCTGCTTCATACTCTACTAGATTTGATCCTAACACAAAACAGGTTACTCTGGAATAAGGCTTCAACAAACCTTTGGTTAGCAACTCTGTCACGTATTTAAAGGCTTGATCGACTTCTTTTGAACCAACTTGAACACCTGGCTTCTTGAGCTCAACTACAGTTAAACGATCAATGCCCACTTCTGAACCATCTTGATCGTATTTTGGAAAGCCATACAGACCTACTGAACTGTCTTTTAGAATTGCAAAATCGGGCCGGTTTGCAGTCCCGGCAACTGTTTCACCGAAAAGCTGCTGTATCACTTTAGTCATACCAACATTTGAAGTATATTCAATAGTCTCATATTCAGGCCCAAAAATCCAAAGACCTCTATGAAACAGAGATTGTAAATCGTGAACCTCATCAGTTAGGTGACTAATAACTCTGCTTTGTAACTTTTCAACTAGGCGCATTCTATACTCGACTTCATCCAAAACAATTTTAGCAAAATTCACGTCCCATTTTTGCAGGACGGAATGAATATCATCAAGATCGTCGACTGAGGCAGAGGACAGAATACTGATCAGGTTGAATTTTGAGTTAGCTTGCTCTAGATTTGCCAGCAGAATCCCTAACTTTTCTAAATCTGCGTGTGTTATCGAAGGACATTCCTCTTGGATTGCAACTACAAATTTTTCCCATCGCTCACGGCTAATGATACTCATACGCTTTAGCACAGGCCGTGTTGCATTCTCAATTTCTTGAAAGGTCGCTTTCCGATTTTCCTTATTCAACTCAAGAATGAAGTCCTTAATCTTTTCTTGTACCTTCTCGAAAACTTTCTTGTATTTATCATCATTAGGGTAAAACATCGTCCAGTCAGGAACGACAGCTGCTTCAAGACAATTAGCCTGCACTATAAAAATATAGCGTTTCGCAATGATTCGTCGTCCATCAACTAAATGTTCATTTCCGCTTCCTTTCCAGGTGCACTCACCGACCAGACGATTTTTAACATGCCATGCAATTCCATGAAGTTGTGTCGTCCTATCGGTTGTTTGGACATCAATGATCTTAATAGGAATTTTGCCAACACCTTCTACTTCAGCAAAAATCTCCGTAATATTTTCATCTGGAATATCCATAAAAGTAACCCGTTCATTATTGATGATTACTTCGAAATGCGGATCAACCATAAAACGCATCCCTACTTCCATTTTAATATCTTCGAACGAGATTGTCGGTTTTTTAGCATTTTGCACAAAAACTTGAGTACCGTGACCGTCAGCTGGCTCTTGCTTGAGCTTGTTAAAAGCCAACAGGTTAGAATTATCTGTAAACACTTTGTAATGTATCTCCTCACCAGACGCCCAAGTCTTCACTTGATAGAAATCCCCAAATGCAAAACCAGATAGCCGTCCTTTACCATTCCTTCCAAACACTGGGCGTTTACCGACAGCTGCTTTTAAATCTTCAGGCACTTCGGCATATCCTCCCTGCTCCCGAGTACGGTCATAAGAAAGAGTCCTAAAGCGTTTATCAAACTGGACCTCGGTCATCCCATGTCCATTATCTGAGATTGAAAACAAATCTCCATGATCCAACGGCCATTGTATTTCCACCTTAGTTGCGGATGCATCCCAGGCATTTGCAATCAATTCAATAAGTGCTATTTTGGGATCAGAGATAATCCCCTTACCAGCAAAGGATTCTAAAAAACGATCGGCGAAAAGAGCAGTTTGTTTCATTTTAATTTATTTTAAAAGACAAGATAGCATTTAACTTCTTTTGAATAAAAGAAAATCAAATTGATGAAAGCATTTACCGGTAAAAACTAAACGAATCCCTGTACGTGTCATAATAGATATGCCTTGCAACAAGGTGTTTCTCGGAGGATTTAGGATGTAAAATCAATTGTTCCGGATTAACAATACCCATGGTTGTTTTACGCGTAGCGGCAATATTGTGTAAAAGATAAACAAGCCACGAGGTGTAGGCAAAACGTTTGGACCAATCATCGAAAGAAATTTCCTTTATATCCCAATTAGCTCCTTTATAAGTGTCCAGTAAGATTACCTTTCGACGGGTATTAATCTGATATTCTGAGTGTGCAAACGCATTTCTAAGGGAAGTATGAAAACTGTTTCTTATAACATTTGCAACAATTAGCCCGCGAGCTGCAAATCTATCCCGGATATCAAATCGAATATACGAATGCTTGCTCATTTCCGGGACGTCAACGTGCCAGGGATAACTTTTATAGTTTGCCAACTCAGCAAGTCGAAACAATTTCTTCAAGATAGGTTTGGACTCCCAGGCGTGACAATAGATCATCATTTCAAGGGTAATGCGGTATTCATCGTCATCTATCACTTCCCTTCCGCCGCTAAAATCATAAAAGGTCCGCATGTAATGTATAAAGAAGTTTAAGCGTGACTCATCCTTATAACGATCCTTTCTGTTGTCGATGGAATACGGATTCAATCTTGAACGCCCAGACCAGTCATGTTCGTACTCGCCATCTGCTAAAAATGCGACGTAGTTGTGCCGGAGTGCTTTAGCTTCCAAATGATCAAATAGCTGATTCAAAGCAAACTCGACTTCGCCTTCTATTGACTTAAAATCTGCGAGAGTTATCATGATTTGTTAATTAAGATTCTTAGACGAATGTAAATATCCTGCATGAAACTAAAAAGCCCTTTACTGTTATTTGCTTTCTTCGTTTTTCAATTCTAAAACCTTTTTTTCGACAGCTGCCAAGTTTTTAATTTCCAGATAGACCTGCCTCACGCAAACTATAACAAAATTGTCATCTTACTTCTATATATGGACATGATTTAAACCAAAGATTTGATCGTTTATCTAATGTTCATTATGCAAACTGCAACATTATACATTCGTGTAAGTACTGATGAGCAGGCACAAAAAGGATACTCACAGCAAAGCCAAAGAGAACGTCTAGAAAAGTTCTGTTTCGCTAATAAAATTCAAATTATACAGATCGTATACGAAGATCATTCAGCAAAAACCTTTAATAGACCCGAGTGGTCAAAATTATTTTTAGGCTTAAACCGTAGTAGAACTAACAGACCCGACTTTATCTTATTTTCCAGATGGGATAGGTTCAGCAGGAATGCTGCGGACGCATATTCCATGATTGAAAGGCTTAAAAAGATGAACATTGAAACGAAGGCTATTGATCAACCTCTTAACCTGGCTATTCCAGAAAATAAAATAATGCTTGCTATTTACCTGGCAACATCAGAAGTAGAAAATGACAGGCGAAGTTTGAATGTCAGGCAAGGCATGCGTAAAGCAAAACAAGAGGGACGATATATGTGCCATGCACCAATAGGGTATATAAATATCACCTTAATCGACGGTAAAAAATGTATAATACCCAAAGAGCCAGAGGCTACTTTTATCAAGAATATTTTCATCGAATTGGCCAAAGGATATCATTCCACACGTTTTATTTATAATGAAGCAATAGAGAACGGATTCAAATGTAGCTTAAATAATTTCTGGCTTATGATCCGAAATCCCATTTATTATGGTAAAATCATAGTTCCAGCATACGAACAAGAAAATCGGTATTTAGTTAATGGCTTGCATGAAAAAATAATATCTGAAGATGTTTTTGAGCAAGTTCAAAAAGTATTAAATAACAATGCAAAACCACAACTTAGAACAACAATTAATAATCAACTACCATTAAGAGGTCTATTAACATGCCCGTTATGCTTTAAGAACCTAACAGGCAGTGCCTCGAAGGGTAGAAATGCGCATTACCATTACTACCACTGTATGAATGGTTGCAAATTCCGAATTAGAGCCGATTTTATAGATAAATTGGCTCTAAAAGAGTTAACACAGTTAATTCCTGGAGAATTTTATTTATCTCTTTTTCGTGTGGTCTTAAAACGTGTTTATAATAAGCATTTCGGCGAAGCCTCAAATACACAATCCCAAATCTTTAAAAGTATAGAAAGAACATTTGAAAGGCTAAACAAGGCCAAGGAACTTTTATTATCAGGTGAAATAGACAATGATGACTATTTGGCAATAAAAACCGATTGTGAATACAAAATCAACTCCATAGGAACTAGTTTGAACAACGCAGCATTTATGATTTCGAAAGCTGAAAAAATAATGACTGATGCTACACACAAATTTTCAAATATCTCTTTAACCTACCAACAATTTGAGACTACATACAAAAGAAAAATAATCGACATCTTAACTGACAAGCAGATAATTTGCGATGATAAAAACTTTCATATCCTTTTCACAGATGCTGCGAAATTCATTTTCAATTTGGATTATGAAAATTTGGATACGACTGTTGAAATCCAACCAATTTCCGATTCAAATTCAGTAGAAGAATTTGTTTATTTGAAAGAATGTGAAGAAATCATAAGGTTTGAAAGCAATAATAACCGAAATATTGAATTTAGGAACGCTCAAAATGTTATATTTTTCCTAGAGAGATTTGCAGAGCTGGTCATCCATAGCTAAAAAATGAATTACTTTACTAGGGATAAAAATTCCTAAAATCAATATCTAATCGTCCACTAATGACTATTTTTTATTAAATCGACAATTTTACTCTACTAGAGATATATTACTCTGGTTCGACTCTCTTTAACTCACCCTCCCGGATATCGAACCCTTTTTTTAGAATTTTGATTAAAAACACAAATCAAACACCTACATATCAGCACATTAAATAAAATGACACTTAAAAATTTATAAAAACGCTAAGATTTTAGAGTTCAAAAATCAGTTAATTCTAAAAAAACTACAACTACCTAATTATCAGATATATGAATAAAAAAAAGAGGGAATCTCATTGCTGAAATTCCCTCTTTCCGAAGTGCACTTGTAGGGATTCGAACCCCAAACCTTCTCATCCGTAGTGAGATGCTCTATCCAATTGAGCTACAAATGCGTTTCTGTTTCGTTAACAGGATGCAAAAGTAATGCTTGAAATTGATTTTACCAACTTTTTTTTGAAAATAATCTCAAGCATTACCCTTAAAAATTAAGCTTAAGCTTCTACTACTTTCTTAATCGCATCAAAATCAGGCATGTTACCGGCATCCTCTAAAACCTCAGAATGGATAATTTTTCCTTCTTCATCGATAACAAAAGCTGCTCTTTTTGATACTCCCTTTAAATTAAGGACAAAATCTTCATAAAATGAACCGTATGCTTGTGATGTTTCTTTGTTGAAATCTGACAACAAAGGAAACTGGTAAGCTTGTTCTTCTTTAAACTTAGCCAATGTAAAAGGAGAATCAACTGAAATACCTACAACATCAGCATTCATTCCCTGGTAATAACCAAAGCTATCTCTCATGGTACATAATTGCGCAGTGCAGACACCTGTAAAAGCCAATGGAAAAAAATGCACTACCAATTTCTTTCCTTTATAGTCCGAAAGAGATACATCTTTCAAATCAGTGTTTAATAATTTAAAATCTGGGGCTTTGTCGCCAACTTGTAATGCCATATTAGTTTATTTTTTATTAATGATATATTCTTTATGTATGTTAATTAGATAAGTTTATTCACAAGATTAAGGTTTCTTCACACCTGGTTCACACATCCTTCACACCAAACCCACAAAAGGGTACCTTTTTGTGAAGAAAGTGTGTCTAATGTGTGGAGCATGTGAGGACCAGTGCCTAACTCCGCTTTAATTGCTGATCAACTATTGCAAGTCCTTCCTCAAAACTTCTAGGGTTATAACCCAGTTCTGACATCGTTTTATCTAAGATGAAACCTGTCCTTACAGGTCTTTTTGCAGTTTGATTTAAAGTTTCCGCGCTAATCTCATTAATCAGGCTTTTGTCCAAATGCCAATAGTCCGCTACACGGGCTACCAATTCTGAGATACTCATCATATCTTTTCCTGAAGCATTAAATACACCTCTTGCATCTCTCTCAACGGCCAGTAAGCAACAATCTGCTAAATCTTCGGCTAAGGTCGGCATCCGCCATTGATCGTTAACTACATTTATTGGATTTCCTTTTTCAAGTGCGCCCTTTGCCCAAAGTACAATATTGCTTCTACTCATATCACTTACAATACCATATACTATAATAGTACGAAGAATTGCCCAGCGACAAGTAGAATTTTTGATGACCTCTTCTGCTTCCAATTTGGTAATCCCATAATAACTTAAAGGATTGGGAGCAGCCATCTCATCGTAAGGACCGTGTGCACCATCAAATATAAAATCTGTTGACAAATGAACCAGCTGAATATTGTGTTCTTCACAAAGTGATACCAGTGTTTTCACAGCTTCAACATTGAGTTGATGTGCCAACTCTTTTTCTGATTCACAAGTATCCACATTGGTCATTGCAGCGGTATGAATAATTGCATCTGGCTGATACTTTTCCACAACTTCCCTAACATTTATAGGATCAAGAATATCCATTTCAACATAAGTGTACCCTACTTTAACAGGAAAGCGATTAGCCGCTTTAGAAGTTGCGATGAGATTAAACTGATTCGTTTCCAGCAATCGTTCTGTTAATTTCTGGCCTAAAAGGCCATTACTACCTGTTACCAGTATTGTCTTCATGAGCTTATAATTTCTTAATTAACAGTCACACAAGAGCCTAAACCCTACATTTAATGCTGCTTAACTAGTCGCTAAAATACCATTTTAAAAACTGTTGAAAAACTTTTTATTTATATATGCAATTCTTGTATAAAAATTTTAACTTTGCAAACCAAATTGTAGGCTTATAAAAGAGCCTTTAACAAATTGATATTTATAATTTTACCCAAAACAATATATGCCTAACATTGGAAAAATAGCGCAGATTATAGGACCGGTAGTTGACGTGAGTTTTGCTGACGATGCTCATTTACCTCAAATTTTCTCTGCATTAGAGATTGAAAAAGAAAACGGACAGAAGGTCGTTTTAGAAGTTCAACAACATCTTGGTGAAGACCGCATACGTGCAATTGCAATGGACTCGACCGACGGTTTAGTTCGCGGAATGAAAGTACTAGATACTGGATCTCCTATCACAATGCCTGTTGGTGACCAAATTAAAGGTCGTTTATTCAATGTTGTTGGTGAAGCTATTGACGGAATCAACGCTGTTAATAAAGCTGATGGCAGACCAATTCACAATGCCCCTCCTAGATTTGAAGATTTATCAACTGAAACTGAAGTACTTTTTACAGGTATTAAAGTAATCGATTTATTAGAGCCTTATGCTAAAGGTGGTAAAATCGGTTTGTTCGGTGGTGCGGGTGTAGGTAAAACTGTATTGATTATGGAGCTGGTAAACAACATTGCGAAAGCATATGCCGGTTTATCTGTATTCGCTGGTGTAGGTGAGCGTACTCGTGAAGGTAATGACCTTTTGCGTGAGTTTATCGAATCTGGTGTAATCAACTATGGTGATGACTTCCTGCATTCAATGGAAAAAGGCGGATGGGATTTGAGTAAAGTTGATACTGAGAAATTAAAAGAGTCTAAAGCAACATTGGTTTTCGGTCAAATGAACGAGCCTCCTGGAGCACGTGCTCGTGTAGCTTTATCTGGATTAACAGTTGCTGAATATTTCCGTGATGGTGATGGCGAAGGCGCTGGAAAAGATATCCTTTTCTTCGTTGACAATATCTTCCGTTTCACTCAAGCTGGTTCTGAGGTATCTGCCCTATTAGGTCGTATGCCTTCGGCGGTAGGTTACCAACCAACTCTAGCTACTGAGATGGGTTTGATGCAAGAGCGTATTACTTCAACTAAACGTGGTTCAATTACATCTGTACAAGCTGTATATGTACCTGCGGATGATTTAACTGACCCTGCTCCGGCTACAACATTTGCCCACTTAGATGCAACAACTGTATTGTCTCGTAAAATTGCTGAGTTAGGTATCTATCCTGCTGTGGATCCATTGGATTCGACTTCACGTATCCTTTCTCCTGCTGTTTTAGGTGACGAACACTACAATACTGCTCAACGCGTAAAAGAAACTTTACAACGTTATAAAGAACTTCAAGATATCATCGCCATCTTAGGTATGGATGAGTTATCTGAGGAAGATAAATTAATCGTGTCTCGCGCTCGTCGTGTACAACGTTTCTTATCTCAGCCTTTCCACGTTGCTGAGCAATTTACAGGATTAAAAGGTGTATTGGTTGACATTAAAGATACCATCAAAGGATTTAACATGATCATGGATGGTGAAGTTGATGAATATCCAGAAGCAGCATTTAACCTTGTAGGTAGCATTGAAGAAGCTATTGAAAAAGGTAAAAAACTATTAGCGGAAGCAAATAACTAATATTGATAAATAGCGGCGAGATTTGACTCATTGGCTCAAACCTCGCCGCTCCTATCTAAAAGCAAATGACATTAGAAATATTAACACCAGACAAGAAAGTTTTTGAAGGCGAGGTAACAGCTGTTACCGTACCGGGAACAATGGGCTCGTTCCAGATTTTGCACGACCATGCTCCGATTATTTCTACTCTGGAGGATGGCCCCGTAATTATTAAAAGCAAAACCGGCGATAATACCTTTATTATTAAAGGTGGTGTGGTTGAGGTCTTAAAAAACAAAATTATTGTTTTGGCCGAAGGGGTTGCTTAATATTTTATCATACAATATTGAGAAGCCCTTTGAAATTTCAAAGGGCTTTTTTTATACCCAATAAATTATAACTTTAATCAACTTTATTGGTACCCTACCCAGTTTTAGGAAGAAAATCACAAAAATTACAATGCTCGCATAATACCCATACCGAATACCGAAATCATATTCGGTATAACATCATCCAATTAAGATACTAAAAACAATAAAAACAACAAACTATAATCCGAAATAACAAAAAAATACAGAATTATATTTTTTTTCAATTATTTTCGTCCAGCTATTGATAGTTTAAACAGCAACGACTAAATTGGATTTATAAAGCAATAACAAATAAACAAGATAATGAACCTTTCAATTACAGCATTATATAATGTCATTATTAACCTAATTATTCTTCTGATTCTTCAGAAGGACAAGGCGCTGTAAATGAATATTTAATAAAAAAATATACGCAAGCGCCCCCCAAAAGTGGCGCTTTTTTAATGAAACAATACCGTAAAAAAACAGACCTATAACCAAATGCAATATTTCAACTCAAATACAGTGCTTTACTTAAACGGCCAGTTTCAAAAAGCAACTGACACGACTGCCGACATTTACGGGCAGTCATTACACTATGGCTATGCTGTATTTGAAGGAATAAGAGCATACCATACCCATAATGGAACTCGGGTTTTTAAAGCCAGAGAACATTATGAACGCTTAAAGCGCTCGGCAGAATTGGTTCACATCCCCTTTCACTGGGACGTAAATGATCTGATTAAACAGACTTATAAATTATTAGAAATCAATAATTTGAAGAATGCGTACATCCGTCCACTAATTTATTGCGCACCGAACATGTCATTAATAGGTGGAACAAAACCTTCCATTATGATATGTGCATGGGAATGGGGCGCTTACCTTGGACACGAGCAATTAAAAGTTTGTATCTCAAGTTACGAAAGACCCAACCCTAAATCAACGCAAATAGAAGCTAAAGTAAGTGGCAATTATGTAAACTCCATTTTGGCTACAACCGAAGCAAAAAGCAAAGGTTTTGATGAAGCATTATTGCTAGACATGAATCAAAATATTGCTGAAGCTCCAGGTGCAAACTTCTTTGTTGAAAAGAACGGTAAATTGTTTACACCACCACTTGGCAACATTCTACCGGGCATCACCCGTGCAACGGTTATAGAGCTATGCCATATCCTTGACATAGAGGTTATAGAGAAACATTTAACGGTAGCAGATTTGAAACGTGCAGACAGTGCTTTCTTCTGTGGCACAGCCTCAGAAATTGCAGGAATAGCATGCATTGATGAATACCAATTCCCTTCCAGATGGATTGATAGCATTGGCGCCATGATACAACGCACCTATAAGTGCCTGGTATTAGAAAAACAGAACTACGAAGTAATTATATAATAAAACAAATTAAAAAAAACGACGGAACCACATATTATGTCACAAACACCAGAAATTAACCGATACAGTAAAACCTTTACACAAGACCCTACTCAGCCCGCTGCACAAGCAATGTTGTACGGAATTGGATTGACCAAAGCAGATATGGATAAGGCTCAGGTCGGTATTGCCAGCATGGGATATGATGGGAATACTTGCAACATGCACTTAAACGATCTTGCTCAAATTGTAAAAAAAGGTGTCTGGAACAATGATATGGTAGGCTTAACCTTCGGTACCATTGGCGTAAGTGATGGTATGTCTAACGGTACAGACGGCATGCGTTACTCTTTGGTATCTAGGGATGTAATTGCAGATTCTATCGAAACAATTTGTGGTGGCCAATATTATGATGGGCTAATCACTGTTCCTGGCTGCGATAAAAACATGCCTGGTTCGATCATGGCAATGGGCCGTTTAAACCGCCCTTCTATCATGGTATACGGTGGAAGTATCCACTCAGGAAAATATAAAGGTGCCTCATTAAATATTGTATCTGCATTTGAAGCTTTAGGGCAAAAATTAGCAGGTAACCTGGATGAAGAAGATTTCCAGGGCGTAATCAAAAATGCTTGTCCGGGAGCAGGTGCATGTGGTGGCATGTATACGGCAAATACCATGGCTTCAGCAATTGAGGCTTTGGGTATGAGTTTGCCTTACAGTTCCTCTTATCCCGCCACAAGCGACGAGAAAAAGCAGGAATGTACAGATGCAGGAAAATATATCCGCATCCTCTTAGAAAGAAACATCTGCCCTTCTGATATCATGACCGAAAAAGCATTTCACAATGCAATTGTAACTGTTATGGTATTGGGTGGTTCAACCAACGCTGTGCTGCACTTAATTGCCATCGCCAAATCTGTTGGCATGAACTTAACACTGGCCGATTTCCAAAACGTTAGTGATAACACCCCGGTATTAGGTGATTTAAAACCAAGTGGTACCTACTTAATGGAAGATCTTCATGAGATTGGTGGTGTACCTGCGGTATTAAAATATTTATTAAAAGTAGGATTGGTACATGGCGATTGTTTAACCGTTACTGGTAAAACTTTAGCGGAGAATGTTGCGGATGCTGCTGATCTTAATTTTGATACCCAGAAGATCATTTTCCCGATAGAAAACCCGATCAAAGAAACTGGTCACTTACAAATGCTTTACGGAAACCTTGCAACCAAAGGTTCTGTAGCTAAAATCAGTGGTAAAGAAGGAGAGAAATTTACTGGTCCCGCTCGTGTTTTCGATGGAGAAAAAGCGCTTATGGCCGGTATTCAAAGTGGAAGACTGAAAAGCGGAGACGTGGTGGTTATCAGACAGGTTGGGCCAAAAGGTGCACCTGGTATGCCGGAGATGCTAAAACCTACTTCATTGATTATTGGCGCAGGTTTAGGTAAATCGGTAGCCTTGATTACTGATGGACGTTTCTCTGGTGGAACACACGGTTTCGTGGTAGGCCACATCACTCCAGAAGCATGGGACGGTGGAAACATTGCCTTGGTTCATGATGATGACATCATTACCATTGATGCGGTAAACAACTCTATTGATGTTCACTTGACAGACGAGCAACTGGCTACCCGCCGAGCGGTTTGGACACAGTTACCTCCACCCGTCACCAAAGGAGTGCTCTACAAATACATTAAACAAGTAAGCGATGCCAGTGAAGGCTGCGTTACTGATGCCTACAATGGCTAAAACCAATTTAAGAACCTCATTACCTAAAAATAAAACAATGAATACAGCACAAGAGGAAGCAACCACCTTAGCAGAACCGAAGAAAACCGTAAACATTTCTGGTTCGGTAGCTTTATTGGAAGGATTAATTGCCGAAGGTACGGATACCATTTTTGGCTATCCTGGCGGTGCAATCATGCCAATTTATGATGCATTATACGATTATAAAGATAAATTAAAACATATCCTGGTACGTCACGAACAAGGCGGCACACATGCCGGTCAAGGTTATGCACGTACATCTGGAAAAGTTGGTGTAGTATTCGGTACCAGCGGTCCGGGCGCCACCAACCTGGTTACAGGTCTGGCAGATGCCCAGATAGACAGCACGCCTATGGTTTGTATTACCGGACAGGTTTATGCACACCTGTTAGGAACTGATGCTTTCCAGGAAACTGATGTGATCAACATCACTACTCCGGTAACCAAATGGAACTACCAGATCACTGATGCTACAGAAATTCCAAGTGTATTGGCTAAAGCCTTCTACATTGCACGCAGTGGCAGACCGGGACCTGTATTGATTGACATCACCAAAAATGCACAGTTGCAAATGTTCGATTACGAGGGCTATACCCCTTGCGATCACATCCGTAGCTACCGCCCGAAACCTTTGATCAGAAAAGAATATATACAGCAGGCTGCTGAGTTAATCAATTCGGCAAAGAAACCTTTTATATTATTTGGACAAGGTGTTTCATTGGGTAGTGCTGAGCAGGAATTCAAAGCTTTTGTAGAGAAAACAGGTATTCCGGCAGCATGGACAATTTTAGGCGCTGGTGCAATTGCAACCGATCACCCTTTAAATGTGGGTATGTTGGGTATGCATGGTAACTACGGTCCTAACGTACAAACCAATGCCTGCGATGTGCTGATTGCTATAGGTATGCGTTTTGATGACCGTGTAACTGGTCGTTTAGATAAATATGCCAAGCAAGCTAAAGTAATCCATTTGGATATTGATCCTGCTGAGATTGATAAAAATGTTAAAGCTGATGTTCCTGTTTGGGGAGATTGTAAAGAGACTTTACCGCTTTTAACTGCATTAGTTGAGGAAAAAACACATACAGAATGGTTAGCCGAATTCAGGGCTTTCGACAAAACAGAACAGGAAGTTGTCATTCAAAATGAATTACATCCTGGAACTGGAGAGTTGACCATGGGTGAGGTAATTAACCAATTGAATGAAATCACAAAAGGTGAAGCTGTTGTTGTAACCGACGTTGGTCAACACCAGATGGTAACTTGTCGTTATGCCAAGTTTAACCACACCAGAAGCAATATTACTAGTGGCGGCTTAGGAACTATGGGTTTTGGTTTACCGGCAGCTATTGGGGCTAAGTTTGGTGCACCTGACCGTACCGTTGTTGCGGTAATCGGTGATGGTGGTTTCCAGATGACCTTACAGGAATTAGGTACCATTATGCAGAGCGGCGTAGATGTAAAGATCATGATCCTGAACAACAGGTTCCTGGGTATGGTTCGCCAATGGCAGCAATTGTTCCACGAGAAGCGTTATTCGTTTGTGGACATCACCAGTCCGGATTTTGTGAAACTGGCTGATTCTTATTACATCGCCGGTAGAAAAATCTCCGAGCGTGAGGACTTAGTTGGTGCTTTGACAGATATGTTGAACCATAAAGGCTCGTACCTTTTAGAAGTAATGGTTGCCCAGGAACACAACGTATTCCCTATGGTTCCCCAAGGTAGCAGTGTTAGTGAAATCAGACTTAAATAATTAAAGACCATGAGCAATTCGCAGGATATAGAATTAAATGGAAAACAGGAATTTACGATTACTGCATACACCGAAAATCAGATCGGTATATTAAATCGTATTGCCATTATATTTTCAAGAAGAAAAATTAATATAGAAAGTTTAAACACCTCCCCTTCTGAGATTGAGCACATTCACCGCTTCAATATCGTGATTCACGAAACGGAAGAAGTAGTACGTAAGCTTTGCCGTCAGATAGAAAAACAAGTTGAGGTGTTAAAAGTATATTACAATACCAACGAAGACATCATCTGGCAAGAACTTGCCCTTTATAAAGTGCCAACAGATATCGTTGCAGAACGTGCTCCGGTAGAGCGATTGCTTCGTGAGTATGGTGCTCGCGCGGTAGTGATCCGTAAAGATTACACCGTATTTGAGGCAACTGGACACAGAGAAGAAACCGATAAACTGATTGAAGTTTTACAACCTTATGGGCTGATAGAATTTGTAAGAAGTGCCAGAGTTGCGATCATCAAAGACAGCGAAGGCTTTAATGCTAAACTGAGAGAGTTTGAACGCAGAGAACCAGGACAAGACGTGATTGAAAACGAATTCCTGGACAAAGAAAAGAATGTATTTAGCATGTAAGCTTTTAAGATGGAATACCTTTTAAATATTACCAGACAAACGCGCGAGAACTTCATCAAGTTGATCGAAACTTCAACTGTTGAAGAGCTGAACGAAATTCCGGCAGGTTTTAACAACAATATCATTTGGAATTTCGGACACATCGTTTCCAGTCAGCAGGGTTTATGTTACCGACTGGCCAATGTTGAGCCTGTAATTGAAAAGCAGCATATACTGCCTTACACAAAAGGAACCAAACCTGAAAAGTTTGTCGATGCTGAAGAAATCAATACCCTAAAAGAATTGATGCGTAGTACCATCAATCAGCTGGAGGAAGATTTGAACAGCAATAAGTTTAGCACTTACAATGCCTTTAAGACCAATTATGGTGTAGAAATAAAAAGCAATGCTGAGGCTGTTCAATTCTTTGTAGTACATGATGCACTGCATTATGGAATCGCTTCGGCAATTAAAAAAGTGATCAGTACCAATAAATAAAAATAAAACGAACCTTAAAAAATCTAAAACAATAAAAAAGATGTCAAATTACTTTAACACATTACCTCTTAGAGAACAACTGAACCAATTGGGCGTTTGCGACTTCATGGACAGCGCTGAATTTCTAGATGGTGTAAATGTATTGAAAGGAAAAAAACTGGTAATTGTAGGCTGTGGTGCACAAGGCTTAAACCAGGGTTTAAATTTAAGAGATAGTGGTTTAGATGTTTCTTATACTTTGCGTGCAGCAGCTATCGAAGGCAAAAGAGATTCATGGAAAAATGCTACAGATAACAACTTTACTGTAGGTACTTACGAAGAATTGATTCCAACTGCTGATGTTGTAATCAACCTTACTCCTGATAAACAACATACTGCTGTAGTAACTGCAATTATGCCTTTGATGAAAAAAGGCGCTACGTTATTGTACTCTCATGGTTTCAACATTGTTGAAGAAGGCATGCAAATCCGTAAAGACATTACGGTGATCATGGTTGCGCCAAAATGTCCAGGAAGTGAAGTTAGAGCTGAATATGTAAGAGGATTTGGTGTACCTACTCTAATTGCTGTACACCCTGAGAATGATCCGGAAGGAAAAGGTTTGGCACAAGCGAAAGCTTACTGTGTTGGAACTGGCGGTCATAGAGCTGGTGTTTTAAAATCATCTTTTGTAGCTGAAGTAAAATCTGATTTAATGGGTGAGCAAACCATTTTATGTGGTTTATTGCAAACTGGTTCTATCCTTTCATTCGACAAAATGGTTGAAAAAGGTATTGACGCTGGTTATGCTTCGAAATTGGTTCAATATGGTGTTGAAGTAATTACTGAAGCCCTTAAACATGGCGGTGTAACCGGTATGATGGACAGATTGAGTAACCCTGCTAAAATTAAAGCTTTCGAAATTTCGGAAGAATTGAAAAACATCATGCGTCCATTGTTCCAAAAACATCAGGATGATATCATGAGTGGTGAGTTTAGCAGCACAATGATGGCTGACTGGGCTGCTGGTGATAAAAACTTATTGGCATGGCGCGCTGCAACTGGCGAAACTGCTTTTGAGAAAACTCCTGCTGGTGATGTTAAAATTGCTGAGCAAGAATATTTCGACAACTATACTTTAATGGTAGCTTTTGTTAGAGCAGGTGTTGAATTGGCTTTCGAAACAATGGTTCAGGCTGGTATCAAACCAGAGTCTGCTTACTATGAGTCGTTACACGAAACTCCACTTATCGCAAATACCATTGCACGTAAGAAATTGTTTGAAATGAACCGCGTAATTTCTGATACAGCTGAATATGGTTGCTATTTATTTGACCAGGCTTGTAAACCTTTATTAGCTGATTTTATGACTAAAGTTGATACTGACTTAGTAGGTAAAAACTTTAATGAAGGTAAAGATGGTGGTGTAGATAACAGGACACTAATTGCCATAAACGAAGCATTGCGTACACACGAAGTTGAGGTAATTGGTACCAAACTGAGAAAAGCAATGACTGCAATGAAATCTATTAAAACAGCATAAACATTAAAATAATTAGCTGCATCTTTTTTTAGGTGCAGCTAATTACAAAACAACAAAATGTCACAACCCGTCGTCCATATCGCCAATCTTAACTTGAAGTACCAGCAAAAACCTGTGTTACAGGATTTGAATTGGACTATAAACAGGTATGAGAATTGGTTATTATGTGGAACAAGCGGAAGTGGCAAAACTTCATTGGCAAAAGCAATTGCTGGTGTAGATCACAGTTACGGGAACATTAAAATTGAGTTTAATGCTCAGAGTAATTTACCGGCAACTGTATATTATGTGGCAAACTGGTTTCAGTTTAAAGATTTAGAGGGGCAATCGAACTTCTATTATCAACAGCGCTACAATAAGCAGTCGACAGAAACTACGGCGACTGTAAAAGCGGAGTTAGAAAGCTTTGGCAAAAAAAATGCGCTTCAGTTTAATGAAGTAGATAGCATTTTAGCTGCATTAGGGTTTTCGGAATTGAAACACTCCACCCTTATCCAATTATCTAGTGGCGAGCATAAAAAATTGCAATTGGTTAAAGCCATATGGTTAAAACCGCAGCTATTGATATTGGATCTCCCTTACAATGGCTTAGATACACTTTCTCGCCAAAACTTAAACACCTTATTAGAAGAAATTTCTGAAGCCGGAACGCAGTTGATTTTAATCAGCAACGACGAGGAATTGCCTTCATGCTTGAATCGCTTTGCGGTGATTAAGGAAGGTCAGTTGGTTGAAATTTCGGCAGACGAGCGTACCGGGAATGAGTTTGATACATTGGACCAAGCCGTTCCAGCATTTTTAGCTGAGGCAACAGTTGCTTCTTCTTCAGCGGAGATCATCAAAATGATTGATGTGAATGTCAGCTATGGTGATAAGCGGGTATTAAAAAACATCAACTGGGAAGTTAAAGCTGGCGAAAAATGGGTATTACAAGGCCATAATGGTTCGGGCAAATCCACTTTATTAAGCTTGATTTGTGGGGATCATCCCCAGGCTTATGCCAATAATTTCCATTTGTTTGGAAACAAAAGAGGCAGTGGGGAAAGCATTTGGGAGATTAAAGAACGTATCGGTTTAATATCTCCAGAATTACATTGGTATTTTGACCCTTCGGCAACAGTTTTCCAAAGCATCATGTCAGGATTTTATGATAGTTCGGGCTTGTTTTGTGATCCCGGATATTCTAAAAAAATACAGACGGACGAGTTGGTTAGCTATTTCGGTCTGGATGAATACAAGAATACCTTGATGAATGAACTTCCTCTGGGCAAACAGCGACTGGCTTTGTTGGCCAGAACGATTGTAAAAAACCCGGAACTATTGATCCTGGATGAACCTTGTCAAGGTTTAGACCAGCAACAAACAAAACATTTTAACAGACTGGTAGATGGATTGTGTAAAAATGGAACAACACTAATTTATGTTGGCCACTTTGAATCGCAATTGCCAGCCTGCATTGAAAAGAGAATCTTATTAGAAAACGGAGCAGTAAAATCCGTAGAAAATATATTAGAAAACGTTGAGAATGAAGCAAGCATTGAGAACGTCGAAAATTTTGAATACTAATTAAACACTAAGAATTATGTTACACGATCCGAATAGAGTTTATGTATTTGACACCACCTTAAGGGATGGGGAGCAAGTGCCGGGTTGCCAATTGACGACCCCCGAGAAAATAGAAATTGCTAAAGAACTTGAAGCGCTCGGCGTAGATGTTATTGAAGCAGGATTTCCTATTTCGAGTCCAGGCGATTTCCAAAGTGTTGTAGAGCTTTCGAAAGCTGTATCTGAACCAATCATCTGTGCATTAACCCGTGCAAATAAAGGTGATATTGATTCGGCAGTTGCTGCATTACAGTATGCCAAACGTCCGCGTATACACACAGGTATCGGCTCGTCTGACATGCACATTAAACATAAATTTAACAGTACCAGAGAAGAAATACTTGAACGTGCAGTTGAAGCCGTAAAGTACGCCAAAAAATCTGTTGAGGATATTGAGTTTTATGCAGAAGATGCTGGCCGTGCTGATGTTCGTTTCCTTGCCCAAATGGTAGAAGCGGTTATTGCAGCAGGTGCTACTGTAGTAAACATACCAGATACCAATGGTTATTGCTTGCCAGATCAATATGGAAGCAAGATCAAGTTTTTGAAAGAGAATGTAAAAAACATTGATCAGGCAATCATATCTGTACATTGCCATAACGATTTAGGTTTGGCGACTGCAAATTCAATTGCTGGTTTGCAAAATGGTGCGCGTCAAATTGAAGGTACCATCAATGGTATCGGCGAGCGTGCAGGAAATACTTCGATTGAAGAAGTCGTGATGATTTTAAAAACACATGCGATTTTAGGTTTGCATACCAATATCAACACCAAAAACTTTTACGAATTAAGCCGTATGGTGAGTTCGCAAATGCGTATGCCAGTACAACCTAATAAAGCGATTGTGGGTAGCAATGCCTTTGCACATAGCTCAGGTATCCACCAGGATGGTTTCTTGAAAAACCGTGAGAATTACGAGATTATCCGTCCTGAGGATGTAGGCTTCCCTGATGCAAGTATTGTGTTGACTGCACGTAGCGGCAGACATGCTTTAAAATTCCACTTAGAGCGTTTAGGTTTTAACTTAAACAAAGAGGAATTGAGTGAAGTATACCACCGCTTCCTTACGGTGGCAGATAGTAAATTAGATATTAATGACCAAGATCTTTTGTTGATGATGGGCAAGCAGCAATTAGCTTAGCCATCATTTTACAACTATGAATTTATAATAAAAAAGAAAAAAATGAGCAAGACATTATTTGATAAGGTGTGGGACACTCACGTCGTACGTAAGATAGAAGGTGGCCCTGATGTGCTTTTTATTGATCGCCATCTTATTCACGAAGTAACCAGCCCTGTTGCCTTTTTAGGTTTAAAAAGCAGAGGGATTAAAGTATTGTATCCTGAGCGTACATTTGCTACGGCAGATCACAACACGCCAACAATTAACCAACATTTACCAGTTGCAGATCCACTTTCGGCTAACCAGTTGAAAGCATTGGAATCGAACTCCAATGAATATGGTATCAGTCACTGGGGCTTAGGTCACCAAAAGAATGGTATTGTACACGTTGTAGGTCCGGAATATGGTATTACCCAACCTGGTGCTACTATTGTTTGCGGTGATTCACATACTTCTACACATGGTGCTTTTGGTGCTATTGCTTTTGGTATTGGTACATCTGAGGTAGAAATGGTACTTTCTACACAGTGCATTATGCAGCCAAAGCCTAAAAAAATGCGTATCAATGTGAATGGCAAATTAGGTTTAGGTGTTACACCTAAAGATGTTGCCCTATTCATTATCTCTCAACTTTCTACTTCTGGTGCCACTGGCTATTTTGTGGAGTATGCAGGTGATGTTTTTGAAAACATGACTATGGAAGGCCGTATGACGGTTTGTAACTTGAGTATTGAAATGGGGGCTCGTGGTGGTATGATTGCCCCTGATGAGACGACCATCGAGTATGTAAAAGGTCGTGAGTTTAGCCCTAAAGGCGAGGCATGGGATAAAGCTTTAGCTTATTACAAAACCTTAAAAACTGATGCTGACGCTGTATTTGATAAAGAATTAACTTTCGATGGTTCTTCAATTGAGCCAATGATCACTTACGGTACAAACCCTGGAATGGGTATGGGTATTTCTCATGAGATTCCAAATGCTGACCAGGTAGAAGGTGGTGCTGCAACTTATGCAAAATCATTAGGTTATATGGGCTTCTCTGAAGGTGATTCTATGATTGGTAAGCCAGTAGATTTCGTTTTTGTGGGTAGCTGTACAAATGGTCGTATTGAAGATTTCAGAGCATTTACTTCCTTGGTTAAAGGTCGTCATAAAGCTGATAATGTTACAGCTTGGTTGGTTCCGGGATCACATATCGTTGAGGCACAAATTAAAGAAGAAGGTTTATTGGATATTTTAACTGAAGCTGGCTTTACTTTACGTCAACCAGGTTGTTCGGCTTGTTTAGCTATGAACGACGATAAAATACCTGCTGGAAAATATGCGGTAAGTACATCTAACAGAAACTTTGAAGGAAGACAAGGTCCTGGTTCCAGAACAATGCTGGCTAGTCCCCTGGTTGCTGCTGCTGCTGCTGTTACAGGCGTGGTTACAGATCCTAGAACACTAATTGAGAACGTTGAAGAACTTGTCTAACACAAAAAAAGATTAAAATGGCTTACGATAAATTTAATATACTTACAAGCACTGCGGTTCCACTTGCAATAGAAAACGTGGATACCGACCAATTGATTCCTGCACGCTTTTTAAAAGCTACAGAACGCGTTGGATTTGGTGACAACCTATTCCGCGATTGGAGATACAATCCGGACAATACTCCTAAAAAAGATTTCGTATTAAATAACCCTATCTATAGTGGTAAAATACTAGTTGGCGGCAAAAACTTCGGTTCTGGTTCATCAAGAGAGCACGCTGCATGGGCTGTTTATGATTACGGATTCAGATGTGTAGTATCTAGCTTCTTCGCTGATATCTTTAGAAACAACTGCTTAAACATTGGCGTATTACCAGTACAGGTTAGTCCTGAGTTTGCTGAAAAAATCTTCGAAGCAATTGCAGCTGATCCTAATACTGAACTGGAAGTTAACTTACCTGAGCAAACAATTACACTTTTAGCATCAGGCGAAAAAGAGACTTTTGAAATCAGTCCTTACAAAAAAGACAATATGTTGAATGGCTTTGATGACATCGATTACCTGCAAAGTATAAAACCAGAAATTGAGGAATTCGCTTTACATCTTCCTCTTTAACCAACCAAACAACCAACCCCCTGAACATGGAAAGAAGGAAAATAGAGATAATGGACACTACATTGCGCGATGGAGAACAAACATCGGGCGTGTCTTTCTCCATTTCAGAAAAACTAACAATCACCCAGTTATTATTGGAAGAACTTCATGTTGACCGGGTAGAGATTGCTTCTGCACGTGTTTCTGATGGAGAATTCCAGGCTGTAAAATCCATTTTAAACTGGGCTGAAACGAATGGCTATGCAGATCGTATAGAGGTATTGTCTTTTGTTGACAATGGTGTTTCTATAGACTGGATGTTAAACGCTGGTGTTAAAGTTCAAAACCTATTAACCAAAGGTTCATTAAACCATTTAACGCATCAGCTTAAAAAAACACCAGAACAGCATTTTGCAGAAATCAAGCATGTTGTTGATCTGGCTGGCGCTCATAACATTGCCACTAATGTTTATTTAGAAGATTGGAGCAATGGAATGCGTAATTCACCTGAGTATGTTTTTCAGATGCTGGACTTTCTAGCTACTCAGCCTATAAAGCGAGTTTTACTACCGGATACCCTGGGCATTTTAACGCCTTGCGAGACCTTTAAGTTTATTAAAGATCTGCAATCGAAATATCCAGATACTCATTTTGATTTTCATGCACATAATGATTATGACCTGGGTACTGCAAATGTTTTAGAAGCCATTAAAGCTGGAATCAGTGGATTGCACTTGACGGTAAATGGAATGGGCGAAAGAGCTGGAAATGCTGCAATGGCTAGTGCTATTGCCGTAATTAAAGATTTTGCGCCAGAGGTTGAAGTACAACTAAAAGAATCTTCTATTTATAAGGTAAGTAAGCTGGTGGAGACCTTTTCGGGTGTTAGAATCCCTTCGAACAAACCAATTGTAGGTGATCATGTATTTACGCAAACTGCGGGTATCCATGCTGACGGTGACAATAAAAACAATCTATATTTTAATGATTTGTTGCCGGAGCGTTTTGGTAGAAAAAGAAGTTATGCTTTAGGCAAAACATCTGGTAAAGCCAACATCGAAAAAAATCTGCAGGAATTAGGACTGAAACTAAACGATGCCGACCTGAAGAAAGTTACCCAAAGGGTAATTGAATTGGGTGACAAGAAGGAAACCGTTACTAAAGAGGATTTACCTTATATCATTTCTGACGTATTGGATAGTAACCTTTATGAAGAGAAGGTTATTGTTGAGTCGTATGTGTTGATGAACTCTATGGGTTTACGCCCTTCTGCAACTATTTCTGTGATCATTGACGGAGAGAAATTTGAAGAGAATGCGCAAGGTGACGGTCAGTTTAATGCTTTTATGAACGCCTTGACCAACGTTTATACCCAAAAGAAAAGAAGCCTACCTAAGCTGATTGATTATGCGGTACGCATAGCTCCGGGAAGTAACTCTGATGCACTATGTGAAACGATTATCACCTGGGAAACGGATCAGAAAATATTTATTACCAGAGGACTGGACTCAGACCAAACCGTTTGTGCAATTAAAGCTACCCAGAAAATGTTAAACATCATTTAAGGGTAATTAATCCAAACCGAATATTATTAAAAGAATTAAAACCAATTACGAAAATATGAAACTTAATATTGCTCTTTTAGCAGGAGATGGAATTGGCCCAGAGGTTATTGACCAGGCTGTAAAAGTATCAAATGCGGTAGCAAAAAAATTCAATCACGAAATTACCTGGACAGCTGGTATTACTGGTGCTGCTGCAATCGATGAGGTTGGCGAGCCTTACCCAGACTCGACACACGAAATATGTATGGCTGCTGATGCTGTTCTTTTTGGCGCTATCGGACATCCACGTTTTGACAATGATCCAAAAGCGACTGTTCGTCCTGAGCAAGGTCTTTTGAAAATGCGTCAGAAATTAGGCTTATTTGCAAACGTTCGTCCTACTTTTACTTTCCCTTCTTTAATTGACAATTCTCCTTTAAAAAGAGAGCGCATTGAAGGTACTGACTTGATTATTCTTCGCGAATTAACTGGTGGTATCTATTTTGGCGAAAGAGGTAGAAAAGACGATGGTAACACTGCTTTTGATACTTGTACTTACACCAGAGCAGAGGTTCAGCGTTTAGCTAAATTAGGCTTTGAAATGGCTATGACACGTAGCAAAAGACTTTGCTGCGTAGATAAAGCGAATGTATTGGAGACTTCACGTTTGTGGAGAGAAACCGTACAGGATATGGAGAAAGATTTCCCTGAGGTAACGGTAAGCTACGAATTCGTGGATGCTGTTGCGATGCGTTTGGTACAATGGCCAAATTCTTATGATGTATTGATCACTGAGAATTTATTTGGTGACATCTTAACTGATGAGGCTTCTGTAATTTCAGGTTCTATGGGCCTAATGCCATCTGCGTCTATTGGTGTTCATACTTCATTATTTGAACCAATTCACGGTTCTTATCCACAAGCAGCAGGTAAAGACATTGCTAATCCTTTAGCTACTGTATTGTCTGCAGCAATGATGTTTGAAGATGCTTTCGGATTGAAAGAGGAAGCTGAATTGATCAGAGAAGTTGTGAACAAATCTCTTGCTGAGGGTATTGTAACCGAAGATTTAGCCGGTAAAAACAAAGCTTACAAAACAAGTGAAGTAGGCGATTGGTTAGCTAAAAACATATAATACTTTTTGATTTATCCTATATTTGGGTAACTTAACTAAAGCCGCCATCTGCGAAAACAGGTGGCGGTATTATTTTTCAGAAAAAATGACAAAGATTAATCTAAAACTAGATTCCGAAGCCGCATCGAAGCGATTGGCTAATGTTGTAAAACATACTCCGCTTATATACAATCCCAAGTTATCTGAAAAATACGATTGCGAAATATACCTGAAACGTGAGGATCTACAGGTGGTACGCTCTTACAAATTGCGTGGTGCTTATAATATGATCAGCCAATTAACACCTGATGAATTAAGTCGTGGTATTGTTTGTGCAAGCGCAGGTAACCATGCGCAAGGTGTTGCTTTTTCTTGTGATAAATTAGGCACTAAAGGTGTCATATTTATGCCTGAGATTACACCAAAGCAAAAGGTGAAACAAACAGAAATGTTTGGTAACGGCAGTGTAGAGCTGGTGTTGGTTGGCGATACTTTTGATGATTGCCTAAAAGAAGCTTTGGCTTACACGCAAAAACACAACATGACCTTTATCCCTCCTTTTGATAATTACAGCATTATTGAAGGTCAGGGCACCGTTGGTGTAGAGATCTTGGAGGACTTGCCTGATGTTGAAGTGGTGATTATGCCTATTGGCGGTGGCGGTCTTTCGGCTGGCGTAGGTAATTATTTAAAAGGCAAAAATCCTAATATACTTTTAGCTGGTGTTGAACCTGAAGGTGCGCCATCTATGTTAAAAGCATTTGAACATGGTGGCCCTGTTACTTTGCCTGAAATCAACCGTTTTGTTGATGGTGCCTCTGTTAAATGCGTAGGTAAGCTAACTTATGAGATTTGTACGCAGGTATTGGATGATGTATTGTTGGTTCCTGAGGGAAAGGTTTGTACCACAATATTAAAGTTATACAACGAGGATGCTATTGTTGTTGAACCGGCAGGTGCATTATCTGTGACTGTTCTTGATGCTTATAAAGATAAAATTAAAGGTAAAAAGGTAGTTTGTGTCATCAGTGGTGGCAACAACGATATTGAACGTATGCAGGAGATCAAAGAGAAATCTTTGTTGTATGAAGGATTGAAACATTACTTCATTGTTCGTTTTCCGCAAAGACCAGGTGCACTAAAGTTATTTGTGAATAATGTTTTAGGTCCGCATGATGACATTACGCGCTTTGAATTCATTAAAAAAACTAATAAGGAAAACGGCCCTGCTTTAGTAGGTATTGAATTGGCCAACAGCGCTGATTATGATGCTTTGGTGAAAAGAATGAAAGAATTCAAGTTCGAAATTATTGAATTAAACAACGATCAGATGTTGTTCGAATATTTGGTTTAGCTTTATTTTGGATAACGAAATTCCGGATAACATTTTAATTACAAAATAAGTAAAGGAATGGAACGTTATATTGTGGCAATAAATTTGCTATAACAATACAAACACACAAACAGATGAGAAAACTTATATTATTATTACTATGCACGGCCACGCTTGGCCTGGCATCGTGCAAGAAGGACACGATCATTCAAGATACGCCCAATAGAACATATAATTTTACGATACAACCTAATCAATGGGTATTGAGTCAAGACGGTCTGACTTACACCTATGAATGGAGACACGGCGCCATTGATCAGGTTACGGTTGATGATGAAGGAGTTTTAGTGTACCTATCTCATCCAATAAATTCAACAAGCTACATTCAACTACCATACACATTTAATGTTGATGCATATAGCTATGAATTATTTAATGGTGGTATAGCGATTGATATCCAGAGTTCCGATAATCAGGACGTACAACCAATCAGACCAACAAGAGCAATTGTGGCTAAAGTTGTTGTTATTCCTTCTCTATATTCTAATTAAACATTGAGAATTTCTCAAATTAAATAATAGCCTGCATAAAATATTCAGGCTATTTTTATTTCTTCACTAAGTTGACCAAAACTGATCTCAGCTATTTAGGCTAGTAAAAGAACAGAATCTAATTGTTTAAGATTAATAAAGCAGGTAGGGCTTTATTACCTTAGTCCATGCACGAGCATCACAAACGTCAATCATGGTAGTTTCAAATTTTTGCACAGGCAGTTCAAAAAATGCTTCACTTTGAGGCAATCCTAACAATTTGTCTAAATGATTAGTCCCTTCCGGATTTACGTTTGTAGGATAAGTTGCCCATTTAAAATAAGCTGGATAGTGATCCTTGATCAACTTAATCAGTAGCAATCCATGATACACCGATTTGAAATGATCATGCGTTTTGAGCTTAAAGTGTACACCAAAACAATCCTGATCGGCATACTTTCCTTCATTTGGAGTTACCTTTATACTTTCTAAACTGATACCATCCTGCTTAGCAATTGATAGAAAATCAACCTGATCCATCCAGGGCGATACAACAATTTCAAAGGGCAAAGTTGCGCCTCTCCCCTCGCTGATATTAGTTGCTTCCAACAAACCTAATCCTGGGTAAAGCATAGCTGCGTTAATGTTTCTTATAGCTGGAGAGGTAGGTAAGAAATCGATCCCCCATGCTGGTTGAAATTTATTTCTATCCCAATTTCTACAAGGTAGAACCGTTAAGTCGGCATTGATATTTTTGGTTGTGTTAAAGAAAAGAGCAAGTTCAGCTAAAGTACAACTATGCCTTAGCGGTATATTCCACCTGCCAATAAAAGATGAACAGTATTCCTCATTTAACATAGGGCCTTCGCATAGCCGCAAATTTCCCGAAATTGGATTGGGCCTGTCCAAAATTAATAACGGTTTATTATAATTCGCAGCCGCTTGCAAAACATAAGTTAATGTCCATAAATAAGTATAAAACCTGACACCTACATCCGGGATATCAAATATGATCATATCAACATCCTGCAAATCTGTTTCTGTTGGTGACAAATGATCTCCATATAAACTTATAACAGGTAATTGGGTGACCTGGTCTATCCCATTTTGCATTTTAACTCCATCGGCACCTTGAACGTCCAATCCATGTTCAGGAGAGAACAACTTCACCAGATTAAAACCCGCTTTTAATAAAGCCAGACTAACTGGCTCACATTGATTTGTTGTTGCTGCAGCATTAGTTACTAAAGCTATCCGCAGGTTCTTAAAGTCAGGATTTTGAGCGATCAAAACATCCACACCAAATCTGATCATCTTCGAATATTAAAAAGGCTTTGCACTTTCATCTAAGATTCTTTCCCATTCGGGATGCCTTTTTAGATAAGCTGCTACAAAAGGACATAAAGGGATAAGTCTATAACCATTATCCTCAATATACGACAAGGTTTTCTCTATTATAGCCGTGGCAGCGCCTTTACCTTTCAATTCTTCAGGAGCTTCGGTATGAATCAGCCAGATCTTTTTACCATGCTCTTTATAGACGATCAAAACGGTGTATTCACCTATTTTTAATTCAAAGCGCATATCGACCTGGTTTTTAACCAAGGGAAGGTTTAAATATTCTTCATTCATAGCAATCTTGTTTAAGGTCTTAATTCAACACCCTAATTTACCTCAATAAAAGGATAAAAGAAAGAATGTCGATCATGATATACAAAAAGCAACTTAATTGCATTAACTATTGCATATCACAAATTATAAATGCAACTTTGATGCAGTTATGAAATCAAGTGTTAAACTTTTATGGGCAAAATCACAGCAGACTGCTTCCTTTCTGTTAATGCTGCTATTTTTGTTCATATCTACTGCGCAACTTTTTCATATACATGTTGACAGACATTCAGATCAGGATGTACAATTAGAAGATAAAGACCAGATTCAGTCTTTAGACAAATGTTCCATTTGCGATTATTATCACTACGTTCAAGGCCAACAAATACTGTTGTACTATCCGACAGTACAAAACATCGTAAATCCTGAAGCCATCACACTGAATACGTGTGTGCTAATAGGACACTATGATTTTACTCCGAAAATCATCGCCAACAAAGGGCCGCCGTATTTGGCTTAACCAGCCTCCTTTTTCTCCTCACACCATAATTTAAGCCTGCTCTAAGCAGACAGGTGTCCTTTCGTCTATTTTTTTCTATAACTGAACTCCAAAAATCAATGAAGAGTTTCTATGTACTATTATTTTCCCTGTTGTTCATTTTTCAAACTGGCTTTGGACAGGACAAACATGGTCTGCCGGATTCTACTTTAAAAACCACGCCTCCCCCTTCTGCGCGACAGTTGAAAGAGGTGGTAATTAAAGACAAGCGATTGCAACTACACCAAACAGAGGAATCATTAAATGTAATTACCATTAACAGCGATTTTATACAACGGAACCTTGGTGGAAGTTTAATGAAAACACTAGAGCGACTACCTGGTATTAAGACCATCGGCATTGGATCAGGGCAATCAAAACCACTGATCCGAGGACTCGGTTTTAACAGAGTAGTGGTTATCGATAAAGGAGTAAAGCATGAAGGACAGCAATGGGGAGCTGACCATGGCTTAGAAATAGACCAGTTTGCTACCGCAGAGGTCGAATTGATAAAAGGCGCGGCTTCCTTTATATATGGATCGGATGCTATAGGCGGAGTCATCGACGTAAAACCAGCTAATGCAGCACCGAAAAACACGCTAGGTGGTTCGATTGATCTGATTGGCAAAAGTAACAACAACCTATATGGGAGCTCTGTTAATGTGTTTGGCCGAAAGGAAGATTGGTTCTTTGATTCCCGTATTACCTATCAGAATTACGGAGATTACAGTGTACCCACCGACACCGTGTTTGTGTATGACTATGCGGTTAGGTTGCACAAGCGAAATCTACGCAATACCGCCGGTCGGGAAACAGGATTGCACCTGAATACTGGTTATATAAAGGAAGGTTTCAGATCCGTTTTTTACCTCAGTAACATCTACAGCAAAAGCGGGTTCTTCGCCAATGCCCACGGTTTAGAGCCGAGAAGAGTAAATACAGAAATGCACGATGCATCCTCAAGGGACATTCAGATGCCCAATCAGCAGGTAAACCACTTTAAACTGATCAATCGCAGCAACTATCAGGCAAAAGGCCATAAGCTGGAAATGGAATTGGGTTACCAACGAAATTTCCGGCAGGAATTCAGTCAATATGTAAATCATGGGTATATGCCCCCTGTATATCCTGATTATATGTCTATTTCTCCTCAACTGGAAAGAGAATTTGATAAGCATGTCTATAGCATAAATCTGAGAGATATGATGACTATTGGAAATCATAAACTTACCGCGGGCTTTAATTCAGAATATCAGGACAATGCCATTAACGGCTGGACATTTTTGGTGCCCTCCTTTAAACAGGCTACCGCAGGAGTGTTTGTATACGATAAATACAAAATAAACGAACAGGTTTTACTGCATGGCGCATTGAGGTACGATTTCGGGCAGATCCGGATGTTTAAATATACAGATTGGTTTGATTCTGAACTTATAACAGGAAGTACTACAATATTAGAAAAGCTAACTAGGGCTAATGATTTGAACCGCAGCTTTAACAGCTTAGTTTGGTCCATTGGAATAAACTATAACCCAGATCAATTCCTAATTAAAGCTAATGTTGGCAAAAGCTTCAGAATGCCCATAGCCAAAGAACTTGGTGCAAATGGGGTGAATTATCACTATTTCAGTTATGAGAAGGGAGATCCTACGCTTTCGCCTGAGCAGTCGTATCAACTTGATCTGAGTTTTGGTTGGAATAAAGACCGCTGGTCTGTTCTGATCAGTCCTTTCTACAATTATTTTCCCAACTACATTTACCTAAACCCTACAGCAAACCATGATTTTTACTATGGTGCCGGCAATCAGATTTTCCAGTATGCTCAAAGCAAAGTGCTTAGATACGGAGGCGAATTCCATCTGAAATATAAGGTCACGAAAAATCTGAGTACTGAGTTATTGGGCGAATACTTATTTGCAAAACAGGTATCGGGAGACAAAAAGGGCTATACACTTCCCTTCTCACCCCCAGCTTCAGCTCTGGTTAACCTAACCTGGTCGCCGGAATCGGTTAAACACTCCTATTTTTCAATAGACTACCGGATCACCGCAAAGCAAAATAACATTGTGCCCCCAGAAAAGAGAACTCCGGGGTATGGGCTAATTAATATTCAGGCAGGGACAAAATTTGGTCTTTGCAGACAGCAACTGATGCTCAGTTTACAGGCTCAAAATCTGCTGAACACCAAATACTTGAACCATACCAGCTTTTACCGGCTCATTGAACTTCCTGAAGCAGGAAGAAATATAATTGTGTCGCTAAAAGTCCCCTTTAACATCCCTTTAAATAAACAAAAAAATAGAAATCAATAATAAATTATCAAATGAATACAATTAAAATTTCAAACAGAAACACATTATCAACTATGAACACAAAGAAAATTATAGTGGCTTTACTACTTTTCGTTACCGCTTTCCAGGCCTGTAAAAAAGATAAAGAAGTTGAACCTGAAAAGGTAACACCCACTGCAACAAATGTAGAAATCGGATCGGGAAACAAACAAGCATTGAGGGGAAGGGATTTCCATTTCAATGCGGATGTGATAGCTGCCGATAAGATAAAAGATGTGCAAGTAAAGATACTCCAGAAAAGCGGCGAAAAGTATACTGCTACCTGGAAATTTGAATTAACCTGGCCAGAATACAATGGTGCCAAAAATACTAATGTACACAAGCACTTTACCATTCCCGCTGAGGCACCTGAAGGCAAATATGATTTCTACTTTGTAGTACTGGATGAAAATGGGACGAAGCTTGAAATTAAGGAAGACCTGACCATCATTGACCCTGTAAATGTTCCTGTTGATCCAAAAATTGGCCGGGATTTCGTCTCGCGTAATGACACTATGATTTATTCCATGGGTACCTATATGGAAACTGAACTGATTGTTAGAAAGGGTGATGAGCTGAAACTTCATGCACAAGTGAATGACATTAAAGGTGATGGCATCCTATACTCTGTACTGATAAAAAAGAAAGCGAATTATTACCCAGAAAGCATCGATAAACTTGACCTTAGTAAAGTGATTGTTGTCTCTAAAATAGAGCACAAGGGCCTTGCAGCCGCTTCAAAAATCACTACCCTAAAACAGATCAATGGTGTATATGGTGGTGAATCTATTGTGATTGGCGCCGACAAAGACAGCAATGAGCCAACAGCAAACCCAATTAATGGGGAGAAAATGTGGGAATCAGGAAAATACAATTGGGTTATCCTTTATAAAAACACTACACATAACATTAGCACTTATAAAGTAATACCCATCACAATAGACTATAAATAAAATGAAAAAACTAAGTTTATTGAGCATATGCCTGGTATTAATGGCAGTATTGAGCAATTGCAGTAAAGATAATACAGGACCAATTGACACAATTTATCCAGAGATCAATACGGCTACAAATGACGCATTTCCAAAACAATGCAGTATAGTTAAACGTGGAGAGAAATTTACATTCAAGGCATTGCTTAGCGATAATGTCCAGTTGGGATCATTAAATCTGGACATCCATCATAATTTTGATCATCATACTCACAGTACTGAATTGGAAGAATGCAGTCTTGCTCCGGTTAAACAACCTGCAAAACCATTTTTGTTAATTAAAAATATCCCTATTCCGACAGGTTTAAAATCCTACCAGGTAAGTACAGAAATTGAAGTCCCAGCAAATATTGATCCTGGTGACTATCATTTTATGATCAGGCTGACAGACAAAGAAGGCTGGCAAACCATAAAAGGGCTAAGTATAAAAATTGAGTAAAAATGTAGCGTTTTATTGAGTTGTTCCGTTTATCACTAAAACCAATAAATTATGAAAAAAATAGGACTTGCACTATTACTGGTCAGCACCTTGCTGTCTTGTAAAGAAAAGACAACTAACACGGAATGCGAGGACAGGATCTGTACTGAGGAATTTCGCTCTTTCGTTATAAAATTCGTAGACAACAAGGCTATGGCTGCCGAGGTTAAAGACTTTAACGTGGTAAACCAAAGAACCGGAGAAAAAGTGTATGCAAGTTCTGCTGCTGCATCCAATCTAATAAAAGGTTCTTTTATAATAGTGGATGACGGGAATACCAAAAGTCTGTCTGAAGCCGGAGATGATTTAAAAATTACTGGTACATCTGTAGAAACTAATCAGACCAAATCTGTTATTGTTAAAGTAAAGGGTGGTAAATGCGCTTGTCATATCGAAAAAGTATCTGGACCAGAACAGATTACTTTCGATTAATCATAAAAAAAGTAGGGTGGCCAAGCTTTATGCTAACCACCCTACTTAAAACAATTAAAAATCAAATTTTACTCTGGCACGGAATCCCCAGCTAGAAACACCAGGGTTATCCAGGTAATTGAAACGCTTTACAGCATCAACCCTCAATACTTTAAAGATATTACCAACCCCAACGCTACCTTCTATATAAGGTTCACTGTTTAAGCCATGAGTAATTGGCACTCCATCCTGATTACGCACAAACTGCATAGCATCAGCATTTTTATCCGGATTGTTCTCGTCACGTAAACCGCCATACAATGCTTTAAACGACATTACCTCTCTTAATTTCAACTTTTGAAGCAATGGGATCTTGTTAAAAAAGAATCCATTGAAATTCTGGTCGATATTGATACTTGCATAATGATCACTCACAAATTCCAAAAAGTTCATCAGGTTATAGGATTGTAACTGATAAGCATAAGTTTGATTGGCACGATGAATAGACAATAGTGGAAAAGGCAACTTACCCACATTATAACCACCCTCTAGCGTCACATCAGTATAGCCCAATTGCGATAAATAAAAACGCTTTTCAGCACTAGCCATAAAGTTATGGTAATTGTATTCGCCACCTAAAACACCTTTCAAACCTGCCGTATAGCGTAGATTAAATATTGGATATTTATCAACGAAAGGCACACGATATATTTTACCTTGGTAAAATTTTTCATGTGGTGCATACCTTAAACCTACTGTAATTTCTGAAGTATTGATTTGGTTAGCCTTTGAGAAAAGAGTTTGAGGCGTGTTGCTAAAGTATAAACCTCCACCAGGGCTCTGATTCCATTTACGCAAACCTACACTGTAAGAGAAATGATTTTCGTATTCATGTACATAATCCAATCTGTAGATATCATTGTACGTCATCATGTTATTATCTCCCCTTTTAAATGATAAAAGGAAATTATCTTCCTGAACGAACTCCAATTCCTGACCCGGAATCTTAGTATCCCTTTGAAAGCTTGCCCTAAGGTAGTTTTGTGGGAAAGAATAAATCGATTTATTATTTAGCGAATAGGTTCCACTTAGGAAATATTTCCATTTCTGATCATCAAAACCATAAGCAGCGTAGGTCTCAAAATAGTACCTTTTACTTAATGCAGGTGTTGTCCTACCGCCTAAACGTAAACGAAAACCTTCTACACTGTTAAAGCTGTAAAAAGTATTTACCGGTCCCATTTCAAAAGGCCCAAAATCTTTATAGCCAGCAAAAAAGAGCGTTACAATATCCATCGTCCGCTTAAAAGATGGAATAGTTTGTAGTGTATCTAAATTCCTATATATTTTGGAACTATTAAGACTCAAGGCTTCAGGTCTGTTATTTATCCAAAACTCGTCAGACTTTTTAGTTGCATCTGGTGCAACAACTAATGCAGCAGAGCCTTTATAAACGTCATCCGCTGGGGGATGATTAATTTCGTAGTCCTTATAAGTGACCGTACGTTCACCCGTAAATCCAGTACCATTTTTTTTAGTGATTCCAAAATCTACAATCAAGTTACTTTTACTCAGATGATATCGCTTGTCAGGGTTCTGATCAAACTCAAGTTTCACTTCAAGTCCTCTAACAAAATTCAGGTTAATATCTTTATTAACGGTAAGATATGCGTTTTGAACAGCATAATTTCCATCCATAGTAACATACAACTTACCTTCAAACAACATATCCATTTTACCTCGTGGTGTAAAAGAAAGCTCTATCAATTGAGGTTGTTGGGTCTTGATCGTATCTGTAATAAAAAACTTATAGAAAGTTGGAGCACCCTCCGCTATCGGACTTAACAACAGGTTACTAATGATAGAAATATTGTTATCGTAAATATCAATATCCTGATACATCCTATCAAAATAAGCAGTCAGACCTTGATTATCAACAAAACGCGGATCAAAATTCACTTGCTTATCAGCAACTACTACAGTTTTCATTTTCTCAGGATTCTTACGGAAATAATTCTCAGAAAGCTTTTCCTGCTGGAAAACTGGCAACATATTTTTACCCCCAATTTTAGTAGAGTCCTGCTCCTGAAACAAGAACTGATAATTGCGGAATATCTTTTTATTTTTAAATTTATCAGAAAGGTTGCTCATAGAGAATAGCATTCTTTCGTATTTTTTATAACTCACATAGTCGTAGCTCTCCATTCGGTTTTTCGACTTGTTAGCAATTACCTTACGAATCAGTTCTACAGCAGGATTCTCTTTATTGCGATACTTTGGCTTTTTTCCACCTTTGATCACCACCTCGTTCATTTGCATCGCCTCGTTTTGCAATTGAATATTAATTGTTTGTGTTGTACCCGGCTTAATTGTCTTTACCTGTGCTTTATACCCCACATAACTAAATTTAAGTTGAGTGTAATTACCATCTATGGTGATGTTGTATTTACCATCGGCATCAGTACGTCCGCCCTTACCACTTCCTACAACGATATAAGAAGCATAAGGAATGGTTTCTTTAGTACTTGCGTCAGTAACAGTTCCCTTTACTGCAGTTTCCTGCGCGAAAGACGTCAAGCTGCCCAAGCTTATAATGAACAAAAAAAAGAATTTTAATATTATGGATTGAGGATGTCCCTTCTGCATCTGCTTTTCTACTTTAATATGTATTGCTTAAAAAATTAAGCCTTGCAAAGTTAATACTCAACTTCTGAATATTTTAGTAAAAAAGTCAGGATAAGCCTACAAACAAATGTTATGACACGAAAATGAAAATTGGAGGTTTACCAGACTGATTTTTATGGGTTTATAAAGTCAGAAAATGTGTGATGTTGGCCTGAACATGATCGTTCTTTTTGTGTTCACCTCGATTGAGTTGAATAGCCCTAATCACTACCCCGTTCCGCTCTAGCAACAACTCTTCATAAAAGCCTTTATAATACACATCTTTCACCTCAAAGCGTTTACTGTTCCATGAGCTCTTCAGCTCCACCCATTCGGGATAGAAAACGGCGTTACCACTTTTTATATCTAAACCTAACTTTCCAGCATCTTCTGCATTTAAAACAACAGCATTACCTAGTAGCTGTGCTGTATAAATGTGATCTGGATGATTGTATACAGAAGCAGGGTTGCCTAATTGCAACAGCTTACCATCTTTTAGAATAAGTAATTCATCAGCTAAAAACAAACCGTCAGCCGGATCATGTGACACCATGACTACTGTGACTCCAGTTTCAGCTGCGACTCTTTTAATATCCGCACGCAACTGGTTTTTCAACAAAGCGTCAACCTGACTGAAGGGTTCATCCAATAGTAATACGGCAGTATCACTTACCATCGCCTTTGCTATGGCTACACGCTGCTGCTCTCCCCCACTTAATTGCGTAATCTTCTTGTCCTTAAGATGTTCGATGTGCAGGTGCTGCATCATCTCCATAGTCTTTTCTTGTTTAGCCTGTATATTGGTGTTTGAAAGCATAGATGCGATATTGTCGTATACTTTCGCGTATATATTTAAGGAAAAGTCCTGCGTAACCATTTTCATTTCCTTATGACCTGGGATCAGCTGCTCATCTGGCCCCAAAATACGTTTACCTTTAAAAGACACCTCGCCACTATCGACCTTCAGCAAGCCATAAATACACTTCAACAATGTGGATTTACCACTTCCACTTTCACCTAGAATAGCGATAACGTTTCCTTTTTTGATGTCGAAACTGACATCACTAACACCGGATGATTGTCCTGCTTGATGTTGCTTTGTTAAGTTCTTAACGGTAATGATCGGTTCTTCCACAGCTACAAAGATAAATATTTTGGCATAGAAAGAGAGGTCGCATAGTGTGTGTGTTTCTTAATTCAGTCCGAATGTAATACCGAACGACATATTTTTCAATCCCTTCTGTTCAGGGCTATCAAACATATCATTAAAGTAATACTTGGTGAACAAACCAATACTGCCATAACCAATACGAGCAGTACCGCCATAACGGAAAGGTTGAAAATGATAATCATCTTTAATTTTAACCTTCCCTTTTTCCTCACTAATCTGTTTTAACTTTCCATTTAACAGAAAACTGACTTCCGGGCCGACTACAAAATAAAAACGCTTGTCCCGACGATTTTCTTTTGTACGGAATTCAAAATTTAAAGGAATATGTACATAACTATTGGAGAATCTATTTTTACTGTAATGAATATCATCATTTACATAAGTTAACTCCGGCTGCCCTCTTTGAATTGTAATATCTTTTCGTAGACGGATCATAGTCCAGTCGAAACCACCTGCTACATACAACTTAAAGTTCGGATTAAATCGATATCCAAATTGAATCACATCAAAAGAAAAAGTACTAGTTTTAGCTCCTTTATAACTCAAAAAATCATTTGTAGGCGACAAAGTGAAACTTCCGTTATCAATCAACCTGGAGAACCCCCAGTCAACCCTCGTAATTGTAATCCCCCCTACAAAACGCCCCTTAGAAGTACCTGGGGTATTTGTCGTATCCTTTTTAACTATACTTACACCGATACCATACTTCATATCAAAACGTTTCATCTTTTTCTTTGACGTGCTGTCTTGCTGAGCCATTACCTTACTGGTCATTGTACTGGTAAGCCCACATACCAAAAGTGCTGCAAAAAGTATTCTATTCATATTGTTTGGTTTATTTGTGTTTCTTCGAATTGAATTTTATGAATCCAATGTTAATGGCAATGAGTGAAGAATCATCGTCATCCGTTTTAAATTTCAAAAGTTTCTCCTCTCTTTTATCCAACTTATCTACCACAAAATTAATCAGGTCACCCATATTTCTAATTCCTCTTTTCTCAACCTGATCACTTTCATTGACCACCTCATTTATTACCGCCGATTGATTAGATGCCAGTAGCAAGGTATCTGAATTGACTACTGGTCGCAACCTTTCTACCATATCATGAAGACGCACATCTTCCTTTATTGGTTGCATGACCATCAGATCTTTTTTAAGATTTGTGGTATCACTTGCCTTAACTAAGGCTATTTTATTTTTTAAACCAGGTATGGTTGCTGCAATTCTATTGGGAGATTGGTTGCCGGATTTTTTCAGAACTGAAATTGGCGCCGTCTTTTCAACTAAAGGGACAATAGAATGATTAACATGCAACTGGATCTTTTCCTCTTTAGTCAGCAATAAGCTCATAACAATAATAGCAACTGCTGCTGAGGCAGCAAACCAATATAAAGGGAATTTCCTTTTAACAGGCTTAATTCCCAGTTGCTGCTCAATACTTATCCAAAGTCCGGCAGAAGGTTCTATTTCTGCATTTTCAAAGTGGTCCTTAAACAACTGGTCCATTTCTTTATCCTTCATATGTTGCATAATTTATGCCCTCCATTCTAATAATTTCTTCCCTCAAAATTGCTCTGGCTCTAGACAACTGAGACTTACTAGCTCCTTCAGAAATACCGAGCGTTGCTGCAATTTCTTTATGTGTATAACCTTCAATTGCATACATATTAAAAACAACACGATAACCATCAGATAACTTTTGAATAATTCGCATGAGATCCTGGAGGCCAAGCCTGCTAAAATCAAAATCGGTAGAAGGTTGTTCGTAAGCTTCTTCAATTTGTACCAGGTTCATGTTTTTCAGATTCTTTCTATAGCTTTCTATTGCCGTATTAACCATAATCCTCCTAACCCATCCTTCAAATGCACCCTCACCGCGATACTCTTTTATCTTTTCGAATACTTTAACATAAGCTAACTGCAATATATCTTCAGCCTCCATTTTATCTTTAGTGTATCGCATACAAACAACCAGCATTTTAGCGGCTGTCTGTTTATAAAGCGCTTCCTGCATCTGCCGGTTACCGGCTCTGCATCCATTTAGCAGTTCGTCTATTCTATATTGCGTCAACTCCATTTCTGTTTGGTATATAGAAGATGAGGAAATTATTGAAAAGGTTGCATGAGATTAAAAAAATAGCTGTAAATAAAAATAGCTCCAATTAAGGAGCTATAATGATATTTTGATCTAATTAACAATCGTGCTTTTTCCGGTAGTGTTTATACCATTTTACCGCCATCATAATGACAACAGCAAAAATAATTAAGCCTATAAGCCCATAAACCCAATCTACAGCACTTTTTAAAACCACTGTAAATACAATGGCAACGAGCAAAATAGTAGCTACCTCATTCCATAAACGAAGCTTAAAAGAGCTGTTCTTAAATTTACCGAGCCTTAGTTGCTTCATAATATTCTGGCAAATAAAATGATAAGCCAATAAAGCAACTACAAAGCCAAGCTTTACATGAAACCAAGGCGCAGTTAACAGGTATGGTCGTATGCAAACCATTCCTACACCTGCAAGCACAGTAAGTACCATAGCAGGAGTAGTAATGATATACCAAAGCTTATGCTCTATTTTTTCGTATTCTTTTTGAAGGATATTGCGTTCAACTTCCGGCCGATCATTGGCCTCAGTATGATAAATAAATAAACGCACACTATAAAACAATCCAGCCATCCAACTTACCACAAAGATGATGTGGACAGACATGATGTAGGAATAGTACTTCTCCATTTTTAACTTAGTATTTGAACTCCTTAATGACCTCTATCGCATATTTCACGTTATCGAAAGGAATATCAGGCATGATACCATGACCAAGGTTACAAATAAAGCCTTTCTCACCGCGCATACGCTCAAACAATCTAAGGATCTCTTTTTTGATCACAGGTTTGTTTGCATATAAAATATGTGGATCCAGATTTCCCTGAACTGCTATTCCAGCAGGCAAGCTATTTTTAATATTTAGAAGATCGGCATTCCAATCTACGGAAATCACATCCGGTTTAGCGGTCGCCATAATTGGAGCAAACACAGAACTACCTTTACAGAAAGAAATTATTGGAACATCCTTTCTATTTAAATTAGCTATAATTTCCTGGATGTAACGGTGAGAGAACTCCTGATAATCGTTCCAAGACAAAGCTAAGGCCCAGCTATCAAAGATTTGGATGGCATTAACACCTGCAGCAATTTGCAAGTTCAAATAATCAGCAGTAACCTTTGCAATTTTAGCAAGTAGTTTATGCGCAATCTCCGGCTCATTATGCATCAACAATTTAGTTAGTTTAAAGTCCTTTGATGAACCTCCCTCGACTAAGTAACTCATTACGGTAAAAGGTGCTCCTGCAAAGCCAATCAGTGGGATACTGCCATTTAAACGTTGCTGTATCACTTTAATCGCATCAGCAACATATTGTAACCTATCCAGGACGTCTACTTCCAAAGCATCCACATCTTTCAGTGTACGCACAGGATTGGCAAACTTTGGTCCAACACCTTGTGTAAAACTCAGGTCTCCACCCATAGCCTCTCCGGTAACGAGAATATCAGAGAATAAAATAGCAGCATCAATGCCTAGCAAATCAACCGGCAACATCGTTACATCAGCAGCAATTTCAGGTGTTTTGCACATTTCAAGAAAGGAGTATTTGTTTTTAATCTCCCAATACTCTGGCATAAAACGACCTGCCTGGCGCATCATCCATACCGGTGGACGTTCTGTTTGCTTTGAAAATGCTGCATCTAAAAATAACGTGTTCATCTTTTCTTTATCCTCTATTTCTTTTATAAACTATTTACTTCTTCCTCTATTTTACTAATTATATCAAGAGCCTTTGGTGTTACCGCCAACTCTTTTGCTTTTTCAAGGTAAGCGCTACTGCGTACCTTGTCTTTCTTCCTTAAGGCTAGATTAGCCAAATGAATCATCACAAAAGCTTTATCATTCTTTCCGCCCAGGGGAAAACGACTTGCTATCTGAAAATGATGTTCAGCAGCTTCGTAATCCTCCTTTTTCAAAGCGATATTTGCCCGCATAAACTCGTAATACCCGCGTCTGTTTCGAGCTAACCGATCAGCATTAGGTACCTCATTTAACAATTGCTCTGCACGTATATGATCACCATTTTTAAAGTGTTTTGAAGCCAGTAATATTGAACTGTGCTTAAAGTGACTCCACAAAACAAAGGCAAACAAAAAGCCGGCAATAGCTGCCAGCTGGTATTGATCATAAAAAAGGCATACCACACTAGCGATAGCAAAAACTGCCATCAGGGCATACCTGCCTTTTGAATTATACATTAATGAATATCAGTGAATTTATAACCTACACCTCTGATGGAATGAAAATAAACCGGATTTTTCTGATCTGGTTCAAAATACTTACGGAAAGTTAAAATGAAGTTATCAATAGTTCTTGTAGACGGATAAACATCATAATTCCAAACAGTTTCCAAAATCTGTTCGCGTGAGACAGCCTCGTTTTTACGCTCTATCAGCAATTTCAAAAGCATAGTTTCCTTTTTAGTTAAAGGCACAATAACCCCGTCGTCTTGTTTCAGTTCAAATGAATTGAAATAGATGGTTTTATCACCAATTTTATAGGAATTGATTTCTTTTAAATCATCAGCTTTCATGCTGCGTTTCACCAGAATGCCTACTCTTAAGATCAGCTCTTCCAGGTTAAAAGGTTTTACCAAATAATCATCGGCTCCTTTTTTAAGTCCCATAACTCTGTCTTCGCTGGTATTTTTAGCAGTTAAGAAAAGAATAGGCACTTCAGTATTTTCTAATCTGATGGTCTCACAAACTTGGAAACCATCCATTTCCGGAAGCATTACATCCAGAATAATCAAGTTAAAACGTTCTTCCTTAAAAACCTTCAAGGCCGTTTTACCGTCTTTTACAGCATGTACTTTATAACCTTCAAGCTCAAGGTTTAATTTTATCGCATCTAATAAATGGTCTTCATCTTCAACCAGCAGTATTCTTAATTTCTGTTGCATAATCAACTAAATGTTATTTCAAAAATAGCACCTTGCGGTACGTTATCTCTAACGCTGATATCAGCGTCGTGGCTTTGTAATACTTCCTTAACAATAAACAGGCCTAAACCTGTTCCTTTTGATTTTCTGACATTCTCATCACCAACACGGTAAAATTTATCGAAAATAAGCATCTTTTCTGCATCAGGAATACCTGGTCCTTTGTCAGATACTCTTAAAAATGCATGACCATCTTTTTCCGTTAATTCAACCGATACATCCGCACAAGGTCCCGAATACTTCACCGCATTTTCAACAAGATTCGTAACTACTGATGAAAGTGCAAATTGGTCACCCATCACTTTAATTCCCGGTTTAATTATTGGTGTAATCAATTGCTCACATCCACATGAGTGTACCTGTAGCCGATCTGTGATCTTAGTTACCAACTCAGAAAAGTCGAATTCTTCTTTAGGGAAGGAATAGGAGCGGTTTTCGATCTTAGTAGCCAACAACATATTCTCCACAAGATCATCCAAACGTTCAATATCTTTTAATGAATTATTCAACAAAGAAGTTTGTCTTGCCTTATCCAGATCGCGCTTCACGATCGTTTGTATAGATAACTTTATAGCCGCCAATGGAGATTTTAACTCATGGGTTACGGACAATAAAAAGTTTTGCTGTTGCTCACGCAGGCGTTCTTCTTTTTGAATAGACTGGTGTAAAAAATAGGCACCTATACACAGTAAAAATAAAAAGACCGACCCTTCTCCCATAACCATTGCCATTCTGGCAGGCTCCAACCTTACCACCAGTGAGCCCCATGAGATCAGTTGCACCATGGCGTAAAGCAACATGAAATAAAATATAATGATCGATTTTTTCAAGATAACCTTATTTTACTTTATAAATATACCATTAATTACTTGTTCCTGAAAACAACGTCAAGGCTATCAAAGATGGCCCTTTTAGCTTTTTCAAGTTCTATTTTTGAATGTGCAGCAGAAACAAAACCTACCTCATACCCAGAAGGACCTAAATAAATACCTCTATTCAGCAACTCTCTGTGCATTATTTTGAATTTCTCCATGCTATTGTGGTCAATATCTTCTGCAGACTGGATCTTGTCCTTATCAGTAAAGGCAATCCAGAAGATAGAACCCACATAGAAAACTTTTACTTTATAATTTCTAGCAGTTGCAAAACGCTGTATGCTCTCTGCAAATTCACTTGTTTTGTTGTTCAGATCTTTATAAAACCCAGAACGCAGCAATTCTGTCAGTTGTGCAATCCCAGCAGCCATAGCTACAGGATTTCCAGAAAGTGTTCCCGCCTGATAAACTCCTCCATCAGGAGAAATATGTCCCATAATTTCAGCTGAAGCGCCATACATACCTACGGGTAGACCACCACCGATAATCTTACCATAAGTAATAATATCAGGTTTCACACCATAATAAGCAGCAGCACCTTCAAAACCTATCCTAAAACCGGTAATCACCTCATCAAATATCAATAAGGCATTATTTTCCTTACAAATACCTTGTAAAAACTCAAGGTAAGCCGCATCCTGCATCAGCAAACCATTATTTGCCGGGATACCTTCAATAATTACTGCCGCCACCTGATCTTTAAATTGATCAAAAGCCTGTTTTAAAGCTTCAGTATCATTTAAAGGCAACACAATAGTTTCTTGTGCAAAAGCTTTTGGTACACCTGCAGATGAAGTTTCACCGAAAGTCACCAGACCAGATCCCGCTTTTACCAATAATGAATCCGTATGACCGTGGTAGCAACCTTCAAATTTGATGATCTTATCTTTACCTGTATATCCACGAGCCAACCTAATAGCCGACATTACCGCCTCAGTACCTGAGCTCGTAAAACGTATTTTTTCAACAAACTTATTGTTTTTAATAATCAGCTCTGCCAATTCATTTTCCAGAGCAGTTGGTGCACCGAAGCTCATGCCATTTTGCATCACCTCGGTAACTTTCTCCCTCACTTTAGCATTATTGTGCCCAAGAATTAATGGCCCCCAGCTAGCACAGAAATCTATAAATTGATTGCCATCTGCATCCCATACAAAACAGCCATCCCCTTTTTGAATAAAAAGCGGAGTACCATAAACCGACTTAAAAGCCCTAACTGGAGAGTTTACACCACCTGGGAAATAGTTTTTCGCCTTTTCGTATAACTCTGCAGATTTTTCTCTGGAAATATCCGGTTTACTCCCTGTGTTTACAGGTACATCGCCTTCATTTCCTGAAAACATTTTTTTTAAAGATTCTAACATATGCTTATTTCAATTCTGTGTGTTCTATTGTTTCCGGCAAACCAAACTTACATCCAATTCTTTTCTAAAATATCCCTAATGTGGTAAGTTGTAATAATGCTTGCCCCAGCACGCGCAAAAGCATGCATAGTTTCCATTACCACTTTTTGTTCGTCTATCCAGCCTCTTTGTGCAGCAGCTTTAACCATCGAGTATTCACCCGATACATTATAGCAGGCAATCGGTAAATCTGTATGCTGTTTTAAGTTATGCATAATATCAAGGTAAGCCAAAGCAGGTTTTACCATTAACACATCTGCACCTTCACTTTCGTCTAGCAAAGCCTCCCTAAGTGCTTCGTTACCATTTCTAAAATCCATTTGGTAAGCCTTTCTGTCACCTTTACTCGGCGCGCAGTCTGCGGCTTCCCTAAATGGGCCATAATAAGCTGACGCAAATTTGGTCGCATGCGACATAATAGCTGCATTTACGTAACCAGCTCCATCCAGCACACTCCTCATCGCAGCTACGCGTCCATCCATCATATCTGATGGGGCCAACATATCTGCTCCAGCCTGTACATGCGTAAGTGCCATTTTTGCAATAACCTCAACAGTTTCATCATTCTGCACGTAATCGTCCTTTAATATACCACAATGCCCATGTGATGTATAAGAACAAACACAAACATCAGTTACAATGTAAAGGTCGTCACCAAAGTTTTTCTTCAATAAACGTACCGCAGAGGGAACTAAAGAATGATCATGATATGCAGATGCAGCATTGTCACTCTTCTCATCTCCCACACCAAAAAGCATAATCTTGTTTACGCCAAGTTTCAATCCCTTTTCTACATCTTTGATCAGCGTATCCTCCGAAAAATGACTGATGCCCGGCATTGCATCCAATGGATGAACAACATGTTGCCCAGGAACAACAAAGTACGGATAAATGAACATGTCTTTAGATAACCGAGTCTCGGCTATCATCTCTCTCACAACAGGATTTTTCCTTAATCTACGTGGACGGTGTAACATAGTAACCTTTTTTTATATATCAATTCCGAAAACGGCTTCAGCTAAACCGATTTCATCAGGAGAATAAGGTAAAATTACCTTCACTCCCATTTCTTCAAACTTTTTAGCGGTAGAATTGCCAATTGCAATTACCTTTTGACCTGGTTCCAATAGGTTATCCACAAAATATGCTTCTACATTTGATGGACTTGTAAATATGAGAACCTCAGCATAAGTCTGATCTATATTTTCTTCAATAACCGTTTCGTAAATCGGCAGATCAACCACTTTTGTATCGGATTTCAACGCTTTTTGAATGCTCAATAGTGAATCTTGCGCCCTCGGAAACAATACTGTTTTTCCAGCAACAGCTTCAGCAAATAATTCAGCAACTTCATCTATATCTCCACCTTCACCAACATAATCAGCGACATGGCCCATTCTTCTCAATGAATCCTCAGAACCACGACCCGCCACACCAAACTTTACGTGTTTAGGCAACATCGGCTTCAGGTTAAAGAAATAATCCACACTATTTCTGCTACTAAAGAAAATCCATTCTATATGTTTTAAATAAAAAGGATCCAATACAGTTACAATTGGAAATGTACGAATCAATGATCTCGCATCTATTTCTATATTGTGTTTTTCAAGGGCTTTTCTAAAGTAATTGTGCTCCCCAACTTCTCTCGAAATGAAGACTTTGGCAGGAAACTTTCTTTCTCCACTAAACTTAGCGACAATTTTTTCGGCCAGTCCATCCAGATTTTTTACACGGAAAAACAAACGATCAGGAAAATCCTCATCAGTTTCAGCCTTTGAAGTCCATACCTCGTATTGTTCATCTTCCCTTTTGCAATAACAACCTAAAGGCATGTGGCAACCACCTTCGAAAAGGTTTAAAACTTTACGTTCCACAGCAATCTCATCAGCAGTTTCCTGGTGATGTATTTTTTGAAGCGTATCAAATAATTCACTATCATTTTCCCTGATCTGGATCGCAAGTGCACCTTGTGCAGGAGCAGGAACCACATCTGTAGGATCTATTACTTCAACATGAAATTCAGAAAGATCAATATTTAAACGGTTCACTCCAGCTTTAGCGATCATGATGGCATCATAATCCTCATCCCTTAGCTTTTGGATACGGGTTGGTACGTTCCCCCTTAAGTCTTCTATATTTAAATCAGGGCGAAGCGCAAGCAGTTGAGCCTTACGTCTGTTTGATGAAGTTCCAACCATCGCTCCCGTTTTTAAAGAAAGCTTGTGGGTAATGTTTACACAATCCTTAAGGATCAGCAACAACTCCGATGGGTCTTCACGCTCGGTTACCGCAGCAATAGTTAGTCCATCAGGATGTACAGTTGGTAAATCTTTATGCGAGTGTACGGCAATATCGATAGTGCCACCTAAAAGCTCTTCTTCCAGTTCTTTGGTAAAAAAGCCTTTGCCCTCAAGTTTATCCAATCTAAGATTTAAAATCTTGTCACCCTGAGTTTTAATAATCTTCAGTTCAGCTTCAACGCCGATAGCTGCTAATTTATCTTTAATGAAATTGGCTTGCCATAAAGCCAGGTCGCTGCCTCTTGTACCTATAATAAGTCTTTTCACGTTGATTGCTAATTTTTTGGCAAATTTAGCTATTCTTTACCAATATCTCCTTTGCCATTACCATTGGAACGCTGATGTATTTTTTTTCCATATAATTCATCACCTTTTCCAATACTAATCTCGAATTTTCATCCAGATTATTGATCTCTTCGGCAAAAATCCCATTGATCGCAGTATGCTTAATTTCCTTGATTTTCTCTGGAACGCAGCTCATAGCAATTTCAATTTTGCGCTGGCGCAATACCAATCCAAAATCCTTGATGTTTTCTTCGATAATGTGCTCGGCATTTACCAGCTCATCATAGCGTTCCTGAATATTTTTACGGGCAGTCTCTTTTAAAGATTCAACCTCGATATAGTGCATTGGGAAATCCCTAACCACTTCGGCAGCGACGTCGTTAGGAATAGCCAAATCAACGATGACCTTTTTACTCGCATCGCCATTCAGCAATTTTTTATAAATCTCCTCTGTAATGATAGGTTCAGTAGCTCCTGTACAAGTGATAATCACATCAAAGCCCTGGTTGTAATTTTCAAGTTCTGAAAGCGGATAAGCAATACCATTCAATTCTTTAGCCAGCACTTCTGCGTTCGCAAGTGTTCTGTTAAAGATGGAGAAGTTGGAATATTTATGTTTTTTAAGATATTGAGCTAAGTTCTTATTTGTTTCGCCTGCACCAATAATCAGTAGCCTTGAGTTGGCACACATCTTAAGATCGCGCAGCTTACGGTAAGCCAAAGAAACAACTGAGACAGGGTTTTTAGAAATATTGGTATGCGTATAAACCTCTTTAGCTGTTTTCACAACCCTGTTCATAATCATACGCATATAATCTCCGGTAAAACCGGCAACGCGACAAGCTTCATAAGCTTTACGAATCTGCGCAAGAATTTCCTTTTCACCTACAACTAAGCTTTCCAATGAGCAAGAAGTACGTAACAAATGATTAAAGGCATCCAACTGTTCATATACTGAAACATTTTCAATGAACTGCTCCATATACTCTGGTGGCAATCCCATATCCAGGACCGTTAAAAAGCGAAGAATAAAATCTTTATCTAAATTATCTGAAGCTGTGAATACAAATTCTACCCTATTGCAAGTTCCTACATAGAATATTTCCTTGACACCTAACTCTGATTGAATGTTTCTCAACCGATCGTCCAATGTCTGCTCACATATTACCAATTTACCTAAGGACTTTAGGTCAATCTGTTTATGCGTGAAAGCAATGATCTTTAAATATTCCAAAATTATAGTATCCTGTTTGTTTTTAGCGTAACAAAAGTAATAACACAAGGCTGTTCCACTGTCATTATGCTGTAATTAAGAGCTATTTAGAAAGATTTTAAATAATCAACAACACTGAAACATCCAGATTTTAATTTTGTTATATAGCCTAAACACCATACAGGTAGCCATATATGATCAAAAAAGAACACTTTACATTAAGCGGTGCAGCAGGAAAAATGATTCTTGGTGATTGGACTTATGACGATAAAAATACAAATCCAGACACCATAATTTTCATCCATGGCTTTAAAGGCTTCAAAGATTGGGGAGCACACAACTTAACCGCAGCATTTTTTGCTTCGAAGGGATACAGATATCTAAAATTCAACCTATCGCACAGTGGGGTTACTTCAGAAAATCAAAATGAGGTAACAGATATGGACGCGTTTGCTAGCAATACAATAAGTATGGAATTGTCAGATGTAAGTACAGCGATTGATTATGTCAACACCACCTTTCCATCTAGGTCCATTTATTTGATTGGCCATAGCAGAGGTGGCGGTTTGGCTATTATTCAAGCCGCAAGAGATAAGCGAATCAGTAAGCTTATTACCTGGTCTGCCATATCAGATTTCTCAAGTCTTTGGAAAAAAGAACAGGAAAAAGAATGGATTCTAACCGGTAAAATTTTTGTAGAAAACGCCCGCACCAAAGAAAAAATGCCTTTAAACAGCACTTTACTAGAGGACTTCAACAAACACAAAGCAGATTTCAATATCCGAAATGCGGCAAAACAAGTTCACGTTCCCTGGTTAATTCTGCATGGCGATGACGACGTCAATGTCAAATTTAGTGTAGCTCAGGAGCTAGCACAAAAGCAATTGAATGCTGAAATTCAAAAAATTGAGGGGGCCAATCATGTATATGGTGCTTACCATCCATATACATCAGATCAATTACCCCCTCAATTAAATCAAGTTGTTGAAAAAAGCCTGGTATTCTTGCAATCTACATCGGCAATAAACCATCCTTAACCATCTGGTCGATCAAGATTTTAGGAAAGGTATTTACAAAAGCATCAATTGATCCAGGATTAACAGTTTCTGTCTGTGCTGACCAAACCAACTTATTATTTGCCATATCATATAAATTTGTTTCCATGAAATAGGTTTTATACGTCACGTAATACCCTGGCTCATAAAACATCGGACGCCAATAATTATAGTAACTATAAAATCCGCCATACCATCCATAATATGGATAAGGTGCATAGCCAGCTGATCCCGGAACATATCTGGTTTCACTTTGCTTGTTAATCAAAGAAATGGTAAGTATATAGTTAGCCCCTGAATTCTGGATTTTCGACATCAAGGTTCTTTCAGTTGGCGAATTTTGATAAAAATCCGGGCTAAAAAATTCCGTACTTTTTACCACTTTAATGTTCTTTAGCGCAGCTTGGGATGCCAATGAATTTTCAAGTTTAGTACGGACTTCCATATTTCTAGTCAGTGAGGCGATAAAAACAGTCTTTCCACTCAGCATTGTTCCTCTTTCAGAAGAATTAACCCATGAGCCGGTTACTCTTGTGGTCGGACTGCAAGACCACAGTATTCCGCTTATCAGCAGAATAGCAAAAAATTTTATTCGTTTCATAATCCAGATTTTTAAACCAATAACATTCGACAACAAAAAATGTTTCTAAATTATTAGGCTTATCTCCTGATTACTTAGCCTTTACAAGCTCACTTACCTTATAAACAAAAAATATACACACCACAATCATTACCGAAACCACTATGCCTAGAATGTCGTAATTCTCCAATGGACTACTCTTTGTCTCCTGGGTCACAATTAAACCAGCGCTTAATGCAGCTATTCCCCCTGCCATTTGTTGCAAAGAAGCATTCACACTCATAAATGCACCACGGTCTTTTATATCAGGCACACTCATTGTAAGCGTGGTAGCTGGAATCATCCGGCTCATGATCCCCATAAACAATACCATATTGACAACAACTACTTGCCACAATGGGATCGGACCAAGATTGGTATAGATTAATATCAGTATGATAGCCAATACTGAACCTCCTGTAAACAGCATAAACTTATCTACTTTATCACTTAATTTCCCAACTAAAGGCATAATAACAATAGAGGCTAAACCGGTAAACATAAATACCATAGGAAGCTCCTGCTGCGTGATGTTAATGTTATTGATGAGGTAAGCACTTCCAAAAGGCATCAACATAAAGCCTCCAACACTCATAAAAGCGGTTGCAATAAAGCCCAATTGATAAGAACGATTAGAAAGTGCATGCCATAAGTGTAAAAACGGGCTCTTGTCTGATTGTAAAGCAAGATGTTTATCAATAGGCTTCATCATAAATAGAATCGTTATGGCAATCATAATCGCCAAAATAACAATCATTAAAAATGACGAATGCCATCCCCAAATATTGGCTAAATAAAGACCAATCGGAATACCTAAAACCTGGCTTGCAGCAAAGCCCATTTGTACAACCCCCATTACCCGCCCACGTTGATGAACCGCAAAAATATCGGTAACAATTGTCATAGATATGGCGCCAATTACCCCCCCAAATAGTCCGGTTACAATCCTAGCTCCTAAAAGCATCTCGTAATTGGTAGAAAGTGCACAGCACAACGTACCCACAATAAATCCAGTATAAAAAAACAAAAGCAGCTTTTTACGATCAAACTTATCCGCAAAACCAGCCGCCAAAATACCTGATGCTCCGGCACTAAAAGCATAGGAAGAAACCACAAGTCCAAATCCCTTAGGTGTCATGGACAAAGATTTCATTAAAAAGTCGCCAAGCGGCGCAAGTACCATAAAATCTAGTACTATAGTAAACTGTAATAAAGCCAATAAAGCAATTACCAGGATCTGGTAAGAACTAAAAGGTTCGGCTATAGGCTTTGTAGATTGTTCCATTATTAAATATGATAATCAGTTCTTACTAATTTTTATGTTAACACCTCGCAGGTGTAACCATTTTTCATTACCAGTGTAATGACTTCTTCATGTGTCAGTATAGGAGATACAATGCGCAATACACAATCTATATCATATAGATCTACTGTCCATTGCTTAATCTCATGCTCCTCCATAATCTTACCTATATACCTTTTATCATCTTCGGTTCGTATATTGGTTTTAAAAAGTAGGATCTCTTTAATATTAATGTCCATAGTTTTAAATTTAGTTTTTATGAGCTCATTAACAGAACTTTTATTTTTTCAATCCCTTCAGCACCACATCAAAAGCACTCCAAAGCACTTCATCGGTTAAAACAAAAGGTTTTCCACTTAGGCTTTTGCCCTCATTATGAAAGCGGAGTAAGCTGTATAAAGGTCCAAAAGCCACACTCCAGTATGATTCCAAAGGCATGTCAACAATCTCCTCTCTTTCAATTGCATTATGCATAAACTTTCCTAGAGGCTCCTTAAAAATCTCCCCAAAAGTTTGAAAAATCTTCTCCTGGTAAGTCGAACTACGCAACTGTTCTATCATCTGGGCAGTTAAAGGGTTTTCGAGTATACATTTAGCGCGGTTTTTCCACTGCTGTCTCAATCCTTCGGAAAAAGAGCTTTCAGGATCAAAATCTTCCAGCATAATTGCGCTCATCCGCTGTACCTCTTCCAGACCAATATTCTGAATTAAATCGTCCTTATCCTTGTAATAAATGTAAAGCGTAGCTACAGATACCCCGCAAGCCTTAGCTAGCTTATTCATCGTAAAACCCTCAAAACCAAGCTCGACCAACAACTCAATAGCCTTTTGTTTTACTAACTCTACTTTGTTTATATCCCTTGCACGCATACCTTTTTTAATTGTCCAGCAAATATAAATGAATATTCATTCACTAATGAAATTAATTAAATAAAAATAATTTTCAACATCAAATATCACCTAATGTTATCCTTATAACATATTAAAAAAATGCTGGGACATTAATAAAACTATTTAAGCCAGCATTGGTTATAGCCTCAGTTTTGAACACTATGGTTTATGAAAAAGCTATTGTACATACTGCTCCTAATTTGGTTCAAGACACTCAACATCTCCTGGGCCCAACAAGAAACTTCTAATCATTTACTACAGGCGTACCTGGATGATGACTATATAAATTTTTACGGAAATGGTACCGATAAAGCTTACACCAATGGAAGCCGTTTCACCTTGTTTTATACTAAATTAAAGCCCTCCCGTTTTCTAGTAGACCGTCTCTTTCCCAAAGCAGGAGGTGAGAGTCGGAATCTATTTGGAATTGGGCTAGCGCAAACGATTTTCACCCCCAACAACATCTCAAACCCAAAATTCCAACCAAATGATTATCCATGGTCTGGCACTTTACACCTCACACATAGTCTATACTCATATAATGAAGAGCGCAAATATAATTTCCAGACAGAATTGGATTTTGGCGTCAGCGGCCCCGCGGCTTTAGCCCGGCAGGTTCAGGAGACCGCCCATCATATTGTTAATTATCAACAACCAGAGGGATGGAGTAATCAATTCGGGAATAGCTTAATCTTAAACCTGAATTTCAGCGCAGAAAAACAATTATTACATTATGGGCATTCCTTGGAAGTTATAGGAGGTGGGCAAGCACAAATTGGAACGGGGATAAATGCTATGGCAACCTATTCACTTATTAGAATTGGAAAAATGAATCCATATTTTCAAGGGCTAATGGCACAGTATAGCCACTCAGGAACAGGCTACAAAACACAGTTCTATTTTATCTTCAAATTCAAACTCCAATGGATGTTGAGTAACGCGATGTTACAAGGTGGAATCAATGCTACCCGACCAGCTCCCCTTCTTACCCCTGATAACAACGGCGCTAGCTCCACTCTTGAATATTATCACCCGATTAAAAATATCATTGCCAGCTATACTTATGGGCCGGTTATAGTGATCAATAGATTTAGTGTCTCTTCAATTATGACCACCACCACCCCATGGATGAAAGACTTGTACGGACTCACCTGGGGCAACTTTACGTTTAGCTATACTTTTTAAAATCCATCACGTCATAACCTCCAAAAACATCAACAACACAGAGACTAACACTCTGAACAGCAGAAATATACCCATTTATAGGTATTGAATGTTAAAAATACAGCAAATACATTTGCTTAAAACAAAATATGAAAAAATTAACTACTATTCTTTTCATGCTACTATTAGGCATGATCATCTTTATTTCTTGTAAGAAAGAGGAAGAATCAACTGAATGTGATCTTACCGCTGAGACTGAAATGTATCAAAAAAAATTAAACGCATTCGTAGAGAATCCTACAGTCGCGAGTTGCAATGCACTTAGACAGTATGGTATAGAAGTAACAAGAAAAGCAGAAAAATGTACAGGTTATAGCAAGGATTCATTCCTTAAGGTCTACGAAGCCTATGAGTCCATCGACTGCACTCCGTTTAAATAAAACAAATTAGAAAAGGGCTTTTCATACTTTATGAATGCCCTATTTGGTTTAAGCTTTGCTTAAACCAAATAAACCATATGTACATTAAAATACATCTTTTGGAGTATTTTTTCATAAAGCCCCGACCAGTACATTTGTTTCAAGTAACGCTACGTGTGTATGTAAAAGTATGCTTATACTCCACAACAGTAGCTCATATTAAAACATTGTAATTACGATCAATGGGATGCTTTGAATACGATAAAGCCATAGAAATATGGCATAAAATAGCAAAATACAATGAAAATGAGCCCCCCTCCTTTGAGATAGAATTGTATAAAAAAATGCTGAATATTTTCCATGTAAGCGACTTTTACTACTTCATTTTCAATTGCCCAATGGCACAGATAGAATGGGCAAGTAATTCAATTACAAAGGTTCTAGGATTGGCCTCACCTAAAGATTTCACCATTGAATTTATCCTTAACCATATACATCCAGATGACCTACCATATTTCATTGACTTTGAAAACAAGGTAACAGCATTTTTCAATCAATTGCCACCGGAGAAAGTATTAAAATATAAAGTGAGCTACGATTATAGAATAAGACGTCTTGATGGAAAATACATACGCATTTTGCAACAAGCCGTAACCATACAAACAAATGAAAACGGGGCCGTTTTAAGGATCATAGATGTGCATACAGACATCAGCCACTTGAAAAAAGAGAATGGCTCTACCCTATCTTTTATTGGTTTGGATGGAGAACCATCTTACAATGATTTCGCCACCAGTAATGCCCCAACAGTAACAAAAGATAAACTAACCAACAAAGAGAAAGAAATACTTAACTTGCTATCAATAGGAAAAACAAGCATTGAGGTTGCTGACACTTTGTTTATAAGCAAACATACCGTAGATACACACCGAAAAAATATGCTCAAAAAAACAAAATGCAGGTCAATGATTGAGTTGATGATGAACCAAATTGGGGATAACTATTAAGCAGTTACTTCAACCCAATTACCATCTTCTTTAATTAGGTCAATCAGATCATCCAATGCTCTTGCAGCATTCACATTTTTCTTTACCACCTCTTTACCGCGATATAGAGTAATTTTATCCGGCCCGGTACCAACATACCCGTAATCGGCATCAGCCATTTCCCCAGGCCCATTTACAATACAACCCATAATGCCTATTTTGATACCTTTCAAATGATCGGTACGAGAGCGGATCAATTGCGTAGTTTCTTGTAAATCAAAAAGCGTACGGCCACAACTTGGGCAAGAGATATACTCTGTCTTAGAAATACGAGTACGTGTAGCTTGCAGAATTCCAAAACTAGTTGCATTCATTAAAGATAAACCAACCGAGGCATCAGCATCCAACCATATACCATCCCCCAGTCCATCTGTAAACAACGCACCGATATCGGTTGCGGCATACAACATCAAGTCGTCGGCTTTTACGTCGGGATACGTCCTTTTGATGATTACAGGTATCTGAAGATTCAATTTCATCAATGAAACGAAAAAGCTCCTTTGCGCAGCCATTCCATGCATAGCCGAGGTTTCCAATACCAACACAACATCCTCTTTTAAAAGAGAAAACTCTTGCTCCGTCAATCCAATAGCGTCTACTTTAACCAGATTCAGCTGCTCATCTTTCAGTGCCGCAGTCTTATATTCATCAAATGATAAAAGTGGATGGCAATTATTCTTATCCTTCAGCAAAAGCCAGGTACTGTAATTATATATTTGCTTTAAATTCCCTGGAAAAGAGAAAGAAGGTAATTGGTCTCCAAGATAAACCAGATCACAAGCCTGATCACCAAGGTTATACTTATCCAATCCAGCGCTATATTTATATCCGACAGCAGTTAAAAAATAGGGATCTTTTAAGTTCTCAGCGCTTACATCTAGCATCACTATAGGATGATTGTGCCCACCAATATGTTGTACTGCAGTAGTATGCCTTCTATTGTATTCGTAAGGGCTATAAGGTAATTTTCCAAAGCTAACTTTCTTCTCTGGATTAAGGCGCTCATTTTTCACTGTAGCAATAGCCCTTTTTTCATATCGCAAAGCCATAGCTTTTGCAACAGGAGCCTCAAATTCAGGATCTTCAGTTAAGGATACTCTAATTGTATCACCCAGACCGTCTTCCAACAAAGTCCCAATACCTACAGCAGATTTAATACGCCCATCTTCGCCATCACCAGCCTCAGTTACACCCAAGTGCAAAGGATAATTCATTCCTTCTTTCACCATGGTTTCAACAAGTAAGCGATAAGCCTGAACCATCACCTGTGTATTACTCGCCTTCATAGAGATCACCAGATTGTAGTAGTTCAAGTCTTCGCACATACGGATAAACTCCATTGCGGATTCAACCATCCCACGTGGGGTATCACCATAATGACTCATGATTCGATCTGACAAAGAACCATGGTTAGTGCCAATGCGCATGGCCGTACCATATTCTTTACAGATTTTTACTAGAGGAGTAAATTTCTTGTATATGCGTTCCAGTTCAGCCTGATAGGCCTGCTGCGTATATTCTATATTTTCAAAACGTTTCTTATCGGCGTAGTTACCCGGATTCACCCTTACCTTTTCAACAATTCTAGCGGCCGCCTCGGCTGCATTTGGTGTAAAATGAATATCAGCAACCAGTGGGACCGTATAACCACGGAACCTGAGTTCCTTTTTAATATTAGCCAGATTTTCTGCCTCCTTCATACTTGGCGCAGTAATACGAACATATTCGCAACCGGAATTTACCATTCTGATGGTTTGTTCAACCGTACCTATGGTATCCATGGTATCAGTAGTTGTCATAGATTGAATACGTATTGGGTTTAAACCACCCATGGGAACATTGCCAATGGCAACCTCCCGGGTCAAAAACCTTGAATATTGTGTTAAACTATTGCAATACCCACCATCTAAAGTGCTCAATAACGCATGTTGACCTATTACTTCTTCCATCTTTTGTAAATCTGACACAAAGATAAAGATTAAGTTTATAACTGTAATGTCAGATCAACCGCTCTTTTACAACGAGTGTATTTGCGATCAAATCGTGCAGGCATTGTTGCTTTTTATTTAAGAATGAAGTCAAATAACCTGTAAATAGGGGAATGATAGATATAACCTTCGCCGCATTACGCGCGAAGGACTTCTCTATACTCAACCGGCGCCCTTCCATATCGGTTACTTTAATCTTCAATAGTTTTTTTCCAATAGTGCCTTGTTGTTCTCCGGCCTCTGCAATACTGCCATAAACAAATTTCGCAACAACGATCAAGGGCATCGACGAAAAAATGAGCATAATACGTTGCTCTTTTTCTTCAACAAAAACAAAGCTAAGTAAAACCAAAACAACAAAAATGAGGGTTAAAAAGAAATAATCGATAACCCATGCAAGCAACCGTTGATCAAAAGAAGCAAAGTATTGCGGCGCTGTAATCTGTTTACCAAAACCAAAAAGCTCACGGAGTTCTGGCAACTCGTGAGCTTCTTTATAATCATCCATCCCCGGTTTTCTTACGAAAGTTTCAGGGTGTATATATTTTGTTTTTAATTCTTCAAGTAAATATGGACCCTCAGGTTTTCCGTTAATAACTATGGTATATTCAACATTTCCATTAGGCATCCTTCAATCATTTATGTTCAACATGCACAAACATTAGGGTAACCTAATACCTGTTCACCTCAAAGCTACTCAATCCGCCATCAAAATTTATAAATATTTTATTTGTTGAAGTTTTAAAATTCGGTGTTTCATAAATATTATCATCCAGTTTGGTAAAGCCCGTAAACTCTTTTGACGAAAGACCTGTTTTAGCTTTAATTCTACATCCGGAGGCCGTAGGAATCTTTATCTGAACATCTGCTATTCCCGTTTTTACATTCACATCCGTAATCGGCAATAAAGCACCTAATTTAACATCCAATGCAGCTGCACCTCCATCGAAATTAAACTCCCTCACCTTATAATCCGATAAGTCAAAGTCAGCTTCTCCAGCCCCCATATTCATATGTACCTCCCAAATAGGATTGGTATTTAGCATAACGTCTACGTTATTGCCCCCAGTGTTCCAATCCCCTTTGCCCCTCATTTTTAGATTCAAAGTAGTAACACTATCCTTACTTACATTTTTTATTAATACAAAAACGTTCCTCCTGGTATTTACATCTGCTGAGATCAAACTATCTGTATGTCCTTTAAGCTCAAACGTTGTTCCCCCACCAGAAATATTCAGAACTGTCCTTTTGGTCAGCGAATCTGCCACATATGGTAAGAAGAGATGCTGATTATTAGCGCTATTCTCACTAGAGTCACGATCTGAATTACGATCCTCCAACTGATCGATAATCGTTATTCTCCGATCAGGACGTTCCTGCCCTTTAAAAAACAACAAAATCAAAGTGGCAATCAAAATAGCAATAGACACCATTCCACCTACCTGCGATTTGTTTTTATTAAAAAGGATATTAACCCCGGCGATGATTAAGAATATTGGCCAAAAACGCCAGATACTCCGCCAATAAAAATCTATTACATTAAAATTTTCTAAAAGAAGTATGCCACCAACAAAGAGCAGCACTATACCCCACATTATTCTATCCAGCCTCATAACTATATATCTTTTTTGGTAAATCGATCATTAGTTTCAGTATCTGTACCGGATTTCTGTTCCGGGCTAACATCGGGAGCAATCGGGTTTACTGGATTAACAGGTTCTTGAGGACTAACCGGAGGATGGTCCGGATCCATCGGATCCTGATTCTGATTCTGATTTTTCCAACTTTCCCAGGCGTTGTGATTTTTTGCTTTAATGATAAAACTTGCACCTATGGCCACAAAAACCAAAGGCCATAGCTTAGTCAATCTAAATCCATAAGGAATCAAGTCAAACTCGTCCATCAAAAAATACATGCCAATTACCAGTAAGAATAATCCAGCAACAGTACGCCCCGTTTCATTATTTTTTTTGTACGGTTTAAATTCAGTTGTTTTCTTCCATGCCTCAAAACTATCTTCCTTTACTGTTGAAGATGTCCAATTTTGAAATGGATCGTTACTTTCCGCACCAGTTTTTGCACCGCCAAACGGGTTTGGAGATTGAAATGCATTATTTTGATCTTTAAAATAGTCGTTAAATTTCGAAAACCGTGCTTTCGGATCATTGTTAACAGGTACAACAATCCACATAATGATATAAACCAATATCCCTGTCCCCACTAAAAAGATAGTTGAAAGTACAAAAAGCAGCCTGATTATCGTTACATCCACCTCCATATATTCAGCAATTCCCGACGATACACCTGCTACCACCTTATCGTGCTCATTTCTAAATAATCTCTTTTCCATGATAATTTCCTTCCTCTAAGTTTAAAATTGCAGTGGCTTTAAAACTACCTCATCAACATTTACACCTTTACTTAAATTTAAAATGGTGTATAAAGTTTTAGCAATATCTTCTGGCTGTACAAAACGTTCAGGTGGAATTTGAGTTCCATCCCATGATGAAGTTAATGTAGATCCCGGCAATATCGCGGTTACCTTTACATTGTGTATCGATAGTTCCTGCCTCAATACATCATTAAGACTAAGCAAGGCTGATTTAGTTACAGAATAACTGCCTCCATTTTCTACGACCTGTTTAGCGGCTATCGAACAAATATTAAAAATATGCCCTGATTGCTGCTCACGCATCATTTTACCTAAATATTTCGACATATAATAGGCGGCATTAAGGTTTAAATTTAGCTGCTTTTCAAGAATATCATCCGCCTCATCCAGCAAACTACCCGGTAAATAGGTCCCCGCATTGTTCACTAAAACATCGACCTTTCCCATTTTTTCCTTAACAGCATCACAAAAGGCATACACCTCATCTTTAATACTGCAATCGGCTTGATAAGTCAATACATCTGCACCGGTATACTTTAGCTCTTCAGCAAAGTTTTCCAGTTCCCTGGCATTTCTGGCACAAATGGCCAGATTATATCCATGTTCTGCCAAGTTAATCGCTATGGCTTTTCCAATACCTTTAGTACCTCCGGTTATGACTACATTCATTGCTATACCTATTAATAAGTCGCAATATTATAAAAAAGGGCTGTCCAGCAAAACTTTGGACCAAAAGATTTAATGAAATGCCAATTAAGCCGCTTTGTAAAAGCAATCTCATGAGGTTTCAACTTTTTATTGTTTCTTTGTAGTAATATTGCGTAAATACTATAGCTAATTTTTCATTGCATGAATTTCACCAATTTTGGCAGATATCTCCTTTTGTTAAAGGCAGTATTTAGAAGACCTGAAAAATTTAAAATATACCTGCAAGCCATCTTTAAACAAATGGATTTCATCGGCGTTGGCTCACTAGGGCTAATCGCGATCATATCTACCTTTATTGGTGCAGTAATGACTTTGCAAATCGCTTTCCAATTGGTTAGTGACTTCATCCCAAAAACGATTATTGGTTCAGTAAACCGCGACTCTACTATATTAGAGTTAAGTCCAACCATCAGTGCTATCGTATTGGCTGGTAAAATTGGCTCAGCTATATCATCAGAAATTGGCACCATGCGCGTAAGTGAGCAAATTGATGCATTAGAAATCATGGGCATCAACTCCCCTGGTTATCTGATTCTTCCCAAAATTATCGCGGGCATTACCATGGTTCCATTATTGGTGATCGTATCTATGTTCTTAAGCATTACCGGTGGCTATCTTGGCGGAACTTTATCAGGTGCTGTTACTCCAGCTGACTATATGCAAGGAATTACAACAGATTTTAACCCTTACACTATTACTGTATCTTTGGTTAAAGCATTTGTATTTGGCTTTATCATTACCTCAGTACCTGCTTATGAAGGCTTTTATGTAAAGGGCGGAGCCTTAGAAGTTGCACAAGCCAGTACAAGAGCAGTTGTAGTAAGCTGTATCTCTATTTTGGCATGTGATTACATTGTAACCCAGTTATTACTATGATCGAAATCAAAGACATTTACAAATCATTTGGTGATAATGAAGTCCTAAAAGGCATATCGGGTAAATTTGAAGCTGGCGTAACCAATTTAATTATTGGCGGTTCAGGTTCGGGAAAAACAACCCTGTTAAAATGTATGATCGGCTTACATCAACCTGAAAAAGGTACTGTAGAGTACGACGACAGAGAGTTTACAACCATGAACTTTGAAGAAAGGATTCAGATTAGAAAAGAAATCGGAATGCTGTTCCAGGGATCTGCCTTATTTGATTCCATGACGGTTGAAGAGAACATCATGTTTCCTTTAAATATGTTTACCGAGCAAAGTCGCAAAGAAAAACTCGAAAGAGTTAACTTTTGTCTGGAACGCGTAAACCTGGAAGGCAAGAACAAGCTTTTCCCTGCAGAACTTTCTGGAGGGATGAAAAAGCGTGTAGGCATTGCCAGGGCAATTGCCATGAACCCGAAATATTTATTCGTTGATGAGCCAAATTCGGGACTTGACCCCAAAACATCAATTGTAATTGATGAGTTAATTAAGGAACTAACTGAAGAATATAATACCACAACCATTGTAGTTACCCACGATATGAACTCAGTAATGGGTATTGGCGACTATATAATTTTCCTTCACGATGGAAAAAAATTCTGGGAAGGTTCCAATAAAGAAATTGCCCACACAGATGTTCAAGAACTAAATGACTTTGTTTTTGCCAGCCGCTTTATGAAGGCAGCAAAAGGAAAATTTTAATATATCCATTTTATGATAAGCCTGTTAACCCCCACTCACTGGAAAGATTATGAGTTAATTGATTGTGGTGATTTTGAAAAATTAGAACGTTTTGGAAATTTAATATTGTCCAGACCAGAGCCTCAGGCTGTATGGAAAAAGACAATATCGGATCAAGAATGGAAAAAGCTAACCCATATCAAATTTAAAGGCCGTTCGGCAACTTCAGGCGAATGGGTAAAAAGCTCCGCACATCTGCCAGACAGATGGAATGTTGAATATACCAACGATGATGTAACCATCAATTTACGTCTTGGACTAACCTCTTTTAAGCATGTTGGGGTATTTCCCGAGCAAGCGGTAAACTGGGATTACATTTCTTCTTCCATCAAAAAGTTTAAAACTCCTGTTCCTAAAGTATTAAATTTATTTGCCTATACCGGTGCTGCCTCTTTAATCGCTAAAGCCGCCGGAGCAGACACAACTCACGTCGATTCCATAAAACAAGTTGTAAACTGGGCTAACGAAAATCAAGAGCTTTCAAAACTGAAAGATGTTCGATGGGTAGTTGAAGATGCCTTAAAATTTGTAAAAAGAGAGTTAAAGCGCGGTAAAAAATACAATGGAATCATCTTAGATCCACCTGCATTTGGACATGGCCCTAATGGAGAAAAGTGGAAACTGGAAGATCATATTCAGGAGATGATGATGGAAGTGGTTCAGCTGCTGGATGAGCAAGAACATTTTTTAATCCTAAACACATATTCATTAGGATTTTCATCAGTAATTGTAGAGAATCTAATTAAAACTTCTTTTCCGCAAGTTAAAAATCTAGAAACGGGAGAGCTTTACCTTCAAGCCACTTCGGGTATTAAATTACCATTAGGTGTTTTCGGCAAGTTCAACTCGTTTAAATAAAATTAAATTTCTACATTAAACACACTAAACGTTTTTATATTCGTTTTCAATCAAACATTATATCTATGAAAATACCTCATCTGGCGGCCATTCTTTTAATCAGCACAGCAACCATGGCTTTATTGACCAGTTGTGCTTCTGATGCGAAAAAAGCAAAAGGACAAATCAAAGTAACCGCTACCGGCGATACTGTATCAATCGACTCAGTAGAAACAGAAGACGTGGATACCCGCAAACCGGTTGACACGGCTAAGTATAATGCCTTATTAACAAAACTAGCTAACGGCGACACCACTGGGAAATGGCCAGTAAAAAAACAGCCTTATCCATTGGCAGGCGCAATTCTACCCTTTAAACGCATTGTTGTTTATTATGGTAATTTACACTCCAAGAAAATGGGGGCTTTAGGTGAATATGCACCTAAAGAAATGTGGAAAAGGCTAAATGTTGAAATTAAACATTGGGAAAAAGTAGATCCATCAACTCCTGTACAGGCAGGGCTACATTATATCGCTGCTGTAGCGAGTGGAACACCAGGTAAAGACGGAAAGTATATCAATAGAATGGCCAACAGTCAGATTGATTCAGTATTAGCTATCGCTAAAATGCGTCCTAATACTATTGTATTCTTAGACTTACAAGTTGCCCTTAGTAATATTAAAGCAGAACTCCCGCACATCGAAAAATACTTACAGTTGCCTTATGTACATTTAGGTATTGATCCAGAGTTCTCTATGAAAGATGGCACCTTGCCAGGTAAAAAAATTGGAACCTATGACGCTGCAGATATTAACTTTGTTTCCCAGCATCTGGCTGACATCGTAAAAAAATACAATCTGCCTCCTAAAGTATTTGTAGTACATCGTTTTACAAAAAAAATGGTCACCAATTACCAAAACATTAAACTTCGTCCAGAAGTTCAGATTGTAATGCACATGGATGGATGGGGTGAACCTGAGCTTAAAAAGGGAACTTATCGTCACTTTATCTACTCTGAACCAGTTCAGTTTACAGGGTTCAAGCTTTTCTATAAAAATGATTTAAAGAAAGCTCCAAACAGATTAATGACACCTGAAGATTTAATGAAATTAAAGCCAGTACCAATATATATCCAGTATCAATAAGTAAAATACTTTACAAAAAGAGCCCGCTGTCAAAATCAATTGACAGCGGGCTCTTTTTTGAATTAGCTTTCGCTATTCTTTCTAGCACATTGCAATTCGTAAAAAGAGACCAGAAATAGCAACAAGGGCTAAAGGATGGTACTTCAACAATAAAGAAAATCAGTAAGTAAAATCGGCCTCGCTTTTCGGATTATCTAACTTGGTGCTTTTTCGCTTTCCATCTACGATTGCATGGATCATATTGCTTTGTGAGCTATGCTGTTCAAATAGAATATCATTTTTAACATGAAGTTGCTTAATGCCCCCAACTTGTGACGTTTCGAAATAACACCAGGCAGCATCCTCCTCTATTTCATAACCCCGGAATTTTAAATCCAAATTTTTATCATTCACACTAACTTTCAAATGATCTTTTATATAGGCAGCAATCATCGCATCAACCTCTTTCTTGTTCACAGGCTTTAAAATATTCACTTTAGTTTTGTTTCTTTTCTCTAATGTTTTTTCAAAATCATCAAAGAAAATCCGCACACTCACCTGTACAGTTCCTGGATTTTTATTGTACACGATTTCGATTACACTAACATAAAAAGGGTGGAATATATTTAACCAAAAAAGGAGTAACAATTGCCACATAGTTGTTTTTCTTAATCTAAATAAGGATATTGCTATAATTAATTAGCTAATTTACGATTTTATTCGATGCAGGACTTCTCCCTTTATTTTCAATTAGGCTGGCAACATATTTTAGACTGGCGGGGATATGACCACATTTTATTTGTAATCGCACTTTGTGGAACTTATACTTTAACCGATTGGAAGAAAGTATTGATCCTCGTTACGGCATTTACGATTGGTCATAGTGTTACCCTCGCTTTAAGTATATTTAAGGTGATTAGTGTAAATACACCTTTAATTGAATTCCTTATTCCTGTTACCATCCTGATCACTGCGATATCAAATATTTTGAGTAAACGACAAAAACCAAAAGGCCAGCGGTTCAAATACACTATGGCGTTGTTTTTTGGACTAATTCATGGATTAGGATTTTCAAATTACCTAAGGAGCTTATTGGGCAAAAGTAGCAGTATAACGGCCGAATTGTTCGCTTTCAATGTCGGGCTGGAATTTGGTCAGCTTATCATCGTTGTCGGAATTTTAATATTATCATTTATCCTGATCTGGATTGTAAAAATAAAGCGATGGGATTATAATTTCTTTCTTTCATCGGCTATATTTGGAATATCGTTCGTAATGGCAGCAGAAAGGTTTCCAGCATTACTTCCGTAAAAAAAACAAATACCAACCTCCCCATGAATAAGAACTTTTTGTTTTTCATTGCCCTTATATTCAGCACAAACGCATTTAGTCAGTATATAAACAACCCAGGTTCCAATCACGGAAATAAGTTTGAACAACTGGGCACCATCATTTCGGACCCAAACATGTACCGTTCTGCATCCGGAGCACCGGGACCAGCTTATTGGCAACAACGTGCCGATTACGAAATTAACGCGGAGCTTGATGAGAAAAACCTTCGATTAAATGGTGCTGAGACCATTACCTATTATAACAACTCTCCCGATCCTTTAAGCTATTTATGGGTGCAGCTAGATGAGAATCAACATAAAGCAACCAGCGACAACAAACTGACTGAAGGTAGCCGAATGTCAGAACAAGTGGGTTACAAAAGATTGTCGGATATCATCAATCCCCCGAATGATCTTGGGGTAAACATATTAAAGGTAACTGACGAGAAAGGAACAGCAATACCTTATACCATCAATAATACGATGATGCGTATCGACCTTCCCTTTGTTTTACAACCTAAACAGAAATACAAACTTAAAATAATCTGGAATTATAAGATAGCAAACCGAATTGCCGATGGTGGCAGAGGTGGTTATGAGTATTTTCCAGAAGATGACAATTACTTGTTTACGATTACACAATGGTTTCCACGTATGGCTGTTTATTCTGATTTTCAGGGATGGCAAAACAAGCAATTTGAAGGTCGCGGGGAATTTGCTCTTGCTTTTGGCAATTACAAAGTAAACATGACTGTTCCGGCCGATCACGTTGTTGGTGCCACTGGCGAGTGTCAGAATTATACCCAGGTACTTAATGCAACCAGCTTAAAAAGATGGAATGCAGCGCAAACAGCAAAAACACCTTTAGAAATTGTAAATCTGGCTGAAGTAAAATCAGCAATGAGCAAAAAATCATCTGCTAAAAAAACCTGGACCTACACCGCAGAAAATGTCAGGGATTTTGCCTGGGTATCATCCCGTAGATTAGTTTGGGATGCCTTGGCAACCCATATCAACGGCAAAAAGATTATGGCTATGTCCTATTACGGTCCAGAGGCTTACCCACTATACAACAAGTACTCCACTAAAGTAGTTGCTCATACTTTAAAAGAATATTCTAAACATACTATACCTTACCCCTACCCAGTAGCTATTTCTGTAGAGGCGGCAAACGGAATGGAGTATCCAATGATTTGTTTCAATTATGGCCGGGCAGAAAAGGATGGCACTTATACTGAAGCCATCAAATATGGTATGATTGGAGTGATCATTCATGAAGTAGGACACAACTTTTTCCCAATGATTGTGAATTCGGACGAACGTCAATGGTCTTGGATGGACGAAGGATTGAATACTTTCTGCCAATATATGGCCGAACAAGCCTGGGACAATAATTATCCCTCTCAACGTGGTCCAGCTCATAAAATCGTAGATTATATGAAGATGCCTAAGGACCAATTGGAACCTATAATGACCAATTCTGAAAACATCATCAACTTTGGTCCCAATGCTTATGCTAAGCCAGCTACAGCTTTAAACATTTTAAGGGAAACCGTAATGGGGAGAGAACTTTTTGATTACGCTTTTAAGGAGTATGCAAAACGCTGGGCCTTTAAGCACCCTACACCCGCTGATCTGTTCAGAACACTGGAAGATGCCTCTGCCGTTGACCTTGACTGGTTCTGGAGAGGCTGGTTCTTTGGAACTGATCCTGTAGACATTTCGCTTAATGATGTTCGCTATTACCGCTTGGATAGTAAAAATCAAATGACTGAAAATATCGAAAACAAAAAAGCATATGACAAGGACTTGTATAATATTGGAAGAGAGCGCAATCGCAAAGAAGGTATTAAATTCGCTGTAGAACAAGATACCAGCCTATTAGATTTTTACAACAAATTCAACCGTTTTGAAGTCAGCAAATCTGCTGATCAGGACTTTCAGAATTACATGAGTAGCCTATCTCCTGATGAACGAAAACTCTATGAAAGCAAAAAGAATTTTTATGAGCTGGACTTCTCCAATGAAGGTGGATTAGTGATGCCTATCATTATAGAATGGACTTTTAAAGACGGCACTAAAGAGGTAGATCGTATTCCTGCATACATCTGGAGAAAAGACGAGAATAAGGTAACTAAGGTTTTTGCTAAAGACAAGGAAGTCGTATCGATACAACTAGATCCTTATCGTGAAACTGCAGACATTGATGAGCAAAATAACTCTTGGCCAAGGAAAAGCCAGCCTTCGCGCTTTGAACTGTTTAAACAACAACAAGCGCCGCGTGGATCATCTACAGGATCAAATCCTATGCAACAATCCAGGCAGCGCTAGTTTTATCTAGAAGAAGCCTAATTGACCTTTATCATCAATCTTGATGTCCTCAGGATTGGTGATTTCGAAATCAATTTTCTTAACAGGTTTTCCTTCTTTTTTAGGTTCCTCCACTGGCTGAGCAGCCGGTTTCTCTTTTGTTTTTAAATCTTCTTCCGATTTTTCTTCAGCAGGCATTACTGTTTCAGTTTTTGTAACCTCAACAGGTTTAGCAGTTTCTTCGGATTTAGTCGCCTCTGCAGGTTTCGTCGGTTTTGCAGCGGAACTTCCCCATGCCTTTTTCGGTTTCTCCGGTGCCGGAGGAGAAATTTCTCCCTCTTCTGCAAGAGCCTCTTTTCCGACTATCGGCTGTTTAGCCTCTTCTATATTTGCTTCTGGCACTGCTGTTTCAACTGGAGCTTTAATTACAGTTTTACTTTCAAAAACTTTCTTAGGTTTCGGTGCAGGTGTCTCGCTAATGGCTGCAGGTGCTTCTTCTGCTACTCCACCTGCTATTTCCACATCGGTCTGAGGCAATGGAACCTCTTCTTCGTCCGCATCTTTACTCAATGCCGGGTCCACAAGTTCCTCCTCATCATTATCCTGAACCAAATCTACTACGTCTCCAACAGGCCCTTCACCTGGCTCATTCATTGAGTCCTCAGCGGCTGAACCGTCTGCAGTTGCAGAAACAGCTTTTACCTCTTCTTCCAATTCGATCTCTTTGTTGTTAGAAATGGTAATGTTTTTAACATCATGGGCAGTAAGCCTGTTTCCATTCGCCTTAATTCCCTTCACGTCAATAAACTCAGACAATACAATCTCTAACGTTTCTGGAATTTGAGTTTTTCCTTTCAATACATCTACCGTAAGTACAGCTGCCGGATTACTGGTTAAGTATAAGAATTTAGACCCGCTCTCCTCACTAATCAGACTTTGTTTTTTACCAACGCCAATCGGTTCAAAAACAAACCTTTTTATAAAGTAGTTCTTCGCCTTACCTTCATACTGTACTAAAGCAAAAGGTTTTTCTGGATCAAACTTCTGAATCAAGATCAAATCGGCATCAAAGTGATTGCTGAGTTCAAATGTACTGAGTTCATACCAACCATCTTTGTGTACCTGTAAGATTTTATCATCCCCATCAAATTCACCAAGATACTTACCTCTACCATCAACATTAAGCCTTCTCAACAAATCATCATACCAGATTTTCAATCCAGATAAAGTAGAAACCCCTTTACTCTTCAGTAAAATCTTTTTAACCGGATATTTGGATACAATATTTCCCTGCGAGCCACGCCCTTTAATTGCTATTTCGGCAAAGTCCAGGTCAAATTGCAATTTCTTCAGTTTAGTATGAGGCTTAAGCTGTACAGTTACAATTTCTGCTTCTCCGTTTGGATTAGCGGTAAAATACAACACTTTGGAGCCTTTGCTACCCTTTGTTAAATCGTACTCTTTATCACGCGTAACTCCAACAACAGCAAAACGCTTGATATAAGAAATCCCACTCGCACCATCTTTATAGATCATGTTGTAAACCGTACGTTCATCACCCTTTTTAAATACCTGGGCATGTAATATACCTTTACCAACAAAGGTTTTATCTGCTACTTTAGTAATGATGCATTTTCCATCTTCCCTAAACACAATCACCTCATCAATATCCGAACAATCTGCAACAAACTCATCCTTTCGCAAGCCTGTGCCAATAAAACCGTCTTCACGATTCAGATATAACTTCACGTTAGCCAAGGCCACTTTAGAAGCCTCAACACGGTCAAACAAGCGGATTTCAGTTTTACGTTCCCTTCCCTTACTATATTTATCTTTCAGTTTTTGAAACCAGGCAATAGCATATTCGGTAAGGTGGCGCAGGTGATTTTTAACCACTTTAATCTCATCCGATAGGGCTTTCATCTGATCATCCGCTTTTTTAACATCGAAGCGGGTAATGCTGCTCATTGGTTTATCAATCAGCTTCTTAAAATCCTCGGGTAGTATTTCTCTGTATAAATCAGGTTTAAATGGTTCAAACAATGAGTTTAAGACCTCAACAACGATATCAAAATTACCTGAGTTTTCGTACTCAGCATTTTTGTACATCCCTTCCTGGATGAAGATCTTTAACAAAGAACTAAAGAATATTTTTTCCTGCAGCTCATGTAATTTAATTTCCAATTCCTTTTTCAACAAGGCCTTGGTGTGCATGGTATTCTGGGTAAGAATATCATTTACACTTAAAAATTGAGGCTTTTCATCTTTAATGATACAGGTATTTGGAGAAATCGAAACTTCGCATGAGGTAAATGCATACAAAGCATCAATGGTCACATCAGGAGAAATACCGGGAGCCAGTTGAATAACAATCTCTACATGAGCAGCAGTATTGTCCTCAATCTTCTTGATCTTAATTTTGCCCTTATCGTTGGCTAATAAAATACTGTCAATAACCGAACCTGTAGTTGTACTGTAAGGGATTTCGGTAATGACCAGGGTCTTTTTATCCTTCTCAGTAATTTTTGCCCTTACCCTGATCCTACCTCCACGCATACCTTCGTTATAGGCAGAAAAATCAGCCATACCGCCGGTAAAGAAATCGGGCAAAATATTAGGTCGCTGTCCTTGTAAAACTTCTATAGAAGCATCCAGCAATTCGATAAAGTTGTGGGGCATTACCTTTGTAGCCAAACCCACTGCAATACCTTCGGCACCTTGTGCCAGCAGTAAAGGAAACTTAACAGGTAAGGTTACTGGTTCATTATTACGCCCATCATAGCTCAGTTGCCAAATGGTTGTATCGCCATTAAATACCACTTCGTTGGCAAATTTAGACAACCTGGCTTCAATATAACGGGGAGCAGCTGCATTATCACCAGTAATTGGATCTCCCCAGTTACCCTGACAATCGATCAATAAATCTTTCTGACCAATTTGCACCATTGCATCACCAATAGAGGCATCACCATGTGGATGATACTTCATCGTATTTCCGATCACGTTGGCAGCCTTATTAAAACGCCCATCATCCATCTCTTTCAGGGAGTGCATAATACGACGCTGTACCGGCTTCAAGCCGTCATTGATGTGTGGTACCGCGCGATCCAGAATTACATAAGAAGCATAATCGAGGAACCAGTTTTCGTAGAGCCCATTGATAGGAATTACGGTATGTTTGTTTTCTTCGTTTATGTTGTTTTCTATTTCTTCGCTCATCAAAAAAGGATTGTTTGCTGTAAATATAAGGGTTGAAAACGGAATTCTAAGAACTGAGTTTTTAACAGTTCTATGTTGGTATATTATTTTTGCTCAAAGAAGAATAATTACCCGTTTTCGGCTGCAAAGTTATAAAACATACAAATTGTTTCTACTTTTGAACAATTAATTCGATAGATTGTAGTATAATAAAACAACACCAAACTCCCCCCGATGGCATGGTTTTGGTGAAGTTGACCATACATAAACTTTCAATCCTGCTCAATTGAATAAATATATACAAATAAGTCTTAAGGTTTTACTCTGGATTGTAGCAAGCATTGTATTACTGCTCGTGCTGATAATGCTCTCCCTAAAAATTCCTGCTGTTCAAAATTTCGTAAAAGATACGGCACTTAACTACCTTAAGGGCAAGACAAAAACTGAAATTAGATTAGAAAGCATCGGACTGGATTTACCCAACGATATAGTTCTTAACAAATTTTACATTGAAGACAAAAAGGGCGACACGTTACTTTATGCTCAAAAACTAGCTGTTAACATTAGTTTGTATGAACTATTGAACAATAAGGTAGAAGTAAACTACATCGGTTTGCAGAAAATACGCGCAAATGTGACGCGTATTCATCCTGATACAACATTTAATTTTTCCTTTTTAGCAGACGCTTTTTTATCCGAACAAACAAAACCAGAAGCCGAAGTTCAGAAAGACTCCACCTCTACCCTAAAGTTTTCGATCAGTAAAATTAATTTAGAAGATATTGCTATTGTCTACCGGGATGATGTTGCCGGTAACAACATGAAGCTGAACCTTGGAGAATTTAAAACAAATATTAAAGATTTTGATCTGGATAATCAACATTATGTAATCAAAACGCTGTCATTAAACAATACTTCCGTTAAATACCTGCAGCAAAAACCCCTCACACAGCTACAGGCCCAAATCGCAAATAGCATTGATACTGCAAAAACTGAATTAGGCAAACTGCCGCTTGTTGAAATACAAGATTTCGCATTCAACAAGGTTAATATAGGCTTTGATGACAAGCTTTCGAAAACAAGCGCCGATCTTGATTTAAATAATCTAAGGTTGACTAAGTTATTTATCGACCTTACCAACAACCAGTATAAAATTGAGGATGCAAAAGTCAATGACAGTAAAGTTGATTTTAAAACTGCCGCCTCGGATATGCGTGCACAAGTTAACTTGAAAGAGTTCTCTCTAACCAAACTGATTGCTGATGTAAACCACAACAAATATCAGTTGGATGAGGCAAAATTAACTCAATCGGACGTAGCGTTTGCGTTTAAACCAGCTCCACCTGCTAAAACGCCTCAAAAAACAGCAGATGTCCCAGCAACACCTGGAATTGCCTTTTTGGCGAAGAACCTAATTCTAGCGGAGAACAATGTAAAGTTTGATAATCTTGCCGAAAAACCAGCGAAAGGAATGGACTTTAACCACCTTAATATAACCAAACTAGGTTTACAGGCAGAAAAACTTGCCTATAGCGACGCTGGTATTTTGGTTAATGTAAAATCAGGCAGTTTTAAAGAAAAGAGTGGTTTCGAATTGTCGAAATTACAGGGTGAGGTTAGCTATACCGAGAAACAAACAAAAGTAAACAACCTGGTATTAAAGACACCAAATACCAGCATTGAGAACAATACCCAGCTGGATTACACAGCCATAAACGACCTGACCAAACACCCAGAAAGAGTGAAAATTTATATGCAGGTAAAAAACACAACTATTGGCTTAAAGGATGCTGGGTATTTTAGCGATGCCGTACCAGATAACTATCGCAATGAAAAGCTAAAAGTAAATGCTCAGGCTCATGGGTATATGAATAACCTTGTAATTCCCAAATTGCAGGTTGAGGGCTTAAAAAGTACGCATATTGATGTCAGTGGAACGGCAAAAGGTCTACCTGATGTAGATAAGATGGTACTTGATTTGAACATCAAACGTTTTTCTTTGACCAAAAACGACTTACTTGTTCTGATTCCTAAAAAAACACTACCGACTAATATAACTTTACCAAATGCAATTAATGCAACCGGTAAGTTTACAGGATCCATGACCAATTTCAATACTGGTTTTAACATCAATACCGATATGGGATCAGCCAAGCTATTGGCCAATATGAAAGGTCCTAAAGGAAAAGAAAGTTATACAGCCAACATTAACCTAAACAATTTTAATGTGGGGCGCCTTTTAAAAATGGAGCCACAACTCGGCCGGATCACTGTAAAAGCAAACGTTAAGGGAACAGGCCTGGATCCAAAAAAAGCTTCAGCCACAGTAAATGGACAAGTATTAAGTGTTTATTACAACAAGTATACTTATAAAAATTTAAACCTAACAGGAACTTACAAGCAACAAAAACTAGATTTAAAAAGTAATATGGCAGATAGCAATGCCAATTTTGAATTAACTGCACGTGTCGATATATCAGGTAAATACCCTGCTGTAAACACCATTGCCAATCTGAAACAAATAGACCTACAAAAACTCAACTTCAGCAATACAGAATTTAAGCTGGCAGGTTTAATTAAAGCCGACATACAAACTGCCGACCCGGATTACCTGAATGGCGACATCACGGTAAATGGCTTACAAGCGGTTAAAGAAGGCCAGCGCTTCAATGTAGATACGATCATTGTGCATTCTGAGGCTTCCGCCAACCACAATCTCCTTACCTTGAAATCAGAATTTTTGAGGGCAAAGATTGATGGTAAATACCAGATCACCAATTTGGCAAACGCCGTAATCAATCAGATTAATAAATATTATCAGTTCGGTACAGTCACTAAAATCCCTGATCAAAGGTTTAGGTTTTACGTAAACTTCTATAACCCGAAAGTCTTAAAAAATCTTATCCCAGAATTGAGCAACTTCGCTCCTTCCAGAATGAATGGTTTATTGGATACCAAAAAGGATAGTCTGGTAATGAATGCAGTATTTCCACAAGTGGTTTATGGTACGTATCGAGTAGATAGCACACGATTAAACATTAACAATACTGATCAGAAGCTCAATTATAAACTAACTATTAAAAGTTTACAAAGCCCCTCTTTATCTTTCTTTAACAATGAAATTAGTGGTACCGCTCTTAACAACGATCTGGATTTGAATATTTATTTACGTGATAGCAAGCGCAGAGATAAGTATATATTAGGGGGTGTCTTCAAGTCTTTCAATAAGGATTTCAGATTTAGCTTCGACCCCCAAAAGGTATTGTTGAACTACGAAAAATGGACCGTATCGCCAGAAAACTACTTGCAATTTGGGACATCAGGTATATTGGCGAATCAATTTAACCTGAGTAATGGCGGACAATTACTCAGTATCAATAGCGAAAGTAATACACCAAATGCGCCCCTTAAAGTAGAATTTAAGGATTTCAGAATAGAAACACTAACCCGGTTTGCTGAGGCTGACAGCGCTTTGGCAGGAGGAGCCATTAATGGGACCGTAAATGTAAAAGACCTGACTGGTACACCTAAATTTGAGGCTAACCTAACAATAGATCAACTTCGTTACCAAAAAGATATGCTTGGGACTTTACGCATTTCAGTAAACAACAACACCGAAAATGCTTATGAGACCAATATTGCCTTATCAGGAACACATGAATTAAGAGCTAGTGGTTTTTATTATACGGCTCCACAGAGTGCACTCAACATGACTTTAAATATCGATAAGATAGACTTGAAAGCCATCCAGGGCTTATCAATGGGGCAAATTAAAAATGGAACTGGAACAATAAGCGGGGAACTTTCAATTAAAGGGGTCCTTGATGCACCTAAAGTGCTTGGCGATCTGAAATTTAACCAAGCGGGTTTTAATGTGGCATATGTAAACTCTTACTTCCGTATGCCTAATGAGACCATTAGTTTTACCCAAACAGGTATTGATTTCAAGAAGTTTACGATCCTGGATTCGCTGAACCAAAAAGCTGTCATTACCGGGGGTATCTTAACCACCAACTACCGCGACTTTAAGTTTAACATGGACATCAGGACCAACAATTTTAGGGCCCTAAATTCTACTGCTAAAGATAATGAGATGATCTATGGAACGGTTTATTTAACCAGCACCATTAAAGTGCGTGGTGATTTAAACCAACCCGATGTCAACATGAACGTTAAGGTGGAAGATAAGACCAAATTCTTCTTTGCAATACCACCAGATGACCCCACAATTATAGATCAGGAAGGTATTGTACAATTTGTTGATTTTAACGCTCCCCCTGCCAATGGCAAGAAAGCGCTTTCGGTAGCGGATTCAATTAGTAAAGCGCCAATCAAAGGAATTAACCTTAGTGCAACAATTACTATAGATCCGGATGCAGAATTAAATGTAGTGGTTGATCCTGCAAATGGCGACAACCTAAAGGTTAAAGGTGATGCAACCCTTGCCGCTACAATGGACCCCAGCGGAAAAACAAGTTTAACAGGCAGGTACAATGTATCAAGTGGAAGCTATAATCTATCAGTAGGTCCAGTAAAAAGAGAATTTAAACTGCAACAAGGAAGCAGCATTGTGTGGACAGGTGAACCAACAAGTGCCAATGTAGATTTAACTGCCTTGATTGAAGTAAATGCAGCACCAATCGATCTGCTGGGCGATCCTTCAAGGGCACAAGCAAAAACAAAACTGCCCTTTCAGGTATACCTAATCATGACAGGTGAACTGCTAAAACCAATCATTAATTTCAAAATCGACCTACCTGAAAATGAAAGAGGGGCATTGAGCGGTGATGTTTATGGTAGGCTTCAATCAGTAAACACTGATGAAGGAGAACTTAACAAGCAGGTATTTGCTTTACTGGTTTTAGGCAGATTTATTGCCGAAAACCCATTCCAAAGTCTGGCGGGTAGTGGCAATGGAATGGTTACTAATTTTGCCCGATCAAGTGTAAGTAACCTACTTGCGGATCAGTTAAACAAACTGGCTTCCGACTTAGTTAAAGGGGTAGACATTAACTTCGGAATCAATTCATCAGAGGACTATTCAAGCAATCAGCTTCAGAATAAAACAGATCTGGAAATCGGTTTATCCAAAAAACTATTGAGTGATAGACTGATTGTAACCGTAGGTAGCTCGTTTGGATTAGAAGGCCAAACTGCGGGACAGAACGCAGCCAATATTGCCAGCAATATAAATATTGAATACCTGATTTCTAAAGATGGGAAGTATAGATTAAGAGCATACAGACGTAACCAAAACGAGGGTTTAATTGAAGGGGAGATTATAGAAACAGGTATCGGATTTGCCCTGGTAGTGGATTACAATAAATTTAGAGAGGTATTCCAGAATTTCTCTAAAAAGAAAAGATTGAGACAAGAACAAAAGCCTAAAGATGACAAGACTAATTAAACCCAGCTTACTTATACTTGCCTGTTTAATTTGGGCCGCTTGCAGCACAACAAAAAGGTTGAAGCCAGGGCAAATTCTATATACGGGTGCAGAAATAAAAATCAATCCTGATTCGACAGGAAAAATTGATCATCAAAGTGATGTAAAAGAAATTCTACTAGATAAAACAAGACCTCAGCCAAATAAATCACTTTTTGGTATTAAATACAAACTCGGTTTTTACAATCTTGCAGGAGAATCAACCAAAGAAAAAGGATTTAGTCACTGGTTACGCACAAAGATGGGCGAACCGCCAGTATTACTAAGTGAAGTAAAAATTCCATACAATAATGCTATACTAAAAAGCTACCTGATCAGTCAGGGCTACTTACAGTCTGAAGTGATCGGCGACACCTTGGTTAAAGGAAAAAAGGGAAAAGCGATTTATACAGCCGAAACAGGACCTAGATATAAAATCAAAAGCATTTCTTTTCCTAAAGATAGTAGCGGAATTGCAGTTATTATCAATAAAAACAAAGGCAATAGCTTGTTAAAAGTTGGCGATAATTACGATCTGGATGTTTTTAAAAACGAACGTATACGTATTGACAATGACCTGAAGGAAGAGGGATATTTCTATTTTAGTCCAGATTATCTGATTTTACAGGTAGATAGTACAAGCGGTAAAAACAGAGTTGACATTCGTTTACTGGTTAAAGATATTGCGCCTGATGCAAGCCTCAAGCCGTATACCATTAACAACATTAACATTTTCCCGAATTACACCATACGAAGAGACAGTGCCTTAAGAAAATCGACACCTGAGATTTATAATGATTTCAAAATTTACGACCCAAGGCATACTTTTAAATCTCCCCTGTTCAATCGGCTTGTATTTTTTAAAAAAGATGAATTATATAATAGAAAAGACCATAACCAATCCTTAAACCGAATGGTTAACATCGGCGCCTTTCAAGCTGTAAAAGCCGAATTCATTCCGCTTGACAGCTTTAAAAACAATCAACTAAATCTGAATATTTACTTAACACCTTTGAAGAAAAATTCCCTTACATTTTCTGTAACAGGTACTAGTAAATCAACCAATTTTGTGGGTTCCGAATTAAAACTTACCCAAACTACCCGCAATTTATTCAGAGGGGCCGAGCAATTGGATGTAAGTGCCAGTGGAGGCTTTGAAAGTCAGGTGGGTGGACAATCTAAAGCTTTAAACTCTTACTCTTTCACACTAGAGGGAAAACTCACCTTTCCAAGGTTTATCACTCCATTTAAAAGGATCAACACTACCAATGCTTTTATTCCTAAAACGGTAGCTTCAATTTCTTACCAATTGCTCCACAGAGGTTCTTTATACGACATCAACTCCTTCAAAACTCAATATGGTTACAAGTGGAACGAAAACAAGTATAAGGAACATGCTTTTAATCCAATATCGGTAAACTATGTCACCTCTTCACTGCTAACATCCGACTCCTCAACCAGGGATAGCCTTTTAAAAGTAACTCCAGGCTTAAAGAATGTACTGGAGAAACAATTTATCATTGGAAGTACTTACAGCTTTACCTATACCAATCAATTTGAAGACTTCAGAAGAAATAACATCTATTTTAATGGTACGCTGGAAACCGGTGGAAATCTATGGGGCTTGTTTGCAAGTAAAAATGATGCTGGGGCCAAAACTGTTGCAGGCTTGGCGTTAAACCAGTTTGTGAGGTTAGAGGCCGATTTCAGGAACTATTATAAAATCACAAAAAATGTGATTTGGGCCAACCGGATAGATCTAGGTTATGGCTACGCTTATGGCAGTCAAACGACACTACCTTTTGTACGCCAGTTTTATGCTGGAGGAACCAATGATATCAGAGCATGGGCAGCAAGATCCATTGGTCCAGGAACTTATTATTATAAAAATGATCCAAGGGTTGTTAATAGCACCTACATTGACCAAAGCGGAGACATTAAAGCTTTGATCAGTTCGGAACTAAGGTTTAAACTATATGGTCGTTTATATGGCGCTACATTTATCGACGCTGGGAATATATGGCTAAGAAAAGAAGATAAAGGGAGCCCAGCTATTGATAATCTTCCTGCAACCCTTGGACGCCCTGGATCGGGCTTCGAACTTAAAAATGCATTAAAAGAATTTGCTGTAGGTACAGGGGCTGGACTCCGTGTAGATGCAACTATATTTGTTATTCGTCTTGATGTAGCCTTCCCTATCCGCAAACCATACAATGAGGAAGGTAAACGTTGGGTACTTGACCAAATTGATTTCGGAAACAATACCTGGCGTAAAGACAATTTAATTTATAACATTGGTATAGGATATCCTTTTTAATATGACATTTTTAAAAAAAGTTAAACACGTGATTAAAGCAACTGCCCATTTATTCATTGCCGCTGGAAAAGGATTTATGGAAGACCGCGTAATGAAATTGAGTGCAGCCCTTGCTTATTATACCATTTTCTCACTCACACCACTCATCATTATTGTTATTTCCGCAGCCAGTTTGTTTTTAGGCGACGTTCCTGATTCTGATACTACAAAACTCAACCCAAAGAAAGAACTCTTCTCTGAAATCACTGAGTTAGTTGGTCCAGAAGCCACAGCTCAGATCCAAACTTTTGTAACTAATGCCAACACCACAGGAAAAAGTACCATCGGACTAATCATTGGTATTATTACACTGGTAGTTGGTGCCACAGCTATCTTTATTGAAATTCAGGATAGTATAAACCTGATTTGGAAGGTAAAGGCAGTTCCCAAAAAGGGCTGGATAAAATTACTCATTAATAGGCTTGTATCTTTCTCCTTAATTGTTTCTTTAGGTTTTCTACTTCTAGTCTCTCTTGTCATCAACAGTATTGTAGTTGCTATCGGGGATAGACTGGGCTACCTCGTTTCATCCAGTAAAATTGCCAAATACCTGCCCGTTGTTGATGATACAACTACCTTATTAATTAACATATTAAACAATGCAATCACGTTAGCAGCAGTAACGGCTGTATTTACCATTATTTTTAAAGTTTTACCCGATGTAAAACTAAAGTGGAAACCTGCAATTGTAGGTGCCTTATTTACAGCGCTAATGTTTAGCTTGGGTAAATATTTAATAGGTATTTATATCCAGGAAGGTAACCCCGGCTCCGCATTTGGCGCGGCAAGCTCATTGATAGTAATCTTACTTTGGGTTTATTATACAGCCATTATTCTTTATTTCGGTGCCGAATTTACTCAAGCTTATGCGGAACGTTATGCAAAGGGAATTCCACCAAGTAAATACGCAGTACATACCAAGATTGTCGTAGTAGAAACAGATGTTAATACCTTACCCCCACAACATCCCGAAGACACTAAAATATAAGCTTATATATACTTACTGATCTTATCAATAAGTTCCTGTTCAAGGAAGGGCTTTAACACCAGATCGTTCATTCCAGCTTTTAAATAAGCATCTCTATCTTCCTGGAGCACATGTGCGGTTATCCCTAAAATTGGAATTCTAGATTTTGTAAAGTCGCCATTATACCTTACCTCATGGGTAAGCTCTACCCCACCCATTACTGGCATTTGAATATCAGTAAGAATAAGGTCATAACTGTTCCTTTTAAACAGTTCCAATGCTTCTTTACCGTCGTAAGCACAATCAAAGCCCATCTCCCATTTTTTCAATACCGTCTGAGCGAGAAAAACATTCATCTTATTATCATCTACCAATAAAATGTGCTTTCCGGTTAACTTCTTCGTAATTGGAACCTCTTCAGGCCTCACAACTATCTTTTCCTTCATCTTGGCGATCTCATAAGGAATTTCAAAACTGAATATAGAGCCTTTTCCAAGAACACTACTTACATCGATTTTACCCCCTTGCAGCTCTACTATTTTCTTACAAATAGCCAAACCCAAGCCTGTGCCCTGCTTGGTGGCGGAGTATACCTGTGCAAACTCATCAAAAATAAACTCCAAATCTTCTGCCGCTATACCAATCCCAGTATCTTCAACATGGACTTTTAATATTCCATGCTTTTTGCCATGAACAACCATATTAACTTTTAACGTCACCTTACCACTTGCAGTAAACTTAATGGCATTCGTCAACAAATTCATAACCAATTGTTTCAAGCGCAAACGATCACCTAGAACGCAAATATCTTTTTCTAAAGACACTTTATTCTCTAATAAAAGATTCTTATTAACAGCTAGTACATTCATACTGTTAAACACTTCCATGATTTCACTTTCTGGATGGAAAGGCTCCTTTTCAAGATTTATTTTTCCAACTTCATATTTCGAAAAGTCAAGAATCTCATTTACTAGCGCCAATAACATCTCAGATGAATTACGGATGGCATCCACCTGATCAATTTGTTCATTGGTCAGTTCGCTCTTACCCAGTTGTTCTGAGAAACCAACCACCGAATTGAGTGGTGTTCGAATTTCATGACTCATATTGGCTAGAAAACGGCTTTTTGAATGGGAATCTTGCGAGGCGCGCTTACCCAACATAATGAGCACCTTTTCGTTTTTATAAAGTTTGATAATGTTATACAGAATGATGATCACTAAGCTAACCAATAACAACACATTGATCATCGTGATCCAATCGAGTTCCTTAATGTCTACAAGCAGTTGATCACTTAGCAACATTCTGGTATCCACAATGTAACCAACCTCATCCTTCTTAAAGTTCTGTAATATGGAAATGATCTCCGACACCAATTTACTATTTAGCATCAGAATCGCCTTCTCATCACTCTTTAGCTTGTTGGCGCTGGCATACAATCGTTTATAATAATCTTCTATTTTTTTTAATTGCTGCTTATTGAAACTTCTTACATCCTGATTTACGACTATATTTTTCTCCGTTTTAATGATAGTCAGTGAAGTATCTCTTTTCTTATTTTTCCCAGCAAAGGCGGCTGCAAGTCGTCCAAAGAATTTTTTTTCAGGAACAGGCTGATGTCGAATGGTATCAAAACTGGTAACGGTTTTAAACTGCTTCTTTGCTACTGGAAGCTGAATTTCGCCTGCAACCTCTCTTTCAACAAGCCCCAACTGTGAAAAACCAATAACCAAACTGTCTGTAAGTTTTCTAAGTTTTAAATAGCTTTCAGTCTTAAGCTTCTTTTGTTTGATCAGTCGTTTAAAATCAGGAGTTAACACATTATCATCAACATTGATATTGAGTTCACTTAAAAAGGTAGATACTTTTTGAATCTGCAAAGAGAATTTCTTGATGTATTCCCTATCGGCCGTAATTGCATACAAACGTGAGTTATTCTCAGCCTGGTAAAGTGTATAGATGCAACTATCTACTTTTGAGTAATCTTCCTTAATCTTAACCAGCTCGGTAATATTGTGTTTCAGCGCATTCATTTTGCTGAACCTCAGATATAAAAAAAAGGCAAAAAGGAATAAAATCAGTATTAAAAATACGGTTAAATAATAACGTATGGGCGATCTTTTTGTGGCGCTAAGAGGCATAAAGTTTTTAATTTACTACAGCTAGGCTGTAGAACTTTTAAACTATTCTATCAAAGGGGATCGATCAGAATACAAGTATAAATCAAAAAATTTACAATTCGCCTATATAAAACGTTAAAAATTAAGCCACATCCGCAGCATCCTCAACTTCATCGGTATCAATAGGATCGGCAATTATTGCCATATCATCCACTTCGTCTTTTTCTATTCTTAGATTTCTGATAATATGTTGTTGTCTATCTGGTGTGTTTTTCCCCATATAGTACTCCAATAAACTTTTAATGGTCTGATCTTTAAGAATCACTGGGTCAAGTCTAATATCTTTACCGATAAACAATCCAAACTCATCTGGAGAGATCTCGCCTAAACCTTTAAATCGCGTAATTTCGGGCTTATTGCCTAGTTTCAGGATGGCTTTTTTACGCTCGTCATCACTATAGCAATAAATGGTTTCTTTCTTATTACGCACCCTAAACAAAGGTGTTTGCAAAATATACACATGTCCTGAACGAACCAAATCTGGGAAAAACTGCAAAAAGAAGGTCATCATTAACAACCTAATGTGCATACCGTCCACATCGGCATCTGTAGCAATTACAATATTGTTATAATGTAACCCGTCTAACCCATCTTCAATATTTAAAGCATGTTGCAAAAGGTTAAACTCTTCATTTTCATATACCACCTTTTTGGTCAGCTCGTAACAATTTAAAGGTTTCCCTTTTAAACTGAATACGGCCTGGCAATCTACATCCCTTGATTTGGTAATAGATCCTGAAGCCGAATCACCCTCAGTAATAAATAAGGTAGTCTCATACCTTTTATCGTGAGTACTGTTAAAGTGAACCTTACAATCCCTTAGTTTTTTATTGTGTAGCGAAGCTTTTTTCGCCCTGTCGTTTGCCAGTTTTTTTATTCCGGCAATATCTTTACGTTCACGTTCAGACTGTAGGATTCTTTTCAGCAACGCATCGGCTACATCAGCATGTTTATGTAGATAATCGTCTAGTTCCTTCTTAACAAAATCGTTAATAAAAGTTCTTACCGATGGTCCATCAGGCCCCATATTTTGTGAACCCAACTTGGTTTTAGTTTGCGACTCAAATACAGGTTCCTGCACACGTACCGAAATGGCTGCAATAATAGAGGACCTAATATCTGAAGCATCATACTCTTTTTTATAAAACTCACGAATGGTTTTTACTACTGCCTCTCTAAAAGCAGCCTGATGTGTTCCACCTTGTGTTGTATGCTGACCATTTACGAAAGAGTGGTAATCTTCACCATATTGCTGACCGTGGGTCATCGCAATCTCAATGTCATTCCCTACCAAGTGAATAATCGGATAACGTATACTTTCCACATCTGCATGTTTATGCAATAGATCGTAAAGACCTCTTTCCGAAAAATATTTTTGCCCATTAAAGTTGATCGTTAAACCAGCATTCAGAAACACATAATTCCAGATCATGCTTTCTACAAAATCTGTAATGTAATGGTAGTTTCTAAAAATAGTCTCATCAGGATAAAAAGTAATGGCCGTACCATTACGTTGAGTCGTATCTATGATGTCATTTTCTAAAACAATCTCACCTTTAGAAAATTCTACTTTTTTTGTTTTGTTATCCCGGTAGGACTGTACCATGAAATTGGTAGACAATGCATTTACAGCCTTGGTACCTACCCCATTCAATCCTACTGATTTTTGAAAGGCCTTACTATCATACTTACCACCGGTATTAATTTTAGAGACGCAATCAATTACTTTACCCAATGGAATACCCCGTCCATAATCACGAACATTTACCTTCTGGTCGGAAACAGTAATTTCTATAGTACGGCCAGATCCCATCACAAACTCATCAATAGAATTGTCGACAATCTCTTTCAGCAATACATATATCCCATCGTCCTGAGCCGATCCATCGCCCAGTTTTCCAATGTACATACCGGGACGTAATCTAATGTGTTCCTTCCAGTCGAGGGAGCGTATACTATCTTCGTTATAATTCGGTTCTGCCATGATGTAATTGAGTAGTTTACAAAAATAAGCGAATATGCGTGTGAATCAACCATAAAGTTTCAACAAATGCACATTTTTGGTGTAAAAGCACCTATAAGTAAAAGCCAAAAGTTATGTGTACCTTTGCAGCGAAACACTAATCTTTTGTTTCTACATATTTTACATTAAAATAAAAAAAACATTGTTATTCAACGAATTAAATCTGATTGAGCCTATTTTAAATGCGCTGCAAACAGAAGGTTATACACAACCTACCCCAATACAAGAACAATCCATTCCATCTATATTACAAGGCAGAGATTTATTAGGCTGCGCGCAAACAGGAACAGGTAAAACTGCTGCTTTTGCCATACCTATGCTGCAGTTGCTAAGTAAACCACACACCAACACGAAGGTTCATAAAGCCATCAAGGCACTAATATTAACCCCAACTCGTGAGCTTGCCATTCAAATCGAAGAAAGTTTTAAAGCCTATGGCAGAAACCTTCCGTTAAAACATTTGGTAATCTTTGGTGGGGTCGGACAAAAAGCGCAAACTGATGCTTTACACAGGGGGATAGATATCCTTGTGGCCACCCCAGGTAGGTTATTAGACCTAATGAACCAGGGCTTTGTAAACTTGAAAGATATCGAAATCTTTGTATTGGATGAAGCAGACAGGATGTTAGACATGGGCTTTATCCATGACGTAAAGAAAGTAATTGCCAAATTGCCTGCAAAGCGTCAGACTCTGTTTTTCTCGGCTACTATGCCTAAAGAAATACAGACATTAGCAAACACCATTCTAACTGATCCGATTAAAGTAGAAGTAACTCCAGTATCCTCTACCGCAGAAAAGATCCAGCAACAGATCTTCTTTGTAGAAAAGAATGATAAAAAAGGATTGTTACTACATATCTTAAAAGATAAAACAATAGAAACGGCTTTGGTATTTGCACGGACTAAACATGGATCAGATCGCATTGTTAAAGATCTGGTTAAAGTTGGTATAAAAGCAGAAGCCATCCATGGAAATAAATCACAAAATGCCAGGCAAAGAGCATTGACTAATTTTAAAGCCAAGACTACCCGAATTTTAGTAGCTACAGATATTGCCGCCCGCGGCATTGATGTGGATGAATTGGCCCATGTAATCAATTACGAATTACCTAACATTCCAGAAACTTATGTGCACCGTATTGGTCGTACTGGCCGTGCAGGATTAAGCGGTACTGCTTTTTCATTCTGCGATCCGGAAGAGAAGGAATTCCTTGATGATATTGAAAAATTGATTGGCTTAAAGATTCCGGTATCGGAAGACCATCCTTATGCGATGAGCTGGCAAAGCTTAATGTCGGGCGCCGCAGCTGCTAAATCTAAAGGAAAAGCAAAACCTTCAAGAGGCGCTCGCCCTGAGAGAGGTGCACGTCCGGAAAGAACTGAACGTCAACCTAATTTAAGTGGCGCCAAAAAAACTCCTAACGGAGGAAACAGAAGGTGGTCAAAGTAATCAGATTCTGAGTTTCTGAATAAAGATATAAAAAGCCGTACACTTCCATGTACGGCTTTTTTATGCCCTTCTTTTTACCTATGAAATTTACTAATGCGTTGTATCTGGAGCTTTCCCAATTAAATCCATAAACTGATCCAGTTTAGGTGTGATAATAATTTGGGTTCTTCTATTTAGTGCTTTTCCCGCATCAGTATTATTACTTGCTACAGGATTATACTCTCCTCGTCCTCCTGCTGTCAAACGCTTTGGATCAACATTATATGTAGTTTGTAAAACCTGAACGACAGAGGAAGCTCTTAAGGTACTCAAATCCCAATTATTACGAATATTCGTTTGAGATATAGGTACATTATCTGTATTTCCCTCAATTAAAACATCGTAGTCATTATAATCTTTAATAATCTTCGCAATTTTACTCAATGTTTCACCGGCTTTTGGTAAAATCTCATAGCTCCCCGATTTATAGAGCATATGATCTGAAAGTGAGATGTAAACCACACCTTTTAAGACCTTAACATCCACGTCGCTCAATTCCTCGCGACTTAAAGAACGAGTAAGATTATTCGTCAGTACCAAATTTAACGAATCACTTTTATTCTTTGTATTTACAAGATGTTGTATGTATTTATTGGAGGAGTTAATCTCATCAACCAGTTTAGAGATATTTACATTCCCCTGGTTTGAAGAGGCCAAACATTTATTTAATGCAGCCTGCAAGGCGACGACATTTTGCCTTTGGGCAGCAATCTGTTCCTCCAGGCTCTTAACTCTTGTTGTTGATCCGGCCAGTTCCTGCTGACTACTCTGATATTTTTGATTTAGATCGCGTCCCTTCTGTTGTAATTCACTATACTTTGTCTGAAGCTCATTATACTTTTTATTACTTACACATCCTTGAAATAACAACAATAAACTCAGGCTGCATATTAAAACTAAATGTTTCATAACTTATTTTTTTAATAAATGACCATGAAAGCTTTCTTTGTATAACAACCCTTAATTCATATAGTTTCACTTAAAGTAGTCTGTCATATTGTTGAGTTTACAAATTGTTTTTAAAGATTCGATGCCTTTACACCTCAATTGTCGTACACGCTCCGCAGTTAAACCCATTTTTGAAGCAATGTCTTCATGAGCCAATTCTGGGAAGTCATCAAGACCATAACAATACTTCAAAACCAGTTTTTGTTTTTCAGGTAAGGCATCTATGGCTCTAATCAGATCTTTTGTCAGAGAATCTTTAAACAACTGCGCACTGGGGCAAGTGGAATTTTGATTGATCAAAGAATCCAGTAGCGTCGATTCAGTATATGGACTTGTCTTCATATCAACAGACACCGATACCCCACTATTATACAAAACATCTGCAATCTTTTCTTCGGATAATTGAAGGGCATCTGCAAGCTCGGTTAGTGTTGGCTCTCGCTCCAACATTTGCTCCAATTTAATTGTAGCTTTCGAAACCCTCCCCATGTCATAAATCTGATTACCGGACAATCTTACAGTCCGCTTTTGCTCCGTTATAGCCTGAAGAATACATTGTCGAATCCAATAAACCGCAAAAGAGATAAATTTAAATCCTTTGGTAGGATCAAACCGCTTTGCAGCCCTCATTAAACCTATATTTCCTTCGCTAATCAGATCAGCAAGATTTAATCCATTATTTTGATATTGTTTCGCTACAGAAACCACAAAACGAAGGTTGGTCTTAATCAATTTTTCCAAGGCAAACGGATCTCCATTTCTAGCCTTCACAGCCAAATTAGCTTCTTCGCCCTTTTGAAGTAAATCAATCTGAGCAATTTCTATCAAATATCGGGAAACACTATCGTCACTACGATTTGTTATACTCTGCGCTATTTTTAATGGTCTCATATCAAATCTGCCAGCTTTTGTTTACGCTTAATCATAGCAAATCTATAAAGCGACTTTAACAATAAAATGACCTCATCAATATTCAGTTGACAACGCATTTTTAACAGAAAAAACGATACAATATTTTGTAGAGAAACTCAAAATCGAGTTCAACAGAATATAATTTTAGGCCATTATTCGTCCAAATTCAATCAATATTCTCATTTCGAATGAAATTGTAGCAGCTTAACTCCTTTTTTGTTTGGCTCGAAGCAGGTCATTTAATTAACATTAGTAAAAACAAAATCAGCCTTAAAACTATTATGAATTTATACGGAGTATACGGTCTAAACCTGAACAACTTCTAAACCACTAAAAACAAATTAATTTAACTATGAAAAACACGATGAACAAACTGATGGCTGCCTTAATGGTAGTATTCGTACTGACGGCCGCCTTAACTGGTTGCAAAAGCAAACCAAAAGATTCAGACCTAAAGGCTGCTATTGAAACCGCATTACAAGCAAATCCAACAGCCTCTGGCGTGACCGTATCAGTTGAAAAAGGCGTTGCCACACTTAGTGGGCAAGTTGCTGATGAAGCAAGCAAACAAACATTAGAAAAAACAACTGCTGGTGTTGTGGGTGTTAAATCTGTTGTGAACGACATTACGGTTGCTGCGCCTACAACAGCAACGGTTCCGGTTGCTACAGACGATGCCTTAACTACTGCAGTTAAAGATGCAACAAAAGATTTCCCCACTGTTACTGCAACCGTTTCTGAGGGCGTAGTTACCTTAAAAGGAGAAATTCAAAAAGCCAATCTTCAAAAACTGATGATGACACTACAAGCTTTAAAACCTAAAAAGGTAGACAACAGTCAATTGGTAATCAAATAATAAAGAAAAACAAAAATGGCCTTACAAGAAAAATATAAAGAACTAATCGACACGGCAAATACTGCTGGTGTAAATGGTTTAAATGTACGCGAACAAGACGGCGTATTGTATATCGATGGTTCGACTAGCGGTGCAGTAAAACAACAATTGTGGGATACCTATGAACGTCTAGATCCAAATTACTCATCCGGGGACCTAGTCATGAACATCAATAGCGTAGCGGGTGTTACCGAAGGGGCTAAGCTTAAAGTAACCACCAATAGCTCCAACCTTAACATCCGTAAAGGACCAAGCACCAATGATGACATCGTAGGAAAAGCTGCCAGAAATGAAGTCATAACACTGGTTAGCAAAGCCAACGATCAATGGTGGCAGGTTAAAACAGATCAGGGTGAGGAAGGATACGCTTATACCCAGTATCTAACTCCTCTCACTTAGTAAAAATATAGCACATAAAAAGTAGCCGTCTCATAAGTCAATTATGAGACGGTTTTTTTATTGTGTTATTTTTTGAGTTATTAGCTACTTTTTTCAGATCAAAGCTACAAGTTTTGGTTGAACGTTGATTTGTGTATGCATCTATGTTCCCCGGTGTACTTTAGCATTAAACAACGATACAAAAAGCTTTACGCTTTCCATTTTTTTAAGTTGTGAGCGATGGAAAGCAACCCGACTTCTACTTCAGCCTTGCTTATCCCTTTCAATAAAAACCGTTTGAAGCCACGATTAGCTTTGATATGTGCAAATACGGGTTCTACATCGACGGGGCGTTGT
>NZ_FNEX01000025.1:40534-90227 GCF_900100435.1 Pedobacter sp. ok626 | reverse complement strand
GGGCTTAAAAACTACTTTTCCTGACATGACTTTAAATTACAAAAATTTCACATCAAAAAAAAGAAGCTGCCTCACTTTTGAGACAGCTTCTTTTTGTTGCAATAATTGTAAGATAATGAGCTTTTAGAGATAGTCAATGTCGTCGTCGAGTTCTTCGTCGTCCTCATTCAGATCAAAGTCTTTCTCTTCTAAATCCTCTTCTGCGGGGAATTCTTCTTCATTATCTTGTCCATCTTCCTCGAAATCTTGTTCGTCCTCTCCATATTCCTCATCCTCATCTGGGTCAACTGGAGGAGCTTGCTGCTGGAAGATGTAATTAGCGTCTGATGATCTTTTCACGTTGTTTTTCATCGTCTTTTCTTTTGTTACCTAAATTAGTTTTTGGGACCTCTTCGTCCATTATGGTTTCATTAAGCGTATTTTCAAACTGATCATTAAGGTTTTCAATTGCCGGCAGCTCATTGCTGTTTCTTCGATCCGTGCTGCTATGGTATTTAGGAGTTGTTAGATCCTCTGTTTTTTCAACGTTGTATTTCTTTGAACCTGGTTCTGGTGTTTCACGGTATTTCATAAGCATAGGTATTTTGAAAATGTGTACAAAGATCAAGTAGTTTATTTCAACTTATTGATCAACTCAATAAAGGTAGTCCAGAGCGTAGTTATCATTTTTTTAGTTTGCTCATCTATCAGGTTTCCTTGCTCATCAAATTTATCAGCTGCTTGTGCCAGATAAAATTCTGGCTGTTGCACAGGATGCATATTGAGGTATACCAGTACCTGCCGTAAGTGATTCACTGCTCCAAAAGCTCCGAGGTTATATGGGGTACATCCCAAAACAACAGTTGCTTTCCCATCCCATTTGTTTTGTCCTGCGGGTCTTGAGCCCCAGTCTAAGGCGTTTTTTAGAACAGGTGAATAAGATCTGTTGTATTCAGGTGTAGCAAGGATAATGGCATCTGCATTTTGAATACTATTATGCAAATCTTTTACCTGCTGTGGGAGGTCTTCTTCAAGATCCTGATTTATAAAGGGAAGTTGACTAATATCAATAATCTCGACAGTTACTCCATTAGGTGCTAAATGTTGAAATGCTTTTACGAGCTTAGTCGTATAGGACTCTTTTCTTAAACTTCCCGAGAATGCTGCTATTTTAAGGCTCATAACAATTTGAGTTTATCCATATATTGAACACGAATAATCACTGATTGTTTTATGAATTTACTTCTCATTTGACTCTGATATAATTCATTTTAAAGTCATCATAGAGATTGTCTGTCTGGTATGTCATTTTATTAAGAATTCAAATCAATTACTGATTTGAATTGTTTTTCCATTACTAAATCTAAAGTTATGAAAAAGCAAAAGATATCTGGTCAAGATACGGACAAAGCGCTTGCGAAAGCGGGTAGCGTAAGTCCGCCCAAAGATAAAAAGCTACAAACTGACGAACCTCTTGCCGAAAAGGATGAGGTGAAAAAAGCAGAAGAGGAGCAGCGAAAAAGAATGAGGGGCGAAAACTCTTAGATCATGGAACGGAATAGCATCGTTGAGGGCATAGTAGTTGTCCTGGTGATATTGTTGATCATTTTTTTGATCAGCAGGAATAGATCGGATCAGAAAAAAATGGAGGATGAAATCAAGAAATCTGAAATTGATCCTGAAAAACATAAAGATAAACATGTTTAATAGCAGTTGTCTTTGTCAAAGACAGGAAAAGTAGGGAAAAACTTACTCTTTAGGGGCTTTCTTTATCGGATGTACGGGCTGTTCGCCTTCTTCTCTTTTCTTGGCGGGGTTTTTAAAGTTCGCTTCATCTTTGTTGTAATCTTTATCCTCGGGCTTTTTTACGGCCTTATTTCCCACTGGAACTTTACCCTTAACTTCTTCTCTGAAATTACTGCTTGGACTTTCGTTTTTCTTCTTAGGTTCGGTATTCATCGCTAGAGTTTTAATGCCACCACAAGCGGCCATGTAGCAATATAACACGTCTTTGTTGTAAATTGTTTCGTCCTTGCCTCACTGAGCAATTATGAAATTTCTATTTCTTTCTCTTCAAAGGCTTCAAATATTTGCGCAACGATTATACTTCTTGTAAGATCTGCGTTGGAAATATCCTTGCACCAGAAGTATATTTTTATATTGCTATTTAGCTTACTTATAGGGTTGATCATAATTACCGGCTCTTTGTTGACAAAGACATTGTCATTTTTAGTGATAATATCCCTGATTTGGTTTACCACTTCAGTTGAATTGAAAGGCTTAGCAATAGTTAAAGAAATATCTATGCGCATTTGGTTATTGCTAAGGGTCCAATTGATGATATTGTTTGACAAAATGGATCCGTTCGGAATAATAACCTCTGCACCTTCATCGGTAAGCAATGTACTGGCGCGAACACCTATTTCTTTAACTCTTCCTTTTTTGTTGCTCAGCTCTACAACATCACCGATACGTATAGTCTTATCAAAAATAAGGATGATCCCTGATACAAAATTGCTCACGATATTCTGTAAACCCAGTCCGATACCTACACCAAGCGCACCAAGGATCACGGTGATTTTGTCAATTGGTAATCCAGATGCGGCAACAGCGATAAGAAATCCTCCAATGAGCAAGACCAATCGCGTGACTAGTAATTTAGAGCGCTCTCCTTTATTATCGTCGATACCATCATCACCTGTATCACCAAAGAAATAGGCAATGTATTTCTGTAAAAAATTAGCCGTCCAAATGATTCCTAAAAAGAGCACGATGCCTCCGAGGGTAAAAGAGAAATTTCCTATGGTTCTTTTTTCATTAAGAATCTCCATAACAGACTCATACAGGCCATTAAAAATATTAAGGTTCGTTGTAAATATCACAAACCAAATAATAGTAGCCCCGACACCAGTCAGTCTCTTAAGGCCTGATATTACCGGCAACCAGTCGAAATATTCAGGGTATCCTTTACGGATTCTGCTACTTTTCATTTGGAGCAGGAAAGCCTCCACCAGCACTTTTGCCAAAATGGTTAAGGATATTGCGTTTAACAACGAATTTACACCGGTAGAATAGAAAATCTGGGTAAGGGTAAAGCGTCCGAAGATATTACATAAAGTAGCTATGCACGCGAAGACTACATAGATAAATCCGGTGATCAGGATCATTCTATACCTTCTGGCTTTCTCATCCAGTTTCCTCAGGATAATGATACCATAAGCGGTAGCACTAAGACTTAAGAATAGAAGGAGCCAACGCTGATATCTTGGAGGCATTCCTAAAAGACGCAGGAAAACTGGTGCAAGGAGAAATAGTACAAATATGCACCAATAGTAAAATAGCTTTGAGGGTAGTTTTTTATAGAAAAATGCAGTCAGTAAAATGGCAAGTAGAATCTGTACCGATTCGATATATAGTGCCGGGGCCCTTAGATCGAAGATCGGTGCCAAGGTAAAGAGCATGATAAAGGTAATCAGATAAGGCTTTGGTTTGAGTAAGGAGAAATCGTCAAGCGCTTCCAATCGGTCGCGCTGCTTTATACTCCTGTAGTTGAAAAATACCCATAGAAAGAAAGTAACGCAGGTAAGAAGCAGTAACATCCGACTACTGCGGGTATAAACAAAATAATAACCTGATATTTCCTGTTCGCTACCAATAAACTTACGGAATCCAATGCTTCTGTTGGCTTTACGATTTACTGATTCCCAAAGGTAACGTCGTTCTTTCCCGAAAGCTTTTATACTTACTGCATCAAGCTGGCTATCTGTGAGGTACATTAACTCTTTGATGTTTATCAGGTTGGATGATGTTCGTGCCTGTAGATTATTAATTGTTAACGTGGTCGTCTTAAGTAGACTATCCATGACCAGGCGTTTTTTATGCAATTCTGCAAACTGATCTTTAAACATAGTTCGCATAGCAGGCAGCGTAAAGAGCTTAACCAACACCGTATCTTTTCGAAGGTTGAGGATCTCCGTTTTCAACTCCCGCAATTGTTTTTCATATTCATCGAGATCTGCCAGGCAATCTCTGTTGTTGGTTTGAAGCTCTTCAAGTAAGGTCTGGTCCATTTGCAGGTTTTGAAGATTCAGACCTCTATCACCTTGAGTCAGTCTTCTTTTGAGTAAGGCAAGGGCAGCTTCATCTTGTGTCAAATGACCTGCTATTGGTTTTAGATTCTTGAAAGAACCCACCGTAACTGGAACTTTGTTTATCGTTTCAAATACTTTCTCGAGATGGATAAGGTAATCGCCTTTTGTTAAGGTTGCAGAGTCGGAAAGGATGGAAACATCCTGACCTTTATCCATTGGTTTGCCTTTCTGTGCAAACGTAGGAATGGAAAAGGACAAGACCGTTAGTAAGACTATCGTACTGCGAATGGCTATTGAAAAAGTATATTTTGCTGTCATTTGATCTATAGGAAAGACTGAGTAGGTATCCGGCTTGTATAAATATACATGGGATTCATCAAAAATACTTAATAATCATAAGGTTCAAAAATGAAAGACAGGAATTTCCCAGCATTTAGTATTGAAATTGATATTCCCAAATTCAATTGCAGTTTTGGGAAAATTATAATACATTCGTTTAACCCTAAACCAAATATGCTGAGATATCAATCTCTTCCCGATGTCGCATTGTTTTCTCTATTATGGAAAGCGAATAAGCAAAAACCCCATTTACTGGTATAATGATGAAAGTATTTTACGGCTCTTGCTTTAGTGTTTTAATGGTGATATTTATTGCTTTAAACCTACAAGCTCAATCTATTCCTTACAAGGAACGTATCAAAACCTTGAATAGGAATATAGATCTTTATTTGAAAGATAATAAAACAGGTTTATATTTTGAAACGACCGACAGTGTACAGAAGGAAAACAAACACTCCTGGCTATGGCCTTTATGCGCTTTAATTCAGGCGGCGAATGAACAGGAAGCGCTAGAGCCTGGTAAAACTTACATGGCTCCTGTGGTGAAAGCAATAGATCAGTATTACAATTCAAAGCAGCCTCCTGCTTATCAGGATTATGTGACCTCCGAGCGCTTGAGTGGAAAGTTCTATGATGACAATCAATGGATTGCTATTGCTTATCTGGATGCCTACAAGCGGACAAAAAAAACAAAATACCTTGAGGCTTCGAAAATGATTTATCAATTTATGATGAAGGGGCTGGATACAGTAGCGGGCGGCGGCTTATATTGGAAAGAGGGGGAGCTGAATACAAAGAATACCTGCTCAAATGGTCCTGGAATCTTAGTCGCGCTCGAATTGTTTAAGGCTACTAAAGACAAGCAATATTTAACCGCAGCACTCGATATTTATAAATGGACATATAGCAAACTGGAATCTCCTGAGGGGCTGTTTTATGACGCGATAAAAATACCTTCCGGTAAGATTGATAAAGCTCTTTATACTTATAATGCAGGTAGCATGTTACAGTCCAATGTATTGCTGTACTCGATTACAGGTGAGCAACAATATCTTTTAAAAGCACAACGCTTGGCTGCCGCGAGCAGAGCTCACTTTTATAAAAATGAGCGTTTGCCGGGACATTACTGGTTTAATGCGGTAATGTTAAGGGGCTATTTGGCATTGTATGCGATAGATAAAAATAGTAGCTGGATAGATTTCTTTATTAAAGATGCTGAGCGGGTTTGGCGAGATGAGCGAGATGGAAAAGATATTGTTGGTAAACAAAAATCTCTCATAGATCAAGCTGCAATGATTGAAACTTATGCAAGATTAGCTCAATTGAAAGGAGAATAAATTTATGATCAATACTTCTTATTATCGAGACAGGTATTAAAGGAGCTTTAGGAGGCCTTTCCCGGGACTTTTATCATCGTGTTTATCTGTATTACCAGAAAAAAAGGTCTGGAGATGGCAAAAAAAATATGGCAATAAAGGACAAGGTACACGTCTTATGGCGTTCAATTATTTCTTCGCTTTTTTCTTTGACGATTTGGCCTTTGGATTAAATTCCAGACAGAGTTCAACCCAATGTATTAGTTTTTTCTGATTATCAAACGCTGTATCTTCTACGTAAACATAGTCTTTCATAAGTCTACCGTTGTTCATCATATTTCGACAGTTGCCTTTTTCCAGTTCTATCTCTACTTTTTCTGCACCAATACGACAGAGTAGTTCGGTTCCTGAGACGCAGATACACATCTTATCATCTACCATAAAACATATGCCACTAAACATTTCCTTTTCAGTTACATCTTCACGATCAAAAAGTAACTCTCGTACCCGATCAGCCAGGTGTTCGTCATAAGCCATAATTCTACAATTTAAGAATTTGCCAAAGTATCAGTGAACCTGCAGCTAAGATCAGGAATATATAATAGTTGCTCCGTTTTGATAGCGAATCCCACAAAATCTCTTTTTCGGTGAAAAGATTCTTCCAGTGTTTTAGATCTTGTTTTCTTTTACTGTTGGCTCTAGGCAACTTGTCCATAGTTAAAGCTACACAATTAAACTGAACAGTTATTAGTATAGGTTAAAGAGGTTGAGGTGTTAATTATTGTTAAACAGCAAATGCCGTCATGTTAAAATATTAGATATTTTTGATTACCGTAGTTGCAAAAGGTCTATAAAAAAAGAAAGAGGCGACTCATCCAAGCTCTCCTCTATTCTAACCAAATATAAACCTGTATGAACGGGTTTTCTCTTTAAGCTCTATCAGAGTTCTTAAAACATCTGAGTAGAAGCTGTTGTTTCATTATTTAATAAGACAAATATACGGAGTTATTTTTATATAGTGTACATGATACACTATTGAATTTTCAATTTTATGACAATAAATTAATAATTGTCGCAATCAACCCTTTTTTTGACGCATTTGAGCCCCTTTTTCTGACTTGGTTAACGTAAATTTATTTTAATAATAACATAGAATTGTTACAATTACTACACCATTAAAGTATAAGACCTATGAATAAGAATGAAATTGTTAAAGAATTAGAAAGTACAATAACAGAATTTCAGCAGTTAATTTCATCTTTTGATGAACAACAACTAAATGTAGTGCCTTTTGAGGGAAGCTGGACACCAGCTCAAGTAGCCCGACATATCTGTATGGCCAATTCAGGTTTAGCCGACGCATTAAATGGCCCGGTTAAGGATACAGATAGAGCAGCAGATCAATCAGTGAAAGAATTTGAGCGTATCATGCTTGACTTTACTACAAAAATGAACTCACCCGCTTTTATACTTCCAGAAATGAAAGTGTACAACAAGGAGCGATTGGTAAATACTTTGGAAGATATAAAGTCCGATGTAGGCAAAGCGGTTACCGATCTGGATCTTACAATGACCTGCCTGTCATTTGAATTACCCGGATTAGGCCAGGTGACCCGCTTGGAAGCAGTTTATTTTATGATTTATCATATAAAGCGACACGCACATCAACTCAAAAATATTAAAAACCGCTATGCGGTAAATTGAAATAAGGTAAACCTAATGTCAAATAACCACCGTGCCATTAAGGTATGGTGGTTTTAAGTTAAATTTGAACTCTATTAAAATGTAGGAAACATGAAATCTCTAAAATCTAACGCTCATCTTCTCATATTATCTTGGTTTTTTATTGCTTTATTTTCAAATTTCAGTGCTTATGCACAAGCTGTTGAAACCGGGAATCCATCACCATTAAAATTTCCTACGCCAAAAGGGATAGTTAATCAGCTATTTTACCTGCAAAGAGACCCAAATACAAATACAATTATATGTGAATTGAATGTAGATAAAGATGGAGAGGTAATTGCCAATAATCCTATTAAAGTTTATTGGCTTAGGTACGGTGAAAAAGGGGAGAAGGAAGATTTGAGCTATATACAGCGAAAATTTGCTTACGGCATCCAGGCCAAAGCCATTGGTAATGATCAATATGAGCTAAGGTTTGTTTCGCATAAAAAACTCCCAATGTATTTGGTGAAATCTACTGAGGATAAAAAGTACCATGTATACGTTACGGTAAACAATAAGAAAATTCAGCTGGAACGTATATTTCTTAGAATCGAAGGGGGATCATTCTGGTTGCCAAACGTGAAATACGTGGAATTAAAAGGAATCAATACTGCCAATAAAACTCCGACAATAGAAAGAATAAAAGTTTAGTTTTTACTATCTTTAAATAACCAAATATTTAAAGTCATGGAAAAAGAAGAAATTAAATCACTATTGGAGATTATAGATCAACAAGTTAGCTCTTCAATACTTGGCGGAATGGAAGAGACATACGAGGAGCTAGAAAGGATGGGCTACATTACGATAGTAAGAGATCGTGTGCAGCATTCGGCATCACTTACCCCGAAGGATTGCATTATTTAGAAATGTTAAACCGGTAAGGTTACTGGATTATAAGTGACATTACCATCCTGATTATAAATAAAAGGATGTTTTCTAAAATGAATAAAAAGATCGGGATAGCCTTTTTTGATTAGATTATCTTTCCTACAGTCATCCAAATAATACGGATACTTGACAGAATTACAATCACCGCAACACCGATAAACATCTTTTTGATGGGCAATTTGCCAACAAGACGGGCTGCTATTGGCGCAGCAACTACGCCACCGATAATCAAACCAATAATGGATTGCCAATGACTAACTCCCAATATAAAAAAGAAGGTAATGGCACTTGCCATCGTTACAAAAAATTCAGTTAGACTAACCGTTCCAATTACATATTTTGGGGTGCGGCCTTTTGATATCAATGTAGAGGTGACCAAGGGGCCCCATCCACCACCACCAAAGGAATCCAGAAAGCCACCTGCACCAGCAAGCCATCCTGCCCGTTTTACTTTTTGCTGTTTTGGTTTATTCTTAAAAGCATTGCTAAGTATTTTAACACCCAGTAAAAGTGTATACACTGAGATAACAGGTCTGATCCATTGAGAAAAAGCCTCTCCGGCATATCCAAGTAATATCGCCCCAACAATGGCACCCAATACACCTGGAATTAATAGGGTTTTAAAAAGCTTCTTATTTACATTCCCGAAGCGGTAATGGCTGAAGCCTGAAGCACCACTAGAGAACATTTCTGCAGTGTGAATACTTCCTGATATAACTGCAGGACTTAAACCTCCCGAAAGTAATAGGGTAGTAGACACGACTCCATATCCCATACCCAAAGCACCGTCGACCAATTGAGCAAAGAAACCTACTGCAAGCATCCAGAAGAATTTCTCGTCCATTTGCGCGTACATTCCCTGTCCTAAAGCAACCAGGGATTCGTACGACAAATAGGAGTAAGCAGCATAACCAACAAACAAAGCTGTAAGGATAAGCAGGCATAAATAAGCTATTTGACGCCATTTTTTTTCTTGTGATTTACCTGGAATGCTTAGTTTAATTTCGTTGTCTTGTACGCTCATTGTATTATATAATGTCTATGTAAATAGTAGACAATATTAATTCAACTTTTTGAATAAACAAAGTAATTCTACTAAAATAATAGACTTTATTTTAAAATACGTGTTTACACATAAATAGCGGATGTTTTTCTTTAAGCTAACAGTACTCTGGTTTTCTTTTGGAATCGAAGAAACAAAAGGGTAGAGGCCGTCAGCAATCCGAAAGTTAAGCCGTACCAGATTCCATCAACTCCTAAACCAAGCACAATGCCAAGTAGATAACCCAGAGGAATGCCAATTACCCAATAGGCAATAAAAGTAATAAGGGTAGGAATATTGACATCGCCAATACCTCTTAAAACGCCAAGACCAACAACTTGTGTACCATCAAATAATTGAAAAAAACCAGCAATAATCAGCAGATTTGCTGCGATATTGATTACAGCTATGTCTTCGGTATAAATATAAGGCAGCAGGTTATTGGCAAAAATAAACAACATGGCAGTAGCACACATAAACATGAGTATGACATGATAACTGGCAATTGCAGATTTTCTGAGGTCCGTAAAGTTTTTCTTGCCAAAGTTGTTACCGGTTTTAATGGTTGCTGCAGAAGCAATACCACTTGCCATCATATAGGTTACAGAAGCCAGATTGATGGCCACTTGATGTGCAGCTTGCTCAACCGCACCAATCGTTCCAATTAATATGGCAGCGCCACTAAATGCACTGATTTCAAATGAATATTGTAATGCAACCGGAGCACCAATTTTTGCAATCTTCAGACTTCTTACCTTATCAATTAAACCAAGACGGAAACTTCTGGTGTACGCTCTGAAATATTTTGAACGGAGTACATAAATCGACATCACTATAGCCATTAAGGTACGGTCTATTAAAGTACTTAAACCAACACCTTTAACACCCATTGGTGCAATACCAAACATACCTTTTACGAATATGATCCCCAGGATAATGTTGAGTAGATTTCCCCAGATGGAAACAAACATCGCCTGTTTAGTAAAGCCAAGTCCTTCAGCAAACTGTTTAAACGTTTGGAAGATCATTAGAGGAACAATGGATATAGCCAAATAACCTAGATAAGGTTTGGCGTAAGCAACTACTTCTGGTGATTGACCAATATGATCGATAGCTAACAAAGTACCGAAGTGCACGAAAATATAAAGCAGTATAGAGACCAGAATGTTTATGATCAGACTGTTAGAGAGTAATTTACCACACTCATCATAATTTTTACGACCGTTTTCTTGTGCAACCAGTGGAGTTAATCCGTAGGAAATACCTAAACCCAAAACCAGGATTAGCATAAATAAACTGTTAACCAGGGATACTGCGGCGAGCTGAACGGTTCCTGCAAAATGTCCAACAATTACACTATCTGCCAAATGCACCAATGTATGCCCCAACTGAGACACCACGATAGGCATAGCAAGGCGTAAATTATCAGAATAATAAGGTTTGTACCTTGTGTATAAGCTCTTCCACATTTTGGCAAAAGTCGGCTTTTTTGCGCTCATTTACGACCCTTGCGGTCTGGTTTATTTTGGAATCCTAATTTAAAACGTTTAAAATAATATTAGCGATTATGAAATGAATTTAAGATGACACGGCATAACTTAAATTATAGTGAAATATTCCTCTTTTTCGGACGAATGAGGCCTGATTACACCACTTAAGATCAAACTTACGAGGATCTTTTGAGCCTGTCTATAAGAGCTTCGTGTGAGCTTGCTAAATTCTTTTAAGGTGATCCTACCTTTCTCCGCAAGGTATTCGAAAAGCGCCTTTTCCTGTTCTGTGTAGGAAATCAGCTGCCCGGAAGTATCGCTACTCTTTTTTATTACATCGACAATGATTTTACTGGCCAGCAAACTTTTGTCCTTTACTCGGTAATATACCCACCATTTTTTATTTTCGTCGAGCGCATAATGAGGCTTGGTTTCGCTACGCGCAATTTTTACCACAAGCACCAGTTTTCCATCAATATGTACTTCTTCAAATTCAGGTTCAATAGCGGGTTTGCAGAACTGGTGCGCAGATTTGGTAATCATGTAACGCTCTTCATCTTCTGATTTTACCCCCTTAATACTGCCATCATCGCCAACGCCTATTAATAGTTGCCCGCCTTTATTGTTGGCAAAGGCCACCAGGCTTTTAGCTATTTTCTCATTGCTGGTAATCGTTTTCTTAAAATCCAACGTTGTGCCTTCACCTTCTAAAATTAGTCTCCTGATATTCATTTGTTTGCTCCTTAAAGCGTTAATAAGCGATACGCGATTGTTCTCCCTGATGTAAACTCCTGATATAAACTTCGTTCATTACTGTTGCACAAAGTTCTCCCTCAGCATTGGTAATTTCCATTGGGTAAGCCTTTACAAATTTGCCGTAAGTGTTTAGGGTTTCAATTGCTTCATTCAGCATATCATCTGTAACGGTAATGGTAAAATATAAGTGACCCCGGCCTGGTTTTAAGTACTGAATAGAAGCACTTTTAAGCCAAACGCGCACTTTAAAACCAGCTCTTTGCAGGAGTTGATCAAACAATAAGGCGTAAAAAGGATCTGTTGCTGCATATATGGTCCCGCCAAAAATAGAACCATTATAGTTCTTGTTTAATATGCTTTTTGCAATCTTCACATCAACTCCACGAAAGTCCTTATGGAATTTTCGAATCCAGATGCGCTGGAACAATAAAGGTGGGTATAAGCACAAGGCCCACTTAAGGGTTTTTTCTGATACAACCATGATGCTTAAAGATCAGAAAGTTTATTGAACTATAAAATTTTATATATGATGATAAAGTAATTTTTTAGTAAATTAGGGCTATGTATGTATATGACACCCTTACTGCCGCAGTTGCTGATCTCGAAAAACGAGGTTACGAACATGACTTTAATCTTTCAGCCGAGTTTATTGAGTGTAAAGCAATAGACATTCAGTTGATGCCTGAAGAATTTGAAATAGACGAGTTTTACCGATTTGAAGGGATGACAGATCCCGATGATAGTTCAGTGATTTACGCCATTTCTTCTCCAGTTGGTAATTTAAAAGGAGTAATTATAGATGCGTATGGTGCTTATGCAGAAAACATATCCCCAGAGCTATTGGATAAGCTAAAGATGCATCATTGATTTTAAATTGTTAAAACCTTTAGGGCGTTTGACTTGTTAGAAAGGTGAATTTAAAACAGAACCACATGAAAAAATTAATTTTAAGCATAGCTGTTGCCGGCACTTTCGTCGTTGCAATTTCGGCATGTAATTCGACGAAGAGCGTGTCGGGCGGTACAGATACTATGAAAGTAGATACAACAATAACTCCGCCTATGGACACCACAGTAAAGGATACAATGAAAACAATGCCGCCGGATACCACGAAAATGCCACCAGCTCAGTAAAAAAAGCGTTTAACGAGATAGAAAAGAGGTGAAATCAGCAATGATTTTTGCCTCTTTTCTTGTTTTAAGACTTTCTGGACTATATATTTTCGACTTGTAGATATATAGTGTCAAGACAATGTACTATCTACAATTTTTAGGGAAGATCATTTTTTATTAAGGTTAACTTTGAGCTTAGTTTTAATTGAAATGGTGTTTAAAGATCAAGTAGTAGCGGCCTATCAAAAAATTCAGGATGAGATTTGCAGCAGTTTAGAACTGGCTGATGGAAAGGCAAAATTTGAAGAGGAGATATGGAGCCGGGATGGTGGCGGTGGCGGCAGAACCCGGATCATGCAACATGGAAGTGTTATTGAAAAGGGGGGTGTTAATTTTTCTGCAGTACATGGGAAATTGCCAGATGCAGTTAAAAAAGCATTTAAAGTAGAAAACGATGAGTTTTTTGCAACTGGTGTTTCTATTGTGATGCATCCATCTAGTCCATTCGTTCCGATCATTCATATGAATATTCGTTATTTCGAAATGGACGAGCAGACCCGTTGGTTTGGTGGTGGTATTGATTTAACCCCTCATTACATTATAGACACTGATGTAAGGTACTTTCATCATCTTTTAAAGCAGACCTGCGATCAGTTTGATCCTTCATTTTACCCAAAGTTTAAAACCAATGCTGATGATTATTTCTTTATTAAACATAGAGAAGAAACCAGAGGTGTTGGTGGTATTTTTTACGATCGACTAAAGCCTGAGAACACAGGATTATCTTTCGATAAACTACTGGCTTTCTCTGAAGCAGTCGGAAATACTTTTATCCCCGCATATACAGAATTGATTGAGCGCAACCGCGATCAGGAATATACAGAACAAGAACAGGAATGGCAGTATTTGCGTAGAAGCAGGTATGCAGAGTTTAATCTGGTTTATGATTCGGGTACAAAATTTGGTCTTGAAACCAATGGCCGCATAGAATCTATTCTAATGAGCTTACCTCCAATGGCTAAATGGACCTATAACCATCAGCCAGTTTTAGGTAGCCCCGAAGCATACACGCAAAGTAAGCTCAAAAAGGGAATAGTATGGGCTTAATGGCTTAATAAAGCCGAGATTTCTAGCTTAAAATTTTTCCACAATGCGTCTTTATGGCGCATTTTTTATTAGATTCGCAAGGTTATAAGAATACCACATTTAAATCGTTCTTAAGGAACATTACTATTTATGGCAGAAGATTTAGAAAATCAAGAAAACGACAAAATAATTAGAATCGATATTGACGAGCAAATGAGATCCGCTTACATCGATTATTCGATGTCGGTTATCGTATCAAGGGCTTTACCTGATGTGAGGGATGGATTAAAACCGGTACACCGTCGTGTGTTATACGGAATGCTTGATCTAGGGTTAGCAAACAATAAACCATATAAAAAATCTGCACGTATTGTTGGTGAGGTACTAGGTAAGTATCACCCACATGGTGACTCATCAGTATACAATACCATGGTAAGGATGGCTCAGGATTGGAGCTTACGTTATTTAATGGTTGAAGGACAAGGAAACTACGGCTCAATTGATGGTGACTCTCCAGCAGCAATGCGTTATACGGAGGCACGTTTCCAGAAGATAGCTGAAGATATGCTTGCCGATATCAATAAAGATACTGTTGATTTTCAACTAAACTTTGATGATTCATTGCAGGAGCCAACTGTGCTTCCTTCAAAAGTTCCAAACTTGTTGATCAATGGTTCATCAGGTATTGCGGTAGGTATGGCAACAAACATGCCGCCACATAATATTACTGAGACCATTAACGCAACTATAGCTTACATTGAAAACAATGAAATCACTATAGCAGAGTTGATGAAACATATTAAAGCACCTGATTTCCCTACTGGAGCCATTATTTATGGTTACAATGGTGTTCAGGAAGCTTTTGAAACTGGTAGAGGTCGTATTGTAATGCGTGCTAAAGCCGAAATTGAAACTCATAAAGACCGTGAAACGATTATCGTTACTGAAATACCTTACCAGGTAAATAAAGCGATGATGATTGAGCGTACTGCTGAATTGGTTGGTGAGAAAAAGCTTGAGGGTATTTCAAACATCAAGGATGAGTCGAATAAAGATGGTATCCGTATTGTTTATGAAATTAAACGTGATGCCAATGCTTCTATTGTATTAAATAATCTATTCAAACAAACCGCGTTACAGACTTCATTTAGTGTAAATAACATTGCACTTGTTAAAGGTAGACCGCAATTGTTAAACCTGAAAGATCTGATCCATTATTTTGTGGAGCACAGACATGAGGTTGTTGTTCGTAGAACTAAATTTGAACTTTCTGAGGCTAAAAAGCGTGCCCATATTTTAGAAGGTTTATTAATTGCTTTAGATCATTTAGACGAAGTAATTAAATTAATCCGTAGCTCTGAAACACCTGAAGAAGCTAGATTAGGCTTAATGGAGAAATTCGGCTTGTCTGATCTTCAAGCAAGAGCTATCCTTGATATGACTCTTCGTAGGTTAACAGGACTTGAGCGTGATAAGATCAAAGAAGAATACAACGAATTGATGAAATTGATCGATTACTTACAATCTATCTTAGATGATGAAGGTAAACGTATGGAGATCATCAAGGAAGAGTTGACCGAAATGAAAGAGAAGTATGGCGATGAGCGTAGAACTACTATCGTTCACTCGGCAGAAGATATGAGCATGGAAGACTTTATTGAGGATGAAGAGGTCGTAATTACCATTTCTCATGAAGGTTATATTAAACGTACTCCAGCGACAGAATATCGCACTCAAGGTAGAGGTGGTAAAGGTTCTAAAGGAAGTGATTCAAGAAACGAGGACTTTATAGAGCATTTGTTAATTGCTTCTAACCATAATTATATGTTGTTCTTTACCGAAACTGGTCGTTGTTTCTGGTTAAGAGTTTACGAGATCCCAGAAGGATCGAGGTTAAGTAAAGGAAGAGCAATCCAGAACATCATCAATATTCCTAAAGAAGAAAAAATTAAGGCCTTTATTAAGGTTAAAAATCTGAAAGATCAGGAATATCTGGAAAACAACTACATTATCATGTGTACCAAAAAAGGAACGATTAAGAAAACCTCATTAGAGGCTTACTCGAGACCTAGGGTAAATGGTATCAATGCAATTAACATCAACGAAGGTGATCAGTTATTAGAAGCAAGCTTAACTACAGGTTCAAGCGAAATTGTAATGGCTTTACGTTCTGGAAGAGCTATTCGTTTCAATGAGGAGAAAGTTAGACCGATGGGTAGAACCGCTACAGGTGTACGTGGTGTAACTCTTGCTCATGAAAAAGATGAGGTAGTTGGCATGATTGCTGTTGATGATCCAGGAGCAACTGTATTGGTAGTTTCTGAAAAAGGTTACGGTAAACGTACTGACATCGAAGATTACCGCGTTACTAACAGAGGTGGTAAAGGTGTTAAAACTATTAACGTTACTGAAAAAACCGGAAACCTTGTTGCCATTAAGAATGTTACTGATGCGGATGATTTAATGATCATCAATAAATCAGGTATCGTAATTAGAATTGTGGTAAGTGAATTGAGGGTAATGGGACGTGCAACACAAGGCGTACGCTTGATTAACCTGAAAGGTAACGACGAGATTGCTTCTGTAGCGAGAATCGAGCATGAAGAGGATGAGGTTGAAGAAACAGAAAGCTATGTAGTGTTGGATGGCGAGCCAGCAGGCGAGGGTGAGATTGAAGATGAACCTGCTGATGATGCAACTGAGGAGAATGACGAAGAGGAGGGAGATGCTGATGAAGACACTACCGAAGAAGAAAAATAACAATAGATATCAATAATTGTCGAACATAAATAGTAGAAAATGAAAAAGGTACTTTTAAGTATTTTGTTTGTAGGTGTTGCCTCATTTGCAAACGCTCAAAAAAGTGAAATTAGTGAGGCTAAAAAAGCATGGAATCTTTTAGGTATCACTGGAGGCAAAACTTTAAATGATAATTTAAAAGTGTTAAACGGTGGATTGGCTCATGCTGATCTGGCTGTAACCAATGAGAAGTCTAAAGAAATAGCTGAAGGCTGGGGTTATAGAGCTTTATTTGCTTCAAGAATCGCTTTAGTTGACACTGTTGACTTAAAAAATGCTAAAGCAAAGCAGGTTATAGCTGAAGAATCAATTGCTAAAGCTAAAGAATTGGACAAAAAAGGTTCTGAAAAAGAGAACATTGAGCAAGCAAGAGTGAATGTAGAGAACGCTGTTAGAAATAGAGCGATCATTGCATACAAAAAGAAAGACTTTGCAACAGCATTAGAAGCTTTCAACGAAATCACTACTAAAAATCCAAAGGATACAAGTATGTATGTAAATGCAGGTGTAACTGCTAAAGAAATACAGAACTATCCGGAAGTAATTAGAAATTTCAAAAAAGCGATTGAATTGGGTTATCCTGATTCGAAAGTATTGTACTCTGAGCTTATCAATATCACTTTTGATAAAGTTAAAGATACCGTTGCTGGATTAGCCTTACTTAAAGATGCAGGAGCAAAATACCCTGATGATTCATATTTCATTGGTTTAGAGACTGATCTTTACATCAAAAAAGGTGACATCGCAAAATCTCAGGAAATGCTTACAAAGCTGATTGCTAAGGATCCTAAAAATGCAATTTATCAGTATTTAATGGGCGATACTTATTACAAACAGGCTTTAGCTATCCAGACACAAAGAAATGCTTTGGACGTGAAGAAAACTAAAGAGTTTAATGAATTAGGTGCTAAGATGACTAAGTTCATTGATTTATCAGTTCCTTATTACAAAGCTGCTTTAGAAATAGATCCTAAAAATCTTAACGCACTTGAGAATCTGAAAATCATTTATTTGTTTAAAGATGACAAAGTGAATTACGAATTAATGAACAAAAGATTAGAAGCGCTGAAGAAATAATTTTAGCAGCAATAATTAATTAAAAAGAGGGGTAATTTTTATCCCTCTTTTTTTTTTATAAGTTTGTACCAAGAACATGTTTTGTATGAGTAAGATATCTTTTGTTTTCAGCGTATTTCTGGTTTCTATGAGCTGTAATGTTGCTTTTGCCCAAAAAAGCCAACTTCAAATTGCACGTAACAGTGTTGGTAAACTACAAGTTGCCATTAATACGAAGCAGGACACTAAAAAGCAGTTGAGTATACTAGGAGAGGGGGTGAAGGCTGCTGATGCGGCTCAGAATGATAAGAAGACTAAAAAATGGCCGGAAACATGGGCGTTAAAAGCGTATTTAAGTGCTTACGTTTCAATTATTGACAGTGATGAAGGTAATGCGGATAGGTATTACAATTTTGCTGTACAAGCTATAGATTCTGCCCGTAGGTTAGATAAGTTTCAAGCAAATTACCGCTTAATTTCGGCCGCTGCTTACAATATAAACATCAGAAAGCAAAAAAAAGGAAGTGTTGCTTTTGCAAATGGCGACTATGCGGCGGCTTACGAATTGCTTAGGGAAGTGAGCGATTTTGTCCCAAAAGATACAACATTGGCAATAAATACAGCATTGTCAGCCCTAAACATTCAATACTTTGATAAAGCTTTGGTGTATTTTAAACGCGCAAAAGAAAACGGAATTATAAATCCATTGGTTTTTCAAAGTATGGCGAATATTTACACTTCAAGGTTTGAACACGAATTAGCTATACGTACACTTGAGGATGGTATAAAACTTAATCCGTACAGTATTTTTCTGACAAATGATTACATTAATCTTTTGCTTGACAATGAAAAATACACAGAAGCCATGCGCGTAATTGAATCTACGCTAAAAGTTGAATCGAACAATAAATTGCTTTATTTTTTATACGGATACCTGCAACAACATAAAGCAAATAATAGTACAGCAGAATTAGCGTACAACCGAGCGCTGAATATCGATGAGAATTATTTTGACGCGCTGTATCAACTGGGATTGGTTTATGTAAATTCTGCAAACGAATCCCTTAAATCTGGAAAATCTGAAAACGCACAGAAATTCAAGTCTTTTATAAATAGAGCTGAAATCGCATTACTGCAAGCTCATGAAGTCAACCAAAACGATAAAGCGACTGTACAATTGTTGATCGAGATCTATACACGTAAAAATAGATTAGATAAGGTTCAGGAGCTTAAAGGCAAACTCGAAGAGTTTTAAAGTTTGCCATCATTTCACAGCCATTTTTTCATACACCATGTTAGTTATATAATTAATATTATGTTAAGTAATAAATTATAATGCCTCTTTATTGCTATTGTACCTCAAAAAATGTTGATATTACTATCTATAATGGTCAAGTAATTGATATGCATTAATTATAAATTTGCAGTATGTTAAATCGCCCTATCAGAAGTATTCATGATTTTTTGTTAAGTACTTATTTTGCTGATGGATTGCGTATTACTCTTGGCGTGCTTTGTCCGTCGCTTATTATGGCGCAATATGGTCATATTGAGTACGGTATGACACTTTCACTTGGTGCATTATGCGCAAGTGTTGTAGATACGCCAGGGCCAATTTTACATCGCAGAAATGCCATGCTCGTTACAACGGGACTCATTACTTTGACTTTTATCATTGTAGGTTTAACCAACAGCAATGTCTATTTTACTGGAGTACTTCTAGTGCTTTTCAGTTTTATTTTCTCCATGTTCTTTTTATATGGATTAAGGGCTGCATCTATCGGTACCGCTGTTTTGTTAATTATGGTCTTGAGTATTGACGACATCCGCCCTTGGCAAGAAGTGTTATTTTCATCCGCCCTTATCTTTGGAGGTAGCATCTGGTATACCCTACTCAGTTATTTTTTCTACCGGATCCGCCCCTATCGTATTGTACAGCAAACTTTAAGTGACTCTATTCATGAAGTAAGCTTGTTTTTAAGGGCAAAGGCTAAGTTTTATCATCAAAACACTGATTATGATGATAATTATGCGGAGCTATTGCAACTTCAAGTACTTGTCCATGAGAAACAAGACGCTGTGCGTGAGATACTATTCAAAACCAGAGAAATTGTAAGGGAATCCACGCCTGAAGGACGGTTTTTATTATTGGTTTTTGTAGATATGGTCGATTTGTTTGAACAAGTCATGTCAACCTATTACAATTACAAACAATTGCATGAGCAGTTTGATTCTACAGGCATTCTAAGGCACTATGAATCAGTTATTATCAAGATTGCTGATGAATTGGACGATATTGCTTTTTCTTTGAAAACTGGAGGTGTTCCGAGCCTTCCAACATCTCTTATTGAGGATGTGGAAACCCTAAGAACTGAAATTACTCAACTCGAAAGCAATAATACAGAGGGTAAATACAATACTTTGGGTATTATAGCGCTAAAAAATATAGAAGTCAACATTGAAAATATCCTTTCCAGAGTTAAGACCATTAACAGCTATTTCAATAAGAAAGAAAAGAAAAACTTAAAACCGAGAGAAATTCAGGTAGAAAAGTTTGTGACCAGGCAGAGCGTCGATCCTGAGTTGTTGTATGATAATATGACCTTCAGTTCATCTACTTTTAGGCATTCGCTTCGGGTGGCTATTGTAATGCTGATTGGCTTTATTGTCGCTAAATCATTGGGTTTCTCTCATAGTTATTGGATATTGCTTACCATATTGGTGATTTCTAAACCGGGATTTAGTTTAACCAAGAAGCGTAATTACGAGCGGATCATTGGAACAGTAATCGGTGCATTTATTGGGATGGGTATACTGGTTTATATTCACGATAAAAACACCTTGTTTATTATTCTGCTCTTCTGTATGATTGGAGCCTACAGCTTCCAGCGCAAGAATTATGTGGTAAGCGTATTGTTTATGACTCCTTATATCCTGGTTTTATTTGATTTCCTGGGTATGGGAAGCTTATCGGTAGCGCGTGAGCGAATCTATGATACGCTGATCGGTTCAGGTATCGCGTTGTTGGCTAGTTATTCGTTGTTTCCTTATTGGGAGCGCGATAAGCTAAAAGAAGCTATGTTGGATACCTTAAGGGCCAATATGAACTATTTTGAACAAGTCGTATTGTTATATACAAATGATATTCAAGATCTTACTACGTACAAGGTTGCCCGTAAAGAGGTATATGTAACAACGGCCAATTTGGCTTCACTTTTCCAACGTATGTTCTCGGAACCTAAGAGTAAGCAAGTATTGATGCCTGAGCTGCATCAGTTTACGGCTTTAAATCACCACCTCTCCTCTTATGTGGCTACCCTTTCATTATATAAGAAAGAGCATGCTTTTGTGGTTGAGGATTTTGAAACGCTTAAACCTGTAGTTCAAAATACCAATTACCTATTGAATATGGCTATAGAGAACTTACAGGCTAACAACGGAATAACTAGTAATGTCCCTTTAATCAGACGAAATATCAGTGATCCTGCCGAAAATCAAAATGATGAAGTTATGGTTGCTGAACAGATTGATTTGATTCAAAAAGTAGCTTATGACATCTTCAAGCTATCAGAAAAAATCGAAATATAAAAAACTTTAAGTGTTTTTTAGCTGTTGTATCAGGAGTTACAAGAACAATAAAAAATTATGGAAAAGTTATATACAGCCTCGGTTACGGCTAAAGGTGGCAGGAATGGTCATATCAAATCAAGCGATGGTACGATAGAATTTGAGGTAAGAAAGCCTAGAGAAATGGGCGGACAAGGTGGTGCGACCAACCCGGAACAATTATTTGCAGCGGCTTGGGGTCCATGTTATTTAGGTGCCTTAGGAGCAGTTGCTGAACGTGAAGGTATCGATGTTTCGGAAGCTACTGTAGAAGTGCATGTTTCCTTTAATAAAGAAGGAAATTCCTTCTTTTTATCAGCTGACCTTGATGTTCATATTCCGGGTATCCCTGCAGATGAAGCGCAAAAATTAGCTGATAAAGCGAATCATGCCTGTCCTTATTCTAGGGCTACTAAAGGTAATATTGAAACGAGAGTAACAGCTATTTAAATAGCTGTTACCTCATTGTTTTTGTTAATAGTATTTTTTGGTCTGCCATTTTTAAACGCATCTCTAGTTTTTAATCCAAGCAATTCAAACATCGCCATATCATCTACAAAAGCAGGATTTGGCGTCGTTAACAATTTATCACCTGCGAATATGGAGCTAGCGCCTGCCATAAAGCAAAATGCTTGTTCTAAGGTGCTCATCTCATTTCTTCCAGCTGATAAACGCACAACCGAATTTGGCATTACAATACGTGCTGTGGCAATCATTCTAACCATATCCCAGATTGGAACACGTGGCTGATCTTCTAGTGGTGTGCCTTTTACAGGAACTAATGCGTTTACCGGAACAGACTCTGGGTGAACTTCCATGTTGGCTAAAGTCTGCAGCATAGAAACCCTATCTTCAGGTGTTTCGCCCAGACCAATGATTCCACCACTACAAACGGTTAATTTTGCTTTACGTACGTTTTTAATAGTGTTTAAGCGGTCATCATAAGTCCTTGTGGAGATGATGCGTTTATAATCATCCTCTGAGGTATCAATGTTGTGGTTGTAGGCATAAAGTCCGGCATCAGCAAGCTTTTGGGCTTGACTTTCTGTAAGCATACCTAAAGTACAGCAAACTTCCATGTCCATCTCATTTACGGCTTTAACCATATCAATTACACGGTCAAAATCACGGTTGTCACGTACTTCTCTCCATGCAGCACCCATGCAAAGACGCGAGGCTCCACCCTCTTTTGCTTTCACAGCAGCGCTAACCACCTGGCTTACCTGCATTAAGGGTTGAACTTCTAAGTCTGTATGGTAACGAGCTGCTTGTGGGCAGTAAGAGCAATCTTCAGCACAACCACCAGTCTTAATAGAAATCAGGGAGCTCACCTGAACCTCATTGTAATCTTTATTTTCACGATGAATAGTTGCAGCTTCATAAACCAAGTCTAGAAAAGGCTTATGGTAAATAGCCGAAATTTCTTCTTTAGTCCAGTTGTGTTTTGTTGGTTGCATATAATAGGTTGATTAAAGTAAAAGTTTGCTTGCTAGTCCTAGCAAGAGTAAAAATCCGAAAACGTCTGTAAAAGTTGTAATAATTATTGAAGATGCAATGGCTGGATCGATTCCAACTCTTTTTAGGGCTAATGGAATACCAGCCCCGGTGATACCTGCAATTAGTAAGTTGCCGGTCATTGCTAAAAATATAACCAAGCCCAGCATCGGATTGGAATCAAAGTATAGTGCAAATAAAAACACGATCGCTCCAGTACATGCTCCATTAATTGACCCAACAGTGAATTCTTTTAGTACGGTTCTGTATGCCTGGCTATCAGTTAGGTCGTATAGTGAAATCCTTCTTACCGTTACTGCTAGTGCTTGCGTAGCCGCATTACCACCCATGCCCGCAATAATGGTCATGTAAGCTGGTAAGACCACGATCTGTTTGATGGTGTCATCAAAGTGGCGCACGACTGAGGAGGCCAAAAATGCAGTACCCAAGTTTAAAATAAGCCAAGGCAAGCGCGATTTTACAGCCTCTATCCAGTTACCGCTCAGCTCCTCATCTTCAGATACCCCGGATATTTTCAGGAAATCTTCTGTGTTTTCATCTTCCAGTACGTCAATAACGTCATCAAACGTAACCCGTCCTAAAAGTTTATGGTCCTTATCTAATACCGGAATACTAGTGATATTGTATTGGGAAATCAATCTGGCTACCTCTTCCTGATCCGTATCAGGGTAAACCCAGGCCACTTCTGCCTTTACCAGTTCAGTGATTTTGGCATTTCCTTTGGCCTTGATGATGTCTTTTAAAGAAACGATCCCTTGAAAAATATTGTCATTATCTACGACAAAAATGGTGTAGAACTCTTCAATTTCTTCACTTTGCCTAATGATTTCATCAATGGCATCCTTTTTTGTCAGGTTAAGATTGATACGGATAAACTCCGTATTCATCAAACCACCCGCAGTTTCTTCGTGATAACTTAGCAAGTTCCTGATACTCGAGGCATCATCTTCGCTTAGATCAGCAAGAATCTCTTTCTGCTCATGTTCTTCCAGTTGGGAGATGATATCTGTCGCATCATCGTAATCCAACTCTTCAACAATTTCTGTACGTTTATCGGGATGAAGTTGTAGTAAAAGCTCCTCAGGATGAGACTCTTCGTGCATTTCCGAGATAACCTCGGAAGCAATTTCTACATCCAGCAAATTGATGATTCTTTGCTGCTCTTCCTTGGTTAAATTCTCAAATAAAATAGCAATTTCCGAGGCGTGATACTCCCCCAGAATAACTTTTAGTTGTTCATCATCACCGCCTAAGGCTAGCTTAATCCTGGATACATCTGTTTTATCTAGTTCGAAGGATTGCATGAGGCGATAAAGGTAAGAATAACCCTGCTATTTAAACCATCCTTTACGCCAGAAATATATGATTTGTAATACTGCAATAAGGCCCATGATGATCATGGTGTACAAATATCCGTGTTCTTGATAAAGTTCGGGCATATTTTGTGGTAAAACTTTACCAGTCACAGGATCCTGAATTGCAAAATTCATCCCATAAATACCCGCAATAAAAGTTAAAGGAATAAAAATGGATGAAATGATGGTCAGTACTTTCATGATCTCATTCATCCTATTGCTGATGATTGAAAGATACATATCAATATTACTGGCCGAGATTTCTTTTAAGGACTCTACCATATCGATAATTTGAATACAGTGATCGTAGGCGTCACGGATGTACATTTTAGTCTGATCAGGAATCAGTGGACTGTCGCTTCGCAGTATATCATTCAGTTTATCACGCTCTGGCCAAACTACTCTCCTTACGTTAATCAGGTTACGTTTAACGAGTTGAGTGTCATACATTACAGTTCTATCGGGCTTGTCGAATAACCGATCTTCTATCAAATCCAATTCTTCACTCCATTCTCCCAATATCACAAAATAGGTGTCGACAATAATATCCATTAAGGCATACATCAGGTAGCTGCTGCCTGCTATGCGTATATTTCCTTTTCCGGCGGTTAACCGTGCGCGAACTGGATCTAAACAATCTTTATAGCCCTCCTGGAAGGTAAATAAAGCATTTTGCATTAAAATAAATGAAAACTGATCATTATCTAGACTCTTTTGCTCGTCAAAATGAAGCATCCTGCTGGTCGCAAAATCGTATGCGCCGTATTCCTCGAACTTTGGACGTTGATATGGGCGAGTAATGTCTTCTAAAACCAATTTGTTGATTCCAAAATCAGCACTAAGTGTATCAAACAGCTCGAAGGATTTAAAACCTTTAATTTCTATCCAGTAATTAAACTCCTTGTTGGCAATTATTCCAGCTAAGTTTTCAATATTACTCAATTCCTTAACATCATAAAAATGTTCATTATAGGTATGAAAGATAATAATGGGCTTTAAAGACTGCTCATCAATAAAAACAACTCCCGGACTAGCGCCGACTGTTGGTATGGAATAATGTTTGCGTTTCCGCTTATGCTTAGCTGATTTACTCATACATCATAGATATGATTTGGTTTGTGGGCCTTGATTGAATAACAGATCAACAATACTTAGGTTTGGTTTAAAACCTTCCCTATCATCAAAGACCTGAAAATAAGGTTTAAAATCATTGGCATTTACGGCGTTTTTAAAATGGATCTTTGTTCTAAAATCTAATGTCGGGTCTATTTCTTTAATATACTCAGAGGTAAAACCAATAGTAGGTTCTTTTTTAAGCTGTTTAAACAGCCATTGTAAAAGTTCAAGGTTATAATCAAACAAATATTCGAATTTCTGATGATAGAAACGAGAAAATTCATCTTCATAAAACTCAAAATATGCAGAGTTCCTATAGCAGCTTTCAAAGCTCTTCCAATGCAGCCTTTGCCAGTTAAAATCATTGCTAATTTTAACATCTTTCATCTTGGTGTGTACATTGGCACCTCTAATTACTGGGATTATTAAATCTAAATGCCCATTAGGTGAGTATATTCTAGCACGATTTCTATACGTTTGCTTAGGGAAATGTTCTTCTTTTTCTAATAAAAAATTATAATCAAAGTCTTTCAAACCAGAGAAATAACTAACTGGTGGAAGATAAAAAAGAGGGAATATAGCGGAACTTTGCATCTGATATTTTATGTTTGCATTCTCAATTCGCCAAATTAATGATAAAAAAAAGCTTTTCTTATATAGGAATATTTTTTTTGAACTTTTTATCCCTTCTGCCTCTATCGCTGCTATATCCATTCGCAACTTTAGGGTATTACATCATATATTATATATATCCGTACCGAAAAAACGTTGTTCATGAGAACCTTTCAAATGCATTTCCGCAGAAGTCTGAAGCAGAAATAATAGCTATAGAAAAGAAGTACTTCAGATACCTTTGCAACCTTATCGTTGAAGTGGTTAAAATGAGTTCTATCTCCAGATCAGAACTCAAACGACGCGTAAAATTCACTAACCTGGATCAGATAGAACAATATTTTAATAAAGGTCAGAGTGTACTGGCTTGTACAGGGCATTATGGTAACTGGGAATTGTGTATGCTGGCCTTAGGTGCAGAATTGTCGAAACCTGAATATGTGATCTACAAACCTTTAAATAACAAGGTGTTTGATGCATGGTTTTATAAGATTCGCACCCGATTTGGCAATAAGTTTATTCCAATGCGACAGACATTAAGGACCTTAACTGCGGTTAAAAACGAGCCTACAATGTTCTGCTTTGCTGGTGATCAAACGCCTGTTGGCCATGAGACACATTATTGGATCGATTTTATGCACCAGCCGACACCAGTATTGTTGGGGCTCGAAAAAATTGCTTTACAGACCAACAGGCCGATATTCTATTTCGAGGCAAAATTAATTAAAAGAGGTTATTACGAAGTGGATTGTATTCCGCTGTGCCTTAACCCAAAGGAAACAAAGGCGCATGAAATCACCAACCTTCAATTTACTCAATTAGAAAAAACGCTCAATGAAGAACCTGCCTACTGGCTTTGGAGCCACAGGCGATGGAAACATAAACCAGTTAACGCAGGATAATGGCAATACCAAGTGTAGCAGTAGTAATTTTAAATTGGAATGGAAAGCTGCTGCTTGAGCAGTTTTTACCCAGTGTAGTTAAGTCCGTTTACCCAAATTTACAGATTATCGTAGGCGATAATGCCTCTACAGATGATTCCGTTGCTTTTGTAAAAGCGAACTATCCTGAGGTTAGGCTGATCCTAAATGATCATAATTACGGTTTTGCTGAAGGTTATGGTAAGCTCTTGGATCAGGTGGAAGCGGATTACTATGTTTTGCTAAATTCTGATGTTGAAGTTCCTGAAAATTGGATCCAACCGGTAATTGATGCCATGGAAATGGATAGTCGAATAGCTGCCGCGCAACCTAAAATTAAATGGCAAAAGAATAAAAGTCAGTTTGAATATGCCGGTGCAGCTGGTGGATACCTTGATTTACATGGCTTCCCCTTTTGCAGAGGACGCATGTTTGATACTGTAGAGATTGATACAAACCAATATAACGATCAAATCGAGGTGTTCTGGGCTAGTGGTGCAGCCTTGTTTATCAAGAGTAAGTACTGGAAAGAAGTTGGTGGACTGGATCACGATTTCTTTGCGCATATGGAAGAGATAGATCTTTGCTGGCGATTGAAAAACATGGGCTATAAAGTCATTTATTGCCCTACAGCTGAAGTCTACCATGTTGGTGGCGCAACTTTAGATGCCAGTAGTCCACATAAAACCTATCTTAATTTTAGGAATAACCTGATTTTAATGCAAAAAAATTTGCCAGCAAGTGATGCTTACTTCAGAATCTTTATCCGGATGTGTCTGGATTTTGTTGCCTGGATACATTTTCTGCTACAAGGTAAAGCAGATTTTGCATGGGCCATAAATAAAGCGCATTATCATTTCCTATCCAGTTTACAGAAGAACGGTGCAAAACGCAGCAATAGGCAAATTGTCTTTTTAAAGCACACAGGACAATACCCATCTAGTATTATTTGGGCCTATTTTATTAAAAAGATCAGGTTCTTTAGCCAGTTGAAGTAAACAATATTATTGTCTTAGCAAGCTTTCAATAGCCAAACGATAGCCATCCATACCAAAGCCTGTCAACACGCCTTTGCAGTTTTTGCCGGTAAGCGATACATGACGATACTCTTCACGGGCATATATGTTAGAGATATGGACCTCTACCACAGGCGTTTTAATAGCTGCAATGGCATCCGCAATCGCTACAGAGGTATGTGTGTAACCGCCTGCATTAATCACAATACCATCATAAGTAAAACCAACTTCATGTAGTTTATTAATCAGCTCACCTTCCACATTACTTTGAAAATAGTCTATTTCAATAATGCTGTATATATCGCGCAGCGTTTTAACATATTCATCAAAACTCTGATTTCCGTAAATACCGGGCTCACGAAGCCCTAAAAGGTTTAAATTTGGGCCATTAATAATTTGTATCTTCATCAATTCAAACTTAGCCTTAAAAACTTAGAGTATAAAATTTTTTTTGTGATTAATAACCCCTACCTGCAGTCGTACCGTAACTACCTTAAATTGGAGCGTTCCCTTTCCAGCAATTCAATTGAGGCCTATCTAGGCGATTTAAATAAATTGTTTCAATATTTTGAATCGCTGGGTCAAGTACCACAGGTAAAAGACATTAGTAGTACTGATCTAAAGTTTTTCATATCATGGATCAATGACTTGGGGATGTTAGCCAGCACACAAGCGAGGGTGGTTTCTGGATTGAAATCCTTTTTTAGTTTTTTAATGCTCGAGGATATTATTGCTACCGATCCCTCTGCCCTGTTAGAAACCCCAAGATTGACCCGTTACCTTCCCGATACGATTGATATCCACGAGATCAATGCGATGATTGACGTGATTGATGCTTCAAAACCGGATGGAATGCGCAATAAAGCCATACTTGAAACCCTATACGGATGCGGATTGAGGGTATCAGAACTGATTAATCTCAAGATATCCGATGTATTTGAGGAAAATGAATTCATCCGCGTTACGGGAAAGGGAAATAAAGAGCGTTTGGTACCCATTGGAAGTACAGCTTTAAAATACATAAACATCTATCGTTACGAAACAAGAGTGCATCTTCCCATCAAAAGGGGCTTCGAAGATTATATTTTTCTAAACCGTGGCGGTACTCGCCTGTCTCGAATCTCCGTTTTTAGTATTGTCAAGACACTTGCAGAGAAATCAGGACTAAAAAAAAGCATCAGTCCCCACACCTTTCGTCATTCCTTTGCTACACACCTGATAGAGGGCGGAGCTGATTTAAGAGCCGTACAGGAAATGCTGGGCCATTCCAGCATTACCACTACCGAGATCTACACCCACCTCGATAGAGATTATTTGCGTGGCATCATCACAGAGTTCCATCCAAGAAGTTAATAAAGTCGAGCACGCTCACACTTTATCATTCTATCCTTACCCTGCATGTCTTTTCTTAATTCGATATTAGTAAATGATTTAGCAGCTAACATTTCTATGGTTTCTTTAGCATAATGCTCATTGATTTCAAAGAATAATAAGCCCATGTCACTCAGTGATACCCAGGCAAAATCGGCGATAGCTTCATAAAACATCAATGGCTTTTCGTTAGGCACAAACAAAGCCAAATGTGGTTCGTGCGCCAATACATTATCATGCATCTCCTCTTCCTCTTTCTCCGTAATATAAGGCGGATTGCTTACAATCACATCAAATTTTTGTTCCGTTGAAAATTCACGTATATCTGCTTTTAAGAACTCAATATCTACTTGATTTAAAGATGAATTAGCTGTAGCTATATCTATTGCATCTTCAGATATATCTAATGCAAAAACCTGACTTAGGGGAAGGTTCTTTTTTAAAGAAATTGCGATACATCCACTTCCTGTTCCAATATCGATTATTCGTAAGCTAGCTCCGGTAATATCGGCCAATGAACTGCTTTCAATTACCCATTCCACCAGTTCCTCTGTTTCTGGTCGTGGTATCAATACAGCCGGACTCACTTTAAAAGGCAGACCATAAAACACGGTCTCTCCAAGTACATATTGTATTGGCTTGCCAGTTTTTAACGCTTCAAGTACCTTTAGGTATGCAGCTAATTGCTGTCCCGAAACCACCTCTGAACCCTTTAGTATCGTGTCGGCCCTACTAAATCCAGATATATGATCTGCCGTGATGTAAAAGATGGACGAAACCTCTTCAGCGCCATAAATGTTCTGTAGTTGTATAGTAAAATGTTGCAGTAGTTCCTTTAAATTCATACCCCACAAAAGTAATTAAATCAAACAATATACCTTACTTTTGCCTTAATGACGGATGAGTTATATATGCAAAGGTGCCTTGAACTAGCAAGTCTGGGCATGGGCAGCGTAAGCCCAAACCCGCTTGTTGGTTGTGTAATTGTTAATGATGGAAAAATCATTGGCGAAGGTTATCATGAGAAATTTGGTGAGGCACATGCCGAAGTCAATGCAATAACGTCTGTGACCGAAAAATATGGAGATCAGGCCGCTGCACTTCTGGCAAATGCTACAGCCTATGTGAGCCTCGAACCCTGTGCGCATTTTGGCAAAACGCCCCCCTGTGCAGATCTATTGGTTAAACACCGACTAAAAAAGGTAGTCATAGGCAATAGAGATCCATTTGAAGGTGTAGATGGCAAAGGCATCGAAAAGCTTAAAAATGCAGGGATCGAAGTGGTATCTGGTATTTTAGGGACCGAATGTAGCAAGTTGAACCGAAGATTTTTTACCCGTATTCGCAAACAAAGGCCATACATCATATTAAAATGGGCAAGCACTGCTGATGGTTATTTTGCTCGAAAAGATGACGTGCAAGAGTGGATTAGCGGTCCTATGGCAAAAACACTAGTGCACAAGTGGCGTACCGAAGAAGACGCTATACTTATTGGAAAGCGAACTGCAATTGTCGATAACCCACAGTTAAATGCAAGAGCATGGGAAGGTAAAAGTCCATTACGTATCTTGATAGATCGTAATCTGGAAGTTCCCCAAAGCAATCACATCTATAATGATCTGGCCAAAACGGTTATATTTAATGAACATAAAACCGAAGTACATAACAATATTCATTATATACAGATGGAAGATATGCAATACTATCTCCCTCAAAAAATAGCCTTTCAGCTATATCTAATGGATATTCAGTCCGTCATCATTGAAGGTGGAGCAAACATTCTGCATCAATTTATTGATGGAAACCTATGGGATGAAGCCCGTGTTTTTACTGCAAACAAAATCTGGAACGAAGGTATTCGGGCTCCACAAATTAATGGCTACATTGCCGATCAGCTCACACTTGATAATGATAAAGTAACCATCTTTCTAAACAACCATTCATGATATTCCTCCTGTTCAGTATTTGCTGTAGTGTTACAGTCGCCGTATTATTAAAGCTTGCAAAACGTTATAAAATCAACATCACACAAGCTGTTACCTGGAACTATCTCTTTGCTATAGTTTTAAGTCTTGTTTTCTACAAGCCAAGTTTAACTGATTTGATCTCTGCACCAATAGATGGCGTTTACATTGCCTTAGGGGTATTATTGCCTGTTGTATTCTTGTTTCTTGCCGGATCTGTAAGAAACATTGGCATTGTCAAAACAGATATTGCGCAACGATTATCCTTGTTTATTCCGCTCCTGGCTGCATATTTCTTGTTTAATGAGCATTTCAGTACATTAAAGATAGCAGGACTCTCCATCGGTTTTGTTGCTATATTTTTCACTTTATATAAAAAGACGGTACAGAAAAATGAAGGATTAAACTGGCTGTATCCAATTTTTGTCTTTATAGGCTTCGGTGTTATCGATATTCTATTTAAAAAGGTGGCTCAAATTAAGGCTATCCCCTATACAAGCTCATTAATTGTCATCTTCATCCTTGCTTTCATCATCTCACTCATTTCTATTTTGTACTTATCTGTGGTTAAAAAGCAGAAATTGGAGTTGATCAACTTCATTTGCGGCTGCATTTTAGGTTTCTTTAATTTTTTCAATATTCTCTTCTATCTTAAAGCACATCGGGCAATGGCCGACAACCCTTCAGTAGTGTTTGCTGCGATGAATATGGGTGTTATCATTGTAGGGAGTGTTGTAGGAATATTCATTTTCAAAGAGAAATTAAACAAATTGAACTACTGGGGCTTATTTCTTGCGCTGGTTGCAATCATACTGATCACCAATCCATTTGCCTAATGTTGTTCGACGATAATTATAAAACCATTGCCGAGCCTTCTGAAGGGGTATTTAGAGACCGCGGAAGCAAATTTATAGGCTACGCCTACCCCATTCTTTCGGACGAAGCGGTAAAAGCTATTTTATTGAAATTGAGATCAGAACATGCTAAAGCCAGACATTTTTGCTGGGCCTTGCGCTTAAGTCCTGATAGAGGCGTATTTCGTATCCAGGATGATGGTGAGCCCTCAGGTACTGCTGGCCGACCTATCTTAAATACAATGTTATCTGCTGATGTAACTAATATCCTAATAGTTGTGGTGCGTTACTTTGGCGGAACCTTACTTGGTGTCCCTGGACTCATTAATGCTTATAAAACAGCTGCAGTAGAAGCATTAAAGGCGGCAACCATCATAGAGAAAACAGTGAATGATATTTATGAGCTGCAATTCGACTATTTGGTGATGAATGATGTAATGAGGCTAATCAAAGAGGAAAAGCTGAATGTGTTGTCACAGGACTTTGATAATACTTGCAGCATAAAAATCGAGGTCAGAAAAGCTAGTCTCAATTCCATTTTGGGTAAAATAGAAAAGATTGAAGGGCTTAAAGCCAAATACCTTTTTACCGTCTAAGCATTATCACGTTATTATAGCTTGTTTTTACTAACTTTAATTATGGGACAAGAATTATCAGCAGCAGATCTAATTATCAATCCAGACGGCAGTATTTACCATTTAAACCTTTTGCCAGAGGATATAGCTCAGACTGTAATTACCGTTGGCGACCCTGACCGAGTAGGCGAAATATCTAAGCACTTAGATAAAATTGAACTTCGTAAAGGTAAGCGTGAATTTATAACCCATACCGGCTACCTCGGAAAAAGACGTATTACTATCCTTTCAACAGGCATTGGCACTGATAATATCGATATCGTATTTAATGAGCTGGACGCCTTGGTGAATGTTGATTTTCATACCCGTCAAGTAAAAGAGCAACTTACTTCTTTAAATATCATCAGAATTGGCACATCTGGTGCGATACAACCTGATGTACCTATGGGCACAATCTTAGCTTCTTCTTTTGGACTTGGGCTGGATGCACTTATGAATTATTATATCCATGAGTTGTCCGGTGATGAGCATAGTATATTAGACGGAATTAAGACTCATTTATCCCATTTAAAAGGCCTCAGTCCTTACGTTACAGCAGCCGATAGTAGTCTGTTAAAGTCGATAGCAAGTGATATGGAGCAAGGAATAACGGTGACTGCACCGGGATTTTATGCACCTCAGGGCAGACAAGTGCGGGCTAAAAATGCGGTTCCTAATTTTATTGGCTTGCTCAATTCTTTTAGGAGTACAAATCAGAGAATTACCAATCTGGAAATGGAAACTGCAGGTATTTATGCGTTAGCAAAAGTACTTGGACACAAAGCTTTATCTGTAAATGCGATACTGGCCAGCAGGGTCAATTTCGAGTTTAGTAAGGAGCCAAATAAGGTTGTTGATAAAGCTATTAAAATGGTTCTAGATAAGCTATAGTCTGCTTTAAAAGCGTATAAATTGCCGCATATTAAAAACAAATTGGCTATTGAAGCGTTATTTAGGTAGCTATTTTAATTGAAATTATATGTTACAACAAGCAAAAGAAAAGTTTACCTTATCCATCATAGAATCATTAGCGAAGTACGAAACGAAAGACTTAAACACTGGAAAAAGATTAATATCTGTAATTGCCGGAGTATATATGTTACAAAGAGGTATTCGCAGCCTAAGTAAACATACCTTTCGTGGTATTGAGGAGATAGCCTTAGGAAGTGTTTTATTGTTTAGTGCCGCTAGCGGACTTGATAAAAAGATTATCAAAAAGCCATTAAATCCATCAGACATAAGAAGAAATCAAATTCAAGGTAATGATCCGAGATCAGGCGTGCCTGCGTTTGTATAATAAGAATTTTATATTCATTAAGCTTGGGCAATTCTTGCCCAATAGCTTCTTTCCTGTCCCTTTTTAAACCTTGTCCAGGGCCTCATTTCAAGGAACTCACCTCGCGCAGCCTTAACTTCGCAGCTTTTCATGTATCTGTTATCTCAGTCGTACTGTACTTCTTCTGGCTGCCTTCATTTCCCTTTTAATTTTCAATTTGTCTGAGCTTAAACAGTAAGACAGCACTCTCCTATTATCCCCAAAATCCTGAAAATCAATTGCTCCTTAAAATAAGCGCGTTTGTTTGAAACTGAGTTTAACTATCTGAATTAGTCAATTTTTAAATCATTTTAACCAATATCTAAATGATATTAATCAAAATTAAACTCCCAAAAGCTTTATATAGGCAATCTTTGATAATGAATTGAGAGCAAGAACAAACACGTTCTTCAGCCTCTCTACAGATGGGACTAAACTAAACTAACCAAATAATAATTCATGAAGTATTTTAATCTCATTTTCGCGTCTATTCTACTTTTTTCTTGTACAAAGGAGTCTCTTAGAAAGACGTCCGGTAATTCCGGGAATACTGAAACCACCAAGTCGAACAACGTAATTAATCCTAAGATTTTTGAAGTAATTAATCTGGACTATCCTGGATTAGAAAAGGCTAAAGCCTTATATGAATCTAACAAACAATACGAAGCAACTAAAGCTATTCTTGAATATTACAGGCTACGCACCAATGTTGTAAATCCCAGCCTCTCGCTACTTAATGTAACCGCTACAGATGACGATAAACTCAAAGCAGATTTTGCATTAGATAACCGCTTTTTCGTGAACAACTATTACGAAGATGCTGTTAAAAGGATGCCCTATTCGTTAATTAGTGCTGGCGCTGTCAACTGGTTGTTTCAGCCTGCAGGTGCTGACAACGAATACCAAAAGCAATTGCACAGGCACCAGTGGTTTATACCGCAAGCAAAAGTTTACCGTACAACTCGCGACGAGAAATATATCCAATCATGGATTAACGTCTATAAAGATTGGTTGGTAAAGAACCCAATGCCCGAAACAGGTACCAATACTACCACCTGGTGGCAGCTTCAGGTTGCGGAGCGTGTTACGGGACAAACCCAATTATTTGAATACTACAAAAACTCTACAAGCTTTACACCAGAATGGTTCTCGGAATTTATGGTTCGTTTTGCCGACCATGCTGATTTTCTGGTAAAATATCCTTACCCCGACGGCAACATTCTTATATCTCAGGGTAGCGCTCTTGCGTTTGCAGGAGTTCTATATCCAGAGTTTAAGAAATCTTTCGAGTGGATGAATACCGGTTTTAAGATATTAGATACAGAAGTAAAAACGCAGTTCCTGGATGATGGAATGCACTTCGAACTAGATTTCAGCTACCATATCAGTGCTATTGGCGATTTCTACGAAGTGATGAAACTGGCAGACGCCAATAAAACCATTGTAGGAAATCTTGCAACAAATTTTAAAGACTATTTGCGCAAGGCATCACAAGTAGTGTTGAATTTCACCTATCCTAATTATTTTACCTCTGCTGCTTCAAATAGTCAGTTTGTCCCAGGTTTTAATGATACCAGACAAAGTTCATGGTCAAGATCCGTACTCAATAAGAATTTTGTAAAGTACAATGAGATGTTTCCGGATGATAATGAATTGCTGTACATGGCTTCGTATGGAAAAAAAGGAACAGTTCCTTCTACTAGTCCTAAAGCATTCACAACGTCTGGAACCTATATGTTACGTAATGGTTGGGACAGGTCATCCACTATGTTAATCCTCAGCAATAACTATTCAAAAGATCCTATGCAAGTATGGAGTCATAAACAACCGGATAATTGTACCTTTGAACTTTATTATAAAGGACGTAATTTCTTCCCGGATGCGGGGGTATACGCGTATACAAGCGATGGAGATAATAGTGCGAGGGAGTGGTACCGCCAAACGAGGGTACACAATACAATGACATTAGATAGTAAAAACATTACAAATGCTAAAGGGAAGTCCCTTGCTGTAGTATCAAACGGCCAATCCGAAATAGTAGCAACAGAAAACCAGGGTTATACCAATCTCAGACATCGCCGATATGTATTTTTTGTCAACAAGACATTTTTCGTATTGGTAGATGAAGGTATAGGTGCGGCAAGTGGAACAGTAAATCTCAACTTCAATTTATGCGAAGGAGATAATGATGTTATACTAAGCGCTGATAAAAACGGTGCCTATACAAACTTCGCAGATGGTAATAACATGGTCATAAGAACGTTTGGAAACGAAAACCTGACAACCCTTCCATTCTCTGGAAAGGTTTCCTATGCACCAGGTGTTGAATTTAATCGCAAAGCTTATGCGGTAAACATGACAAAAAGCGCCGGACAAACCGCTCGCTACATCACCGTATTATACCCTAGTGCTCAAGCTAGTGCCGCGCAAATCAACGCTACATTCAAACAGCCTTTTCAAGAAACTGGTGTTGCTTTAGAAGTTAACATCGATGGTAAACTATATAATCTTAATTGTAATCTATAAACTCAATATATCATAAATCATATATTATGAATTCAATAAATACAAAACAAAAACTAAAAGGATACCTCTCGTGGGTATTTGCATTGTTGCTCCTTACTGCGGCATGTAAAAAGGAAGAAGTTGTGGATAGCACAACTTTCACTATACACTATACCGGTATGACTGATATTGGGCCATCTATGTCAGGTGTTATTGCCGCTCCATCTTATATCGGGAGTCAACCTAATTCCTTTGAAATTGTGAGTATCACATTAGATGGCACTGCCTATTCAGGCAATAGCTTTGAAATCAATAAGGAAGATGGGACTGTAAGTATAAAGGAAACAGCGGGCATACCTGTTGGCCATTATAAACTTACGATTAGCTGTGTTTCTAATGGTAAAAGATATGAATTTAAAGATGCGATCGACATCAACATGATGAAACCTGTCCCAGATGGTATTACAGTAGTGCCAAACAAACTGACAGTTAATTATGCCGATGTTATTAATCTTCAGAGCACCGTAGAATTGCCTACGGCTCAAGTGACGACAGACAAGAATCACGTTTCTATAACAAAATATGAAATAGCAAAAAGTGATTTTTCCAAATACTTTGCCATATCTAATACCGGAGTTATTTCGGTTGTAAAAGGTGATGCGACTTTATTGCCAGGAAAATATGTGCTTTCACTTAAGTTAACAACTGGAGCATCAGGACAAGATGAAGGAATATTCCAAGATGCAGTAACAATAGATGTTATTTCTAAGCCTTTGGGATTAACCTATACCCCATCATTGGGCAAGATAGAAGAAGAATCTGCGCTAAGCGGTAAAACTTCATTTACGAGTAACGTCCCAGTACTTAAGGGGTCATTAAACGAATTGGTATACGCTATCAAAAGCATCACCCCGGCTACAAATAAAATAACGATTAATCCACAAACGGGAGTGATTTCCGTTGCAGAAAACCACGGACTTACTGCCGGACAACAATATAAAATTACAGTAAATGCAAAAAATGTTTACGACCAGGTTGGTGTAGATTTTAATGATGTTTTTGTACTGAATGTTGTTCAATTCATTGAACCGATACAATCATTTACTTATCAAAATAAGAATGCAACTCAAGCTGTTGCCTTTACTGTAACTCCTAGCGCAGGCTTCAAAGGTGACGAAGTTAAATTTGAATTTGTAGACTTACCTGCAGCATTGCAAGGTAAAGTTACTTTAAATGCTCAAGGGGGTATCTCTGCGGTTAAAGGTAACACGATTGCCTTGGGAAGCTATACCATCAAAGTAAAAGCAACAAATCCAAAAGGTGAATCTGTTGCTACCTTTACACTAACAGTGGGTGCAAATCCAAATTTCTTTACTTACGTAAGATACGGCAATAACCTTGGCTTAGCACCCGCACAAAACTATGCAAACCAATATCGCATAAGTGCAGCCAACCCTATTGCCACCATAAAGCCTACACCAACAACAGATGCTAATGTAAGCTTGACCTATGAAATTGCAATTATTCACCAAGGGGCTGGAACAACAATAAACGCTAGTACAGGACAGATCTCGTTCGCTGGTATCAATACGCCACAATCTGCAGTCTTTATGGTAACTGCTACCGCAGGAAAAGGAACACCTGAAGAGTATGCCGTACAAACTCCTGTCTTTGTTCAAAATTCAAATGCCTTAGTTGATTATTCACCATTCGTTCTTCAAGTAAATCCAAATACTGGAGGTCGCTCTGTAAAACCTTTAATTACCGGAGTTGCTGATAAGAGCAAATTTACATTGGATTACAGAAGAACTTTCAACTACTATAATTTCTTTGGTACTCAAGTAAATGGCGTACCAGCCGCAGGTACATTTTTGGGGAGGTTATTTGATAAATATGCCGAGAACACAAGTACCTCACCGAATTATGGTTCAAGAAATCCACTGTCTTATTATTGGGGTAATCCTAAAGGTATCCTTAGTCAAGCACTAGCTTACGTAGATGCCACTACTTTCGAATTGGTTGTAAACCCAAATAAATGGACTTACAATGGAGAAGCTGCCAACGGGGTATTCATTGGACAGATGACCTATATGACTGATGGAACTGACCCTCAAAATGGAACGACAGTACTTCCTATTATTTTATGGTTTGATACGAAATTTTAAATAGAACAGAAATACAACATATGATAAAGCAGATAAGTGTAAATAAGGGGATCATTATGGCCATCGTGGCGTTATTATGGTCTGTAAGTCTGTACGCACAGCAACGCACCTTAAAAGGAAAAGTTTTAGACGAAACAAATGCTCCCCTAATGGGAGCAACAGTAGTCATGGTTGGAAAAACGAATAAAACCATGACCAGTGAAAAAGGTACTTTTTCAATACGTGTCCAAAAAGGTGAAACCTTAACGGTTTCTTATATAGGTTACGCACAACAGTCCATTCGTATCGGTGATCAGGATGATATAACGATCAGATTAAAACCAGATGCAGCATTGTTAGACGAGTTCGTTGTTGTAGGTTATAGCACAGTAAAACGTTCTGATCTTACTGGATCTGTTTCTACTGTAAAAGGAAAAGATGTAGAAGGTTTTAAATCAGCATCCGTTTTAGGTGCCTTAGGTGGTCAGGTTGCAGGTGTACAAATCACCTCATTAGATGGTGAACCAGGTGCTGGATTTAATGTCAACATTCGTGGAATAGGAACTTTAACAGGCGACGCCTCTCCTCTTTATATTGTAGATGGATTTGAAGTGAGCAACCTTAATTTCTTACCAAATACAGATATCGAATCTGTAGAAGTACTTAAGGACGCTTCTGCTTCCGCTATATATGGAGCAAGAGCTGCAAACGGAGTAGTTTTGATTACCACTAAATCCGGAAAAGTAGGAAAGCCAGTACTAAACTATAGTAACTCTAGTACTTACCGTACTATCAATAAGACATTAGATTTATTGAGTCCTTATGAGTTTGTAAGACTACAGTCTGATGTAAACAGCGCTTATGCCGGTACTTATTATAAACCAGGCGTAGACGATAACGGAATACCTTACAAATACCAGTCGGCCGAAGATTACAAAGGCGTACAAGGCGTAAACTGGCAAGATGAAACATTCAGACCTACCTGGTCAAATGATCAAAACTTTTCAGTAAGTGGCGGTTTAGAAACCACAAAGTACAATTTCTCTCTAAACAGGTACAATGAAAATGGTATTTTCAACAATAGCGATTTTGGTAGAACTGCCGCTAAGATGAGAATCAACCAAAAATTGACCAACAACATTACTGTAGATGCTACGATCAACTACGGTAAAACCAATAAGTCAGGACTTGGAACTACAGCAGACAACGGAAGGTTTAATATGCTGGCGCAGATTTTTAGTGCCAGACCAACCGGTGGACTGAATATGGATAATGAAGCGCTATTGTCATCAGCTATCGACCCAGTTATGTTAGAAGATGGTACAAGTTTAGCCCAGGTAAATCCTATCGTACAAACTCAGTCTGTGATCAACAACAGAGGAGAAGAATTATGGGGTTCCAATTTATCAGTGAATTGGGAGATTATGAAAGGCTTAACTTTCCGTTCGGCAGGAACCTATAACACCACCAACACACGTATCGACCAGTTTTATAAAAACGGTTCAAAAGAGGCTTTCCGTAACGGACAAAAGCCTTATGGACAAACACAAATGGGTAAAAATGTACGTTGGACGAACTATAACAACTTAACCTGGAAAAAGAAAATTGACAACAAAAACTCTTACGATGTAATGTTAGGTCAGGAGTTGTCTTTCAACAGTTCCGAGTTTTTGTTAGGTCAGGCAATGGACTTCCCTTTTGATAACCTGGGTAATGATAATTTAGGCGTTGGTGCTACACCAAGTCGTGTAAACACAGGCTATTCAGATAAAAAACTTTTGTCTTTCTTCGCCAGAGCAAATTACAATTACGACAATAAGTACTTGTTAACTGCGACATTAAGAGCTGATGGATCCACAGTTTTCTCTGAGAAAAACAAATGGGGTTACTTCCCTTCTGTTGCTGCAGCATGGCGTATTTCACAAGAAGATTTCATGAAAAGCATCCCTGCGATTTCAGACCTTAAACTTCGTTTGGGATGGGGAGTTGTTGGTAACGATAGAATATCCAATTTCCTTTCACTCGATCTTTACGACATCAGCAAATATGGTATTGGCAACACTACATCAACAGTATTGATCCCAAAACAACTTAAAAACGCAAACCTGAAATGGGAAGGATCATCTACCATCAATATGGGATTGGATTGGGGATTCTTAAAAAATCGCGTAACTATGGTTACAGATTTCTTTATCAAGGATACCAAAGACCTTTTGTTAGCCCAATCTCTTGCTGAGCTAACAGGCTTCTCCTCTCAGTATCAAAATATCGGGAAAATCAGAAACAAAGGTTTCGAGTTGGCGATAACTGGTAAACCGATTTTAAAGAAAGATTTCTCCTGGGAAACCAATTTCAATATTTCATTCATTAAAAATGAATTGGTTGCACTGCAATCTGGTGCCAACGCAATGTACACCCGCTCTGGTTTTGATAGTAATTTTACTGAAAACGATTACGCGGCGATTGTTGGTCAATCTTTAGGATTGATATACGGTTATGAATTTGATGGTGTTTATCAATACAGCGACTTCAATACTACTCCTGATGGAAAAATGATCTTAAAAGATGGAGTTACCAATAACAAACGTCTTACAAACGTAGCACCAGGAATGGTAAAATATAAAGATCAGGATGGTGATGGAGTAATCACAACTAAAGACCGTACGATTATTGGTCATGCTATACCTAAATTTTATGGTGGTTTCAACAATACATTCAACTATAAAAACTTTGATCTAGGTGTGCAGGTACAATTCAACTATGGTAATGACATCTACAATGCAACGCGTTTATATGCCACACAATCTCGTTCTGGACGTAGAAATATGTTAGCAGAGGTTGCAGATAGATGGACACCAACGCATGCATCTAACCTTGTGCCTTCTACTAATGGATATGTGACCAACGATATTTATTCTCGCTTTGTTGAGGATGGTTCATTTGTAAGATTGAAAAGTGTTTCATTAGGCTATACCCTACCTACTAAATGGTCTAAAAAAGCTTATATGTCACGTGCCAGAGTATTTACCTCAGCACAAAATTTACTTACTTTCTCAGGATACAGTGGCTATGATCCAGAAGTGAGCACATCTGGTAACAACCCGATGACTCCAGGATTGGATTGGGGTGCATATCCAAAAAGCAAGGTGTTTACATTCGGTGTGGAAGTTCAGTTTTAATCAAAAAGAAAGAAGAAATGAAAACGAAAATATATTATATACTAGCAGCATTTGTGCTAATGATGAGCACATCATGTAAAGATTACCTGATGGAAGAATCAAAAACAGATATTGATAAAAATAAGTATATGAACAATGCGGCGGAAGCCGAAAACGTATTACTGGGTGTGTATCGTAATATGGTTACAGATGAGATATATGGTTTCAACCTATCTATCCTGTTTACTATGGGTACTGATATCTCTCAGGTTGAAGGTAGCACCAACGAAAACTTCCGTATTATCCCTACCAATTCATTTAGCCCAAATCAGGCAGAAATACAAGCCAGCTATGCTAAATTGTATAACTCTGTTTACAATGCCACTGATTTCATCGAAAGCATTGAAACGAAAATGGTAAATTATACAGATGCTGATAAGCGTTTGGCCACAATCTATATCGCTGAAGCAAAAGCTTTGCGTGGTCTATATTATTTTGAACTATTGCGTCGTTATGGACATATTGCTTTAGTTACCAATACAGCGATGTCTAGCCAGCCTCCTACGACCTTTGTACAGGAAGATCCGGCAAAAGTTTATGAGTTTATAGAGCAGGATTTACAATATGCGGTAGACAATCTTCCTTATGCTGTAGATGATACCTACAGAGTGAATAAAAGCTTCCGCCTTTCCAAAGGTTCTGCTTTAGGATTATTAGCCAAAGTATACGCAACCTGGGCAGGAAGTCCTGTTAAAGACATTTCTAAATGGGAGAAGGCAGCAAAAACGGCACAAATACTAGTAGAGTCTAACAAACATGGATTGTTGGATAGCTATGAGCAACTATGGAAAAACTCTGGTGCTGGTCTTTGGAATTCAACAGAAAGCTTAATTGAAGTTTCTTTCTATTCTCCAACAGCAACTAACGGAAGTCTTGATCCGATAGGTCGTATTGGTAAATGGAATGGTGTTAAAGCTACAACTACTGTTGATCGCGGTAGTAATGCTGCCAACGTAAAGGTTGTACATACTTTTGTATTGGATTGGCGCAACTATCCAGAGGATTTAAGAAGAGATATTTCAGTAGCCAACTATCAATATAGCCCAACTAAAACGCTATATGCAAAAGGTGCTACGGAGTCTGAGCAGGTTGGACAAGCTAATGATGCCGACCCGACAAAAAAACAAAAAGAAAAACAAAACTATACCCCAGGCAAATGGGATACGGAGAAATATGTTCCTCAAAGCAATAAGCTGATCAATAATGATAAATCTAACATCAATTGGTATGTCTTGCGTTATGCAGATGTATTATTGATCTATGCAGAAGCATTGAACGAATGGAAACAAGGACCAACTACCGACGCGTATACCGCCATCAATATGGTAAGAAGACGTGGTTATGGCTTACCTGTAGGTACAGCTAGTGCTTTAGCTGATGTACCAGCAGGTTTAGATGTGACAGCTTTCCGCGATGCTGTTCACAAAGAGCGTGCTTTCGAATTGGCTTTCGAAGGCGACAGAAAGTTAGATTTAATCCGTTGGGGTGTATACTACGAAACTGTTAAAAGTACATCGATAAAACTAGGTACCTGGTGGACTATTGCTGGTACACCTAATTATGCAGTTGCAACTCCTGGTTATACTACTAAAGGCAAACACGATCTATTCCCAATTCCACAAAGGGAAATGGATTTAGCAACTCAGTTTAAACAAAACTATCTTTGGTAATCCATAAATAATTGAATCTTTAAAAGCGGTTAGAATTTTTCTAACCGCTTTTTTTATTTACACCTAATTGACTACCCCTACTCAAAATTCCGCTTAAAAAGCCTTACTTTTGCGGCTTGTATTTATATGCCGGGCCTTGAACCCGAGTCAGTATTAAAAAATTATGAGTAAACGCGGTAGAATATTAGTCGCCATGAGTGGCGGTGTTGATAGTTCAGTAGCAGCAGTAATGTTGCACGAACAAGGGTATGAAGTAATTGGCTTAACCATGAAAACATGGGATTATGCCACTTCAGGAAGCAGCAGTAAGGAAACCGGATGTTGCAGTCTGGATAGCATTAACGATGCCCGTACGCTAGCTGTAAACTATGGTTTTCCGCATTACATCCTTGATATCAGAGACGAGTTTGGGGATTTTGTAATCGATAACTTCGTTGATGAATACCTTGCAGGTCGTACCCCTAACCCATGTGTTTTATGTAACACCCACATCAAATGGGAAGCTTTATTAAAACGCGCTAATAAATTGGATTGCGAATTTATCGCAACCGGACATTACGCCAACATCCGTCAACTGGATTCAGGTCGTCATGTGATTTCAAAAGGTAAAGACGAAAACAAAGATCAATCTTATGTACTGTGGGGTGTTTCTCAAGAAAACCTTGCACGTACTCAATTCCCATTAGGTTCTTTTGCCAAATCTGAGATCAGACAAATGGCATTGGATATGGGACAAGAAGAATTGGCTAAGAAAAGCGAAAGCTACGAGATTTGCTTTGTGCCTGACAACGATTACCGTGCCTTCTTAAAGCATAAAGTAGAAGATCTGGAGCAACGTGTTGCAGGTGGTAATTTCATTACCAGCAATGGCATGGTTGTAGGACAACATAAAGGCTACCCATTCTATACCATCGGACAAAGAAAAGGTTTAGGTATTGCTTTTGGCGAGCCTATGTTTGTTACCCAAATCCTTCCTGAAAGTAATACCGTAGTATTGGGTAGAGCTGACGAACTGGAACGCAGGGAAGCGCTGGTAAGAAATGTAAATCTGGTTAAATACGAAAATATTTTAGCACCTATGGATAATGTGGTGACTAAAATACGTTATAAAGATGCAGGTATGCTAAGTACAATTGTACAAGAGAACGATAAAATGCGTGTAACATTTGATCACAATGTATCAGCTATCGCACCGGGACAATCGGCTGTGTTTTACGAAGGAAACGACCTTTTAGGTGGCGGCTTCCTTTGCTAGGGATTTAGCTATCTAATTCGTTTGAAATAATATAAGGTGAAGCGGTTTTAATCCGCTTGCCTTTATATCGTTCAAAATAATAATCTATTCTACCCAAATTGATACCTGCAAAGCCAACCTGGTTAATGGTTGTAATGCGACCACTTAAGTTCTGTACATCTTCAGGCTGATCCATAAAAGTGTGCGTATGCCCGCCAATAATCAGATCTATGTTCTTGTTGTTTTTTGCTAGTACTTGATCCGATACTTTGTTAGAAGCATATTTATAACCCAAATGAGATAAGCAGATTACCAGATCGCATTTCAAATCTTGCTTTAGCAAATCCGCCATTTCATTGGCTTTTGCAATAGGATCAATAAAAACAGTATCCCCGTAGTTTTTACCTTCAACCAAACCTTTCAGTTCGATACCAATTCCAAATACCCCAATCTTTAATCCAGCCTTTTTAAATATCTGGTAAGGTTTAGTAGCCCCCTTAAGCAAGGTATTCGAGAAATCGTAATTGCTACACAGTATTGGGAAATTAGCATGTGGTAGCTGTTTATTAAAACCAGCCAGACCGTTGTCAAAATCATGATTACCCATTGTTGCGGCATCATAGCCCATGGCACTCATTAATTTGATCTCCAACTCACCACCAAACTTATTAAAATAAGGTGTGCCCTGAAAAATATCACCTGCGTCAAGTAACAGTACATTTGATTCCTTAGCTCTAATCTGTTTGATCAGCGCTGATCGTCTCGCAGTCCCGCCTAAACCTTGATTCTTAGAACCATCCATCGGAAAGGGTTCTATCCTACTGTGTACATCATTGGTGTGTAGGATGGTAAGCTTCAATACATCACCAGCAGCAAAACCGTTTAGAGAACTTAAACTCAATGCAGTAGCAGCAGCAGCTATCCCTCCCGTTTTGATAAAATCTCTACGATTAATCTTTTGTAATTCTTCCATCTAATTTAGGATTAATGGTTTTGCCAGCAGCCTGATTTTCTTTTACATAATTGATAAGTGCCTGGCGGACTTTTAGGTCCAACACTTTTTTTTCTATAGGGTCTTTAAAACCCAATGCATTGTCGCCACCGCCAGCTATATAATCCGAGGTGAGCACACGGTAGGTTTTATTTGGATCAAATGCTTTGCCATTGATAAATACGTCAACAGGCTTCCTATCTACGATTTTCATGCGTAAACCAGCAACAGGCTGTCCACTTGTAGCTGCAATAAAATTTAGTAATTGCTGTACATCCGTGCCTTTTAAAGTAAAAGCAATCAGCTCATTTTCGAAAGGCATCAGTTCAAATATATTCGACAATTTAATGTCGCCTTTTGGAACATCCACCCTGATCCCGCCTTTTGTAGAAGGCATGGCAAAATCGATCGTTGGGTCAATTTTTAAAGCTTGTTGCAATGCAGCATCTGAGAAGAAATTGCCTAGTATGGTTTCCGGAAGATCATTGCTTTTTACCATCAGCACATCAGAATAACCCAAAACCTGATTCATTTCTGCATCAAGCTGCTTTTTATAAGGCAAATAGGTTTTAACTACAGAACTGTCGACCGCTACATCTTTGTTAATAGCATACTCTGCCCTGTTGGACTTGGCCAACTGATAGCCAGATGAACAGGAAGCGACTAAAAGAACAGCTAATAGCGCCAGATAATTCCGGAATGATCTGAGATAATCCATAGTTAATATGGTTACAAAAATACATGAAACATTAGAATGTGAGGTTAAAAAAAAGAGAAATCCAGGTTACGAATTTCTCTTTTTTACAGCAAAGCGACCTTTACTTACAAATTCTTAGTAATCGCCTCATCTAAAGGTTTTACTTTAGAACGGAAACGATGTACTAGTTGTCCTTTTTCATTGATTAGAAATTTCTCGAAATTCCAGTTGATGTCACCTGTAAAATCAGGATTCTCAGCCGTAGTCAGGTATTTGAATAAAGGTGTAATGTCATCCCCTTTTACACTGCTTTTCTCCGCTAGTAAGAAGGTAACATTGTATTTTCCTGTACAAAATTCTTTGATCTCAGTGTTGGTAGCTAGTTCCTGTCCGCCAAAATTACCAGCTGGGAAACCAATCAATACCACGTTTTTACCATATTGCTTTTGCAATTTCTCCAGATCTTCATATTGTGGTGTATACCCACATTTCGAAGCTGTATTCACGATAAGGATCTTTTTGCCTTTAAATTTCGACAGCTTTACTTCTTTGCCGTCAATCGTTTTAAAAGAGAAATCGTAAACGCTTTTTGCCGGAGGGGTAAAAAACATCGTTAGTAATATCAATAATGTATTCATGTCTTTTTGTTTTTATGGTATGTACGAAGTTATGTAGAAATAGTTTAGAAATGCATAATGATAAAGTAAATCATCATAATTTAAATTTTCAACCTCAGGTTCAATTCAAAACTCCCATTGGTATAACTGCTTAATGCCGATGTCTGTGTGGTATAGGTTCCGCTAACCAGGTATTTCTTTTTGAAGTCCATACCTAATCCGAAGGTAGTATTCTTCGTACTATGGTACATGCCCAATAAAAATACCTGCTTATTGGCAATTGCCAGTTGCGCTCCAGCATCCCAGATGTTATCGAAGCCCTTTACCCCGCGGTAAGCCACTAGCGGCTCCAGATCCATGCCATCCGCTCCTTCACTTATGCTGATCTTATAACTTGCAGCGGTGTAAAAAGTCGCCACATCAGCCAGTTTGATCACATCCTTTTTCAATACGCTTTTCAAATTAGGGATTGATGCTTGAAGGCTCAGCTTTCCTGAGGTATAAGCAATTCCGAAATCACCATCAAGATAAGTCTTACGGTCATTGTACTGCCCCACCGTCGGGTCACTCGGATTACCATAAATATCTGCATTTTCCAGGCGCTGGCTCATCAAGCCCAATGACACGCCAAAATGTAGCTGATCATCCTGCTCGTTGAGTTTCAGGTGATAGGCATAGCTACCCACAATCCGGGTTTGTCTTTGCAGACCAGCACTTTCATTATTTACAGTTAAGCCTAGCCCGACTTTGTTAAAGCCATAATCGGCAGTCAGGTTTTGTGTTAAGGGCGAGCCCGGTACATTGCTCCATAGTTTACGGTATGCCGCATTCACTTTGAGCCCATCACCTGCCCCGGCAAATGCCGGATTAATAAGGTATTGGTTAGTATAATATTGTGCTGCCAATGGATTCAGCTGTGCTTTGCTTTGACCGCTGATCATCACTAAGATGATCAGTAGGGAGAATAGTAAACAGAATCTTTTCATCTTTCTTGTAATTTTTTTTCAAGTCTTTTAATAACTGCAATTATTGTCATCTTCCTATCGCCCTACCGTGCAATGGTAATAAATCCTTTAAAAACACGCCTTCCAGTACCAAAATCTATAATGTAATAATAGGTTCCTTCACTCAGTCCTATACCGTTGAATGTACCATCCCAACTATTGTCATATCCTTTTTTTCTGTAGATTGATTTGCCCGCCTGGTCAAAAATCCGAACCTCATTGTTTGGATAGAAGTCTATATTATCAATAAGCCATTTATCATTGTATCCATCTCCATTTGGCGTTAGAATATTGGTTGCCTTGATTTTTTCAAGATCATCAAGTACGTTAATGGTGATACTTTTGGTATCCGAACATCCACTTGTATTGGTAACCGTAACGGTATAGGTGGTGGTTTCCCTTGGTCTGGCGGACAGAACTGCTGTGGTTTGCCCGTTTAGTAGGATGTTGTTTGCAGACCATGCGTAAGTGGCACCTCCGGTAGCGGTTAACAGAAAAGTTTCCCCTTTACTGATACTTTGTCCCTTATCACTTGCAACCGTAATTACAGGCAATGGATTCACAGTAACTACAAAAGTTCTGGAATAGGTATCTACCCCTCCGTTTGCCGTACCGCCATTATCTTTAATCGTTACAGTAAGCGTTGCACTACCAACTACACCATTATTAACCGTATAATTTACTGTGCCAGTGGTTCCTGATTTGCTGGCTGTGAGGCTGGCAAACAATCCAGGGTTACTGCTACTTACACTAATGGTAGTTATTTGTGTGGTTTCCGGTCCGGCAGTAATACCGTTTAGAGGTACTGACTGCCCCGTTCTTGTATAACATATAGTTGAATTTCCAATATTATCAAGTGTTGGTGCTTCGTTGACATCAGTAAGATTGATACTGATTACCTTGTCTAATGAAAACCCGTATTGAGTTGTACTTCTTACCCGAATGTTATAAGTTGCTTTAGTTTCATAGTCAAGAATTATGGCTGAATTAACTGACGTTCCTGAAATGGCAAATGAGGCATTGTCGGTATCGCCTGCTCCGGCAACTAACGAATAAGTAAAGGTAGCACCTGGATCGTCAGATGTGCTGCTCAGTACACCTGCATTTGTTCCAATCGGCCCGTTCTCATACAGTGTAACAGCTGCCAGGTTGACACTGGTTGGTGCACCCGGTTTAATTTTAAGAATGCCATCCACATAACTAATGTTGTAGTTTGCTGCTGTAGCTCCACTGGCTTTAATCGGATAGTCGCCAATTGGACTGCCTGCTAATGCTGTAGTAGTAATGCCTGGTGCTGTGGCTAACACGGCGGCGGTTTCGCCATTAACAAATCCTGAATAGCTAACCGTTAACACAGGATTGGCTGTTCCGACAAATTTCTCTTTCTTATCTGCAGTAATTACCAATGGTGCTTTAGTAATGGCAAAATTGCCGCCTACATAAGTAAGTGTATAATTAATACCCGCAGTTAAAGTACCTTGTCCAATGGCATAAGTAGTACCGATGTTTTCTCCAACTGCCCTGCTCAACGTACCGGTAAAGGTATCGCCAGATTTTAATGGCCCGCCACTGGTGATGGTATAGGCTAATTCCGGATCGTTACTTCCATACACCTTGTTTTGTCCTGCATTAGCAGTTACAGTAATTGCTTTAGCCGTGATGGCAAAGTTTGCAGG
>NZ_FNEX01000025.1:0-39088 GCF_900100435.1 Pedobacter sp. ok626 | reverse complement strand
CCAGATTTTAATGGCCCGCCACTGGTAATGGTATAAGCGAATGTCGGATCGTTAGTACCGTACACCTTATTCTGTCCCGCATCTGCGGTTACTGTTATCGCTTTAGCTGTAATGGCAAAGTTTGCAGGTACATAACTGATGGTGTAATTTATACCAGCATCTAAATCACCCTGGCTTATAGCATAAGTCGTACCGATGTTTTCTCCGATTGCCCTAGTTAAAGCGCCGATAAATGAATCGCCGGGAACTAATGATCCTCCGCTGGTGATGGTATAGGCGAATGTAGGATCATTGGTGCCATAAATTTTATTTTGTCCGGCTGCGGCTGTCACTGTAATACTTTTTTTATTGACAACAAGGTTCTGACTTACAGAAGTTGCAGGGTAATAAATCGAATTTCCAGGTTGCGAAGCTGAAATAGATGTTGTTCCAGCTGCAATAATAGTAATGGTATTTCCACTTACTGTGGCCACCAAAGGGTTTGAGGAAGTATAAGTTAAAGGAAGTCCGGAACTGCTGGATGCGGTCAGATTAAATGAAGGATCACCATAAGCAGCGGATGCAAGAGAATTAAAGGTGATGGTTTGGCTGGCTTTAGGTGTTGCTGTAACATTGGCCGATTTAGCACTTTGGTTTCCGGTCTGATCTACGGCAAGAATTTCGTAATAATAAGTAGTTCCATTGATTAAACCGGTATGGGTATAAGTCAGGGTACCGGCAGGAAGAGTTTGTATTGGGATCGTAAGATTTGACGCTGTTCCTCCATAAAGTATGTAGCTGCTAAAATCAGGCTCCGAATTTGCATTCCAGGTAATTACATTTTGTGCTACACCTGCGGCAGCTGCGAGTCCAGTTGGTACTGCCGGGGCAGTTTTATCAAATGTTACAGTGCTGCTGTTGGTTGTTCCTGATACAGCTAAACCTGCATTTCCTACAAGGTCCGTAAATGCAATGTTAAAAGGGATGATCCCTTCTGTATCTGCTCCGATCATAGTGTAGCTTGCGGTCCAGTCGTTGCCGCCTGTATTGCTGGGCGTAACGGGGTGTCCTGCAATGCTTACTACCGGGATTAAAAGTGGTTCTGAAGCCGTGAAATTCAAAGTAACAACATCGCTTGTTTTGGCTTTTGCTGGTGCAATATTGTTGGCCGCAATAGTCACACTGCTTAGGGCAGGTACAGTTCTATCAAAAGTAACATTAGTGACAGCAGTTGTACCGGTTGCGGTGTTACCTGCCAAATCTGCAAAAGCAATATTAAAAGGGACAATCCCTTCTGCATCGGTATTGGTTAAAGTATAAGTGGCAGTCCAGTTGTTTCCGCTGTTATTTGTGGCCGTTACTGTATGTGTAGCAATTGTTACCACAGGAGATGCAATCACTTCATTTGACGTGAAACTTAAAGTTATGATATCTCCTGTTTTAGCTTTTATGGTATTGCTGTTGTTAGATGCAATGCTCACCGTGGGTAATGTTGGTGCCACTTTATCGAAAGTAATTGCACCTGTACCAATAGACACTGCTGTACCTGCATTACCTGCCAGGTCACTATAAGCAATATTATAGGTTACCAGCCCGTCTGCATCACCAGCAATGAAAGTATAAATTGCAGTCCAGTTATTTCCTGAGGCTGTTGGGGTTACTGAATGGCCGGCAATGGTAACTACAGGTGTTTGTACCGTTTCGCTGGAAGTAAAGGTTAACGTAGCGGTATTACCAACTTTGGCAAGTGTAGAAGTAGCATTATTTGAGGCAATAGCAACGGTACTTAATGTTGGAATCTGGGTATCGAAGGTAAGTGCGGGGGTAGTTCCTGCACCGCCGTTATTGCCAGCGGCATCGGTATAAGTAGCGGCAGCTACGGTAATGCTTACCGTTCCACCATTGGTATTCGCCGTTGGCGTAAATGTAGCTGTACGGGTTAGCCCGGCACCAGAAATGGGGCCTAATGTACCACCTGTAACTACTACATCACCAGTGGTTCCGTTCCAGGTAAAAGTTGAGCCCGGATCTTCACTAAAAGTAAAAGTGATGTTCGCCGTTTCAGCCGATTTTAATTGCGATTTGTCGCTGGTGATGGCTAGTGTAGGCGCTATTCCATCAATGACAATATTTTTATTGATACCGAGTGACCCAGCAGTCCCAGGAGCTGCAAGAGTAAGATCAGCGTCAATAATTGCAGAATTCTTAATGGTTGCTCCGTTCGGGATTAGCAGTGAATTGACAGCTGCATAATCCAGGTCTGAGGAGTTTTCTCCCGCAGCTATGGTATAATTAAAAGTGAGGGTAGATGAGCCGGTGCCGGAAACATAAATTGCGCTTGCATTTGCTCCCGAATTTAAGTTCAGTTTAGGTGTACCGCTAACATTGACGATTTCGGAGAAAGTAACAAGGACTGAAATGATGTCTCCTACCGTATAGGTGCCATTCGCAGTCGACGAACTGATTTTTGTGACCGAGGGAGGTAGCGTAAAGATAGGATTGGTACCCGGAAAGCTTGTACCACCCGGCGTCAAAATGGCTGGTGTTGATTCATCGTGTACCCAATCTGTAGTTCCAGCCAAATCAGCCAATATTTGTTCTTTGGTGCCGATAATAATACCATGATAATAGTTATAGTCGCCATGAAGGGTATTTCCTGTTAAGGCAATGGCGAAATTCCCGGCTAAAGCAGGTGGCAGGTAAGAGGTGGTAGAGTTAACCGCACCTGAAGTTTGCCAGGGCGTTCCCCCGCCGCCACCGCCAGGGTTGTTTGTAAACCAATTGGCAAAACCGAAAATAAATGAGGGACTAGCATCAATGCCTGTATATATAAACCAATTGTCGCCGCCACCAGCCGTAACCAGCGTGCCCCAGCCGACAGCAGTGGCACTGCCATAAGTACTGAAGCCTGTAGCAGTGGGTGCCCCACCTGGAGTAATTGAAATTTTAATTACTGTACCTGAAGGAATTGGCGCAGGACCCGTGCTCCAGGTAATTGTTCCTTCAGCATTGGGGTTGACTAAAAAGCCATTGGTAGAATCCCAACCTCTGTCGGTGATTTGGATAGTTTGATTAGCGGGAATCACTGCTAGCGTAACAATGGCTAACTCGGCCGGTGATGAGTTTCCATTGTAACCAATAATGGCAATATCGCCGGGAGTTAACTGTGCAAAAGTATTTAATGAAGCAAAAAAAACTAAAAAAAATACGATTGGAATGAGACGGAAAGCAGATGATTTTTTCATGGATGATGCCCTTAAAAGGTTGAAATGTTAATTTCGTGAAGGAAAAATTCCTTCTAAAGCAATGATGTAGTTTACACCCAGGTAAGGCTGCTGAATTGAAAATTGATTGTTGCTTCCAACAGTGTCTACTGTATTTGTAATTGTGCCAGCGTTTAGTTGCACATTTGGCGCTGAGGTTGAGTATCCTTTTGCCGGGTCGGTATTAATGTCTTTAATTGCAGCTAAAGAGTTTCCGGCAGCAGGTTCTACCAGCGTTCCATTCGCATTACTTACATTCATTTTTGAAGTCACCGTATGGGTGTGTGCAGGTAAATGGCCCAGATTTAGCACCATATTTTGGTTACCACTTTTTTCTCCTAATACAACTGGAGCTAAGCCGGGACCGGTTCCCATTCCAACAGCAACCCTTCCCCTTAAATCTGGTAAGCCAAACGTTGTTTGACCATCTCCACCATATGTGGTACCTAGAAGTGCAAATAACGCGGAATTTTGTTGAATTGGTATGAGCTGACCTTGACAAAGGGCCCATCCTCTTGGACTATAATTGAATCCTACCGCTAAAATTGTTCCCACAAATGCATCCATAATATTTATATTTTTAAGTTTAATTTAGATTCTCCTAACTGTTCTCCCGCCTTTAGTCCCATTGCATAAATTTTTTTTCCACTAAAAATGCCATCGCTGGTGCTCACAATATTGAGTAGCAAAAGCTGTTTATTTGAAGTTAAAACCATGGGGCCATGATGCGGGTCTACATGAAATATACTACCCACTGTGGCAGTACCCGGATTAAAATCGCCATCTACAGGTGACACCTCAAGGATTCTGATTGATTCAGTGCCCAGATAAGTTATGGCTCCCTGATAGAGCGGGTTTGCTGCATTTACCAGATTTTCTATTTCAGCAGCACTATGATTTTCCCAATTTATAGTCAGGTCACTTACTTTGGGAATTCCAAAATAGCTTTCCTGGTGATCGGAATTAATTTCTATGTAATGACCTGTGCTTATTCGGTTTATGATTTCAGGTATGGATTGCATTATCAGTTGAGTAAGCCTACTGTAAGCAATCCCATAATTTTCACCTGCCATTAAGGATAGATATTGATTAAAGACAAGCGGTCCTTCATCCACAACCACAGTCATTTTATGAACGCTAAGACCGGCACCCTGTTCCCCATTTTTTAATTGCCAAAACAAGGGTGCAGCACCTTTATATGCTGGTAACATGCTAAAGTGGAAGTTAAAAAAGCCGAGTTGAGGGATGTTTAAGATGTTTTGAGGAATTTTATATGGGAAGGTTAGTACCAATGCCACATTTGCAGTTAAGTCTGCCATCCAGTTTTCCAGTTCATTCCCCTTGGTCAGATCCTGTTTGTTGACAATGAACAAAGGTATTTGCTGTGTGGCAGCCCATTCGATAGTTAATTCAGTTTCATAATTTAACTGATCAGAAATCGCAATTCCAACTATTTTCACATGACCCGCCAGGGAATTGGCGGTTTTGAGAAATAATGAACTGTTGGTGAAAACAATTGCTTTCATTGGACTTAAAAGAACTTCGTTAGTCATGAGCAGTTAATAACTTATATTGTACTGGTGTCCAGATTGGTTGTCTAAGTAAATCTTTCATAAAAGTAAACTAAAAAAAGACGCTGTCAAATATTTTTTCAGATTAATTGCAATATTAATTATTTGTCAACGTTATTGCCTTTTTTTTCTTATAATTACTTCATAAAATTGAATGTTATGAGTAATAAGCGAAGAGCATTTTTAAAAGCAGGCTCATTGTTGGCGGGAACCGCTTTGCTGGGTAATCCACTAGATCTGCTGGCAAATTTTAGTAAAAAGGTGAATACCCTGGCGGCGCAAAACACGCTGATGGTTTATCAAACAAATGACTTACTTGGCAGAATAATAGCTAAATCTGATGGTTTAGGAGGGCTATTAGCGGTTAAACGTTTAATAAGCCAGCAGGAAATTTCTGGGATTACTGTGGATGCAGGGAATTTTATGGCTGCCAATGAAACCATCCTTCAACATGAGCACACCATCGGGCTAATGAATGCAATTGGTTACCATGCGGTAACAATAGGCATACAGGAGTTAAGCAATGGACAATCTTATTTGGCTAATTTGACAGGCCTAATGAACTTCCCGCTCCTTAACTGCAATTATACCTTTAGCGATAAAAAACTTGCCTCCTTTGTAAAACCATATCATATCTTTTATTGTGGTAAATATAAAATTGGCATCACAGGCATAGGTTCTAATACTAAAACTGCAGGTGTATCATTTCGCAACCCTTATCAGGAGGCCAATAAAGTGGCGGGATTTCTGAAGGGACAGGAGAAGTGTGATCTGGTGATCTGTCTTTCTAACCTGGGATTTGATGCTAAACAACTGAATAACCAAGCGCTGGCCAGCCAATCGAAAAACATTGATTTTATTGCAGGTGGACAGCACGAAAGGATTTTACAGGGTGCCATGGTACTTCGAAATGCAGAAAAGAAACAGGTTGTACTTAGTCATTCCGCGAATCATGGGATCGCTATTGGTGTAAGCAGATTTGGTTTTAATTCAGAAGGTCAGCATAATGATTTTCACCATAAGTACATGATTGCTGGCTTGTCGCTAAGAGAAAACCGCTTGAAGGCACATTCTATTTTAAGTGAACTAGCAACAGCTAATCATAAAATCAATAGCAATGCGCAGACTTTCATGAATGTTTAATAAATCTGTATTTAGGATCATGTCGGCCGAAGTCGGGGGCTCAAAAGTATCATTAAGCCCAGTCAGGTTATAGATTTTATCTGGATGGCCATCCGGGAGTAGCGCCTTTTTGTAAAGTCCTTTTGTATCCCGGGCCATCAATATGTCTATATTGCATTTTATCCACACCAGTTTGGCATTATGCTTAAGCATAAGCATTTTCCGGCCTTCCTGGTAAGGATTGATAATGGCAATGAGGATAAAATCAAATTCTTCACGCAGTGTTTCCGCATAAGCGCCTAGCCTGGCTGCATTTTCTATCCGGTCCGATCTGCTAAAGCCCAGATCTTTACATAGCGTTTGCCGGTAAACATCCCCATCAATTACTTTCACTTTGTAAGACCTTCCCTCCAATTCATTAAAAATCGCTTCGGCCAGCGTTGTTTTTCCTGCACCGGAAAGGCCACAAAATTGGAAGATTAAGCCCATTAAAGTTTAGAAAAACTTAAATACTGAACAAATCGTGGCAGTTGTGAACGATTGGTGCTGGCAGCATGTGGAAGGGTATGTCGCCATAAAATAATGTCGCCCTTGTCTCCTGCAATAGGCTGGGCTTGCAATACAGCGCGCATTGCGATGTGTGCATCTTCCAGATTGCGGAACGATTTTATCCAATCTTCAAATTGGAGGTGTATACCAGGCACTAGCGAAAAAGCTCCCCTATCTGCCGGCACATCATCCAGGTAGATCATACCCTGAATATAGTAGCCCAAAGGCTTGTTCAAATCAATGTCCCAATGGAGCGCTGTTTGTTTAAGCTGCCAAAAATCAGTGTCGGGAGGATTAAAACCTAATTTCTCCGTATTTGCTATAATATTTCTGGTCTGATAAAGTTCTGCAAATAACTCAAAAACATGGGGATGCTTCCTGATCGCCTCAATTTCTTTACTTTGGTAAAGTTGTAACATGAGTCCTTGCATATCCTGACGTTCGTAATACCATGTAGCCGGATTGTCTAAATCTACGCCCATATGTGAACAGATTAATTCTTTCACCTGATCACAAAGAGAATCCTCAACAAGCCCACTTATTTTTAGGTAGCCTTGCGTTTCCCAGAAAAGAAGCTGTTCTTCGCTAAGGATGGTGTGAGTTATCCCATCGTTTTGTCCTTTATTATCTTTCGATACAAACCAGGTCTGAAAATTAGCCGATGCCCTGATTAAAAAATCACTACCCTTTAGGGCGATAAGCCATTGCTTAAAGTGATCGAGATCTTTGCATTCGGCATACAAAAAATGATAGATCTCATACTTGCCCATTTCATAAAAGTTAAGCCAGATATTTTCTATAGAATCAAAATTTTCATACTCAGGTGCCGGCTTGTTGTATTTTCTGCTTTGATGTGTTTCAAAAAAGACCGGTAAAAAGCTACATTCTGTCATGCAAATCGTATTAAAATTGTGATTATATTTAGCGTAAATTTTCTAAAAAAAAGAAAGAAATTGCAAGCTACATTAATCTTAGAGGAAAATAAAAATCTAATATCTCTTTTTGTTGGTTTTATACAGGAAATAGGGCTAACAGTAAAGTTGGCCGTTCATGAAGAACCAGTTTTTTTTCCGGAATAAAAATCGAAAATGGTGGATTAAGCATCGATCCCGACAAGGTATTGTATCCGGGTGACATTTTGCATGAAGCAGGGCATCTGGCTACACTGCCTCATCACATCAGATGTGGTCTTGATGGGCAGTTACCAGATATAGATATGCACCGGGGAGCAGAATTAATGTCCCTGGCCTGGAGTTATGCAGCTGCTGTTTATTTGAAAGTGCCACCGCATGTTGTTTTCCATGAACACGGTTATAAAGGCGGAAGTCAAGAGCTGATCGCTAATTTTGAAAAAGGAATATCAATTGGATTGCCCATGCTTCAATATCAGGAAATGGCCTACGATGAGGAAAATGCGGAGCGACTTAAAGTTCGACCATTTCCTGATATGGTTAATTGGACTTGCTTAAAGCAGCATCTCCCTTAATTGCCGGTAAGCGTCATTGCTAGCTTTTGTAGAAAGATCCGGCAAATTGGGTTCGGTATGGAAAGCAACTTCGCGTGATTTGCTATGAAAATTTAAGCGTTCGTACATTTTTTCTCCTAGTTCAATTCCTGTAAATGAACTAAAGCTTTCCAGCATTTCTTTCACTCCCCCACTGTAGTCAAAAAATTGATTAAACCTACAATTCAGATTTAAAATTAGCTGTAATTCCAGGTAATATTGCTTCAACACTTCGGAAGTAAAACTATTGAAATTACCATCAAAAGGAGGTAGTGTGTCTGTTTTTAACAGTAAGGGATTGACCAGGCCAGGTACTGTATGAATACCTCTTCTTTTTGCATGTGAGGCTATTATTTCACCGGGAGAACGTGTCAAAAAGAAAAAGGGAGTCTCGGGGAACCATTCGCGCAGCAATGTATAGAAATGGATGTGCCAGCTGTCTAACTTAACAATGTATGCAGATTCTTTGCCTGTTCTGATTTGCCCCATTAGATTTAGCGCTGCTTTAAACCATTCTTCGCGCGCTGAGTTGCTGATCTTAGGATCCTTTTCCGTACATCTTAGAATTTCATCCAGGATGGGCGCTTCTGCAATGGTAATGCATGTTTCTGACTGGGAAAATGCCTGGGTTAATAAGGTAGAGCCACAGCGTGAAACGTGAAAAACAATTGCCGTAGGCTTAAGGTGAGGAATAACTCCTGCCGCATCTGTTAAAAGATTTGTATCGCTAAAACTCAAAAAATTAGATAGCCCGATTTGTTTGGATCTGCAAATGGTTATTGTTTCATCAAAGAAAGGTTCAATCATTCTTTTTTCACCAAGGTTTAGCCAGCTTAGCATCCAGGCTTGTGGGGTATGTTCCAAACGATAAGGAATCCAATTGGCTAAAGTGGATGCATTATTCATTCCGATTGCCCTTTCATTTTAGTAATAAGTGCTCTAGCGACATCAGTGTCCATTCTTTCCAGCTCAGCAATAATCATAGCTTTGGTTGCCTCATCATAATCGTTTTCAATCTCTTCGGTTGCAGGCTGGTAGCCATTGTCTCTGAAAAGATGATCTGTCCAGTCGTTTTTTATGCAGTCCATAATTAAATGCACCCTATTGGTCGTCCCATTGTTTTTAATACTGTGCGTATTGCTAAAATCAATATACCAGCACGCTCCTTCGTCCAGAAACAAATTGTGACCGTCAACGGTGAAAAGGACGTCTTTATTGGTAAGAATGGGAATATGGATTCTGAAATTTCCATCTGTATAAGAGCATCCTAAATCTTTGTGGGGCTTGATGATACTTCCAGGTGAAAGTGCAAGTAGCCGCACAGATTCTTTTTCACATTTCCAAGAATTAACAATGGAGCTTATATAGGGTGTTTCAGCCATTAAAGGGGTGTCTCTGTAAGCGATGTCACCCGAATGCGCATAAATGTCATTCGCAGCGCCGCTTGCTGAGCGAAGTGAAATACTTCGCCAATCCCCCTGATAATCAAAATTGTTGAAATGCAATGGCCATTCCATTTTCAAACAGTGCTTTAACTCCTGATGAAGCTGCGTGACATTATAGGTTACAGAAAACTTAATGTGGGATGAGGCCATGTGATTATTAAATTCTAAGCTAATAATTTTATTTGATCATCCTCTAAAACTGCATAATGAAAATTATCTTTCCATTCTCCTCCTATTGGTAGGATTTTTCTTCGTATTCCTTCCTTCTGCATCCCTATTTTTTCAAGAACCTTGATAGATGCGATATTTTCTGTAGCTACTCCTGCCTCAATTCTATGAAGGTGCAATCTTTCAAAACCAAATTTTAAGACTACCAGCGCAGCCTCTGTAATGTACCCCCTTCCCCAGTATTTGGGATGCATTTTAAACCACATTTCGGCACTTTTAAACTTATCCAACCCATTACTAAGTCCTATCAAGCCGATTGGCTCTTTATTAACTAATGAGACGCAAAAACCATATTCTTTTCTAGGATTACAATTCTGCTGCTCAATATACTTTCTAAGATAATCTTCTGATTCATTTATAGATTCAGGTATATCAAGCGTGGCGTACTTTTGAACTTCAGGATTTGAGTGAATTACATGGATAAAATCTAGATCCTCATAATTTAGATCTCTAACAATCAAACGATCTGTTGTTAATGTTATAATTTCATCCATATTTTTTAGATTTAAATAAATCAAGGTAATTTCACTAAATCACGCTTCACAGATGTTGCCGGTAAATATCCATACGCTATTAACTCGTTAAAGTCCTTAATTACTTTGGTATTTCCATTATCCATCAAAATAACTGTTGAAGAAATGTCTAATACATTTTCGTAATCATGATCAGTAAGGATAAAACCTTTATCTTTTGAGTGCTTCTTAATTAGGTCTTTTAGGATTTCCACGCATAATGGGGAAACCCCGTTAAAAGGTTCATCAAATAATAGATATTTTGCCTCGGAATGCACCATTAACAAAATTTCCAAGATCCTTTTCTCACCACCCGATAACTGTTTAATTTTCTTTTGCAAAAAAGGTCTAATTAAATCGTTCTCCATTATCGTTACAGCATTTTCCGCACTACAAAAACAATGGATTATATTTCTTATTTTAATATGATTGGGCAAAAAATTATCCTGGGGTAAATAGTGGATTAATCTCCTATTATCATATAACGAATCTAATTTCCTATTATCAATTACCACAAACTTATTGTCTGCAGCCAATGAGCCGAAGATAATCTTTAATAATGTAGACTTTCCGGATCCATTTCTACCTAAAAGGCCTATAATTTGTCCTGGTCGACAAGAGATGAAAATATCGTTGAGGATTTGCTTATCTCCAATCTGTTTTCTAACGCTGTCAACATGTAATCCAATCATAACAGGATAAATAATAAACCAACAATTAGGCTAACAATTATGGTGTTTGTCCATAAAACAATTTTACTAAGACCTAAATTATAATAAAAATAGTACTCATTAGGGGTCCTAATTTCATAGATGAGATAATGGAAAACAGGAGTCAAAAAAATAAATGAGATTCCAATACCAACGTATAGATCAATAACCTTCATCATAAGAAATGACAGTACAATTGAAATAACTAATGAAGGGATAATGAGTTTTTGATAAAAAAAACATAAACCATATAGTATACGCATTCTGCTTGAATTCTATTATTATGATGACAATATAGATAATTAAAAAGCATGATTTATGTTGGAATTCTTTTCCTTTTTGAAATTCCATCTGGTAATGGGTGATCAGGAAAAAAAACTTCATAGAGCAGTTCAAAATTTCAGAGATTTTATTTAGCTTATCTTCCTGACTAAATTTATAACAAATTATTCTATGTTGAAAATAAAATTAACTTTTTATTTAAATAAATGAATAATATAAATATATAAACATTAATATATTATGATTTGTTATTTTAATTATTAAATTAGGCATATGAAATAAAACATCAACAGAATATTATTAAGAGTCTTACGGTTACAAAATCTGACGCCGTTAACGTAGGACAGCAGTGTAATGCCATATCTATGTGTAGATGTGCTATATTTGCGCATTGAGATAGATGTGGGATCTGCTGTAAATCCATGTTAACGTAAGGCGTCAGAAACTTTAATGGTAACCATGGTTGGCAGATTCCACATTTATTGTTTCTGCTACTTTGAGACTCATTTAACTAGTAAACCAATTAAATGAGATCAATATATGGAACTACAAGTTTTATCCCCGGCAGAAGATCATGCGATTTACTTTAGAGCGTTTATCAATCAGCTTGTCCAAAAGTTCAAGCCTCTTCAAATCTTTAGCTTTTCTAAAAACAATTACACCCAGTTTGATCAGGGCTGTTTTAAAGAAACAGCAGCTACCTTTCATTGCAACTATTGCTTGTTGCTAGTTACTGAGAACAACACCCGAATTGACTATGAGGTACAGGATTTTACAAACGGGAATTACAAACAAGGTGCAATAACAATCCTCTGCCATGGGAAAGAGGTCATTGAGGAAGCTATTAAGGCCAATAATCGTTTTTTTATCACCGTTTGCAGTTCCACTACATTGATTTATAGCCATGATGGGATGACATCTTTCGATTTCTCCAGTCGTTTTATTCCAACTGAGTCTGCTGTAAAAGCAAGAAAGCATTTCGACCACAGATTGATACTAGCAGATGGTTTCTTAACCGGAGCTCATGAGTGTATCATTACTGAACAGCATAATGTATGTGTATTTATGCTACACCAGGTTGTAGAACAAACCTGTATTGCGTTGATCAGGGTTCATCTAGCCTATCGTGCGGAGATACATAATTTACAGCGTCTTTTACGGCTCTGTTGCTCCTTCTCCAACGCCCCTATTAAAATGTTCCTATCTGGCAGCCCTGATGACGAAAGACTTTTTGATGTATTGCTTAAGAGTTACTCAGCGGCAAGGTACAAGGATACCTTTAAGGTTTCAGAAGATGACTCTTGGTGTTTATATAATAAGGTTTCAGAATTTGTAAAACTTGCAAAAGCGATGTGCGAAGAGAAGATAGTACAATTAGCAAATCAAGCGACGATTTTCAACTAATCTGCTACCTTATTCTATACGGGTTCTCTACGGCTCCTATACGGGTCCTCTACGGGTTCCCTACGGCTAAACCCGTAAAAAAACCGTAGCAGATACGTAGAGAATATGTAACAAATACGATATCAAATAGAAAGGCTATAACTTATTCATTACCTTCAAAATAAGACGTCAATACCGATGTTGGCTAACCAAATAAATATGGCACGTATGAAACATGGTCCTTATGGGCCAATAGTAGGAAAATTAGGAAATACCGTAGGGTATATCCGTCTCGGCGAAGCATGTGTAAGAACACTAACTCCTCCAAACAAAAACAAAATATTTACCCAAAATCAAATAGCTGCATTCGATAAAATGCGGGTGTTCATGGAATTTCTATCTCCCATTAACACTTTTACCAACACCAGTTTTAAACTGGCTGTTAAGGGTACAAATAAAATCGCCCAAAATGCAGCGGTATCATCGAATATCAAGACAGCGATAAAAGGTGTATACCCAAATCTCGAATTAGACTATCCTAAAATTATCGTGAGTAAAGGTGATCTAAGTCCAGCACAAAATCCAGTAATCAGCCACATAGTAGAAGCCCCTATTAATAAAAAAGCGCTTTATACCAATGTGTCCTTAAAATTCCAATGGGATATAGATCCTACATGGGACAATGACCTGAAAAGAGATCAAGTAATGTTACTAGCCTATTTGCCCGATAATAAGACTGCATTCTACAAGCTATCTGGCTCTAGAAGATCAGAAGGTGAAGATACTTTGGAAGGGAGTATTGCCATTAAAAATCTTGGTAATACCATCAAAGATCGGTTTATAGAGACCTATATTGCATTTATTTCTGATGATAGGGAAAGTATTTCAGATAGTATCTATACGGGAAGAATAGTTTTATAAATCAACATTGTTACATGCTTAATTATTACTATATATCGGATTAAATGAGCCGTTTACAAATATATTTATTATAAAAAGTCTGTCGAATTTTGAAATTAGCCTTATTTATAGCTTTATTTGCAGAAAAACGGTCTGAATGGCGAAGAATTTACTAATAGTTGAGTCACCTGCGAAAGCTAAAACCATAGAAGGGTATTTAGGTAAAGATTTCCTTGTTAAATCAAGTTACGGGCACATCCGGGATCTGGTAAAGGGAGACATGGGTATAGATATATCCAATAATTTTGCCCAAACATATGAAGTTCCATCTGATAAGAAGCAGGTAGTAGCCGAACTTAAAAAATTAGCTAAAGACGCAGAAATGGTATGGCTCGCATCCGATGAGGACCGCGAGGGAGAAGCCATATCATGGCATTTATATGAAACATTAGGACTTAAGGAAAACAAGACAAAACGTATTGTATTTCATGAGATTACTAAGCCCGCCATATTAAAAGCGATAGAAACACCACGATCGATCGATTACAACCTGGTATATGCACAGCAAGCCAGACGTGTACTGGATCGATTGGTTGGTTTTGAACTTTCTCCTGTACTTTGGAAAAAAATCAAACCTTCCCTATCCGCAGGACGTGTACAGTCAGTTGCTGTCCGCTTGATCGTAGATAGAGAACGCGAAGTAAATAAATTTAATGCTGCTGCCGCTTTTAAAATTACTGCAGAATTTTCTACTGGTAACGGAAAAGAGTTGGTAAAAGCTGAACTGCCACAGCGATTTGAAAAAGAGGCTGATGCAGAAAAGTTCCTTAACGACTGTGTTGGTGCTGGGTTTTCTGTAGATAGCTTAGAGACTAAGCCTGCAAAACGTAATCCAGCAGCACCTTTTACCACATCTACCTTACAACAGGAAGCTTCGCGTAAGTTGGGCTACTCGGTGAGTAGAACGATGCAGATTGCACAAAGGCTATATGAAAGCGGACGTATTACCTACATGAGGACAGATTCGGTAAACCTTTCTGAAACCGCATTACAGGCTGCTGCTGCTGAGATCAAATCTGCTTATGGTGATAAATACCATCAGCCAAGAACTTATAAGACTAAATCTGCAGGTGCACAGGAAGCTCACGAGGCCATCCGCCCTACTTATTTTAATCACCATACGGTAACAGGCGACAGTTCGGAGCAACGTTTATATGAGTTGATTTGGAAACGTGCCATCGCATCGCAAATGAGTGAGGCGTTGTTTGAAAAAACAACAGCACAAATTGCGGTAAGTACACGTAAAGAACAATTAACCGCTGAAGGTGAAGTAATGAAATTTGATGGCTTTTTAAAGGTATACCTTGAATCGTCGGATGAGGAAGATGCAGAAGATTCGGAAGGCAACAATATGTTACCCCCACTTTCACGTGGACAAGAGCTTACTCTAAGGGTAATGAATGCTACGGAGCGTTTCTCAAGACCTCCAGCACGTTATACTGAGGCTTCATTGGTTAAGAAATTAGAAGAGCTAGGTATCGGTAGACCATCTACTTATGCACCTACCATTTCTACCATTCAAAACCGAGGTTATGTGGTTAAAGAAGACCGCGACGGCCGTCAGCGTAGCTTTGGTGCCATTGAATTGATCAACGGTGTCGTTACCAAAAAAACAAAAACAGAAATTACAGGCGCAGAGAAGAGTAAACTCTTCCCTACGGATATAGGTGAGGTGGTGAATGATTTCCTTGTAGAACATTTTAAAGGAATTGTTGATTTTAACTTCACTGCCAGTGTAGAGAAAGAATTTGATGAAATTGCACAAGGTCTACAGGAATGGACAAAGATGCTCCACTCCTTCTATACACCGTTCCATTTAGAAGTTGAAACAACATTAGAAACTGCCGACCGTGCCAATGGTGAGCGTTTACTTGGTGTTGATCCAACTACTGGAAAAAATGTATATACCAAAGTTGGTAGATTTGGACCATTGGTTCAGATTGGTGAGAATGATGATGAAGAGAAACCGCGCTACGCAAGTTTAGCTAAATCACAATCTGTAGGAACTGTTACGCTTGAAGAAGCGTTAGAACAGTTTAAATTACCTTTCCAACTGGAGGATTACCAAGGTAAAGAGGTTTCTGTAGGTGTAGGTCGTTTTGGTCCATATGTGAAATGGGGCGAGGCTTATATTTCTATCCCTAAAAATGAAGATCCTTTATCAGTTGATCAGAGTCGTGCAATAGAAATTATTAGCGAAAAAATCACTGCTGATGCACCTGTGGCACATTATCAGGGAATGCCGGTGACCAAAGGAACAGGAAGATTTGGACCATTTATTAAATGGAACGATTTATTTATCAATGTACCTAAGGCTTATAATTTTGATCAGCTTTCGCAAGTGGAGATTGAAGAATTGATTGGTAAGAAAATTGAAAAAGAAGCCAACAGGTTTATTCAACAGTGGGCTGCTGAAAAAATTGCAATTGAAAATGGCAGATGGGGACCGTTTATCCGTTTTGGTAAAGAAATGCTAAAGCTACGTAAAAACCCTGCGACCAATGATAAGTATACGCCTGAAGAATTGGCTTCCATTTCTTTAGATGAGGTTAAAAAACTAATTGTTGAACAAGTACCTAATGCATTTGAGCCTAAAAAAGCAAGTGCAAAAAAGGCAGCTGGCACTAAAACTGCGGTAAAAAAGAAAGCTCCAGCTAAGAAAACTGTGGCGAAGAAGTAGATATACGTCTTGTCATAAAAAATAGAACCAATGAAGAAGGATCTTCCTGAAAATATAGTTGAAGATGTGGCAATGGCCGTAGTACTCACCGGCGAAACCCCTGAAATAATGAACTGGACGGTTTATGTTATAAACTTGAAAGACGTCGTTTTAGACAATGTACTGATTAGCTCTAAAGGTTACGGTGAAAAGGATGGAAAAATGGTAAAAACATCGATCCTTCGCCACTTCATAGGTGACTTGAAGCCTAAATCCTTTGCCAGTGTAGAAGCTATAGATCCGGAAGTTTTCGGCCTGACTAATGAGTACTGGTTAAGCTATTACGTAGACGGCGTTATTTACGATAAGAAGTTTATTTTCCTCCCGGAAAGTATAGTTGATGAAAATCTAATACATGTTCCCCTGGTCAATATGCCTGGAGTAATGATTAAATAATTAACTAAAAAAGGTTCGCTATATAAATAGCAAACCTTTTTTAGTTAATAGCGACCTTGCCTAATTGTTAATGTCCACCTTAGTTTCTATTGCATCCTGAATGCTAACAGGTAAACCTGACAGCAAATTATATCCGGTTGCAGCTTCAAGAGCCCTCACGCTTACCCTATATTTTTTCCAATCGGAGTCAATTGTGTTTACATTAGGTGTATTAACTGCAATGACGCGGGTAGTTGCAGAAACTCTGCTAATATCGTCGTTGCCAGTAGGAATGATAACCGCTACTTTCCACACGTTCGATGGCACAGTCACTTTACCTCCAGCAATGGTGCTTGCAGCTCCATTTACACCTGTCCCGCCGGTGCCATAGCTTCCCATAATGATGTAAACTTCATTACCTTCCAATACCTTGGTGCGTAAATAACCTTCTAAATTATTCCAGGTTTGCTGATTGTTTTGCGGAGCTTGAGGGATCATATTAGACATTAAAAAAGTTGCACTATTCGCATTTGCGGAGCTTGTCCTGTCTCCCGATGGCGTGTTGTGACCGCGATCAAACCCTGACCCTGAGTAACTGTTACTCTGCACAACGAAAGCGCTTTGCGGTAGTCCGGTGAATCCTGCAAAATTATCTAATCTATTACTTACACCTGTAAAGTTACTTGCATCCAAATGCCAGCTTACCCAATTTGGGGTACCACGACTACTGCTGTAAGATTCTACATAATAGCTTTGATCAAGCAGGAAATTATCTACACTTACTCCATTAGCATTTGAAGGGTTACCGAATAATAAGTTGCTATTGTCACCGATTGTAGGTTGGGCATCGCTTCCTGCGGTAACACCACGAGGCGTAGTTGCTGGACTTCCACTAGGATCTACTGGGTCTACATCCGGATTTGAAACCAAGATACCAGGATCACCAATGCCCTTAAAAGTGATGTCATCTATGTTTACTCTTGTTGTACCAGCCTTCAGAATTTGAAAACGGACTTTGCCGGTAGTGCTTACCGCAAATGAATCCAACTTCAAAGTACTATTGTCTTCCGCAATATCAGCTCCCAGTTGCGTGTAAGTAGTACCACCATCGGTTGACATGAGTAATTTCCAGGTAGAAGCCAGATCAGTTCCATACTTACCATGTTTAATGTACAACATCTTTATTCCGCTGATGTCAAAATTCATTTTTAGATTTCCAGTCCTTAGCCTTACACTTTTTAACCCGTTTTTCAAATCTGCGGGGAGATTTCCAACAAGTGCATCATCTAAGGTCCAGCTTCCAGTTGGCATCTTTACCTCAGCAACGGCATACCCACCTTTGGCTGGCGTATTTTCGAAATCCTCAGTGATTGAGTAAGCTGCCGGTGGAATCACTGGATCGACAATAGTTAATTCTTGAGTACTTTTTTTTGAACAGCCGGCAAGTAGAAGTGCAAGGCTTCCACACAGTAAAATTTTTTTAATCATGTTTGTTTTTCTAAGTGGGTTCAAAATTGACGTATTTATATTATCTAAATGTTAGTATATTGATATATTCTCCATTTTATCAAAATCGTTGATAATTTTTTTAAATAATGTACAATATTTTACTAATTTTTGTACACATCTATTACCCTAATTGAAATACATGAAAACTACCCCGCCCTCGTTTTTCCAGAAAAACAAAAAAGGTATTGTTATTGGTATCCTAGCCTTCGTTCTGGCTGGAATTGGCTCCTATTTTTTCTTTAAAAAAGAAAGACCTAAAGATTATAACCAGCAATATTCTAAGTACATTGAAGCCTATACTTCGGGTACAGTATCCAAAAAGACCTATATCAGGGTACATTTGGCCAATCAGGTGAAAACCATGAGTGATATTGGCGTGGCTGATAGCCGTGATCTATTCAGCTTCTCTCCTTCTGTAAAAGGTAAAGCTTATTGGATTGATGCCCAAACTGTCGAATTTAGACCTGAGGAAAATCTGAAAGCTGGCGAAACTTATGAAGCTACTTTTAACCTAAATAAGGTTACTGATACTGAAGAAGGGCTTGAATCATTTGAATTTGATTTCAGGGTGATTAAACCAGGAATGTCCTTGATTCAAAATGGACTGGTTTCACAAAATAATACTTCACTGGACTATATGAAGCTGACCGGCGAAGTAACAACGTCCGATCAGGAAGATCCTAAGCTGATAGAAAAGGCTTTGAAGGTAGATTTTCCATCCTCACTTAAAGTAAAATGGCAGCATGATCCAGCTAAGAACACTTCTACTTTTACTGTAGATAGTATTAAAAAGACTAAGAAAAAAAGCAAGTTAAGTTTAATTTGGTCGGGTGAACCTATCGACGCGGAGAGCAAAGGTGAAGAAACTGTTATTGTGCCTGCAGTTGGTGTATTTAAGGTATTGAATATGCGCGCTGTTCAGGATCTTGAAGATTTTGCACTGGTTCAATTTTCTGAACCGATAAGTGTTGGTCATGATTTAACTGGATTGATTTCTTTGGCAGGGTTAACTGACCTGCGTTTTACCATAGACGCTAGTCAGATTAAAATCTATTCTCCGAATACACTGGAAGGAAATTATACGCTCACTGTAAATGAGGGTGTTGAAAATATCAATGGTAAAAAACTAGAGGCTGGTAAAACGGCTAATATTGTTTTTGAAAACAAACTTCCTTCGGTGGTCATTGCCGGCAGTGGTACCATTATTCCTAATTCAGGCAAGCTCGTACTCCCATTTGAGGCGGTTAACCTAAAGGCGGTGGATGTAACAATTATCAAGATTTACGAAAACAATATTCCTCAGTTCTTTCAGACTAATAATTATAAAGATGGTGGCGAGTTGCGTCGTGTAGGTAAGCCTGTTATTCAGAAAACCATCAGATTGGATGAGGATAAAGCCCTTGATCTGCATAAAAAACATCGTTTTACACTAGATCTGGATAAAATCATCCGTACAGAACAGGGTGCGATGTATCGCGTTACTATAGGTTTTAGAAGAGCATACAACGTCTACAAATGTGCAGAAGCCGAAGCCGAAGATGGCGATAATGATAATGACTACGAACGTTACGGTGAGAAAATTGACGAAGACGATGAGTTTTGGGAACGTTACAACAGTTATTACCCGAATAATTACAGATGGGAAGATCGCGATAACCCTTGTACCCCATCCTATTATACAAACGAACGTTGGGCAAGCCGCAATTTAATGGCGTCCAATATTGGTTTGATTGCCAAAAGAGGTAATGACAATAGCATGTTGATCATTGCTACAGATCTATTGACAGCAAAAACTTTAAGTGGTGTAACGCTGGAGTTGCTGGATTACCAACGTCAGGTAATTCATACAGTAACAACGGACGCTGATGGTATGGCTTCTTTTGATTTGAAAAGAAAACCGTTCTTGTTGGTTGCCAAAAGTGGTAAGGAAAGAGGATATTTAAAACTAGATGATGGAAACTCACTTCCACTGAGCAGGTTTGATGTGGGGGGGGATGTGGTTCAGAACGGCCTTAAAGGTTTTATATATGGTGAACGTGGCGTTTGGCGCCCCGGTGATTCCGTATTTCTTTCTTTTGTACTCGAAGATAAATTAAAGAAACTACCTGGTGGGTACCCGGTTACTTTTGAGCTATATAATCCTCAGGGACAATTGATCAAACGCAGCATTAACGGAAAGCCTTTAAATGGTTTCTATGCCTTTAAAACTGCTACAGAAAGTACTGCGCCAACAGGAAACTGGTTGGCAAAAGTAAAAGCTGGTGGCGCTACCTTTACCAAAACCATCAAAATTGAAACAGTGATGCCTAATAGGCTTAAGATTAATTTTGACATTGGTAACCGTACATATTTAGGTTCAGGTGGTTCTTCTACTGCTACCCTCTCTGCAACCTGGTTGTTTGGTGCTGTAGGTAAAAACCTTAAAGCTAAAGTTGATGTGAATCTGAACACCATGAAAACAACTTTCAAAGGTTTTGATAGTTTCACTTTCGACAACCCGACGGTAGTATTCCAATCGCAGGTAAAAACCATATTTGAAGGTACTTTAAGTGAAAATGGTACAGCAACCATAAACACGAATTTAAACGAGAACAACAGTGCCCCAGGGATGCTTAAAGCTAATTTTACAACTAAAGTATTTGAAGCCGGAGGTAATTTTAGTATCGATAACTTCAGTATTCCATATCATGTTTACAACAATTACTATGGCATAAGAACCCCTGAGGGCGATAAAATGACTGGAATGCTGCTTACAGGACAAGACCATAAGATTGATATTGTAAATGTAAATCGTGATGGTAAGTTATTGCAGGGTAGTAAAAACGTTGAGGTAGAGCTTTATAAAGTTCAATGGCGCTGGTGGTGGGAACAGGATAATGAAAACTCCTTCGCCAATTTCACACAAAACTCTTATAATAAACTGGTTAAAAAGGAGAATGTTACCTTATCTAATGGTAAGGGCAATTGGAAGTTTAGAATAGATGAGCCAGAATGGGGTCGTTACCTAATTCTGGTAAGAGATTTAAATAGCGGTCATGTAACTGGTAAATCGGTATACATTGACTGGCCGGGATGGGCACAGCGCGAGCAAGGTAGCAACCCTACCGAAGCCTCTATGCTTTCGTTTACTGCCAATAAAACTAAGTTTCAAGTCGGTGAAGAAGTAGTGTTAACCATTCCATCTGGAGAAGGTGGCAGAGCTTTAATTTCCATAGAAAATGGAAGTAAGGTGTTAAAAACCTTTTGGACAGACACCAAAAAAGGACAAACACAGTTTAAGTTTAAAGCCGAAAAGGAAATGGCTCCAAACGTATTTGCCAATGTAACACTACTCCAGCCGCATGCACAGACCGTAAATGATTTGCCTATTCGTATGTATGGTGCAATTCCATTGATGGTTGAAGATCCTCAGACGATATTGAAACCTATCATTAAAATGGCGGATAAGTTGAAGCCTGAAACGGAAAGCAATATCACAGTTTCTGAGCAGAATGGTAAAGCGATGACTTATACCATTGCTATAGTAGATGAAGGTTTACTTGACTTAACCAGGTTTAAAACACCTGACCCTCATGCAGTATTTTATGCTCGTGAAGGCTTAGGTGTAAAAACATGGGATCTTTTTGATTATGTATTAGGTGCATGGGGCGGTAACTTGGAACGCATCCTGAGCATTGGTGGTGATGGTAGTGTAAACAGAAATTTAAACCCTGCTAAAGCCAACCGCTTTGTGCCCGTTGTGAAATATTTGGGCCCCTTTGCTTTGGCTAAAGGTGCTTCGCAAACACATAAATTTAAATTGCCACAATATATTGGAGCCGTAAGGGCAATGGTTGTAGCTGGTCAGGATGGCGCCTATGGTTCGGTAGAGAAGTCGGTGCAAGTTAAAAAGCCGCTGATGTTATTGGCTACAGTACCGAGAGTAATTGGTCCAGGTGAGAGCTTTACATTACCTGCGACAGTATTTGCTACTGAAAACAACCTAAAAAATGTTACGGTACAATTGCAACTACAAAACCTACAGGTACAGGGTAATAAAACGATTCAGTTGAATTTTAAACAACCAGGCGAGCAAATGGCTTACTTTGAGGTCAAGGCTCCTGAGATGACCGGTATTGCAAAAATCAAACTGATTGCTCAAAGTGGTGCAGAGAAAACAGCTTACGATGTGGAACTGGATATTCGAAATCCAAATCCTTTTGTAACCAATGTGGCATCGGCAGTGATCGAGCCTGGTCGTAATTGGGGAACTAAATATCTTCCTATAGGCATGGTGGGTACCAACTCCGGTAGTGTAGAGGTCTCTTCTATCCCACCCATCAATCTTAAAAAACGATTGAGTTACCTGGTACAATATCCGCATGGTTGCGTGGAGCAAACCACTTCAGGGATTTTTCCGCAGTTGTTCTTAAACAAATTAATCCAATTAACGGAACAACAGAAAGCAGAAACAGAACGAAATTTAAAAGCCGGAATCAACAGGTTGCGTGGTTTCCAGACTACAGATGGTGGCTTGGGTTATTGGCCAGGTGCAAGCAGTTCGGATGAGTGGGGAAGCAATTATGCTGGCCACTTCCTCGTCGAAGCGCAGAACGCAGGGTACACCACCCCTGTCGGTATGTTGGATGAGTTGTTGCGTTATTTGAAAGTTAAAGCCGCTAATTGGTCGCCAAACAGTAATAACTTTTATGGTGGTGATCTTTCACAATCTTACCGCTTGTATGTGCTTGCATTAGCTAAAAGAGCAGATATGGCGGCGATGAACAGATTAAGAGGCTTCCAATACCTCTCTGTAAGTGCTAAATGGCGATTGGCTGCTGCATATAAGCTTGCTGGACAATCTGATGCTGCAAATAACCTAATTAAAGATTTACCTATTGAAGTAAAACCTTATAACCAATTAGGTGGCACTTATGGATCTGACATTAGGGATGAAGCAATGATATTGGAGACTTTAACATTGCTAGGCCGCAAAGCAGAGGGTGCTAAACTCATTCAATCATTAGCTATTAAATTGGGTAAAGATGATTGGTATAGCACCCAAACTACCGCGTATAGTTTGCTAGCTATCGCTAAATTCTGCGGTGCCAATACAGCTTCCAATAATTTACAGTACAGCTATACCATTGATGGCAAAAACAGTAAAGTTAATTCTAATCAATTCCTGAATAGCACCGCCTTAACTTTTAAAGCTGGTAACGGAATTGCTATCAGCAATACAGGAAACAGAGTGTTGTTTGTACGATTGATTTTGGAAGGACAGCCAGCAGCGGGACAAAACAACTTCTTGCCGAATAATCCTGAAGTATTGGATATGAACGTGAACTATAAACTGCTGAATGGCAAACCACTTGATCCTGCTTTATTGAAACAGGGAACTGATTTCTATGCCGAGGTAGTTGTTAAAAATCCTGGAAAAATGGGTTATTATGAACAAATGGCCTTAACACAGATTTTTCCTTCAGGTTGGGAGATCATCAATACCAGGGTAAATGATAACGAAAGCATCCTTGCGGCTTCACCTTACACCTATCGCGACATCAGAGATGATCGCGTGTTTACGTATTTCAATTTAAGGGAGAACGAAACAGTGACTTATAAGGTATTGTTAAATGCTTCATATATCGGTAGGTATTACTTATCGGCCGTACAATGTGAAGCTATGTACAACAATAGCATTAATGCTACTGAAGGCGGGAAATGGGTGCAAGTAATTAAGTAAATTCTCGATGACGGTGAGCATATAGCGTGGTGGAAAGTAAAAAAAGGATGTTTAAGAAGTATAATGCAATCCGAATTTCCGATGGTATTTGTTTAGTTCTGCTGCTGTGGTTTTGGTTTGCTTTGCCTTCAAAATTGTTTGTCAGTCCAACTTCTTATGTAGTTGAGGCGTCGAATGGAGAGCTGCTAAGTGCATCAATAGCTAAAGATGGACAATGGCGCTTTCCAGAAGCAGATAGTATTCCGCAAAAGTTTGCGCAATGTATCATTGCTTTCGAAGATAAACGTTTTTATCAGCATCCAGGAGTAGATTTGCTGGCTATGAGTAGGGCGATGCGGCAGAACATAAAGGCCAAAAGCGTAGTTAGTGGAGGTAGTACGCTAACCATGCAAGTGATCCGGCTTTCCCGCAGAGAAAGCCGGACTATAGGCCAAAAACTTATCGAAATGTTGTTGGCCTTAAGGTTGGAAATCACCCATTCCAAACAGGATATTCTAAATTTGTATGCGTCAAATGCGCCTTTTGGCAGCAACGTGGTTGGTCTTGAAGCTGCTTCGTGGCGTTATTTTGGACGTAGCCCAGAAACACTCTCCTGGGGTGAAATGGCTACATTAGCGGTATTGCCAAACAGTCCATCGTTAGTACACCCTGGCAAAAACTCCGTTAAACTGATCAAAAAGCGGAACGACTTATTGGATAAAATAGCAGCATTAAAGTTTATTGATCAGGCTACCGCTAATTTATCTAAGCTTGAGCCTATCCCGGGTAAGCCTCAAGCTTTACCTCAGAATGCCCCCCACCTGCTTAATCGTTTTAAAACAGAGCGTAGTGCATTGAAAAACAAGAGTACAAGGATTACTTCTACATTAAACTATGATTTACAACTGAAGATCAATTCTTTGCTTAAGCGGTATAACAATCGCTATAGAGCTAACGATATTAATAACATCTCGGCTTTGGTGCTGGATGTAAAACACGGTACCGTGGCAAGTTATGTTGGCAATATTTATCAACCTGAAAATAAAGAGCTGGAAAGCCATGTAGACATGATCAGAGCGCCCCGAAGTCCGGGGAGCACATTAAAGCCACTGCTTTATGCGAGTATGATGAATGACGGATTTATCTTACCAAGAACACTGATCCCTGATATTCCGACGCAAATTGGTGGTTACTCTCCTCAGAACTACGATTTAGGTTATGATGGGGCTATCCCCGCTGATAAAGCATTGAGTCGATCCTTAAATATCCCTTCAGTTAAGATGTTGCAAAACTATAAGTATCAGCGCTTTTATGATCAATTAAAAAAGCTAGGTTTCAGTACGCTGAACCAACCTGCTGATCATTATGGTCTCTCGCTTATTCTTGGTGGTAGTGAGGTTACAATGTGGGATCTTGCAAAGACATATATGGGAATGGCCCGCACTTTAAACCATTTTAATGACTACAAAGGCAGGTATAATCCCCGTGATTATGATGCGCCGGATTATATTAAAGGCAAGAGTGCTGAGCGTAAAGGGTATTTTGAAGCCTATGAGACGCAAGTGACTTCGGTGCTGGATCATGGTTCGATCTGGAATGCCTTTAATGCAATGGAAGAGCTAATGCGCCCAGGTGAAGAAGGTTTATGGGAGCAGTTTTCTTCTTCGCAAAGGCTGGCCTGGAAAACGGGAACGAGTTTTGGATTTAGAGATGCATGGGCAATTGGACTGAATCCTGATTTTGTGGTTTGCGTTTGGGTAGGAAATGCAGATGGCGAAGGTCGGCCGGGATTGACAGGTATTGATGTAGCGGCACCGGTGTTGTTTGATATTTTTAAACTATTGCCCAATGCGAATTGGTTTAAAACACCTAAGACCAAGCTTAAGAAAATGCGTGTTTGTCGACAAAGTGGCTATAAGGCCGGTGAATACTGTAAGGATGTAATTGAAGAACTCGTATCACCTGCAGGAGAAAAAACAGTGCTTTGTCCTTACCATAAGTTGATTCATTTGGATAAAACGGGCAGTTTTCGTGTTACAGATGCTTGTGAGGCGCCCGCTGATATGTTGCATGTATCCTGGTTTGTATTGCCGCCCGCCATGGAATATTATTACAAAATCAAAAACAGCGAATATAAATTACTTCCGGCTTTTAAGCCTGGTTGTGGCGATGTGGGGAATAATTACGTTATGGACATGATTTACCCCAAGGATTATGCGAGTATTTATGTGCCTGTAGAATTTGATGGTAGTCGTGGAAAAGTAGTTCTAAATGCGACACATCGCAATGCGGATGCTAAGATATACTGGCATATTGATGGCGAATACATTGCTACTACGAAAAATTACCACCAATTGGCTGTGAGTCCAAGCCCAGGAAAACATATACTTACACTTGTGGATGATAAAGGAGAAAGACTGGTACAAACCTTTACAATCTTAGATAAGGAAAAGAAATCGAATTAGTTGGTATGGATTAGTTTACGCTCAATGGCGCCAATCGTGATCAGGTATTGGGCAATCATATAGGTTGACATGATCCAGATATCAGCATGACCAATGAGCTGTACGAACTTATTGTAAGCGAGGATTGAGTCAGATAAAAGGAAGATCAATGCCCCAAAAAGAATCAATTTAAAGCTGGAGCTGTTTACACGGAGATTGCGGAAACTGGCCATCATCATCATCATACTAATCACAAAAACGTAGATCATCACTGGGAGTTTCATGATTCCCAGGTGTGGTCGTAAATAGAAATAGTAGCTAATGGCGGCTATTGCACAAAGCAAAATAGCAATCCTTGCTCCCTTTTTGTCTAATTCGGGTGCTGATTTAAAATCAAGGTAAAATGCGCTGATGTAAAAGATATGCCCTACCAAAAATGCGGCAAGACCAAACATGAAATAGGATTCGTCTTTCGCTGTATACATGAGCAATACATCGCCCATAAGAGCGAAGATTAATCCTGTAAATAAACGTTTATGGAAACGGCCTTTTAGTCCGGTACTCACATATAGCATGATGAGCAGGGATAGTACAATGCAGGGTTTTATAAAATAAGCTAGAATACTGCTGCTATTTCCTCCGAAACTAAGTTGCAGGATAAAGATCAGCCCAAATATGATATTAAACGTAGCGTATTTCTTTAGCATTTGTCCTTTTTAATTTAAGCCAGACGATATCTATACTAAAAAGCAGCAGTTTCGACAAAAGTCATAACTGCTGCCCTATATAGATTGATACTAGAATCTGTAGAAAGAAAAAGCTTAGTAGCTTTTTTCTGTACGGTTGTTGCGTCTAAAGCCACCACCACCTGCGCCACCGCCTGTGTTTGGTTTTTCTTGCGCTTCAGCAACTTTAATACGGTTACCATTGTAATCACCACCGTTCATACGTTTGATCGCTTCTTTTGCCTCTTCTTCAACAGGCATTTCCACAAAACCAAAACCACGACTTTGACCAGTCTCACGATCTTTGATTATCCTAAGTGATTTTACTTGACCGAAATCACCAAATACGGCTGTTAATTCATCTTCCCCTACTTCTAAAGGAAGGCCTGTAATAAATATCTTCATTAATGTTTAAAAATTTGTACAAAAGTAAGCATTTTTTTGCTTAAAATTCATGTTTAGTGTCAGTTATAAGTATAATTATCTGACAAACCTATAAACACGTGCTAGTTAAATTTGTTTTACAAGGATTGGTTTTAAGGAAGATATTTATTTTACATCAGCTAAGTTTGGCCTTAAATAATGAAATGGTTCTTTGCCATGCCAGTTTAGCTGCGGCCTCATTGTAACGGGTTGGCGAGGTGTCATTATTGAAAGCGTGATTTACGCCGTCGTATATAAATAACTTATAATCAACGTGATCCTTCTTTAGTGCAGCTTCATACGCTGGAATTCCAGCATTAATTCGTTCATCTAGTCCCGCGTAATGTAGCATGATGCTGGCCTTGATTTTGGCCACGTCTTCCGTTTTTGGCTGTGCACCGTAATAAGCAACGGCAGCAAGTAATTTTGGATCAGCAACTGCTAATCTATTAGACATCCCCCCACCCCAACAAAAACCGACACAACCAGTTTTTCCATTTCCATCTTTCCTATTCCGTAAATATTCCAATCCCAATAAGTAGTTCTGAAGATTTTTTTCCGGATCAAGCTTGCCAATCAGGTCACGTGCTTTGTCTTCATCCGCGGGCGTCCCACCAAAAGGCGAAAGTGCATCTACCCCTATGGCGAGGAATCCTTCAGCGGCGACCCGCTTGGTAACATCAATGGTATGTGGATTTAACCCTCTGTTCTCATGGATGACTAGTACGCAACCCAAATGTTGTTTGCCTTTAGGTTTTGCCAGAAAAGCCTTCATCTCGCTATCAACTCCTTTATAACTGATATTTTCTGTATGTAGATTGTCATCATTTATGGTAGCAGCGGCTGCATAATTGTTTTCCAAGAGTGGTAAAACAGACAAAGCCATAGCTGTACTTCCAGTAAGGATGGCTAGTTTCTTCATAAAATCCTTTCTGCTGATGCTGCTATGCGTGTACTCGTCGTACAGCGTAATAATTTTCTGATCCATATGACATGATTTTTGGTGTGAAAAAGAAAACAATATAAAGTTAATTTGGTTGTCAATTATTGCACATTTTCGTGTTTATTAAAAATAGTTGACCCCAATTTGTCTGATTTTTCCAAAAGAGTTCTTATTTTTGACAGGTTATTATAGATCGAATTTGAATTAATTATAAGAAAATTGTAAATTTTATATTAAAAAGTAATATATTCAAACTTGGTTCACTTCAAGTTTTGTTTTCTGTGTTTATGATCTTAGCTTTGGGGACTTTTACGAATTGACAAAATTGTTAATTTAGTCAGAAAATAAAATGATGCGGTTTTACTAAAGACAGAACAAGTAATGCCTCATAAAGAAATATAATATCAACTAAAGAGTTCTGTGATCTAAACATACAAGTACCAGCATGCGTAAAAAATTACACGATAGGATAGCAGCTTTTAAAGACGCTACGGCAATTAAGGAAAAAGGTTTATACCCTTATTTCCGTGCAATTGAATCAGCCCAGGACACAGAAGTCGTTATAGACGGGAAGAAGGTGCTGATGTTTGGCTCTAACTCCTATCTGGGTTTAACTAATCACCCCAAGATTAAGGAAGCTTCCAAAGCTGCCATAGATAAATACGGGACAGGCTGTGCTGGTTCAAGATTTTTAAATGGAACATTGGATATACATATTGAGCTTGAAAAAAGACTAGCTGCATATGTAGGTAAGGAAGCTGCTGTGTTATTCAGCACAGGTTTTCAGGTTAACTTAGGTGTTATCTCTTGCTTGTTAGACAGGAATGACTACTTAATCCTTGACGAATATGATCACGCCTCTATTATAGACGGTAGTCGTTTATCGTTCTCTAGATCTATTAAATATGCCCATAATGATATGGATGACTTGCGCAAGAAATTGAGCAGGTTACCAGAAGATGCTGCTAAGCTAATTGTAGCAGATGGTATTTTTAGTATGGAAGGCGATTTGGTAAACTTACCAGAGATCGTGAAAATTGCTAAGGAGTTTGGTGCCAACATTATGATGGATGATGCCCATAGTTTGGGTGTAATTGGTTTTAACGGTTCTGGTACAGCTTCTCATTTCGGTTTAACGGATGAGGTTGACTTGATTATGGGTACTTTCAGTAAATCACTAGCCTCATTAGGCGGATTTATCGCTGGTACAGAAGAAACTATTGAATATGTAAAACACAGAGCACGTTCTCTAATGTTTAGTGCGAGTATGCCTCCAGCTGCTGTAGCGAGTGTAATCGCTGCCCTGGACATTATCGAATCTGAGCCTGAACGCATTGATAAACTTTGGGCAAACACAAACTATGCTAAGCAATTGCTTGTTGAAGCAGGATTCGACATCGGTCACACCGACAGCCCTATTATTCCGGTTTACATCAGAGATAACGACAAAACCTTTATGGTTACCAATATTCTAAGCAACAATGGAATTTTTGTAAACCCGGTAGTGTCACCTGCTGTTCCATCTGATTCATCGCTAATTAGATTCTCTCTAATGGCCACACATACTTTTGAGCAAATCGAGGAAGCCGTTGAAAAGCTATCCGCTGCCGCAAAAGAAGTCCAGGTAAAATCATTCCAGGAAACGATATAAAATATCTAACAAAGGCTTAATTGTAACAGATTAAGCCTTTGACATTTCAAAACCAAACCATAAACTAATGAAGAATATTGTTGCCGTTAACACCAAGAAACAATTAGCAACATTTATAGATTTTCCGCACGACCTATACAAAGGAGATCCAAATTATGTACCCGAGTTATTCATTGCTCAAAAAGATCTTTTAACTACACACCCCTTTCATAAACACTCTTCATTGCAGTGTTTTTTGCTTTATGATGGGGAAAAGGTAATTGGTCGTATTGCAGCTATATTAAACAACAACTATAATAAACTAAACAATGTCAAGGATGGATTTTTCGGCTTCTTTGATTGTATAGATGATCAGGAAGCAGCTAATCTATTGTTAGAGACTGCCGATCAATGGGTAAAAGACAAAGGTGTAACGGGCAAGATTCTCGGTCCGGTTAACTTCTCTACCAATGAATCTTGTGGTTTGTTGATTGAAGGTTTTGACTCTCCGCCTGTGGTAATGATGCCTTACAATGCGCCTTACTATGCAACTTTATTGGAGCAATGGGGATTCCAAAAGAATGTAGATTTGATTGCATGGAAGTTTAATGGCGACAACTACGATGATCGTTCGGTTAAACTGATGGATAAACTTGAAGAGCGTTTAAAACGGAGCAATGTCACCATCAGAAAAATCAACATGAAGAATTTTAAACAAGAGGCAGCTAACCTGCGCGAAGTTTATAATAAAGCATGGGATAAGAATTTAGGCTTTGTGCCATTGAATGATGAGGAGTTTGATTACCAGGCTAAAGATTTAAAATTGGTACTGGATGCTGATTTTTGTTTTGTGGCCGAGCAGGATGGTAAATTAGTAGGTTTCGGCGCCGCCATTCCTGATATGAACCAAATTCAGATCAAAATTAAAAAAGGCAGGTTACTACCTACAGGAATTTTCAAGTTACTATTTGGAAAGAAAAATGTTACCGGTATCAGGATATTGCTTTTAGGCGTGGTTGATGGCTATCGTAAAATGGGTATTGAAGCCTGTCTGTATGGTAATATCATTAAGTCCTATCGTGCAAAGAACTTTAAATATGCTGAAGCAGGATGGACTTTGGAACATAATGATTTGGTAAATAATGCTATTAAGGCGATAAAAGGAGATCCTTATAAAAAATATAGGATCTATGAGAAAGCAGTATGAGTAAAAAAAGGGTATTAATTACCGGTGCGAGTGGTTTTGTGGGTTATCATTTAATTGAAGAAGCTTTAATAGCCGATCTTGAAGTATATGCGGCCATCAGGCCAAGTAGCGACCGGTCACATTTAAAAGGTCTTAATGTACAGTATGTCAATCTTGATTATAGCAATGTTGATCGGTTAAAGCAGGAACTGGAGGATAAGCAATATCATTATATCATACACGCTGCTGGTATTACCAAAGCGAAAACTAAGGCTGAGTACGATCTGGTTAATGCAGCTTATACCCGTAATCTGGCTACTGCTGCACTAGAGGCGAATATCAATTTGGAGAAATTTGTTTTTCTGAGCAGTTTAGCGGCCTTAGGCCCCCTACCTGATTTATCAGCTGAAATTCAGGATGGTACTGCGCCTCAACCAGTAACAAATTACGGAGCTAGTAAAATGTTAGCCGAGCAATATCTGGCTGATTTTACAACTCTTCCTTTATTGACAATACGCCCTACAGCTGTTTACGGACCTAGAGAGAAGGATCTGTTTATTTTGTTTAACAGCATTAATAAAGGGCTTGAGCCTCATATAGGTAGCTTTAAACAACAACTGAGTTTTGTATATGTTAAAGATCTGGTAAATGTAATTGTAAAAGCTTTAACGGCTACAGCGGTTCACCAGCATTATAATATCTCTGACGGGGAAATATACGATCGATATGCCTTAGCTAATTTTACGAAAAAGGCATTGAACAAGAAAACCTTTAAGTTTCATCTTCCTGTGCCGTTGGTAGCCTTGCTCGCAGCCATTATGGATTTTGTATATGCAGGAAGTAAGAATACCCCAGCTTTAAATAAAGAAAAGATGGCCGAACTTACTGCTATTAACTGGGCTTGCAGTATTGCAGGTGCTCAGTCAGATTTAGGTTATACACCTGAGTATAACTTAGAGAAAGGCATAATGCAGACCATTAAGTGGTATAAATTAAATAATTGGCTATAGTTGCCCTTAAGCAGGTGGATTCTCCATCTGCTTAATAATTTTGTTCACCTCAGTTTCTGTAGCACGGAGTTTAGTCTGGCAAAACTCGATCAAATCTGATGCACGTTTTACCTTTTCTGCCAAAACATCTACCGATACGGCTTCCGTTTCTATCTCCTGAGCTATTTCTGCAAGCTCTTTATAAGCGCTTTCATAGGTTAAATTCGTCTTTTCCATCTATGGTTGATTTGGAGTTTACTGTTGTTTCTATTTCTGTTGAAGACAGTCTGACCGTAAGTATTGTTCCCGCTTCAATATGATCGGCATTACTTACAATCTGGCCATTTACTTTAAGGATGGCGAAGCCTTTATTTAATATGTTTTGTGGACTCATAAGTCTCACCACCGATTGGAAGTGACCAATGTATCCACTTTTATTAGCAAAATACATCCTGTTGTATGCCTTTAGATTACCGATCACATTACTCAGGTCTTTTTGCTTATTGGAAATCATAATCTTAGGGTTGGTTAATACCAATCGAGATAAGTTAAGGATATTCCGATGCTGCTCGTGCAATAGATTCCGTGTAGTGCTAATGGTGATCTGATTAATATGCGTTAGCCTATCCTTATGATAATTGATCAACTGATAGGTTTTGATGAGCACCATTTTTTGCAAGCTGATTAGCGATTCTTCAAAGGCCCGGTTGTGTGCAATAATCAACTCGGCAGCTTTTGTTGGTGTTTTTGTAGAGGTATGCGCCATTAAATCGGCAATCGTTTCATTCTTTTGGTGTCCAATTCCTGTGATCACCGGTATTGGGAATTTAGCAATTGCCCTGCTCAGGTCGTAATTGTCAAAAATAAGAAAATCCATTTGGGCACCACCGCCCCTGATGATCACTAGTGCGTCATAGGGTTTTCCGGATTGAAATACTTCTACAATTTTGGCTAGAAAAGGCTTTGCATTAGTCTCACCCTGCATTAAAGTAAAATAATCATCTATTTGAAAACGATAGCCAAAAGAGTTATTGTCCAGTGTATGTTTAAAATCCTGATAACCGGCAGAGGTAGCTGATGAGATGACCGCAATATTTTGCAGCACCTTATTTAAAGCTAAACCATTGTTGCGCGTAATGTAATGTGCTCCAGATTTTTGTATAAAATCAGGGTTTTCCCGGAGCAACCTTTCCAAAGTTTCTTTACGCTGTTGCTCAAACAAGCCCAATGTAAAACTGGTATCTATATCTAGCAGGTTTAACTGTAATCCGAATGCCGGATTGTACTGTACAGAAACCTGAATCAGGACATTGATGTCGTTTTTAAACTTTTGGCCTGTAGCCTGTTCAAAATTAGAAATGTTAACAGAAGCGTTTCCCCATGCTCTACCCGCTATCTTGGTCAGTATTTTTGCAGAAGCTTTGTCTTTTTCTACGAGCTCAAAATAGTGATAATTGCTTTGCTCTTTATAGGTATGGCTGGTTACATCCGCAATGACCCAGAAAGTTCGGTTACCAAACACTCCATCAATTGTCTGCCGGATCTGATTTGTCAGTTCCGAAAGCCTTATGGCTGCAGGGTTAGATTGATACGAGTGAACTTCCATTTGCATCTACATTGAGTATGTGTTTTGTGCCACATTTAAGTGCAAAGTTATTCTTTTGGTGGCCTACAGGGAAATCAAAACACACCGGATAATCATATTCTTTAATTTTTTCTGTAATCACCTCATATACAGTTCGGCCAAATTCCTCGCCGGGATCATCAGGTTTTACTCTAAAGCCACCGATGATGAGTCCTTTTAATTTTTCCAATTTTCCACTGCGTTTGAGATTCCAGAACATTCTGTCTATGCTGTACAGGTATTCACCCGCATCTTCCACGAAAAGGATCTTCCCATTGGTATGGATATCCGACGCCGAGCCCGTAAGGGTTTCTATGATACTGAGGTTGCCGCCAATCAGAGGAGCCTCTACCCTGCCCATTCTATTGTAACTTTGGGCTGCTGCTGTATATTTAATCGCTTGTCCACTTAATACCTGCTTTATGGAAAGTATGGTTTCTATCTGTATTGGATCAGCCAAAAGCCAATCCGTAGGAAAGCTATTACACATTTTAGAATGGATTGAAGCTGTGTTTAGCTGGCTGCTTAAATGACAATGCAATACGGTGATGTCACTAAAGCCAATGATCCATTTCGGTTTAGCCTTAAACTTATCGAAATTAATCAAATCTATGATCCTTACCACACCATAACCACCTCGGGCACACATAATAGCCTTAATATTGGGGTCATCCAGCATTTGCTGAAGGTCTTGAGCGCGCTCGGCGTCAGTTCCGCCCATACAGTAATCTCTTTTACCGATGGTATTACCTATTTGGATTTTAAAGCCCCAGCTTTCCATTAGTTTCAAGGCCGGCTGAATCTCTTCCATAGTCATGTATCCTGCAGGAGTAGTCAGGCCAATGGTATCACCTGGTCGTAAATACGGAGGGATAATTGGTTCTTTAATAGAGGTATCTGGATTGCTCCATGCTGTTAAACTGCTCATTGTTGAGCCAGCAATTGCGATGGAAGAAAGAAAATGTTTACGGTTCATTGTCTTTGGTTTATGATCAAACAATGATAAGGCTTATTGGCGATAATTTTTAAAAATTTACTCAATCGTTTTCGTATTTTTTTGGGTATAGTCGTCAATTAAAAGGTTGATTATATTTTAAGAAAGGTATATTTATCTAAAACTTAACCCGCTTCATAGCAAGCTTTATGCCTTAAGAAGTTAATTTTAACCAAATGTAAATGAAGAAATTCCTGATCCTTGGCTGCTGCTTTGCGAGTTTGCAGCTAACCGCCCAAACCAAAAAAGTAAGCTTTCTTGAGCACCCAAATCAGCAAAAGGTTGATGTTTTAATTGATGGTAAACCATTTACAAGCTTTCTCTATCCGGATAATCTGGAAAAGCCAATTTTATATCCTTTACAAACAGCCAGCGGCCTTACAGTAACCAGAGGTTTCCCTTTGGATAAACGTGATCATGAACGTACCGATCACCCTCATCATGTGGGTTTATGGTTCAATTACGAGAGTGTAAACGGGCTTGATTTCTGGAACAATTCATACAATATCCCTGCCACCAAGAAAGCAGGCTATGGATGGATTAGGAATGTAAAAGTAACCGCGGTTAAAGATGGTAAGGCTAAAGGTAGTTTAAACTATACAGCAAACTGGGAAAGACAGGACAAAAAGGTGTTGCTGAAAGAGGCTACTACTTTTGTTTTTAGTGGGAATGATGATACCAGGACTATCGACAGAATAACTACACTTACTGCACAAAAAGATACGGTTTACTTTAAAGACGTTAAAGATGGTGCATTGGGAATCAGAGTAACGAAAGAACTGGAATTGCCATCTGATAAAGAAGAGTCTTACACCGATAATAAAGGTATTGTAACTAAAATAGCACCTACTAAAAATGGAGCCAATGGCGATTACCTGACGAGCGAAGGTAAAAAAGGCAATGATGCCTGGGGCACGCGTGGGAATTGGTGTGTATTATTTGGGGTAAAAGAAACACAACCCGTGTCTATCGCAATCATTGATCATCCAAAAAACCCAGGATACCCTACTTACTGGCACGCCAGAGATTATGGATTGTTTGCGGCCAACCCATTGGGACAAGCTATTTTTAGCAATGGTAAGGAACATTTGAACCTTACCTTGAAACCAGGTGAGTCGGTTACTTTCCGTTACAGGATTATCATCGGATCAGGTAAAAAGCAAACTGCAGAGCTGCTGAACAAACAAGCGCTTGACTTTGGCAAACAAATTTGATTATTAAAACAAACCAAGAATAAACACAAATGAAGACTAGATTACTAATTTTAACAGGCTTGATGCTGGGGGCATCCTTAACGTCTCTACATGCACAAAGCGGCAAATGGCAAAACCTATTTAACGGAAAAGATTTGACGGGTTGGAAACAACTGAATGGAAAAGCAAAATATGAGGTTGTAAATGGAGAAATTGTTGGGACCACTGTTCGGGATACGCCTAACTCCTTTTTAACAACTGAAAAAAACTATGGCGACTTTATCTTTGAAGTTGAATTACTAGTAGATAATTCGATGAACTCTGGAATCCAGTTTAGAAGTGAGAGTAAGCCAGACCAAAACAACGGAAGGGTTCATGGTTACCAAATGGAAGTTGATCCTTCTGACAGGGCCTATAGTGGTGGTATATATGATGAGGCTCGTCGCGGATGGTTATACCCTATGGATATTAACCCTAAAGGTAAAACGGCCTTTAAAAAAGGGACCTGGAATAAATATAGGATTGAATGTATTGGCAACTCGATTAGAACCTGGGTTAATGGAGTACCTACGGCTAATTTAGTTGATGATATGACGCCTTCTGGTTTTATCGCTTTACAAGTACACGCTATCGGTAAAAATGATGAACCAGGTAAACAGATCAGATGGAGAAATATCCGTATACAAACTGAAGGATTGAAGCCGACAAAAGCGGATAATATTTATGTAGTGAATACAATTCCTAATAACTTATCTGCATCCGAAAAAGCAAATGGTTATAACCTTCTATGGGATGGAAAAACAACTAATGGATGGAGAGGTGCTTATAAAAAAGGATTTCCAGAGAAAGGTTGGGAAATAAAAGATGGTGTGCTGAGTGTAGTTAAATCTAATGGAGCTGAGTCGACCAATGGTGGTGATATTGTTACCGATAAACAGTACGGTGCTTTTGTGTTGAAGTTTGATTTTAAACTAACTGAAGGTGCCAATAGTGGGATTAAATATTTCGTAACCCTTACTGAAGGTAATAAAGGCTCGGCTATTGGTCCTGAATACCAAATCCTTGACGATGTGAGACACCCTGATGCCAAATTGGGTAAGAATGGCAATCGTACTTTGGGTTCATTGTATGACTTGATTACCAGCAAAAAAATACCTAATTCGCAAAGAAAGATTGGGGAATGGAACAAAGGTGTTGTTATTGTATATCCAGATAATAAGATAGAGTATTATTTAAATGGTTTTAAAATTCTGGAATATGTTAGAGGTTCGGCTGAGTTCAACGCATTAGTAGCGGATAGTAAATATAAAAACTGGAAGGACTTTGGGATGGCACCTAAGGGGCATATCTTAATTCAAGACCATGGTGATAACGTTTCCTTTAGAAGTATTAAATTAAAAGAACTTTAAAATTTTAGCGACTATGTTAGATTCAAGAAGAAAATTTATTAAACAATCTGCTATTGCAGCAGCAGGAACCTATTTAGGAACCATGGGATTAAGTGCGAAGAGCTATGGCAATATCATAGGCGCAAATGATCGTGTAAGAGTTGGCGTAGTTGGGTTTTCTGACCGTTTTAAAGACTCTCTTTTGCCTTCATTTTTAAATCACCAGAAAGAACTAAATTTTGATATTGTAGCGGTATCAGATCTTTGGAGTTATCGCCGGGGTTTAGGTGTAGATACTTTAAAGTCCAAATTCGGTCATGACATTACCGCTTGTCGCAATAATGATGAATTATATGGTTTAAAAGATATTGATGCTGTGATTGTGAGTACAGCGGATTTTCAACATGCTACCCATGCTGCCGAAGCTGTAAACAATAAATGCGATGTATATTGTGAAAAGCCTTTTGCTGAAACAATGGAAGATGCACGTATGGCTTTGAAAGCCGTTAAAGCCTCTAAACAAATTGTTCAGATCGGTTCGCAGCGCAGAAGTGGGGACAACTACCATGCTGCTAATAAGTTTATTAAAGATGGTAAATTTGGAGATATTACGATGGTTGAACTGAGCTGGAATGTAAACCAACCGGGACGTTGGCGCAGACCTGATCTGGTTGCTAAATTAAAACAGGAGGATACAGATTGGAAGCGCTTCTTGATTAACCGTCCTTTTGAAGCATGGGATCCGAGAAAATATTTAGAATATCGTTTGTTTTGGCCGTACTCTTCTGGAATGCCTGGACAATGGATGTCGCACCAGATTGATACAGTACATTGGTTTACAGATTTAAAACATCCAAGAAGTGTGGTAGCCAATGGTGGTATTTACCAATGGAAAGACGGCCGTAGAAACTGGGATACTACAACTGCAGTATTTGATTATGGTAAGCCTAACGATCCTAATAATGGTTTCCAGGTAGTGTTTACTTCGAGAATGCACAATGGTGATGAACGTCCGGCTGAAATTTACTATTCAAATGGTGGTGAACTGAATTTGAATACCAATACGGTTTCTCCTGTTGGTGGTTTAAGTGCTAAAGCTGCTGCAGCAATGAAGATGCAGCCGAATTTACTACCTGAACTAAAACTTACGGATATGGTAGAGCAGGTTGCTGCCTCTGCCAATACTGGTGGTGATAAATTGACCTCTGCACACATGCGTAACTGGATGGAGTGTATTAGAAGTCGTAAGCAAACGAATGCGCCTGTTGAAGCGGGTTATTATCATTCAATAGCAAACATTATGACGAATGCTGCTGCAAGAACTGGACTTAAGGCTACGTTTGATGAAGCTACACAGGAAGTAATGGTAGGCGGAAAACCGTTTAAATATTAAGATTTACTATTTAACAAAAAAGTAGCCGTCTCATAAGTCAATTATGAGACGGTTTTTTTATTGTGTTATTTTTTGAGTTATTAGCTACTTTTTTCAGATCAAAGCTACAAGTTTTGGTTGAACGTTGATTTGTGTATGCATCTATGTTCCCCGGTGTACTTTAGCATTAAACAACGATACAAAAAGCTTTACGCTTTCCATTTTTTTAAGTTGTGAGCGATGGAAAGCAACCCGACTTCTACTTCAGCCTTGCTTATCCCTTTCAATAAAAACCGTTTGAAGCCACGATTAGCTTTGATATGTGCAAATACGGGTTCTACATCGACGGGGCGTTGTTTACGATA
>NZ_FNEX01000026.1 GCF_900100435.1 Pedobacter sp. ok626 | reverse complement strand
CTTAAAAACTACTTTTCCTGACATGACTTTAAATTACAAAAATTTCACATCAAAAAAAAGAAGCTGCCTCACTTTTGAGACAGCTTCTTTTTTTAATAAATCCAGTCTTTAATTTATTTTTCTTATTTTGATAATCCGCATCCAATGCATCACTTTCATTAATGGATAAGTTGGATCAAATTCAAACCATCGAGAAGCAAAATTTGGACTATTCGGTTTCTTATGGTGGTTATTCTGAAATAGCTCACCTAACATTAAAAAGTCTAACGGCAAGGAGTTTTTGCTATGGTCATTGTTATCATGATTTGCATAACCATATTTATGGCCACACCAGTTTACAATTGCACCATGCAGGGGCCCCATTAAAAAGTGTATTGGCAATAACAAAAACATCCACCATGCGGTAGCAAAAGTTACATAGAACCACACGTAAAAACCAATAAAAATGAAACGTGTAATCCAGGAATCTCCAATTTTATCAATAATTGGCCATGACGGGTAATTATCTCTAAACTGCTCTTCAGGCTCAACATTATACTTGGCGTAATTCAAATAAATATTCTTGGTTTGGATCATCATACCCCACACATCTTTTACGAAATGCGGAGAGTGTGGATCTTTCTCTGTATCACTAAATGCATGGTGCATCCGGTGTAATATCGCATAAGCGCGCGGATTTAAAAAAGACGAGCCTTGTGAGAAAAAGGTAATCAGATAAAAAAACTTCTCCCAAAAAGGGTTCATTTTAAACATCTTATGCGAAGCGTATCTATGTAAAAAGAAAGTCTGAGAAAAAAGGGAAAGGAACCAGTGTAAAAGGAAAAAAGATAAAATAATCATATATGGTATTAACGGGTATTGTATGTATTTAGATGTAAGCGCTTACAGAAATGACGTTGAGATGCCTTAACGTCCAAAATCATCCTGAACCCGAACAATATCACTCTCGTCTGAAGGATTTGCAGGATCAGTATGTTGCCAAATTTCAGAAACAATCCCCCAATCATCCAAACCAATTAAACGGTGACGTTCACCTTGTTTTAATTTGATCGTTTGTCCTGGCGTTAACTGTTTTACTTCACCTTGTTCATCAGTCTCGCTTGTAATGACGCCAACAGTGCCGTTTACTACTCTCCAGATTTCTGCACGACGATGATGATATTGCCATGAAAGTCTAGTATCCGGCGCAACAATTAATATTTTAGGACTTAGTTTACCTGATATTTTTAAATCATCAACATTTAGTTTATCAAAATATACATTAGCAAACTGCTGTGCTTGTTCTTCATCAATTACAAAAAAACCACCCCAAGGACGAGTCTCATCACGATTAACAATATTAAAGCCTTCGATTTTTAAACGTTGTGCTACACTGTCGAATATTTCTTTTTTCTGATCTGACATATATCTTTGTTATTTATAATCACCAAAGATAATAATATCAATTAAATTGAGGCCTTATTACGATAATCGGTCTATCTCCAACAAATCGAGGTTTAAACTCACAATAAGGTCATACAACAAGTTGACGTTCTTGTCATCATCACTTAGTTTATGATCCAGTATATCAGAATACTGCTCCAAAAATTCGTCCTTATCATAAAATTCATCTGGCAATTCTATTTCTTTAAGTTTTAACTGAGCAGCACAATGGTGCAACAACCGGGCTATTGTAAAATAAACCGCATTCAAATTGAGTAATAAATCCTTATAGTTTTTAAACTCCCAATCCATGATATAGATATAATAATTATCAGAAGCCAACTGATTATACTCCTCATTTTCCATCACCTCAAACTCATCGAGATTATTGATCATGAAAAAAGTTTTAGAGCATTCCACTACCTTATCTATAGATTGGAGTAATAATTGCACCACCTTATCATCTACAGCTTCCAACAATTCAAAATCTTCCGCCGCAATTGAATCTGGTTCAATCAGACCTTTTAAATCCGACAAATCCTTCTCATAGGCAATTAAGAAGCCGTATTTACAAAACTCACTGACAATGAAACTTAACACGTGAGGCACAAGACCCTTTATTTCATCTTCCAAGTTCTTCCTTCAATTAATATTATAGAATTTGAAGTTAATTACATCGGATGACTTTACAAAATGGAATAGCAGCGTATGTTATTTAACGCCATTTATTTTAAGCAGGCAAAACAGAATACTTCTTCTCTTTACAAAGCCCAAACGTTCGTAAAGCTGAACTGCTCTTGAATTACTACTTAGTACATGTAAAAAAGGAATATTGCCTTGTGCAATCATGTTTTTACATACCACAGAAACCAATTGGGCTGCAAAGCCTTTACCTGTATGATCGGGGTGGGTACAAACTGCACTCACCTCGCTCAAACCCGTCATTTTAATTCTTTCTCCAGCCATAGCCACCAGCTTTCCCTTCACTCTGATCCCGAAATAGCTTCCAAGGTCTGCCGTATGATCCTTATAAAAACCTGGCTGAATACTGTTGATCAGTTCAAACATCTCCGGTTCATCCTCTTGTCCCAGCTTTAAAAGCTCGATGGTATCATCAGCTTTCACAGCGATCAAATCAGGACAGACCATCTGGTCGCATTCCAGTTTTTTCAGCACAGTCCATGAAGACGGAATTTCAGGAAGATCTCCAATAATACAAACATCTTCATTGGGTCCGAGATCTTTTAAAGTTTCCAATGGCTTAATCGCATTGGGATCAAAAGCAACAAATGGTAAAAAGTCTGAAGGATATCTTTTAGCGGTATCTGTGCCCAATGCAAAGTGCCTATGCGTGCTTGCTAAGGCACTCCAAACAGGATTATCGAGCTGTTTCATTTTGAAATCTTTTATAATAAGATGTTTCTTCAAGTGTCTTTTCTATCGCTTCAAGTGTCTGCAACAATTGGTGCTGCTGAACAAAAAGCTGTTCATTTAAAGCGTTGATTTTCTCCCATACCCTTTTAAATTCTGGAAGACTTTTTTTCCCTTTGGCAGAAAGCTGCAACATCCTTTTCCGACTATCCCCCGGAGCACTTACAGACTCAATGTATCCCTTCTTTTCCAACTCTTTGGCTAAATGAATAATCGCCGGATGTGTAAGGCTCAGCTCCTCGGCAATATCCATTATCCCAATCTGCTTTCTTTTACTAATAATATAGAAAAGTGAGAAATATTTGATCTCAAATTGCAATTCATGATCTTGATAAATCCTTCCTGCATCTTTGGATAAGACATCATAAAGCCGTCTCATTCTAGAACCAATAGCCAAAGCACCCAATTCGTTAATAATATTCTGCGCCATATAGGTAAACACTTACGTAAATATTTACCAAAAATAAGAGATATAGATTTAGCTTCCAAAATAAAAATAAAAACGGCTGAATGGACAGGTTAAAAAACCTATCTATTCAGCCGTTTTTATAATCAGACCTACTTAAGATCTGCGATAAATTTATTTCAAAGGTGCCATTCCAAACATCAGCACCAGTTTATTACCTAGATAAAGATTAAGCGTTTGGTCGGCTACATCATATCTAAAGGTTTTATCTCCTATTAATGTTAAAAACTCATGTTCCAGCTTGTTCAATTCCGGACTACAAGCCATCATAGTTCCAGCCATTTGATTAAAGGTTAGCTGATCATCACTTTTCTTAAAACCTCCAAAGAAACTATTACAACCTGATTTACCACCAACACGTTTATTAGCTGCATCAAACGTCATATATACCGGAGAAGCTGTTTGCGTTACGCCATTCATCTGAATCAGCTTCCACTTGTGTTTCAACACAAAATCCCATGCCGTAGTTGTATTCTGTTTCATTTTCACTTTTTTCACCACTTTTTTCAACTTATACTCATAAGCCGAAGCATCTGCTGGAACATTTGTTCTTTTGGTACGATTTACCAGAAGTACGTAACGATAACCGGGCTGATATTTAAATCCAGAAATCTGGCTGTAAAACAACTCCCAATTCTTACTAGTCTTATATTTAACCTGCATACAGGTCATAGGAGCGACACCGGTACAACTGGCCAGATCTTCTTTAACGACTAACCTAATTACATCAGCCTTGCTGACCATGTTAATACCGATTATTAAAACAAGGGTAAAAACCAATTTTGCTGCTATACTTTTGATCATGTTTCTTTTCATTTTATTTGTGTTATAACAATAAGATGTTATCATTGTTCATTTTCCACAAAAGTAAAAAACATTATTTCTGCTTTTCCTGTACGATCATTGGTTTATAGCAGCAGCGACCTCTATTGGCAAATCAGATTCTAATATATCTGCACCCTGCTCAAAAGTTTCTCTGTATTTTTTTGCACGCTCGGCAGCATCTGGCAACTTATCATAAGTTGGCGCAGCCGAAATCATACACATTACCCCCTTAGCATGTAGCATATCAAATAATTCCTTATTCTCCGGTTTATTTTCCGGGCCGATATACGCAATCATATTCGACCATGGAATCCCTGCAGCCTCATATTCCTTAAATGCCTTTTTAGTTTTCACAAAAGCAGAAAGCATCCATTTAGAATTATAATCATGGTAAAACTTAGCCTGCTCTGCGTTATGTACCGTAAGCATGATGATGTCATTTTTACATTCCGTCAAAATCTTTGCTGTCATCTCTAAGGGCAGATCTTTTTTATCCAGGTTCACCATCGTTTTACCTTTACTCCAAAGAATCACCTCTTTCAACGTCGGAATTTTGGCATTCGTCACATGACCTTCAGGATCTTTCAATCTAAATTTTTGGAGTTCCTCATAAGTATAATCAGAAACTTTCCCAGTACCATTGGTAGTTCTCTCCAATGTCGCATCGTGCATCAACACCGCTACGCCATCCTTTGTCAAACGTGGATCTATTTCGTAAAAAGCAGGGGTAAAACGTAAGGTATTCTCAAAAGTCTCAATACTATTTTCTGGAAAACCTTTAATCATTCCCCCTCTATGCCCACTAATAACAGGAGTATTCTTGCCTTTGTACCTAAAAAACTCCTTCAATTGCTTGGTGTTTTTAATATTTAATGTATGAAGTTTTTGAGCGGAAGCCACATAGCTTCCACCTATAATGCATACAGTCAGCATCAATGCAAGACCCTTATTTTTTAAAATTTTCATGATCATTTGTGTTTTATAAGGTATTAAATTTTACTATTCAAAAACTTCAAATTAAGTTCTCCGTTTTCATCCAAACTAAACAGAGTAATAGCGGAGTTTTCCTGTACAATGCGGCGATAATTTTTTAAAGGCATACCTAGTTTAAAGGCTAGGTACAAGCGATTAATCCCGTTATGGCCAACTACCAATATATTTCCTGAAGGATGTTTCAGCATCATTTCCTGGTAAAAGTCATCAACACGTGCTACCACGTCCGAGGCACTTTCACCTGTCCCACCAGCTTTAGCGATTGCAGGGTCCTCCATCCAAGTGCTCCATAAACTAGCGTTTTCAGCGATAAATTCTTCTTTAGTCTTGCCTTCCCAATCTCCAAAATCCACTTCTATCAAACGGCTATCCGTCTTTACTGCTTTAATTCCTGAAGCAATTTCAGCAGTAAACAAAGCTCTTTTCAATGGAGATGCATAAACAGCATCGAAAGACATTCCTTTAAGCTGGCTATTCACCGAGTTGGCTTGTCCGACACCTTTTTCCGTAAGCGCGATATCTGTTCTACCGCAATAGCGGTTTCCATCAGCATTGTATTGCGTTTCTCCGTGTCGTAATAAATAAACATTAAGCATGTATTTCTCCTTCTTTTATATATCCTCTTTTAAGTAGCAAAGCTAAAAAACGATGATAATTTTTATGATAAATAGCAACCAGCGCTGGCTCCGGATAAACTTCCTTATCAATATTAGTTAAAGCAGTTACGGCTTCTGCAAGCGAACTAAAATAAGTGTTCGAAGCAGCCAATATAGCGGCACCTACAGCGCCCGAAACTTCTTTCATTTTATAAATTGGCAAGTTTAATACATTACTACGTATTTTAAGCCAAACGTCACTATTACTACCCCCGCCGGCCGTAAACACAGCATTTACTTTTTCATTAGTAAATCCTTGAATCAACTCAAATGCATAGCGTTCAAGATAAGCCACCCCTTCCATATTTGCCGTAAACCGTTCTGCCATTGATAAACCTTCTGGTTCAAAACCAACAGCATCAGGAGCAACCATAGGAAACCGCTCACCATGTTGACGCAATGGATACGAAATCAAATCCGTAGGTATCAATTTTTCAGCAGCTTTACTTAAGGCTTCGAGCTGATCACCAAACTCATTAGTCACCCAGTCGGCCCCGGTGTTACTTGCTCCTCCCGGCATCCAATAACCAGCAGGATGTCGATGACTGTAAATACGCCCCTCTTCATCCACAATCTGTTTTGTAGTCACCCCCTTAATTACCATAGTTGTACCAATAGTGGTATTCCATTCCCCCGGCTTTACGGCACCTGACGCAATTTGCGAAGCACAACCATCTGTTATCCCTACCGTTACTTTAATACTTACTGGTAAACCCAAATCAATGGCTATATCCTCACTTAAATTCCCAATCACTGTTCCCGAAGGAAAGACTGCTGGTAACCATTCCTTTTTTAAAGGAAGATGGGTATATAAATATGCTGGCCATTCGTAATCAATTACATCATACCCAGTTTTAAAAGCATTGGTATAATCAGTAACACCCCACTCGTTGCTCAGCATTCCAGTAATGTAATCCGCAGCATGCACCCATTTATCAATTCTTACTGCTTTTTCGGGATAAGTATCGCCAAACCAAACTATTTTAGCGAGCGCACTAGAGGTATTAAAAGCCGTAAACCCTTTATCGTGATACTTTACAGCCGTAGCCGTACATAATTCAGCCTGCTTTCCAGACCGCTTATCACTATACATGATGGCATTATGAAGTGGCTTATTTTGCGCATCTAAAGGAATCACAGTGCCTGAGGTGGAAGTTACCGCAACCGCATTTATCTCATTGAGATTAAAATCAGTCCCTAGTTGCCCAATTAGTTCTTTTAAAGAAATCCTGCAAGCATCCCACCAAAGGTCGGGCGACTGCTCTTCTCTTGACGCTTCGCTCAGAGGAAACACCTTTCCAGAGCTGGCCACCACCTCGCCATTCACATCCAGCAACACCACTCTAGCGCCTTGCGTTCCTATATCTATTCCTAAAAAATACGGCGCCATATTAACTAAATATCTCTATAAATGAAGTTCTCGCACGTTTCCATTGCTTATAAAGCTCCTTATGTTCTTCATTTTGCTGAGGGCCAGTCTCTTCCAAAACAAAAGGTTCGATTTCCGTTTTACCTAAAGCTTTATTACAGATATACACACCTCCAATAACAGAAGATTGACGATAACTATTACGTATAATCACCCGCTTTTGAATCAGGTTTGCAATAAACTGTCTCAATGTAGCACTTTGAACCCCACCGCCACAAGCCCAGATATAATCCTGCTCATGTGTGGTTACACCACAAAGACTTTTGTAATTTTCTGAGATACTACAAGCAATATCCCATAGAGTAGCCCAGACAAAACTGCCTCTGGTTAATAAATGTGAAACTGGAGCATCAAAGATAAAACCGCCACGTGTAAGCGGAGTTTTCTCGTCGGCCACTAATGAGCCCAAAGAAGCAATACATTGAAAATGGTTAACTTCTTTCAACTCTCTTTCAATCACATCATAACCTTCAACAGGATAAAAAATATCCTTAAGCCGCTGATAATTCAAACCTGTAACACCAGCATTGGCTTCAAGGATGAAACTATGCTCGTCAGTATGCCTGCTGGTCCAGGTCCGTTCCTGATCGTCAGTAATATACTCAGCTGTTATCTGTATAATTGGTGTAGTTGTCCCAGAAACAATAACTACATCATTTTCTGAAGGCTGTGTACTGATGATAGCCAACTGAGTATCAGCACCACCAACGATTACTTTGGCCTCGTGACTAATATTTAATGATGCAGCTTCGTTAGGCAAAACAGTACCTAATACAGTGCCCGACAAAGTTAGTTTGGGAAGTACAGATGAATCTATCTTAAACACATCACACAACTCCTGCGACCATTGGTGTTTGGCCACATCATACAATAAGGTTTCCGAAGCCTGCGAGTGCTCATAATGTATCACCCCACTCAACTTATACTCCACCCAATCGCTGATACTTAAAAAAGTAGAAAACTCATTCCATATCTCTGGTCTTCTTTTTTCAACGCCTACAATTTTAAGAGCCGAGAATAACGAAGTCGGATAACGACCTGTAAGTTGATAAACTGCACTTTTATCCGCAATCATGCTTTCCCATTCTCTTCCACGGTGGTCTATATTCGGTAAACCAATTAAAGATTCCCCCTGTTTTCCAATCAGTACTATACCTTCGCGTTGACTCGTAGCAGTTAATGCCAATATTTTAATCCCTGAAGCACTGCTCAAAGCTTTGGTAGCCAGTCTTAAAATTTGTTCCCATAATTCATTGGGATCAAAATATAAAGCCTCCGGATAATGTTTATCCTTATGGTTTTGTAGGTTTTCACGTTCAATACCCAGGATTTCGCCCGTTGTTGTGGCCACGGCCACGCGTACATTACCTGTTCCAATATCTATTACAATATACCCTTCCTGATTTGTCATATCTGATATTAATCTGTACCTAATTTACTTTTTCCTTAGCATACCAATTCATGATCTTGCCATTCATAATGGCAACATGATGATCTTCCACCTCATGTGTAGCTCCTGCAATATGCGGTGTAGCCAATACATTTGGTAAATTAATGATTCTATAATCTTTTTCATCAGGCGGCTCATGATCAAAAACATCTAACACCGCCCCTCTGATGCGGTTGTTTTCCAAAGCATCTAAGAGATCATCACGTTTTACCACGCTTGCGCGGGCTGTATTCACAAATATGGCATCAGGCCTCATTCTCGAGATTAAGCCTTTATCAATCATCCCTATGGTAGAAGAATTTACAGGCAAATGAATTGAGACAATATCGCAGCTCTCAAATACATCTTCTATAGTTGTTTTTGTGTACTGAGCATCGAATACTTCAAGATATGGGTCATAAAATTTAATGGCACATGGGAAACTCTCCACCATTTTCGCTATACGTTGTCCCACAGCCCCAAAACCTACCATCCCAATAGTTTTTCCAGCCATTTCATTTCCTTTAAACTGAAGGTAAGAAGTATGGGCATCTTCTGTCCAATTTTTACCTTTAAGCCATTTTGCACCTGCATAAGTATTCCTCATCAAATCAATTACAGTAGCTAAAAACAGCTCGGCAACTGCCTGTGCATTTCTGGCGGGAGTATGGAATACCGGAATCCCATAATTATCAGCAGTAACCAATGAAACGTTTGAAGGTGTACCTCTACACACCCCTATAAATTGAAGGTGTGAATTAGCCTCGATCACTTTTTCGGTAACATGATCGTGCTCGGTAATCAATGCATTTGCCTTTGTCTCTTTAAGCAAGGCAATTAATTCATCCTCATTAAATGCACGGCCAATATCTTTCCAGGGACGGTAAATCACTTCACCTAGCTTTTCTGCCAAAATCTGTTGTCCCTGCTCATTATAAGGGGCCGTAATCAGTATCCTCATATTCTTATATTATCGTTATAAATTGCTACTTGTGTTCTTACGAATTATGTTTAAAATCAGGTTGTTGGAATTACCCTCGCCCTTTCAACTTCTGTTTCCACAGAATGAGAAGTTTTAGCATTATCTGGCAGCGTAATAAACCTGGTTAAGATTGCACTTAAGACATACAATCCAGCTAAAATCCATACTACGCCTTCATTGCCCAGGCTCCCAATAAAAATCCCTACGATTGCCGGGCCAACAAACACGGCTAGTCCCGCGCCCAGGTTTAATACAGCCATAGCTGCCCCTTTATCTTTTTTAACCAATGATGGAACAAGGGCCGACAATGGCACGTAACCTGCTAGTAAGGCACCCCATAAAATACCGCTAAACATAACCAGCCAGAAGCTACCATCAAAAATCACTGGTGAATAATAGAATAGCAAAGTAGTTAATGCACAACCAACACCACCAAACCACATCACTGTATTTCTCCATCCAAAGCGGTCACCAACAAATCCAAAAATGAGGTTGAAAGCAATATTTGCGATAAAAATTGTTCCCCATATTTGCAACCACTCTGTAGTATTGAATCCATGAGCAGCCATATAAGTAGGTAAAAACACAGGAAATGCAAACTGAGCTGTAGTGTTGATCACACGTACAATTCCACCTAATAAAACTTTAGGCTCTTCTTTCATAATGCTAATTCCTTTGATTAGCTCTTCGGATTTAGAACTCTTATCCTTAGCCGAAGGGCTTTTAAACTTATCTCTAACTAAAATTAACACAAAGAAAGCACCAAGTAAAACCCAGAAGATAGAGCTCCATAGCGTATCTAAATATCCTAAATGTTCTATTGCCCAACTTGAATAATAAGCACCAAATACATTTAAACCTCCTGTAAAAACGAACCAGAACCAGCCTACTGCAGCACCTAGTTTTTTTCCGGGACTGCGATAAGTTATCCAAACCAGGAATGAATAAGCAAACAAAGGATAGCCAAAGCCTCTTATGGCATATGTACTTAACATTACACCATAGTTAAGATCTGGCAAACCATAACCTACAAAACCAACCGTCCCTAAAACATAGAGAATCAAGCCCATCAGCATTGTCTTTTTTGGTCCAAAACTTTCCGCTAAAACACCCGAAAACCAAGAAGAGATTGCAATGGTTACTCCGTAAACGATAAACATATTGGCAGACTCTTGCATAGTCATCCCGCGACCAATGAGGTAAGGACTGAGCCAACCTTGCTCTACACCATCCCCCATCATAAAAATCATGATCCCTAAATAACCCCAGGCGAGTTGCTTTGGGATACCGACCCTGTTTAACAGGGAATTGTCTAAGTTTAGTTCTTGTTTCATTAAATATTTGGTTTTAGTTGATTTAATATCTCGCCTGCATTCCTCCTCCCAGCTACTCTTTTTTGCTTAATTTTCTTTATCAAATAAAGGAAATTAAACATAATAAAACAAAATAAAAGAATAATAAATATTTAGAAAGCAATATTAAAGCTTTAATATGCCGTTAACATGAGCTTAGCATTAAAGAATTGTAAATGATTTCAATTCGCATATTTAAAAAATATATAGCTTGTATTATAAATAATTCGTAATATTAACAATCTTTAAATAGCGTTAAAGCCACAATTAAATGAAAAACATCACCGAACGTCACGAATTTATAATTCAACAGCTGAAGAAAAACGGAAAAGTAAATATTATTGAACTTATTGCATTAATGAAAGTTTCCGGCGTAACAATAAGAAAGGATTTGAAACTTCTCGAAGACAAAAACCTTCTTTTTCGTACCAGAGGCGGTGGTTCATTACACAATCCTTATGCAACTGAGCGTACCATCAATGAGAAAGAATTTATCAATTCGGACGAGAAACAAAAGATAGCACAGGCAGCGTTAACGCTAATTGGTCAGAACGACTCAATAAGCATTGGATCGGGTACTACGGTATTTGAACTGGCGCGTTGTTTATATCCAAATAAAAATTTAACGGTAATTACGCCCGCATTAAAAGTTGCCCTTGAGCTAAGTAACCGCCCGAATGTTGAAGTACTCCAACTTGGCGGTCTGATCAGACCCAATTCTTCCTCTGTGGCAGGTTCATATGCAGAAAAAATTCTATCAGAGATCTCTTGTGGTGTTCTTTTTCTAGGGGTAGATGGTATCGACCTGGACTTTGGATTTTCCATTACCAACATTGCAGAAGCGACGTTAAATCAAAAAATGATCGATACAGCTCAAACATTGGTAATTATGGCCGACAGCACAAAGTTTGATCGCAGAGGTTTGGGTAAAATTTGTGGATTCGACCAGGTACAATATCTAATCACAGACAATAAGGTCTCGGCTCAAACCCTAAAGATGATAGAAGATAAGGGCGTTAAGGTAATCATCGCTTAACAGCCCTTTAAAATTGTAACTAGTTTACTTTACTAACAATTTGTTAATTCGGTTAACAATATAATCTATATCAAAAGGCTTGCTGATGTAATCGTCGGCCCCTGCATCTATACTTTTATCTTTATTTTTGTCATCTGCAGACATTACTATAATTGGAATCTGCCTTGTAAACATATCGTTTTTTAGGTCTGCGCAGATATCTGTCCCATTACCATCAGGAATCATTACATCTAAAATAAACAAATCAGGAACAGAATCTTTCAGTTTACTTTTTAGTTCACTAAACGATGATGAAAGCTGAAGTTCATACCCTTCATCCTTCAGTAAAACTCCAATAATATATCTGATATCTTCATCATCTTCAAGTACGTGCACCCTTTTAATCATAACTAACTTTGCTTTACGTTTAAATTCAATTTAATACATGCAACAATTTTGCCATAAATAAAATAAAGCTAAACTATTAAACAATCGAATGATTTAATACTATATTATTACTTAGTTTTAATCCAGTTGACGATATCGGTAATCAGCTCTTCAGCAACACTTGAAGGAACACTATATTGCCCCATGGATCCCTTTTCTGTCTGCCAACTCATCAAGTGATTAAGACTAGGGTATAGTTTTAACGTTACACTTTTCTTTTTACCTAGGGCTGCATTCCACAAATCATAATCAGTTGTCGACACCTGGAAATCATGACCTCCCTGAGCTATAAAAATGCGTTGCTTCAATTTCTTTGCAACCTCAACCTGATTGTAATTATTGATATCAACCAAATAAGCAGCGGGTAGCACCAAAACATTAGAGTCAGGCTTCATAGTGCCTAATTGAGTAATTCTGGTTTTATCAAGCAGCTTAATCACACTATCGAGCTGTAATTTACCTGCCTGAGTAGTATCCTTAGAAAGCGCAAATCCATACTTATTCTGTTCAACCATCATGTCAGTCAATGATCTTGCAGGTGCCGCCAGTAACAAAATTCCATTTAAATCAGGCGCTAATGTTGCCAACCGTGGAGCCAGCATACCACCTAAACTATGCCCTAATAAATATATTTGCTTTTTATCTACTTCCGGAAGGGTTTTCGCCAAGGCAACCGCAGCCAAGGCGTCATCTAAAACTTCTTCCTTAACCGTAAAGGCACCGCTAAAATCATTTGGGTAAACCATTGTTCTTTTCACATAGCGAATGCTAGCGATACCCTTGGCTGCTAAACCTGCTGCCAAATCTTTAAATGGCTTATTTGGACCAATAGTTTCGTCCATATCACTTGGCCCCGAACCATGTACCAAAACTACTACTGGATAATTAGTAGCATTCTTAGGAACGGTTAGTAATCCAACAAGATTATGATCTGCCGCCTTAACATAGATCTCTTTCTCTTTATATAAAGTTGTATCGGCATAAGCAGGAGCCACGTAAGCTGCAACGTTTGACTTCGGCTGAAGGAAAAAGCCAACTATCTTCTCGCTTTTATTGTAGGCAATCATAAAATCCTGAGTGTCGTTGGCAAACTTACCTTCCACGATAACAGTATAAAATTCACCCTCAGTCTTACTGTTCACTACCGATACCGCATCGAGTTTACCGAATCGTTCACCTATTTTACCCCATAGCGACTTTAAATTATCCTGACTTACTTTAGCCTGAAAGGTCGGATCAAAATTAGTATAAGCTTCAGTAAATTTATCTTCAGAAAACAGCGTAAACAAATTTTGCGATTTGCCGATAAGGTTTAAAATACCTTGTGAAAATGATGCACTTGAAATTAAAAGAGCAAAAAACAACAGAAATACTTTCTTCATATAAGAGGTTTAAAGTTTTTAGATATAAAATTAAGGATGAATAACCGCCCAACCTTGTTGTTGTCTGATGATGATCTCTCCATTACCGCTAGGCACAAAGTTTATAAAATCGTACAGGGTATTTTTATCAATATTTCGTTCCTTAAGGGTATTTTCACACTGTGCAAGCAGCACTCCTTTTGCCTTTAGGTCTTTTAGTTTTTCCTGATAGGGGCTATTTTTATCGAAAACTGCTACCCCATCTCCAAAAACAACAAATTCTAATTCTAATTTCCCTTTAAGTCTTGGATCTTCCAAAGCATTTTTAATATTGCGAAGGGTGCCATTAATCTTTTTTTCATCACCATTATTTAGCACATATAATGCTTTATAATGTTTCAATGTAGCTTTTGCTCCGGTAAAAACAGGTTTTACTTGAGATTGAGCGGAGAAAGAAACCCCCAACAACAAAAGGAATGAAAAAATTACGGTGTATTGTCTCATAATACTAAAATTTATTACGGCACAATATACCCGATTTTTTTATTTAAACACATCGAAACTATGTTGTGCATCACTCCAAAATTCGTCCAACGCTATCATCCTTGGTTTAAAAAAGGAGATCAATGCTGGCCAATCTTCTTTTTTAAAGATGCTGACATCTGGCAAGACTTTATAAATTCGAGAAATCTTTTTACCATACTCATCAACAGCACCGAGCTCCCAGTCCCACTCTTCTTCCAATTGGGCTTCTAGTAACTTTTTAAATTCTTTAAATTGTTCGAATACCAACTCCTGCATTCCTGCATCCGCGTGCGTGATTTCTATAGCTATTGTAGCCTGACGTTTATCAGCTTGCATTTTAAAGAACAGATGCTTTATTCCCGTTTTGTAATTAATCCAGTTGATTCTTAGCCCTTCGGCAGATAGTTGGGGTGCAATATACTGTCCAAATGCGGTCCAGAATTCTTGTTTTAATTGTGATACTTGATCTTTTGAGTACAATTTGAATCGTATTGAAAATAGTTAAACCTACTCATTAACCTATATAGTGAGCATAGAGGCCCAAAAATACGACTAGTTTAGAACTTTTTTTTATCACGTTTACACAAACGGCAACTATTCCACTTTCTTATTTCTAAATACCTTCCGCAACACAGCTAAAAAAAACAAATCCTAAGAGATATCCTTTCTGAATTAAAATCTCGCAAGGAATAAATCAAAACGGTAATCATCTGACAACGTGGCCATATGATTTTATTACAGATTCCAAAGGCACTTATTTCAATATTTAATTTGTAGGGTTTCTAAATTTAATTACTTTTGCCCCACGCCGGCAGTAATTATCGGCAGTTTTAAGGGGGATTAGCTCATTTGGCTAGAGCGCTTCGCTGGCAGTGAAGAGGTGATCGGTTCGAATCCGATATTCTCCACCAATAAAGCTTCAGAGCAATCTGAAGCTTTATTATTTAAAACCAGATAAAAAAAATGGGGGGATACCAGAGTGGCCAAATGGGACAGACTGTAACTCTGTTGTCGCAAGACTTCGAAGGTTCGAATCCTTCTCCCCCCACTTCTAAAGCTCCTCCACATAAAAGCTAAGTACCAGCAACTACACTTTTACTTTTTCAGTCTTATTGAACCGCTTATCCCCTAATAAGAACACACAATCAAAGTTATAGGAAGTTATACCCTCGTTTTTCAAAAAGGTTACAAGCCTTGGTTTAAACGCAATAAATAAAGATGTGCAGTAAAGTTCAAAATTGTTAAGAATGAATTTCCGCTGGTATTCTTCTGTAAAATCATTGAAATCAAAGCTGAGTTTATTGCTTTCATTAATTACTATCAATTTATTAGGATAGCGAATCGCCTTACTCATATATTGATTAGCGGTAACAAACGCAGTTGCAAACCGGTTAAATGACTTTACTTGCTCTTCATCTAGAATCATAATACTAACAAATTTAGCGAAACAATTTATAATAGCTGAAATTGATATAAAATCAGTTCTGCAAAAGATCCGTTGAAAATATTTACCAGGCATTAATACAACTACGTTTAAGGCAAATAAGACAATCCTTCACAGGATTAAGGGTTCTTCACACCTGGTTCACACTTCCTTCACACCAAACCCACAAGCAGGTACCTTTTTGTGAAGGAACTGTGTCTGATGTGTGGACTATGTGAGGATTAGTTTTAAACAAAAAAGATTAAAGATGATAAAGTTTGAGGCAGAAAAAGGCCTTAAAAAAGAACACCCAGAAGCACTAATAGCACTCCTGGGTGTAGTATGGCCTCAATATGTAATGTATCGAAATTAATCAGTAAGTGTCCAATGATTTGAAGCTTAAACACCTACTTAACCAAACTGTCGCAAATGTACGCTTTTTACACGAAAAAACAGCGCCCTCTCTAAAAGTATATTTATAAATACGCCTAAAACTCTATCCTGTAATTAATTGTCGGAATAATTCCACTCCATTTTTGTGGTTCTATAATCCTTTTACTCGAATTATAGAACATACCTACTGTATTTTCTCGGTTCAAAAGATTTTGAATATCAATAATAATCAAATGACTTACTCTTTTACTATTGATGCGATAGCTTGCAGAAAAGTCAACTCTCACATAAGGGTCCGCAGTTAAAGTGTTGATCTTGTCCTGATCTATAACTTCTTCATCCAACCTAAATGACTCTTCAACCAAAATTGGAGAATACTTTCTGCCACCAGCATAAATCAATTTTGCATTCAGGCCGAAAATGTTGTTCTTTTTTTTGCCTGCTATCCATTCCTTTCCTGCCAAAAGGTTACCTACATATCGAGTATTAAAGGTCGTATTAAATTCTCTACCACTCAAAGCTTTAAATTTAGAGTCGAATAATGAAGTTGTTGCAATGAAATAATAACCCTTACTCAAGGATTTTTCAAGTGAAAACTCTATGCCATAGTTTTTACCTGTCCCCTTATTAACCAGCTGGCGGTAAGCTGAAGAACTAATTGCAGAATTATCTGAAACATTGAGTAGTGAAAAGTTTACCGTTGGATCTAAAGATACCGGGACATCATAAAGATGCTGATAGTACACTTCTGTTTTAAATTTCAGATTTCCACCAAATAGCTTTTCGTAGCCCAATACAGCCTGCGCAGACTTTGTTGGGGTAAGTGGTTTAACAGATTGGACCGTTCCTGAAGAAACCCCACTTTTAGCAAAATAATAGGAAAGCGGCTCAAGTCTGCTGTACAAGCCTGTCCCGAAGGATAACAGCTGATCCGGAGAAAGTTGGTACTTTAAACCTAATCTAGGTTCAAAGCTCCAGGTTTTGCTTAGGTTAAAGTAATTAACATGTACTCCCGTGTTTAAAGTTAACTTACTATTTAACTCCGCTTTATGTTGCACAAAACCATCGTAACTGCTGGTATTACCTTGTTGATTGATCAGTTCTTTTAATGTATTAAGTTGCCTATCATGATTTAATGCATACAAGTCATACTTTAGAAGACTTGCATTTACCCCTGCCCTTATCGTATTTGAAGCATTGAGCTTATAATTTAAACTTCCAGCATAGCGAATCGCCGTATTGGTATATCGATCTTTATAATCGAGACTTGGTTGATAACTTTTACTGAGCGTATCGGTAGTATTAGAACTGCGACTGGCAGAAACAGAAACAATGTTATTAAAATAGAGTTTGCTATTGGCAATGTAAAGGTGCTTTAACCCTGCACTTCCGGCATTAAAACCCAAACTTAGGTTTGAACCATCAGATCGCTCTTCCCATTTTGTATAATCATGATCTGCCACTTTATCAATCTTACCCAAACCTCCAATCCCAAACAAAGAGAAAGTACCTGCTTTTTTTGTTGGGAATACGAAGTTGAAAGACAAATCCTGATATTTTGGCGTACCTGAGTCCGAAACTTCAACCCCTACCTTTTCCAGCAAACTTAAGGAAGAATAGCGATAGCTAACCAGGTATGAGGCACTACCTCCTTTTTTAAATGGTCCCTCGAGTGTAGCTCCGGCACCTAACACGCCAATATTAAAGGCGTATTCTCTCTTGTCTGTATTCCCCTTTCTGAACTTTAAGTCAAAAACACCGGAAATCGCATTACCGTATTCTGCGGCTAAACCACCTGTATAAAAATCAGAGGTACTTAAAACAGTGGTATTAATCATGCTTACTCCGCCTCCAGATGCCCCCTCGCTACCAAAATGATTGGGGTTTACAATTTCTATCCCTTCTAATCGCCATTGCAAACTTTTTGGAGAATTCCCCCTTACAATAATTTCATTGTCATCGCCACCTGCAACAACGCCGGGAAAGCTTTGAGCCATCCTTGCAGGATCAAAAAAAGCTCCAGCATATCGGTTCGTTTCCTCTGGAGAAAAAGAACGCCCACTAACCATTGCCATTTGGTTTAACGGTTTCTTACCGGAATTTGCATTTACTACAACTTCGTTCAGGTTATTGGTTTGTGGCTCCATCTCAAGATTCAATACATTTTCTTTACCACTGGTAATCAATAGTTCGGCAAGAACTACTTGTTGGTAGCCGGTTATACTTGCCTGTAACACCTGGCGACCTAAAGGCACATCAATTAAACGGAACACACCATTCTGATCTGTACTAGATACTTTAACGGATGGATTTGAGGTTAACCTAATGGTAACACCAGCTAATGGCAACCTACTGCTCTTATCTAACACAGTACCTTTGATGGTCTCAGTTAGTATTCTACGATTTAAACTTGTTGAATCTTTATGCTGAGCCATAACATGCAAACTTTGCATCAGAAAAGCAACAAAGATAATGGGGAAAAATTTCATATTCATTATGGTTGGTTTCCCCTTATGACACCGAGTTTAATGTTTACCCCTATGCCAGCAAATAATTTAATTAAAAACTCTGTGCCAACGGAATAGGCTTCTGGTATAGATTAGCATCCTCTCCACTTAAGCATCTCTTAAAAAAAGCTTAAAAAGAATTTCAATTCCTTATTTTTAAAGCATGATACATGCGAACCTTCTTTTAATTCTTGCATTGTTTTTTGCCATGGCCCTTCTTTTCTTGCTGAGTCAGCGCTGGAAAATCTCTTATCCGATCTTTCTTGTCATTGGTGGTCTTGGAATTAGCTTCATCCCTGGCATCCCTCCGATAAACATCAATCCAGATATTGTATTCCTTATTTTCTTACCTCCATTGTTATTTGAAGCAGCATGGTATACTTCATGGAATGAGTTTTGGAAATGGAGAAGATCTATTTTTTCTCTTGGATTTGCTTTAGTTTTAATCACCTCTCTAGCCATAGCCTATTTCTCAGTCAGCATTATACCCGGTTTTACATTAGCATTTGGCTTTTTGTTAGGCGGTATCATCTCTCCACCAGATGCCGTTGCCGCGACCTCGGTTTTAAAAGGTCTGAGTATGCCAAAAAGAGGACTAACCATCCTGGAAGGTGAAAGTCTTGTAAATGACGCAGCGTCTTTAACCGTATTCAGATTTGCTTTAGCTTCTATATTAACCGGACAATTTGTGCTCCAAAAAGCAGCTACCGATTTCTTTATTTTAGCTATAATGGGCATAATAGTAGGTTTAGCCATTGCCCACGTGCTTTATTTTATATTGAGGTACTGGGCAAAATCATCAAGCATTACCACCCCTATTACGCTAATTGCCCCTTACCTGATGTATATAGTGGCTGAGCAGTTCCATTGGTCGGGTGTACTTGCTGTGGTAAGTGGTGGATTATTTTTATCATTCCGATCTGGCGATTTTCTCAACTATCATACACGTCTTCAAGGAAAAGAAGTTTGGGCAACAGTAGGGTTTCTTTTAAACGGCTTTGTATTTATCCTAATTGGATTAGAACTACCTGTAATTGTAAATGGACTGGAAGGTTATTCTATGGAGGAAGCGATTAAATATGGCCTAATCATCAGCTTAATTGTAATCATCGCCCGGATTATTTTGGTCTACGCTTCCGCCTTTATTCCAAGGTTTTTGAGTCCCCGGATCAGAAAAAAAGAAACAAGCCCGGGCCTTAAGCTTCCATTCATCATAGGTTGGGCCGGCATGAGAGGTGTAGTTTCTTTGGCATCCGCATTAGCAATTCCCCTTACCTTAAATACCGGCGAAGCTTTTCCGCATCGCAATATGATCTTATTTATCACCTTTGTGGTCATATTGGTAACCCTTGTATTTCAAGGGCTAACACTCCCTATTTTCCTTAGAATTTTAAAAGTTGAAGAAATTGACGAACATATCCCTGAAGATGAACAAATAGAATCGATCCGTTTACAACTAGCTAAGGACTGTGTAAGTTTCCTGAACGATAAATACAGCTCAGAAATGAGTCAATTTGAAACCATTTCCAGAATTAAGGAACAGCTCGAAAGAAGTATAAATGCTACCGAGCGCACCTTGCTCGAACAAGCTCAAAAAGAAGAGGTTACATCAGTAAGAAAACTATACCGAAAAATTATGCTGGAATTGATTGCTTTAAGAAGAAAAGGGCTTAAGAAAATGAAAGCCTCAAAAAAATATGACCACGAAGTCCTGAGAGATATGGAAGAGAATCTTGACCTTGAAGAGGCAAGATTAAATAAACACTAATAACAATTAACCAGCAAGAATAAATGGAAAATTATAAACCAGTGCGGTTTTCGGAAACCGTACTCACAGAATTGATGATCCCCGCTTATGCCAATTTTGGAGGAAAGATACATGGAGGCACTTTACTTTCATTGATGGATAAGGTTGCTTATGTATGTGCAGCCAAGCACGCCGGCAATTACTGCGTAACCGCCTCTATTGACACCGTTAATTTTTTAGCTCCTGTTGAAGTCGGGGAATTGGTATCCTTAATGGCCTCTATAAACTATGTAGGAAACACATCGGTGGTAGTGGGTATCCGCGTAATTTCTGAAAACGTTAAAACCAATGCTGTTAAGCATACCAACACCTGTTACTTTACCATGGTAGCTAAAGATGACAATAACCTACCAGTACAAGTACCGGGTCTGATATTGGAAAACCGGGAGCAGGTACGACGGTTTATTGAAGCTAAAAGTAGAATCGATATCAGACGACAATACCGCAAGGACCTAAATGATGTAAATATCCCAGAAAAAGACGAACAGTGTCGTCTACTTCTTGTTGGAGAGCGTTGCCAAATAGTTGAGAATGAGTTTAGCAGTACGTCCTGATGCTCCTGCGGTACCCATTTTTGCCGAGAGCTCTTTGTAATCACTAAGCATCTGCGCTCTTTCGGCTCCGTTTAGAATACCTTTAAGCACACGGGTAATGCTTGCTGTATTGCAATCATTTTGGATCAATTCCTTAACTACAGCCCTATCCATAATTAAATTAACAAGCGATATAAATCTGATTTTGACTAATGCTCTTGCGATCGCTACAGATATTGCACCGCCTCGATAAACTACTACCTGTGGTACATGAAACAAAGCCGTTTCTAGTGTAGCCGTGCCCGAAGCGACAATTGCCGCTTTAGCTACATGAAGCAAATTATAAGTTTGAGCGAAAACCAATGTCACATTATCCGTCTTAATAAATTGTCGGTAATAAGCTTCATCAAAACTTGGCGCCGCAGCAACCACAAAATGACAATCAGGAAAGCTTTGGGTAACACTTAGCATATCCGGCAGCAATCGCTCTATCTCTTGTTTACGGCTACCCGGCAATAGTGCAACAACATCCTTTTCAAGCTGATATTTTTTACGGAACTCCGGATCCGGGGTAAACTGCGCAATTTCATCCAGCAATGGGTTACCCACATAATCGACCTCCATGCCCCAGCTCTTGTAAAAATCTACTTCGAAAGGCAAAATACAGAACAGCTTATCTACTATCCGTTTTATTTTAAGCACACGTTTTTGGTTCCATGCCCAAACCTTTGGTGAGATATAATAGCAAACCTTAATGCCATTGGCTTTGGCAAACTCCGCAATCTTTAAGTTAAAACCCGGAAAATCAATAAGAATCAATACATCTGGTTTATAAGCTAGTATAGCAGCTTTGCATGCTTTTAGGTTTTTAAAAATAGTGCGCAGATTTAAAAGCACTTCAGTGAATCCCATAAAAGCCATTTCAGCGTAGTGTTTATCCAGTACTCCGCCTTCGGCCAGCATCTTATCGCCACCATAAAACCTAAATTCAGCGTTTGCATCTTCAACTTTTAGTGCTTTCATTAAATTAGCACCGTGCAAATCTCCTGAAGCCTCTCCTGCTACAATATAATACCTCATTATTGGGTTATTTTATAAAAAAAGAATGCAAAGGCCCAGAGAAAAGTAGCACTGATAATGCCCCTGCCAATATTGTCCTTATTTAATTTAAAAAAGTAATGCATTAATCCTGCATTTACAGCAATACATCCAATCAATAATAAATCGGCCTTTGCCAAAAAAGCAAACCTATGCATCAGGTACCAGACTATAGCAAGTAAGACACAAGGTATCAGTAATCCGATACCCAGGCCTGTAAATACAGAATCTTTAATTTGTGCTAATCGATTTCCTAATGTCATAATTATCCAAGTGAAGACCCATCAGCTGCAGCAACAGAGGCAGGCGGAACATCAAAAGTCCAACTGTTCAACACTGGAATAGCGTGATGTGCAGTCAAATCAAACTGTACGGGAACCACCGACACATATCCATTATCTAACGCCCAAACGTCTGTATCCTCACCTTTATCATTATTTTGGAATACACCAGTAAGCCAATAATATGACCGATTGTGCGGATCTTTACGCTCGTCAAATTCTTCAGCCCATTTGGCATTCGCCTGTCTGCAAATTTTAATACCTTTCAAATCGGCACCATTGGGAAAATTTACATTTAGTAAGGTGGCCTGTGGCAATCCGTGCTCCAATACTTGTAAAGCAATCGTTTTGATAAATCTTTTACAGTGACTAAAGTCTGCTTGTTCAGAAAAATCATCCAGTGAAAAACCTATGGACGGAATATTTTCGATCGCACCTTCTACAGCGGCCGACATCGTTCCAGAATAGATTACATTGATAGAATTATTTAATCCATGATTGATACCAGATACACAAAGATCAGGTTTTTTACCTTTAAATATTTTGTTTACTGCCAGCTTCACACAATCCACAGGTGTACCAGAACATTTGTACATTTCTACACCGGGGTATAGGTCAACCCGGTCAAAACGCAATGGCTTTCCAATCGTAATGGCATGTCCCATTCCCGACTGCGGCCCATCAGGTGCCACAACTACCACATTCCCCAATTCCATCATTACTTCAATCAGATTTTTAATTCCTGGTGCGGTAATACCATCATCATTCACTACTAAAATATTGGGTCTTGAATTTTCCTTCTTCATGTGTGTATATTAAGATATAAAACACTTATTAAGCGCTGGCAATATGCCATATTCACCATTCTTGATGAACTTGCTTAACAAACTGCTTTTGTAGCCGTAAAAGTACAAGAATTCAAACAAAAAGTTTAGCATTCAACTTATATTTGAAACCAGTTACTAGAAAGTGTAGAAACTAAAAAACTAACTCATAACTTATTCTAATGAAAAAAAAACTACTACTGCTTGTCTGTTTGCTGATAACAGCATCAAGCTTAATGGCGCAATCTGCCTACCAATGGAAAACGGCATCATCAGGGGGATACACCTATAAGTATGTGACTAACGACCCAACAAAATCTCGTTTCTATACCCTAAAAAACGGTCTAACTGTAGTGCTTTCACAAAACACAAAGGAACCGATCATAGAATTCCGTCTTGCAGTAAGAGCAGGTAGCAACAACGACCCACATACTGCAACAGGCTTAGCGCATTACCTGGAGCATTTGTTATTTAAAGGAACAGACAAATTTGGCACAATGGATTTTACTAAAGAGAAACCATTGTTGGATAAAATTTCGGCACTTTATGAACAATATCATGATACCACTGATCCTGCAAAGCGCAAAGCGATCTATGCCGAGATTGATAAAACATCAGGACTTGCCTCTAATTACTCTATTGCCAATGAGTATGATAAAATGATGAAAGCAATTGGCGGCCAGTCAACCAATGCTCATACCTGGTACGAAGAAACGGTTTACAACGAGGATTTCCCTGCGAATGCTACAGACCAATTTCTTGCCCTTCAGGCCGAACGTTTCCGTAAACCAATCTTCCGTATATTCCATACTGAGCTGGAAGCGGTATACGAAGAAAAGAACCGCGGATTGGACAACGATTCCTGGAAAGTAAATGAGCAAACAGGTGCATTACTTTTCCCTACTCACAATTATGGTCAACAAACCACTATCGGAACTATTGAGCATTTAAAGAACCCATCATTAGTAGAAATCGGAAAATACTATAATAAGTATTACGTACCCAACAATATGATCATTGCTTTAGCTGGTGATTTTAACCCGGACGAGATGATTAAAAAGGTAGACAAATCGTTTGCCTATATGAAACCAAAACCACTTGAGCTTTACAATCCAGCTCCTGAAAAACCACTTACAAAGGTGCAGAAACTAGACATCTATGGCCCTAGTGCAGAGAGTGTAAGATTATCCTACAGAGGTTTCGCGCAAAACACTACCCAAAGTATGCTATTGGATTTAATTTCCAGTATCCTATCTAACGGAAAAGCGGGTTTATTGGACATCAACTTAAATAAACAACAGAAAGTTTTAGGTGCCGGAGCTGGCTATCAACAGATGAAAGATTATGGTATTTTTACTCTTTCGGCGCAACCAAAACAAGGACAAAGTCTGGAGCAGGCGCAACAATTATTACTGGATCAGATTAACAAACTTAAAAAAGGAGACTTTGATGAAAGCTTGATTAAAGCAACTGTAGCAAACAGTAAGCTTGGACTTTTGGAAGCTTTTGATAAAAACAGTTTCCGCGTTGAGGCTATCACAAACGAATTTATCCTTAACCGTGGTGTAAACTGGGACAAATCATTAGGCAATCCTGATGCGATGGCCAAAGTGACCAAAAAACAAATCACAGACTTTGCTAATCAGTTTTTTAAAGACAATTATGTTGTAGCGTACAAACACAAAGGTGAAGACAAAAACATTGCTAAAGTTGAAAAGCCAGCAATTACCCCAGTAAATACGAATGCTGCTGAGACATCAGACTTTGCGAAAAACCTATTATCGATGCCGGTTAATGCCATTGCACCTAAGTTTTTGGACTACAAAAAAGATTTAGATTTTGGAAAATCAGGCATTGCGGAGATTGTTGCGGTACAAAACAAAGACAACAGCATCTTTAACCTAACTTACCGCTTTGACATGGGCGCCTGGAGTAATAAGCTACAGCCTTATGCTGCTCAATATTTAACTTTTTTGAGTACTGATAAATACACTGCAGAACAGATCAGTAAAGAGTTTTACAACATTGCCTGTAACTATAGCTTTAACGTAGGTAATGAAACAACTTCTATTACTATAAGTGGACTACAAGAAAACTTTGATAAGGCTGTAAGTCTGGTTGAGCATATTTTTGCCAATTGCAAGCCCAATGAACAAGCACTTGTGGAACTTAAAAGCCGCATATTAAAATCAAGAGAGAACAATAAGCTTAATAAATCAGCAATCCTTAATGGATTAACCAGTTATGCACAATATGGCGCAAGCAATCCTTTTAATCATGTACTGAGCAACGAAGAAGTGAAAAATATTACTTCAGCGCAATTACTGGAGATCTTGCACAACATTAATAACTACAAGCATACCATTACTTATTATGGCCCTCAACATTTAAATACATTTACTGCAACCATTGGTAAATTGCATAATTTGCCTAAGGAATTTACACCTGATGCGCCTGCTGCTAAGTTCACTTATGCAGACAATACGGCAAACCAAGTGTATTTTGCTGATTACGATATGGTACAATCAGAGATCCGTTGGGTACGCAATGGAGGCTTGTATAATCCTACATGGGCACCTAAAGTGACATTATTTAATAGTTATTTTGGCGGTGGTATGGGCTCAGTAGTTTTCCAAACCATTAGAGAGTCAAAAGCCCTTGCTTATTCAACTTTTGCGGTCTTCTCCGCACCAGACAAAAAAGAGAAGCAATATGCTATGGTGGCTTACGTAGGCTGTCAGGCTGATAAAATGAATGATGCTGTAAAGGGAATGAACGAATTATTAAACGTTCTACCTCATACTGAGAAGGCTTTTGATGCTTCGAAATACAATGCATTAAATAGTATTGAAACGAGTAGAATTACCAAGGACGATATTATCGGTGCTTACTTTACAGATAAGAAATTAGGTTTCGATCACGATTCCAGAATCGATGAGTATGCAGGATTAAAACCATTGACTTTTGATGACATTAAATCATTTCATGAAAGCAATGTAGCCAACAAACCTTATACCTATTGTATTGTTGCTTCAGAAAAAAATGCAAAACCTGAAGACATGCAAAAATTTGGCCCTGTTACCAAATTATCATTGACACAGATTTTTGGATATTAACATTTTAAAATAAACATAAAAAGGGTATCCAAAAATTATATTGGATACCCTTTTTTATGTTGTTGATTTATAACTTTATTTTAACTGTCCTGCTTTTTCAACAATTTCAGTTACTACCGTTGGATCCAACAAGGTGCTTACATCACCCAGATTACTGGTATCACCCTCGGCGATCTTTCTTAAAATGCGTCGCATAATTTTACCAGAACGAGTTTTTGGCAAACCTGATACAAACAATATTTTATCCGGTTTAGCAATTGCACCAATAACGCGGGTTACGGTTTGCAAAATATCTTTGCGGGTAAGATCTTCATCGTTGTGTACATTAGGATTGATCACAAAGGCATAAATCCCTTGTCCTTTCACATCATGAGGATAACCAACTACAGCACTTTCTACCACACCAGCGTGCATATTAATTGCATTTTCAACTTCCGCTGTTCCAATTCTGTGTCCCGATACATTGATTACATCATCTACCCTACCTGTAATTCTATAATATCCATCCTCATCCCTTAAACAGCCATCACCAGTAAAGTAAAGATCTTTATAAGTAGAGAAATAGGTTAATTTGCAACGTTCGTGATCACCATAGGTGGTACGTAACATTCCAGGCCATGGGAACTTAATACATAAATTACCGTTTACACCATTACCTTCTATTTCATTACCTTGCTCATCAACTAAAATTGGCTGTATACCTGGCAATGGTAAGGTAGCAAAACTCGGTTTTGTAGGCGTAACAAAAGCTATCGGAGAGATCATAATCCCACCAGTTTCGGTCTGCCACCAGGTGTCTACAATCGGGCATTTGCTCTTTCCGATATTCTCATCAAACCAATGCCATGCTTCTTCATTAATAGGCTCCCCTACTGACCCTAGAACGCGTAGCGAACTTAAATCAACGCCATTAAGTGGTTCTTCACCAAAGCTCATTAACGAGCGAATGGCTGTAGGTGCAGTATATAAAATATTTACTTTGTGTTTTTCTACAACCTGCCACATTCTGGATGCATCAGGATAGGTTGGAATTCCCTCGAACATTAGTGTCGTAGCCCCTTGCGAAAGCGGACCATAAACGATGTAAGAGTGTCCTGTGATCCAACCGATATCAGCCGTGCAGAAGAATACTTCATCTGGCTGATAATTGAATACATTGGAGAAAGTATATCCAGCATAAACCATATAACCACCAATGGTGTGTACTACACCTTTAGGTTTTCCGGTCGACCCAGAGGTATATAGAATAAATAACAGGTCTTCCGCGTCCATTTCTTCAGCAGGACAGTTGGTATCAACCAATTTAATTTCATCCTCCCACCAAACATCTCTGCCTTTCAGCATCGATACTGCCGTACGGGTATGCGTTAAAACGATTACCCTCTCAACTGTTGGACAGCCAATCAGCGCATCATCAATTACTTCTTTTAATTGGATTTGTTTGTTTCCCCTAAATGCGCCATCAGCGGTAATTACCACTTTACATTCGGCATCGTTAATACGATCAGCAATTGATTTAGCAGAAAAACCACCAAATACAACAGAATGAACAGCACCAATACGTGCACAAGCCAATACTGCAACTGCAAGTTCAGGTACCATTGGCATATAGATACATACTCTATCGCCTTTTTTTACACCGTTCTTTTTTAGAACATTACCAAAACGGCAAACTTGTTCGTGTAATATTTTATAACTTAAAGTGATACTTGCTTTTTGTGGATCATTTGGCTCCCAGATAATGGCCGGTTTATCTCCATTTTCTGCTAAATGTCGGTCTAAACAATTTTCAGTGATATTTAGCTTCGCGCCCTCAAACCATTTTATATTAGGTTCAGAAAAATTCCAGGACAAAACTTTATTCCACTTTTTTTTCCACTGAAAATTATTAGCAATCCCTTCCCAAAACTGTTCAGGGTAATCTACACTATACTGATATGTTTTTTGATACTCTTCAAATGATTTAATTTGCATGGTTTAATTTGTTTCGGTACTAAAGTTCAAATATAACTTTATTAAAAAGCTAACAAAACTTTTATATAATCTTTTACATAGTGTAAAAAACAGCAATTATCTTTGTTTCACCTGACTTTCCTTTACTTTACAGCATCATCTTTACCTCAATTTTCAAAAAGGGTAGACAATGCAATCACACATCAAACTTCATTTAGCAGGTGATAGATCGGTAGCGCTAACACCTGATGCACTTCCTCAACTTAGTGCCATGCCTTTGCGTATGGCAAAAGCTGAAAAAATAAAAATCAATGAGGGAGTCATTATTATTCAATCTCTTAGTCATTATCTGGCGTACATCGAATTGTTCGAGTACACGCTTAAACAAGAGGCTAACATCGATTTCTCGGTTAATAAACCTGCATTTTTCATGTATGTTAATCTGCGAAAGAACACTTGTTATTTGTGTTACCGATCTATCGGAATGTATAGGGAAACACTCAGTGCAGGAACACATCAAATGATGCTGATTACCTTTAGCCCGGAATGGTTAAACTATAAAAGTAAAATACTACCTGAATTAAAATCTTCTATCGAATTTTTCAAAAATCCTCAAGAGCAAAACTTCAACCTTCCCTCCTTTGGCATCGCCAAAAATCTATTTAATCTGTTAAAAAATACAGACTCAAGAACTAACCATGTAAACATGGATACAAACATTTATATCTTCATCAACAATTGCATTTTGAGATACTACAACAAGCTTATCGGTCGAAATGCCACCAATCAATATCACCAGCATAAAGCGACTGCAATTGCTAATTTTATACAAGAAAATTTTACATCCGAAAAAGCAAGTAGCGCACAAGAACTTGCAGACCTCTTTATGGTATCAGAAAGAAGCCTTGCGCGACTCGCAAAAATAGCTTTCGGAATCCCACTCCGTGAGCAGATCATAAAGTTGAGAATAGATTTGGCATTAAAACTGTTATCCACAACTAATAAACCTATAGGTGAGATAGCCAGATTAAGCGGTTACAAAGAGCCTCACTATTTTAGTAAAGCTTTTAAAAAACGTGTTGATAGCTCTCCGAAGGGCATTGAAAGACCGTATAGAGAAATGGCAACATTTGAAATGCCACGGTAAAATCTTGCCAACCTTTCTCGAATTATTTTGGCAGAATTCTACATTTTTTTTAAAAAAAATGTGCTGCATCTTTGGATTAATAACCAATAACAATAATCGATATGCAAATTACATTAAACAAACAACAAGGCCTGCAGATATCTGCTAAAACCAGAGAAATCATCGTAGACATTACGGTTTATTTGTTCATTATACTTTTTATGTATACCGCAGCAAGTAAAATACTAACGGTAAAATCCTTTGCATCAACACTAGCAAAATCACCTTTAATTGGTAGCTATAATATGATTGTGGCTTATGCCATTCCGATCGTAGAAATCATCATCAGCATAGTCCTGATCTTTCCCTTTATAAGAAAGGCAGGCTTATATGCTTCATTTCTACTGATGACCGTATTTACAGCTTACCTGGCTTACATGGTTCTTTCAGGAAATAAATTACCATGTCATTGCGGAGGAGTAATCAGTACAATGACCTGGCAACAACACATTTGGTTTAACCTGGGTTTTGTTGTGCTGGCAATTATTGGCTTAACGATAAACAGAAAAAAGAAATAAAAGAATTTACGCGCGTGATTCCAGGTAAATAAGGTAGCCTGTTAAAATAAATACTTTGGGGATTTACTAAACAAAACAATTAAGATGAACAAAATTAAAAAAGCAGCATTTGGGGTTCTTATAGCAGGACTGGCATTCGGGTTCAGTGCATTCACCACAATAAAGAAAAGTTCTATTTATTCCTATTATCAGGTGACCAATCCATATGCAATCCCTAGCAGTCCTGTAGGCTATGCTTACTATTCAGGCGACAGGTGTGAGGAAGGAGGTACTGTTTGCGCAGCACGATGGGACATTGGCACGAATGCACCTCCGACTGCCGATGGACAAGCTCTGCCTTCAACAGGAGTAACTTTTCAAACTAATTCGGTCATCAGTGGTCATTTTGAATAAAAAATATATAGGAGATTGAATTATCAATCTTCTATATATTTTTCTTAACGTTCATTCTGCTGTACCCCACTCAACTTGATCTCTTCGTCATCAATCGGAAAAACATACTTTTTGTCATTTGGCAGTAAGCTATAAGAAATCCCATTTAGTACTCTAGTTAAAGTAACAGCAAATCTGGGATCTCTGTTTAGCCTTCTTAAATCTGACCAACGAATTCCCCGGAAGACCAACTCTTTTCTCCGCTCCGTTAAGATATAATTCAATACGGTATTAGGATTTGTACTGATCAAATCCAGATAAATACCTTTCCATCTGGCTCTCCGTAAATCATTCAGATCCTCTAATGCTAAGCTGATTTTTCCATTTCTTGCATAACATTCCGAACGAATCAGGTACATCTCATCGGTGGCCAATCCCCCAAAAAGGGATTTATCACCATTATAACTCCCTTTAAATGTCATCCCGTTCGCATTAGTTGTAAAAAAGATAGACCTACGACAATCGGCAACAGCATATTCATTGTATAATTCTGGCACCACAGTTAGCCTTGACGCACTAAATATCCCATATGTAAATGTACTATGAAAGATCACTTCCGGATTAAATCTTGCAATGGGAAAAGGTACAGCACTATTCAATGTCGTGTAATCCATTAAATCAGACTGAATTTGCAAAGCCAAATCAGCGTATACTCCAGCTTGTTCATAGTTTTCCATCGCCAGGTAAATTCTTGCTAGTAGAGCGTACACCGCTTCTTTAGAGGGGCGAGTTTTGTACTGAGGCTTAACCCCTAGCAGATTAGCAGCTTCTTTTAAATCGGCAATGATCCGATCATAAGTTTGTTGAAGACTACTTCGTTTCACTTTTATATTTACATCATACTCCAGCCTTAAGGGCAATCCCAGATCTGCATTTGCAGTACTAGAATTATATACTACACAGTATTCCTGAGCCAAATTAAAGAAATCAAAAGCACGAAAAAACAATGCTCCACCCTTCACATTGTTCCAATCCTGTTGGTCATTTACACTTGATTTTACTTTTTCAATCCCTTCCAGGATCACATTTGCATTTAAAACCCGTTGATAAGCAGACCCCCACTCTGCGCTTTCCACTCCCTTATAAAATTCTTCAGTCGGCGCCCATATGTAACCAGACTTTTCCTCCATGCTGAAAAGATCTTTCCAAGCAGAATTAGTAATATAAAAATCACCCGATCCTATTTCGCCTAGACCACTAGCTTGTTTATTGAAGATTTGATAACTATTATCGAGCAACGCTTGATAGTCTTTTATGCTATTGGGAACAACTAATGATTTGTCTGGTTTAGCTTCCAACCAAGTCTTACCACAAGATTGAAAAAGCAGTACCACTAGTATTGAAAATATATAATTTAAACTCTCTTTTTTCATCATACGCGCTCTTTAAAAACTAGCTTTAATCCCTAGCGAAAAACTCATGGGCACGGGACTTGTCAATCGATCACCTATCCCAGGAACCAAGTCCGGATCTAAGCCAAAATTATTTGCCTTCCAAATGATACCCATATTATTCGCGTACAAATAAAGCTGCATCTGTTTTACTGGAATATTTTTCCAATTGGAACTATCCAAATCAAAACTTAGGCTGATATCCTGCAAACGAACATGATCGCCTTTTGCAACAGTTGCCGAAGAATTTACATAAAACTTATCCCTAAAACTGCCTTCCGTGTAATTTGCTTGAGATGGCACACTTGTAAGTAACTCATCACCCGTTTTTTGCCATCGCCTTTCAAAATCGTTGTTCAAACCTTGGACTGCCCCTAAATGATACATGCTGTAGTAATTTACTGAGGGCTTTCTGAAATAATAACCCAACTTATAGCTGATGCTAAAGGCAAATGTAAATTTACGAAAGGAGATCGTATTATTCAATCCTCCAAATACAGTCGGACGTGCAGCCCCATTGTATTCAAGTTCATCCAGCGATGTTTCAGTGAATATCTTATTATAATCCTTACTGACCTGGTCATTTAAATAGCCTCGAGGATCTCCGTTCAAAGGATCTAATCCCGCGGATCTATAACTGTAAATACCATACACGGGTTTACCGAGTAGTGGTTTTGCCATATCATTAAAATACGAGGCGCCATTTGTGTTAATCACATCGTACAAAGTTACCCAATCATGCACTGTCGAAAACAACGCATTCGTTTGCCATTTAACAATACCATTTAGATTCCGAGAAGTAAATGAAATATCTAGACCTCTCGCCTTCATTTCAGAAAAATTCCCACGTAATACCTTTATCCCCGTACTGGCAGGAAAAGCCTTGTCACCTAGCATATCCGTCCCCCTCTTAAAAAAATAATCCACCTTACCAGAAATAATATTATCCTTAAACCCAAAATCAAGTCCAAAGTTAGCAATACCTATTTTTTCCCAACGAAGCTCAGGGTTGCCAATATTTACTATAGCTGCAATAGGTAAATTTGTAGATATTGCATTTCCAATATTATTACTGAACGTAGTTATCCCTGTATTACTCTTATCTAAATTCCCATTAAATCCATAAGAGACTCTTAATTTTAATACAGGCAACCAATTCATCTGATAAAAAGATTCCCGATCCAAATGCCATAAAGCACCCGCGGACCCTAGCGGTAAACTCTTCTGATTGGTTTTAACTCCGAAATAATTTGAGCCATCCATTCTAGCACTGGCAGATACCACATACTTTTGGTCATAAGCATAAACAACATTCGCATATGCCGACCGGATTCTATCTAATTTCCCGAAAAGATCACTTCCAGTACTTATCTTTCCTTCACCTGAGGGGTTTAGTTTAAAAACAGTTGTAGAATCGATGGGAACTGAGCTTCCAGTGCGCTTATCATAGCCATAGTTAATGTATTTGCTTCCTTGTGTATCAAATTCAGAAAGCTCATAACCAGCAATAGCATAAATGGAATGCTTCTTCCAGTCCTTCTCATAATTCAATTGAGCCCTAAAATTCTTTGCTACAGCTTTACGTACTGTTTCATACTGAATTGCACCCAAAGGAATGTTATAACCGCTCACTTGCCCGGCCTGCAAAATGGCGTATCGATTGATTGAATTTCTCGTCAGATAACTTTCTACTCCTCCAATAAGTTCCGAACTATTTCTGATATGTTGATAGAGATACTTTACCTCTGCTTTTAAGCCTGGAAAAAGTGTGTACTTCAAAGCTCCATTTAAGCGTAAATCATTACCAAACGCATTTGTTTGAGACAATCCCAATTCATCCAGAGGAACATAAGACCAATCCAAAAAACCTTTAGCCATTGCCTGTGTATTAAAACCGGCACTGTATAGACCGTTATACACTGTAGCCTTGCCATTGGCATCCTTAAACCGGTAATAAGGGGTAAAATTTTGATATGAAGTCACAAGAATTGTGCTGTCCATTTTGCCAGTAGTCCTTACATAATACAATCCTGCAGTTAACTCCAAATTTTTCAAAAGCTTTACTGTGTGCTGGGTATTTACAGTAATTCTATTGTTTTCATTATTAATGAGACTAGAAAGTGACCGATCATACCCGGCAGAGAGATAATGATGAGATCGATCTGTACCTTTACTCATATTAAGATAATATTGTTGCGAAACAGGACTTCGATAAAAATATTTAAGTTCCTCATTCCGGATGTCATTCCCACGCAAGGCATTAAGCTGTTGTTCAGTTACCGTTGCAGATTGCCCCTTCCTTTGTCTATCTAAAATCTCCACAACTGGAGAAACAATAGGAAAGTTAACCTGATCTAGCAAAGCAGCATCATATTTCCCATTGTTGAACAAGAAAGTTTCTACATCAATAAAATCTTTTGAAGACAGATAATTTGGATTGTAAAAGATATCCGGTTTACCAGAAACCGTCAAATTAGAATTAAAAGAAAGCTCCAAGGGTTGCTTGTACTTTCCACTTTTTGTGGTAATCACAATCACCCCGTTACCGGCCCGAACACCCCATATAGAAGCAGATGCCGCATCTTTTAATACTGAAATGTTAGCTACATCATTTGGATTAATGGAATTAAAATCACCATTAAAAGGGAAATTATCTAAAACAATTAAGGGTTGATCATTCGCATAAATTGTACTTCTACCCCGAATAGATATGTCCAAATTCCCATTACTACTATTCAAAGTATTCTTATTGAACAACAAGCCACTTGTAATTCCTTCCAACCTACTAAAAATATCGGGACTAACTCTGCGGTTTAACTGGGCGCTATCTACCATGGCAAAACTTCCCGTAACGCGTTCTTTCGGTATCCGCTGATAACCAGTACTTACAATTTCCACCACAGGCAAATCAACCTCTTTTTTCTCCTCAGCTGCTGTAGGCTTATTATCTACTTTCGGTTTTACAGTGCTAACTGCAGCAACAGCGGCAACAACCGGCTGATCCTTTACCACAATCATTTTATCGACCATGGAATAGGTAAAATGCAACTTGTTAGCAAGCTTATCCATTGCCTTTTTAAGCTCAACATTCCTGAAATCAGCATCAATCTGTTGATCTATATTGAACTCTTTTTCATTCCAGACTACACTGGCTCCGGTTTGCTTCCTTATTTCCTTGAAAAACTGCAATAAGGGTACATTTTTCTTCACATAATTTAACTTTTGTGCACGTACAGTTATCCCTAGCAGCATGAATATAAAAACAATCCCCCCTCTTCTTAATAGCATTATTCTAATACAGTAATTCTTCGGCCTTCTATTTTAAATTTTACGTTCGCGGTCATTTCCAGCATTTGTAATACCTGAGCTATTTTGTAAGACCTTATTATGGTACCACCTATAAGCTCCTCGCCTATCTCCTTGTTCTGATAAACAACTTCTACATCATACCAACGGGTAACCATTCGCATGATACTCTCTAATGACGTATTCCTAAATGTAAATTCTCCATTTTTCCATGCTATCGATTCCTCAGCATCCACATGTTTCACACTTATTTCGTTGTTTACTAAAGTCGCCTGCTCATTAGGTTTAAGCAATACAGATTTCCCTAAATCTAATTCGGCATTTACCCCTCCCATAAAGTCTAGTGTAGAAGGATCCAGACTTGCTGCCAACACATTTTGTGTTGATGCTTGCCTAACGCGTACACTTCCCTCGAGTAAGGTAGTTTGCACACTTTTTTCATTGCTATAAGCGTTTACATTAAAGTGCGTTCCCAAAACTTCAATTTCCTGACCATTGCTTACCACTATAAATGGAACCCGTACAGCAGACCGCCTTTCGCCTTGTAATGAAGGACGTGTAATTTTAGAAATTTCAAAATAAGCTTCACCATTTAACTCCACTCTGCGCTGAGTAACTCCGGCAAAGGTTGAGGGGAACTTTAAACTACTTGCAGCATTGAGCCACACTTTACTCCCATCTGGTAGTATCATTTGATAAGTACCTCCTCGTGGGATATTCAGTACCATTTGCTGGCTTTTGGTAACCAAATCTTCTGGCCCTGCAACTTTAGCTCCGTCAATGTACTTTAACTCGTTGCCCACTACAGCTACTCCAGCTTCCTTTGCGTTTAAAGGAATGTTATCCCCATTTGCCAAAGTCAACAATATCTTCTTTGAACTGGGGATCGCCGCATTATTTTCAAATGCAGGGATGGAATGAGCTGGCGTAAAAAACAATCTGTTTAGGCTTAGTAAAACTAATACAACAGCGGCGATCGAACTTAATCCTATAACAAACTGCCTAACAATTGTACTGCGCACAGGTCTTTGCTCCTCTTCTTTGCGTATTCTTTTTACAGTAGACAACGCAGTTCCGAGTTCAAAGTTCAGTTTATGAACTTCAATATTCCCTGCGTTCCTGTTATATTTTAAAAAAACTTGTAGCTCATCGTAAGTAATTCTGCCTATAAAATCGTCATTATCGTAGACAGGAAGGCTATCTACCTTCCCATTTTGCATTATAGATAATGCTTCGGCAACCAGTTGCCGGGTATATAATCTGATCTGATCCAAGTTTAAAATGCGTTAAATTAAAATCCACCCTCCCAATTACACATCAAAAGTACCTAATTTTACGATTATTTCCATAAATTACAAGCGATAATATCATTACAATTCTATTTGACTATCAACACTTTAAAACAAAAACCATCTCAACACCTTAAAAAGGAAGAAAAAAATAAAAAAATAGCGACCATTCAATCTTAGTTAAAAATCAAATTTGCTATTCTAAAAAGCCAGCTCATTCTTTCAACCATCTTCAATGCTAAAAGAATGATGGTTTAAGAGAAATTGTCAATTTTATCGCTCAACCCTCTGGAAATAAATTAAAAATATTTCGGACTCCTCTTGACGGATACAAATATTTTATTGATATTTGCACACTCTTAAAAAGATTAAGAAAATATATTTAACACTATAAATAAAGGCATGTCTAGAGTTTGTGATTTAACCGGAAAAATGGCAATGACAGGTTTTAATGTTTCTCACTCAAACGTTAAAACTAAGCGTAAGTTTTATCCCAACTTACAACTTCAGAAATTTTATATTCCTGAAGAAGATCGTTGGATAACACTGAAAGTATCTACTTCAGCAATCAAAACCATCAACAAAATTGGTATTACTGAAGCGATCAGTCGTTTCGTAAAAAAAGGATATTTGTAAATAACATTGGTTGATGTGAATCAACCTTAATAGTATATAAAATGGCAAAAAAAGGTAACAGAGTACAAGTTATTCTAGAGTGTACAGAGCATAAGACTAGCGGCATGCCTGGTATGTCTAGATATATCTCTACTAAAAACCGTAAAAACACAACTGAGCGTTTAGAATTGAAAAAATTCAATCCAGTATTGAGAAAAGTAACGGTTCACAAAGAAATTAAGTAATATCATTTAGTTATTTAACTAAATATAATCCTATTAAATCATGGCAAAAAAGGTAGTTGCTACCCTTAAAACGGGTAAAGGAAAAGAATATTCGAAAGTTATTACAATGACTAAGTCAGATAAAGGGGCTTATTCTTTCAAAGAAGTTATTGTTCACAACGATCACGTTCAAGATGCTATTGCATCAAAAAAATAATTTTAATATTTTATAATATTAGAGCCGTCCCTTTTTACCGGGAGGGCTTTTTTTGTTTTATTATACATTCGTATGGGGTTATTTGATTTTTTCAAGAAAAAAGAAACTGCGCCTGAAGCGCAAGTGGCTCTGGATAAGGGATTAGAAAAAACTAAAGAAGGCTTTTTTAGTAAAATCACTAAAGCTGTTGCTGGTAAATCAACGATAGATGACGATGTACTCGACAACCTGGAAGAAGTACTTGTTACTTCTGATGTTGGCGTAAGTACAACATTAAAAATCATCGACCGCATACAGCAACGTGTAACCAAAGACAAATACTTATCTACTTCTGAACTAAATCACCTATTGCGTGATGAAATTCAGCTGCTACTAGCAGAAAATAACAGTAACGATTTCAGACAGTTTGAATACGGTCAACACAAGCCTTATGTAATTATGGTTGTTGGTGTAAATGGGGTTGGAAAAACCACCACCATTGGAAAACTGGCACATAAACTAAAGGCAGAAAACCTTAAGGTTGTTTTAGGTGCAGCTGATACTTTTAGAGCAGCAGCTGTGGAACAAATTAAACTTTGGGGTGAACGCGTTGGTGTACGTGTAGTTGCGCAGGCAATGGGTTCAGACCCTGCTTCAGTAGCTTACGACACCTTGCAATCTGCAGTAGCTAATGGCGAAGATGTGGTGATTATTGATACTGCTGGCCGACTACATAACAAAATCGGGTTGATGAACGAGTTGGGCAAAATTAAAAATGTGATGGAAAAAGTGATCCCTTCTGCCCCACACGAAATATTACTAGTACTGGATGGCTCGACAGGACAAAATGCATTTGAGCAATGCAAACAGTTTACAGAAGCTACCGACGTAAATGCATTGGCCATTACTAAACTTGATGGTACAGCAAAAGGCGGTGTGGTAATTGGCATTTCAGACCAGTTTAAAATTCCAGTAAAATACATAGGCGTTGGCGAAAGCATGAACGACCTTCAATTATTTGATAAAAAAGCATTTGTTGACAGCTTGTTTAAATAAAAAGCGACAACAATAAATTACAAGAATACCCAATATTACAACATGAATACAAAAAACACTTCCAAAATTATCCCTGTTAAAAAACCTAAAATCAATGTCATTACTTTAGGCTGTTCTAAAAACACCTACGACTCTGAAGTTTTAATGGGACAACTACGCGGCAATAGCATGGATGTGGTTCATGAAGCTAATAAAATGGGGAAAGATGATATTGTTGTCATCAATACTTGTGGTTTTATTGACAATGCAAAACAGGAATCTATTGATACCATTTTACAATACAGTCAATTAAAAGATGAAGGTAAAGTAGGAAAAGTATTTGTAACCGGATGCTTGTCGGAACGTTACAAACCAGAATTAGAATCCGAAATCACCAATGTTGATGCCTTCTTTGGAACCAACGATTTAAACAACTTATTGCACTCTCTAGGTGCAAACTATAAACACGAACTAATTGGCGAGCGTTTATTGACTACCCCTTCTCATTTTGCCTACTTTAAAATCGCAGAAGGCTGTAACCGCCCCTGCTCTTTTTGTGCCATTCCATTGATGCGCGGAAAACATGTTTCCCGCGATATGCAGGAACTGGTAAACGAGGCTAAAATATTGGCTGCAGGTGGAACTAAAGAATTAATCCTAATTGCACAGGATCTGACGTATTATGGTTTAGATATTTATGGTAAACGCAATCTAGATGAATTATTACGTAGACTATCTGATGTAAACGGTATCGAATGGATCAGGCTTCAATACGCCTACCCTTCAGGTTTCCCAATGGAAATTTTAGATGCCATGAACGAACGCGAAAACATTTGCAAATACCTGGATATGCCTTTACAGCACATCACAGACAATATGCTTAAATCAATGCGTCGTGGTATCACCAAACAAAAAACCATCGATATTGTAAACCAGATCAGAGATAAGGTACCAGGTATCGCTATGCGTACTACTTTAATCTGCGGTTACCCGGGCGAAACAGAACAGGATTTCCAAGAAATGATGGACTGGGTTGAAGAAACTCGTTTCGACAGACTAGGGTGTTTTACTTATTCGCACGAAGAGAAAACACATGCGCACGACCTTGTAGATGATGTACCTGCTGAAGTAAAACAGGAACGTGTAGACGCAATTATGGAGTTGCAACAAGGAATATCTTTCGACATTAACCAAGAGAAAATAGGCAAAACCTTTAAGGTTCTTATAGACAGAAAAGAAGGCGACTTCTTTATTGGGCGTACCGAATTTGACTCACCAGAAGTTGACAATGAGGTTCTAATTGATGCCAGCACAGGTTATGCCGCTAATGGCAGCTTTGTACAGGTAAAAATAGACCGCGCCGAAGACTTTGATCTATATGGACAGATTGTAAAATAAAAGCCGCAAATTAAGAATTATGGTTTATTAACTTAAATTCGTAGCAATGCAGGCTAAATACATATCATACCAGGAAACGAATGCTTTCTCTGCAATTGTACTGGATTACATCAGTGGAAAAGATCAGTTAAAGTCTTTTTATAAATATACACCGGATTTTAATGGCTTCGCTGAAGCCATTAAAAATCGTAATTACAATGCGGATAGAACCGTATTGGTGGATACTTTAAAAAAGCAATATGCGTCTGTTAAAACAACGCCAATGGTTACCGAGCATATCAAACGATTGGGAGATAGCCGAACCTTCACCATCACCACTGGTCATCAGCTAAACATTTTTACCGGTCCACTTTATTTTATTTATAAAATAGTGACTGCTATAAACCTGGCAAGAGAATTAAAGCAAGAATTTCCTAATTACAATTTTGTTCCTGTCTATTGGATGGCAACTGAAGATCATGATTTTGAAGAGATCAATCATGTGAAAATTGAGGACAAAATGCTAACCTGGAATAAAGAGGCTGCTGGAGCTACAGGTAGGCTGAACACTAAAGATATTATTGAAACCCTTACTGCTTATAAAGGTTATTTAGGTATCGGCACCAAGGGGCTGATGTTATCCCGATTAGTTGAAGCCGCCTACACTAACAATGCTAAACTAAGTGATGCTACGCGCGAATTAGTAGACGCCCTATTTGGTGAATATGGATTGGTTTGTGTAGATGCAGATGACCCTCAGTTAAAAAAACAATTTGCTGAAATTATATATCAGGACATTACTGAACAAAATAGCTTCAAGTTTATTTCTGAAAGCAATGCTCAATTGGAAGCCATTGGTCATAAGCCGCAGGTAAACCCTAGAGAAATCAACTTTTTTTACATGACAGACCAATTGCGGGAACGTATTGTAGAAGAAGATGGGCGCTATAAAGTGATGCACACTGAGATCAGCTTCAGTAAAGAAGAACTTGAAACAGAGATTAGTAATTTTCCAGAAAGATTTAGTCCAAATGTGGTAATGCGCCCGGTATACCAAGAGTTGATTTTACCCAACCTGGCCTATATAGGCGGAGGTGCTGAGCTGACTTATTGGTTACAATTAAAATCAAATTTCGATCATTACAAAGTTGATTTCCCAATCGTTCTATTGCGTAATTCGGCAATGGTGATTGATAGCCGAAGCGAAGAAAGAATGCAGATCCTTGGCATCAGTTATAAAAACCTGTTTGCCAAAACTGAAACTATAAAAAATGAATGGGTACGCTCACATGTCAACCTTCAACTCTCTTTAAACGATGAAGAACGCGCAATCAGTGCCGTTTTTGATCAGATCAAGCTAAATGCCTATAAGATTGACAAAACGCTTTCTCAATCTGCCGATGCAGCTAAAACAAGAGCACTCAAATTGATTTCCAGCTTAGAGAAAAAAATGCTGAGAGCCGAAAAGCGTAAGCATAAAACCTCCCTTGCTCAGATAGAAAGCTTAAAGGAGAAACTTTTCCCAACAGGAGTACTACAAGAAAGGGTGTTAAACATTGCCCCATTATATGTGCTGTACGGCGACGAATTTATTGATTCTTTAGTTGCCTATTTTAAACCGTTAGACCACCAGTTTACCGTATTATTTGCCTGATTACCATGAAATTTCACACTTTTACAGAAAATAACCTGCGTCTCTTTACCGAAAACGTCTTTTTAACTATGGGATGTCCGGAAGTAGATGCGAAGCTTGCTGCTGATGTTTTATTACGTTCTGATTTAAGAGGTATTGACTCCCATGGTGTAGCCCGTTTAAGTGGCTATGTGAGGCTCTGGGAAAAGAAGCGAATCAATGCCACTCCTATTGTAAAAGTAGTCCATGAAACCGCTACTACAGCTACTGTAGATGGTGATGGAGGATTAGGTTTGGTGGTAGCCCCATTTGCGATGAAAATTGCAATGGAGAAAGCGAAAACCTATGGTAGCGGTTGGGTTGCTGTAAAAAACTCCAATCATTTTGGAATAGCTGGTTACCATGCACTAATGGCTGTAGAACAAGATATGATTGGCATCAGCATGACTAACGCTAGTCCGCTGGTAGCGCCTACTTATGCCAATGAAAGATTATTAGGTACCAACCCGATGTGCTATGCTTTCCCTGCAGGCAAATACCCACCCGTGGTGGTAGATATGGCGACAGCTGCCGCTGCCAATGGTAAGTTAGAAATTGCACAAAGGGCTAACCAACCCATTCCTGAGGGCTGGGTACAAGACAAAGAAGGAAATACCTCGATAAACCCACACCAGTTAAAAGAAGGAGGTTCATTATTACCTTTGGGAAGCGATAAAGACCATGGAAGTCATAAAGGTTATGGATTAGGCGCTACAGTTGATATTCTATCTGCGGTGCTGTCGGGTGCGAATTACGGTCCATGGGTCCCTCCATTTGTTGCCTTTCTGGAGCCACCAACAGATCCTGTAGGCGAAGGTATTGGTCACTTCTTTGGTGCGATGCGTGTGGATGGTTTCCGTCCGGCACAAGACTTCAAAAATCATCTTGACAACTGGATCACCCGTTTTAAAAGTGCTAAAACGATAGATCCTGAAAAGAAGGTCATCATTCCTGGCGAACCTGAATATGCCTTTGAAAATGAGCGCAAAAAAAACGGCATCCCTTTAATAGATGCCGTTGTGAATGATTTAAATGAGCTAGCCCTTAAATTAGGAATCGCTGGTTTATCTTAATGAATGCCTCTTAATAGTCTATTCCATCTGATTTTATGGAAGAACGAAGCATTGGTATCGTAACTCATCCATATAAACAATGCTTTTCCTACGATATGATCTTCGGGAACAAAGCCCCAATAACGTGAATCAGCAGATCTGTGTCTGTTATCACCCATCATCCAGTAGTAATTCATTTTAAAGGTATAGCTGTCTGCAGCTTTACCGTTGATCAGCCATCCAGTGCCTGATTTCTCCAACTTATTGCCTTCATAAATGCGGATACTTCTTTCATAAAGTGGCATGGTAACACTGTCCAACTTAACCGTCCATCCTTTTTTAGGAATAATGATCGGTCCAAAATTATCTACATTCCAGTCTCTGTTGCGGTCAAACGGAAAAATATCACCTTCACGCTCGTGCGGAACTGCAGTAAATTCTTTAACGGATTGTACGAAGTCTAATTTTTTCACTGCCGCCATCATCTCTGAAGTTCCGTTAAACGTATACACATTAGGTGTCATGGTACTTCTGATATCATCAGAAATATTAAACCCTAGATCTTCAAAAACTGAAGGATTCACATCAGGCGTTTTAAACACGACCTCATAACTTATCTGCCCCGTATTTTTCAATGGTTCAGGCTTTCCATTAATACTAACCAATCCATTGGCCATGGTTATGGTATCACCTGCTATCGCAATGCAACGTTTAATATAATTTTCTCTTTTATCAACAGGTCTGCTTACAATGGTATATCGGCTATTGATTGCCGCCCATCCTTCAGATCTTACCATCTGGTAATAATCAACATCCTGTTGTTCCAGCGCTACAGTATCACCTTGTGGGTAGTTAAAAACCACTACATCATTTCTTCTGATATCAGATAATCCTGGTAATCTGTGGAACTTCCATTGTACACCATCCCAATAAGCTTTAGTACCAGTTATTGGCATCGTATGGTGGGCAAAAGGAAATGCTATTGGAGTCATTGGTACCCTTGCACCATAATTCACCTTGCTAACAAATAAAAAGTCGCCAACCAACAAAGACCTTTCCATAGAAGCAGTTGGTATCGTATAGGCTTCGATAAAGAACACCCTGATAATAGTTGCAGCAACTACCGCAAAAACGATCGCATCCACCCATTCACGGGATTTTGTTTTTTTCTTCTTCGGCTTATCGTCTTTACTTTTTTGCCAGAATTTCCAACTCATATATTGTTATTTAAAATTAAATATATCGGCTATATTATAAAAGCCCTGTTTATTTTGTAACCACTCTGCCGCTACCACTGCACCAAGCGCAAAGCCGGAACGGTTATGGGCAGTGTGTTTTAATTCAATTTCATCTACTTCCGAACTGTAAAGCACAGTATGAGTTCCCGGCACGCTTTCAATTCTGTGAGATTCAATCAACAGCTGATCTTTTTTAACCACATCCTCAAATGGAGTACCTACAACTTCATTTACCCATTCCTTTTTACGATCCATCTGCTCAATAATATCTTCAGCAAGCGTCATCGCTGTACCACTTGGTGAATCCAATTTCTGCGTATGATGAATTTCCTCTACCTGAACTTCGTAAGCAGGGTAATCATTCATCAACTTTGCCATCATTTTACTGATATGGAAAAACAGATTCACCCCTATACTAAAGTTTGACCCGTAAAGCAAGGTATTGTTACGACTTAAACACTCATTTTTCACTTCCTGTAGCTCACCATACCATCCAGTAGTACCAACCACTACAGGTAAATTCGCATCAAAACAAGCGTGAATATTGCTGAGTGCAGCATCAGGAGCACTAAAGTCTATCGCTACATCAGCTTTCGACAAATTAGCAGTAGTTAAATCTTCAGTGTTGTCGATACTGATCTTCAAGACAATCTCATGGCCTCTTTCTAAAGCAAACCTTTCGATGATTTGCCCCATTTTTCCATAACCAAGTAACGCTATTTTCATATTTCTTTTTTATTCTAATCTACTTAAAAGCTAATTGCAACTTTCATCCCCGGTACAAAGCTATTAAAGCCATACATCTGATTCGAATTCATCAAATCAGGCCTGATTTTTATACGGGCAACATCGCCAACGTCAAAATTAGCCAAACGCGCATCAATATAAGCTTCTACAATGTTCAATAAATATAAGCCTACATACGAGAAAATGATTACCTGTTTGTTTCGTCGGAAAGTGTCTTTTGCTAACACTAAGCGATCTGGTGCAGAATTTGCATAGGGACTGCCTGGTGGAGATTGTCCCCCATGTGTAGCCCGATATTCCAATTCATCAACAAATACGTTGTACTGCTTGCTATTATCGATATAGGAAATGGTAAGTAAAGTTGCACCAGTGTAAATACCTGCCACCTTTAAACCTCTGTAAAAAGTAAATCCATTTCGGATCTGCCCTAAACCAGGCAACATAGCTGATCTGATCGCAGCTCTTCGTCCGGCAATTTTACCCAGATTTACATAAGGTTTTACGGTATCTGTTACTTTAGATTGCAATGATGCGCTATCCTTCTTACCGGTCAGTTTTTCCTGGGCTCTTGCTGCAAAAGCAGCAAAAAACAAGAAGACCGATAACAGTAAAATTTTGTGCATTACCAGTCTAATAACTCTAGAATTCTATTCAAATCGTCATCAGACATGAATGGAATCTCGATTGCTCCTTTACCGTTATCCCCTACTTTTAGCTTCACTTTGGTCGCAAATTTAGAGGCCAGATCTTTCTGTAATTTTTGATATTCAAAGGGCACAGCTTTCGATTTCAGCTGAAACTTAGGTTTCACTTCAACACTGTTGATGCTCCTAACCAATTCTTCTACTTTTCTAACAGAAAGTCCTTTATCAATAATTTCCTGGTGGATAAAAAGTTGTTTTTCTTCTGAGTCTACATTGATCAACGCACGCGCATGACCCATAGATATTTTCTGATCACGGATCGAAATCTGAATCGCAGGTGGCAATTTCAGCAAACGCAAATAGTTGGTTACTGTAGTCCGGTTTTTACCAACACGTTCGCCAAGCTGTTCCTGCTTTAAGTTACACTCATCCAGCATACGCTGAAAGCTAAGCGCTACCTCGATAGCATTCAGATTTTCACGTTGTATATTTTCGATAAGCGCCATTTCCAGCATTTGCTGATCATTGGCACTACGTACATAAGCGGGAATCTGGGTAAGTCCGGCAAGTTTAGACGCTCTTAACCTACGTTCTCCAGATATCAGTTGATATTGATTTGCTGTCCCCTGTTTTCTAACCGTAATCGGCTGAATAAGCCCTTGTACTCTAATAGACTCGGCCAACTCGTTTAAAGCCACCTGATCAAACTCGGTCCGCGGCTGATAGGGATTGGTCTCTATGTCACTGATGTTAATCAGTCCAATGCTATTGTTGTTTTGGTGGCTTTCCTGCCTGGTTTCACTAACCGGGTTAACCTCGCTTTTAGGCGGATTAACGGAGTCGCTATCATCCAAAAGCGCACTTAATCCTCTGCCTAAACCTGTTTTTCGCTGAAAAGATGTCATTAAAAAATAATTATATAATTGCCGTATTTACATCCTGCACTTCCTTAACCAATCCGTTTTTACGGACGATCTCACGTGCCAGGTTCAGATAATTGATAGCTCCCTTACAGTTTGCATCATGCATAATTACAGATACGCCATAACTAGGAGCCTCACTTAAGCGGGTATTTCTTTGAATGATCGTTTCAAAAACAAGTTCTTGAAAGTGTGTTTTTACTTCTTCAACCACCTGGTTTGATAAACGTAAACGCACATCGTACATTGTCAACAAAATACCTTCAATTTCCAATTCAGGATTTAAACGATTTTGTACAATTTTAATTGTGTTTAGCAATTTACCTAAACCTTCCAATGCAAAATATTCACATTGAACAGGGATAATTACAGAATCTGCTGCTGTAAGCGCATTAATGGTAATTAAACCAAGCGAAGGAGAGCAGTCTACGATAATAAAATCGTACTGATCTCTGATCTTCTCCATAACAGCTTTCATTTTATACTCTCTGTTATTGAGGTTGATCATCTCGATTTCCGCACCAACCAGGTCGATATGTGCTGGCAACAGATCCAAATTTGGTGTTTCTGTTTTTTGTATCGCATCCATCGGCTCTATATCATTGATGATACATTCGTAGATGCTGTTTTTGATATTTCTTGGATCAAAACCAATACCGGAGGTAGAGTTGGCCTGAGGGTCTGCGTCGACCAATAAAGTCCTGTATTCCAGTACGGCTAAACTCGCTGCTAAGTTTATAGATGAAGTCGTTTTACCTACACCACCTTTTTGATTTGCCAATGCAATAATTTTACTCATTTATCTTTTTAATAATTACCAATTATTTACTTAAGGCTTAATTTACATTGAAGTAAATCTATAAAAAATGCTATTTTTGTATTGTTTTAGGCATATTTTAACGATTAGCTAAGATACAAACTAAATGGCAAAACTAGCATTAATGCACTAAGTGTTTTACACATCTTATTAACAATTTACGCATGATAACCATCATATCAGGAACAAACAGACCTGCAAGTAATACACTAAAAGTCGCAAAATATTATCAGAAAACATTGGCTGAAAAAGGATTACAAACCAATCTTTTCAACCTGGAAGATCTTCCCGAAACACTCATAGCCTCTGACCTTTACGGAAAAAGAAGCACAGAATTTGAGCCTATCCAACAAATGATCGCTGCAACCAGTAAATTTCTTTTTATCATCCCCGAATACAACGGCAGCTTCCCCGGTGTATTAAAAACATTTATTGATGCCTGCAATTTCCCCGAAAGCTTTTATGATAAAAAGGCCGCTTTAGTAGGAGTATCGTCAGGAAAATATGGAAACATTAGAGGAATAGATCATTTTGGCGGAGTTTGTAGCTACCTGCACCTTCATGTACTTCCTTTAAGAATTCACATTTCCGCGATCAAGACCGAATTGGACGAAAATGGTGATTTTTTTAAAGAAGACACTTTAAAATTCACGGGCCAGCAAATGGATAAGTTTATTGCGTTTTAAAGCTCAACCAATCTATCCCTTCATTTCCAAAAACAAAGAAACCAGGATAAAGCATTTCGGCGATATCCTCAAGGGCAGCAACCAGATCTTCAGCATCATCTGTATCTAAATCCTGTCCATTCATCAAATAAACTCTATTGTATTCAACAGCTGGCCAGCTATTATCCAACAAAGCAGGAACAATGCCCATCAGCTCCAACATGGTTTTTCCTTTTTGCATGTAAATAACCACCTTAGCTGTATTGGTGAAATCCTGATACATTCCACCCGCCGCTAAAATCACCTCTTCTAAAGCATAATTCAACTGGTTGTTCGTATCCAGAAAAGCAACTGGTACCTTATCCATAAACTTTATTTTATGCTGGATTAAATCTATACGTTCCTGAAGTTGTTCGCGCAGCGCTTCATCTTTAACCTTATTTATAACCGCATTTAAAAAAGACATATCGATATATTTATTACTTTGTGCAAAATTACTATTCCTGAACCGATGTGCCGTATGATAAACAATATTTTTTATGCCTTGTTGATTTTAACATTGCTATCCTGTAAGCAAAAATCAACCGACACGGATAAAAAGGTGTTTAATATGAACCTTGACCAGAATGTCACGTCATTGGATCCTGCTTTTGCCCGCAATCAAAACGCCATATGGATGATGAACCAGATTTTCAACGGACTCGTTCAGGTAGACAGTACATTAACCCCTCTGCCCTGCATTGCGAAAACATGGCAAATTTCCGAAGACCATCTAACTTATACTTTTAACCTGCGTAATGATGTATATTTTCATGACGATCCTATATTTCCTGATGGAAAAGGCCGAAAAGTAGTCGCAGCTGATTTCAGATACAGTTTCTACCGGCTGATTGATCCTAAAGTAGCTTCTTCCGGTGGATGGATCTTCAGCGATAAAGTTAAAGACATCAATAGTTTCATTGCCGTAAACGACAGCACTTTCCAGATCAAACTGGGTAAACCCTTTCCCGCTTTCATCAATCTACTTACTACACTTTACTGTGCTGTAGTACCTCGCGAAATTGTTGAACATTATGGGAAAGATTTCAGAAGTCACCCTATTGGCACAGGACCTTTTAAGTTTAAATACTGGAAGGAAGATGAAATATTGGTTCTGCTGAAGAATGAGCATTACTGGGAGAAAGCAGGCAACCAGCAACTCCCCTACCTGGATGCTGTAAAAGTTACCTTCATTAGTGACAAGCAAAGTGCTTTCATGAATTTCATTAAAAAAGAGCTCGACTTTTTTGACAAGGTAGATGGCAGTTACCGCGACGATATCCTGACTAAGAGTGGCAAAATGACCAGCAAGTATAAAGGTAAGTTTCAGTTAAGAAAAGGTCCCTATTTATGCACAGAATACGTAGGTATTCTCGTCGATACCTCAAAATCAATCGCCAAAAACTCTCCTTTAAAATTCAAGAAAATAAGACAGGCCATCAATTACGCGATTGACAAACCTAAGCTGATTAAATACTTACGAAACAGCATCGGTATGCCAGCTACTTCTGGCTTTATCCCACACGGCATGCCCGGTTTCGACAGTATTGCAGTTAAAGGCTACCATTATAATCCGCAGCGGGCAATAGAACTACTTGCAGAAGCTGGTTTTCCTAATGGAAAAGGGATGCCTCAATTGACCCTTAGTACCTCTACAACTTACAAAGATCTGATTGAATTTATTCAAGGCGAGCTGAGTGCCATTGGTATTCGGATGAAGGTAGATGTAAGCCCCAACGCCAGCCTAAGAGACCTTATCTCCAAAAATGAAGTCAACTTTTTCAGAGGTTCATGGATAGCCGATTACCCCGATGGAGAGAATTTCCTTGCTATGTTTTATTCCAAAAACAAAGTCCCAAATGGCCCCAACTATACCGGTTATTTTAACGATGAATTTGACCGTTTGTTTGAGCAAAGTTATTACGAAAATGACAACAAAAAGCGGTACTTACTCTACCAGAAAATGGATCGAATGATTGTAGAATATGCAAACATAGTTCCTATTCTTTACGATCAATCGTTAGTAATGACTCAAAACAACATTAGCGGGTATTCGATTAATGCCTTAAATCTGATGATATTGAAAAACGTGAGAAAAGAATAGAAGTATATATCCACAGTAATTTGCCTCGTTAATTGAGTCTAGAGACAACAATATAAATTCTTATCAATGGGGAATCCCGGTATTGTTCTTATTCGATTGAGACTTTAACCACATATAAGACACTTTGTTGTTTTAAACAGAAGACAATAAAGATTATTATTATCAATTTTCAAATAAAAAAGTCCGTCTCATATGCCTAATTATGAGACGGACTCCTCAAAAATAATTAATCAATCCTTATTATAAAACACCATAAAAGAAAGAGCTTAAATCTGCGGTGCGATAAAAGCCTCCCATTGTACTTGTGTTTGTTGGATTAGATGATGTTACCCAATTAACTTTAAATGGTCCTGAGAGCATATAGTTTGCCAAAGGTAAAACCTCAGCCGTTCTTGATACCCAATTCCCATTATACACCGGTGCACTTAAAGTAAATACATCACCTACTCTAGTATAGGTATAAGATGCACTCGCTACAAATGCCGTTGTCGCATTCCTGTAATTTACATCCACACTCAATGTATTATTGCTTGTCAATGTTAAAGTCATCAAAGTAATCGTTCTTCCTGTCCCGGCAAACAAACTAACTGTAGAATTATAAACAGCGGTAAAACCTGAAGTAACCCCAACTGGCAATCCTGTTGCAGGTATGGTAATTTTACGATAAGCAAACGTGTTTGCATAACCAAACAATAATGATAGCGGAACTAATGGCGTTGTTCCATTCTGCAAGGTAATTCTCGTTGCACCAGCCATAATGTAATAAGCTTTGTTTGCTGAATCCCATAACAGTTCATTAAAAGAAACACTGCCATATTTCATTGGTGTACTTAATACGACTTTATTGATTCCAAAACTAAAAACGGCGGATTGATTAACAATCGCATTTTGCGCGTCAACATAGGTGAACTTAAATGATTTCGCTACGGGATTAAGATCAACAGCACCTTTTGTACCATCTGCAAATTGAATATAAGGATACCTATTGGCAATTAAATAAAGAGCATTGGCCTCCATCATGGTTTTTAGCCCCCCAGCCAAAATGGCTTGCGACTCTGTAGCGGATAACTTAACCATACTCATGGCATTTTTATTGAAAGTACCTTCGAACTTAACAGTGTCCCCAACAGCCTCCGTAAAGGCAAACTCAAAATCAGATTTAAGGCCTGTGGCTGTACTAGCGCCGCCACCACTGATATTCACATCCGGATCTGCCGCCAAATGAATATAGTTATAACTATCAAAAATTAAAGTAGGTCGCTGCAAAGCCTTAAGCCTATAAGTACTTGCAGCCAGTGTTCCCGCTGATGTCAGGTTAAAATCAGAAAGCATACTTACTTTACCATCAGCTGTAAACTTAAAATAATAGGTAAAACCTTTACCACCTAGTGGATAAATAGTAGCTTTCCAGCCATCAGCAGCAGATAAAAGCTTAGCCTGATCTTCGGCTAACACTGCAGACAAACGCACATCTGGATCTTCAAAAATAGGATTATTATCCTTTTTACATCCGGCTATAAATCCTGTTATAACCAGTGCTATATATATAAATTTCTTCATTTTGTTCTTAATTTCCGTAAACACCAAAAAAGAATGAATTTGCATCAGCTGTCTTCTGTAGACCTATGTATTCACTTTTAAAATCTGCACTATAGTACCATTTGTAACTAAATTTATTCTGTGTCAAGTAATTTGTTAACGCAGTTAATCCAGGTGCAATCACCAATCCGTTGGCATCAGTAGTTACCAATGTCAGATTGATATTCCCATTAGCATCGGTAGCTATATTGTAAGTAAAATTGGCCACTAAAGCAGCGCCCGTAGAATTTAAATAGTTTACCCTTAGTGTAATCTGTCCCGCAGCACCATAAACCAAAGCAACATTACTCAGCACACGACCAGATAGACCTGCAAGACCCGTTTTTGCAGCATTAAAGACTGTAGTAAAATCGGCAGACTGTCCCGCTAGATCAGGTGAAATACCAGTTACAGTCGTATAAAGTCCGCCAAAAGCAAGATACGTACTAGGCAATAGCGGTGAATTTTGATTTAGGGCAGCTTGTACTCTATTTTGAAGGTTATAAAAGTCGATACCATAACTTTGCTTAAAATAACCAACAACCATTTCCTGTTTGGTACGAATTGCAGTTATTGTAGCAGCAGAAAGTGGTTTAAGTATGGCCTCATAACCCGCCTTACCTTCAGTAAGCATAATCGAAGTCATTTCAGCGAAGTCTTCATCAGGTGAGGCCTGTGCATATTGCGTAATAAAACCTCCATTACCGTCCACCAAAGCTCTATTGTTCCAATCAGCTGTATACCCAGCAGGCGTTACCTGTGGAAATTCCTTTTGGAAATTAATGGTTTGATTTAAAATATGCGTGAACTCATGATGAATAGTTTTTAGTATCCGCTTTGCAACATCCCTTTCCGTTTTAGAAAAATTGTTTACATTAAACAGCGTTACTTTAACACCTCCTCCGGCTTCACCCAAAGTAACAGTTCCACCGGAGTTATATTGTAAACTACCTACCAGTATGTAATTTTTAGGCGCATACTTTTTAATAAAATTCTGTCCTGCTTCGGCTGTGTAAGGATCTATCCAAACCGACCTCACCACTTCCATTAACGGCTGTACTTTATCCGTTATAGGAGGAGTTAATGTTTTAGAATTATCATACTCCGTGCCATCCCACCTGTACTTCACACTAATGTTATATGGTTGCGTAAAATTTGTAAACAACCATTGATCCAGTGCTGTCTGTGCCCAGGTATCTCCACCTAAACCGACAATTTCTTTATTCAGGTTTTCGCTTTTTTTACAGCTAAGCATAACGCCAAAAAGCGAAGCAAGCAAAAGCGTATATATATTTTTCATCTTCATTAGATTTAATGATTTAACGTGGATTTTGTTCAACACCAGATAAGGTAACTTCCGAAGGCACCTGCCATAATTTCCTATTGTCATCAGCCTTTAATGTAAACTCTGCACCATCAGCATCAGCATGTACGACAGGCAGCTTATGTCTTAAAATATCCAGCCAACGCATTCCTTCATGCACAAATTCAGCTTTTTTCAAATCAAGTAACGCATTAAAAAAGGTCTGTTTTGTGTCTGTTGTAACACCAGCGTAAAACGTCTTAATCTTAGCTTCGGTAAAATTCTGTGTAGCAGGTGTATAGGTTGACACTCTTTGACTAATCAACGTATTCATATCAGCCAATGCTTCAGGATACTTCTCCTGCATGATGTAAGCTTCAGCACGGTTTAGCAATACCTCTTCAGTAGTCAACAATGGAACCATGGTGTAAGTGGTACCTGTTGTCGCATTTATGCTTGTGCGCACAAAATGTTCCACAAATTTCAGCACATAATAAAATGTAGAACTGTTAGAAAAAATTCGATAACTATTCAGCGGAGTTCCTACAGGTGCAATAATAACATTTAGCCTATTTTGATTAACAGAATATACCGGTCTTTTATAATTCCTTGCCAATCTCGAAACAGTTTCAGCAATTAATAAATTACCAGGATTAGCAGCATTGCTAAAAGCAGCTTCTATTTGTGCAACATTGAAAGCTGAATAAGATTTCCATGGTCTCACATTATCAGCAAAGTTATTTGCAGGGAATGCAAGGTTCGCATATTCAATAACCTTTGCAGCATCTTTCTTGAATAAGTAATAGCGACAGGCAAAAGCATTTGCAGCTTTACGTGTAAAGTGATAAGCAGGCACTTTATAGTTGTCAACGATTAATGGCATGCCTTCCAAAAAATCCTTTTCAATTTGCTGATAAACATAGGCAACTGTTTTTCGATCATACTTTTTGAATACCACAGTCTCAGGATCAGTCACATAAGGTACTCCTGGGTCTATTTCAGCGGTTGCTGGGTCATAGCATTTAGAGAATAGCGTGACCAACATAAAATGTGAATAAGCCCGTGCAACTAGTGCTTCCCCCTTTTGTCCCGAATAAGCCTGAGGATCTGTAGCTTTAGCAATAGCAGCAAGCGCTTGATTAGCGGCTCCTATAGCAGTATAACAAGCATTCCAATAGTAAGTTGGACTATCCTGATCTACGGCCTCTACGTCCTTCCAAAAATAACCATTTTGATTGACTGCGAAATCTATTCCTGTAGCACTTACAAATGCAGGAATATCAGACATCGACTCAGCCAGTAGCACATGATTGCCACGTGGATAAGCGGTAACCAGCAACTCTGATACCTTTGAAGGCGTATTTAATGTAGTACGCTCATCAGGAGCCTGATCAAGAAATTTATTACATCCCGCAGTAGCGAATGCAAGTAATACAAAAAGATATATACTATATTTTTTCATGTTCTTTTATTTAAAATCCAACTTTTAATGACAGAGTAATTTGTCTTGGTATAGGAAGCGCAACACCACCAGAACCAAAGAATTCAGGATCCTGGCCCTTCAGTTTTTTATCGGCATACACCAACCAAACATTATTCCCTTGAAGCTTGAGTGACGCATTTTTTACGCCTAAAACATTACTATATTTCTGAGGAAGGTTATACGCTACAGAAACTTGTTTCAATCTCACAAAAGACCCATCCGCTACACGATCACTCGAATAATTATAAGCTGTATATGGATAAGTACCGGTAATACTCTTTCTTAACAGGTAATCTGCGATAGAAGGTGTATTGGTATAATTCTCATCTAATGGTAAAGTCCAGCGATCTAAAAACTCCCTTGGCAAGGCATCATTATCCCCATAATTACTAGAGAATACATTGTTGAGTCTGATTTTATTACCTGCCTGGTACGAAACGAAGAAATTAAATGTAAAATCCTTGTATCTAAAAGTATTGTTAAAACCTCCAGTATATGGCGGGTCAACAGGTCCCTCATATTTTAAATACTGAGTATTGGTACTCTGCACATAAACATTACTACTTAACTCACCCTCTTCATCGATAAAGGTAGGCACACCTAATCCACTCAATTTTTGGAAATCAATGGAATAAAGTCCTCTTACGGCACCACCTTCGGCTGGTCCACCTTCTGAGATAATTAAATCGTAAATTCTTGGTTTACTCTTTAAATTGGTGATTTTATTTTTGTTGTAACCAAATGTAAAATTGGTAGTCCAGCTAAAGCTGGAAGTTTTAACAGGGGTTCCTCCTAAAGTAATCTCTACTCCATGAGATTTCATATCTGCATAATTGGCCGTTTTTGTAGCTTCTCCTCCAATACCAGAGGTCACTACATCACCAATTAAATCAAATCCATTACGTTTATAATAATCCAGAGAGAAATTTATGCGACTTTGAAACAAACCCAGATCCACGCCTACGTTAGTTTCATATTGTTTTTCCCAGGTCAGCTCCGAATTTTCTAGACCATCAATTGAAATCCTGGTCTCCACCTCCGATAAACGCGGACGTCTGGTTGTACCATTTAATAGAACAACAGAAGAATTAGTGGCATCACCTAAACTAGCAGTCAGGCCATATCCACCACGAAGTTTTAAATAGCTAATTTTATCAATTTTTTGAATAAAATCCTCCTGATCAACATTCCATGCACCACTAAGGGTCCATGTAGGTAACCATCTTGCAGTTGACGAAGCACCCATACGGTTACCGCCATCATACCTAACAGTACCATTAAAAATGTATTTGGAATCATATGCATAATTTGCATTTAAGAAAAATGCCGCGTAACGATCGTAAAATTTATTCCTACCGTAATAATTATAGTTACTCTCTAGCAGCATTTTAATGATTCTATAATCCGTAAAAGCGGTACCACCTTTATCGTATTGGTAACCATAACCATTATTATAGCTGTTTTGACGGTCAGCAGATTTAGTTTGTTGGCCAATAAATGCGCCAACATCATGTTTACCAAACTTCTGTTTCCAGTCTACCTGATTTCTGATGTCATAACTCATCAGGTTGTCGTCATTTCTATTGTAAAAACCACCCTGAGGTAAAACACTTGTCTTGTCAATTACTTCTGGATGATCAGGATCATCATACAAGTACTTATTTGCATTGGCAATGGTAGAGTTTGGCATGTAGCGATACGCATTTGCCATATTCGAATATTCAGTAATTTTGTGTTCACGTGTACTTTTCACATAGCGCAGCGCACCTACTGATTTAAACTCAAAGTTTTTGAGGAACTTATAATTCAATTCACCTTGTAACTTCATGTCCATCATATCCAAATCGATATAATTGTTTTCCAACTCTTCGATGATGTTAAACGGCGCATAATTATTTATGAAATATTCTAGCTTACCATTTTCATCATATGCCGTCATCGTCCTACTTGTATTTAAAGCATAGCTAAAAGGGTTGATATCGAAATCACGGGAGTACTTTCCTTCTACTACGTTACTTGTACGACCGAGTGTACCAGGAGCGACTTGTTTCCTTAAAGCACCTGTCCCTAATATCCCTACAGATAATTTTGGAGATAGGTTATAATTACCTCTTAAATTCATAGTATATCTTTTGGCCTCATCTGCCAATGTCCATCCGTTATCATTATAATAACCCACAGAAAAATAATGTTGAGATTTTTCAGAGCCTGATGAAATACTAATGGAATGCTCCTGTACAAAAGAATTTTTAAAGAGTAAGTCAAACCAATCTGTATTTGCTGTAGCATATCTTTTTAAAAATGTGGCTCTACCTTCAGCAGTATTCACCACTCCAAATTTGCCCGAACTCGCATCAAAAGCATTAATCTGCTGATACATTTTTGCAAATACCCCACCTCTTTCACCATTCACAATATTAGGACCTAATCCTCCTTTTCTATAGATTTCAGAATATACAGACATCTCATCTGCAGAATTCATGATATTGTAAGTACTGTAGTTTGGTTTAAAAAAGGCTGAAAAATTACCACTGTAGTTAACTGCAGTATTTCCTGCCTTACCTTTTTTGGTCGTAATAACCACAACCCCATTCATGGCTCTTGCACCATATAATGCTGTTGCCGATGCATCTTTCAAAATATTGAAACTTTCAATATCATCGGCGTTGATACCCGCTACAGATGAACCCAATAATGTAGTCGCATCTCCACTGGAAAGTTGGTCATTGGAAATGTTAATCACATCTTCCAAAACCACTCCATCTACCACCCATAATGGCTTATTTTCTCCGGATATGGAAGTAGCCCCACGAACACGAATTTTTGGAGCAGTACCAAATGTACCAGAAACATTTTGCACCGAAACACCGGCGACTTTACCTTCCAGCATCCGGCTAATATCTACCACGCCATCCTGTTTCACATCAGCCCCACTAATGGTTACAGCTGATCCAGTAAATAGCTTTTTATTGATATTTTGGAAACCTGTAACAACAACTTCCGACAAAGCTTTATTATCCTGTTTAAGCTTTATATTAAGTGTTGTTTTTCCAATGGTAGGGACTTCCTGCGTCATGTAACCAATCATAGTCAGAACAAGTATTTCCCCGTCGTTCACTCTTATAGAAAACTCTCCATTAGTATTTGTTGAGGTAGATTTGGTTGATCCTTTAACTTTAATGGATACCCCGGGTAGTGGCTGTCCATCTTCATCGGCCACAATTTTTCCGTTAATCAGTCTATCGGGGGCTGCATCTTTCACTTTAACAATGATGTTCGTCTCTTCTATTGAAAAGGAAAGTCTTTTCAAGCTAAACACATCTTTCAATACATCTGAAACATCTCTATCTTTTACCTGAACATTAACTGTTCCTGCGCGTTCAATTACTTCATTATTGTAAATGAAATAATAGCCGGTTTGCCGGCGTATTTCTTTAAATAGTTCTTTTAAACTGGCGTCGTTCTTAGAAATAGTGACTCTCTGGGCAAAGCTTGATGCAGTTGCCTGAAAGGTAAGGGCCAGAATAATAATTGCGGTTAACTTCATCATAAGGATGAGCTTTTTTATACCAATGACTGTCCTTTTTCGTTTTAATACGGAAAAGAAATGAGCAATAACGCTCGTTATTGAATGTGAATAATCATTCATATATTTGAAATATAGGGTTAGCAGTTTGGTTGATTGATACGATTAAATAAGGGTAACCCTATAAGCCTGCCGCCAAGCAGGATTTCTGACCTTTCCGGGGCGCAATCCGGGAAGGTTATTTTAGGTTAACCTTTTACGTTTAGTTAAGTAGTTATCTAGTCATGGTACCTCCTTTTGCTTTTTTAACAATGATTTGCTTATCGCCGATCACAAAATCTATCCCACCTGTTTCTTCTATCAGCGCTAGTATTTTCGAGACATTATTACTTCTTGAAATCATTCCTGTGATGTACAAATCAGGTTTCACCCCCTGATACACAACATCCACACTATACCACCTTTTAATTTGTCGCATGACTTGTTCCAAAGGAGTATTATCAAATTGAAACAAACCATTTTTCCAATTTGTCACTTCATCAATGTCAACATTTCTTAAGGAGATTTGCATTGACCCAGCCTTAATTGACGCTTGTTGTCCAGGAATTAGTGTCCGCGAATTATTACCTAGATCTATACGAACCGACCCCTCTGCCAGAGCAACTTGGGTCTGTCCTTCTTCAGCATACGACATGATATTGAAGTGCGTACCTAAAACCTTCACTTCCATAGCACCAGCTTTAACTTTAAATGGATGTTGTTTATCCTTAGCCACCTCAAAGTAAGCTTCGCCTATCAATGACACATTTCTTTCTTCTCCCGAAAAAACTGAAGGATAGGATATAGATGATTCTGCATTGAGCCACACTTTACTATGATCAGGTAAAATGAGCATATATTGACCTCCACTTGGTGTAGTTAGGGTATTGATATGATTTTTAACAAGCGTTTCATCACCATCAGATTTAGCTGCATCATACAGCAACATTCCTTCTGCGGTTTTGCTGATCTTTGTTCCATCCTCATCGGCCAGCATACCAGTACTATGCCCATCAAGCACAATTTCAGTCCCATCAGCTAGTTTCAACACAGCTTTATTGCCCCCAGGAGCAATATCTTTTTTAATACTAACGGTTGATGTTTTCTGCTTTTTCTGCTGTTGGTTATCCCAGGTTAAAATCCCAACCGATAACATCACAATGATTGCCGCAGCAATAGGCAACCATAATGACCTTACCTTTCCTTTTGCTCTATCCTCTACAATGGAACTAAACATCTCGTCCCAGTTTATAGCATCAACTTCTGCTCCAGGTACTAATGTCTTGTAATTTTCATCCATTACTATTTCCAACCTCTCCCGATATTCAGGTAGGTCTATATAGGAGAACAGTTTTTTTAGTTCCTCAAGGCTGCAAGATTTATCTAGATATTTATTTAGCAGGGTTTCAAACTGCTCCTTTGTTCTTTCCATCAAAAATATACGACCACTGTTGGTGTGGATATATCCTTATAGATACATGGAATCGAAAGAAGGACCGTTTAAATTGAATTATTTTTAAAAAAAAGATAAAAAACCTCAAGAAAGATAATAATCAACGAATTGCGAGATAGAAATACTTTTATAAAATGTAAGACCTCCACCATAATATTTTTCACTCTGCTCTTGGAGAGACCTATTTCAAGAGCAATATTTTCATGGCTCATGCCTTGTTCACGGCACATTTTAAAAATCTTTTGCTTTTGCTCAGATAGTATAGAAAGTGCCTGATTGATTAAGGCCTGACTTTCTTTTAATTGTAAAGCCTCTTCTGTTGGATTAATTTCTTCCTGCATATTCGCCCAAACAACTTTCATCATCTTTTCATCTCTGGCAACATTACTTAGATAACGCAAAGTTCTATTCCGAACTACGGTATAAATATAATTACGAGGATGTTCAACAGTCGTCAAGCTGTCCCTGTTTTGCCATAAACCCAAAAAAGTATCTTGTACAATTTCCTCCGCATCAGCTTTAGAATGGATGAAATTTACAACAAAGGTAAAAGTTATGCCTTTATAGCTATCAAAAATTAACTTAAAAGCAGCCTCATCCCCTCTCGCAATCTGTTGGAGCAATAGCTTTTCACCTGCCAAATCATATATACCACCCTGAACTGCCATATTTGTTCTTATCCATAAATAAGATAAGAACGCAATATAACAATATTTAAAAAAAATAAACTAGCCGGCTAATTCCCCTGCAATCCGCCAACTCCGCCACCGGTGCCGCCACCGCCTTGTTGTTGATCCTCTTTCTTCACATCATCATTATTAACCTTCTTCTTTTTAGCGTCAAAATTCATCTTACCAAACTTATAACTAAAGTTTATCCCAAAAGAGCGTAAAGGGTAATGGATATCACTGCGATTAAACGAATTGGCTGTGATGTTTGTCGTTTTTATATTCAAATCCCGATTAAAAGGATTCAAAACATTTAAACCAATAGTCGCTTTTTTCTTCAAAATCTCTTTCTTTACCGCAGCACCATAAAAATACATCATATCAGTCTTACCTTGAAAAGTACGTTTCGGCGCGTTAATCACTCCCCAAAGCTCAGTAGTCCAACCTTTAGGCAAAGCATAGGCCGATCGCGCAAATGCAGTATAATTTAAAAATGTACCTGTACTTATATCCTTGTCACTACTATTAACCTCATACGTATTTAAACCCAAATTGGCCATTAAAGTCCATTTAGGTTTTGGATTATAAGAGCCGAACACATTAAAACCATATGAACGGCTAGTTCCCACATTTATATAAGTCGTCAGGTTTTTACCCACACCATCATCAACTATTGGCCGTATAAAACTCTCAATCACATCCTGAGTATTCTTATAAAACACCGAAGCTGTAATTACCGATCCCTTAATAAAGGTTGAATAACCAAGCTCTATATTATCAGTCAATTCGGGAGCTAACTTTGGATTACCCTCAATTGGATTAAACACATCACTTTGATTTCTGAAAGGATTTAAATAGAATAAACTTGGACGTTGTACCCTGCGGTTATAACTCAGTTTAAGGGTAGACATTCCTTTTAAGGTCCGCGAAATCACCATACTCGGAAACAAGTTAAAATAATCGTTATCAAAGTTTAATGTGTGACCGGCCACTCCATCTATTTTCGTGTACTCGGCTCTCAAACCTGCCTTAACGGTTATCTTTTTAGTCAATTTAAAACCTAGCACACCATAGGCTGCAGCCACATTTTGATCGTAATCAAAATCTTGCTCCGCCACATCAAAATCACTTATGATATTTCTGAAGATGCCCTTGACACCGGTTTCTAAAACAGTTGTTTTACTAAAAGGATACACATAATCACTTTGCACGGTATACTCATTATTTTTACCCGTATTATGCCCCAACACAATCAGGTCAGGAAGCCCCTCACTGAGAAATCTATTGCTGAAGTCGCTACCGTTACGCCCGGCAGATAGTTGCGCTGAAACACTAAACTCCTCACCATCCCGTTTAGTAGTTTTTCTGTAGTCCACATTCCAATCCAGATTATTAAAGCTCATGTCCATATCCCTTATATTGGTAGACACTATACCATTTCTCGTGATCAATGAACTACCCGGACCACCATTAGAAAAACGATTCAGTTTGGCCGTGGTACTAATATTATTGTATCCATTGAAATCATAATCCAAGCCCAAGCTACCATTATACCCCACCCTAGACCACTTAGAATAACCATCTTGTAAAACCGTATTCGTTACTCCTTCAATCGTCGAAGTATTAAAATTAACTACTTTCGAATTTTGTGGGTAAGCCTGATTTAAACCTAAGCTACCATTTACCGCTAAACGTCCTGTTTTAACATTTAAGTTAAAAGATCCATTATTTGAGCGTGTACCGGCAGTTGCATTTACGCTTCCACTCGTCCCTTCCGCCGTTTTTTTCTTGGTAATAATATTAATGATCCCACCAGAACCCTCGGCATCATACTTGGCCGATGGACTAGTAATCACCTCAACACTTTTAATCTGTTCTGCAGGAATCATCTTCAAGGCATCAGCAACACTATTCGCCATAGTCCCCGAGGGCTTTCCATTAATTAAAACCCTAACCGAACTACCACGTAACTGAACATTCCCATTTATATCTACAGAGAGCATCGGTACTTTACGCATCACATCGGTAGCATCACCACCTGCATTGGTAATGTCCTGCTCCGCATTGTAAACCAGTTTATCGATCTTATTTTCAATCAGTGCTGTTTGCCCTGTAATTTCTACCTCCTTTAAATTACCAGCTGTAGGACTAATGTAAATTATACCTGTATTATGATCTGGTTTTCCAACAGTAGTTGTTACCAGTGTTGTTTTAGTTTTATACCCCATAAAACCAATCGTCAGCTTATAATCATCTGGGGCAACATTTTGCAGCACTACCTTTCCCTTATCATCTGTTAAACCACCATTCACCGATTTGCCGTCCTTTACCTTAAACAGGGAGATACTTGCATAATCTATAGGCTTTTTAGTTAGGGAATCAAGGATTACTGCTGTAATCCGACCTGTTACTGTTGGCTTAGTTGCCCCACCAAGCGAAAACTGTGCATTTGCGCTAAAAACTGGTGCGGTTACTACAAATAAAAAGGCGAAATATTTTAGATAGGCTTTCATACATCAATTAGTAGCTGTAACATTGGAATTGTTACACAATGCTACACAATTTCTCTACGGTGTATTGGCCTATTTAGCAATTATTTTGATGCAGCCTTTGTAAGGCAAAAAATCCAGGCTTTTACAGAGCATTTTGAATCGCCAGTAACCTTTTACACGCAAATGCCCATTATCTGTAAAAAAAGCACAGGAGCTCCATTCCTTGCCACTCAGCGAGTCGTATATGACACCTTCTTCCCAACTATTTGATTCTTCTATAAACTTAAGCTGTTTTAATACTTCCATTCCCAGTAGCTTCCGACTTCTTAATGCAGGGTTAGGATTTCTAAGATCCGTCCTACTATCAATAGGCTCAGTTAATTCATCTCCATCACTAAACCATAGAACTTTCGCTTTAAATTCAAGGCCTGATTTATAAATTTCGACAATGAGATTTTTCTTCTCAGTGATCCATTTACCGATAATCTTATCTGGAAGATAATTAACAGCAGACTCTTTTGAGAATACCGCTTCCTTGGCATAGCCACCTGCAGTACTTTTTTGTGCATAAATTGGGTTGACAGCTAACATAACCAAAACGGTTATTGATACCTGCCGAAGCAGTAAGGAGCTGTACATAAGTTAATAATATTGGTGCTATTCTAAATTTAGATAGAAATTTTGGTTTATTTCAGTATTATCTCAATCATTTTTCATTTTAATTGCTCTAGGCTATTATAGTGTTTTACTATCTGTCACAAGCGTGTGATTTATCAAATCAAAATATCGTAATTTACTTCAATATTTTTACACAAAAACATTACAATAATCTTACAAGATAATTATGTTCTATAAAATTACTTTGATTATCTTACAATAGATTTAGTTCCAAAGCCAATAACCTAAAATAGATAGCCAATGAAATAAAAGAAACAACAATAACAGATCATACTTCTTAAATGAGGTATTAATTGAGAGTCTCGGTTTACAAATTCTGACAATTAAACCAACGAGACAATAGATTAATGCCCATAACAAATATTGTTGTACTTTTGACGGTGCACTATAGCGTTATGGGCTCTATTGTAAATCCGTTTGGTAAGGCCGTCAGAAGCCCGTAAACGCGGTATTTAGAGCTCGCTATAGTGCACCTTCGTTTTACACGATAAAATCAAGCTGCTATAGGTTTCTGTAAATCTCCAAGAGACTCATTTTTTTAAACTTAAAAAATGAGCATATGTATACACCCGACCAATTTTTACACAAAAGACCTTCAGGAACCAAAGCTGAGCTTAACGCATTCGCAAAAACTAAATTAAAAGATTTTTTTGATATTTATCCACTTGACGATAGTCTTGAATATCTCTGGAGAATGATCCAACAGAGTTTTTATACCAAGAGCCGCCGCATATTACCTAATGCAGAACGTGCTAATCTGATCGCTTACTACGAATATCTTCATACGCTGATTCTAGCCGCTAACATCGTTAATGATGAATTAAAAAAACCAACCTAATTGGTCTAGTTGTTACGCCTAGATTCGTTGATTTAAATCGATGACCCTAGATATAACATGTGTCAAAACTATACCAAAAAGAAAAATTAATCTTTTAAAACTTAAAAACCCGAAATCACCTCAAGAAAGTTGCTTTATAATTAACCGTTTGAATCCGCTATATTCCCGGACATTACCCCGACGTTACTCGGACATTACTCGGAAACTACCCGGCTGGAGCCGAGTAGCTTCCGGTTAATATCCGTTAATACACCATGAATTAAGTTGCCTTAGAGTAGAGTCAGACTGGTACCCGCTTTTGTTGCTTTACGTTATTTTATTTTGGCTAAACACGATTAAACTGCGTTTTCAACCAAATTTCAGCGCAGTGAAGTTTATCATGAATTATCTCGAGAGGTTTGCTGAAATAATAAAGGAAAAATGAGCGAAGAAACAGGTATTACAAGATCCATCGATCCAATAAGTAATAAGGATCAGGCACGCTATATTGATCCTTATAGCGACTTTGGATTTAAACACATTTTTGGTAAAGCCCACAACAAAAACCTATTAATCAGTTTTATCAATCAGGTGCTAAAAGGAAGGAAAGTAATTGTTGATATTCAGTATAATAATACCGAGTTTAAAGGGTCCGGTGAGGATTATAGGAAAACAGTATTTGATTTACTCTGTACTGGCGACAGGGGTGAAAAATTTATCGTAGAAATGCAGAAAGCAAAACCTAAAAACTTTAAAGACCGAAGTATTTTTTATACCGCAAATCTGATTCAGGAGCAGGGCATCGGTGTACCTGCAGATTGGGATTATGAGATTCCTGAAGTATTCTTTATAGGGATAATGAATTTTAATTTCGACGACAGCCACCCGGATCATTTTATACATGATATTAGGTTAATGGACAACAATACGCACCAAGAATTTTATTCAAAGTTGTCGTATACTTTTATAGAGATGCCTAAATTTAAAAAACTGGAAACTGAATTGGAAACTGAACTGGATCAGTGGCTTTACATCTTAAATAACCTAGAAAAATTATCTGAAATACCGCTATCTTTGGTAGGCAATACAGAATACGAAAAAGTATTTGAGCTTGCTGAAGTGGGCAATTTAACGCGAGAAGAAATGTGCGAATATAATCAAAGATTAAAAATACAACGGGATAACTATAGCGTGATGGAAAATGCGAAAGACGAAGGCCGAGAAAAGGGCCTTATAGAAGGACGCATAGAGGGACGTGTTGAGGGACGTGTTGAGGGAATTGTTGAAGGCCGTATCGAGGGGCATATAGAAGGTCGTATAGAGGGGCGCATAGAAGAACGTAAAGAAATGGCCATCAAATTAAAAAATGAAAATATTTCGTTAAGTATCATATCTAAAACCACTGGACTCACCATAGAAGAAATAGCCACTTTATAACCAAATAATTGGCTTGGAATATTACATAAAAAGCTCCTAGTTTTCACTAGAAGCTTTTCACAAGAAGTATTATTTTATATTACAATATTCACAATTCTTCCCTTCACAACAATCACCTTTTTCGGTGTCTTGCCTTCCAGGTATTTCTGTACATCTTCGTTAGCCAATACCCTTTCTTCAATCTCTTTAGGCTCTAAAGTAAGACTCAGACTTAAATTTAAGCGCGTTTTACCATTTACAGAAACAGGGTAACTGAACTCATCCTCTACCAAATGTGCAGGATTAAAAGTTGGATAAGCAGTATAAGATAAACTACCTGCTTCATGTCCTAATAGTACCCAAAGTTCTTCACAAATGTGCGGTGCATAAGGAGAAAGAACAACAACCAGATCTTCCAAGACCTGACGATTTTTACATTTCAGGTCGGTTAACTCATTTACAGCAATCATAAAGCTCGAAACAGATGTATTGAACGAGAAACGTTCCACATCATCCTGCACTTTTTTAATGATCTTATGTAGCGCTTTTAACTCAGCTTTAGTAGGTACAGAATCACTTACATGGAATGTCCAGTTCTCATTGTGGAACAAACGCCAAAACTTACGCAAGAATTTAAACACGCCTTCAATACCATTGGTATTCCAAGGTTTGCTTTGCTCTAGCGGGCCTAAAAACATTTCGTACATACGTAGCGTATCAGCTCCGTAGCTCTCGATCAACACATCAGGGTTAACTACGTTGAATTTAGATTTAGACATCTTTTCAACCTCTACACCACAGATATATTTACCGTTTTCAAGAATGAACTCAGCATTCGCAAACTCAGGTCTAAACAACTTAAATTTCTCGATGTCTAAGATCTCATTGTCAACAATGTTTACGTCAACATGCAATGCAGAAGTTTTATAGTCTTTTCTTAAACCATAAGAAACCAAAGTATTTGTGCCTCTTCCCTCTTCATCAATCACACGATACACAAAATTACTTCTGCCTTGAATCATCCCCTGATTGATCAGTTTTTTGAAAGGCTCTTCCTCTTTTACATGTCCCATATCTTTCAAGAACTTGTTCCAGAAGCGGCTGTATAAAAGGTGACCTGTAGCATGTTCCGAACCACCGATATACAAATCCACATCTCTCCAGTATTCTATAGCCTCTTCACTTGCAAAGTCCGAAAAGTTATCGGCATCCATATAGCGATACCAATACCAGCTAGAACCTGCCCATCCCGGCATCGTGCTTAGTTCGTACGAGTATCTATCTTCATATTTCCAACCTTCGGCTCTTGCCAATGGCGGTTCACCAGTTTCGGTAGGTAAATATTTGTCAACTTCTGGCAGCCTCAAAGGCAGTTCACCTTCTTTAATCAAATAAGGTAAACCATAATCAAAATACACCGGAATTGGCTCTCCCCAATACCGCTGGCGACCAAAAATAGCGTCACGCATGCGGTAATTGATCTTAGCCTTACCTACTTCTTTTTCTTCCAGCCATGCGTTTAAAGTTGCAGTAGCCTCAGTATAATTCATTCCGTTAATGAAACCAGAATTGATATATTTTCCTTCTTTGGTGGCATCAGCCTGATGTTCTATATCTTGCTGAGCATCCAGAATTTGTACGATTGGCAAGTTAAAATGGCTGGCAAACAACCAATCGCGTTGGTCGCCACTTGGCACACCCATTACGGCACCCGTACCATAACCAGCCAATACATAATCTGCAATCCAAAGTTGGATGCGCTCACCGCTCACTGGGTTAATCACATAGCTTCCTGTAAAGGCTCCCGATACCGTTTTGGTATCAGCCATACGATCAAGCTCTGATTTTTTCTTAGTTTGGGCAATGTAATTATTGATGTCGTTTTGCTGTGCAGCTGTAGTCAACTGGGCAACTAACTCATGCTCCGGCGCAAGCACCAGGTAAGAAACACCAAATATGGTATCCACACGTGTGGTAAAAACTTCAATATAATCATCTTTAAGCGCTGAGATTTGAGATTCAAGCTCTGCCGATTTCTCGATAGTAAACCTTACGCTTGCGCCAACACTTTTGCCGATCCAGTTGCGTTGCATTTCCTTAACAGGCTCTGGCCAGTCGATCGTATTTAATCCTTGCAGCAAGCGTTCGGCGTAAGCAGAGATGCGCATACTCCACTGCATCATTTTTTTCTGCTCAACCGGATGACCGCCGCGTTCAGAAAAACCGTCCTTTATTTCATCATTAGCCAGCACAGTACCTAAAGCAGCGCACCAGTTTACTGTGCTTTCTTTTAAAAATGTTAACCGATATTTCAAAAGCTCTTCTTGCTTTTCACGAGGTGACATAGTCGACCAGTCGCTTGGCATGAAGCTTTTTACATCTTCATCGCAAACGGCTTTAACATCAGCAGTACCCGAGGCATTGAATTTTTCGATCAGGCTAGTGATATCTTCTGCGCGATCATTTTCAAGATTATACCATGAATTAAACAACTGCATAAAGATCCACTGCGTCCATTTATAATAGGTCGCGTCACTTGTACGAATTTCTCTACTCCAATCAAAAGAGAAGCCGATTGCATCCAATTGCTTACGATAAGTATTGATATTGGTTTCGGTGGTTATAGCAGGATGCTGTCCGGTTTGGATCGCATACTGTTCTGCCGGTAGGCCGAAAGAATCGTATCCCATCGGGTGTAACACATTAAAGCCCTTCAGTCTTTTATACCTCGCAAATATATCAGAAGCAATATAGCCTAGCGGATGACCAACATGTAATCCCGCTCCTGAAGGATACGGAAACATGTCGAGCACATAAAATTTAGGTTTAGCAGATTCAGTTTCTGCCTTAAACGTTTGATTCTGAGCCCAGAATTTTTGCCACTTTTGCTCTATTTCTTTAAATTGGTAATCCATTAATGCTATTCCTTTTTGTAGCGCGAAAATAAAGAAATAAAGGTAGTTAGCGAAACGCTTTTACAAAATAGGCTATTAGTTAAGCTTTACTAAAATAAGAATACTTGATTTTACCAAATAGGAAGTGCCGTGGATCCTTATTCTCGGTTGCATTATAGATGCTATGTCGGCCCGAAACAAAGTAGGCAACAAGGCATGCGATGGTTACATATATACCGCATGAAATGCCAAACAACTCCATAGCCATGATGCAACAAGCCAATGGCGTTTTGGCCGCGCCGGCAAATACAGCAACAAATCCCATTCCAGCCAACAAGCCCACAGGAAGGGGAAGAAACAGCGATAGCATGCTACCTAAAGTTGCTCCGATAAAGAAAAGTGGTGTCACTTCGCCACCTTTAAAACCCGCACCAAGGGTAATTGCAGTGAATAGTATTTTAAGCGCAAAATCCTGAGTCTGTGAAGCCGAATTAAAAGATTCCAAAATGGTTGGAATACCCAATCCAGCATACTTGTAGGTACCCGGTATTAAAAACAATAACATTACAATAATACCACCAATAAATGGGCGTAAAGGCGCATAACTAATTTTCTTAAACAAATGCGATAAGCCATCCGTGAGCCTCACAAATAAAATAGCAGCTACGCCAAATGCTACGCCAGCCAAGCCACTGTACACAATAGTCCTTAAAGAAAGTGGTTCGATATAAGCGATGTGATAATGCGTATGCCCTACCCCCCATAATTCGGTAACGTAAGCACCAATAAAGGCGGAGGCTACAGCTGGAAATATAGCCTTTACTGGGATTCTGGCAAGTAAGAGCACCTCCATCCCGAATACAATACCGGCCAAAGGTGTACCAAAAACTGATGCAAAACCGGCACTCAAACCGGCAATGAGCAATATCCCCCGATCTTTAGCATTAAGTTTAAATGGGGTATGTAATTGATCTGCAGTAGCCGCCGCCATTTGCAAAGCTGTACCTTCCCTGCCTGCTGATCCACCAAACAAATGTGTAAAGAGCGTGCCAATAAGCACTAAGGGCACCATTTTGAATGGAATTACGTCTTTAGGGTTATGCACGGTATCAAACACCAGGTTATTTCCCCGCTCTACCCCTTTCCCTTTATGATAGTACAAGAGCCCAATCACGAAACCGGCAAAAGGCAATAAATATAGCAACCAGGTATGCTGATCTCTAAAAGTGGTAACAAGATTTAGTGACGTTAAAAAGAGTGCAGATAGTGATCCCGCAGCCACACCGATGATCAGGATTAAGCTCATCCATTTTAAAACATTACGAAAAAAGAATACGGGCTTTTCTTGCTTAATCATCTTATGCCTGATCATTATTTTAGGAGCCAGGCTCAAGGCAAATATAAAGGATTTTAAAGTTGACAAAAAAGGGCTGCCGGAATATTCCAAGCAGCCCCGAAGGTTTCATTATGTAAAATCTGCTACCTGGTTAGGTAATATTTTTCCGTTGTTTGCGGCGTAGCTCCTTCAACATTTGCTGTAATTTCAAGTTTATTAGCCGTGCCTGTGGTGATCTGCCCAATACGCAATTTGCCATTATAAGTGATGTTTATACGCTCACCTACCAGAACATTATAAATCCCTGTTGTGTTAATGCCATTAAAACTGATCACTACTTCATTGGCCTCATTGTTACGAAATTCAAAGTAATCTGTCGACACACCTGTGTAAGTAACCGTTGTTGAGCCAACAACAGTTGTTTCCACTTTGGCAACTTGCCAACGGCCTACTACATTGTCTCTAAGTTGTGTTCCTTCGTCTTTCTTACAACTCGTTATAGTTGCAAAAATCAATAATAAACCGATTGCGAAAGTAATTTGTTTTTTCATTTGGGAATGATTTTTAAGGTTTTCAATAAGCATTTTGTTCTGATAATAACGCAAAAAAGATTGCTTTGGTACAAAAATGTTACACAACAATGAGTTTTATTACAGTTCGACTAATGCTTTGCTCAATAAGCATGGTCCAAAAGCTACCTAAACGAGCAGCTATCCAATGAAAAGAAAATATATTCTAATGAAAATACGTTCTAGCTTTGTACATTAGTTACTTATATTTTTTATTTTCGCAGAACATAAATACAATTACATGGAAGAATTTGAAGTGAGTGATGCTTCTAAGAAGACAAAAACCATATATATATCTACAATATTCAGTATTGCCCTTGTTTTATTGATGCTGGGTATGCTTGGATTAATATTAGTACATGCCAAGAACCTTTCTAATTACGTAAAAGAAAATATTGTCCTGAACATTATCGTAGATGAAGGTGCTAAAGAGACTGCAGTTTTGCAATTTCAAAAGGAACTGAATGCAAATCAGGCCATTAAAAGCACAGTTTACGTGAATAAAGAAATGGCCGCCAGAAACTTAACCAATGATTTGGGTGAGGATTTTGTAAACTTCCTGGGCTATAATCCACTCCTATCTACCATTGATGTGTATTTAAAAGCTGATTATGCGAACAATAAAAGCATTGATGCACTGAAAGCCAGTATTGCTAAAAATCCAATCGTAAAAGAGGTGATTTATCAGAGTTCATTAATTGATATGGTAAATAAGAACATCAATACCATTGGTCTAATCATATTAGGCTTCGCGGCTATCTTGTTGATCATTTCTGTGGCTTTAATTAACAACACCATTAGATTGGCCATTTATTCGCAGCGCTTTTTAATTAAAAGTATGCAATTGGTTGGTGCAACCAGAAACTTTATACGTAAGCCATTTATTTTGGTTGCGGCTTTACACGGCTTAATTGCTGCTTTTATAGCTATTTTAATTCTACTCGGCATCTTGTTTTATGCACAAAAGGAAATCCCTGAAATGATTATTTTAAGGAATTACACTGAGTTTGGAATAGTACTGGCTAGTCTGATTGGCGTAGGTGTATTTATCACCGCCATTAGCACCTCATTTGCAGTGAGCAAATATTTAAACTTAAAAATTTACGACCTTTACAGATAATGATCGAGAAAAAATCTTCCCCTGCAACTCAGGGCGCCAAAAGTGAACTTGTTTTCACCAAAAAAAACTATCAGTTGTTATTGATCAGCATTGCGATCGTTGCGTTGGGCTTTATCCTGATGATAGGAACCACTGATATTTATGACTTCAGAAAAACCTTACTGGCACCAATGGTAGTTTTGTTTGGTTTTGGCTTCGGTGTTTATGCCATTTTAAAAAAATAAGCACATCTGATGAATTATTTGCAGGCTTTTATTCTGGCCGTAATTGAAGGATTAACAGAATTTCTACCTGTTTCATCAACCGGCCACATGGTAATTGCCAGTTCCTTTATGGGTATTGGTAAGGATGATTTTGTTAAATTGTTTGAAGTAGCCATCCAGCTAGGTGCCATTTTAGCTGTTGTTGTCCTTTACTGGAAGAAATTCTTTGACTTCAGTAAGTGGCAGTTTTATGTAAAACTAATTATCGCCGTTATTCCGGCTTTATTTTTTGGGTTTTTATTGAACGACTTTATTGACAATACTTTAGGCAACCCTCTTTTTATTGCTGTAGTATTGTTACTAGGTGGATTTGTCCTGTTATTTATTGACAAATTGTTTAAAAATCACACCATCCATAACGAAAAAGACATCACCAATATAAATGCATTCAAAATTGGATGCTTTCAGGTTTTGGCTGTTATTTTTCCAGGTTTAAGCAGAAGTGCAGCTACCATTATTGGCGGTATGCAACAAAAGCTAACCCGACATGTAGCAGCTGAATTTTCTTTTTTCCTTGCTGTACCTACTATGTGCGCAGCAACGGGATACAAATTATTAAAAGGCTACCACTTGTTAAATACAGAAAACATTAAATTATTATTGTTTGGTAACCTTATTGCTTTTATTGTGGCCATTATAGCGATTAAATCGTTTATTGGCTTCTTATCTAAACACGGATTTCGAATTTTTGGCTGGTATAGGATAATAATAGGTGTAGTATTGATTGCACTTTATTATTCAGGGGTTGAAATGAATGTATTGTAATGACAGACCAACAAGAAGAACCTATAAAAAAAATATTTCCTGAATTTAATTTTGCCGAAGGAGAATTACTACTAATCAACAAACCCTATAAATGGACTAGCTTTGATGTGGTAGGAAAAATTAGAAATTCCCTGAAACCATTAAAATTAAAGGTTGGCCATGCGGGTACTTTAGACCCACTGGCAACCGGATTACTGATCCTTTGCACAGGAAAACTAACAAAGCAAATAGACACCTTCCAAGCAGAAGAAAAAGAATATACCGGAACCATGATACTTGGCGCCACTACCCCTTCTTTTGATATGGAAACGGTAGTCGACCAGGAGTTCCCATTGGATGGACTTACTGAAGAAGCAATACGCGCTGCTACAGCTCCGTTTACTGGCGATATACAACAATACCCACCCGCACACTCTGCTGTAAAGGTAAATGGTGAACGCCTGTATGTGAAGGCCCGTAGAGGTGAAGAACCAGAATTGCGTCTGCGCGATGTAAGTGTTCCGATTTTCGAAATTACCAGAATTGAATTACCAGAAGTTGATTTTAGAATTGTATGCAGCAAGGGGACCTATATCCGATCACTGGTTTCTGATTTTGGAAAGCAATTAAACAACGGAGCCTACTTATCTAAACTGGTGCGTACCAGAAGTGGCAACTTTTTATTGGAAAATGCTTACGAAGTAAAGGATCTTGTTGATTATCTTAGGGAACAAAAAGCATAACTATGCGGGGGCAGACAAAACCAAAGAAATTAAACTTTGCGAAAAACGTATTTTTAATTATATGTGGCATTGTTTCGGCTTGTTTTGGCTTAAAAAGTTTCTTGCTCCCTAGTGGTTTTATTGATGGTGGAGTAACAGGTATCTCGCTATTGATTAGCAATGTAACAGGCCTTAAGCTTTCTTATCTGATTGTGATCATCAACATTCCTTTTGTTATTTTAGGTTACAGACAAATCGGTAAAGTTTTTGCCATTAAAACATCTGTTGCCATATCAATACTTGCTATTTTATTGGTTGTAGCCCCTTTTAAACCCATTACCCATGATCCTTTATTGATTGCCTTTTTTGGTGGACTATTTTTAGGTGGCGGGATTGGTTTGGCTATGCGAGGCGGCTGTGTAATTGATGGAACAGAGGTTTTGGCCTTATACATCAGTAAAAAAAGCACGCTTACGGTGGGTAACATCATTCTGATCCTAAACATTGTCATCTTCTCTTTCGCAGCGATATTGTTAAGCATCGATACTGCACTTTATGCTATCTTAACTTACTTATCGGCCTCTAATACGGTAGATTATATTGTAAATGGGATCGAACAATATACCGGAGTTACTGTTATTTCGGAGAAGAATGTTCAGATTAAAAAATTCATCATTAACCAGATGAAACGCGGTGTAACCATTTATAAAGGCGAAGGCGGCTACGGTGTAAAAAAGGATATAGATATTTTATATACTGTTGTAACTAAGCTGGAAATGGGCAAACTACAAACTGCCATAAGGCAAATAGATCCTGACGCATTCGTAATACAACAGCAAATCGCTGATATAAAAGGAGGTGTGGTAAAACGCCAGGCCTTACATTAATTTTATGAAAATATACAATCACTTTTCTGAATTTAAAAGATTAAATAATGCGGTAGTTACCATTGGCACGTTTGATGGTGTGCATTATGGTCATCAGAAGATTATTAAAAGACTGTGTGAGCTCGCTAAAGCTACAGGTGGAGAAAGTGTAATTCTTACCTTTTTTCCGCACCCAAGGTTAATTATAGATCCTGAAAATCAGGATTTAAAAATGATCAATACCATTAATGAGAAAGCTAAGATTTTAGCGAGCTTAGGCGTAGATCATTTAATCATTACCCCCTTTACGCGTGATTTCTCTAACATGAGTCCTCAGGAGTATATTAAAAATATCCTGGTAGATACGATCGGCGTTAAACAACTGATTGTGGGCTACGACCATCGTTTTGGTAAGGATAGAGCAGGTGGAATGCCTGAGTTGGAAGCTGAGGCTAAAACCTATGATTATAAAATTGAGGTGATCCCTGAGCAAGATATCAACGATGTTGCGGTAAGCTCTACCAAAATACGTAGTGCCCTTTTGAGCGGTAAGGTAGCCCTGGCTGCCAAATATTTAGGCTACAACTTTTCTTTGTATGGAAGAGTGATCAAAGGTGATAAAATTGGTAGAACCATAGGCTTCCCTACGGCCAACCTTTTTATTGAAGAAACTTACAAACTGATTCCAGCGGACGGTATTTATGCGGTGACAGTTGATATGGATGGGCAACCCTTTAAAGGCATGGCCTACATTGGGCAAAGACCTACCATCAATGGCATGACAAGAAATATTGAGGTGAATATATTCGATTTCAATCAGGAAATTTATGGACAGGACATCACCATGACCTTCCTGCAGTTTTTAAGAGATGACGTTAAATTTACCGGATTGGAAGCCCTTAAAGTGCAATTACAAAAAGACAAGGAAGACACTTTAGCCTATTTTAGCAGCCTATCTTAATCTCAATTCCATGCCTTTTTATTAGCAAAAAAGGACTTTTTTTGCTATATTTACGGCAATGAGGTGTCTTTTTAGCGCAATAATACTTTTTTGTATACAGCTAATCTCCCTGCAATTTGCTTCGGGAAAAGAATGTGGCACAACAAGAATTAAGCGTCAGCAGGAAAAAACTGCAACAAGAGCATTTCATTATCAAGCCAGTAAAAAGCATTCGTCGTCCTTTAAAAAATTTCTTTTTGACGATGCTCCATTTATTCATTCTACTATAAAAAAATCGGGTTTCGACTATCCTTTATCTTTTGAGATTCAGGGCAGCTTTAAACAATATCAGGTTTTAACTGTTAAGATTTACAACTCATTTCCACACTGTTGCTATTCGTTTATATTTGATTATTTGTACCCCAAACATGTTTTTTGGTGAAAACCTTATGCTAAATACTTTTTAACATAATACGATACCACAATAAAAAAATACGTTTATATGATACATTTACCAGTATTAATTACTGATTTAGGGCTAATACTTGCCGCTGCAGGAATAACTACGCTTCTATTTAAAAAAATAAAACAACCATTGGTTCTGGGCTATATCTTGGCCGGACTACTGGTTGGTCCGCATATCGATTTTATACCCACCGTTACTGACAATGAAAGCATCACCATCTGGGCAGAGATTGGAGTTATCTTCTTACTGTTTAGCCTAGGTCTTGAATTTAGTTTCAAGAAACTGGTAAAGGTTGGTGGATCGGCTTCTATTACAGCTATTGTAGAGGTCGTATTTATGTTGTTGATTGGTTTCATAGCCGGTAAGGCCATGGGCTGGTCTACAATGGATAGCATATTCCTAGGCGGTATTCTTTCTGTCTCCTCCACAACTATCATTATCCGGGCATTTGAAGAGCTTGGCGTAAAGCATAAGAAGTTTGCGGGGCTGGTATTTGGGGTATTGATTGTAGAAGATTTAGTTGCCATCTTATTATTGGTCTTATTATCTACCCTTGCCGTAAGTCAGCAGTTTGCAGGCGCAGAGATGCTTGTTTCTATTTTGAAACTGTGCTTCTTCCTTATTTTATGGTTTATAGGCGGTATATTCTTAGTTCCTACTTTTTTAAAGGCGACAAAGAAACTGATGAATGATGAGACTATGCTGATTGTATCTATCGCCTTATGTCTAATTATGGTATTGCTTGCTGTTAAGGTAGGATTTTCGCCAGCGCTTGGCGCTTTCATCATGGGCTCAATACTAGCCGAAACAACACAAGCAGAACGGATTGAACACTTAACAAAATCCGTTAAAGATCTATTTGCTGCGATATTTTTCGTGTCGGTGGGTATGATGATCAACCCTAGTATTTTGGTTGACTATGCGCTGCCTATTTTGGTAATTACGCTTGCAACTATTCTGGGTAAATTTTTAAGTTCTGGTATGGGCGCTTTGGTTTCTGGTCAGCCGCTTAAAACATCAGTACAAACAGGCTTAAGCTTAGCCCAGATTGGGGAGTTTTCTTTCATTATTGCAACGCTGGGACTAACACTAAAAGTAACGAGCGACTTCCTTTACCCGATTGCAGTGGCGGTATCGGCAATTACAACCTTTACTACCCCTTACTTAATTAAGGCATCCGAACCTTTTTACTACTTTTTAGAGCGGAATCTACCTAAAAAATGGGTTGAGGGATTAAACAGATATAGTTCCAGTACAGCAGGTATTACGACCTTGAGCGACTGGAAAGTGCTACTTAAATCGTACACATTTAACACCATCATTCACTCTGTTATCCTGATTTCAATTGCTGTTTTAGGCTCGAAATACCTACAACCCTTTATTACCGGTATTATTCCTGGTAACAACGGTATTGTGCTTAGTCTGGTGATTACCTTAATTATTATGACACCTTTTCTATGGGCATTGGCCATTAGGAGGATCGAGAAAAAGGCTTATTCTCATTTATGGCTCAATAAAAAATACACCAGGGGTCCATTAGTTGCCTTGGAAACTTTACGGATTTCATTGGCTATTTTCTTCGTTTGCTTTCTAATCTTCCAATTTTATAACAACTGGCTAGCCATTGCTATTGCAGTCGCACTGATTGTTATTGGAATGTTTATCTTTTCGAGGAAACTGCAAAGCTTTTACAATCGTCTGGAAAGTCGTTTCTTGCTAAACTTAAATGCTCGTGAAGCGCAAAATGCACAGCCTGAGATTTTGCCATGGGATACTCACCTTGCCGAATTGGTGGTGGCACCAGAATCTAAATTAGTTGGACAAACATTGATGGAATTGTCCATCAGAGAAAAATATGGGGTTAATATCGCCTTAATTGAGCGGGGTAAAATTATGATCCCAACCCCGGGAAGGGATGAAAGACTATATCCGAACGACAAGGTTATGGTGATTGGAACGGATAATCAACTGGCCATGATTCAGGAACTTTTCCAAGGTAGTGTGGATGAAACTGCTGAAGAAGCTAGCTTCCCTAAAAAAGACATGACCTTACAAAAAGTTGTTGTCAATACCAGCTCCCCAATTTACGGACAAAGTATACGGAGTTCGGGTATTAGAGAAACTACACAAGGTTTGGTAGTAGGTATAGAGCGACAAGGTGAGCGCATACTTAACCCCGATTCTAATATGGTATTTGAAAATGACGATATTGTTTGGATTGTAGGGAACAACAAAAAGGTTCCAGAATTACTAAAGTAATTTTATACGATTCGTCATGCCAGTGAAGGCCGGTATGACGAATTGTATTATTTAATCAAATGAATATAAGTGATTTTGCAAATATGGTAGGCCGACAAGGCGAAAAATAGTAGTGCAATACTTTTATTAACGATATAGCTACTTAGCGTAAATTTCTCTTGTATGTATTGTGCAAACCTGGCAAAGCCATATAAGGCCAATGCAGCTCCTATCCCCGACCCTATACTGAAAACAGATAGAGAAAGGTAACCTGTATCAATCCATTCGTGAGAGATCAGATAAGTACCCACAAATAGCCAATAAGGAATCTGCATAGGGTTAACAACCCCTAAAAGCATACCGTACTTAATACTATCCTTCTTAGAATAATCTTCCTTAGGCATCTCTTTTCTCGATCTCCAGGTTAATACACCTAGAATACCAAACATAAACACCATCACTACGTCGATGGTACTTTCGAGATTAATTTCGCTGGAAAGCCACTGCACAAAACGCATCACACCAAAAGTGAAAAGGATTTCTACAGTAGAAAACGCCGCAATAAAATATAAGGCCTGCCTGATACCTCTGGTAATTGTAAGCTGAACTACGGTTAGGTTTATATTCCCAGGAGGAATATAACCTAGCATATTTAAAATGATCCCCAGAAAGAGTGTTAAAAAAATCATGCGCGAAGATACAACGATTTGACTACATATGCTCCTTTAAGTACTTTGCTGTGTAAGACTCTTTTACACCCAAAAGATCCTCTGGAGTTCCTTCAAAAACAACATTTCCACCTTTATCTCCACCTTCAGGTCCGATATCTATCACCCAATCCGCTGACTTTATCATGTCCATATTGTGCTCAATTACCAGGATCGAGTTCCCTTGTTCTATTAGGGTATTTAGGGCAATAAGTAATTTTTTGATGTCATGAAAATGCAGTCCTGTTGTCGGCTCATCAAAAATAAACATCGTCTTATTGGCGTTATTTCCTTTGATTAGAAAAGATGCCAACTTAATACGTTGCGCCTCTCCACCCGATAATGTATTGGAAGACTGGCCTAAATGCACATATCCCAAACCAACATCCACTAAAGGTTGTAGTTTCTGTAATATTTTAGGCTCATTGCTAAAGAATGCAACAGCTTCTTCAATGGTAAGGTCCAATATGTCGGCTACGTTTTTATCCTCATAGGTAATGTCTAAAACTTGTTGCTTAAATCTGCGACCGCCACAGGTTTCACAAGGCAAGTAAATATCAGCCATAAACTGCATCTCTATCTTTACCTCTCCTTCTCCCTGACAAACGTCGCAACGACCGCCCTCTACGTTAAAAGAGAAAGCTGCTGGTTTTAGTCCTGCCGCTTTTGAAGCTGGCAAGGCCGAGAATAAGGCGCGAACATCATCCCAGGCTTTTACATAGGTAACCGGATTTGATCTTGATGAGCGCCCTATTGGGTTCTGATCAACCATCTCTACCTGACTTACCAATTCGTAGTTGCCATATATACCATCGTAAGCGCCGGTTTGCTCTCCAGAATAATTACCTATCGCTTTTTGTAGAGCCGGATAAAATATCTTTTTGATTAAACTGGTTTTACCTGATCCCGAAACGCCACTAACGACTGTAAATACACCCAAAGGGATTTTTACATCTATATTCTTAAGGTTGTTTTCCCTCGCTCCTTTAATTAAAACGTGGTCTTTCCAGTTTCTACGTCTTGTAGGAATCGCTATTTTTTCTTCACCAGAAAGGTAACGTCCGGTTAAGCTGTTTTCATCTTTAATGATCTCCTCATAGGTTCCGCTAAACACCAGATTACCACCATGCGTTCCAGCCTCTGGACCAATATCGATGATATGATCGGCAGCTTTCATCATTTCCTCTTCGTGCTCTACAACGATAACTGTGTTTCCCACATTTCTGAGTGATTCTAGTACCCCTATTAACTTATTGGTGTCCCTAGGATGTAAGCCTATACTTGGCTCGTCCAATACATAGATAGAGCCTACCAGACTACTTCCTAATGATGTAGCCAGATTGATCCGCTGTGATTCTCCACCGGAAAGCGTATTTGAAAGTCTATTTAAAGTTAAGTAGCCTAATCCTACGTTGTTTAAGTAAAGTACTCTGTTTTCAATTTCGGCTAGTAGTCGTTTAGAAATCTTCTGATCTGTTTCAGATAGCTTTAGATTTGTAAAAAAGTCTAATATGGTTTCCAGTGGCATCAATACCACATCAATGATAGACTTATCTGCTATTTTGACATATGATGCATCTTTACGCAATCTGGAGCCTTTACAATCTGGACAATTGGTTTTTCCCCTATAACGGGACAACATCACGCGATATTGAATTTTAAACGTTTGCTCCTCTAACTCTTTAAAGAAATCGTCTAACCCACCGAAATACTTGTTACCAGTCCAGATTAATCTTTGTTCTTTTTCCGTTAATTCACTGTATGATCTGTGAATAGGAAAATCAAACTTATCTGCGCTTTTAATCAGCTTATTAAGCCATTCGCGCATCTTTTCCCCTCTCCAGGGAGCAATTGCATTGTCGTATATACTTTTACTTTTATCTGGGATCACAAGATCCTCATCAATGCCAATTACGTTTCCATAACCTTCACAACGTTTACAAGCACCGTAAGGGTTGTTAAAACTGAAAAAGTTTGGGGTAGGTTCTTCGAAACGGATACCGTCAAGTTCAAATCTGTCACAAAAATGAGTCAGTTTACCTTCATAATCCACATAGCAATCGCCCTTGCCTTCAAAAAAAGCAGTCTGTACAGAATCTGCAATACGACTTAAAGTTTCTTCATCGTCGTGAACAACGATCCTATCGATCAATATATTAACAGTAAGCTCATCTACGAGCTCGAAGTCTTTAAAGTCTGTATCCTCAAGAATGTCCTCTATTTTATGGATCTTCTCTTTATAATACACCCTTAAAAAGCCTTTCTGCAAAAGCACAGCCAGCTCTTCCTTTAAGGATCTGTTATTGTGAGGAAATAATGGACAAAAAATGGTCACTACACTTTCATCTCCTAGTGCAGAAATAAAATCAACAACCGTGGTTACTGTATCTTTTTTCACTATTTCTCCTGACACAGGAGAATAAGTCTTCCCTATTCTGGAAAAAAGCAGTTTTAGATAATCATAAATCTCTGTCGAAGTACCAACTGTAGAACGAGGATTTGACGTAATTACCTTTTGTTCGATAGCGATTGCCGGGGCGATCCCTTTAATATAATCTACATCGGGCTTATTCATCCTTCCCATAAATTGACGGGCATAAGACGACAAGCTCTCTACGTAACGGCGCTGCCCTTCAGCATATAAAGTATCAAAGGCCAAAGATGACTTACCAGAACCTGACATTCCGGTAATCACCACGAGCTTATTTTTAGGTATAGCTACATCTATATTTTTAAGATTATGAACTCTGGCACCCTTTATGATTATATGTTTATGTGGATCTTTATTGATTTCCTTATTCATTGATTTCTTGCTAGAATACTGCTAATATAACCCAAATAAAAGAATTTTGGTTTTTCTCAGTAAGTGCAAAAATAAGGCTCTCAATCCACTTTTATTTTTTTTTAACACTTTTTATATGGTTTTGTAATAAAAAAATGGTTCTTTTGAAATATTGAGCCATAAATCAAACCACTAACTAACAAACCAATAGGAGAATTCATATAGAAAAAAACGTCTACTAACTATTTTTTAGCAAAGAAGCAAGAGATTAAGTGAAACCAAGAAGCAAGGGATTTTAGTAAGGATACTCCTATGAAACTACAACAAACGAGTGACCAGGATTTGGTTAAGTTATACCTTAACGGGGATGAAACCGTTCTGGAAGAACTTTTAAAAAGACATAAGTCGAAAATTTATACATCCATATACCTATTGGTTAAAGATCAGTATCTGGCCGAGGATATATTTCAGGATGCATTCATTAAAGTAATTAATACATTACGATCGGGTAGATATAATGAAGAAGGCAAATTCTTGCCATGGGTGATGCGTATTGCGCATAACCTGGTTATAGATTACTTTAGACGTGAGAAAAGAGCACCAGTAATTACGAGTGCCGATGGAACAGATGTATTTAATCTGCTCCAATTTCATGAAGAAAGTGCCGAAGACAAAATGTTGAGAGATCAAACGCATACTGATTTAAGGGCAATGATTCATTTATTGCCTGATGATCAAAAAGAAGTTCTGATTATGCGTCATTATGCTGATCTGAGTTTTAAAGAAATCGCAGATTTGACCGATGTAAGCATTAATACAGCTTTAGGACGTATGCGTTATGCATTAAATAATCTTCGTAAGATGATGAAAGTAAAGGAAATCTCCTGATTTTCAGCCTTAAACAGCGATTTAAAGGGGCTCCTCCAATTGTAAAGAATATATTACAATTCAAAGTGAATTATTTGAAAATAAATTAAGCAGTTAAGCGTTTTTCATTAAAACTAAATACGCGCCGCTGCTTATGATGAAAACCTTTACTTCAATTAACAACTTAGATCACTCGCAACACAATCAGGAAAATACTGATAAAGTTGAAGTGCAAGATGCAATGTTTTACGAAAGCATTAAATCTCAATTGGATATGCTCAAAAGAGATCCCTCAGAGGAATCGATTGCTAAGATCTTAGCTTATTCAAGAATCAAGTAATTTTAAAAGATCATTAAGCTGCCGCGAAACCGGCAGCTTTTTTTATGCCCGTTTTTTATCTAAGTTTGCCTATGCTCAAAAAAGAAAGATATCAACTTTTTGTGTCCCATTTTTCTGCCCGGCAACCAAATGCCGAGACAGAATTACACTACAATAATCCGTTTCAATTACTTGTTGCTGTGATTTTATCAGCGCAATGCACAGATAAAAGGATCAATCAGGTTACGCCTGCTTTATTCCAACGCTTCCCTAATGCAAAAGCACTGGCAGAAACCACTCCTGATATTGTATTTGATTACATCAGAAGTGTAAGCTACCCGAATAACAAGGCAAAACATTTGGTAGGGATGGCAAATATCCTGTTAAATGAATTTAATAACGAGGTACCTTCTGATGTGGATCAATTGCAGAAAATGCCTGGTGTTGGCAGGAAAACGGCCAATGTAATTGCCTCTGTGATATACAATGCACCAGCAATGGCGGTTGATACCCACGTTTTTAGAGTGGCCAATAGAATTGGTTTAACTGCGGGTAAAACGCCGCTGGCAGTAGAAAAAGATCTGGTAAAGAATTTACCCGAGCATACTATTCATGTAGCACACCATTGGTTGATCTTACATGGAAGGTACATTTGTGTGGCCAGGTCTCCAAAATGCAGTATTTGCGAAATCACACATTTCTGTAAATATTTCCAAAAAAACAATAAAATAACTAAAATATTTAGTGATCGGGAGGAGCCCACAAAATAATTTAAACTTTATTTGCATATTTAAAATTAAAACACAGTATATTTGCTAACATAATTAGCATACAGATTTAGCATTTAGGTCTATACATTAAATGTCTATCTTAATAAAGAATTATAAAAACATGAGCATAAACGCAGACAAACTAAAAGCGCTTCAACTTACTTTAGATAAGTTAGAAAAATCATATGGTAAGGGTACAGTGATGAAATTAGGTGACAATCCAGTTGAGCCTATTGAATCTATATCTACCGGATCTATCAGTTTAGATATTGCATTAGGCATTGGCGGAGTTCCAAAAGGTAGGGTTATTGAAATATACGGTCCTGAATCATCAGGTAAAACTACTTTGGCTACCCATATCATTGCTGAAGCACAAAAAAAAGGCGGAATGGCTGCGTTTATTGATGCTGAACATGCTTTTGATAAAGGCTATGCAAAAAAACTAGGCGTTGATGTGGATAACCTGTTGATATCTCAACCAGACAATGGTGAGCAAGCTTTAGAAATTGCTGATAACCTGATTCGTTCTGGTGCTATTGACGTAATTGTAATTGACTCCGTAGCTGCGTTGGTACCTAAAGCAGAGATTGAAGGTGAGATGGGTGACTCTAAAATGGGTTTACACGCTCGTTTAATGTCGCAAGCATTACGTAAACTTACCGGAACAATCGCTAAGACAGGATGTTGCTGTATTTTTATCAATCAATTGCGCGAAAAAATTGGTGTAATGTTTGGTAACCCAGAAACTACGACTGGTGGTAATGCCCTTAAGTTTTATGCATCTGTTCGTTTAGATATTCGTAGAACATCACAAATTAAAGATTCTGACGAAGTAGCAGGAAATAGAGTAAAAGTAAAAATTGTTAAAAACAAGGTTGCTCCTCCTTTCCGTATCGCAGAATTTGACATTATGTTTGGTGAAGGTATTTCTAAAACAGGTGAGATTATCGATCTTGGTGTTGATTTCAACATCATCAAAAAAGCGGGTTCCTGGTTCTCTTATGGAGATACTAAACTTGGACAAGGTAGAGATGCGGTTAAACAATTGTTAATGGATAACCCAGAATTATCTGAAGAAATCGAAGCAAAAATACGTGCTGAGGTTACAGGAGAAAAATTAGAAGAATTAGCTAAATAGTTAATTCAGACAAGCATAGAGTAGGAAGGTAATCATTATTTGATTACCTGTCCCCTCACACCACCGTACGTGCCGTTCGGCATACGGCGGTTCATTAAACATAAACAGCTTTAGGGGCTACTATTTCTTTAAGACATAGTAGCCCTTGTTTCTTTAAAAATGCGTTGTTGAGCGTCCGGGTCAAGATCGGGCTATGCACCGTTCTCCAATGGCCTTTACGAGTATTTCCCCATTGATAGGCTTGATAGGGTTTCACCCCTAGTTTCTCAAGCTGTTTAACACGAGTCTTTACCTGTTTCCATTGGATCCAGTAGCATAGTCGGATACGACTACG
>NZ_FNEX01000027.1 GCF_900100435.1 Pedobacter sp. ok626 | reverse complement strand
GAATTTTGCCATGATCTATATGTTTTTTATAAATAAACAACTGATCTAAGATAATGTTCGGATAGCGTATTACAAAATTTCAAGTTAAAAAAAATTAAATAGGTATCATACTCCATATTTTTTTACAAAAAGTTGGTATTTAGTTGCTGTATACTTGGACTATACTTGGAGTTTTATACTAGGCAGACCGGTGACTATCTTATCCGTGTACAGCTATACAGGTTGTCTTATCCTTTTCAGGAATTGACGTAGTGAAAAAGACTGAAATATAAAAGAGTTGATACAAGCTCCGCAGTATTTAATTTTGTCGTGAGGTAATTATACTGCGTTTTCAACCAAATTTCAGTCTAGCGAGGTTTATCAATAATTATATCGAGATGTTTGCTTAAATGACAAGCAGGAGATGAGCAAAAGGAAATAGAGTCATTGTAACCTTACATTTTAGATCCAACAACTAATCACTTAAAAAGATAGCCAATGAAATAAAGAAACAACAATACCATATCATACTTCTTTAATGAGGTATTAATTCAGAGTCTCGACTCACAAATTACCACAATAGTGCCACGAGACAATAGATTAATGCCCATGACAAATATTGTTGTACTTTCGCAGTGCACTATAGCGTCGTGGGTTCTATTGTAAATCCGTTTGGCAGGGCTGTGGTAAGCCGGTGAGTGCGGTATTTAGAGCTCAGCTATAGTGCATTGTTTTATCCGATAAAACCCACTACAACTTTCTTTAAATCCCTAAGAGACTCATTTTTTTAACACTTAAAAAATATGAGCATATGTATACACCCGAGCAATTTCTACACAAAAGACCATCAGGAACCAAAGCTGAGCTTGACACGTTCGTGAAAACTAAAATAAAAGAATTTTTTGAAACATATTCGCTTGATGATAGTCTTGAATATCTCTGGAGAATGATCCAACAAAGTTTCTATACTAAGAGATCTGTATTACCTAACGATGAACGTGCTAATCTAATCGCTTTTTACGAATATCTTCATACCCTGATTCTGGCAGCTAACATCGTTAATGATGAATTAAAAAAGTAGGAGGCTAAGCTTTAGGGTTATAATCAGCCATAAGTATATATGTGTATAGTTATGGCTGATTATAACTGTTCTTTCATCTTCCTTTAAGTTTGTCCGCAAAACTGTAAAGCTATAGGCGTATAAGCCCCCTGAATCATTACTTGAGTTATACGTTGCAGCAACTCATTTGAGGAACATATCATTATTAATACATTAAGAATATTAGTGTATTATTTTCTCTTGAAAATTTTTAAAAAAATTACATAAATTAGATCCGTCAAACAGAAATTAATTGCCTTTACAATATTTAGTTCTTTCGAACTAGAACAAATTATATTTTAATACAAATCTCAAATTATCAAAAATTAATTGGATCGCTTTCACCAATATACATCTATACCATTTACGAATCTCCATTCGCTCCCTTTGGAATAGTTTATTATTTAATCACCCTATTAAAGATAAAATTATGTCAACACAATCATTTATTAACCTCTTTTCCATCGCTGGTAAAAACACCAGCCCAAAATCAAACCCAATGACAGTGCGCTACCTTGAAAGCGATATGTTGAATCAGTAGCCCTACTATTACGAAAAGTTAACATTATCCGCCATCATCTTTGAATGGCAGGAACAGCCCGTAGATGAAATTCGAGCCTCGATCGAATTTCAAGACATTCTCAACACAACCAGGTGTCCTTTGGACATCAAACCAAACAAGATAATATGAAAACAATCCCTATGTTTATCTTATCGTTGATGCTATTAAGCCTGTGGGCTGCAGAAGGAAGTGCAAAGACGAAACTCAAAGGTTACAACGATTTCGTTCTATTAACGACTGGAGCCTTTAACCAACCACCCCTGGCAGTAAACGATCAGATTACGGTTATGGAAGATACACCAGGAACCGGTAATGCATTGACTAACGATACTGATGCTGACGGTGATCCACTAATTGCCTCCCTGGTTGTTGCACCCGTTCATGGAAATATGGTGTTTAATGCCGATGGTGGTTTTACCTATACACCCAGCGCAAATTATACGGGCACGGATAGTTTTATATACAAGGTCTGTGATAATGGAGCACCAAGCCTATGTGCTACAGGGACGGTTACCATAACCATTACAGGGATCAATGACGCACCGACCATTACAGGACTGCCTTCAAATATTATTGTGACGGAAGATGCAACAGAAGACCCGTTCGATATTTCTTCTGCTACAATAAGTGATCCTGATGCAGGATCGGGAGCACTTACATTAACATTAAATGCTACAGGTGGAATTTTTGATATCGCGACTGGAACCGGCATAACAGTTACAGGCCATTTAACCAACCATCTGACACTTACGGGCAATTTGACAGACTTAAATAATTACATCAATGTTCCCAGTAACATTTATTTTAGGCCTAATCATGATCTCAGCGGCCCTAATGCCGCTGTAGTGCAAGTGTCCATCAATGACAACGGTAATACCGGCATTGGGGGGCCACAGAATGTCATCATTGGAACAGTCAATATCAACATTACACCGGTGAACGATGCACCGGTTAATTCGGTGCCGGTTGCTCAGGCGGTTGGTCAAGACGTCGACCTGGTTTTTAGTGCCGGCAACGGTAACCTTATTTCGATCGGTGATGTAGACGCAGGAAGCGGTTCAGTATCGGTTACATTGACCGCCAGTAATGGTCTGATAACACTCGCAGGGACTACCGGATTGTCCTTCAGTATAGGTGATGGGACTGCGGATGGCACCATGACTTTTAATGGTACCATTTCCAATATTAACACTGCCCTTGGGGGATTGACATTTAGACCGACAAACGGCTACACCGGCGCGGCAAGTATACAGATTACAACAAGCGACCTTGGATTAACGGGATCGGGTGGTACGCAGACAGACAACGACATAATTAATATCGCAGTAAATGTATTGAATCCGGAAATCGTAACGGTAAATACAAGTACCCCCGATGGTATTTATAACCTAAATGACGAAATCAACATAACGCTCACCTTTAACCAAGCGGTTATGGTTGATATTACAGGTGGTTTACCTAAGCTGTTGTTGGAGACAGGAAGCACGGACAGACAGGCGACTTATTTTTCCGGGTCTGGATCCAATACACTGACGTTTAATTATACCGTGCAGGGGGCTGACCTGAGTGCCGACCTGGATTATACATCCACTTTTGCGCTATCGTTGAATGGCGGGACTATACGGAATGCATTAGGTGACAATGCAATATTGACTCTTCCCGTACCGGGCAGTGCGAACTCCATCGCCGGACAGCACAACATTGTCATTGATGGCGTAAAACCTTTAGTAACTTCTGTAGTTGTGCCTGCTAATGGCATTTACAACGCCGGCAATATGCTGCAGCTGAGTGTCAATTTCAATGAGAACGTAAATGTAGACGCAACAGGCGGGAAACCCCATGTAAATATAGTTATTGGAGCAACAACTTATCAAGCCGTCTATACCGGCGGTACGGGTACTACAGCGCTCACTTTCAGGTATACAATACAACCAGGCGATATGGATATGAACGGAATTTCAGTCGGTGCTTTGATACTGAACGGTGGTACAGTTAAGGATGTGGCAGGCAATGATGCCTTGCTTGCGCTAAATAATATAGCTAGTACTTCTGGCGTCTTGGTGAATACAACCAGCCCTACGGTAGTCGTCTCCACTTCGGCCACTTCACCGATAAACCAAGCTTTTACAGCAAGCATCGCTTTCAGCGAGGCGGTGACTGGTTTCCTGCGGGGGGATATAGCGGCGACAAATGCCACGCTTAGTAATCTCCAAACTGCGGATAATATTACCTACACTGTATTGATCACACCGATAGCGGATGGTTTGATAAGCATACAAGTGCCTGCAGGTGTAGCGGTAAATATCGGCGCTAACAATAATACAGCCTCTAACACACTAAATCTGACATTCGATGCTTCAGGCCCAGTCATCACTTCAGTTAATGTACCAGCCAATGGCGTTTACAAAAGTGGTGATCAACTGAATTTTACTGTCAATTATAATGAAAACGTGATCCTGAACACCCTGGCAGGCAGCCCGTCATTAAGTCTGACATTGGATGGTGTTAACCGTTCGGCGATTTATGTTGGCGGAACTGGAAGCAATTCACTGACCTTCCGTTATACAATCGCTGCCGGCGATCTGGATCAGAATGGTATAGCCCTTGGCGCAAGCCTGGGGCTTAATGCTGCCACAATACGCGATGCTGGAGGTAATAACGCAAACTTGGCGCTAAATAGCGTTGGTAGTACCACAAATGTGCGTGTTGATGCAGTTGCTCCTGCAATTCCAGCAAGTTTTGCTGCTATTGCAGGTAATGCTGAAAATAGTTTAACTTGGGTGGCAAATACGGAGAGCGATCTTGACTCCTATAAAATCTACGCAGGTACGGCAAACAATCCGACGACTTTGTTAACCACAATACCTGCTCCCGGAATCACATTTCTTCATAATACACTCATTAACGGCACCACCTATTATTATCGAATTTCTGCCGTAGATCAGGTAGGTAATGAAAGTCCGCTGTCGCCTTCAATATTTGCAAAACCGATGGCTTCTCAGGTGATCACCTTTGATCAGCCTTTAGCAAAGACATACGGACAAGAGGCTTTTGATCTGGCAGGAAGTTCTGATTCTGGCCTGGCATTAACCTATACCAGCAGTGACCCAACTATTGCAAGTATTAGCGGCAAAACAGTTAATATTTTAAAAGCTGGCGGCGTTCAGATCATCGCTACCCAGTTAGGAAACGAAGCTGTAAAACCAGCCACTCCTGTTACACGATCTTTGGATATTCATAAAACGACGCTTACCATAACAGCTGAAAACAAAGAGAAATTTGCAGGAACAGCTAATCCGCCACTAACCCTGAAATACGCGGGATTTGTTTTCAACGAGACACCAGAAGTGCTGGATAAGGCCCCCAGCGCCAGTACTTCTGCAACAACCTCAAGCCCGGCAGGTGATTACCCAATTTTGGTTTCAGGAGCTGTTGCTTCCAACTACGAATTTACATATGTCAACGGCATTCTGAAAGTGAAACCTGGTGCACCGACTGACATTACCATGGAAAGCACTATTGTTTATGAAAATGGGCCTGCCAAAACAAAAGCCGGAGCGTTTAGTTCCGTTTCAGGTGACCCATCCGCAACCTATACTTATTCGTTCGTTACGGGAATCGGCGATACCGATAATGCTTTGTTCTCTATAGAAGACAACTCATTATTTACTAAAAATACGCTTGATTTTGAGAGCAAGTCAATGTACAACATTAGGATAAAAACTACAACGCAGTATGGTTTAAGCTTAGAAAAAGCATTTACGATTACAATAACTGATGTTAATGAAGCACCAACCCTGGCCTCCATCTCGAATTCGACGGTCTGTTATACCAGGGCATCGCAAACAATACTACTTACTGGAATTAGTGCCGGTCCGGAAAAAAACCAGGCAGTAAGCCTAAGTGTGAACAGTGACAACCCTACGCTATTCCAAAACTTAAAAATGTCTGGTTCGGAAAACAATACGTCCCTAAGCTACAGCATAAAAGAAGGAAGAACGGGTACAGCTAATATTACCGTGACTGTTACCGATGATGGTGGAACTGCAAATGGAGGCATCAATACTTATTCAAAAACCTTTGTGCTTACAGTCAACCCTTTACCAGTAATTGCTATTACCAGTAATAAAGGATCTGACATCAGTAAAGGAGACATTGTAGTCCTGACAGCCAGTGGCGCAATGTCTTATGTTTGGATAGCAGACAACAGCATCATCAGCGGACAGAACACGGCAACATTGACAGTAAGGCCAACAGAAAATATCACTTACACAGTGACTGGTACGAATGCCACTGGATGTCCCATAACAGAAAGCTTTAGCATTAAAGTTGCCGAGGATCTTAAGCTCATTGCCAACAATATCGTGACACCGAATGGAGACGGTTACAATGACAAGTGGATCGTTGAAAACATTGACGTCTATCCTGATAACCTAATAAAGATATTTGACCGTGCCGGACGCATGCTGTATTCGAAGAAAGGATACGACAATAGTTGGGACGCAACTTATAATGGGAATCCGCTTAATGAAGATACCTATTATTATGTAATAGAATTTACGGGTAGCATCAGGAAATTTAAAGGATACATCACCGTTATAAGAGATAATTAGTTTTTTTATACTTCCTCTACCTAGAAAATGCACATTCAATGAAAAATTTTTCAAACGAACTTAACCAAATCATAGAATTATATAACACGCTTGATTTTTCACATGAAAACGATTTGTTGTCAGCTATTGAAAACAAAAACACCTGCGAAAATATTCTGACAATAGTTCAAAATATACTAAGCACAGAACCGCATCATTTTGATGCATTGTTATGGCGCATAAAGATAAATAACAGCCCTGTTTTTGACAATATCTCTTCCATACAAGATGATTGTACCCTTATACTAAAAACCAGTGGCGATATAACCTGTAGGCTTCAAGTGTATGATTGGTTGATCTATATTTACCTGGAAAAACTATCGTTAAATGATCTTGCTATTGAAACTTTGGAAAATAAACTGGCTGATATTGCAGGCATAAAAGATAATTGCGCTTTGCAGGACCAGGCTTTTGGTGATACTTATTGCCGATTGGCATATCTGCATCAAGAAAAAGGAGATGAAATCAAAGCGATCGATTATTACCTGAAATCGTTTAATCATTCCCCAAAAATGACGTCCAGAAATTATGAGGCTGGGATGCTTTTGCTGGAATCAGAAAGATTTGATGAGGCAGAGCAATTATTGTCAGCTCATTTTGAGTTAGCAGACCCCGTTGAGTGTAAAGACTATGCAGAAAAGATAGAGGAGTTGTTTAACCATGGGAAATTAAATAAGCACTGGAATTTGTTTAATTTATTTTATCCCACTGCATTTGATATGCCAACAGCATTTGGGTATAAAAACCGTCAGGAGTTTGTGACGAAATATCTGCCTATCATTATAAATGAAACTGAAAAAAATCCAACAAATGCCGTAGCCTGGAGGATGTTGAGTAACAACTATTACTTTAATGATAAGAATGCAAAAAAAGGTTTCGATACTTTGACCAAATATTATGAAATAGTTGAAGAGGTAAAGGATGTCGCGATTGAAAGGTATTATGATACTGCTGAAGACTTAAATATAGATTTACGAAGTATCGATTTTCCAATTTATCCTGATGGCGCAGTTTGCTATCATATACTCACTACCTATCTGGAAAAGGGCAATGAGGCACAAGATAAGAGCGATCATTATTCGGCACAAATGTATTATGAAACGGCAAAAAAATACGGTTTAGCCGGCTACCATGCATTTGATACTTACTTTAATAGTAATAAGGGCTTATCGATTAACAATGAACCACATACTTTTGCAATGCTTTGCAATAATCTGGGCATCGTAATTAAGCAAGTGTCCTGGTATCAGCACAAAAGCTACCTTAACGACGATTGTAAATTTGCATCAGACATACATTGGCAGGGTTACCAGGTTTCTCCTTTTTGGGAAAACTTAGATAACGGAATGGAAATCTCATGGAGAAATGAAGGTGCCCTGAATCTGGAGAAATTCTGTCTTGAAGTTCTTGCGAATTTCGATTATTATAAGAATATTCTGGAAGCTGAAAAATGGTATAAAGTTATGTTTTATCTTATAACTGCTTACCGACAATTAGAAAAACATGAACAGGTAAAACAAATCTATGAGCAAACTATCCAAAAATTTGAAGAAAACGGAGATGAACATAAAACAATTGTAGGTGTCGTTTTGGATACGGCCATTGTATTCTTCAATTTTTTAATGGCTAAGGGCATGCACCATCAAAGTATCAGTTATGTAAGTAATTTATTTAGCAATCCGGTTTATCAAAAAATGCAAAGTGAAAAAGCAGAGAGTTTTAATTACTATTTTATGGCTCATGCTCATCTGGGGTTAAACGATAAAAATGAGGCTCAAAAGTATTTTAAACTAATTACCGAGAAGTTTGCTAACACTCAATTAGGTTATATAAGCGATGTAGTTGATGATGCTAAAACTAATTTGAATATAATAAATGCTGGGCAGAACTTCGATGAAATAGTTGTTTCGCTTTATAAAACTCAGCCTTTAAGATTTTTTGATTATCCTTTAAAAGAAAAGGAAGAAAACGCTAAATATTTAAAGCAGATTTTAAATTTAGTAACCAATAGTAAAATGCCTTCGTCATCAGCATGGGTTGAGAAAGACATGTACATTGGTTTTGAACTTAGAACAAAAAGAACTGAGACTGAGGAAATATACGATTCATTTTTTTACATCCATTTAAAATCCGAAGACTTAGGTATAAGATATGAACTTGTAGAATGGAGAGATTTAGAGCGTGGATTTTTAGGTTTATCAAAGAAAATAGTGGAGCGCAGTGCTTTTTATATATGTTTCTATACGGCGTATAGTTCGAATACATCTGATACACGAACAGAATTTGAAATGGCATCAGAGCACTTGCAGCAGAAGGCTCAATATTTATGGAAAGAATGGATTAATAAACTACATTATTATGAGCTAAACACTAAATAGTGTTGAATACAGAACACTTTTATCCAAAAACTGATTCGAGAATAGTCCAGTAAAGGACACATAAAAAGGTCTTGGGATTAATATCCCAAGACCTTTTTATTTAGCAGTAGATTGAATATTTTAGGTTTGTTTATTACCAAGTTCCTCTGCCAGACCGATCAGAATTCCTTCTGCCCCGCGAATGTAGCACAGTCGGTAGGAATTCTGATATTGAACCACTTCGCCAACGAGCTCAGCACCATGTTTGCTGAGTCTGGATAGCAGCTCGTCAATGTCTTCAACGGTGAACATGACACGTAAATAACCGAGCGAGTTCACGGGGGCTGTACGGTGGTCTGAAACAGTAGTAGGGTGGAGGAATTGCGATAGCTCCAGACGGCTGTGACCATCGGGGGTAACCATCATGGCGATCTCCACGTGCTGATCTCCCAGTCCGGTAACACGACCAGCCCATTCACCTTCAATGGTAGCTCTTCCCTCAAGTCTTAGGCCTATCTCCGTAAAAAAAGGGATGGCATTATCGAGTGATTCCACAACGATGCCCATATTGTCCATTCTTATTAACTTATTTTCTGCCATAATTTTTCTCCTTAAATTCTATTCAAAGTTAATGTAATGCTACCTACATTCAAATGCACAATAACGGCAAGTTAAGGGGGGAAATGCGACGCACATCTGAAACAATATGATGTTTTCATCTTGCTCGAGGATAATACTTTGCAGTGGGTTACGAATAACCGGAAAAAATAATTAATATTGATTTCTATTCTAACCAAATTGTAATAACGAGCTAATAGTTAATGGTTGACAACCGCCATATTGACGATACTGATTTAACTGCTTTACTGCAGCAGGGGAATCAAACTGCTTTTACAACCATTTACAATACTTATTGGAAGCTGCTTTTTCGTACTGCGTATCGTGTCCTCAACGATACAGCCGCAGCTGAAGATATCGTGCAGAACGTGTTTTTCAGTTTATGGAAACGCCGTGAAGAAACAAAAATTTTAAACTTGAAAGCATATCTGCAGCAAGCCACCCGGTTTAGCGTGTTTCAGGCGATCCGCGAACAAAAACACGATGATTCTTTTTATAATCGCCTGGCCTTGGTTACCACTGATATAATTGCCGACAATCCTTTACTTTTTAAAGAGCAGCAGGAACTGTTACAAAACATTATTGAATCTTTACCTGATGATTGTAAGGAAGCCTTTCGTTTGAGTAGGGAAGAGCAAATGACCTATAAACAGATTGCTGCCTTGCTGAACATCTCTGAAAAGACTGTAGAAAAGCGTTTGAGTAAATCATTAAAGCATATTCGCAACAGTTTAACCCTCAGCTCATGCCTCATTGTGCTGATTAATTATTAGCGTTGAAATCTCTTTTATAGCCAGATCAAAGCCCATACCTCATTTTTTTAAATTATTTTTTCTTTTTGCGTAGGGTGTCGCCATGTTTTTTATACTTATAATAAACGGACAATAATGGCCCCATGGAAAAACAACGCTTTTTAATTTTATTGGACAAATATATCAACAGGCAAACTACGCAAGAAGAACAGCGCCTGTTGGAAGAATATTATAAAAGATTAGAAGCCCTATCTGAGCTTGAACTGTCTGATCAGGAAGAAAGTAAATTTCAGCAATCCATACTGCAAAAGATTCAAACCCGTATAGATGCAGAAGAAGAGCATGTTCAGCCAAAACGGAAACACTATTATAAAATTTGGTCCATGGCAGCTTCTATATTGCTGCTATTGGCTGTTGGAAGTTATTTTTATGAGGCTAAAACCCCGGCTCCTGTAGTGCAAACTGCGAATTTAAAGGGGAATGATATTTCGCCGGGTTCAAATAAGGCCGTGCTGACTTTAAGTAACGGAAAGGAAATCGTTTTGTCGGATGCTGATAACGGGGTATTGACCAACCAGGGTTCAACTAAAATTGTTAAGAAAGCCAATGGGGAACTGGCTTATCAGGTTGAAAATAAGGATGCCAATCCTCAAACTTTGTTCAATACCATAACCATCCCAAGAGGGGGACAATATGAAGTGATTTTACCTGATGGAACTAAAGTTTTATTGAACGCTGCATCCTCCTTAACATATCCAACACAGTTTAATGGTAAGCAAAGAAATGTGGAGCTTAAAGGTGAGGCTTATTTTGAAGTTGCAAAAAGGAAAGCAATGCCTTTTGTGGTAAAAACAAGTGATATTGAAATTAAAGTTTTGGGTACCCATTTCAACATTTCATCCTATCCGGATGATCCAGCGATAACTACTACCTTACTTGAGGGCTCCGTTAGTATAAATAAAGGAACCGTTACTGCTTTGCTTAAACCAGGGCAACAAGGGATTTCAAGATCAGGTGTAAACACCCTTTCCGTACAGGATGCCAACATCGAACAAGTTATGGGTTGGACAAAAGGATCCTTTGTATTTGCAGACCTAAGTATAAAAGAAGTAATGAAAATAGCCAGTCGCTGGTATGACGTTGATGTGGAATACCAGGGCGACGTGCAAAGTAAAAAATTCGGCGGAACCACGTCCAGATATAAGAACATCACAGAGTTACTTGAATACATGAAAATAACCGGGGGCATTAACTATAAAATCCAAGGAAGGAGGGTGATTCTTATGAATTAACGGGTACCTAATAAATCATAGGAATTTAACAAATGTCAGGAGCGTACCACCGCTCCCGACTTGTAGCTAATTGTAGCCGCTGTTAAGTAGCCTAATGATCGCTTTTCAATCAACCAAATATTTAAGAAACCTAACATTCAAATGTATAAAAAAACTACTGCAATCAGATGCGGGAGGTATTGCTACTTTCACCCTAAATTTTTGCTGATTATGAGACTGTCCTATCTTCTCTGTCTGATCTCCTTGAATGCATTGAGTGCTGCTTCGGTAGCACAGAGAATCACTTTAAATAAAAAAGACGCTTCACTGAAAGAAACGCTGAATGACATTCGTCACCAAAGTGGATATAGCATATTTTATGATGTCGACCTCATCAATAAGGCAAAACAGATTAGCATTAATATTAAAGATGTTTCCTTGGAAGACGCCTTAAATAAATGCTTTCTAAACCAGCCTTTTACTTACAAAATTGATAAACGGACAATTTTAATTACACCTAAAATGGCTGTCGCTCCATCGCTGCAACAAATTTCAGTCACGGGAATTGTTAGAGATGTCGATGATCAGCCTTTATACGGTGCCACGGTTAGACTGAAAAATTCGCAGATTTTTACGACCAGTAATAAAGTTGGGGCATACAAAATAACTGTTCAGGACCAAAATGCGATACTGGTTTTTTCTATGGTCGGCTTTGATACGCAAGAACTTCCTATCGCTGGAAAAACGACCATCAATGTTGCATTGAAACCGAAAAAAACGGATTTAAACGAAGTGGTGGTGATTGGCTACGGTACGGTAAAGCGAACTGATTTGACAGGTTCTGTGGCAGAAGTTAATATGAAAGACTTCAACAAGGCCTCCGTTAAATCTTATGACGAGGCATTGGCAGGAAGAGTTGCCGGTGTTAACGTTTCAGGAAACGATGGTCAGCCCGGTGGCGTAAATAACATTGTCATCAGGGGCTACGGTTCAATCACGCAGGACAATTCGCCATTATATGTCGTGGATGGTTTTCCACTGGAAGATGGGATGAATAACTCCATAAACCCTACAGATATTGAATCAATCAGTGTACTTAAAGATGCCTCTTCGACCGCTATTTATGGCGCCAGGGGAGCAAATGGTGTAATCATCATTACCACAAAAAAAGGGAAAACAGGAATGCCTACGCTTGGGTTTGATGCCTATTATGGCCTGCAGAACGTCGTTAAAAAAATGGATATGTTAAGTCCATATGAATTTGTGAAGTACCAGTTGGAACTTAATCCAACAATTGCTCCCCAGACTTACCTAACACAAGGCAAAACTTTAGATAGTTACAAAGATGTAAAAGGGATCGATTTTCAGGACCTCATATATCAAACCGCGCCTGTTCAAAATTATTCCATTTCATTAAGGGGAGGAAATGACAAGACCAGGTACGCCATTTCTGGAAATATATTTGATCAGCGGGGTATTGTGATCAATTCGGGATTTCAACGCTACCAGGGTAGGATGAACCTGGATCAGACCATCAGCAAAAAGTTGAGAGCTAGCGTGAACGTCAATTATAGCAACAGTAAATCTTATGGAGTAAGTCCATCAGAACCAACCTCAAATGTGTCATATAGTAACAACCTTTTTTATGCCGTTTGGGGTTATAGGCCTGTTACAGGTAATGATAACGATGCTGCATTATTGGATAATCTGATAGACCCTTCCTTAGAAGGTAATCTTTTTGCCGACTATCGGGTAAATCCTGTGATCTCTGCAAAAAATGAGGTCTTAAATGCCATAACAGACAACCTGATTGCTAACGGTGTACTGGTCTATTCGATAACTCCTAATCTTAGTCTGCGCATATCAGGCGGGATAACTAGAAATACCAGAAAAACAGAAGCCTTTTTTAATTCTATGACCAGTAGAGGAAGTATCTACAATACTTTTGGGGTAAATGGATCTATCTATACTGCTGTTTCTAACTCGTGGTTAAATGAGAATACACTAGACTATAAGAAAACCTTTAAAGGTGGACATAACCTAACTGCATTGGGAGGTTACACCATGCAAGGTTTACAGTCGGGCCGCTATGGATTTAGTGCCACACAAGTGCCAAATGAAGCACTTGGACTTGATGGACTAGATCAGTCGGCCTTATTATCTGCTGTATCTATGAGTTCTCGTTGGGGCCTGGCCTCATTTTTAGGTAGGGTAAATTACGACTATAAGTCAAAATACCTGTTAACAGCTTCAATTCGTGCTGATGGCTCTTCCAAGTTTGCTCCCGGTCATCGCTGGGGAACTTTTCCTTCGGCATCCATCGCCTGGAATATGAACAAGGAAGATTTCTTTGTCAAGATGAACTTTATATCAGAAGCAAAATTAAGGGTAAGTTATGGCTTAACAGGTAACAATAGGATTGCCGACTTTGGTTATTTATCGCAGATCACATTGGGCGTGTTACCGGGGTATTCCTATAACAATGGAGCAACTTCTACAGGTTCACAACTCAATTCAATGGGCAACCCTGACTTGAAATGGGAAACAACAGCCCAGACCAATATAGGTTACGATCTTGGATTGTTTAAAAATAGGGTGATGTTAACTACAGATGTGTATAGGAAAACAACCAGAGATTTATTGTTACTGGCAAATCTTCCTTTCACGATGGGAATTGGCTCTGCTTTTAAAAATGTAGGGAAAGTACAGAATGAAGGATTGGAATTTACCTTGACTACAGTCAATGTGAGTACAAAAGACTTTAACTGGAAAACGAGTTTTAATATTGGTTTCAACAGAAACAAGGTGCTGGAATTGACAGAAAATCAGCAGGAAATATTAAGCCCAGTATTATTTGATTTTTCTTACAATTCATTGTTTGCCTATACTGCGCAAAAAGGACAGCCTGTTGCACAGATGCGTGGTTATTTATGGGATGGTGTATACCAATACAGCGATTTTGATCAGCCAACACCAGGCAACTATGTGCTTAAAAGCACGGTGACGACAAATGGTACTGCACGTGCAAATGTTAAGCCGGGCGACATTAAGTATAAGGATCTTAACGGCGATCTGGTTGTGAATGCGAGTGATATTACTACCATCGGAAAAGGTGTTCCGCTTCATACCGGAGGTTTCGTAAATGACTTTACATATAAGAATTTTGATCTCAATGTCTTTTTTCAATGGTCTTATGGTAATGACCTCCTGAATGCCAATAGATTGGTTTTTGAAGGGAATGGAAAAAATACGATATCGCTGAACCAGTTTGAGAACTGGGCAGACAGGTGGCAGCCTGATAATCCAAGTAACACCTTGTTTAGGACAGGTGGACAAGGGCCGTTCGCCTTCTCGAGCAGGGTCATTGAAGATGGATCTTATCTCCGGCTTAAAACGGTTACACTGGGCTACAAGATTGGAGAGGCGTATGCGAAGAAGCTCTCTATAAAGTCGCTTCGGGTGTTTGCTTCTGCACAAAATTTATTTACCTGGACCAATTATTCCGGACCTGATCCTGAAGTCTCCATTCGTAATTCTGCCCTTACGCCGGGCTTTGATTACTCAGCTTACCCCCGTCCCAGAATGCTAACTTTTGGATTAAACCTGGTTCTTTAATTAAACGATCATGAAGAAAATATTTTTTATCCTCACAACGCTTTTGTTTTTTAATTTTTCCTGCTCGAAGCTGTTAGATACCAAGCCCACGGATTTTGTGGTTCCGGAATTTTTCTATTCCAATGCTGCCGAACTCCAGATGGCATTAAATGGTGTTTATTCACAGCTGATTGATGCGGACTGTTATGGGAATAACTATTTGTATATGTTTAATACCAATACAGATGAATCTTATGGCTTCAGTATTGATTTAGTCACTTCTTACCAATATACTTTTACAGATACAAAGGTAAATGTACTTTGGAACAGCAGTTACATTGGTATTGAACGGGCAAATATGTTGTTGGCCAACATTGATAATCCAGAGATGGATGAGACCAAAAGAGGTATCATTAAAGGCGAAGCTTTGTTTTTAAGGGCATATTTCTACTTTTTGCTGGTGAGTAATTACGGAGATGTTCCTTTAAAACTTACGCCTACTGCTTCTGTAAAGGATGTTAATATAGCAAGAACGCCAACAAAGGATGTTTATGCACAGATTGTGAAAGACATGACCACGGCAGAAACCCTACTTCAAACGCAGACGGTCACTTCATTGGGGTATTCTGGTAAAATAACCAAAACTGCCGCACAGGGCATGTTGGTAAGGGTATATCTGTATATGGCAGGCTTTCCGCTAATGCAGACAGACAAGTATGAGGATGCTTTGTTTTGGGCACAGAAAGTGGTGGACTCAAAAGAACATGCTTTAAATCCAGACTATAGCCAGGTTTTTATCAATTATGCGAAAAATAAATACGATGTAAAAGAAAATCTATGGGAGCTTGAGTTTTTTAGAGATAACAATGGATTTGCAAACAAGGGTGGTACCTATGCAGGTCGCTTTTGCGGCATCAGGTGTTCAGACAATTCTGTAGGTTACAGTACAGGGAGCATCGTGGCTACCAGAAAGCTATTTGATCTTTATCAGATCAATCCAACAAGTACAACAACGCCAAATAAAGAATCTTATGATTTAAGAAGAGATTGGAATTGTGCAAATTACAATTATGGATCTGCAGCCGTTGCAAAGAAAACCGCTGTTACCAGTCCATGGTTAATGTGTGCCGGAAAATGGAGGAGAGAATACGAAGAGGTTGTACCTAAAAATTCCAATTACACACCACAGAACTTCCCAATGTTGCGATATAGTGACGTTTTGTTGATGCTTGCAGAAGCTGAAAATGCAGTGAACGGACCGACAAAAGTTGCGTACGATGCAATTAATGAAGTACGAAAAAGAGCTTATGGATTGATGTTGCCAACGCCACCAAATCCTACTGTAAATTCGGCCCTGACACCAGGGCTCCAACCGGATAAATTTCTTGAAGCCATTAAAGCGGAACGGTCGAGAGAGCTTTGTTTTGAAGCTTTAAGAAGGCCAGATTTGATTCGCTGGGGTAATTTTGTGCAGGACATGAAAACCTTTTTGGCCTATGCCATTGCCAATGGAGGTAATAACTTAACCATCACCACGGCATCAAGAATGGTCACCGAACGGAATCTGTTATTACCAATTCCAAGCTATGACCTTTCCTTAAATAAACTGTTAACACCAAATCCAGGATACTAATGAAGAACATAGATTTTTTATTAGTGAGATGCCGATGCGTTTCACTGGTTGTTGCTGTGAAACTTTGTTTGCTAAACCTGGGTTTTGCTTATGGACAACAGGAGCCAGTCACTAAAGAAGCAAAACCTGGCCAGATCAGTATCCTGCAAACAGTGCCGGGGAATATTTTTTATGCAAATGATTCAAAGAACTTTACTATCCAGGTAGCTGCTGATTCGATTGAATGGGCCTGTTATGACTATTGGGACAATAAAGTGCTGTCGGGGAAAAATGCAGTTGTTGCCAATACAGTCGCACTTAGCATTGCCCCTAAAAGACTTGGCTGGTTTAAGCTTATGGTTGATGCAAAGAAAAATGGATTGAGTACAGGGCTAAAAGCAACATCTTTTGCCGTGGTTTCAAATTTCGACCTGAGTAAAGTCAGCGAGTCAGCCTTTATGGGGCAAACACATTCCTGGCAGTCGGCTGAAATATTGATTCCTATTGCCAAAAAAATGGGTGTAAAATATGTTCGTGATGCGATCAGATGGGATGCCATCGAAAAGCAGAAAGGGGTTTATAAATTTACTGACAAACAAGATCAGTTCATTTCCTTGCTTGCACTGAATGGTATGAAACCTTATGTTGTTTGTGCTTTGTACAATCCACTTTATGATAATGGCCTGGCGCCTGTTTCTGAACCAGCGCAATTGGCTTTTGCCAATTACGTAAAGCAGTTACTAGGGCATTATCCTTCCATTACTGATATCGAGATCTGGAATGAACCCGATATTGCTACCTTTTCCAAAGGCTTGATCACAGTAGATGAAAAGACCAGTTTTTACTTCAATCTTTTAAAAACATCTTATGAACTGGTTCATCCCGAGTTCCCAAAAGTGAAGATCAGTGGTATTGTATTGGGCGAACTTGCTACGGATCAGTTTCTAACTAAAATCTTACAAAAAGGGGGGATGAAGTATATGGATGAGTATGCTTTTCATTCTTACAAATCTGTTCCTGAAGCGATTGAACAGGAGATAAACAGGCATAAAGCGATTCTGAAATCCCATAATGGTGACAAGTTAATCCCTATAAACCTATCGGAAACCGGATTTACATCTTATACATTTACAGAGAAAGAGCAGGCCAATTATTTACCAAGAAGAATTGTGACTGCATTAGCAAATGGTATCCAAAAAATAGGCATTTATAATTTGCAGAATAAATCTACTTTGTTTGATAGGGAAGGTGCTTATGGTTTAATCAGGCATCAAGATGATACTTTGGGTGCTTATACGCCTAAGCCCGGTTTCGCAACTTATGCGGCGTTGACCCGTGAATTATCCGGGGCAAAGTTTGTTGAGGAAGAAGCGGTTTCCCCAGGCTTAATTTACGCTTATAAGTTTAACAAAGCCGGACAGGATATTCGGGTAATGTATTCCCCTTCCGGTACGGGTGTTCATCTTTATCCTAAGGAAGCCTCCATCGATATTGTTGATGTGATGGGCAACCTTAAAACTTATAAGGCGGTAAATGGGGTAGTTTCTCTAACATTGGATGAAAACCCGGTTTATATTAGAGGACAATTGAAGTCGCCGTTTGTTAAAGAGTATGTGCTCAATGCCAGCAGTCGGATAAAATTAAACTATGGGTTTTATGTTGGAGGTTATACGGAATCTGCTGGAAAATGGTTTCCGGCGATAGAAGAAGTCAAGGGCCAGGATGGTAAAAGGACACGAGTAGTGGCGAAAGCTGATCTTGAAGCTAAGGCGACCTGGAAATCTGCAATTGCGATACCCGGGGATTATCAGCTCTCTGTATATCTGCCATCTAATTCCGCATTAAAAATTAATGCAACCAGAAATGCCCTTTATACCGTTTACGTAGGCGGCAAAAACGTAAAGACAATCCAGGTAGATCAATTTGCTAATCAGGGGAAATGGTTTGATTTGGGTACTTACAAGTTGCCAAGGGGCACTAATAGTTATGTGGAGCTAACTGCGGAAAAGGCTGAAAATCCATTACGCGCAGATGTGATCAGCTATAAATTAATCAATTAAACGACACTCAATGAAACTAATGATGAATTCCATTTTTTTTAAAAGATTACTGATCCTTTCGATAATTTTCTTTTCAAACATACAATTCTCCAATGCCCAGAAAGCGGAGAGCTATACGGTTGATGTTTGTATCTACGGTGGCAACTCGGCCGGTGTAATTGCGGCCTATAGTGCAAAAAAACTGGGGAAAACAGTTTTGTTGATTGAGCCTGGAAAAAATTTGGGTGGATTAACTTCCGGTGGACTAGGTTTTACAGATATAGGGAATAAGAATGTGGTGAGCGGTCTTTCCAAAGATTTTTACCGCAGAATCGGATCACATTATGGAAAGCTTGAACAATGGATTTTCGAGCCACATGTGGCGGAAAATATCTTTAAGGATTACGTTAATCGGGCTGGTGTAAATGTTGTGTATAATTATCGGCTTTCGGGCTTGACCAAGGTTAACAATGTGATTAAATCCATCACAATTGAGCCCTCTGCGGGAGCTTCAAAACTGAAGCATAAAGTTGTAAATGCTAAAGTCTTTATAGACTGTAGTTATGAGGGCGATTTAATGGCAAAGGCAAAGGTGTCGTACACTGTAGGACGTGAGGCGAATTCAAAATATAAGGAAATCTATAATGGGGTTCAGTTGTTGGATGGACATCAGTTTCCGGATCAAATTGATCCATATCGCATTAAAGGTGATTCTACAAGCGGATTAATTTGGGGAGTGAGCAAAAATCGCTTAATGCCACAAGGTTCAGGAGATCATAAAGTTCAATCTTATAATTATAGAATTTGTTTGACGGACGATCCTAATAACCGCATAGATATACAGAAGCCAAAAGGATATGACAGCACACAATTTGAACTATTGCTAAGGTTAATGGAGAAACAGAAAAAAAAGGTAAAACTGGATGATTATTTTATTTGGAGTAGAATGCCTAATCGCAAAACAGATATCAACAATCGCAATGGGTTTTCTACAGATATGATTGGTCTTAATTTTGCCTATCCGGATGGAAATTATGCTGTTAGAAAAAAATACATTGAGGATTTGACACTGTATACACAGGGCTTATTGTACTTTTTTGGCCACGATAAAAGGGTGCCCCTGGAGCTTAGAAACGAAATGTTGCAGTGGGGTTATCCAAAAGATGAATTTAAGGGAAATAATAACTGGTCGCATCAGCCTTATATTAGGGAGGCCAGAAGGATGGTGGGCGCATATGTGGTTAGTCAGGCAGATTGTTTAGGGGAATCCGTAGCTGATGATGGAATTGCATTGGCGGCTTATAATATGGACTCTCATAATACGGACCGGATGGTTGTTAACCACATGGTTAAAAATGAGGGTAATGTGGAGATTCCGGGCTTGTCGCCATATCCGATTAGTTACAGAGCTTTAATACCCAAAGAAGAGGAATGCAGTAACCTGATTGTACCGGTTTGCTTATCGGCCAGCCACATCGCTTATGGCTCTATCAGGATGGAACCGGTATTTATGGTGCTTGGACAAGTGGCGGCAGTAGCGGCAACTTTAGCAGTAGATCAAAAAGTCGCTGTACAGCATGTTAATTATCGTAAAATCAACGAACGGTTGAAAAAGGATCCATTGTTGGATGGTAGTTATCCCGAACTGATTGTTGATAACCTTTCAAAAGATATAAAAACTGAAGGCGAATGGGGCTTGAAAAAAGGTCGTTCATATGGACCTAATGCACTTTATCACAATCAGAAAAGTGAAGCCGCCGCATCTGTTACTTTTTACGGTAATAATTTGAAGGCTGGTCAGTATGAATTGTTTAGCTACCATCCGATAGTAAACAATGGTGCTGCGACAACGGAAGTTCAAGTGTTTGATGGTGCTGACCACCATAAGTATACAATTGTAAAAGCCGATATTAATGTGCTTGGACAAACTTCGGGCGAGTGGGTGTCATTGGGTAAGTACACTTTTAAAGGAACAGGAAAGGCTTTTGTTAAAATTATTGGTAATAAAACTGGTGGTGTAGTAGTCGCTGATGCGATATTATTTAAACCATTAAAGGTTGGGAAGTAACAACGATTCCATCTTATTTATAGTTGTGATGGGCGTTTAGGTTAGCCCATCACAACTAATTTTTAATTTCTATTATTCCTTTCCTGTATAAGTCTAATGCTTCTTGCAAAATGCTTTTAATTGCCTTTATGGGCAAATCTTCGATTGGATTAACCCTGAAAATCTTCATTCGCGAACGGTCACCCTGTTCCAGTTGGGGATGATCCAGGTATTTCCCTTCAACCATCAGGATATAAGGTTCGTCTGTTTTTTTGTCTGTCCATAAATAACAAAACATTTTCTTTTTATAGCAAAAGCAGGGCATTCCATATTTCTGTGTTTCGGTAATGTTTTCATCTTGCTCAAGAATAATACTTCGCAGCGCAAGTAGGTAGCCTTTGTTCGGTTCTTCTTTCTTTAGATAGTAGTTTTGAAGTTCTTCTAACATTTTCTCTTATTCTGACGGTTGTGTTTATCTAGTGTAGTAAATTTACTGAATTAAAAAACATTAGAATATTCAAGGTGGAATTTCTGCATTCCTTATTCCTGAAGGATATTAGTTTCAATGATTAATATTCCATTTACTTTATAATTTTGCATTATTGAGGTACTTGCGTATCTTTCCAACCAAAACCAAATTGAATTTTAAGTTGAGCACGGGGCCTAAGATTAGTTTTCTTTCTGCTGATAGGGACAATGAAAAAAACGGGAGCGAAGTATTTAAAGCGCTATTCGAGCTTTATGGCCCAAAAATTTATTCATTTGGAATGTCCTATCTAAAATCTGTGCATGATACCGAGGAATTGGTTCAGGACGTATTTATGAAGTTGTGGAATCAATGTGCTTATATTGACGAATCGAAAAATGTTAAGGCGTTTATTTATAAGATTGCTGTTAACATGATTTATGATCAGCTGAGGAAACGAAAACTTGAAAAATTATCAACCGAATTGGCTGCCTATAAGTTGAACGAACAAGACGATACCACCTGGAATAGTCTCGTGTTTAATGAGCTACAGGAGCAAATTGATCAATTAATTGGTCAGATGCCTGATCAACGACGGTTGGTCTTTACCATGAGTAGGGTGGAGGGACTCAGCTATGAGGAAATCGCCAGGAAATTAAATATCTCTGTCAGAACTGTAGAAAATCAGATTTACAGGGCAATGGCTTTCCTTAAATTGCATATCGACAGCAAGTACATTTTGTATTTGGTGTTGTATTATTTCTATTGATCACAATTATTTTTTTTCTGCGTGAGTAGTTAACGCCTTTCATTCGTATGAGTTAGGTAAGGCAAGGACTTTTGTCGCAATATCCTTACTGGAAACATGGATACAGAAAAACATCAGGAGAAAATTATTAAATCATTTTACCAGCCCGAATTGGAGTTTGAGGTAAAGCGAGACTTATATAGAATTTTAGAGAGTGAATCGTCATTTAAGCAAGAAGATGTTGATCTGGATCCCTTGTATGACAGAATTTGTAATACAATAGCTGAAAATCAGAAGTTAATAAAGAGAAAACGGCTTATTCATTGGGTTAAATATGCAGCCTCCAGCGCGGCCATATTTGTGCTTGGCGTGCTTTTTTATGTGCTTTTTGTCCAATCTTATTTTAATCAGAAAGATAAAATGGAGTTTACATTTATAGCTCCAAGTCAATCAATATCGGAAACCATTTTACCAGATGGTACCAGAATTTTTCTTAATTCAAATTCCAAAATTCGTTATCATTTGAATACCATTGATGATGTAAGAGAAGTTTTTTTAAACGGAGAAGCCTGGTTTGATGTCCGAAAAAATAGCCGTGTACCTTTTGTTGTTCATACTTCGAACTATCGTGTACTCGTGCATGGGACTAAATTTAATGTTTGCGCTTATGGGAATAAACAGGAAGTTGTTACTACACTTCAGGAAGGATCAATAGAGATTCTTCCGGTTGAAGGTAAAAAGAACATTTCATCTCTTAAGTTAAAACCGGGGCAGCAGTTTACGCTCTACAAATCAACGGGATCTGTTGACCTGAAGAATGTTCAGGCTGGTTTTTCTTCCTTATGGAAAGAACCTGAAGTTCGTTTTGAAAATAAAAGCTTTAAAGATTTGTTAACCATGCTGGAAGGTAGGTATAACGTTCATTTTGTAGTTAAGGACCCCGAATTGTTTAATTATCACTATGATGGAACAATTAGAAATGAAGCCCTTGGCAAGGTGCTGGATATCCTTAAAGAAACATTACCCTTCAGGTATGTCATAGAAGAGAAAGGAATAATACACATAGAGAAACAATAGCTAATGAATTTCTTAAATAAAAAAAGAGCCTATGTAAGCAAGAGAAAGATTTAAACCAAAATATGCCGAAAGACGCTTCAACCTTTCTTTCGGCACAAAGACAAACTCAAAAGGATTTTAGAATTAATCTTTATTTAAAACTATGCAAAAAATATATAAAAACTACTTATTAGTTTCAAATGCAATAAAATCATGGGGGCTTAGGTGGACATTTTTTATTTGGCTGACCGGTCTCATCTTTAGTGTTTCAACCCTCAAAGCCCAGGCACAAAATACACTAACATTAGATTACGAACAAGCTAGAATTGCTGAGGTATTGAAAGCAATCGAGCAAAAAACACCGTATCGTTTTTTTTACCAAAGGGAGCAGATCGATGTAAATCGTAAAGTTACCATTCATGCTAAAAACAAGTCAATTCAGGAAATTCTCGGTACGCTGTTTGCCGATAAAACGATCACGTATAGTATTCAGAAAGATCAGCTTATTATTTTAAAACCTCGCTTGGAAAAGGCTCCGGGAAAGGTTAATGGGCAAAGGGTTTCAGGTACTGTAACTGATGCTTCAGGCATTTCACTTCCGGGAGTATCGGTCAAACTGAAGAATTCAAAAATAGGAACAACTACGGATCTGCATGGGAAATATGAAATCTCTTTGCAAACTGGTGATGTTCTTGTTTTTTCTTACGTGGGACTGGAACCTAAGGAAATAAAAGCGGATGGAGGAGCAATACTAAATGTTAGGCTCGAAAGTAGTGCTGTTGGCTTAAATGAAGTAGTGGTTTCAGTAGGATATGGTGCAGTGAGTAAGAAAGATTTGACAGGTTCGGTAGCTGCTTTGAGTAGTAAGGATTTTAATAAGGGGCTGGTTACTAATCCTGTTGATTTAATGCAGGGCCGCTTGTCTGGAATTAACGTGATTACAAACGGTGGAGAGCCTGGTGCAGGAGCAATGGTTAGAGTTCGAGGATCTAATTCTGTAAGATCTGGTCAGGATCCTCTATATGTAGTAGATGGTGTTCCTTTGGATATTACAGATATCCAGCCATCGGGGGCCACAATCGCGGGAGCCGGAAGTAATGCTGCCAAGAACCCGCTTAACTTTTTAAATCCTGATGATATTGCTTCGATGGATGTGTTAAAGGATGCTTCGGCAACTGCAATTTATGGATCTAGAGGTGCGAATGGTGTAATTCTGATCACCACCAAGAAAGGCAAAGCCGGAAAAGGAGTCTTAAATTATTCAGCAACCGGATCATTATCAGAATTGCCAAGGCAGTTAGATATGTTAAATGCTGAAGAATTTAAGGCTTATCGTACGTCGAAGGGGATTGCTGGGGGAGACTATGGTGCAAATACCAATTGGCAAGACGAGATTTATAGAAAAGCTTATTCTCAGAGTCATAATCTTTCTTACGGGGGTGGAAATGATAAAGGTAACTATAGAGGCTCTATCAGTTATCTTGATCAGGAGGGAATCATCAGAAAAACAGGCTTGGAAAAGCTTACCGCAAGGTTTAATGTTGCGCAGAATCTAATTAATGACAAACTTAGAATTGAGGCCAATCTTACAGCGGCAAGGACTAAGGATCAGCGCGTACCAATAGGTGAAACAGGCGGCTTCGAAGGTGATGTTATCTTGTCGGCGCTTAAGAATAATCCAACCCTTCCTGTATACAATGCGGATGGATCCTATTACCAAATGAGTAAAGATGTAAGAAATCCATTGGCGATGATTAATCGTACTAATGATTTAAATCAAAACGACAGGATATTAGGGAATATTACAGCTTCATTGGAGATTTTCAAAGGATTGAAATATAAAATCAATGTCGCTGCGGATCATTCTAATGCCTCAAGAAAGGTTACTCAACATCATAGTTTGATCTACCTGAGCAATAAAGGAACTGTAGATATCAGTAATGTAGAACTGTCGAGCAACTTGATTGAGAATTTTCTCACTTATGATTTTACCATTGGAGAAAAACATAAGTTCAATGCGCTTGCTGGACATTCGTATCAACAGTTCAAAGCGCAGTCTTACAAGTTAAGTGAAGAAGGGTTTACCATTGATGATTTTGATTATGTCAACGATTTGAGCTTGGGAAATTCAAAACAAGTAAGTGTGAGTTCTTATATTGTAAAAAATGCGCTTCAATCTTTTTTTGGTCGACTGAATTATAATTTGAGTGATAAATATCTGCTTACCGCAACACTCAGAGCCGATGGGTCAACCAAATTTGGTGCGAATCACAAATATGGATATTTCCCATCCGCCTCAGCTGCCTGGAGAATCGGCGAAGAACAGTTTTTTAAACAGTTGAATGCGTTTAGTAATTTAAAACTACGCATGGGCTGGGGAATTACCGGAAATCAGGAGATTCCAAATAAAATATCTCAAATTTTACTGGGCTCATCTGGTGGTGCAATCTTGGATGGCTCGACCAAGAATGTTATCCAGGGAATTACACTTACACGTACACCTAATCCAGACATTCGTTGGGAAAAAACCAGTCAGTACAACTTCGGTCTTGACTTCGGTTTCTTAAAAGGCAGAATTAATGGAACGATAGATTATTTCGACAAGACCACCAAAGATGTACTGCTTGAGGTTTTTTCAGTGGCCCCTGCACCAACAACCAGGGTGTGGACCAATGTTCCAGATATGAAGATTAAAAACCGTGGACTTGAACTTTCATTGAATGGACTGGTTATAGAAAAAGAGGGTTTTAGCTGGGATATGGGATTGAATTTTACGACCATAAAAAATCGCGTTTCAGGGTTGCCAATCAGCCAAATCACTACTGGAGCACCTAGCGGTCCTGGTATTACCGGATTTTCTTCGCAGATTATTAAAAATGGGTATCCAATCGGTACTTTTTGGGGCAGGAAGTTTCTTGGTTTTGACCAGCAAGGAAACAGCATGTTTGAGTTAGATGCGAATGGAGTTGAACTTCAGCAAGAGCTCGGCTCTGCACTCCCTAAGTTTACTTATGGATTTAATACAAGTGTTTTTTATAAGCAATTTGATTTTAATGTGGCTTTCAACGGAATATTTGGCAACAAAGTTTATAACAACCTTGCCAATATTATTGATCAGAATACTTTAATTGCCAAGGAATGGAACGTGAGAAAAGATGCAATAAATACGAATGAAAATCCTAATGGAACTTTAACTTATAGTAGCAGATTTATAGAAAACGGTTCATACCTACGTCTATCTAATGCTACATTAGGATATACATTAAAGCTTAAGCATGTAGATTGGCTAAATAAAGTAAGGTTAAGTCTTACTGCCAACAACCTCTTTATGATTACCAAATATACAGGATACGATCCCGAAGTAAATGCCGATCATTCTGCCAGTGGTGTGCCTTCGATAGGGATAGACTGGACTGCTTATCCCAAAGCCAGAACTGTTCTATTTGGGATAAATGTTGAGTTATAAAGAAGCCTTAACTAGTAGAAAGTGTTTAAACAAAATTATATACTGATGAAAAAGATATATTTAATGACCATCACCTTATTAGTTTTCCTTAGCTCATGTAGTGTCGAGGAGGAAATTTTAGATGAAGTGAATGGAAATAAAGTGATTACTAACCCTGATAATGCAGAGATGATTGTTGCCCCTCCGTATGCGTATCTGAGAGATATTCAAAATAGAAGTGGGGTATGGGGCACTTTACAATCCGTTACTGATGAGCTGGCATGGCCAGCCCGGGGCTCTGACTGGGTATCACCAGACTTGCAAGCGTTGTTTACCCATGATTATAATCCCCGGAATACTTATATCAGAAATACCTGGAATAGCTTTATGCTGGGGATCACGCGCTGTAATGTTGCACTTCAATACTTATCAGCTTTTCCAAAATCGGATAAAATTGATGGATATATTGCTGAAGTGAGATTCATTAGGGCACTATGCATGTTTAAGCTGAATGATAATTTTGGTAAGTTCCCATTTAGAGAGTATACTGAGACAGATTATTCAGTTACCCCTTTAATTCTTGAACGTCCGGCCGCAGTACAGCGCATAATTAAGGAACTGAATGAAATTATCCCGGTATTGAAGAATAAGTCGGAACTTCCTTATGGTAGGGTTTCTAAAGCAGCTGCGCAAATGCTATTGGCAAATGTGTATCTAAATCATGAGGTTTATACTGGAACAAGCAAATGGCCGGAAACAATTGCTGCATGTGACGCCATAATCGGTTCAGGGCAGTATACTGTAGCAGACGATTATTGGGGAATGTTTCAATACGATAATGCGAAATATCTTCAGAATACTGAATCTATTTTATCTGTGATTTACGATGAAACCATCGGTCTCACTGGTTCAGTATGGGTGCCTATTACGCTGCACTATAATCAGAGGTTTGGAAATTTTACGAGTCTACTAAATGGCTGTTGCACAACACCAACATTTGTGGATACCTGGGATACTTCTGATAAGCGGTTTAGTGATAGAAGGTTAATTAATCAACTAGGATTTAACCAAGGATTGTTGATAGGTCAGCAATATTCAATTGCGGGCGTTGCTTTAAAAACACGTACGGGAGAACCCTTGGCCTATACAAAGGAGTTTAGTATTAAAAATTCAAAGGAAGAGGCAGGAGTGAGGATTGTTAAGTTCGCTCCAAACCCCTCAACTACAAATACAAGTAATGCGGGTAATGATTTTCCATTATACCGTCTTTCTGATACTTATCTGATGCGTGCAGAAGCGAAATTCAGATCGAATAATGTAACAGGAGCACTCGAAGACATCAACTATTTGAGAAATACAAAACGTGGTATGCCTGCTTATACCTCACTCGATCTTGATAAGATATTGAAGGAAAGAGGATTTGAACTTTATTGGGAGGGGAACCGTCGTACTGACTTGGTGCGTTTTAATAAATACCGTGATGCCAGGGCAGAAAAGAATTTTGTTACACCAGCCTATAAAGTGCTGTTACCAATTCCTATTAGTGCTATTGAAGCCAATTCGAATCTTGTTCAAAATGACGGATATTAAGGCGTAACGTTTCTTATAAGTAGATAATTAAAAGCGGGATAATCTTAGGGTTTCCCGCTTTTGTTGTATAGGCGGGGAGTCTGTTGAAGTAGAAGAAAGAGGCTTTTTCCTGTATCTGGTAAAGTAAAATAAACGTAAATTTTACGTTAATATGGATTTAATTCTATAAAATTGCCGCTGTTTCTGTAAATTAGATCATATAGGTGGAGAAATATTATGATTTCGGTTAATTTGGAAGAGAATTCTGCTTTGCTACTTGAATTTCAGGCTGGCAATGAGCAGGCTTTTGACCAGGTTTTTATCCATTTCTATCCTTTATTGTGTGTCTTTGCAGAAAGAATTCTCCAGGATGAGGCCCTTAGTCAGGATATTGCTCAGGACAGTTTAATAAAAGCTTGGAACAAAAGGAACGATTTCCTTGACTTTGGCAAACTGAAGTCTTTCCTGTATACCTGTGTGCGCAATGCCAGTTTTAACGAACTGGAAAAACATAAAGTCAAAATAAAGTACCAGTCTACACTTGAAAAATCTGAACCTGCAGACGATTATAATCCACTTAAAGATATGATCCATGCCGAAGTTGTAAGCCGGATTTTTGCTAAAGTAGATACCTTACCTGAACAATGTCGAAAGGTAATTCATATGACCTATATGGAGGGTAAAACTCCAAAAGAAATTTCAGAAGCGCTAAATATTACTGTAAGTACTGTTAATAGTCAGAAAATGCGTGGATTGCAATTGTTGAAGGGGAAATTGTCTGATCATGATATGCTTACTGCGATTGTTCTGTTGCTTCCTGGTGTCTGGAAATAGCGCGAATTAATTTTCTAAAAAAAAATATCAAATTCTTTTGGACAAAATGTATAGGCTTCCTGTTATATAGGAAATTGTCCAATAGAAAAATGATAGAAGAGCCGAACATATATGTAGTTAACCGGATTGCTGATCTGATCAATGGTTACCTGTTCAATGATTTGAATGGTGCCGAGTTAGAGGAATTAACGCAATGGATCAATGCTACAGAGGAGAATAAGCAAATCTTTAAAAGTATAGTGAATGAGCCGGCTTTATCATACAGTGGGAAAATTTATAACAATGCAAATGTTGTATCTGCATTGACAAATGCAAAAAAAGAACTTGTTTTTTCTGGGAATAAGGTAGTCAAATTAAAAAGTAATAGAAACCTTTGGTCGATTATCACATCGGCAGCAGCGATCATCATGGTCATTAGCGCGGGTATTTTCTTTTTCGACAATTCCCGCTTTTCCGGTTTGGAGATCGTTAAAGGTTCTACAGATATCAGACCCGGTGCTGAACGTGCCACACTTACGCTTTCGAATGGTATTGAAATAGATCTGACGACTTTAAAGGACGGAGAACTTGCTATCAAGCAGACTGGCGTAAAGATTACGAAAACCAGAGAAGGAGAGGTGATTTATAATTTAATAGATGAACGTTCGGTTCTGCCGGGAGCAACCAGTTACAATACGATAAAAACGCCAATTGGTGGGAAGTATCGAATTATTTTACCAGATAGTACCCGGGTTTGGCTGAATGCCTCCTCTTCGCTCACTTATCCAACCTCATTTTCGGAAGACGGACCTCGTCGTGTAGAACTTAAAGGAGAGGGGTATTTTGAAGTTCATAAAGTTATTAAAGGGGGAGCCATGGCCTTGCCTTTTGTCGTTAGCACTTTAAAACAGGAAATCAGGGTACTGGGGACGCATTTTAATGTAAATGCTTACTCCGATGAGCCATTGGTTGCGACTACATTGCTGGAGGGGATGGTGAAGATCAATGACAAGGTAATACTAAAGCCGGGACAGCAGGCCATTAGTAAAGGAGACTTGTTAAATGTGAAAACGGTGAATGCCGCTGATTATGTAGACTGGAAGAGCGGTGAATTCAACTTGAGCAACGACGATTTCCGAAGTATAATGCGCAAGATTTCCAGGTGGTATGATGTGGAAGTAATCTATGATGACTCTGCTCCGGAGCAGGTTAAGCTGGGAGGCTGGATCTCCCGTACTAAGAATATATCTTCAATTTTAAATATTATGCAAAAAACCGGTAAGGTCCACTTTAAGCTGGAAGGAAGGAGGGTGACCGTAAGTAAATAATTACCTAAAAACCGGCTTAAAATAAAAAAAAACCAGAAGTGGTGGGACACTTCTGGCTAAAAATTGGTTTTAAGCCTCAAAATTTATTGACAAACTATTCAACTTAAACCATTCAAATGTACAAAATTTATACTATCAAACCGGATAGACCGCTAGGTCGTGTCCAACTAATCCTGCGTGCTATGCGTTTAGTTACTATTCTTTTATTCACCACGATGATGCAGGTAAGTGCAGCCTCAGTAGCGCAGCGGATTTCTATGAACAAACAAAACGCTGAGCTTAAGGAGGTATTTAAAAGCATCAGGGCGCAAAGTGGTTATGATTTTGTTTTCGATCTGAAATTGATGGAGAAAGCAAGGCCAGTAACGATCTCATTGAATAATGCCAGTTTGGAAGAAGCACTGAAACGTTGCTTTGCCAACCAGGATTTTACCTATGCGATAGAAGATAGGACCGTCATTGTCAGAGAGAAAACATTTATAGACGATGTAAAGACCTATTTCGCTGATATTGAGGTGATCGGTACAGTGTTGGATGAAAATGGACAGCCGATGCCAGGGGTGGGGGTAAAAGTAAAGGGGACCAATAAAACTACGGTGACTGGTCTCAGCGGACGTTATTATATCCGCGTGGATGAGAATAACCCAACTCTGATTTTTAGTTATGTTGGTTATAAAACTAAAGAGGTAGTCGCTAAAGCTAAACTCGATGTTACCATGGTATTGGATCCTGCCAAGCTGGATGAAGTAATGGTAATAGGTTATGGCACCACCACCAGAAGACTAAGTACAGGTTCCCAGGCGGGTATCAGTGCTAAAGATATTGAGAAACAGCCTGTAACAAATGTATTGTCAACCTTACAGGGACGATTACCAGGTGTAACTGTTGTGCAAAGTAATGGCTTGCCCGGTGCCGGGATTACCGTACAGATCAGAGGTGCTAATTCATTAACCAAGAGTAATCTGCCTCTATTTGTCATTGATGGAGTACCCTTTTTGTCTACCCCGATCAATACAGCAACTTCAGGAAGTACATTACCCTCAGCCGAAGGTAGTACAAGTCCGATGAACTCCATCAATCCAGCGGATATTGAAAGCATAGATGTCCTTAAAGATGCAGATGCAACCGCTATTTATGGTTCCAGAGGAGCAAATGGCGTTGTGCTTATCACGACCAAAAAAGGTAAAGCCGGTAAAACCACTTTCGGTGTGAATGTTTCCACAGGAGCATCCAAAGTCGCTAACTTTGTAGAAACGCTCAGTACAGAGCGCTATCTGCAGATCCGCAGGCAGGCCTTTATCAACGACAATATCACGCCGACTGCGGCAAATGCGCCAGATTTAACGGTTTGGGACCAGAACCTGAATACCAATTTTCAAAAGGAGCTGATGGGTAATACTGCTCGCACCTATGATGCCAATATGAACCTTTCCGGAGGTGATTTAAGGACCAATTTCTATATGAGCGGGACCTTCCATAAGGAAAACAATGTCTTTCCCGGTAAGCAAGGCTATCACCGTGGTGCCGCAAACTTTAGTTTGAACCACAGCTCCTTGGATCAGCGTTTTTCAGTAGCCTTTTCTACGATATATTCTGCGGATAAGAATAATATATCTGCAACAGATATGGCGGTTTGGGCATATAGTCTGGCACCCAATTACGCACTTTACAACGCAGAAGGTGGTTTAAATTGGTCTACTGCACTAAACAATCCATTAGGTTACCTGTACCAAACCAACGACAATAAGACTTCTAATCTCTTGAGTAGTCTGACACCTAAATATACCCTGGCAAAGGGGTTGGACATCAAGGCTACCTTAGGCTACAGTAAAACAGATATGGAACAGTTGACCATTCGTCCGTTATCGTCTATGAATCCTACTCCAATGTATGGTGCACCCGCACCTACAACAGGAACAGTAAGCAGCGCCTATAATTTCTCTACAAATTACATTATAGAGCCGCAACTAACTTATAAGCATGATATCTGGAAAGGAAACTTAGATTTCCTGGTTGGTGGAACATGGCAGTACAGGCAGTCAAGACAGCCCTATTACATCAATGCATCGGGATTCGCTTCAGATGAGTTCCTCACCAATATATCTGCCGCCTCAGTAAGTTCGGTAAGCACAGCCTCAGCAGATTACAAATATACTTCCGTATTTGCACGGGCTACTTATAACGTTCAGAATAAGTATATTACGAACTTCACGTTTCGCCGTGATGGTTCTTCTCGTTTTGGCCCCAATAACCGTTTCGGAAATTTTGGTTCAGTAGCTGGTGCCTGGATTTTCTCAGAAGAGAGTTTCCTTAAAGACAAATTTAAATGGTTCAGTTTCGGTAAGATACGTGGAAGCTATGGGCTGATCGGTAGCGATGAGATCGGGAATTATCAGTATTTCGATAGCTATAGGGCTAATACTTATGTGTTTAACGGCAGCTCTGGATTAGTACCTAGCCGAATTGCAAATAATGATTATAAATGGGAGGCTACACGCAAGCTTGAATTAGCACTTGAGTTGGGCTTTTTCGAAGACAGATTGTCGCTCACGGCTTCCACCTACCGCAACAGAACGAGTAACCAATTGTTAGATTTCGGAATCAGTGCGCAGGCCGGTTTCCCAAGTTATCAATCTAACCTTCCTGCCACTGTACAAAACTCAGGTTGGGAGTTCAGCGCTACCAGCACCAACATCAGGAGCAAAGATTTCAGTTGGACATCCTCTTTTAACATTTCACAGAACCGCAATAAACTATTGTCTTTCCCGAACATCGAGAAATCACCTTACTATACACGATATGTGGTGGGCTCGCCATTGAGTTCTTTCTATTTTTACCAGTATGACGGTATTAATCCAGCCACGGGCTTGCCTCAGTTTGCCGATCTGAACAAAAGTGGGGCATTGAACTCCGGTTTTTTACCCACAGGTGCTGGCGACCGCTATTATGTAGGTACAGGCTATCCTAAATTTTTCGGAGGCTTGAACAACTCGATTACTTATAAGAGAATAAATTTAGATTTCACTTTTCAGTTTGTTAAACAACAAGGTCGTAGTTTGATCGCAGCTTCATTCTATCCACCAGGATTTATGTCTAACGCAGCCGCAAACATTACGGAAGAATACCTTGCGTTGAGTTCTCTTGAAAAATTAGCGACTACAGGATATGCGGGAGCTTATACCGCCTATTCTAATTACAGCTTCTCAGATGCTTCAGTAATAGATGCTTCGTTCATTAGATTGAAAAATGTAAATCTTTCCTATAGTTTGCCGGCAAGTTGGCTGTCAAAAGTAAAAGCGCAAAATCTGCGGGTGTTTACCCAAGCGCAAAACTTATTTACGATTACCAAATACAAAGGTTTTGATCCTGAATCTCAAGGAGTCGCGACTCCTCCTTTGCGTACTATAGTTGCTGGCCTCCAACTTTCATTTTAACCACGAATATCATGAATAAGAAAATATATAACTTCACCGCCATTTGTTTATTTGTCGTGACACTGATTGGCACAGGTTGCGAAAAGTTAATAGAGATCGATCCGCCTTTGAATGAAACGTCTTCAGCATTGGCATTTGCTACAGATAACAGTGCGAAGAGTACTGTATCGGGCATGTTTGCAACGTTATCACAGAGCGCAGCCCAGAACATCAATCTTACGGTACAACCTTCACTACAGGCAGATGACCTACGCTTTCTTGGCGTAAGTACAACGCCTATAGAAATCATGAATAACAGTTACACACGCATTAGTACATTTCCTAACGATCATTGGAGTACCTGGTATAATATCATTTATCAGGCGAATCTGATCATCATTGGACTGGAAAAATCAACAACGGTGACGCCAGCTTTAAAAAACCGATTAATTTCAGAAGCCAAGTTTGTCCGTGCATATTCCTATTTTAATTTAGTCAATATGTTCGGTGATGTACCTTTGGTCCTGGAAACAGATGTGACAAAGACCGCATTTCAGCCCAGAGAAACTGTCGCAAATGTATACCAACAGATGCTGAAGGATCTTACAGAGGCCAAAGCAAGCCTTTTGCCAGATTATAGTGCTTCTTCGGGTGACCGAATCGGCGTCAACCGGTTTACTTGTAGTGCGTTGCTGGCTAGAGTATATCTATTCCTGGGCCGCTACCTGGATGCCGAAGCCAGTGCTTCTGAAGTGATTGCTTCTAATCTTTTCAAGATTGTGGAAGCAGCGGATATGGGTACGAAAGTATTCATCAAAAACAGCGCAGAGTGTATCTGGCAGTTGTCTCCACCAATCAACCCAATCAACCAGTACACCGCAGAGGCGGGTACGCTGCTCCCAAGTACTTACACAGTAGCGAATATTCAATATCGCGTAAGTAAAGACCTGACTGACCGCTTTGCACTGACCGATCTGCGTTATTTACGATGGATGAATAATGTGACAATTGGTACAGAGATTTACAGTATACCTTTCAAGTACAAGTACCGCAACAATGTGCTTGCTGTAGCCGCTAACGTTTCTGAACAGACTGTGATCTTGCGCCTTGCGGAGCAGTACCTGATCCGTGCGGAAGCCAGGGCCAGAATCGGAACCAATCTGACCGGTGCGAGAGATGACTTGAATGTAATCCGCAGTCGGGCGGCGGCCACGGTAAGTACCAGTACGGCGCAAGATATATTGATTGAAGAGATTGCGCTTGAAAACCGCAAGGAGTTTTTCGTTGAACAGGGTTTCCGTTGGTTCAATCTCAAACGTACTGGTCAGGCCGATGCGGTGCTTGGAGCGCTTAAACCTACCTACAAACCAACTGCGAAATTGCTTCCTATCCCTTTGGTAGCTACAGACGCCAATCCCAACCTAAGCCAAAACGAAGGATATAAATAAAATATGATTAACTATATGAACAATAAAGTCAGGCTTTTTAGCCTGGCTATTGCTATCCTTTTGCTTACTGCCGGGCTCAATTCTTGTGCTTTATTTAAAAATAAACCAACGAAAAAGAGTGCTTTGTCTGTTAGTGGTGCGATAGTAAAGCCAAAAACAGATAGCTTGAAAACGGCCCTTAAGCCTTATAAGGATGTGATTACCAGTAAAGCTGTTAGCCAAAATGGATTGATGACGGTACACAAAGTGGCCGACAGATACTTCTTCGAAATCCCTAAAAAGCTTTTGAAAAAAGAAATTTTAGTGGTTACCCGTCTCAGTGGCTCTACACCAGGAGCAAGTAACTTCGGTGGAGAAGAAGTTGGCAAAAGAATGATCTATTGGGAACAAGGTCCGGATAATAAATTGTTCCTGAAAGTTGCCGCACTTATCAGTGTAGCAGATTCGACAGATATGATCTCTAAAGCAGTGAGCAATTCAAACATCAATCCTATCACCGCTGCTTTTCCGATAAAGGCACTAGGTAAGGACTCTGCTTCCCTGGTTATTGATGTGACAGATTTTCTGCTGAGTGAAAACCCACTACTGGCATTCGATCCTGAAGACAAAAAGAGCTATGGACTAGCTGGTCAAGCTGCCGATCGTTCTTATATCGCAAGTGTGAAAACCTTTCCGATTAATACAGAAGTGAAAACTATGCGTACCTACAATTCTTTGGCAGGTCCGCTTCCAGCTACCAGAGTTGCGGGGGCTGTGACTTTGGAAATGAATAGTTCCTTTATTCTGTTGCCTGAAAATCCAATGCGTAAACGGTATTTTGATCCTCGGGTAGGTTATTTCGCCAGTGGGTACTACAAATTCTCAGATGAGCAACAAGCTGTAAAAACAGAAGGTTTTGTACATCGCTGGAGATTGGAAGTGAAAGACGAAGACATGGAGAAATTCAGACGTGGCGAATTGGTGGAACCTAAAAAGCAGATTGTCTATTACATTGACCCAGCTACGCCTAAGAAATGGCGTCCATTTCTGATTGCTGGTATTAACGATTGGCAAAAAGCTTTTGAACAGGCTGGTTTTAAAAATGCGATCATCGGTAAAGAATGGCCAGAGAATGATACGACCATGAGCCTGGATGATGCGCGCTTCTCGGTAATCCGTTATTTCGCATCGCCTAAAGCCAATGCTTACGGACCTAACGTGGCTGATCCCAGAACAGGGGAAATTTTAGAGAGCCATATCGGTTGGTACCACAATGTGATGACGCTGGTGCACAATTGGTACATGATTCAATGCGCTGCAGTAGACCCACGTGCTCGTAAAAATAAGTTTGATGATGAGCTGATGGGCCAACTGATCCGGTTCGTTTCTTCGCATGAAGTTGGCCATACTTTAGGTTTGCGCCACAATATGGGGGCAAGTAGTACTGTGCCAGTAGAAAAGTTGCGTGATAAAGCCTGGGTTGAAGCACATGGACATACGCCATCTATTATGGATTATGCGCGCTTTAATTATGTGGCTCAACCGGAAGACGGCATCTCGGAAAAAGGATTGTTCCCAAGAATTAATGATTACGATAAATGGGCGATCCAATGGGGATACCGTCCGATTTTGGATACCAGGGATGCAGAGGCAGATCGCAAAATTTTGAATGTGATCACTAAAGATAGCCTGGCTAACAATAAACGCCTATGGTTCGGTGGAGAAGGTAAAGATTACGATCCTCGTTCCCAGTCGGAAGACCTGGGTGACGATGCCATTAAGGCAAGTTTGTACGGAATCAAAAATCTAAAACGGATTGTACCTAATCTAATCAACTGGACAAGAGAAGATGGCGAAGATTACAGTCAATTGAAGATCATGTACAAAGAGGTTGTCGGCCAGGTAGAACGTTACGCATTTCATGTGATGAAAAATTTGGGCGGTGTGATGACGACAGAGAAGACTTATGATCAACCCGGTGCTGTTTATCAGTCGGTGAGCTTAGCGAAGCAGAAAGAAGCCATCCAATTTTTCAACGAGCAGATATTCAAGACGCCAACCTGGTTGCTGGATAGGCAGATCATCAATAAAATTGACCCGGGGTATAGCTTTAATGAAGTCCAGAAATTGCAACAAGGTGTAGTGGCGTCGGTTACTTCTCAAAGCAGGTTGTATCGCATGATTGTAAACCAGAGGGACAACGGTAAAGGCGCTTATTCTCCTGCCGAATGGTTGAATGATTTAAAGAAAGGCATATTCACTGAATTATCAACCGGTGCGTCTGGGGATGAGTACCGCAGGGCCTTACAAAAAATGTACATAGGGAGCATAATCACAATGTACAACAAGCGCTTCGCCTTGCAGGGCTCTACAGACAATATCCTGGCGTCCGTAACCCCAACTGACGTGCTATTGTATTCTAACGTGAAGGCTTTGGCTTTTGCACATCTCAAAGATTTGCGCAAGGACATTGGTAGCGGTATTTCCAAAACGACTGATAGGGATACCAAAATTCACTTAGCGTATTTAAAGCAGATGCTTGATAAGATCCTCAATGAATCACCAATACCAGGCTTAAACTACTAAAAAGATACCTCATGAATACACTTTTTAAAGTAATCTCCCAAGTATTCACCGCATCAATATTCTGGCTAATGCCCCTTCTGGGCTTTAGCCAGAATACATACAGTTTGCAGGGAGAAGTTACAGCTATTGATGGCACTGAGTTTTTCCTTACCTACAAAATAGCAGGAGATAAAGTACAGAAAACGGCCATTTCCAATGCAAACAAATTCAGCATCAAAGGGCGTTTGCCTGAGGCAGTCATTTGTACATTAAGTAACTCCGCCAACAAACAGATCCGGATTTTCTTAGCCGAGAACTCGGCGATGAAAATCAAGGGCAATGCGGGTCAGCTTTTCAAAGCTGTAGTCAGCAATTCTACGGAAAATGATTTGTATATGCGCTTTAATGAACAAACCCACGCGCTGGTGGGCGACTATCGCAAAATGGTTAAAGACGCTGGTGGAGATTTGAAAGACAAAACCAGTACCGCATCAGTCATTTTACAACAAAGACAAGATAGTCTACTGGCTGCAATTACAAAATCTAATCCGAATCATGTGGCTACAGCGATCACCATTAGCGATCTGTACATCACCAGGGGCGACCGTGCTGAGGTGTTGAAGTATTTTAAATTACTTTCGCCAGGAGTACAGCAATCCTTTTATGGGAAACGGATAGCTGGGTTTCTGTTGGCTGGTAAAAACATCGCAATAGGAAATTTAGCACCGGATTTTGCATTGAAGAATACAGAAGGAAAGACCATACGCTTGTCTGACTATAAAGGCAGTTATGTATTCGTCGATTTTTGGGCGAGCTGGTGCGGTCCTTGTCGCAAGGAAAACCCAACTATTGTCAAATGTTATGAAAGCTATGGCTCTGATTCATTGAAATTTCTAGGCGTTTCTCTGGATGCGGACGCTGCATCCTGGAGAACTGCTATTGCAACAGATCAATTGCCCTGGCCGCAATTAAACGATCCGGAATCAACCAATGGAGTTGCAGCTGGACTTTATGGCATCAGCGCCTTGCCATTTAATTTTATGATTGATCCTAAGGGTAAAATTATCGCCCTGAATTTAAGAGGTGAAGCATTGGCCGAAAAAATAAAATCCCTGTTAGTTTTTAACAATTAAAAATGCTTTGGCGGATGCCACTGCGTTCGGAAAAATAGGAAATATTTAATTTTCAAATGAATGGATAATAAGATTGTAAAAATCACCAACCTTTCTCATCGTTATGGATCTGCATGGGCCGTCCGCGATATCAATTTTGAGATCAACGAACTCGGTGTTCTAGGTTTGCTCGGCTCCAACGGTGCCGGTAAATCAACCACCATGAACATCATGTGTGGTGTGCTCAACCAGACCGAAGGCACAGTAGAAGTAGGGGGCTATATGATGCACAAGGACCCGATAGCCGCTAAAAAGCTCATCGGCTTTCTTCCGCAGAATGCCCCGCTATATATGGATCTAACCGTTAAAGAATACCTAACACAATGCGCATATCTGCGTTTGATTGATGCCAGAAATGTCAATGCCGCAGTAGATAAAGCGATGGCCAAATGTGGCGTGTCTCATTTTAAGAATCGTTTGATTGCTAATCTATCCGGTGGATACAAACAACGTGTCGGTATCGCGCAGGCGATTATACACGAACCCAGATTGGTCGTGTTGGATGAGCCGACAAATGGTCTGGACCCCAATCAGATTTATGAAGTGCGGAAGTTGATTAAAGAAGTTGGCGAAGAGAAGGCTGTTATCTTTTCCTCTCATATTCTCTCAGAAATTCAGGCCACCTGCAGTCAGGTGAAAATGATTGAAAATGGCACCATGGTTTTTTCCGATACCATGGAGGCTTTCGATAATTATATCGAACCAGACAGCCTCATTATGACATTGCTTAATCCTCCTGCCATTGCCACAATTGAAAATCTTAGTGGTGTCAATGCTGTGGAAGCCCTGGGCTCAACAAAGTTCAGGATCAGGTTTGATGCAGGACAGGAAATTAGTGAGCGGCTTATTCAGATAAGCGCCGACCAGGGATGGCGTATGCGCGAAATTACACTTGAAAAAAGTTCTCTCGATCAAATTTTTGCACAATTATCTAATAAAAAATCTTCCTAGACATGAAAAATATATTAAGGATCGCGCGTATCGAGCTTAGCCAATTGTTCTACTCGCCTGTAGCCTGGATCGTATTGTTGGTATTTATTTTTCAATCTGGATGGCAGTACAGTTCACTCCTTGAGCGCATGGAACGGGCCCAACAAATGGGACAGCAATCCGCTAATCTGACCAACTGGTTTTTCTCTGGATTTTCCGGTTTGTTCCCAAAGATGCAGGAATACCTTTACCTGTATATTCCATTGCTCACGATGGGGCTCATCAGCAGGGAAACACATAGCGGATCTATTAAACTACTCTATTCTTCACCGATCAGAGTGCTGGATATAGTTGTGGGTAAATACCTGGCTATGATCAGTTATTGCTTTATACTGATCAGTGTCTTATTGGGTATAGGTGTAATTTCGCTATTTACTATCCATCAGGCCGATTTTTGGTTTATCTTTTCCGGTATTATAGGACTTTATCTACTCATTTGTGCCTATTCAGCCATCGGACTGTTTATGTCCAGTCTAACCAGTTACCAGGTTGTTGCGGCGATCAGTACCCTGGTTGTACTTGCTGCACTCAATTTTATTGGTGGATTATGGCAGGATGTAGATTTCGTCCGCGACATCACCTACTTCCTCTCTATGTCAGGCAGGGCCGAAGAATCGATCAATGGATTATTGGGTAGTAACGACATACTTTATTTTCTGATTGTCATTGTGTTATTCATCGGACTTACACTATTTAAATTGGAGTTTGAACGCAGAACAATTTCAGTATTCGCTAAAATTATCAGATATGTTGGCTTCCTGGGATTCATGCTATTGATAGGGTATGTAAGTTCAAGGCCACAGTTTGTTGTCTATAAAGACATGACTGCGACCGCAAGCCGTACGCTAACTGCTGAAAGCAAGGCACTGATCAAAAAAATTGAAGGACCGGTTGTGATTACTACGTACATCAATCTGCTGGATGAAAATTATTATTTCGGTTTGCCGCAATACCAAAACAACGACAAGAGGAACTTTGATATGTATTATCGCTTCCTGCCTCATATGCGTATGGAATACGTTTTCTATTGGGCACATTCAGAGAATACACGGCTTTACCAGGAAAATCCGGGCCTGAATGATGAACAGTTGGCAAGAAAAATGGCTAAGGCAAACAAGATGAAGTTCGAAGATTTTCTACGACCAGAAGAGATCAATAAACTGATTGACCTGAAAGCGGAGCGTAACAGGTCTGTACGGACCGTTTCTTATAATGGAAAAACGACTTTCTTGCGTATATATGATGATCTGTTTAAGCAGCCCGGTGAAAAGGAAATTACCGCGGCCTTGAAAAGGCTCGTCGTAAATCCACCAAGGGTAGGCTTTGTAAATGGTCATGGTGAAAGAAGCATTAATCGTTCGGGGGATAGGGACTATAAAGTCTCTACCACAGAGATCAGCTTCCGTTATTCACTTGTCAACCAGGGCTTCGATGTTCAGGAAGTTTCCTTGGACGATAACAAGATAGATAAGGAGGTCGATATCCTTGTACTTGCGGATGCCTTGACAGCCTATAATAAAACCGAATTGAATAACCTGGAAGGTTATATAAAGCGTGGAGGGAATTTGCTTATTGCAGCAGAACCTGGAAGTCAGGGGATAAACAATCAGGTTCTTGACTTGGTGGGTATATCATTGAGCGAGGGATTACTCGTTCAAAAAAGTGCAAATTTTGAGCCTTCTTTCGTGCTAAGTAATGTCGCCAACAAAAACTGGATGCAATTGCTGAAGAACAGTACATTTGCGAATATGGACAGTGCCAGTGTTACCACACCAACTGTCGCAGCCCTGCAAGCAAAGTCTGGTTCGGGCTTCGAGCTGCTTCCGGTTCTTGTGACTCAGGCCGCAAGTACCTGGTTGATTCCAGGCTTGGTTGTAGGTAAAACCGAGGTGTTGATTGACCCGCGTAAGAATGAGGACAAGAATGCTTACCCGGTTGCCTTCGCCATGCGCAAGAAAATCGGAAAAGAGGAACAACGGATTTTTGTAATCGGAGATGCCGATTTTATGAGCAATGCTGAGCTGAGCCGGCAGAATCTAAAATCTTTAAATTTTTCTTTCGTAACGGAACTCTTCAGGTGGTTTAGCAATGGTCAGTTTCCAATTGACACCACTCGAGAGGAGCCTAAAGACAATAAACTATTGATCAGTAATAGTCAACTGACCTGGATCCGTTGGGGACTTTTAGGTCTGTTGCCAGGTCTGATTGCAATTTCAGTATCCTGGATGTTAATTTCTAGAAAAAGACGATAATGGGCATTAGGAAAATTGAAATGAAGGAGCTGCTGATTGTGATTTGCCTATTCGGGTTAATCGCCGCATTTACTCCCGTTAAAGCACGCCCTTCGAAACCTGTTGACACAACTACGCTGATCTTAACAAACGCAAATGTGCTGGATGTCAAACTGGGCAGATTTATCAAGGGTAAGGACATCGTGATTTCGAAAGGTAAAATCATCGCTTTGACTTCGTCACCTAAAAAATGGAAAGCTGCGAAGTTGATCGACCTTCAGGGGAAATTCATAGTTCCTGGCTTGATCGATGCGCATGTCCATGTAACGGCTCATCGGAAGAACAATATAGAAAATACCTATAAACACCTGGAGTATTTCTTGCGGCATGGCATTACCTCTGTAAGAGATGCTGCGGGAGATGGCTCAGCACTGCTTCAGGCACAGACAGAGATTCGGCAGGGTAGGAGAACAGGGGCAGATGTTTACTTTGCGGCTTTCATGGCGGGAGACTGGTATTTCAATAGAGATCAGCAACTCAGGAATGAACCCTACCATCCCTGGGAACAACGGCTAGTTCCAGCGACCAACCTGGATAGTGCGATGAAAGCAGCAAAGGATTGTGGGGCAACTGGGGTAAAACTGTACCATTCTTTTGATCGGGAGTTTTTGCCAAAAGTGATCGCCTCGGCTAAAAAGCATGGTTTGAAGGCCTGGGGGCATACCATGATGTACCCTGCAACACCGGTAGAGGTTGTAGGGGCCGGATTAGAAGTCCTATCACATGTTTCTATGTTAGAGAACTTAACTATTGATACCCTGTTTTTCAAGAGAAGAACGCCGCTGGCTTACAAAGATAGTGTCATCGCCCATCTAGATGTCAGTACCTTTTGCCGTATGATGAAAAAGAAGAATGCCATTTTGGATGCGACCTTGTGCGTGTCAGAAGAACGTGATCCATGGGTGTTTCCATTACTTAAAAGAGTACATCAGCAAGGTGTTGAGATTGCCGCTGGTACCGATCAGATCGTGGATCTTAACCGGCCTTATCCCAGGTTAATTGATGAGCTTAGTTATTTTGTTGAGAACTGTGGTTTTACCAATTGCGAGGCCTTACGCGCAGCAACAATTGTTGGCGCCAGGGTGATCGGACAGGAAAAGCATATTGGTACAATCGAAAAAAATAAACAGGCAGATTTGCTGGTATTGAACGATAATCCACTTCTAAACATTAGGGCCTTGGCGAATATTGAAGTAGTGATAAAATCAGGGAAGATTGTTCGAAATTAAAAGGGTAAAGGCTGCCTGTTTTTAATCATATTACAAAGCTACTCGGTCAATGCAATTCTTAAAATAGTGTCAAAATTTCTATAATTGATCAAACTACTTTGAATGAATATATAAATGCTTAATATTGAACAATTTTGTGTTTGAATCTATAAACAGAATTGTTGGGGAACAAAAAGATCGTGAAAAAAGGAAAAGATTTAATGGTGGATTGGGAATCATTCATTCAGAATGGGGATCAGTCTTCTTTTTATGATTTATACTCCCACTACCACGATTACCTTACTTATATTGGAATAAAGAAAGGTGTAAGTCCTGAAAAAACGAAAGACTGTGTCAATGATCTCTTTTTATACATTTATGAAAACAGACAAAAGTTAGGTCATATTCTTAATCACCATAATTATTTGATCACTTGTTTCCTTCGGAAATTATTGCGTAAAGAGCATTTTAGCGCTGAAGAAAGTTTAGATCTTTTAGACTTTGAAGATACACTCACACATCCTTCTGTAGAGGCGTTGTATATACAACAGTATACGAATACTAGCGTTAGCTCACTTTTAAAATCTTATATCAATAGGCTTTCGGAGAGTCAGACAAGATTAATCTATCAAAAGTTTTATTTGGGGCTTTCCTATGAGGAGATTTCTGAATCTAATCAAATCACAGTAAAAACAGCCTACAACACCATTTATAATGCTGTAGAAAGGCTTAAAAAGATAATTGAAGAGGAGGGAGTTGGGCCATTATCTGTTCTTCTTTCCCTCCTTTCATTATTAATTTTATTTTTTTTAAAAAATTCATAGGTAATATTTCAAATTTCTGCTCTATTGTCTAAAGTTTAATAAAATTCAATGCTAGATAAAGACATTTTGCAGCTGGTAAATCAGGAGAGTTTTCTCAATTATTGTTTTAAAAGAAACAGTGATGATGTAAAATACTGGGAAGAATGGTTGCAAAAGAATCCTGAGCATAGCAAACAAATTGAGGACTTCCGGAAAATACTGATAGTGATGGGACAGGAGTCTCGAAAAAAAATCAGTGATGCAAACTTTGCGGAATTGCAAGGTAAGATAGCTCAGTCTAAAGTAGATATAAAACCAAAATCATATCCACTCTGGAAAAAATGGAGCATTGCAGCCGCTGCGGTGCTGTTAATAGCTGCTGGAGGATTATTTATTAGTCAGAATGCTAATGAAGTTGTAGAGATTGTAAATGCAAAAGATATTTCTCCCGGTGGGAATAATGCGATCCTGATACTGGCAAATGGTCAAAAGGTCGACCTGACAGGGGTTGCCAATGGGGGAGTAGTAAGTCAGTTTGGAATTAAAGTTGTCAAAAAGGCAGATGGACAGATTGTTTATGAAATTTCTGATGTAGATGGAAAGGCAGCCTCAGATCAATACAATACTATAGAAACTCCCATAGGTGGACAATATCAGGTTAATCTTTCTGACGGTACAAAGGTCTGGTTAAACTCTGGATCGTCGCTGCGTTATCCAGTTAAATTTGTTGGTGATTACCGTAATGTTGAGCTTAAAGGAGAGGGTTACTTTGAAGTAGCAACAAATAAGGCCATGCCGTTTAAAGTAAAGAATGCTAGACAAACCGTAGAGGTTTTGGGCACACATTTTAATATAGCGGCATATACCGACGAACCGGTGGTAAAAACAACACTATTAGAGGGAGTTGTAAAAGTAAGTGCCGGAAAAGCAAATGCTTTACTGAAACCAGGCCAGCAGAGTAAGCTGGATGGGGCTAAGATCAATGTGATTGATCATGTTGACCTGGAAGATGTTGTTGCATGGAAGAATGGTTATTTTAAATTTAATGAAAGCCTGGAAAGCATTATGGGTAAAATCTCTCGTTGGTATGGCGTTGAGGTGGTTTATCAGACGATGCCAGATCCTGGGTTAACCTACTCAGGGAAAATATCAAGATCCAGGAATATTTCGGCGGTATTAAAAATCATTGGATTTAACAGTGATGTCCGCTTTAAGATTGATGGAAAAAAAGTCTACGTGATCAAATAATAAAAGAGAATCAATTCAGTATTAAACCTAAACCAACAAACATGAAAAAAAATCTACAAAAGTCCATTCGCTGGTAAGTGGGAGGCAAAAACCAGAAGTGCCTGGAAGCACCTCTGGTTGAGTAAAGCCTTCATTAATAAATTAATTATCAACTGTTTATTGCAACTGCTCAAAGATTCGAAGCCTGAAGCATGCTGCATAAAGCCAAACCAAAACAAATGTATAGAATTTATACTAAGAAAATTGGTGTGCCCGAAGGGTATCTCCGAAAAATATTGCTTATTATGCGATTAACCACCGTTATACTGATATCCTCGCTAATGCAGGTATCTGCAATAGGTTTTGCACAAAAAATTACACTCAGCAAAACCAACGTCCCGCTTACTCAGATTATTAATGAGATTAGGAACCAAAGTAAGTATGACTTTTTTTATAGCAACGAGTTGCTGAAAAAAGCGAACCCTGTAACCATTCATGTTAAAGAAGCTTCTTTAGAGGAAGTTTTGGCCATTTGTTTTCGTAACCAACCACTGGTTTATAAGGTGGAGGACAAGGCCGTCATGCTTAAGGAGAAAGAATCAACCTTTCTCGATAAAGTGATTTCGGCCTTTGTGGATATAGATGTACGAATAATTGTAACCGATGCAAACGGGGTACCATTACCCGGGGCTACAGTTACTGTTAAGGGGACCTCCCGTAAAGTTGTAGCTGGAGCTGGAGGATTAGTGCTATTAACCAACGTTAACGATAAGGCAACTTTAGTGGTCACTTATTTGGGCTATGCAACTCAGGAGCTGAGGCTTAAAAAAGATCAGTCTACCATAACGGTAAAAATGGAATTGGCCGAAAATAAAATGGACAATGTGGTGGTGACCGGTATTTTCAATAAGAAAAAAGAAACCTATACCGGGGCAGAACGTACCATAAGCGAAAAGGAATTACAACAGTTTCAGGGCCGTAACCTCTTTACAACTATTGGTAACATAGATCCTTCATTTTATATAGTTCCAAATAATTCTTTCGGTGCTGATCCGAACAAAATACCCGATATACAGCTGCGTGGAGCAAGAAGCTTACCGAATATAGACGAGCTTCAGGATCAGACTTCTGCGAGGTTGAATACACCCTTAATTATTCTTGATGGATTTGAAACCACGCTGCAGCGCATGATGGATCTGGACAACAATGAGGTACTGTCTATTACTTTATTAAAAGATGGATCAGCAACAGCCTTATATGGTTCCAGAGGGGCAAATGGTGTAGTTGTGATCAAGACCAAAGAACCGGTTGCCGGCAAGTTAAGACTGACTTATAGAGCGGGCTTGAATTTGAGCATTCCTGATCTGGGTAGCTACAACCTGCTAAATTCAGCAGACAAATTGGAGTTAGAGCGTTTGTCTGGTTACTATGGAAGTTCTACCCGTACTCCTGAAGCAAATATAGGTTTGCAGCAATATTACAACGAGGTATTGGCCCAAGTAAAAAAAGGAGTAAACACAGATTGGATGTCTATTCCATTACGTACGGAGGTTGGCCAGAATCATAACCTTAAAGTAGAGGGGGGCGATGAAGTCTTCAGGTATGACCTGGCACTCAGCTACAATGATCAGAATGGCGTGATGAAAGGTTCTGGAAGAGAGGCTTTTAATGGTACCATCAATTTATCTTACCGATACAAAAATCTTACTTTTCGCAACAATCTGGTTGTTGGACAGACCAAAGAAAGCGAATCTCCATATGGGACTTTTTCTGATTATGTTAAATTAAATCCATATTGGGAGCCCTATGATGCGGCAGGAAATGTAGTGCAGTTTTTTTCGCCTTATAACTATGATTACTGGACAATGGCGGGCTTTTATGGTGGCAAGCCATATGCTAATCCTTTGCACGATGCGACATTGAATACTTACGACATTCGAAATTATACGAATATCACCAATAACCTGATGATAGACTGGGCACCTATAGAAAAAATGTATGTGCGTGGCGGATTTAGTGTGAGCAGTAATTTAAGTACAGAAGACAATTTTAAACCTGCAAGCCATTCTTCTTTTGCCAACTATTCAGATGCAGATATCTTTAGAAAAGGTAGCTATTCTTATGGTAGCGGGAAAGCTTTAAATTATACAGGAAGTTTGACAACAGGTTATTCTGATGTTTTTGCAGAAAAACACCGTATTTCTGCAGCAATAAATTTAGACATCAGTCAGACTAGCAGTACCACTTATACTTTCGATGCCGAAGGTTTCCCTGATGAGTCTATTGATCTTTTGTCTATGGCGCTTCAATACAAGCAAAATGGAACGCCTAGTGGAGGCGAGTCTACTGCGCGCAGAGTTGGTGCTGTAGCGAACGTAAGTTATGCATTGAAAGACCGTTATCTGGCCGATGTTACTTATCGTGTAGATGGAGCTTCGCAGTTTGGTGCAAACAGACGCTTTGCCCCATTCTGGTCTGCGGGTATAGGCTGGAATTTACATTATGAGGACTTTGTAAAAAATAACCTGCCTTTTGTGAATAGGTTAAAGCTACGAGGATCGTATGGTTCTACTGGATCAACCCAGTTTAGTGCCTATCAGGCATTAGGTACTTACAGCTATATTGTAAAGGATCGTTATAAGACCTGGTTGGGTGCCCGTCAGGATGCGCTTGGAAATCCAGATCTGGAATGGCAAACAACCGACAAGTATAATGCAGGTCTGGAGTTGGAAGTATTCAAAAGCAGGTTAACACTAGAAGGTAATGTATACCTGGAGAAAACATCTAATCTACTTTCTTCATTGGAACTGCCTTATTCCAACGGATTTGCTAGCTACAATGAGAACATCGGTCAATTACAGCAGAAAGGATTTGAGTTATCTGCGACTGTTTGGCTAATTCCATATTCTGGTAAAAAATTCGCATGGTCCGTAACAGGGAATATCGCGCACAACGAGGATAAGATTGTTAAATTATCTGAAGCAATGAAAGCGGCTAATGCAAAGCTTTTGCTCGCCATGAAAGATGGTCTATCTACAAGCCCAAATAAAATCATTCAGGAAGGTGCATCACAAAATACAATCTATGCGGTTCGCTCCCTAGGTATTGATCCAAGTACAGGAAAAGAACTTTTCTTAGACAATAATGGAGAGGCAACCTATTTCTGGAGACCAGAATACAGGGTGGCTGTAGGTGTTGACCAACCTAAATACAGAGGTAATTTTAGTACACTGGTACGCTATGGTAGTTTCTCTATGAATGCGTCCTTTGGTTTCCGTTTTGGCGGTAAATTGTACAACCAAACCCTGATTGACAAGATAGAGAACGCAGATAGATTGGTCAACGTGGATGCTCGTGTTTATTACGACCGCTGGAAGCAGCCGGGAGATAAGACCTTCTTCAGAGGAATAAACGAAACTACTGCTGTGAATGCCTCTACGCGTTTTGTACAAGATGAAACAACATTCACCTGTCAGAATGTGAATTTATCCTACGATGTACTTAATAAGAAAATATTAAAACGTTTAGGAATGCGGTCACTATCTATAACAGGTAACACCGGAGAGCTTTTTTACATTTCTACGGTACCTCAGGAACGTGGTACAGCCTATCCTTTTACCCGTCAGTTTTCCATGTCTTTATATGCATCATTTTAAATTATGAAAACCTTGAAAAAAATATTTACCATTATCCTGATGTTGGGCACTTTGGTGTTTACAACGGGATGCAAAAAATGGCTTGATGTAAAACCACAGGGCCAAGCTACCCAGGAAGAGTTGTTTAAAACAGAGAAAGGATTTAAAGATGCCCTTACGGGTGCTTATATCCGGATGAAAGACGGCAATATTTATGGCAGCTCCCTAATGTGGGGAACTGTTGAATATATGGCTTATAACTGGGATGCGACAACCATTAACGTAACTAAATTAAAGTCTGGAGATTACAACGATGCCAATGTAAGGAGTGGATTCGATAATACTTACCAGAACCTGTTTAAGGTGATTGCTGATGTCAACAGCATCCTGGATAAAATAGACGATAAGAAATCTATTTTTACAGCAGACAACTATGGGATCGTTAAGGGAGAATCATTGGCCTTGCGCGCATTTTGTCATTTTGATGCCTTGCGTTTATTTGGCCCTATGCCAGCAACTCCGGGAGCAGCTCCAATTTTACCCTATGTAAAATCGGTAACTAAGGACATTCATCCATTACTTGCCTACCAGGAATTTACCCGTTCTTTATTGGATGATCTTGATGAAGCAGAGATTTTATTGAGGGATATTGATCCGATCCGTAAATATACTATTGCACAGTTGAATCCGGGTCGGAATGATGCCACTCCATTTCCTGATAATTATTTGATGTACAGACAGGTTCGTATGAATTATTATGCGGTACTTGCCCTTAAGGCGCGTATTTACCTTTGGTTGGCAGCCTCAGATGGTTCGAACAAAATAAATGCAGCAAAATATGCGCAAATGGTAGTCGATGCTGTAAGCCCGAATGGGGCAAAAACATTTAGACTAGGTGTGGAGACTGACCGTGCAAATGAAGATTTTACGATGTCATCCGAGCACATCATGGCCCTGAGTGTGTATAATCTTGAATCGATTGCTAATAATACTTTTGGGCAAACGGGCAGTATCATGAAATATGATTTTAATCCGAGTTTTTATCTGAGTCAGCTCTTCCCAGCTAACGAAAGAACCTCAGACATTCGTTACAAAGAAATGTGGGTTTACAAGGCCCCTATTGGAACGGCACTTGCAACAGATGTAATGTATAAAAAGTTCTTGCAAAAAGCATCTGCCTTACCTGAGAACCAGGTACTCCAGGTTCCTTTATTGCGTCTGAGCGAGATGTACCTGATCCTTACGGAATGTGCAGAAACAAAAGTGGGAGCAGAAACTGCATATGCTTTTTATTGTGATAAGAAAGGAATCCCTTTTACTAAATTTAATGATGGTGATTGGTTAACCGACCGTAAAAATAAAATGATCCGGGAATATGTACGGGAATTGTATGGCGAAGGACAGTCCTTTTTTGCCTTTAAGCGCCTTAGTGTTACCACACTGCCAGCAAGCTGGACCCAGTCTTATTATAATGGAACACCTGCAAAATATGTGGTTCCTAAACCTTTGCGTGAAATTAATTACAATAATAATTAAGGATACTTATGAAAAGATTGATATATTTTTTGATAATTCTTTTGGCAGCAGCAGTTACTAGTTGTACCAAAACAGATTACCTGTATTTTAACGATAGTGCAAGGGTTCAGCTGAATGATACCAGTACAATTACCAGTACATTTTTCTATGAACCTAATACTGTTTTAAGAGATACAGTATACATTCAGGTAAATACCATTGGAGATGTTAGCAATAAGGAGAGAGCCGTAAAATTGGTGCAGGTTGTAGAACCAGGTGTACTTAATCCAGCTGTTCCTGGTGTGCATTATGTAGCAATGGACGATCCTGCTCTGAAACACATGATGGTGGTTAAGGGAAATCAGGTAAATGCAATGATTCCCGTGGTGCTACTTAGAGATGCAAGCCTGAGAACAAATAGTTTTCGTTTGCGCCTGGAACTGGCGGGCAACGATCAGTTTGGTTTAGGTGAAAAGCAGAGTCGGAGCTGTGCTGTCGTATTTTCTGATCGTTTGGAGCGATTTTATTCCTGGAGAACGGATACCGGGGTATCTCCTGCTGTCAGTAGATTCGGCAAATACAGTACCCGTAAACACCAGTTTATGTACGATTTCTTAAAGGTGAAAATAGATGAAGCCTGGTATCAGGCCCTTGCTGCCACGGGTGCTTTGGACAATTATAAAAATGCATTAAAGGAGGGGCTGAACGAATTTAACAGTAATCCGGCGAACATCGCAAACGGTACTGCACCGATGCGCGAAACAAATGTGGCAGGCAGTCCACTAGTTACATTCCCTTAATTTATGCATTGGAAATTTAGAAAACTTGTTATGAAGAGATTATTATATATTTTTATCCTGGGGCTAATTACTGTTTTAAATTATTCCTGCATCAAGAGCAAGGGGGATGATTTTATACCCAATTTGCCTAGCCCCTCTATAAGTGGGTTCGAAAATAGCTATACCACATTTACCCGTAGGGATGTACTAAGTATTAGTCCGACGGTAAAGGATGAATCGTTGTACGATTTTTCCTGGAGGGTATATTCAACTAATTTTGTAGTTAACAGCGGTGTTATTCCTAAAGGAGATCTGATTGCCAGTACAAAGAATTTGAACTACACCGTATTGCTTAATCCGGGGCCTTACATCCTTACTTTCAACGTAAAAAATAAACAAACCGGAGTCACCCAGATTTTCACAAGTAAACTAAATGTATCTACCCTAACCATGAACGGTTGGTACTTATTGAAAGACGACGGACTGAAAACAGACTTTGATTTTATTCATTCAACAGGAAGGATTGACAACTGGATGGCTTTTCATAATGATGGAATGAGCATGAAAGGCAAGTCTATAAGATCTGTATTTGCCGGGTCATTTAAGATGAGCCCCTCATCGACCGATCTTTTTGGTGCATTGGTCGTGATTTCTGATCAGGATGCAGCTATTTTTAGAATAGATAATGGAAAATTGATGCTAAATGCAGATAACATGTTTTTTTCCAAACCTGCTGTTTTTAAGCCTCAGAATATTTTGCAACCTCAAAGTGACAATTTGGTCCGCTTGATCAACGATGGAAAGGTATATTCTATGCAAAAAGGGGCATTGTTTACAAATCCACCGTTGTCTACTTATAAGATGTCGCCGATAGTTGGGTCAGCAGGAACCGATGTCATGTTTGACCAGAATTCTAAATCCATAGTGACAGTAGACGGAACAAATTTTATTCCGGTACATAATTTGGCCACTACGCTTAAAAATATGGATGCAGAGCCAATATGGGCTGGAGCATATCCCGGTGTAAGGGCTGCTGTACTTGAATTGTTCCGTAAAACTTCAGGAGAAGGTTATCTGGCGAAGCTGTTTGGTACTTATGGCCCATTAGCGGGTTATTCAAATCCTTTTATCGAGGGTAAAATTGTACCTCAGGCGCACGGAATCATGTCTGCCGATGTGATTGGCGGCAATTATGATTCTGATTATATTTATTACGCCAAGGCAAATAAAATCTATTTAACGGATTTTACTTCGCTTTCGGAGAACCTGCAGATTACACTTGCTGCTGGTGATCAGGTAACCTGTATACAGCATGTTAAATACCCTGTGCCGAATGCTGCTAATATCGTGGTGACTACTGACTATCTGGTGATTGCCGCTTATTCGAGTGCAACAGGAAAGTATAAAGTATGGCTGCATAAAATCAGTTCTATCGGAACCATACAAGCCTTGCCACAACCAAATTTTGAAGGTACAGGAAAAGTTACCTCTGTAAATTATATTGAAAACGGAATTGGAAACCGTTTTTATTAAGCCTGAAATCAGTACACAAACACACAAACATAAATGAAACTAAAATTAAACTTCACCCTGTTGGCATGTATGCTAACAGGGGCGGTTTTTGCGCAGCAGGATCCAGATATGGAATCTCCGGCTATCCAAAAACAGAAAAAAGAATTGGATGCTGCCTTAACTGGCATACAAGAGAAACTTGTTTTAAGTGAGAAAACGTATAGAGATGCGCAGATAAAAAAAGTAAAATACGATACGCTCGGCTTAGGCGCCTGGCGCGCAGAAATGGCTGTTCTTAAAGCGGAAAAGAAGCAAGAACAAGCTATATTCATCAGTAAGCACCCTGATTATTTTATTAGCCTGGTTGCGCTTAATGATGTAATCGGACCATTGCCGACCGATGTTCCTGCTCTAAAAAAGTTGTTTAATAAATTGAATAGCAAGGTGCAACAAACACCAATGGGCATTAAAACCAAAACTACGTTGGACAAATTTGATGCGGTTAGTGTTGGTAGAATGGCTCCACTATTTACCGCTCCCGATACTTCCGGAAAAAGCATTGGGCTTGCAGATTATAAAGGTAAATATGTGCTGTTAGATTTTTGGGCAAGCTGGTGTGGACCCTGCAGAGAAGAAAACCCAACAGTGGTAAAAGCATGGCAAAAATACAAAGACAGAAATTTTGATGTTCTTTCAGTTTCTTTAGATCAGACGGGTAAACGCGATGCATGGTTAAAAGCAATACATGAGGACCAGCTTACCTGGCAACATGTTTCCAACTTAAAATTCTGGGACGATGATGTTGCTAAATTGTATATGATACGCTCCATTCCTCAAAATTTTCTGATTGACCCTCGAGGAAAGATCATTGCAGTTAACCTGAGAGGGGCCGAACTGAATAAAAAACTTGCCGAACTTATTCCAGAATCAAAAGCCAGAAAATAGTATTTATTTCTTGACGCCTGACATAAAAATCAGGCAAAAAACACACACAAATGTTTAAACCTATTCTACTCATTCTAGCATTGGGGAGCTTTGCTATTGCCTCAACCGCCCAGAAAAAGAAATCTTCTAAATCTGCACCAACACCTGTTGCAGTGGTAAAAAAGACAGACAGCGTGCCCGGAGCACCGAAGGCCTACAAGGATGTCATCACAGCGAAAGCAAAAACTTCTGTTGGAATGATCAGTGTTCATCAGATTGGCCTTAAGTATTATTTTGAAATTCCTGATACCCTACTGGGAAGGGAAATGCTTGTCGTAAACAGGATATCTAAATCTGCATCGGGACCTCGACCACAAATGATGGGATATGCTGGTGACGGAATTGCCGAAAACGTAGTGAGTTTTGAAAAGGGACCTAATGACCGCATTCTGCTACGCCTCAATTCTTTCAACGAACGTTCGGGCGACAGTACCTCAAATGGACTGTATACGTCTGTACGAAATTCTAATATCCAACCAATAGTAGCCTCATTCCAGGTTAAAGCTTATGGGGGAGATTCCAGTAGCATTAGAAGTTCGGTAATAGAGATCACCGACTTTATGAATACAGAGAATGAGATTTTCTTCTTTAGTGCTTCCACAAAAGCACTCTTGGGAGTTGGAGGCTTCCAGGCAGATAAATCTTATATCAGTTCAGTAAGTGCTTTCGCAAAGAATGTAGAAGTACGCACCGTTCGTACTTATTCAAGAGGCCCCATTGGCGGGCAGGCTAATACATCTACCATCCCGGTAACCTACGAACTGAACAGCTCTATGGTATTATTGCCAAAAGTTCCTATGAAAACCCGTTATGCGGATGCCAGAGTGGGGTATTTTGCACATGGTTATACTGATTTTGATGGTGATGCCCAGGGGGTAAAGCAGTCGGCCGTAATTGTACGCTGGCGCCTTGAACCTAAAGAGGAAGATATTGAAAAATACAAGCGTGGAGAATTGGTAGAACCTAAAAAACCGATCATCTATTATATTGATCCAGCAACACCTAAAAAATGGGTACCTTATTTAATTGCCGGAGTAAACGACTGGCAAAAAGCGTTTGAGCAAGCTGGTTTTAAAAATGCCATTATGGCGCTACCTGCTCCAACTAATGATCCAAGCTGGAGCATTGACGACGCTACACATAGCGCTATCGTTTATAAACCTTCTGCTGTAGCAAATGCCAGCGGACCTAATGTGCATGATCCACGCAGTGGGGAGATTATAGAAAGCCATATCAACTGGTATCATAATATTATGCAGCTGCTTAAAAACTGGTACATGATCCAGGCAGGTCCATTAGATGCAAGGGCACGTAAGCCTAAATTTGACGATGCCTTAATGGGAGAATTGATCCGTTTTGTCTCCTCGCATGAAGTGGGACATACCTTAGGCTTATTGCATAACTTTGGTTCAAGCTCTACTGTTCCGGTAGAAAAACTGAGAGACAAAGCCTTTGTAGAAGCGCATGGACATACACCATCGATTATGGATTATGCCAGATTTAATTATGTGGCACAACCGGAAGATGGTATCTCGGAAAAGGGTATTTTTCCTAGAATAGGTGATTACGACAAATGGGCCATACAGTTTGGCTATCGCTGGATGCCTGAATTTAAAACGGCAGAAGAAGAAACGCCTTATTTGAATAAATTAATCATAGACAGCTTAAGCAAGAACAAGCGCCTGTTCTTTGGTGGAGAAAACTTGTTTACAGATCCCCGCTCACAAAGTGAAGATATGGGAGATAATGCGATGAAAGCAGGTGCTTATGGTATCAAAAATCTGAAAAGGGTAGTGCCAAATCTGATGACCTGGAACCGTGAGCCGAACGAAGGCTATGAGAAGGTAGGTGAAATGTATAAGGAAGTAATTAAACAATACACCTTATATCTTGGCCATGTGATCAGAAATTTTGCAGGTAATTACATCACTTTTAAAAGTGTAGAACAGCCGGGGGGATTATTTGCGCCTGTATCTTATGCTACACAGAAAGAAGCGATGAAATTCATCAATGATCAGTTCTTTAATACACCAACCTGGCTACTTAATAAACAGATATCAGATGTAACGGGCATGAATGCTGTAAATACCATCGGTAACCTGCAGTATGCGGTATTAATGCGTATGATGGGCTCAGATATTTTTGTTAAAATGATCAATAGGGAAGCAACAGATCCGGTGAAGAATTATACGGTTATAGAATACCTTAAAGATCTGAAAATGGGTGTTTGGGGGGAGCTTTACAAGCATCAACCAATTGATATTTACAGGAGAAATCTTCAGCAGATTTACATCAGCAATGCGATAAAAACATTTGTTGCCACTACTGAAATTGTGATGACTAACCAATTGGGGGGCATTAATGTTTACTTGAATCCAGATGTTACTAAATCAGATGGCCTAAGTATTATGCGTGCGCATCTAATAGATCTTAAAGCAGACATCAAAAAAGCAATCCCTGCTGCGAGTGGTTTAACCAAGCTCCATTTGCAAGAAATGGTACGTAAAATTGATGTAGGACTAGTGCCAAAAACACTGGTAACTCCAACACCATAAGTTCCAGAATCAGGTATAAATTTCGACTCTTGTAATTCAAGAGAAACACTAAGCCATCTTTAATTACGTTTAAAGGTGGCTTTTTTATGATAGCCTTTCCTTCTGTCTGATTGTATACAATATATATTGTATATTCGATGTTTATTTAAAATAACTGCGAAATTGAAAGACAAATTACAATCTGATTTAAGCGAACTGGCGAATCCTACTTATTCCAGGGTAAGAGAAAAACTTCGGGAAGATATTCTTTCGGGATATTTTATTTCAGGAGAAAGATTAAAAATAGCAGAATTGGTTGAGCGGTATAAAGTAAGTCAAATGCCAATTCGGGAGGCTCTGCAACAATTGCAGGGGGAAGGTTTGTTAATTATTGAGCCCAATAAAGGAGCTCATGTGAGAAAAGTAGATAGACAGTTTTTAGAAAGCATCTACGAGATCAGGCAGTTAATCGAGGTGTATCTCACGGTAAAATGTATTGATAATTTAAAAGAGAAAGACCTGAAGCTGCTGAATCAGATCCAAAAAAGTTACGAAGCTGCGGCTTCAAAAGAGGATTATACCACCTGTTTACAATTAAACAGAAGGTTCCATTCTACTATCTACGAACTGGCAAATAATAGTGAAGGTTTGCAAATTTTGGAAAAACATTGGCAACTGATTAATACATTACGTCTTACTTATGGCTTTGGTTCGAAGCGGACAACTGAGGTTATAGAGGAGCATCGAGCTATCCTCGAAGCTTTGGAAAGCAGAAATCCAGCAGCAGCGGAAGCTGCAGCTGCAATACACTGTGTGAACGCTAAAGCTGATCTATTGGCTCAGATGAGTGATAAGTTTAAATAGCATTTCTTTAATCATTTCGCTTACTTGTTAGTAAATCTTTAACTATTTTGTTGATTCATTTCTAATTTGTTAAATATTCAATTATATATTGTATACAATATATAATGTGCTAATTTTGGATTGCTGTCGGATACGCATGATTTAAAAGCGTTTGGGCATACTAACCAAAAATTAAACCATCAGATGAATATAAAATGGATTGGACAAAGCGGCTATATTTTAGATGCTGCGGGGATTAAGTTAGTCATAGATCCATATCTAAGTAATTCAATAGAGGAAATCCAGGGATTGAAGCGGATGTTTCCCATACCTGTGGCTATTGAAGATTTACATCCTGACTATATCTATTGTACACATAATCATCTGGATCACTTTGACCCGAAAACTATCCTCAGTATGCTGAAGCTTTATCCGAAGTGTAAAATAATCGGTCCTGCAAGTGTAATTGAACATGCAAAGCGGCTAAAAATTAACAGTCGGAATCTGATTTTAATTCAGCAATACGAAAGCCTTTCATTAGGCGAATTGAAGCTTACCGCGACTCCAGCTTTTCACTCCGATCCCTTTTCTACAGGATTATTAATTAAGGATAAACAACGTACTATTTATTTTTCCGGAGATACAGAGTATGTACCTGAGCTTGCCGGACTCATCAAAAAACTGTTAGGCGCAAAACTGGATTTATTTTTTGTCTGCATCAATGGAAAGTTGGGCAACATGAATGCCGACGATGCTGCACGTTTTTCCATCGACTTGAATCCTGAAGTTGTTATTCCTAACCATTACGGGATGTTTGCCGAGAATACTGCTGATCCCTTATATTTTGCCACTTTATGTGATGCCCGGGGATTAAACACAAAAATAATGCGAATAGATACCAGCATAGAATTATAAACACAGCTATTATGAAAATCACTGAAATTAAGACCTTTATTTGTCATGCTTACAGAACAAACTGGGTGTTTGTGAAAGTCATTACGGATTCCGGTCTTTACGGAGTTGGTGAAGCGACTCTCGAGATGAAGGAACTGACTGTTTTACAGGCTATAAATGAACTTAAAAGATATTTAATAGGAAAAGACCCGCACAATATAGAAGCGATCTGGCATGATTGCTATCGCGATGCCTATTGGCGTGGTGGCGTGGTTTTAATGAGTGCCCTTGCTGCTATAGATATGGCTTTATGGGATATCAAGGGAAAAGATTTGGGCGTTCCGGTATATCAGTTATTGGGCGGGAAGGTAAGGGACGCCGTGCCATGTTATGCAAATGGTTGGTTTGCACCTGCAAAGACGCCGGAGGAATTTGCCGAGAAAGCCAAAGAAGCAGTTAAAAACGGATTCAAAGGATTGAAATGGGATCCGTTCGGTTCAGCATATATGAACCTGAGTAAAAAAGAATTTTCATATGCTTTAGCCTGTATTGGCGCAGTAACAGATGCTGTGGGCAGTGATATTGATATTTTAATTGAAGGACATGGTCGCTTCAATATGCCTACTGCCATAAGAGTGGCCCATGCGCTTGAAGATTTTGACATTACCTGGTTTGAGGAGCCAATTCCACCAGATCACATGGAGGGACTGGCGCAAATAAGAAGGAAAACCAAAATTCCGATTGCCGCAGGAGAACGACTTTATAGCAGATGGGATTACAGAAGTTTTCTAAACCAGGAATGCGCAGATTTTATTCAACCAGATGTAAGTCATGCCGGTGGTATCTCAGAGCTTAAAAAGATTGCAACTATGGCCGAATGCTATTATATCCCGCTTTGTCCACACAATCCAAGTGGACCGATAGCCAACGCTGCAACCTTACATATTGCGGCTTCAACCCCTAACTTTCATTTCCTCGAAACCATGAGTAGTGATGTGCCTTACCGCAATAAAATAAGTACTGAAAAAGTTGAATTTTTGGATGGAATGATGCAAATTAACAATTTACCAGGTCTGGGAATCGACATCAACGAAGAGGCAATTGCTGAATATGCTTATGAGCCAAGAGATTTAAGACATTACAATGGAAAACTAACGGAAATACGCCCAGACAATGCAAAGGGCTATTTTGTAAAGTAATTTACCTAGAGAATAACATCAAATATGTTCAAAAAAAGTGCTCAGAATGGCTTAAGCACCAAATCCTTTAATTGGGAATTGATTGTACTGCTATGGTTGGTGTTCTTCTTCAACCAGGCAGATCGTCAGGTGTTTAATGTGATATTGCCCCAAATTAAGACTGACCTGAAGCTAACAGATGCCGAATTGGGGATGATTGCATCAGTATTTATTTGGGCAATTGGATTATGCGTGCCTTTAAGTGGTTATGTAGGGGATGTTTTTAGCAAAAAAAAGGTGATTATTTTTAGCTTGTTATTATGGAGTACAGCTACCTTTTTTACAGGCCTTAGTGCGGGACTATTTCATCTTGTGATTCTGAGAGGTATTGTAGGAAGTAGTGAATCTTTTTATGCTCCTGCAGCCAATGCGCTTATAGGAGAAAAATATAAAGATAAAACGGGCCTTGCTATGGCTATACATCAAACTGCGCTTTATGCAGGAATCATCATGAGCGGTTTGATTGGCGCATTGATTGCCGAGCGTTTTGGATGGAGTACTGCATTTTATTTTTTTGGTGGGATAGGTATCCTACTCTCTGGGGTTCTGATGTTAAGGTTTAAGAAAATTATTTTGCCGGAAGTCTCGGAGGCGATTCATAAAATAACATTGTTTGACGGCTTAAAAGGATTATTTGAAAGAAAAACGGCGATTCTGTTAACGCTTGCATTTGCTTGTATGGTGTTTGTTAACGTGGGGTATTTGACCTGGGCCCCCACGTTTTTGCATGAAAAGTTTAAGCTCTCTTTGGCAAATGCAGGATTCTCGTCCATGTTCTATCATCATGTTTTTGCTTTTCTTGGTGTTTTGTTAGGCGGACGTTTTTCTGATAGATTCGCGAAGATTAATGTGGGTGCAAGACTAAAAATACAGGCCTTCGGGTTACTATTAGGTTGTCCATTCATTTATCTGTTAGGTTCAGCAAATGATCTGTTTTGGGTATATGCCGGGATGGGACTTTTTGGCTTTTTTAGGGGGATCTATGATTCTAATATTTATGCCTCCTTGTTCTTGGTTACCCCAACTCGTATCAGAGCTTCAGTTTCAGGAGCGATGATCATGTTTGCTTTTTTAATTGGTGCCTTTGCACCCTGGATTTTAGGCTATTTAAAACCTACTTTAGGATTGTCTAATGGTCTATCATCACTTTCTTTTGCCTATTTATTAGGTAGTATTTTCATTTTTATTGCGTTAAAATTTACCTTGTTTAAGGAAGTACATAAAGCATCACCAGATCAGAATTTTAATTAAAATAGTATTGTAATGAGTGAATTAATTGGTAAAACAGCACTAATAACAGGATCATTAAGAGGAATAGGTAGAGGCGTAGCCTTAACCCTTGCTGAAAAAGGTGCAAATATTATATTGAATGACAGAGCAGAAAGTGATGAACTTCAGGAGTTCATTACTACCCTTAAAAAGTTTAATGGAAAAGTATTTTTTAAGGCTGCAGATGTAAGTGTAAAAGATGAAGTAGCAGAACTTTTTAATTTTGTAAAAGATCAGACTGGTCAATTGGATATATTGGTCAATAATGCCGGTACATCTCAGGCAAAAGATATTTTTGAAATCACAGCTGAAGATTGGTCATATATTCTCGAAACTAACCTAACCAGCTGTTTCTTATGTTCGAAATATGCCATGGAAATGATGCGCGAACAGAAAGCTGGAAGAATCATTAACATCAGTTCTGTAGTCGGACAGCAAGGTGCTTTGTATGGTCATGCGCATTATGCAGCGAGCAAAAGTGCAATTTTAGGGCTAACCAAAACATTAGCACGGACGGCTGCGCCATTTGGGATACGGGTAAATTGTATTGCTCCTGGAATTATTGAAACTGATCTGTTAAATCAAACACATGGTATTGATGGGGTCGCTAAAATAGCTGAAGGGGTACCGCTGGGTATTGGACAACCTCGTGACATCGGACTTGCGGTTGCATTTCTGGCAGGAGAGGGAGGTAACTACATTACAGGAGCCACAATAGACATTAATGGTGGTCTGTATTTTCGCTAAACCGCAAAATATTAGGCTGTATGTTGATAAATTCATCTATTTATCTATTTTTTATTAAAATATTCCTATTTATTCAATTATATATTGTATACAATATATAATTTATTAGGTTTGTATAGCGCGCTTAGAATGTTGATCAGAGACTGATTTTATTTCAAACTAACCAAATATAAATATGTTACTTAAACCCCTAAAGCTTTGCGGCGTTATTACTTTCAGGGTATTGTTTTCCTGGATATTGTTAATGGCTTTATCAACCCAAAGTAGTGCACAAAGCAAGAAAATTTCAGGTAAAGTGACTTCTGATGACAATGAGCCGCTCTTTGGTGTCACTGTTTTTGAAAAGGGTACTAAAACCGGAGCTTCTACTGATGCTGATGGTAAATTTGTACTCACGGTTTCAAATGCAAATGCTACATTATCCTTCAGATATGTCGGCTACCAATCCAGAGATATTCCTTTAAACAATAGGAGCACCATCAACCTTGCGCTTAAATCCCTTGACAATGCATTGAATGAAATTGTTGTGATCGGCTATGGTACAACCACAAGGAAAGACCTTACAGGATCAGTAGGCCAGGTAAAAATGAGCGATTTTGAAAAGGCGCCAGTAAGGTCATTTGACGAAGCCCTTGCCGGTAGAATTGCTGGTGTGCAGGTCTCAGGAGCTGATGGCCAGCCAGGTCAAACGAACAACATCGTGATCCGTGGCGCAGGTTCTATAACACAGGATAACTCCCCTTTATACGTTGTGGATGGTTTTCCTTTGGAAGATGCTAATAGCAACTCTATAAGTCCGGCCGATATTGAGTCTATTGATGTGTTAAAAGATGCATCTGCGACAGCCATTTATGGTGCAAGAGGGGCGAACGGTGTAATCATTATTACGACCAAAAGAGGGAAAGCGGGTGAACCTGTGATTGCCTATAGTGGTTATTATGGTATTCAGAAAAACACGAAGATCATCGATTTAATGAGTCCTTATGAATTTGTTAAATATCAATTGGAGCTCGACCCGGCAGCTGCGACGATTGCCTATATGAAAGATGGAAAAACATTGGAAGATTATCGAAACGTAAAAGGACTTAATTTTCAGGATCAGATTTATAGAACTGCAGGCATGCAGAATCACGACATCTCGATAAGGGGTGGGGCAGATAAAACGCGTTATTCGATTTCAGGTAACCTTATCGACCAGGACGGGGTAATTTTGAATTCCGGTTTTAAGCGTTACCAGGGCCGTATCACCTTGGATCAGAATGTAAACCCGAAGCTGAAAATCGGCGCAAATGTGAATTACAGCTACAGTGTTTCTAGTGGAACCATAGTAAAAGATGCTTCTGCCTCACAGTCGGCCAGTACCAATCTTCTTTATGCGGTATGGGGCTATCGTCCGGTAACGGGTACCGACAAGAACCTGGATGATGAACTGTTTGATCCTGGTTTTGATTACAACGTAATTGCTGATTACCGTGTCAATCCAGTGATTTCTGCCAAAAATGAACTTCGCAGGAACCTAACCACCGCATTGATAGCCAATGCGTATGCTGAGTATAAAATTATACCCTCGCTAACCTTAAGAGTTACAGGTGGCGTCACCAATACTGTGCTGAGAAATGAAACATTTAACAACTCTTTAACACAGGCAGGTAATTTCCGAAATTCCAATGGGGTGAATGGATCAGTTTATGATAATCCTAGCACAATTTTATTGAATGAGAATACCCTTACCTATAAAAAAGTATTTAATAAAGAGCATAACCTTACCGTTTTAGGGGGATATACCGTGCAAGGGAGCAAAATGGCAAGAAGAGGTTTTAATGCCCTCAATGTTCCAAATGAATCCCTGGGATTGGATGGGCTGGATGAGTCTCCTTCTCAGATCGGCACTTCGTTAAGCTCAAGATCGGGTTTGGTATCTTATCTGGGACGTTTAAATTATAATTATAAATCAAAATATTACTTTACTACCTCCTTTCGTTCGGATGGATCTTCAAAATTTGCTCCTGGAAATCGTTGGGGGTATTTTCCTTCAGGCGCAATATCATGGCGTATGAGTGCCGAGAATTTTATGAAGAAATTGAAATTTGTGTCTGATGCAAAATTGCGTTTAAGTTACGGAGAAACTGGTAACAACCGGGTTGGAGACTTTCCATATCTGGATCAGATTACCCAACCCAATTCGGCAGGATATTCTTATGGTAATGGCTCTCCCTCAAAAGGGGCAATATTAACTGCCTTTGGAAATGGTACGCTGAAATGGGAAACCACAAAGCAGTTAAATATTGGTTATGATTTAAGTCTATTTAAACAACGGGTAGATTTAACGGTAGATCTATATAGAAAAACTACCCACGACCTATTGCTATTGGCCTTATTACCTTATACAACGGGATTGTCAGATGCCTATAAAAACATAGGCAAAATGCAAAATCAGGGCCTTGAGATTTCACTGAACACCATTAATATCAGAAGCAAAGAATTCAGTTGGAGCTCAAATTTTAACATTAGTTTCAACCAAAACAAAGTATTGGAACTTGCTGAAAACCAAACTTCAATCACCAGTCCGGTAAGTTTTGATCAGAAATGGAACGCGCTTTCTCCTTATATCGCTGTGGTAGGACAGCCGGTAGGACAATTGTACGGAGCCATCTGGGACGGGGTTTACCAATACGAAGATTTTGACAAAAGCCCTGCAGGCACTTATACGCTTAAGGCCAATCTCCCAAGAAATGGGAACCCTACAGTGCAACCTGGCGACATTAAGTATAAAGACATCAATGGAGATGGAAATGTGAATGCATCAGATTTTACTGTAATCGGCCGCGGACTTCCTATTCATACTGGAGGCTTGTCAAATAACTTTACGTATAAAGGCTTTGATCTGAATGTGTTTTTGCAATGGTCATACGGAAATGATATTGTCAATGCCAACCGGATGCTGTTTGATGGTAATGGAAAACAATCCAGATTTTTTAACCAGTATGCAAGTTATGCCGACAGATGGCAGCCTGATAACCCTAGTAATACTTTGTTCCGGACAGGTGGACAGGGACCATTCTATTACTCAAGCAGAGTGGTTGAAGACGGCTCATATCTTAGATTAAAAACGGTTTCACTAGGGTATAACTTTCCAGCAAAAATATTCAAAAAGGCCAATCTTAAAAGCTTAAGGGTTTATGCTTCTGCTCAGAATATTGCCACCTGGACAAACTATTCCGGACCAGATCCCGAAGTCTCAGTTAGAAATTCAACACTCACACCTGGATTCGATTTTTCTGCCTATCCACGTGCAAGTACACTCATATTCGGATTAAATGTATCGCTCTAACCTATTTAACTATAAAAGTATGAAACAGATAAAATATTTTTACCTCATCATACTGGCAGCGATGACTATTTCCTGTCAGAAAGCGCTGGACACTAGTCCAACCGATTTTATCGATCCGAACGCTTTTTACAAAACACCAGAGCAGTTGCAAAGTGCACTCAATGGAGTTTATAATGCATTGGGTACAATTGAGGTATATGGAAACAATTACCTGTATATGTTTAATACCAATACAGATGAGTCTTATGGAAGACTAGTAGAATTAACTACTACTTATCAGTACGATGCTGCAGATGCAAAGAACGAACTGTTCTGGAAAGGTCTGTATACAGGTATTCAAAGGGCTAATCTATTGCTTTCCAAGATTGATAATGTGGAGATGGACCTGACTGCAAAAAACGTAATTAAAGGGCAGGCCTTGTTTTTGCGCGGTTTCCAGTATTTTATGTTGGTTAGCAATTATGGAGATGTTCCACTGATCCTAACGCCTACAGCATCTGTAACCGAAGTGAATATTGCAAGAACTCCAATGAAGGCAGTATACGCACAAATTACCAAGGATATGATCGAGGCCGAATCCTTGTTGCAAACGCAAACAGCTACCGCATTAGGTATGGGTGGCAAAGTTACCCGCACAGCTGTGCAGGGAATGCTGGCCCGGGTTTATCTTTATATGGCTGGCTTTCCTTTAAACGATACAGAAAAATATAAGGATGCTTTGTTTTGGGCAGATAAAGTGGTACATCCGACAGGGAATGTACCTGAACATGCACTTAATCCAGATTACAGAGATATATTCTTAAAATATGCAAAAGAACAGTACGATGTGAAAGAAAGCATGTGGGAACTGGAATTTTGGGGCAACAATACTGGTGGCGTCAATTTTGGAAATACCTATACAGGGAGGTTTTGCGGAATTACCTGCAATGATGCAAATAAAGGATTCAGCTCCGGATCAATAAATGCAACCCGGAAATTGTATAATTCCTATCAATTAAACCCATTAAGCACTGCCACACCTAATAAAGCCTCTTTTGACTGGAGAAGGGATTGGAATTGTGCCAATTATACCTGGGGAACAGGGGCAACCGCTGTGAAAACGAATGTTACAAATACTTGGCTCATGAATGCAGGGAAATGGCGCAGGGAATACGAGATTGTGGAGCCAAAAGACAAAAACTACACTTCCCAGAATTTCGCATTCCTCCGTTATTCGGATGTTTTGCTGATGCTTGCTGAAGCTGAAAATGAAGTGAACGGGCCTGCTAATGCCTATCAATATGTGAATATGGTTCGTAAAAGAGCATACGGTATATTGTATGGAAATGTTGTAAAACACATTGCAGTAACTAAAGGGGGAACAGGATATACGAGCGTGCCAACAGTCACAATTACTGGCGGTGGTGGCAGCGGGGCTACTGCCGAGGCAACCATTTCTGCTGGGGCCGTTACTGGTATCATCATTACTTCTCCTGGAACTTTAACCACTGCAGGGCCGTATTATACAACGGTACCCACGGTTACGATTACTGGTGGTGGCGGATCAGGTGCGACCGCTACCGCCACCATCACCCAATCTACCGATGCGGACCTGTCGGCATTAGAGATATCCAGCAAAACATTACTGTTGGATGCCATCAAGGAAGAAAGGTCAAGGGAGCTTTGCTTTGAAGGTTTAAGAAGAAATGATCTGATCCGCTGGGGTAAATTTGTAGCGGATATGAAAGCTTTTCTTACTTATGCAAATGGCAATGCAGGAACGGCAACGAATATTACTACGGCTGCTACCAAGGTTTCATCCAGGAATATTTTCATGCCCATTCCTATCCATGATATTCAACTGAATAATTTATTAGTACAAAACCCGGGATATTGAGTGGCACGAATGCTAGTTGTGAAACAAGCAATGCTGCGTTAAAGATGAGGGCGGGCCCCTCGGCTCGGCATGCAGGTGCCGAAGCCAAACCACCACTAAGTTGCTGTGGTAAAGAGTCACGGTGGCGAGCGTTAGTGGAAAAGGCATCGTAAGAGGTGTCAGGTAAGTGTTAAGAAGACGAGCGAAAGCGAACCGATCGAAGAGGTGTCGAAAGGATTGGACGATGTCAGAACCGGGGATCAATATCTACCTGGGATCAATAAGGAAGTCACCTGTTTACTGGCCTTATGGCATCCGGCATATAGACGGCGTGATCTTAACACAGGCTTTAATGTGGAACGTGCGAACCTGTCGTAGCGATGTTAAGGGAAAACCTCAAGCCGGAGTGCCAGCAAGAGGGAAAGTACCGATGCGCTTCACGGGGGCGGAACTCTTCGTAGTACTGATGAGGCCTCTGTAATGGATGTGGAGGGAAGGGAGCGTATTATTCAAGTTTTAGAAAACATAGAAGGAAACTGCTTAAGGGCAGGAGGTACAGAAATGAAGAAAACAAAACCATTTACAATTGGAAAACTAGAAGTAATGAATGCTTATTTAAAGGTAAAAGCCAATAAAGGCAGCGGAGGTGTGGATCAGATGAGTTTACAAGACTTTGAGCTAGACAAAGCAAACCATCTGTATAAACTGTGGAACCAGATGAGTTCCGGCAGTTACATGCCCTGTGCGGTGAAGTTGGTAGAAATCCCAAAGAAAGGTGGCGGTAAAAGACCGCTGGGCATTCCTACGATAGTAGACCGAGTGGGTCAGACCGTAGTAAAAGACCTGCTGGAAAAGGCCATGGACAAGATCTTCCATGAAGACAGTTACGGCTACCGTCCAAACAAATCAGCCCATCAGGCACTAGAGCAAGCCCGTAAGCGCTGCTGGAAGTTTGATTGGGTGATAGACATGGACATCCGCGGTTACTTTGACAACATTCCGCATGAGTTGCTAATGAAAGCAGTGAGGAAACACACCGACATCAAATGGGTGCTGCTATACATCGAAAGATGGCTGGTTGCTCCATTACAACTGGAGGATGGAACCATAGTGGCAAGAACGAAAGGCGTTCCGCAAGGATCGGTAATCGGGCCACTACTGGCTAACCTCTACCTGCATTACGTGATGGACTTATGGCTAAGCAGGAACCATCCTGACTGCCCGTTTGAACGTTACGCAGATGATAGTGTGATCCATTGCGCAAGTAGGCCAAAGGCCGAAAGGCTATTGCAATTATTAGCAGAAAGAATGCAGGAATGTGGACTGGAAATGCATCCTGAGAAGACCAAGATCGTGTACTGCAAGGACAGTAACAGAAGGCAAAACTCACCCTACGCCGAGTTCGACTTTCTCGGCTATACATTCAGGCCGAGGCAAGCTCAACACAGCGGACGCAAGGAAACTTTCAGTAACTGGCTGCCCGCAGTAAGCAGGAAATCGAAACAATCTATGACTGAGAAGATGAAAAGCTGGACGATACTTCGGGCATCAGATGTACAGATCGAAGACATAGCGAAAGCTATCAATCCTGTTTTGAGAGGCTGGATCAATTACTACGGTAAGTTTTACCGAACAGAATTAAAGGACTTTATGACAAGAGTAAACTTAATGATTGCCCGCTGGGCACGTCGCAAGTACAAGAAGCTCCGAACGAGCTTGCTGAAAGCCATAATGTGGCTTAAAGGACTATCAGTTAGACAACCATCCTTATTCCTACACTGGGAGATCGGAGTAACACCGAGATGATGGCAACTAACAGAGAAATCCAAGTCCAACCTTCGCACGCGGGATGCTTGACACGAAGTCAATGGTTGGATAATAAGAGCCGTATGATGGGAGACCATCACGTACGGATCTATGAGAATCTCAGGCTGAAATGCCTGGGTTTACTTAACAA
>NZ_FNEX01000032.1 GCF_900100435.1 Pedobacter sp. ok626 | reverse complement strand
GATATAGATAAAGGTGGTGTTTATAACCTGGCTACAGCTACAGGTAAAGATCCATCTAACAATCCAGTAAGTGATGTTTCGGAGAGTGGTAACGCTGCGGGTGGTACTCCTGGTGTTCCGCCTATAGATCCGGCCTGTCCGAGCTGTACGATTACACCATTGCCATCATCGCCTGGTATGCGTTTAACCAAAACCGGTACTTATGCAGATAGCAACGGTGACGGAAAAGTAAACGTTGGTGATAAGATCAACTATACTTTTAAAGTAGAGAACACCGGTAACGTGAGTCTGACGGATATCAGCATCAGCGATCCAAAAGTGACGGTGAGCGGTGGGCCAATATCTCTTGCGCCAAACGCGGTTGACAATACGAGCTTTACCGCAGTTTATACTTTAACACAAGCGGATGTAGATAAAGGTGGAGTGTATAACCTGGCCACAGCATCAGGTAAAGACCCTTCGAACAATCCGGTAACTGATGAGTCGGAGAGTGGTAACGCTGCGGGTGGTACTCCTGGTGTTCCGCCTATAGATCCGGCCTGTCCGAGCTGTACGATTACACCATTGCCATCGTCGCCTGGTATGCGTCTGACTAAAAATACAACAGCAGGAACATACAATAATATTGGAGATGTAATTACCTATACATTAAAAGTTAAAAATACTGGTAATGTTACACTTAAGAGTGTGATCATTACGGATACTAACGCTGATGTTGGAAGTATTTCACCTAATACCATTGCTAACTTAAATGTAGGGGCGGAAATAACTATTACTGCAAAACATACTTTGGTTCAGGCAGACCTGGATAAAGGTTTTGTATATAATATTGCTAATGCCGCAGCAAAAGATCCCAAAGATGGGAATGTAACGGCAACATCTGTGGATAATAACCCGGCATACCCTGGTGCTCCCGTTGATCCAGCGTGTCCAACATGCACGATTACTGAGATTAAACAAAATCCGGCGATAGCATTGATTAAGAAAGTCACCAATGTTGGAACAGGAGAAAATGGCGCGTTTGTTTTAGGCAATCAGATTGAATATACTTTTACCGTAACCAATACGGGGAATGTAAGTTTAAAAGACCTTGTATTAAGTGATCCCTTAGTAAGTGCGTCCTCAATAGGTATTCCTGGTGTTCTATTACCCGGAACATCGGTTACTCGTGTGGAAAGGTATACGATTACAGCAGGCGATATTGCTAGAGGAAGTGTGAGTAACCAGGCCACTGTAAGTGGTACTGACCCAAAAAACGAGATCATAACGGACAAATCAGGGACGAGTAATGCTGATGATATTGCTACAGTAACTGCTGTTGCAAAACCTCCTGTAGCAAATGATAATGCTGCTGAAACCAAGCAGAATTTTGAAGTTAAAATTTTGGTGTTGGACAATGATGTACCTGGTAGTAGTCCAGTAGTACCGGGTAGTATAGTCATTACCACTCCACCGAAAAATGGTACTGTAACTGTTAATACAGACGGTACAGTTAGCTATAAACCCAATGCCGGCTACGCTGGGGTAGATGATTTTTCTTATACTGTAAAAGACAAAAATGGTCAGGTGTCAACCCCGGCAAAAGTTACAGTGACCATTGTACCTACGAAACCTGTAGCAACTGACGATTCAGCAGAAACGCAATGGAATACCGAAGTTAATATTCCGGTTTCTGGTAATGATAAACCAGATGGTTCTCCTTTTGATAAATCTGGACTAGAAATTGCCGAGCAGCCTAAACATGGCACGCTCAGAATTAATGCTGACGGTACGGTTACTTATTTGCCCAATAGTGGTTATACAGGCAAAGACACTTTCAGCTACCGTATTAAAGATGAAAATGGAAACTGGAGTAATGTTGCTATAGTAAACTTAAATGTTAAAGGCTTTTTCATACCTAACGTCATTACTCCAAATGGGGACGGTAAGAATGACAATTTCGTCATTGTTGGACTGGAAAACTTCAGCAATGTCGAGCTGACTATTTTCAATCGTTGGGGCAACGAGGTTTATCGAAACAAGAATTACCAAAATACCTGGACAGGCGACGGATTGAACGAAGGAACTTATTACTATTTGCTAAGAATGAGCAATAATGGTAAACAGGAAGTTTATAAAGGCTGGGTATTAATAAAAAGATAAGTCGAAACGACCAGATTGAATTAGGTCATATAAAACTACATTATGAACAAACATATCATTCAAAAAGTTATTCTGGGTTTTGGATTTTCTATCGCAAGTTTATTTCAGGCGAAGGCACAACAAAATATCCAATTCACTCAATACATATTTAATTCATTAAGCGTGAACCCGGCATATGCAGGATACAAGGAAGATTGGTTTGCCCAGCTTGCCTTAAGAAGTCAATGGACTGGGATCGATGGTGCCCCTAGAACCGGTCAAATCTCAATTGATGGAACCATAAACGATAGTAAGAACGTAGGGCTGGGACTTCAGATTACTGATGATAGATTAGGTCCACAAACTGCGACTTCAATTTATGCAAATTATGCCTACAGGCTACGACTTGATGCCGATGATACACAGAGACTAAGCTTTGGTCTGGCAGCTGGTATTACGCAATACGGATTGGATGGAAATAAATTAAGACCGGTTGATGGTGAAGATACAAACCTACCTGTAGGAAAAATTAGCAACACCATCCCTGATGTTCGTTTTGGAGTCTATTACTATAATCCAAAATTTTACATTGGTTTATCTGCGATGGACTTATTTTCAGCAAATCAATCCAATGGACTTTTCAACCAGAATGAGGGTACAGTACAAAACATCAAACGCCAGCGACACTATTACCTGATTGCTGGAACCTTAATAAATTTATCAGAAGACACTAAACTTCGTCCAAGTATTCTTTTCAAGGAAGATTTTAAAGGACCTTCTAGTTTGGACTTAGGTGGGATGGTAATTTTTAATGAGCGTTTCTGGCTTGGCGGATCTTATAGGACTGGTGTAGACCTTTGGAAAAAACAGTATCAAAAGGGACAGTCACTGAGTAATCTGAATTCCATATCAGCGATTACCCAATTTTATTTTAACGAGAGATTTAGAATGGGGTACTCTTATGATTTTATAATCAGTAAGTTGAGTAGCATGCAGAATGGGACGCACGAGATTACAATCGGCATGACCTTTCCTAGGAAAAACAAGCGCCTGCTTAGTCCTAGATTCTTTTAAAATGAATAATGTATATCGATTAAAAACAATTAAAATGATAAGTAATAAATATACGGGATACATTTTCCTTCTGGGTTTAAGCTGTTTCTTTAATGTTGCTGTAGCGCAGGAGCAACCCAGTTTATTAAATAAGGCAGATCAATTATATGCTCAGTATAAGTATGCAAATGCAGCTTCAATATATTTGAAGTTGGCTGATACCAAAAAACCAAAGCTGACAGTTCTGGAGCGGCTGGCGGATTGTTATCAAAAGATCAATGACTATGAGGCCGCAGAAAATTGGTACGCTAGAGTAGTGAACGCTCCGGATAGTAAAGCTGAAAATCTGATCAAATACGGGGCTATACTCAAATCTAATTCCCGCTATACTGAAGCTAAAAAGGTTTTAAAGTCCTATGCTGACAAAACTGGCGATCTTAAAAGAGTCAATAATGAAATTGCCGGATGCGACTCTGCGTTGGTTTGGATGGCTAAACCTACCGCTCATAAAATAAAAAATGAAGCTCAGATCAATAGCACTTATGCAGAATTTGGCGTATTTCCAATCGGTAATGAAATTTATTATACCGCAGAACCTGGTCAAGGGTTGTTGAAACAGAAAGATGGCCGTAGCGGTAATCCTTTTTTAAAAATATTTACTGCCAATCGCGCAGCAGATAATAGCTTAAGTTCTAAACTGATTGATAAGTCTGTATATAACGATGAAAGTTACCATGTGGGTCCCATCATTAGCAATCAGAGAGGAAATGTATTTTATGTTACCAGGACTTACCCTGGTCAGGCAGGTGAAATTAGTAAAGAATATAGAACGAAATTCAGGACCAATAATCTGGAGCTGTATTTCTATAAGGCAAACAATGGCAAATATGAGGCTACTTCTTTTCCTTACAATGATGTTAAAAAATATTCTGTTGGTCATGCAGCTTTAAGTCAGGATGAAAGAACATTATACTTTGTATCTGATATGCCCGGTGGTTTAGGTGGGACAGACATCTGGTATTGCGAGTTACAAAGCGATGGTAACTGGGGGAAACCTCAGAACGCTGGTCCGGCAATTAACACTAGCCAGGAAGAGATGTTTCCTAACATCGCGGCGGATGGTACTTTATATTACTCCAGTAATGGGCTACCTGGAATGGGTGGTTTAGATATATTTTCCGCAAAGGGTGCAAAAAACAGTTGGTCTAAACCAGTTAATCTTAGATTTCCGATAAACTCTCCTGGCGATGATTTTGCTTTCATTACCAATTTTACGAACGAAAATGAAGTAATGGGTTATCTTTCTTCCAACCGTAAGGGTGGGGTAGGAAATGACGATATCTACAGTTTCATCAATATCAAGCCTAAAATGATCCTGGCTTTGAAAGGCCTAACTGTTAATAAGAAAACGGGAGAAATATTAGAGGCTACCACAGTCACTTTATATGCAAATGGTCGTCAAATAGTGGCTAAACAAAGCAGTAAAATGGATGGAACTTTCTTTTTTGAATTGACCAAAGGAACTGACTATACTGTACTTGGGCAAAAAGAGAAGTTTTACAGCGATTCTACTGTAATAAGTACCAAAGGTTTAACCAAATCAGATACCTTAAGTGTAACCCTGCGCTTAGAACCGTTATTTGAAATTGGAAAAACCATTGCCATTCAAAATATCCATTATGATTTTGATAAAGATAACATTCGTAAGGATGCCGCGAAAATTCTCGATGAACTGGTACGGACATTACGCGATAACCCCACACTCGAAATTGAATTGGGCTCGCATACTGACAGTCGCGGAGTAGATATTTATAACCTGGATCTCTCTCAACGACGTGCACGTTCTGTCGTTAATTATCTAGTTAGCCGTGGAATTTCAAGAACTCGTTTAACAGCTAAAGGATATGGAGAAACACAATTATTGAATCGTTGTAAAAATGGGCTGAAATGTTCGGAAGCAGAACACCAGGTCAATAGGCGTACTGAGTTTAAAATAATCAAACACTAGATATTTCGTGTTTGATTTAGAAAATAAAACTAGAATATTTTTAAATACATCTTAAGAAAATCTCATCTTCGAATAGCTTGACTTATTGAGGGATAGGTAGAAAAGCTAGATCTGAGAGTTAAATGGCCACCTAGTTGTGGTCATTTTTCTTATTCGATGTAAACAAGCCGAGGCGAAAATACTTGATTTTGGTCCTCCGTATCAAATCTTACTGAGCGATGGATTCCCATGTTGCTAATCGAATGGATACGATTATTTCGGTTCCATTTGCATCTGAATGTATTTTAGTCTCACCGTTAAGGGATTGAACGCGGCGGCGGATGGATTGCAAACCCATAGTTGAATTTCCATTTCTGGATTTCTTTTCATCTAAGCCAATTCCGTCATCACTGATCGTCAGTAAGAGGGTATCTTCTTCTTCATAAATCAAGATTCCAACATTTTTAGCCTTGGCATGTTTGATAATATTGGTGATCGCCTCCTGGATAATGCGGAGTAAAGCAATTCGCGTATCCATATCCACATGGATTAAAGAGCTATTGTCGATCTGTATAGTTTTGTTGTAGCGGCTATCAGGGAGGGAACTATCTGTAAGTAGTTTAATCTGCTTTTCAAATGACTGTTCTTGTTGTTCATCTCCTGCATGGAACCATTCATGGCTTTTGTTTCGGGCTGCTTTATAGGCGTTCTCAGTTTCGTGCTGGAGCATACTCAATTTGTTTCTTAGGGCGATATCATTGGTATCCATCAATAGGACCTCCAATTGGTACCGGATGGCAGCAATAGATGATGAAAGACCATCGTGGAGGTCTTGTCCAAGACGCTGTTGTTCTTCTCTTACCGCCTGGTGTTTTGCTTCCTCCATGGCAATGATCTGCATATTGGCTACGTTGTTGAGTACTTCTACCTGTTTTCTTGCCTTCCTGCTTCGATATATCATAACCAGGTAGATGCTTAGTATGAAAATAGATGCTGCAATTGAAATGAGTACTAACCAATTGGTACGTTGCTGTTTGACTTCTTCTGATTTCCGGAGTTCAATCTTCGTGTTTTCAGCTTCGGTATAGGCGTATAGCATAGCATCCATCTCGGCCATCAACACAGCTTTCGCTTTTCGTTCATTTGCCAGTGCAGCGGTTAGCGATGTATAGCCTCCTTGAAAATTACCCTGTACAGCCTGTAGTTGGGCTTTGTATTCATCAAGTATCGGTTGCTGGCTTTTAAAAAAATTGGGAAGTGAGGCGAGTTTTTTGATATAAAAGCGGGCGCTATCCAGATTTTTTAAAACCAGGAAGTGATCCATCTTCATTTGGTAAAGCGGGACTTCTATAAAAGACATTGGCTGGTCTTCATACGTAGTTTTTAGTGTTTGTATGCTATCCAGTAACATCCCCACTTTGATTTGATTATGCTCAAGAAGAGCAATGTCGTGGTGTCTTATCAGCGCATAAAAGTCATTGTAAAGCATGTGTTGCCTGTTTATTGGGTATTTGCGTTTGAGCATGTTGCCAATTTGATCGGCCAGCAGGGCTGTTCGATAAACAGCCGTAGTATCTCTGGTCTTTATATAGGCTTCGATGGCCACAGCTAAGATGTCTATAGCATACATTCCATTTACATTGTCGGTTTTATTATTCCGCAACTGTTCGGGCAAGTGCTCGATGTATTTTTTTTTATCCTTATAGGTGGAGATCACTTTATCGTATAAACCTTGCTCATTGAAAGCCTTGACTTTAAAAACATCTACCAGCAAGGGACGTATTTTGCCATTTTTTGCCAATTCCTGGGATAGTTTTTCGTTATAATACATAGCCGCACCTGTTTGTCCGAATATCTCTGCATTATCCACCAATGCCCTAAAGTACTTTACACGTTGTCGTCCGTATTCCTTTTTCCCCCAGGCAATATCTTTATACAAACTAAGAAGACCTACCAATTCCTGCGTTTTAAATTCGGTTCCTTCACTCACAAGTTCTTGTGTTAAAGAATAGGTGCTGTCTAGGTATTTGTCGGCAGAAATACGATCTGCATGGTAAGCCTTAGCCAGCTTTTCAAATTCCTTTATTGCCCGAACTGTTGATTGTCCCGCAGTAGTTTTGCTGATTAACAGAAAAAATAAGAAAAGTAGAGATAGATTGCTTGAAAACAGGCGAAATTTGTTTCTCATTGGGTTTATCATATAAATTTTTCAGACCATGTTTAGATTAATTCCTGCTCACGCGCATATGACAATAACTCGGTAATGGAATTTACATTTATCTTAGCCATCATGTTGCGCCGATGTGCTACAATCGTATGTTTGCTGAGATACGTCTTCTCGGCAGTGTGGGCAATGGATAATCCTTGGGCAAAGTACTGTAGAATCTCCAATTCCCGGGATGTAAATGCTATTTTTTTTGTGTTATCTATTTGATCAACAATTCGACTGATTACGGGGCATAAATACTGATGACCATCTGCTATGGTCGTCAGGCATTGGAGTATAGTGTCGAATCCAGATGATTTGGAGATAAATCCCTGGGGCTTATAATCCAAAATACTTGTAACTACCGCAGGGCTTATTGTTGAACTCATTATAATTATCCTGAGCTGTCGATTCAAACGCTTTATCTCATTGATAAGCATAAGACCATTTTCATTTTTAAGATAATAATCCAAAAATAGGTAAACGCTTTTTTTTGAGTGTTTTATGATAAATTTTGTTAATTCTTTTTTATCATTGAGTATGTGAACATCGCTGAAAAGTTCTAACCGTTCTATCAGTGCCGCGAAAGAATCAGCAAATAAAAGATGGTCATCTAAGACAATGGCAATAGCGTTAGTTTTCTCCATAAATTAGCCTAAAGTAGTAAAAGTATAGAATTATATCTAGTATAAATGTACATAAGTATTTTAGTACGCCTACTTGAATATCCCAATTTGTTGCTGACTGAATTACTAGCGAATTAATGTTATTATGATAAATTGTCTAGCATGATGTTGTTATAATATACATGTGTCTGTTTTACTTGAGTTTAGTAATATTAATTTTAGACGGTTAGCGTGATCAGACTTGATCATGAATAGCTAAAAGCTTACATCAACCTTAATCTTTTATGAGGATAACCTACAATAATTATAATCAATGAATGGGATAAAAATCGGTATAATGTGTAACCGTGAGTTTATCAGAAGAGCATTTATTGCTTCTCTTGTGGTTTTTCAAGAAAAAATCATAGAAATAGTATTCGAAACTACCATAGAATCTTTTCAAAACGTAATTCCGCGTACTTCTAGACCAGACATTCTTCTACTTGATATAGATTCTCCTGACATCTCCGGTACAAAAGTCATCGAAAACGTACTTTCATGCTATCCTGATTGTTCGATCATACTTGTCTCTGATATAGATGATAAAGATACCCTATTAAAATATATACACGCCGGTGCTAGAGGATGTTTAAAAAAAGTAAATCAAGATAAATTGGCAACCGTTATTAGTGCTGTGATGGATGGTGGTTGTTATATTAGTCCTGCTTATACGAAATTACTATTTGATCATGTTCTATGTACAAGAAAACGACTTTCTGAATTATCTTACAGGGAACAGCAAATGGTAGATGCAGTAATTGACGGCTTAAGCTATAAGCTTATTGCATATCGACATAATATTTCAATTGATACTGTAAGATTTTATCTGAAAAAAATTTATAGAAAATTAAATATCAATAGTAAGGGAGAGCTATTGGCTTTAATGAGGTTAAATTCTAATTAAACTAAGCCCATTCTGAAGATCAGATCAGATCAGCTCCTGCTTGCGTGCATAAAACAATAGTTCTGTGATAGAATTGACTTTTACCTTCGCCATCATCTTTCGGCGATGTGCTACAATTGTATGCTTGCTTAGATGTGTTTGTTCAGCGGTTTGAGCAATCGATAACCCTTGTGCAAAATAGTGAAGAACCTCTAGTTCCCGCGCTGTGAATGGTAACTTTATTGTTGGGGTTGTGCTCGAGATAATATCACTAATTGTAGGAGACACATATTGCCTGCCCTGGCTTATTATGGTAAGACATTCAACTATGGTATTAAAACCTGATGATTTGCTTACAAAACCTTCTGGATTGTAGCTCAGAATATTTGTAATAGTATTGGGACTGATTACGGAGCTAATTACAATAATTGTAATGTGCTTGCTTAATCTTCTGGCTTCGTTAATTAGTGGCAGACCATTCTTGTTTTTAAGGTAATAGTCTAAAAATAGGTAAATAGGCGACTCATAATATTTAACTAAGAAAGAAATTAATTCTCTTTCTTCGCTAATTGTGTGTACAGAACGGAAAAGGTCTAGCCGCTCAACAAGTGCTGAAAAGGAATCTGCGAATAGAAGGTGGTCGTCAAAGACAATTGCAATTGCTTGAGTTTTTCTCATAAATGGTTCTAATATTGCAAAAGTAAAGGATTGGATGGAGGTAACTTATATATATATGCTTTAATAACTAATTGATGTTATTTGTACATTATACAATAGCAAATTCTTGTTGCTAAACTGAGATGACTTTATCTCTTTTTTTCTCCTTTATTTTCAGGGGTACTGAAAAAATGCTTCTGTCTTTGCTATTAGATATAGCACGTTTTTGTCGTTATATATAGCAAGTTTTTGTTATTTTATATAGCATATTTTTGTTATTTTATTGAATTATATAGCATTTTTTTGTGTAAAATTTGCATTTATGTCGTTGACTTATTACTTTGATGTTAATTTTAGTTGCTCACAAATATCTAAAACGTTCATCAATCGCATCTTTTATGAAGATAAAATTACGATCTCTGCTCTCTACGAAAAAAAGCCATGCTTATCAAAAAAGAATCTTTAGTTTATTAATTGGAGACTACCTCTATTTAAGTGGAGTATGTAAAACCAATAGTTTTAAAAAATTTATTAATTATCGCATAACTAATGCCATGAAAAAAGTGATGTGGACAGGTTTAATACTTGGATTCTACACAATGGCGTCAGCTCAACAGAAAGTAAAAGATGGTACAGTATCAGGTAGCAATCTACCTAATAAGGATGCATTGTTAGAACTAGAAAGTAAGAATAAAGGTATACTTCATACACGAGTTGGCTTAACTCGCACAACTGAGGCGGCACCACTTACAGCTCATGTTACAGGTATGATGGTTTACAATACCTCAACCGTCAATGATGTTGTGCCAGGAATTTATTATAACGATGGTACAAAATGGGTGTTCGTACGAAGTTCAACGGCTATTCTTGTTGAAAATCAACTTGGAAAAACTGGAAGCCCCGGCACCCCAGGTACTGTTGGAGGACCAGGAGTTGGAGTTACTATTGTAAATAATGATAGTGGAACCTGGGTTTTTAATCCAACAACAAATAGTTGGACGAATATTAAAGGCGCTACTGGGACAAATGGGGTTGATGGTAAATCAGTAACCAGTGGTGCTACTGCTCCAACAGGTACAGGAGCCACTGGTGATACCTATATCAATACCACTACCGGTGAAACCTACGTTTACAATGGGACGACCTGGGTTTCTAACGGCAATATCAAAGGTCCTCAGGGAACTGCCGGTGCAACTGGTCCGCAAGGTGTTGCAGGCACTAACGGTACAAATGGGACGAACGGTGTTGATGGTAAATCCGTAACCAGTGGTGCCATTGCACCAACAGGTACAGGAGCTACTGGTGATACCTATATCAATACCACTACCGGTGAAACCTACGTTTATAATGGTACGACCTGGGTTTCTAATGGCAATATCAAAGGTCCTCAGGGAATTACCGGTGCAACTGGTCCGCAAGGTGTTGCAGGCACTAACGGTACAAATGGGACGAACGGTGTTGATGGTAAATCCGTAACCAGTGGTGCTATTGCACCAACAGGTACAGGAGCTACTGGTGATACCTATATCAACACGACTACAGGTGAAACCTACGTTTATAATGGTACGACCTGGGTTCCTAACGGCAACATCAAGGGGCCTCAAGGAGTTCCTGGTGCTGTTGGTCCACAAGGTGCAACTGGTCCAGCTGGAACTAATGGTACAAACGGAACCAATGGTACTAACGGTACTTCAGTAACAAGTGGTACTATAGCTCCCACAGATACAGGGGCTACTGGTGATACCTACATCAATACGACTACAGGAGAAACCTATGTTTACAATGGTACGGCCTGGGTTTCTAATGGGAATATTAAAGGGCCACAAGGAGCTACCGGTGCAACTGGTGCTGCTGGTCCGCAGGGTATAGCTGGTCCGCAAGGGATTCAGGGGCCTGCTGGTAC
>NZ_FNEX01000028.1 GCF_900100435.1 Pedobacter sp. ok626 | reverse complement strand
GCTGAGCCTGCTCTTCCAGCTTACGGGAGGAATACGTATTACTCAGGTAACCATAGACCAACAGTTTCAACATCAAACGGGGATGGAAGCTGGAGGCTCCGCCTCCTTTATATTTACGGTTGATCGGTTTAACATCTACCTGATCGACAACCTGTTTAACGATCCGAACCGGATGGCCTAAAGGCACTAACTCTTCCAGGCTATAAGGTAAAAATGTCGCCTGATCCGGATCATAGGGCTTAAAAACTACTTTTCCTGACATGACTTTAAATTACAAAAATTTCACATCAAAAAAAAGAAGCTGCCTCACTTTTGAGACAGCTTCTTACTATTTATTCAATAATTACTGCGGTACCTGTTGCGGCTACCATGAGCATACTGCCACCACTTCCTACGGTTTCGTAATCAAGATCAACGCCAATTATGGCGTTAGCTCCCATTGCTGCAGCATATTGTTGCATTTCATTTACTGCAGTATCTTTTCCTTCTCTCAACACTTGTTCGTATGATCCGGACCTTCCGCCAACGATATCGCGGATTCCGGCAAAAAGGTCCTTAAAAATATTGGCGCCAATGATGGTTTCGCCACTAACAAGGCCAATATATTTGACTATTTTTTTGCCTTCTATTGTATTTGTTGTTGTAATCAGCATATGGATAGTTTTTAAGATTTGATTGATAGAAATGGGAAATGTTACAGTAATTACGACAATTTATCGAGTACCTGCTGCCAGGTGTCAACGCGTTCGTAACCGGTAATCAGCATATTGTGCGGGGAAGAAAACAATAGCTTTCTACCATTAAAACCATGAAAGTTTTTAATGCGATCGTCTATCATTATATCTACGTTGACAATTTTGTCTCCGCAGAATATGATGTTTTTCCAACTTATAAAGGGGAAATGGTCGGCTAGCCAGTCTATTTTATCCTCTAATGAATTTCTAAATTCCGTTGCTGCTGAAACGATATACACCTCATTATTTTCCTGGAGTTTCTTAACGGCCTCAATACTGCCTTCAATCACAGGGAGGTCTCTAAAAAAGCCCTTTTCATTAATATAGTCAAACCATTTGTTGTTGGCATGCTCAGGAACGTGATGGTAGATTTCGTTGCCAGGATTAACAATAAGATCCAAAGGCACACCATAGTCGCGATTATACAGTTTAATGAATTTACTTAAGGGATCAGCTAACACTTCATCCATGTCAATGGCTATTCTCATGTGATTTTGTTTTTCTCAAATATCTTTAAATCATGGAATAGTTCTGTTAATTGAATTTAAAATTATTGCATCTTGTTAATCATTAGTATTTTACTTACTTTTGCATCCCCGCAAGCACGAAGCTCCGGGAACTATGTTGAATACATAAACAAAAAGAAGAAATGGCAACTAAAATCAGATTGCAAAGATTCGGTAAAAAAGGGAAACCTTTTTTCCACGTAGTGGTAGCGGATTCCCGTTCACCAAGAGATGGTAAATTTATTGAGCGTTTAGGTTCTTACAACCCAAATACCAATCCTGCTACTATCGACCTTAATTTCGATAAAACTTTAGACTGGGTAAACAAAGGTGCTGAACCTACGGATACTTGTCGTGCTATCCTTTCTTACAAAGGTGTTTTATACAAAAAACACTTAGAAGGTGGTGTTAAAAAAGGAGCATTAACTGCTGAACAAGCTGAAGTTAAATTCGCTGAGTGGTTAACTGCAAAAGACGGACGTATTGAAGGCAAGAAAGATGGCTTAACTAAATCTAAAGATGAAGTTAGAAAAGCTGCTTTAGCTGCTGAAAGCAAGAAAAATGCTGATCGTGCTGCTGCTCTTGCTATTAAAAATGCACCAGTTGTAGAAGAAGTTGTTGCTGAAGAAGAAGTAGCTGTTGAAGAAACTCCTGCTGCTGAGGCTCCTGTTGCAACTGAAGAAGCTCCGGCTACTGAAGAGGCAACTCCTGCTGCTGAAGAAAGCAAAGAAGAAGAAGCATAATCATTTTTTTATGCTAATGGATAGCGAAGAAATTTCATGAAAATGAATTCTTCGCTATTTTTATTTTAAGTAGATATGACACAAGAAGAAGCGTTTTACATAGGGTATATTACCAAGACTAAGGGATTAAAAGGTGAAGTTCAATTGTTTTTTGAATATGATGAACCAGAATTATTGGACTTGGATGTGGTTTTTGCAGAGATAAATGGTAAAATGGTCCCGTTTTTTGTGTCATCCTGTAAGTTGCAAAACAACAATACAGGCAATTTCTATTTCGATGATGTAGATCATATAGATAAGGCTCAGGCTTTGGTGAAAAAGAAAATCTATTTGCCATTGTCTAAAATGCCAGATCGTTCTGACGAGGAGTTTCATTATTTTGATCTTAAAGGCTTTACCGTTTCGGATGAGACGCAGGGAGAGCTTGGTGAAATTATTGAAGTTAATGAATATCCCCAACAGTTTGTAGCCACGGTTTTGTATAAGGGCACAGAGATTATGTTTCCTTTAAATGAGGATATGATTGTTGAAATTGATGAGGAAGAAGAGACCTTATTGGTAGATTTACCAGAGGGTTTATTGGATATTTATCTGTCAAATTAATTTAACTTTACAAGATGCGTTTCGACATTATATCTGTTTTACCTGATTTATTGATCAGTCCTTTTGCTCATTCTATTCTTCAGCGTGCACAAAAAAAGGGCATAGCTGAAATTGTTGTACATAATTTAAGGGATTATGCAACCAATAAACAAAAGAGTGTAGACGATTATCCTTACGGTGGTGGTAGCGGCATGGTGATGTCCATTGAGCCCTTTGCAAGCTGCATTGAAGGGCTTAAGGCGGAGCGGGATTATGATGAGGTTATCTTTATGAGTCCTGACGGGGTAACGTTTAACCAGACTATTGCGAACGAGTTGTCTGGAAAAGGGAATATCATGATTTTATGCGGTCACTACAAAGGTATTGATCAGCGCATCAGAGATCTGTTTGTGACCCGGGAGATCTCAATTGGGGATTATGTCCTTTCTGGCGGAGAACTGCCGGCAGCGGTGCTTGTTGACGCCGTCGTGCGGTTAATTCCTGGGGTTTTAAACGATGAGACTTCAGCCTTGTCTGATAGTTTTCAGGGAGAGTTGCTTGATGCACCAGTTTATACCAGGCCTGCCGACTGGAGAGGTCATAAGGTTCCTGATGTTCTATTGAGTGGGCATGAAGCAAAGATCAACGAATGGCGACATGACCAGGCGCTAATTCGTACGCAAACACGTAGACCCGATCTTTTAGAAGATTAATATTCTTTCTTAGATTTTCTTTTGCTGTGTTTTTATGTGGTAAGGATTCTTGTGATTTTTTTATGGTTTTTATGCTATAAATTTTATGTTATTATAAAAAATAAATTGTTTTTTTGTGGGGATTTGAATGTTTTTTAAGTAAATTCACGTTAAAAAACTATGTCTTTGCCGTTGTTTTTAATGCAAAAGATGAATCGACTTATTATTAACCAAATTTACGCCCCATGAGTAGAGCTCGAAAATACAAGATCAATGATTTTTTATTGCGATTACCGGTACCCCAATATAGGGAAGCCATAAAGATTCTTCCCAGAGTTTTGGGAATCTCATTGAATACATTTCATAATTACAGAAATATTTTATCTAATGATAAGCAGGATATTCCTTATGAAAAAGTTGTTATGATTGAGAAGCTATTTGAAATGAAAGCAGGTGAACTCATCAATAAAGAGATGCGTTGTAAATCATTGAAGGAGCTTATGTTGCGCGAAAGCCTGAATAAGTAATTAATTCTATCAGCTAATTTATTAAACATGTATAAGTATAAGATTAATGAATATTTATATGGGCTAAACGTTATTGAATATTCGGCAGCCAGAAAGATTATTCCTCAAGAATTGGAGATTTCGATAAACACTTTTCATAATTACCGCAATATTAAAGTGAATGATGTAACAGATATCCCTTATGCCATGGTGAGAAAAATGGAGATTCTTTTTAAACTGAAGCGGGGAGGTTTGGAGAATTCGGTGATCAAAGGACCAGATTTAAAATCCTTGATCTATAAAAAGGAGAAAAAAGATTAATTATTTTTTTGTTAAGAATTGAAGATGCAAAATTGATGCTGTTCGGCTCAATCATCGCATTTTCGAAATTTATAGCTGCGGAAGATAGCGTAAAGCTAGATTTATAAAAAATAAGTTTCATTTTATAGTGATGATCAGCGGGTTGTGTTGCGCGCTATTTTTGTGGAAATGTTAAAGAATGTGGAAAAAAACAAAAAAGGCTTTTATTTTTAAAATAATATTCCTAATATTGCAGTCCGATTTTAAACAACAAAAAGTCGGCTTAATAGCTTAAAATCATGGATTTAGTAAAATTTGTTGAAGAGCAGGTAATCGCAAAAAATGAGTTTCCTGCATTCAAATCAGGAGATACAGTGAGTGTTCACTATAAAATTCGCGAAGGTAATAAAGAACGTATTCAAATTTACCAAGGCGTAGTGTTACAACGTAATAGCGTTGGTGCAAACGAAACGTTTACCGTTCGTAAAATGTCTAATGGTGTAGGTGTGGAACGTATATTCCCTATTAACTCTCCTAACATCGCTAAAATTGAAGTGAATAGCCACGGTAAAGTTCGCAGAGCGAAATTATTTTATCTGCGCGAATTGACTGGTAAAGCAGCTCGTATCAAATCTAAAAGAGTCTAACTCTTTTAAAAAAATATATTAACCTCACCGATCATATCGGTGAGGTTTTTTTGTTTGTATATCTTTGCGCCAACTAACTTAATATAATAATGAAAGAACTGTTAAAAAAATTCGAAGAGAAGCGACCTGAGATTGTTTTTGAATGGAAGGATAAGGAATCTGAAGCTGAGGGCTGGGTGGTCATTAATTCACTTCGTGGTGGTGCTGCCGGTGGGGGTACAAGGATGCGTAAGGGTTTAGACAAAAGAGAGGTTGAATCCTTAGCCAAAACAATGGAAGTAAAGTTTACGGTATCTGGCCCGCCTATCGGAGGTGCTAAATCAGGTATAAACTTTGACCCTGCTGATCCAAGGAAGAAAGAGGTATTAGAGCGTTGGTATAAAGCTGTGATGCCTTTGTTGAAGAGCTATTATGGCACCGGTGGAGATTTAAATATTGATGAGATCCATGAAGTAATTCCAATCACGGAGAATTATGGCTTATGGCACCCACAAGAGGGAGTAATCAATGGTCATTACCAAGCTAGAGAAAATGAGCGTATTCATCAGATTGGTCAATTGCGTTATGGTGTATCCAAAGTGCTGGAAGATTTAAACTATACCCCAGATATCAAAAGAAAGTATAAAGTTGCAGACATGATTACCGGCTACGGTGTGGCAGAATCAATTGCACATTTTTATAGCATTTGGGGCGGAGAATTAGCAGGTAAAAGTGCAGTAATTCAAGGCTGGGGTAACGTTGCTGCAGCGGCGGGATATTATCTGTCGCAGAATGGTGTCAAAATTGTAGGTATTATTGACCGTGTTGGCGGATTAATCAATAAGGATGGCTTTACTAAGGAAGAGATCGTGGCTTTGTTTAATAACAGGGTAGGAAACACCTTAGTGTCTCCGGATCTTATTTCTTTTGAAGAGGCCAGCAAGCAAATCTGGAATGTAGGTGCAGAGATCTTTGTTCCTGCGGCAGCATCAAGGCTTGTTAAACAAGACGAGGTAGATCAGTTGATCGCTGGTGGTTTAGAAGTAATTGCTTGCGGTGCAAACGTTCCTTTTGCAGATAAGGAGATTTTCTTTGGAAGCATTATGGAGCATGTGGATGACAATTGTGCAGTAATTCCTGACTTTATTTCAAACTGCGGTATGGCAAGGGTATTTGCTTATTTGATGCAAAGAAATGTAGAAATGAGCGATGATGCGATCTTTACCGACGCGTCTCAAGTGATTTATAAAGCAATGAAAGCGATCCATGACGAATCGCCAGAGCGCAAACAATTATCTAAAACAGCATTTGAAATTGCATTAAAACAATTGGTATAATTATGATGGACAATCAATTTTTTGAACAGATTTTCTGGGGCAATACAGTGAAGCAATATTGCTTTTTTGTTGGGATTATTTTACTTGGACTGCTGTTTAAAAGATTGGTTTCCAGGCTAATTAGCTCTGGTCTTTTTAAAATTTTTAAGAACTTTGCTGAAGAGGTTAAAGGAGAGACCTTTGCGTCGCTTCTGGTGAAGCCTATTGAGTCGTTTATTTCTTTTTGCACAATCTACCTTGCTGTCAATCATTTAACGCATCCGCTTGATACCGTCTTGTGGCATAGATCTAAAACGAAAGCAGGAGTTACCATTGGTGATTGTCTGGATAAGGTCTTTCTATTTCTGATCATTCTATCTATTTTCTGGATCATCTTAAGGATTATTGATTTTATCGCTTTTGTATTAAAACATAAGGCGGCCATAACCAATAATAGAACAGACGATCAATTGGTGCCCTTCCTAAAAGAGTTGACGAAGACATTGATCTGTTTTTTAGGTTTTTTTGTTCTATTAGGCTTCGTTTTCGAGATCAACGTCCTTACCCTGATTACTGGATTAGGGATTGGAGGTATTGCAATCGCATTGGCAGCAAAGGAAAGTCTGGAGAATCTAATAGGGTCATTTACCATATTTTTGGATAAACCTTTTACGGTTGGTGATGTGGTTAAAGTGGATGGTATTGAAGGAACAATCGATAAGGTTGGCTTTAGAAGTACCTGGTTGATTAGCCCTGATAAAACAACAATTGTTATTCCTAACAGAGCAATGATTGATGGTGTACTTGAAAACGTAACCTTGAGAAACTACCGAAGAGTAAATTTCTTTATCGGTATAACTTTCGAGACAGATCCAGCGGATATTAAATTGATCGTAAAAGCCATTGGAGACTTTCTAACGGCACATCCCGATACAAAGGATGGTTCTGCTACATTTGATAATTTTGGCGATTTTGCGTTGCATATACAGGTGGTTTACCTTGTGAATAATATGGATAACAGCAGGTACTTACAAGTTAAAGAAGAGATTAACTTTAAGCTGATGGAGATTGTTAAGCAGTATCGGTCTAGCTTTGCTTATCCAACCCAAAGATCAATAGGAGATACCGCTAAATAAAGCAAAACTAGATATAAACAAAAAATGCCCGGATCATTCCGGGCATTTTTTGTTATTGATAATTTATGGATGCTTATGCAAGCTCGGCTAATACTGTAATTCCGCCTTTTACAACTTGATTTAGTTCCAGATTTACTTTCGTGCCAATAGGTAAGAATATGTCAACTCTTGAGCCGAATTTGATAAACCCAAACTCTTTAGTCTGCTCAACTTTATCTCCTTCTTTCACGTACCAAACGATTCTTCTGGCAAGCGCACCTGCAATTTGTCTGAACAATACAGGCGTACCGTTTTTATGTTCTACAACTACCGTAGTTCTTTCGTTCTCTGTAGATGATTTAGGATTCCATGCCGCTAAATACTTTCCAGGGTGATATTTAAAAAATTTAACAACGCCAGAAATAGGGTTTCTGTTGATGTGTACATTTACAGGAGACATGAATATCGACACCTGCAATCTTTTGTCTTTAAAATATTCTCCTTCTTCAGTTTCCTCTATTACCACAACTTTTCCGTCTGCAGGGCAGATCACCAAGTTTTCTCCGCTAGTAAATGTGCGGGATGGGTTTCTAAAAAACTGTAGAACAATAACGAAAAGCGAAAAAGAGAAAATGTAGATTAACCACCTTAACCAGGTTACGTCATCAAATTTATAAGAAACAATAGCATTCAGAATAAATATGAAAAGGACAGATAATGCAATGGTGGTGTAACCTTCTTTGTGTATGGTCATTGATGTAGATTGATATTAAAATGTATGTTTTCACAAAATTGTGAAAAAAAAATTACATTTAAGGTAAGGGGGAGGGAACTGTTTTCTCTCTGTAGATATCTTTTAAGTTTCGGCCAAGCCCAATATAGTCTAAACCATAGCCCACCACAAACTCATTTGCGATTTCAAAACCAACGTATTCAAGTTCTTTTATGGGTACTTTTAAAGCCGCAGGTTTGAACAAAAGTGTACAGACCTTAACTGATGCAGGAACTTGCTTATGGATCTCATTGATAACGTAATTAAGCGTAAGGCCGCTATCTACAATATCTTCAACGATGATGATGTCTCTGTTATGCAGGTTATCCGGTAAGCCAAATGCTTCTTTTACCTCCCCGCTGCTTTCGGCCCCTTCGTAGGATGAGACTCGGATGAAGCCAATTTCACAAGGGATCTCGACTTCCTTCAGAAGGTCAGCCATAAATAAAAAACTACCATTTAATACACCAATAAATATGGGGCATCTGTTTTCGTAGTCTACATTGATTTGTATTCCAATTAAACGAGTTCTTTTGCTGATGGTATGATTCTCCAAAAGAATTTCGAAGGTCCTATCTTCTATTTCAATATTGTTCATGTTGCTTATAGCTGTTTAACCTTCTCTAGTTCTTTTTCTCTTTTTCGTTGCTCACGACGCTCCTGCCTCAATTCTTTTCTTGTTTTAGTCGTGTCTGTTTTTACAGCACTGGTATCTTTTTTCTGTTTACCGAATATCCGGTCAAATAAGCTCTTTGGTGCATCATGAGTCTCTATCGTTGGTAATGGATCGTCATTGTCAAATGCATTGGTGTCTATTTTTGTTGAGTCAGGCAACAAGTACTTTCTTAATCCTTCGCGCAGGCGGACGTTGTAAAAGCCATATCCGCTACTATCGCTAGGTGTTAAGCCTCTTCCAGCCATAATTTTTCCAATAAATTTGAAATAAGGATAAAGGTAGTCTTTAAGACCTCCGTCATCTTTAAACTTATACAAAGCTATTTTTGGTCTCGGGACAATATTGGCTAGAAAAATTCCTTCGCCAATATTCAGATCAGAAGGTTTTTTGCCAAAATAATATCTTGTAGCTTCTCCAATTCCATAAATGTTTTGGCCCATTTCAATGATGTTGAAATAAACCTCCAGCATTCTGTTTTTACTCACCAGCCTATTATTTTCAATCAACCATACAATAAGAATTTCTTCTGCTTTTCTTGACAGTGTTTTTTGCCTGCTTAAGAATACATTTTTTACCAACTGCATGGAAATTGTGCTTCCACCCCTGACAAATTTCTTTGCCTTGAAGTTTACGGCAATAGATTTTCGAATAGATTCCTGTACAAAGCCCTTGTGGGTAAAGAAAGAAGGGTCTTCCGAGGTCAGTATGGCATTTTTGAAGTTGCTGGAAACCTCCGATAATGGTGTATAATTCGGGTTGGCAGGACCGATTAGAATATCACGCATAGGTTTACCACGTTCGTATGGCGTATAAACAAAATCTCCATTTATCTTTTGAAGATCTGTTTTTCCCCATTTAAGGATTTTAAAATTAGTAGGTGTTAAAGAGGAGTTGAATTTTACACTGTCTGGGAGCGAACTGTCAAGGTAAAAATCAAGGTCATACCGGATCTTACCACTTACTTGCATTCCATCAAGAGACTCAAATAGGCCCTGCGGAAAAGCAGTTAAAATTTCCTGTGCATCCTGCTCTGGAGCACGAAGCTTTACCTCGTAAATTTTGTTCGGTGATAACGTGTATTTTAAATAAGGGTGAAGGGTTGCTTTTTGAAGAAATACGGTCGAAGAACTGTCTAGTGCAACAAAATTCTTTCCGATAAGCATATCGGCATCAATTTTTGCATTCGAAACGACGATGTCGTTGGTCGCAATCTTAGGATGGTTAATCAGTAAGTTCTTTATCGACCAGGATCCAGATATTTTAAAATTATCACCACTAAAATCGGCATTTTTCATTTCTGTTCTTACCGTGTCAAAACTTAATTTGGCATGGAGTTTATGATCCAGATAAGGCAACTCTACTTTCTTTTTATCTGCGAACAGCATGATATCCAATTGTTTCTTTCCGGGTTTTACGATCCCGTTAATGTGCCAGGTAGATTCTGTGCCGTTTACTAAAATAGTTGAATTCAAGTCACCACCGTCTATTGTGGCTTTGGTGGTCAAGAAAGTAAGCTTAGCGGTATCATTATCGTTTACATTCAATAGAAAATCTGTGATTTCCATATTGTCAGGTATTTTATACAAAACCTGATTGAGCAGATCATGAGCAAGATCGGCAAGGCCTGTTTTAGTTTTATTTTCTGTACTATCTTTCTTTTTTCTTTTCAGGATGAAGTCGAGATTACTTAAAGAATCTCTGAAAACCACATTAAGCTTACCTACATTTAAGTTAATTTCGGAGAGTTTAACATCGCCAAAAATCAACGGAAAAAGCTTTACCCCGATGGTCATATCATTTATGGTGGTCAGGGTATCTCGGTCTTTAGGGACTACCGAGATGTTTTTCATGTGAACCGTACTTAATCCATTAAATCCATATTCAGCAATTTTAACATCAAGTCCATAATCATTTTCAGCCTTTGCAATGGCCTTTGTCATCATTTTTGTTAATAGGGCTTCTCTTTTTGTGTAGGCAATAACACCCCCAACGATCAGTAGAAGAAGAAAAATCCCCAATACCCACGCTCCGGTCTTTATGTACTTTTTGGGGATGTTAATTTTTGGAAGATGCATGCTATGAAATAGATTTTATTGCTAAACGTTAAACTCAAATGTTTATTTCGTGTTAAAATTACAATAAAAAGGGGCATTTGAAATTAATTATGGCCGTCTTTTGTTAATTTTGAATAATGATGATTAGCCCAGAACAAGTTCTAGCCGCTTTGAGAAATGTTGAGGATCCAGATCTTAAGAAAGATTTGGTTACGCTGAACATGATCAAAGACTTAAAAATAGTTGATAAACAGGTAAGTTTCACCTTAGAGTTAACCACCCCTGCTTGTCCCATGAAGGATATGCTCAAAAATGCATGTCTAAATGCAGTTAAGCATTTTGTGAGTCAGGAAGCAGAGGTAGAGATAAATATTACTTCTAGAGTAACCAAACCGATGGATACCACACAGCTTAAAGCGATCAGAAATATTATTTTGGTTTCTTCGGGTAAGGGTGGCGTTGGTAAATCTACTGTGGCCAGTAACCTGGCGATTACGCTTGCGGCTGATGGTGCGAAAGTAGGCCTAATAGACGCTGATATTTATGGGCCATCTGTGCCGATCATGTTTGATCTTGTGGGCGCAAAGCCGTCTGCACGGGAAACAGAAGATGGCAAGACATTAATTATGCCTATAGAGAAATATGGGATAAAACTTCTTTCTCTAGGCTTTTTTGCAGATCCTGATCAGCCTGTACCATGGCGCGGACCAATGGCCTCTAATGCAGTGAAGCAGCTTTTTAATGATGCTGACTGGGGTGAGTTGGATTACCTGATTGTGGATCTTCCACCGGGAACAGGTGATATTCATATTACTATTACTCAAAGTTTCCCAATAGCTGGTGCTGTAATTGTGACTACCCCTCAGCAGGTCGCTTTGGCAGATACACGTAAAGGATTGGCTATGTTTAAAATGCCGAGCATCAACATCCCTGTATTAGGAGTGATTGAGAACATGGCTTATTTTACACCGGAAGAGCTGCCAGACAATAAGTACTATATTTTTGGAAAAGACGGTGGCAAGGAACTGGCAAAATCGTTTGCTGTACCATTCCTTGGAGAAATTCCAATTGTGCAAAGCATCACTGCAGGCGGTGATAGCGGCAGACCAGTGGCTTTAGACAAGGACAACAAAATAGCGGTGTCTTTTACTGAAATTGCAGGTAGAGTTGCACAACAAATCGCGATTAATAATGCGCAAACCGTAGCAGCCAATCCTCTGGTTGCTGAGAAATGATATTAAATGAGGAAAAAAATTACTATTTTTATATTTTAATATACCAAAATGAATTTAACAGAAAAAGTAGAGCAGGCTTTAGAAACTATCCGCCCATATTTAATTGCTGATGGTGGAAATGTTGCTATAGAGGAGATTACGGCGAATAATGTGGTTAGATTGAAATTATTGGGTAACTGCGGATCTTGCAAAATGAGTTTTATGACCATGAAAGCAGGGATTGAGCAAGCTATTATGAAAGCTGTTCCTCAAATTACCGCCGTTGAAGCAATAAACCTGGTAGAACCGGTTTAAATGATTTAACACAATTTAACTAGCCGTTTTATTTATAACAGCTATTTTTGTAATATGAAGTATTTGCTAACCATCATGTTGTCTCTTTTTGTTTCTTCAGTATTTGCTCAGCAAATTACTAAGGAGAAACAATTGATTCAATTCGCCGGAATTATTACCGATGTGGATAGTAATACAGTTGTTCCTTATGTAACGGTTACCAATTTAACCAATAAGGAACAACGCTATGCCGCCAACTATAAAGGATATTTCTCTTTTATAGCGCATCCTGGAGATACGATATTGTATAGTGCAGTTGGTTATAAAGATTTATTGTTGGCTATTCCTTCGCAAATTAATGACAGTAAGTATACCGCCATGATTAAAATGAAGGCAGAGATTGTAAACTTGCCGACCGTACGGGTTTATCCATGGGCAACCGTAGAGGACTTCACAAGGGATTTTATGTCTATGAAGATTGCAGATGATGATTACGTTATTGCCGCCCGAAATCTTTCTTCTGAGAGTCTTGGTGGGCTAATGATGACCCTACCAAGGGATGGTGGAGAGATTCAAAGTATCAACAATAGGCTAAACCATGATCGTGCTTTAAACAAGAACATGGTTCAAACGAATCCGCTATTAAACCCATTTGCATGGGGTAAATTGATGCAATCTATCTTTAAAGGAGATAAGGTTAGAAGCGAAAGCAACTAGCGCTTTCTGCTCTGATTCGGAAAACGCATTTTATAGTCAGCTTTTATATTTCCTTTAGAAATCGCATCTAGCTTGCTTTTCAGCATTCTTTTACGCAATAAACTTAAAGTGTCTGTAAATAGCTTTCCTTCGATATGATCGTATTCGTGTTGTATTACACGTGCAGGCATTCCAGTAACTTCTTCCTCATGTTGTACCCAGTTCTCATCGTAATATTTGATACGGATGTTAGGTTTGCGCATTACATCTTCTCTAATGTCAGGGATACTTAAGCAACCTTCATTAAAAGCCCAAGGCTCGCCTGTTTCTTCGATGATTTCGGCGTTGATGAAGACCTTTTTAAACTTGCTTTTATCATTCTCATCTGCCCCTGTATCTACGATGAACAAGCGTATCGGCAAACCCACTTGTGGAGCGGCCAGCCCAACGCCATGTGCGTGGTACATGGTTTCGAACATGTTGCTGATTAATTGTTTTAGATCCGGATAATTCTCGTCAATTGGTGTGCACACTTTTTTAAGAACCGGATCTCCGTAAGCTATAATGGGAAATTTCATGGTACAAAAGTACAAATATTACCCTAAAGGATAAAAGGTTAGGGCTGTAAGATTACTTTCATCTAATATTTCGTTGGCAATATTGGCCATATCAGCAGTGCTAACGGCCTGAATTTTCTTAAATACAGTTTCGAGATCATCGATTTTGTCATAATCAATCAGGCTTTTTGCCATCGCGATGATTAAGCCGATCCTGTTTTCTTCGCCTAGCGCTATTTGTCCAATGAACTTATTTTTTGCCTTTTGGAGCTGAACTTCTGTCAAAGGATGATCCTTTATTTTTTTAAATTCTTTAAGAATTAGCGACCAGGCTCTGCTTACTTTCTCTTTATCAGTACCAAAATATAAGGTAAAAATACCGGTGTCGCTAAGTGGGCTGTATCCGGTTTCAATGGTATAGGCGATGCCGTATTTTTCGCGGATTTGTAAGTTCAAAATAGAGCTCATTCCGGTACCCCCAATCAGGTTATTCAGTAATAAAAGCCCCGTTTTATAAGGATGGTGCAAGGAATAGGCTTGGGTACCCATCATGGCGTGTGCCTGTTGAATGGGCTTTTGAAAGCTTTGAGTAATTGCAACATTCTTTATAGGAGCAATTCTAGATAAACCATGCAGATTGGCCGGGATGTCTGCATAATGCTTCGATCCAACCTTTACTACCTTGTTTAAGGTGTAGTTCCCCAGCACCGCAACTACTATCTTGTCCGTGTGATAATTGTCTTTAATGAACTGTAGAATATCTTTTTTGTCTAGTTTACTTACGCTCTCAGTCGTTCCTAATATGTTTCGGCCTAGTGGATGCCCTGCGAAAACAAGGTCCTCAAAGTCGTCATAGATCGCTTCTTCAGGTTGGTCCAGATAAGATGCGATTTCGTCCAGAACTACACTTTTTTCCTTTTCTATTTCATCTTCAGGGAAGGTAGAATGAAAAACAATATCGTTAAATAGCTCTAAAGTCCTATCCAGATATGGATTAAGGAAGGAAGCATGAATGCAGGTATATTCTTTAGTGGTGTATGCATTTAAGTCGGCACCTACACTTTCCAGTCTGTTCAGGATTTGGTTGGTGTTACGCTTTTCTGTACGCTTAAATACCAGGTGCTCAATAAAGTGGGCGAGGCCAGATTTGTCCTCTTTTTCATCTCTCGAACCACTGTTTATGATGATACAAGCATGAGATATTGCCGATGCTGAAGGCACATGAAGTAAGCGAATGCCATTTGGCAAGGTATGAACGTTGTATTCCATAAAGGCGCAAAGGTACGTAAGATTAACGAAAAGCGATAGGCATTAGAAACTACCGCTAGAGCCGCCACCGCCAAAATTTCCACCACCCATACGATGTGAATCTGTACCAACCGGCTGACTGGAAAGTGTTTCTCCAACAATAAGAGATTCCACCTGAATCTTATCTAAGATATGTCCATCCGCTATTTCTGCAGCTGTAAAGCCGTTTCTAGGGCTTTTTAGATACTTCATTGTAAACCAGGCAATACCAATTAAAGCAATACCTACCAGTACAAGTACCAGTTCTGTTGGCAGAATATGGTAATAATTTCTAAAGGTAAAAGCCGCCACTGCCACTAATATAAACCCTCCACGAAGTAAAACAACATCTTTTTTCTTCAGTCCGAAGCCAATATATAACAAAGGGATGATAAAAGTCCATAGCCAAAAGAACCAGGCAAAGGGAATATATTGACCTTCTTCTAATGCAGCATCGCTCAGGCTTGCCCCAAGTTCTCGCACAATAAAGTAGTTTCCAGATAGATATAAGAGCAGCAGGCTTATCATTTTTATAGCGCTGATGCAGTTGTTATAGAATGGGTACATTCTACGTTGGAGCAGTAGATCGGCGGCATAATATATTGCTCCAGAAAGTACCATCATCAGGAAAGGCAATGTTTGAAGGGCATAAAATCCGATCTCCATCCATCCATAAAAGATAAAGGCTGCAAACGAAAGCATGCAAGTTATTGCGATTAAAATATCAGCGAATCTAGCCGTAAAATAGGCAGAAAGGAGAAAGATAAAACCAGAGATAAAAAGCTCCTCCTGTTGGATCTTTTTAGAAAGAGAAATGCTGTCCATCATAAATATGTAAGCGAAGAGCAGCAGCCCTGCAGATACCCACATTAAAGCATCATCTGCGCCAGACTGATAATGATGCTTTACAATGACCATAAATTCTAAAGCAACATAAGTTACCACACCAAGAAAAAGGAGGTAGTAGAAAGAATCGATGATCTTAAAATCATATAGGAACAAGCTTAAAAGGCCTATGCTGAAACTGAGTATAACCAGCGTGAGCAAAAATATCCCTGCTCTCATAAAGATATTGGGGCTGTAAAAACCTACAGGATACTTCTTCTTTATGTTATTATGCTCCTCTGTATCGATATCTCCTTGTGCAAATGCAATTGCGGCCTCATGCTGAATGCTAGTGCTGTTAAGCCATTCTTTATTGTAGATGATCATAAGGATTTTACTTTCTTATTTAGGTGAACTAACACTTTTATAAATGCGATGGCTGAGATAATGAAATAAAAGAAGCCAAGATAAACTACGCCCATATCATTTCCTTTTACCAGGAAGTGAATTACCAATGCAGAGATGGCGATGTAAGAATAAATCGTGCACAAAAGCAAAAAATAGAAAGATTTATGGCGGATTGCATTGTTGTAAATATACCAGGTAAAAACAAGTAACAAGATGATCCATAGGATAGAAAATTCGTTCTTGGAATCTTCGAAATACCCAAATAAAAGCGCGATGAAGGTCACGTGTGTACCGAAATGAAGATAAGTAAAATGAAAATGCTTTTTGATATGGAAGCGTTCCGTTAGAAAAGCAACAAGGACCAAAAATAAGCCAAGAAATAACCCAGTTAAAATGAAGGTTCGACCGTCGCTTTCTGCTATATTTGATAACAACGTCATGGGATTTACCGAGATGCCCAGCCAAACACCTAAGTTGGTGATGGCCATAGACAGGATTCCCAGATGGTCAAAGTCGTATGCCACATAAAATAGCATCAACATTGGAATAAAGGTTGCAAGACCATAATTATTTCCGAATACGCCGTACTGAAACTGTAGGTAGCCGATAAAAATCAGGAAGCTGAGGCAAGCCAGCAGCAATAGATAGTCAAAAAGGGAGTCTGGAGAATTTACTTTTTCTTTGCTGAAGGGCTTTTTTCGGCGATAACAATAAAAGAAACAACCGATGCATACAGCGGCAATAAAGGCTAAAATAATCTGATGACCAATAGTATCTATATTTTTATAAATAAGAATGCCTAAACCGGTACTCAGCAACATCACGCCTAGATAGAGCAGAGATTTCAATTCCCAATGTAACGAGAACAATTGATTGCGTTTTTTCTCGCGGATATTATCTAAGGTTTCTTGTCGGATGCAACCTTCCTCAAATAGTTTTTCATATAGACCGGTGTTCATGATCAAAAGAGTTAATGTATGTCAAGTATAGCAAAATTATTTGGAGTAGTAAGCAGATAGATTTGCAGCGAGCTTACTGTCAATTTGACAACATAGTTAGTTTGGAATAGCCATTGATAGGTGTGTTATGTACTTAAAAATGAGTTTACATATGAGCATAGAAGAAAAAGGAAGCATATCCATTCACACGGAGAACATTTTCCCAATTATCAAGAAATTCCTGTATTCAGATAACGAGATCTTTTTAAGAGAGCTTGTATCCAATGCCGTTGATGCGGTACAAAAAATTAAACGTTTAGCGGCTCTTGGACAATACAGTGGAGAACTAGGTAACCCACTTGTAGAGGTTGCGGTAGATGAAGAGAAGAAGACCATTACCATTACAGATAATGGTTTAGGTATGACCGCCGAAGAGATAAAAAAATACATCAATCAAGTTGCATTTTCGGGTGCAAGCGAGTTTGTTGAGAAGTTTAAGGATGCAAAAGATGCCAACGAAATCATTGGTAAATTCGGGTTAGGGTTCTATTCTGCATTTATGGTGGCTGATTTGGTAGAGATCCAAACACTTTCTTATCAGGATGGCGCGGAGCCTGCACGTTGGGTATGTGATGGTAGTACCGAATATGAAATTACCGCAGGTGATAGAACGACAAGAGGCACACAGATCATATTACATGTTAACGCAGAATCTGAAGAATTTTTAAGCAAAAATAAGCTGGAAGAAATTCTTGATAAATATGGTAAGTTCTTACCTGTTCCAATTAAGTTTGGCACTAAAACAGAGCAAGAACCAGATGGGGAAGATGAAGAAGGCAAGCCTAAAACTAAAAGTGTTGAGGTTGATAACATCATCAATACAACTAATCCAATCTGGACAAAAGCACCTGCAGATTTGTCAGATGAGGATTACCTTGCATTTTATAAGCAATTGTATCCTTTCTCGGAAGATCCATTATTCTGGATCCATCTGAATGTAGATTATCCTTTCAACTTAACGGGTGTATTGTACTTCCCTAAAGTGAAGAATGATTTTGATATGCAACGCAATAAAATCAAGTTGTTCTCACGTCAGGTGTTCATTACTGATGAGGTTAAAGACATCGTTCCTGAGTTCTTGATGTTATTACACGGTGTAATTGACTCACCGGATATTCCATTGAATGTGTCAAGAAGTTTCTTGCAAGCAGATAGCAACGTTAAAAAGATCAACAGCTATATCACTAAAAAAGTAGCGGATAAGTTGCAGGAACTGTACAATAAGGACCGTAAAGGTTACGAGGAAAAGTGGAGTGACATTGGCTTATTCGTGAAATACGGTATGGTAAGCGAAGAGAAATTCTACGACAAAGCAAAAGACTTCGCTTTGTTAACCAATACTAAAGAAGAGCATTACACATTAGAAGAGTATCACAATAAGGTAAAAGACCTACAGACCGACAAAAACGGACAGGTAGTTTACATTTACGCTAACGATCCGGCAAAACAAGATAGTTTTATCCAGTCGGCCAATAAAAAGGATTACGATGTATTATTGATGAATTCTCCGATAGATAATCACTTCATCAGCCAGTTGGAGCAGAAGCTTGAGAAAACGTCGTTAAAACGCGTAGATTCAAGCGTAGCAAGCAAGTTGATTGATAAAGATGAGAATGTAGAATCGGTATTGTCGGAAGATCAGTCTAAAAAAGTTAAAGAGATCTTTGAAAAAGCAATCACCAAGCCAGGATATAGCGTAGAAATTGTAGGCTTAAACCCTGAAGAGTTACCGGTAACTGTAACTATGGATGAGTTTATGCGTCGTATGAAAGATATGGCCGCAATGGGTGGCGGAATGGGCTTTTATGGCAATATGCCAGATAGCTATAAAGTAGCCATCAACGGTAACCATAAGTTAATTGGAAAAATCATTGCAACTGATAATGAAGCAGAGCAAGGTTTATTGGCCAAACAGGCTGTAGATTTAGCTTTGCTTGCGCAGGGAATGTTGACAGGAGCGGAATTGACTGCTTTTGTAAGCAGAAGTGTAGAATTGATTTAAAAAATGACCATTCTCTTCGAAGACTGGAATCTTTTGCCCTGAAGAAAGGCAAAATTTCCTAGGCCTTCTCTGAGAAGGTAATTTTTTTCTGAAAAAAATAAGGAAGGCCTGTGTCAAATAACACAGGCCTTCCTTATTTTTCAATCTCTGTTCTCGAAATGTTAAAGAATGCCTTGTAGATCAGCAGGAGAGTAATTGATAGATTTCAAGGTTTTATTGTCGTTAGACCTATACACTAAAAACAAGGAATCCTCTTCTTTATGATATGCATCGCACTGCTGGGTTGTTCTATAATGTTGTATCGTTTGATTGGCTTCTTCTTCTGATTTGCAAGCTTTACTCATATTAGAGCGGTGCACTTCATCGAAAAGGGTTTTGAATTTATCAGCTAATCCGAATTCCAATATTGCACCTGCCAGTACATATTGTAGGTCGCACAATGCATCGGCAACCTCTACAAAATTGTTGGTTTCAATAGCGTGTTTCAATTCGTTAAGTTCTTCTGCCAGTAAGGATACCCTTAAGTTCGCCCTTTCTCTAGAAGGAATGCCTGGAGTTTCTTTTATTGGATGCTTAAATGTTTTATGAAACTCTGCTACCTGGTTTAATGAATTTGCTTCCTGCATGTTTTAATGAGTTATTTTGTGATTTAAATTTACACTTATTTATTCCGTGCCAAAATTAATGTAATAAAATTAATTTGGTCGACTCGCGCAAATATCCCCGCAATACATGAAGTACATTTTTGTACTATCATAAAAAATGTACACTGTTGTAGCGTTTTTTAAGTAAGCCTCGTTTTAATAGAAAAATAGTTAATGGCCATTAACCGATTGTTTTACAAAAAATAAAAATGAGGACTTCAGCAATGAAGAATCTTAACCCTTTAAAAAGTAAATGATTATGAAAAAAGTGAATAATTTCAAAGCGATATTTAAAGCCTTTATTGCCGTACTTACTGTATCTGTAGTTTTTGTAGCTTGCTCAAAAGACAGATATGAGACTGTTCAGGTGGCAGGTCTTTCTATGATTAATGCCTTCGCAGCACCAGATTCTCTAGATTTTTATGTTGATCAAACAAGAGTGAATGGTAAATCATTCAAATTCAATAGTAAAATTGATTATAAAAACTTATTTCCAGGAAACAGAGCGCTAAGCATAGCTAAAAGAGGATCAAATAAAGCTTTAGCTTCTGAGCGTTTCAACTTGGTTTCGGGCGAGCTCTACTCTATTTTTGTATTGGATACAGTGAATACAAACACTAAAAAATTCCTTTTAACTCAAGATGACTTAAGCGCACCTGCTGCTGATAAAGCTAAAGTTCGTTTCATCAATTTAAGTTCAGATGCGCCTGCATTAAGCCTTAGAATTAATGGAAAAGATGCAGATTTGTTTACAGGAAAAGCATTTTATGAGTATACAAGCTTTACTTCAGTTGATCCAGGCACAAGCGTAACGTTTAACATTAATGATGCTACAGGTGCAACTAAAACAACCCTGCCAAATGTTAAAATAGAGAGTGGTAAAATCTATACTGTTTATGCAAAAGGAATTTCGACTGCAACAATCGACAGTTTGAAATTAGGAGCTGCAATTTACACACACAAATAATATCTGCTTATATTGGAGGTTGTTCAATTGGACAGCCTCTAATAAAAGAATGAAGCAATATTGAAGATGATGAGGTGATATTGTCCCAACAAAAAGACGTATATTAATGGAAAACGTATAAACTAACCCCTAACTGCTTAAGAAAGGATGCTCAAGTTTGAGGACGCTATAAGAGGGTGTTTAAAGAATGACAACAAGAGTAAAGAGATGGTATATAAATCATTCTACGGCTATTTAATGGGCGTAACTTTACGTTATGTTGAGGACCGAAATGATGCAGAAGAGTTGGTTAATGATAGTTTTATAAAGGTTTTTAAGAATATAGGTCAGTTTAGTGCCCCAAAATATAATGATCAGGTGCAAAAAGCCTTTAAAGGCTGGATAGCTAGAATTTCATCCCGAACGGCTATCGATTTTTTACGAGGTAAAAAGACTTTTTTATACGTAGATGATATTACTGAAGAGCAGCAACCGCTTACTGAATTAAATGCAGTGTCGCAGTTAAATGTGCAGGATATTATGAAACTATTGAATAAGCTACCTGAAACTCATAAATTGATTTTTAATATGTACGAAATTGAAGGCTTTTCGCATGAAGAGATTTCAAAAATGCTAAACATCCCCGAAAGCTCCTGTAGGGTTTATTTAACAAGAGCAAAGAACAAGTTGAGAGAGCTGTATAAAAACTCCCTGATGAATTCATATGAACCGACAACACAAAATATCCGAAAAATATGAAAAGGGCAGATGACGAGCTGTTTGCTCACATAAAGGAAAGTTTGACGGAGCACGAGGAGGTTTATGTTCCCGGTGCATGGGAGCGCTTTGAGAAAAAAGAAAGAAAAAGTGGTGGCTGGTTATGGTTAGCAAGCTTAGCTAGTGCGGCTGCCGTACTTTTAATTGGCTTTGCTGTATTTTATAACAATAATAACGCAGTGGAACACCTACCTGTACAAGAACAGGCAAATCATAAAACAGATAAGCAAAGTACAGACACATTGTCAAATACACCGTTAACAGCGGTACCTGAACGTAGAATAGCAGATAATTTAAATACTCCTTTAATTGTCACCGTTAAACCTGATAAGGCCGTTCAGCAAGCCGTTGTTTCTAACGAGCAGCCGACGGTTATACCAGTGCAAAATAATATAGTAAATGCTAATCCAACAACTCCGGATAAGAAAAATAATATAATCTCTGCGGTTGTGGATTCTGCTAGCATGGCCAAAGTTCCGGTAAAAGAAAACAACCCAATTAAAGAAGATAAACCTCGCAGCTTTCAGGATTTTCTGGATGCGGAGGTAAAAGCGAACAGTAATGTGTTGGCATCGGCAAAGTCGAGTGCTAAAAAAGCGGATAAATGGGAAATGGGATTAGTTCTTGCGCCTTCTATTGGTAACAGTAAAAAATTAAATATGGGGTATGGCGTAAGTTTAGGTTTTGTATTATCCGATAAAGTTTCTATTAGCTCGGGTATATCTTATAATGAAATGGGGGCCTCAAAAAGCATGACCGGCGGAGGAAATACTTATGACTCGCCAACTACAACCGCTGTGGTTAGCAATACCCAAACCTTGCAGTCTGTTGATGCCAACGTGGTAGGGATCGATATTCCTCTTGGAATTAAGTATAGCCTCAGCAAAAAGTTTTACACCAATGTTGGTGTATCTGCTTTTGCTGTTTTAAGCCAGAAGCAAAACAATAACTACCTGAAAGGGTCTCTTGAATATGCGGTTCAGGATGCATCAAATACCTTAGCACTAAAAGCTGTTTTTACGACCAAGACTGTTTCGGAACCTGTTCCATCTGCCGAGCTACCGAACGATAAGTATTTAGGGTTTTATAACATTTCCTTTGGCTTTAAACAGAAAATATCCGGTAATAAATCATTTGCAGTAGAGCCTTTTATGAAGCTTCCGATGAAGGAGTTTACAAAGGATAACCTGCACCTAATTGGCACAGGACTCCGGTTGAAATTTGATTTCTAGGATTATTCTTCCTTCAATTCTTTTAAGATGTTTTCAATCTCCTTTGCATACTTTTGATAATAGGTTTTTAGCCAATATACTGCGGAGAAATGAAGGACAGCAAAGATCATTACAACACTTAGTCCAAAATAGAGGTAAAAAGTAGTATGCGTTACATCCGACTGTAGCAAGCTTACAACATGATCGTATTTTAGGTTAATGAGTAATAAGCTTAGTATCATCAAAACAAAGGGGAACAGCATATAGCTAAACATTTTGTAAAGTTCCATATTTAGCTTGATGTCATAATTTATCTGATATAAAGCATCTTTTGTCGTTAATGAGCTTGCGCCAACACGTTTGTAAAAGGCATAAAAGCGTGCAAAAAAATAAACGCAGGTAACCACAAACAGGATGTATATCGCATTAAAAGGTAAAAGGAGTACAGGTTTAAAATGATAAACTTGGGGTACAAATGCAATTAGTAGAATAGATAGTGCCTGTACAACAAACTCGTGTCGCATGTTCCTTTTAATTTTATCAAGAGGTAATTCTGCGCGCTTAATTTCCTCTATTTTATTAGGTATTTTTATGTTGTTGTCGGAGTCCTTGCCCCAGGCAGATTTTATATCATCAAAATTCATATCCTTGTTTCTTTATAAGTTCTTTTAATTTGTTCTTCGCTCTGTTTAGTTTAACTCTTGCATTTCCTTCACTAATCCCCAGGTTCTCTCCTATTTCTTTGTGCGAGTAATCTTCAAGGAAATAGAACATCAAAGCTTTTTCAATTTTGTCTAGCTGTTGCAATGCTTTGTAAAAGTGTGCCAGCTGTATTTCTTTAGTTTCGGCGTCATCTGTTGGGACCTCAATTTCATGGGCAATTGTGGCATAGGCATCTTCTTTTCGTTTTTGCTTTTTGAAATATACAATTGCGGTGTTGAGCGCCACGCGATACATCCATGAGGAAAATTTGCTTTGGTGGTTAAAGGAGTCATATGATTTCCATAGTTGGCAGATAATTTCCTGAAACAGATCTTTCTGGTCGTCATCATCGTCCATATACATTCTGGAGATCTTATGTATAATTCCTTTGTGGGTTTCTACTTGGTCAAGAAATTCTTTTTCTCTTGTTTTCAAAACTATTTCATTATGGGTTTCACCGTATAGCCTTGATTTTTTAGCAATTGTAATATGCCTTCTTTTCCAGGTAAGTGTCCGCAACCAACCGCAAAGAAGCAGCTTTTGTTTTTCATCATTGCGGGCATTTGATCGGCCCAGTTGGCATTTCTAACCTGTAGCAACCATTTATTGCTCTCCTCCGTGTTGCCCCATTTCTTGTCGTTTAGTATTTCACTAACCTTACCTAGATCTTCCATTTTGTAGGCACGAATCATATCACTAAATACAGTTTTGTAATCATCGAAACCAGTAATCTGATTAACCAATTCGTCATCGCTAAATGCTTTTGCAAAGAAGTTTGTTTGTTGTTTCACGGTTTCGAGTGCGCCAATGGTTTTGTTTTGTGTTTTGGCAAAATTAATAAATTCAACTTCATAAGATTTGATTTCCGAACATGGAAGTGTTTTAGAAATAGCGAAGCTGGTTACGGCGGCTAAAGTAAGCTGATCCAGTGTTTTTAATGATGTTCCTGTTTTTAAGGTCAATACCGAGTCTAATCGGTGAAACTGCGAGGGGCTTAGTTTTTTGCTTAATGGAACTGCTGATACTATTGATTTTTGAAGATCTACCATTTCTGCGGGATCGTTAAAGTTTAGTTCCAATACGAGGTCATCGGCACTTGTTATGGCGCTTTTGGTTTTGTCGCTGATCAAGAAATCTGGTTCACAGATCATATGGATGGTGCCATAAACGTAAGATGGTTTGGTTAAGCCATTTCCACTCACTTCCCATAACAGGGAATTTGTAGTTTGTTTTTGTTGCGCCTTGAGATTAACTGTAAAAATTAAGGAGGCGATAAGTTGAAGGGTACAGAATAAATTTTTCATAATAGATAGTTTTTTGGGTTTTCATAGAGTAAGTATTTGGGATATAGGATTCGTTACAGATTATTTTTAAATAATTTTTAAGATTAACAATGAAATGTCAAAACCTGTCTTAATTGGGCTTGTTGAGCGACGAATCTCGTAGCTTTACAGAAAAGCGCTTTACTAATAGATGATGAAGAAGATTTTTAATAAAAAGAATATTATAAACGGGCTGTTCCTGGGCTTTTTCCTGATACTTATTTTTGTGCCATCGGCAAAGGCTCTAATGATTCGTGGCTTGATGGAGATTGGTCTTTTTAGGCCGTCCGTTGAAATCCCTAAGGAAAATGCAACTCCAGAAGCTGCAGCCGACTTGTCGGGGATTAGCTTTAAGGATGCTTCAGGTCGTATTGTTGACCTGGGAAACCTAAAGGGAAAAGTTATTTTTCTGAACTTCTGGGCTACCTGGTGCCCTCCATGCCTAGCCGAGATGCCTTCTGTAAACAAGCTATATGAGCAGTTTAAGGACGATAAAGACGTAGTTTTTATTCTGGTAGACGCTGATAGTGATTTTGCAAAATCGAAAAAGTTTATGGATGAAAAGGATTATAAAATGCCAGTTTTTGCTGTCGCTAGCAATATTCCAGAACAGATTTTTAAAGGTTCTTTGCCAACTACCGTAGTATTTGATAAACAAGGACGCATATCTTACAACGAAGTAGGGGCTGCAAATTATGCTAGCCCAAAATTCATAGATTTTATAAAAAAGTTAAAAGAGAGTAACAATTAGCCCTTATTTAGGTCTTAAAGTTAAAATAGGTTAAATGATTACAGAAAGTTAAAAATTCTGTAAATTTATAGAGCATTAAACAAGGATTCGATTAACCTGAGATGAGGCAAATCGAGGCTTATTAAAATATATACAGATGAAAAGAAATTTGATTTTTGTATGGAGTTGTATCGTAGGAGTAGCTTACGGAACAGCTGGCTATGCGCAAAAAGTTGATCCAATAAAAGATCAGAATCCTAGGCATCAGGAAAGCAGAGCGAAGTATATCGAATTGGCCGATTCTTTGAATCGTGATCAAGGGTCCACAGTTCAAAAGACCTATAAAGCATATGATTGGTATGAGGCCCGTGAAGAGCGCAGGAAGCAAAGAAGGGACCGTAATTTTCAGTTAGAGCTTAACGGCGGATATTATTATGGCAGTCCATATTCTTATCCTTCAATCAGCTATGGCAACTATGGCTTTGGCGGCCGTTTTGGTTATGGTGCCCATGTGGGTTTTGGCTTTGGCAACAGCAGACCGTGGTACGGATGGTAAACAGCATATTTAAAAACTTTATATTCAAAAAAATGCAGGTAAAAAGGATAATGACTATTGCGGCGATTGCCGTTTCTGGAATGATAATCACTTCTTGTTCGCGACAAGTAACACGTGTAAGTACCGATCAGGCTATTGATGTAAGTGGCAATTGGAACAATACAGATTCGAGACTTGTAGCAGAAGAGATGACACAGACAATTTTGGGTGGTAAGTGGTTATCAACTCACCTCGAAGAACATCAAGGTAAAAGACCTGTAGTTATTGTTGGTGTAATGCAAAACAAAAGCCATGAACATATTGATGCCGAAACTTTTGTTAAAGATGTAGAGCAGGCTTTTATTAAAAGTGAGCGCGTACGTTTGGTACAGGGCGGTAAAAAGAGAGAAGAGCTACGTGGAGAAAAAGCTGATCAGCAAGATAATGCAACGATCTCTACGATGAAGAAATTCGGATTGGAAAATGGAGCTGATTATATTCTTCAAGGATCCATTAACTCTATTGTAGATTCACATAAACGCAAAAAAGTAGTGTATTACCAGGTGAATTTAGAACTTACTAATATCCAGACCAACGAAGTTGTTTGGATTGGTGATAAGAAAATAGCTAAATACGTTAAAAATTAGTCGGCATTATACCGGCTAAATATAATATGACACATATCCGTAGGAATATCTTTAAAGCATCATTCTTTTTAGGAGTGATGCTTTTTCTTTTCGGTTGTTCCAGCTATAATGACATGATTGCGTCTTATTATAAGCAAATCTCTGCAGGTAATTATGCCGAGGCAGTGAAAGAACTGGATAAGAACAAGCTGTTACAAAAACCTCGAAACAAGCTCCTTTTTTTAATGGAAAAAGGGAAAGCCAGTCACCTTGTTGGCGATTATGAAAGTAGCAACCGATATTTTAACGAAGCCGATCAGCTTCTGGAGAATGGAATGGGTGGCGCTATGGATGCAGTAGTGGGAACTTTGGTAAATCCAATGACGCAACGCTATAAGGGCGAGGATTTTGAAAAGTTTATGATCCATTATTACAAAGCCTTGAACTATTTGTACCTGAACAAAACGGAAGATGCCATCGTGGAGGCGAGACGAATCAGTCTGCAATCACAGGAACAAGGGGATAAGTTTAATGATAAAGATAGCCGTTATTCAAAAGATGCCTTCTCATTGATGCTTCAGGGATTGATTTATGAAAGTGATAGAGACATAAACAATGCTTTTATAGCTTATAGAAATGCCGCAGAGGTATATCTGAAAAGCGAAAATCAGACCTATTATGGGACAAAAATGCCAGAGGAACTTAAGCGCGATGTGCTGAGGACGGCCTATTTGAATGGCTTTACCGCTGAATTGGGCCGTTTTGAAGGTTTATTTGGTATGAAATACCAACCTAATGCAGCACCTGAAGGTGGAGAGCTTATTTTCTTTTGGGAGAATGGCCTGGCACCAGTAAAACAGCAGGAAGAGTTTTTCTTCTCTTTAATTAAAGGCAGTGGGGGGGACTTGTTTTTTACCAATCTCGGAGGCACGATCATTATTCCGTTTAATTATGGCTATAGTGATGGTAATTTTAACCTGAACGGCGTAGAGAGCTTAAGAGCTACTTATCCAAAATATGTTGCCCAAGCGCCTTATTACAGTTCTGCTAGTTTAAGCAATGGAACGGAAACCGTTTCGTTTGAAAAGGCAGAAGATATTAATGAGCTGGCTTTTAAAACCCTGAGCCAGCGATTTATGAAAGAGATGGGCAAGGTCTTGACACGTTTGGCAGTGAAAAAGAGCGCAGAATATGTGCTTAAGCAAAGTTCAAAAGGGAGTGGGAAAGATGGGAAAGACAATGCTTTGCTAGAAGGCCTGGGATTTGGGATGCAGCTATATGGTTTACTTTCCGAAAAAGCGGATACACGAAATTGGCAATCTTTACCCGCCAATATTAACTATACACGCATACCTTTGCAAAAAGGAAGCAATACCATAACCCTGAGTTTAAAAAACGCATCAGGGGCTGAGGAATCGAAAACAATAGAAATTACAGGGACAGGAAAGCTACAGTTTTATAATTACTCAACTTTACGGTAAGCCGTTTTAATACAACTAACAATAGAATACAATATGCAACCATTCGACATTACAATAGGGACAATAGATTATGCGGTATTTCCAGAAGGGGAAGATACTTACGTTATTTTTAAAGATGGAAAAGAGTACGTACACATTCAAAAGGATACAGAAGAGCAATGGTTAAAGCTTGATGAGGTGACTGCTTTACCTACGTTTGAGACCAATGAAGAGATCAATGCCATAGGCCGTGCGATTGTGGCGCATGTACCAGAAGAAGAGGAGGAAGACCCAGAGGATGCGGAGGAAGATCTTTTAGATTAACCAGACCAGCTATCCCTGTCCAGACTTCGGTAATGTATCGCCTCTGCCAGATGCTCTAATTTAATGTCTTTGCTTTCAGCAAGGTCGGCAATGGTTCTGGATACTTTTAAGATACGATCATAAGCACGGGCTGAAAGGCCCAGCTTTTCCATTGCCTTTTTAATCAAATTCTGGCCCGCATCATTTATTTTGCAAACATTTCGAACCATATTAGGACTCATTTGCGCGTTGTAATATAAGTTTTGGGTGGTGCTGAAACGGGAGTCCTGAACCGCACGAGCTTTAATTACTCTTTCTCTGATAGTGGCGCTCTTTTCTGTTTCCAAAGCAGAAGTCAATTCGTTAAAATTTACAGGCGTTACTTCTACATGCAAATCAATACGGTCTAATAAAGGCCCGGAGATTTTGCTGAGGTATTTTTGAACGACCCCCGAACCACAAATGCATTCCTTCTCGGGATGGTTATAAAAGCCACATGGACAGGGGTTCATAGAGGCAATCAGCATAAAACTAGCTGGATATTCGACGCTTAAACGTGACCTTGAAATGGTTACGCAACGATCTTCGAGGGGTTGGCGCATCACTTCGAGCACACTGCGCTTAAACTCTGGTAATTCATCTAAAAATAAGACACCATTGTGAGCTAGTGAGATTTCGCCAGGCTGTGGATTGGCCCCGCCACCGACTAAAGCCATGTCCGAAATCGTGTGGTGGGGGCTGCGGTAAGGACGCTCCGTCATTAATGATTCGGCCGCATTTAGCTTTCCGGCTACAGAATGTATTTTTGTGGTTTCTAATGCTTCCTGAAGATTTAAAGGAGGTAGAATGGTGGGTAGACGCTTAGCTAGCATAGTCTTTCCGGCTCCTGGAGGGCCAATTAGGATCAGATTGTGTCCGCCGGCAGCGGCAATTTCCAGCGCTCTTTTTATGTTTTCCTGGCCTTTTACATCCGAAAAGTCCTGCTCATAGTTGCTTACATTATTGTAAAACTGATCTCTGGTATTAACGATTACAGGATCGGGCCGCGCTGTCCCGTTAAAAAATGCAGCGACTTCTGATAGGTTGCGCATTCCGTAAATTTCAAGTTCATTTACAATCGCAGCCTCTCTAGAATTATCCCAGGGTAGTATAAAACCTTTGAAGCCCGCGGACCGGGCTTGTATAGATATGGGTAATGCGCCTTTTATAGGCTGTAGGCCGCCGTCTAAGGACAATTCTCCCATAATAAAGTATTTGTCTAGCTCTGTGTTTTCTATTTGCCCTGAGGCAGCCAAAATGCCGATGGCGATTGGGAGGTCGTAAGCTGATCCTTCTTTGCGGATATCGGCTGGGGCCAGATTGATGACAATCTTTTGTCGAGGCATTTTAAGTCCCGCCGATTGGATGGCACTTTCAATCCTTCTCAAGCTTTCTTTAATGGCATTGTCGGGCAAGCCAACAATATGGTAGCGATTGCCCCCGCCTATACTTACTTCGATGGTGATGGTTAAGGCATTTACGCCAAAGACGGCGCTGCCATATGTTTTTATCAGCATAGATTCACATTAGATGTCCTAAGTGTGAATCTATACTGATTAGAGGTTTAGTTGGTTAAGAAAACCAACCTTTTTTATCTCTGTGGCATTTTAGGCATATTCTTCATCATCCTGGCAGCTGTAGCCGGGTTAGAGAACTGCTTCATTACCTTACGCATATCTTCAAACTGTTTGATCAGTTTGGTTACTTCTTCAATTTTATTTCCAGATCCTTTAGCAATACGTAAGCGTCTGCTTTGTTGAATACTATCTGGATTTTCACGCTCATACTTAGTCATTGATTGGATAATGGCTTCTACATTTTTAAAAGCATCGTCCTCAATTTCAACGTTCTTCATCATTTTTCCAACACCAGGTATCATGCCCATCAGGTCTTTCATGTTACCCATTTTTTTAATCTGTTGGATCTGATTATAGAAGTCGTTAAAGTCGAACTTGTTCTTACGAATCTTTTTCTGAAGTTCTGCAGCTTCTTTTTCGTCAAACTGCTCTTGCGCACGCTCAACCAATGAAACCACGTCACCCATCCCTAAAATACGTGAAGCCATCCTTTCAGGATAGAACACATCAAGGGCTTCCATCTTTTCGCCAGTACCGATAAATTTGATCGGTTTGTTGACTACAGATTTAATTGAAAGTGCTGCACCACCACGGGTGTCACCATCTAATTTGGTTAATACAACGCCGGTAAAATCAAGCCTATCGTTAAATGCTTTTGCCGTGTTAACCGCATCCTGTCCGGTCATGGCATCCACAACAAATAGGATTTCGTGTGGTTTAGTGCTTTCTTTTACAGCAGCGATCTCGTCCATCATCTGCTCGTCTATTGCTAAACGGCCTGCTGTATCTATAATGATTACATTGTTATGCTGTTTTTTACCTTCAGCAATACCTTCCAGCGCAATAGCAACCGGATCTTTAGATGCCGTATTTGCATATACCGGAACACCGATCTGCTCACCTAGTATTTGCAGCTGATCTACCGCTGCTGGTCTGTAAACGTCACCCGCTACCAATAAAGGTTTTTTGCCTTTGCCTTTAAGGTAGTTGGCCAGTTTTCCGGTAAAAGTAGTTTTACCCGCACCATTTAAACCTGCAATTAATATAATTGTTGGGTTTGCTTTTAAGTCTAATTCAGTAACCTCACCGCCCATTAAGGCCGTCAGCTCATCATTCATCACTTTGGTCAGCAATTGACCCGGAGAAACAGCTGTAAGTACATTTAAGCCTAAAGCTTTTTCTTTTACCTCATCGGTAAAGGTTTTTGCCGTTTTATAGTTTACGTCGGCATCTAATAAAGCCTTACGGATCTCTTTCATGGTTTCGGCCACGTTGATTTCTGTAATGCTTCCTTGTCCTTTTAAGACCTTAAACGCACGATCTAGCTTATCCTGTAAATTTTCAAACATTGTCTTTAATGCTTAGTGTTCAATTTTTTGTAGCCTCAAAGGTATTAATTTTGAAGGAAACAGTTGAGATTAATTAAAAAGTATTAACGAGGGAAGTAGAATGATACACCAAGTGAGAGTGCCTGGCTCCATTGTACATTCTTATCGTTGTCTTTATCAAATAAACCCACGCAGGTTAATGAAACGTTCATCAGCCGGTTTAATTTGGAGGTTATGGAAGCATCCAAACGGTGATCAATTTGATTTAGAGCCCTGTCGTAAGGAATAAACATCTGATACCTTGCTTTAAGCACTGTATTGGTAATTACTTCTTTTTCGAAATTACTTACGATCTGGAAGGCCAGTTCATTTTTAAATTTCTTGCCGTAATCAACACCATATTTAATCGGGGCTATTGTCCACTTTTCTTGATTATTGGGGTCAGTAGGGTCTTTTGTAATATATATTGATTGATCTAATACAAAAGTTTGTCGCGCACTACCCGTACCAATTCTGGTAGAAAAGTACTTATTTGGCTTGTACTCAAAACCGAAGGATTCCGTCAGGTAACCGGGTGTCATGAACTTTGAAATAAGTGTTGCCTCTTCGTCACCTGTAGTGGCATTTCTTTTATAAGAAAAACCTGAATCAAACTGAGACTCAAAGTTGATCGAACCGAAGAAGTACCAGTTTTTGGACAATTGCAATGCGGCTTTATTATCCCAGAAAATCCGATCTCGGGTTTTCTTTTGCAACTGATCTTTATTTTTAACCTTACCGTACTCTAAAATTACCTCGCTTACGTAACTGTAATTTTCCTTGCTGTATTCCGCTTTATAATTTACAATCCCGCCCACGGCAAGGGAGTTTACACCTCCACCTTTCCAGTTGTCGGAAAATGTGGCTTGGTTTACGTTAATGCCGACAGAGGTTTTGGTTTTCCAGTAATTTACCCGGGCATCTACCACCATAGGGCTTAACTCCACAGGTTTAAAAGGGATTGTACCAGTTCTTGACGGCAGTGGACTGCGCTTTAATTTAATATCAAGCCCCTTGGTGTTAATTGGGATGGTGTCGATCTCCTGAGCATACAGCTTTGTAATACCGCTAAAAACAAGAAGTAGGGAGGCATAAAAAATCTTCATTGTTACAAAGAAAAACAAAAAAGTGACGGATTAAAAGTTTAATAGTAAACTAATTGGATAAGTCCACTAGAAATGTGCGTCTTTTAGAGATATCTAAGCCAGGAGAAAAACTTTCTCCGCTTCAAATAATTCAGGTCATTTTGGGACGCATAAGCTTCTTTTTCAAAAACGATATTGAAATAGGCTTGATAATGGTTTTTGTACTTGAGGAGCAAAATCAGATAGTTCAATAGATATAATAAGTAAAAAGGGAAGACGAGGAGTTCCAATTGTTGTCGCAAGTGTATCCGCTCATGGTTCACCAGCACGGAATCGTTTTTTTGTCTTTTGTGCTTTAAAAGAATAAAAGGGAAGATCGCCATGGCATCAGCAGGTATTTTTGCGACAACTAGGAAGAACGGTTTCAAAATGTTTCAATATTTATTTTGGGCAAGGTGGGTAGTCGGAATGCCGCAGGATTACGTTTATAATTCGTGTAGTTGTTTTTTAGGTAAACCACAAAAGCATAATCCGAAGCAGTTAAAACAAAATCGTAGGACGGACGGTATTGCAACATAAAATCTTCTGCTTCGTAATCACCAATTTGTAAAACGCGCTTTACGTAATCTGGTTTAAACCGATAATCAACAATAGCTTCCCGGTAGTCTCTTTCCAGTATTTTTTGCAAATGCCGGGCATTCTTACCCTGACGGCTAAGTAGGTTATAAATGGCATCTATACCCAATCCGGCACCCCCCAGGCCTAGATTAAGCAGGTCTTTTGCCTTTCCCTTGTCCAACGCGTATTTGTATTCTTTTAAGGATTTTTCATGAAGTTCCTTTGGCGTGTATTTATTGCCTACAATGGAGACTTCGCGAAGTGAAATACCTAAAGGTTTCAATTGAAAATAAAAGGCCTTTTGATTGTTTATGACAACAGTATCTAAAGCATATCCTTGTAAAACAGCGAATAGTGTATCGCCTGGTTTAGCTTTAATGGTAAATTCTCCTTTAGGCGTATTGTAAATGCCCTCGTCATTGGCCGAATTGTAGATGTACACTTTTGCTAGCCTAAGTTTGGAATCCTTATCTATCACAAAGCCTTGCACCGACGTTTGTTGGGCAAAAGCTTTAAATGTTAAACAGTAAAAAAGGAGCACCAGGCTATAAAACTTCATTTAATACAAAAATACAAGATAATGATAGCGGTTAAATAATCATTAACATTATTTAACTAAGATGAGTTTTTGGCCTATTTTAATTCCGACATCGCTCAGGTTGTTTAGCGATTTTAAAGTATCAATGCTCACATCAAATCTTTTGGAAATGCCATAAAGCGTATCGCCTTGCTTAACTGTGTAGGACCCGGGTTTAAATATGGGCGCAGTATTTGTTTCTGCGCTGGTGGTGTCTTTTACTATTGTAGTAGAAATTCTTAAGGTGTCAGGGGTTTTCATCACCTGCTTTGAAGGAGGATTGATAACAGGTGTAAATTTCTTTTTCTCATTGGGTATGTTGGCATTGATTTCAGAAAATACTTTGTCCTCCCTTTTAATTTTATCTTTTTCGGATTCTGGTAAATCGTATTGGTAAAGCTGGTATCTGTCAATCACATTAATCAGCATATCCGGATATTTAGGATTAGTAGCATAACCAGCCTGTTTTAGGCCCAAAGCCCAATTTTTATAGTCATTCTTATCCAGCTCAAATAAGGCACTATAACGCTTTCTTTTTAAAAACTCCGAATGGTCTCTATAGGATTCGCGGGCATCTTTATATACTCTAAAACAATCGTCAACTTTATCATCGTCCTTATAATAACCTTTCCCTTTCCAATCAGATGTGCATTTAATGCCAAAATGGTTGTTGGCATATTTGGCCAGACTGCTGTTACCGCTTCCAGATTCTATAATGCCCTGAGCCAGGGTAATACTTGCCGGGATGCCATTCTTGTTCATTTCCTCTATGGCAACAGTTTTAAAAGACTCAATATAATTGAGGGTAGTATATGATTTAGCATCAGGATTGGCCTTGTTGGCGGCTTTTTCTATTTGTTTATTGTTGTGACTGTATTTTCTAGATTTACAGGCGCTAAAAAATACAACGGCTAATAATGCTAATAGTATTTTGTTGTTCATTATAATTTAAGTTTTTGTCCGGGTTTAATGGCGTGGCTTTTTAAACCGTTCTTTTTCATAATTGCTGCGGGAGTTGTGCGGCGTACTTTTGCAATGTTGTGCAGGTTGTCGCCACGTTTAACCGTATAAATTTTTGAGGAGGTAGACTTACGTTTGCTTGATGGAGCCGGTTTTGCAACGGGTTCTATATAGTCGTCAGGCCGCTCGTCATACTGAACAAGCTCGTTCTTTTTAATGATGGCAATAATTTGAGAGGCCCAGGTCCGACTTCTGGCATATCCGCCACGTTGAATCCCTCTGGCCCAGTTTCTATAGTCGTACTGGTCATATTTGTCAAACAAACTGCTAAAGGAGCCCCTGCTTTTCAGAAATTCCAAAAAGTGATCGTAAGATTCATTTGCGGTTGGATAATCGCGGTATGAAGATCGGATTTCTGTATTGCTGTTTGCTCCCTTAATTCCAAAATGGTTGTTTAGGTATCTGGCTATTTTGCTAGTTCCGGCGGCCGATTCATGAATGGCAACAGCCAGAATAACACTTGCAGGAATTTTATACTCCCGCATCAACTCTTGCGCATGTTCCGCATAGTTATTGATGTAATCTTCGATGGTTTGCGCATTGGCGCTAAAAGTAAAGCAGGTTAGGAATAGCGAGGTGTACAGTGCTTTTTTAATCATACTTTATTTTTTTCTGATGACAAACAAGCCGTCTCTAACCGGGAGAATAAGTTTTTCTACTCTATTGTCTGCCAAAACCTTATCGTTAAAGTTCGTAATATTTTTAGTGTCCTTGTCTGGGTTGCTGTTCAATACTTTTCCACTCCACAGTACATTATCCACAATGATGAGCCCGCCAGGTCTTACCCTGTCGAAAATCAGGTCATAGTACGTACCATTGTTTTTTTTGTCAGCATCAATAAAAACCAGGTCAAAGGTTTCATTCAGTGCATTGACCGTTTCAGTGGCATCCCCCAGGATGTACTTTATCTTGTCATTGTATGCTGATTGAGCAAAATTACTACGGACCATTTCTTCCAGTTCTTCGTTGATGTCTAGTGTGTAAATGAGTCCATTCTCTGTTAAGCCTTCGGCCAGACAGAGTGTTGCATAGCCGGTAAAGGTCCCAATCTCAAGGATTCGGCTGGGGCTCACCATTTTGCTAAGCATGCTCAATACACGACCCTGATAGTGTCCGGAAAGCATTCTGGGCAACAAAACCTTAAGGTTCGTTTCCCGATCTATCCTTTGTAGCAGTTCAGTTTCAGGTTCACAATAGTTGAGCAGCAGTTGCTGCATGTCGTCATTAATTAAGCTCATAAACGTTGGGTTTCCATAAAATATTGCAAAATTATGGTTGCTGATATGGTATCTACTCTTTCTTTATTCCGTCGATCTTGCTTTTTTAATCCGCTTTGCATGATGGTCTGATGGGCAAGTTTAGACGTAAAACGCTCGTCAATCCAGTGTTGGGGGATATCGGGAAAGGTCTTTTTTAATGTTGTAGAAAATCCCTTTACATGTTGTGCCGAGTCTGAGGGCGAGCCATCCATTTGTTTCGGATCACCCAAAACAAAAGCCTCTATCTGTTCGGTTAACATATATTTTTTCAAATATTCTATAATATCTTTAGGATGTATGGTATCCAGTCCGGTTGCAATAATTTGCAGGGGATCAGTAACGGCTATACCGATACGCTTGGTTCCATAATCAAAAGCAATAATTCTGGGCATGTGGGCAAAGATAAGTAAGTCAATTCGTATTGCCATCAAATTGCTCTTATCTTGCTTTAAACCTGCTTCTCTATTGCCTGAGCAAAAGGATAGCAAAACAATAGCAAAAGGATAGCAATAGGAAAGCAAAAGAAAACTACTACTCAGACTTCTCAATACAACCAGAGTGTAGGCTTTGTCCCTATCTGAAATGTCAACTTCTTAAGGGGTATTATATCCAAGTCTTAAAAAATTGTTATTTTGCACCAAATGCAATTTAAAGAGATCGTCGGACAGGAGAATATAAAGCAGCAATTGATACAAACAGTTGCCGAGAACAGGATTAGTCATGCTCAGTTGTTTCTATCAAGCGATGGTAGCGGGGCTTTGGCTTTAGCTATTGCTTATGCCCAATACATCAATTGTTTAGATAAGCAGGACGATGATAGCTGTGGTGTTTGTTCCTCATGTCGTAAATACGAACGGTATATTCATCCCGATTTGCATTTTTCTTATCCATTCTTTGCTTCAAAGGATGTAAAAACAGCGGTTGATGTGCTGGAAGAGTGGAGAGGTATGTTGCTTGCAGATGCCTATTTTGATATGGATATCTGGCGGTCTAAGCTAAGTGCAGAGAACAAACAAGCAAATATTAACATTGCCGAGTGTCATGATATCATTAAAAAATTAAGCTATAAAGCTTTTGAGGCAGAAACAAAGGTGCTGATTATGTGGTTACCCGAGTATTTGGATAAAGAAGGGAATTCGCTACTTAAAATTATCGAAGAACCACCTCAAAATACGTTGTTTATTCTGGTTGCTAATAACCAGGAGCAAATCCTTTCTACGCTTTTATCACGTACACAGATTGTGAAAATTCCCAAACTTTCTCATGCAACCATCGAGCATTATTTGATGGAAGGACATGGTTTATCAGAAAATCAGGCGACAGAGTATAGCTTTCTGGCAGATGGGAATTTAATTGAGGCAAAGTCGTTGGTGGCCAATACACACAACGATAATGCAGATAAGTTTGCGGAGTGGTTGCGAATGGGCTATGGGAATCGGGTACTTGATTTAACGATTTTTGTAGAGCAGGCCGCAAGCTGGGGAAGAGAGAATCAAAAGAACTTTTTAAAATATGGAATCAGCTTTTTACGCGAGTGTAGTTTGTTGCTTAGCGGGGCTGATGATTTGGTGAAATTGCCTGTTAGGGCACTAGAAACCGCTAAAAAATTATCAACGCATGTATTAGATCTGAACATGGCGGATGCCATTATCTCAGAGTTGGAAAAGGCGCATTATCACATCGAACGAAATGCAAACCCTAAAATTCTGTTTTTAGATGTATCTTTACAATTGGTAAAAATAATTAAGTTTAAAACGTTCCCGAAAGGGACTCAACATATATACAATTAATTATGGGATGTGGAAGTTGTTCTACAGGTGGCGGTTGCGCCCCCGCAGGCTGCAAAAGTAATGGCTCGTGCCTTACTGGCGGATGCGGAAAAATGGAAGTTTACGATTGGCTGTCTAATTTGGACATGCCCTCAAATTATAAGCCTTTTCAGGTAATAGAAGTTAAATTTAAAGGCGCAAGGAAAGAATTCTTTGTAAATAATGATAACATTTACCTTGAAATTGGCGAGTTGGTAGCGGTTGAAGGACCAACTGGCGGCTATGATATCGGTCACGTATCACTTACCGGTGAACTGGTAAGGATGCAGATGAAGCGCAGGAAAACTGCGATTGATCAGGTAACACGGAAAATTTATAGGAAAGCGACAGAAGCTGACGTAGAGAAGTGGAAAGTAGCAAAGGGAATGGAATGGGAAACCATGCATAAAGCCCGTACGCTCGCTTTGGATTTGCGTTTGTCTATGAAAATTAGTGACGTGGATTATCAGGGGGATAAAACTAAGGCTACCTTCTTTTATACTGCTGAAGGTAGAGTAGATTTTAGGGAATTGATTAAAAAAATGGCCGAAACTTTCCGAATTAGGATTGAAATGCGCCAGATAGGTATGCGTCAGGAAGCTGGTAGATTGGGCGGAATTGGATCGTGTGGAAGGGAATTGTGTTGCTCTACCTGGTTAACGAACTTTAAGACCGTATCTACTGCTGCGGCAAGGTATCAGAACTTATCTTTAAATACCTTAAAACTAGCTGGACAATGTGGTAAGCTGAAATGCTGTTTAAACTACGAGCTGGATACTTATTTAGATGCACTTAAGGATATTCCTGATCGTGTAGATAGTTTACAGACCGAAGTTGGGGTCGCCAGACATCAAAAAACAGATATTTTTAAGAAGTTAATGTGGTTTAGTTATCCAAATATGGAAGACTGGATTCCTTTAAAAGTTGACCGTGTGAAAGAAATCATGGCGATGAACAAAAAGGGACAGAAACCTAATAATCTTAAAGAAGAGGCTGTGGAGTTGGTTACTACTGCCGTAGTAGATAAAATTCCGGATTATGAAAATGTGGTTGGACAGGATAGTTTAACACGTTTGGATGATAAACCGAGAAATAAAGGGAACAAGAACAACAATAACCGGAACAACAATCAGAATCGCAATAAAAATAATGCGGAACGTTCTGACAGACCGGATAGAGCGAAGCAACCGCAACAGGCACCGAAGCAGCCACAACAGGGGCAAAAAGCACCACAACAGGCGAAAAATAAGCCGGATGTAAGCAAGAAAGAAAATGTTCCGGGACAGGTTCAAGCTAAGGCCCAGCAACCGAAGGTTAAGATTGCTGTTGCACAAGAAGGGCAGCCAAATGCTGCGCAACCTGTAGAAGGACAGCCAGCTGCTAAAAAGAATAATCGAAATAGGAATAATAACCGCAGAAAAAAGCCATCGGATAAGCCTAAAAATGAATAATCGTAACTTTTTACTTTTGTTTTCGACCGCTTTTACTTTGTTGTTTAGCGGTTGTGATACCAATATTATTGAAGATAGCAATCATGCAATGCCTTCACGTAACTGGAGTTATGCCGACAAGGTGAAGGTAATGGTTGATATTACCGACACCAGTAAGCCATATAATATTTACTTTAAATTAAGGCATACTGCTGATTATAGATATTCAAATATTTTTGTCCTCCTGAATGTAAGAGGAGGACAAAAAAAACGGAGTAGACGTTACGAATTTAAGTTGGCGCAGCCTGATGGGCAATGGAATGGATCAGGCTCGGGAAACCTATACACCTATTCTTTTCCATTGCTAACCCAATTTAAATTCCCAGCCCCGGGAAAATACGAACTGGAATTGGAGCAAAATATGCGTGATAATCCCCTTAAAGAAATAAGCGACGCCGGAATAAAGGTGTCTCTGGCAAACTAGTTAAAGCAGCGGTAACAGCTGCTCTAATGCCATCCCCCGTGATCCTTTTAAAAGTACAAGACTATTGTTGATTGGATTTTCCTTTAGAAAGGCTTGTGCTTCAGCGGGTGTACCGAAGAAGTATCCCTCATTGGCTTGTTTGGCTTCTAAAAAATGATGACCAATAAAAATTAGGGTATTTATAGGTAGTTTTTCTGCTTGCTCAATGATCAGCTTATGTTGTTCTGGAGATTCTCGTCCCAACTCAAACATGTCTCCGATAATGATGGTTTTATTGTCGCTACTTAAAAGTTCAATGTTTTTAAGTGCTGCGGCCATACTGCTGGGATTGGCATTGTAAAAATCACATATAACGGTATTGGTAGCGGTTTTGGTAATCTGAGAGCGGTTATTGTTGGGTAGATATCCCGATAGGCCAGCATTAATCTGATCTGGATCGACTTCAAAAAACTGACCAATAACGATTGCTGCAAGTATGTTTTCAAAATTATAGGCTCCCGTTAAATGGACTTCTGTATTAAAAGATCCCGTTTGGCTCGCCCAGGATAGTTGAATGAAAGGATCTGATTTCAGTAGTTTCCCTGATACCGTATTGGTCGTCTCTAATCCATAATAGACAACTTTGTTGAGCATAGCTTTTTCGCTCATCTCTATTATATAAGGATTATCTCTGTTGATGAAAGCCGTCCCATCATGGTTTTTCAGGTAGGCAAACAACTCTGCTTTTCCTTTTTTTACGCCTTCAAAGCCTCCAAATCCATCTAAATGGGCCATGCCGATGTTGGTGATCAAACCATGGGTAGGCTTTGCGATATCGCATAAAAACTCGATTTCCTTTTGATGATTAGCACCCATTTCTATAACTGCGATCTCGGTTTTCGAGGTAAGGGAAAGGATGGAAAGTGGAACGCCAATATGATTGTTTAAGTTACCCTTGGTTGCAAAAGAGATGTATTTCTGAGCAAGCACAGCATTGATTAACTCTTTGGTCGTTGTTTTTCCGTTGCTTCCTGTTAAGCCTATAACAGGGATGTTGAGCTGATTGCGATGGTGTTTGGCCAGGTCCTGTAAGGCGGTTAAGACATCGGGGACTAATATACAACGCTCGTCTGTTTGGTAATTTTCATTGTCAACAATAGCATAAGCTGCACCTTGACTTATCGCCTGTGCAGCAAAGGTATTTGCATCAAATTTGTCGCCCTTAAGCGCAAAAAATAAGCAACCCTCGGTAATGTTCCTCGTATCTGTACATATAGTTGGATGCTGAAGAAAGTGCTGATATAAGGAATCGATGGTGACCATATGTTAATTTGATGAAATGAAGCTGTAAAATTACACTATGAAAGAGAAACAAAAAATATTCTTTAGTACTTTAGGTATATTAATTCCTCAATATGAAATACTTTCTGCTTCCATTTCTGTTTTTGTCGTTGGGGTGGGCTGCTGTACAAGCGCAGGTAAAGTCACCCGATGAGTTTTTTGGTTATGCATTAGGAAGTCGATTTACGTCACAGGATAAAGTATTGGATTATTTTAAATACCTGGGTAAAATGACGCGGAACGTAAAAGTTGTTAGTTATGGCAAGAGCTATGAGGGGCGTGAATTACTGGTTGGCATTGTGTCTGCCAGAGATAATATGGATAAGCTGGAGCAGATCAGAATAAATAATCTAAGCTTAAGCAATGGGCAAAAAATATCTGGTAAGTCTATTAAACAGCCTGCTATATTATGGTTAAGCTATAATGTACATGGCAATGAGGCAAGCTCAACGGAAACAGCCATAAAGATGATGCATGCGCTGGTGGAGGCGAAAAAATCGAATATTCAGGACTGGTTAAGGAATACGGTGGTGATTATCGATCCATGTTTAAATCCTGATGGTAGGGAGCGATATTTAAGTTATTTTAATAGTGTTACAGGGGCAAAGCCTAATCCTAATCCATTGGCCAGGGAGCATTCAGAGCCATGGCCGGGAGGTCGATCGAACCATTATTATTTTGATTTGAATCGTGATTGGGCCTGGCAATCGCAAATCGAGACACAGCAGCGATTGGCTTTGTATCACGATTGGATGCCAGAGGTGCATGTCGATTTTCATGAACAAAACTACAACGAACCTTATTATTTTGCACCAGCTGCTGAACCTATCCATCAGGATATTACAGTTTGGCAAAGAGCATTTCAAGTTACTGTTGGGAAAAACAATGCGAAAAACTTTGATCAGAAGGGTTGGAAATATTTCACAAAAGAGCAATTTGATTTGTTGTATCCTTCTTATGGGGATACTTATCCTTTATATAATGGTGCAGTAGGGATGACTTACGAGCAGGGCGGGATTGGTGCTGGTTTAGCCGTAATTACCATTGATGGCGATACGTTAACCTTAAAAGACCGGATAGATCATCATTTTATAGCTGGAATGGCCACATTGGAAACGGTATCGAAAAATGCAGATCGGCTGGTAGAAGAATTTAGAAAGTACTTTGAAAATGCCAGGGTTACATCTCCCGGGGTATTTAAGAGCTATGTGGTAAAGGGAGAGAATTTGGGTAAACTAAAGCGTTTAGCCGAATTGTTAAAGAGAAATAATGTAGACTTTTCATTTGGTGGAGATGGTAATGCCGAAGGCTATCATTATGAGACCGGGAAATTGGAGCCTTTTATAATAGGGCGAAATGATTTAATTGTGAATCTGGATCAGCCAGGTGCAATATTGGCAAATGTGCTTTTTGAACCGCAAACAAAAGTAAACGACTCCAATACTTATGACATTACGGCTTGGGCCTTGCCTTATGCTTATGGCTTAAATGCCTATGCAGTTAAGTCATTGATTAAGGGGAAATACCAATTTATTGAGGAGCCAAATCCAGCTTTAGGTAAAATGCAAAAGCCGTATGCCTGGCTTTTACCCTGGGATTCGGTTGATGATGCGAAGGTGCTGGTCGCCTTGCAAAAAGCAGGGGTAAAGGTTCGTATGACAGAAGAGGGTTTTACTGTTGGTGGGATTAGCTATCCAGTGGGATCGCTATTGATTTATAGAGCTGAAAATGAAAAATCTGTTAAGGAATTGTCGACCAAAATCGCGGAAATACAGAGGCGCTTAAAAGCTTTTTTTTATACAGTTAATGGCGGTTCTGTAGATAAAGGCAAAGACTTTGGTTCGTCGGTTTATCCGGTATTACCGATCCCAAAGGTGGCTGTGGTTGCCAGTTCTGAAGCTACTGCTCAAAGTTTGGGAGAGGTATGGCACTTTTTTGAACAAGAATTGGGCTATCCTATAACGATGATCAGTTTGGATGACATAGGGGCGCTAGATCTTAATAAGATAAATACATTGATTTTTCCTGACGGCACCTACGGTGACAACATCAACGAAAAAACTCAGGATTGGGTTAGAGCTGGCGGAAAGCTGATTTTGATGGAAGATGCCATATTGAGTGCTGTAGGGAAGAAACCTTTTGACATCCAAAGGAAAGCGTATTACAAAGATGAACTCTCTGTTGAAGTTGCTGCAAAATACCAGAGCAGGAAGCAAACCAACTTGTCGAATGCTATTTCAGGCGCGATTTTTAAAGTAGACTTGGATAAGAGTCACCCGATTTCTGCAGGCCTAGGTAATTACTATTATACGTTGAAGACCGACGACAGGTTATATGAGTTTCTTAGCCGCGGTTGGAATACGGGAGTTTTAAAGCCGGGCAGTTATGTTGCGGGTATTGCCGGTGAAGGTGTGCTTAAAAAACTTGGGGCAGGAATGCTATTTGGCGTGCAACCTGAGGGCAAAGGAACGGTCATATATCTTGGGGCGAGTGTGCTTTTTCGTTCTTTTTGGGAAAATGGGGAGCTGATGTTTGTAAATTCTGTCTTTTTAGTGAATTAGTGATTTTCCGCATTTAATCAGACAAGAAAATCATGAAAACTTTTTCATGGTATCCTTGTTAATATGCTATGGTTCTGAATGGTGCAGTTATCTTAGGTTGGAGTATGCTGCGCGTGTCAGTTTAATTGTTAACTAACTTAATTTAATTCATCATGAAAAAACTTATACAAAGTTTGTTCATTTTCGTGTTCTTAGCGGGAGCTGCTATGGCACAGGATCGAACAATTACGGGTACAGTTACAGGGAAAGATGATGGACTTCCAGTTCCAGGAGTCTCTGTAAAAGTGATTGGGACCACAATCGGCACTTCAACAGACGCAAATGGAAAATACGCCCTTAAGATAGCGTCTGGATCAGCTTCACTTGAATTTTCTTCTATTGGTTATGTGCAACAGGTGGTCGCTATAGGTTCATCAAATGTCGTGAACGTCATTATGTCCACCGACTCAAGGCAGTTGGGCGAGGTTGTTGTTACTGCCTTGGGCATTAAGCGGGAAGTAAGGGCACTTGGTTATTCTGCTCAAAGTGTTAAAGGGGATGATTTGACAAAAACAGATCAGGGAGATGTCTTGAAATCTCTTTCCGGGAAGGTTGCCGGTGTGCAGATTACCTCTTCATCGGGCACGCCTGGCTCTTCCAGTTATATTCAGTTAAGGGGCTCAAACTCATTGACCGGGAATAATCAACCCTTGTTTGTGATCGACGGAAGTCCAATTGATAATTCCCAGAATTATTCAGGAGACCCCTCCGACGAAAAGAACAATTTATTGCAGGGCGCCTCTAACTCAAATAGGGGAGCAGATATTGACCCTAATGATATTGAGAGTATAACCGTTCTTAAAGGGCCAGCTGCTGCGGCTATTTATGGTATAGATGCTGCAAACGGGGCAATTGTTATTACGACTAAACGGGGTAAGGCAGGTAAAATTCAAGTTGATTTTAATACCGGTGTTTCGTTTGACAAGGTAAATCGTTATCCTGGGCTCCAGAATCAATGGGTTAAGGGATCTGGGGGGATTATTGCTCCATTTTCTTCAACTAATCGTTATTCATGGGGGCCGAACGTAAAGGATGTTTCATGGGATGGGAATTCAAATGAGTACGATGTTCACGGGAATGTCGTTTTAAATACTGATCCTACAGCAAAAACGCCTTTTGTTCCTTATGATAATTTAAGAAACTTCTTTAGAACCGGATCTACTTTTAGTAATTCAGTTGCGGTAAGTGGTGGAAATGAAACAGCGACTTATAGAGCGTCAATAAGTAATGCTTATTCTAATTCAATTGTTCCTTTACAAAATTTTCAGCGTACAACCGTGTCTTTTGCCGGTGATTTAAAGATTTCAGAGAAACTGAAGCTGGCTACTAGTATGACTTATATAACCAGCGATGGAAATATGCCTCAGCAAGGTAGTAATCTGTCTGGTATCATGTTAGGCTTAACCAGAACGCCTATATCATTTGATAACTCTAATGGAGCTACAAAAGCGGATGATCCAAAGGCATTTTTATTTAGTGATGGTTTACAGCGTTCTTATAGAAATGGAATCTATGACAATCCATATTGGACAATTAATAACAATCCATATAAAACCTTGTTAAATAGGTTGATGGGTAATTTACAATTGGATTACAATATTGGAAATGGATTTAGCGCAACGTATAGGGGTGGTTTGGATACCTATAATGATAATCGGCATCAGTATTATGAAATTCAATCGGGGGCGTATAGTGGGGGAAGGATCTTTGATGATCGTTTCACTTATAGGAGTATAAACTCTGACCTTATATTTAGCTATACAAAGGAACTTAATGATAAATGGAGGTTCGATGGAAAAGTTGGCGGTAACCTTTATAATAGGAAGCTGGATGAACTTTATGTTCAGGGAGATGGTTTAGTCGCTCCGGGATTTGATAATATATACAATGCGAGTACCTTGAAGTCTGCAAATTTTGTAACACCTTATAGGAAAGGCGGTATATATTATGACCTCAACTTGTCTTATAATAATATGTTGTTTATTGAAACTACAGGTAGAAATGACTGGACTTCCACATTGCCAAAAGGCAAGAACTCTTTCTTTTATCCTTCTGCAAATGTGAGTTTTGTGTTCTCGGAACTTGAGGGTATAAAGGGTGGTGCGCTAAGTTTAGGTAAATTTAGAGCATCGATTGCTCAAGTGGGTAAAGATCCTGGGCCATTTTTGCTGAATTCTTATTATGTGCCAACTACATTTCCAGATGGTTATACCAGTGGTATTTCATTTCCATCAAATGGTATTGGGTCGTTTGGGTTAGACAATGTATTAGGGAATCCCGATTTGAAGCCAGAAAAAACCATTGCTTATGAATTGGGGGCTCAATTGCAGTTTTTTAATAATCGTTTGGGTATGGATCTGACCGTTTATTATAGTAAAGGTAAAGACTTGATTGTTCAGTCTCCGGTTCCTGGGTCTTCAGGATATCAATTTGTGACTTTAAACTCAGGCTCTATCAGGAATCGTGGTTTGGAGTTACAGCTTACGGGGACTCCGGTTAAAAATACTGAATTTGAGTGGTCTTCTTTCTTGAATTTCAGTATGAATAGAAGTAAAGTGTTGTCGCTCGCACCAGGGGTAAATCAGATTACACTTAATGGCTTTACAGGAACTGTTATTGCCCAGTTACCGGGAATGCCTGCGGGGGTAATTTATGGTTACGGCTATAGTGATGATGGTAAGGGGAATATGATTATTGATGACCGTGACAACGTAGGTTATCCGCTAACAAATACAAATGTTCAAAAGGAAATTGGTAACCCTAATCCCAAATTCTTGATGGGTTTCGGAAATACCTTCACTTATAAAGGTATTTCCTTGTACACCTTGATAGACTGGAAATTTAAAGGGGATCTTTGGAATGGTACAAGGGGATCGTTGGCAGCTATAGGTACATCAGATTTGACCAATAACAGGGGGACGATGAAGCAATTTCCTGGTGTTTTTGGGCATATGAATGAAAATGGAGACTTAGTGCATTTTGATGGTGCAGGAAATGAAGTTGCAGGAGCAGGAGGCATCAATTCGATGAGTGTTCCTTTGGATGAGGCTTGGTATTTAGGAGATGGGGGTGGTTTTGGAAACTTAAATGAAGCCTTTATTGAGGATGCATCTTTTATAAAATTAAGGGAGGTTGCGTTGAGTTATAATTTTCCTAGGCTATTTAATAAAGATGGGAAACAATTTGTTAAAGGATTGACTGCCGGTCTTTTTGCTAGAAATATAATTATTTGGACGCCATATCACGGGATTGACCCCGAAACAAGTTTGACCGGAGCAACAAGTTCACAAGGAATGGATTATTTTAATAATCCTGGAACAGCAAGTTATGGTCTTAATCTGAAGTTTAAGTTTTAATCAGTCCTAAAATTTCGAATTATGAAACTTTTAAGTATAAATAGAATAACAAGAACAGGGTTAATCCTGCTTATCGGAACAATGGGTCTGATTGCTTCTTGTAAAAAGGGTTACTTTTATGAAGGGATTAATGATGATCCCTCGCAACTTAAAAACCCTGTGCCTTCGAGTCTTTTGCCTGGAATTATACAGTCAACTGGATATTTGTGGGGTGGTGATGCGTCTAGGTTTGTTTCGTTGTTTATGCAACAGACAACTGGTGCGGCAAATCAATCGGTGTCGGCAAGCCGCTATGCGGTTTCTCCAGATGATGTAGATAATATGTGGACTGCTGGGTTGTATGGTGGCGGAATTATGAACAATACCAATGCTATGATTAATTCAGCTAATTCATTGAAACAAGGACATTATGCCGCCATTGGTAAAGTAATGATGGCGAATAACATTGGTCTTACTACCGACCTTTGGGGTGATGTCCCATACAGTGAAGCTTTTAAAGGGCTTGCTAACTTGCAGCCGAAATATGATACACAGCAACAAATTTATGCGAGTATTGATCAGTTGCTCAGCGAAGCTATTACGAGTCTAGGCGCTGCAGATGGAAGCCAATTTCAACCGGGGGCAGATGATCTTTTATTCAAAGGGGATTTAACCAAATGGTTAAGATTTGCACATTCATTAAGAGCTAAATTCTACCTGCATTTAGGAAAGATAGACAGGTCTAATTATGATAAGGCTCTCTTAGAGATCCCCAATGGATTTCTACCTGGAGAGACCGCTTCTGTATTGTTTGCGGGAACTAGTTTGCCAACACAAACACCATGGTTCCAGTTTAATGATCAGCGTGGAGACATTTCTTTCACTGGATATATTTATGATTCAATGGGTGCTGCCTCGGATCCGCGTTTGGATGTATATAGCGATGGGGATGAAGGTCTGGGACCTTTGTATGGAAGTGAGGCCTCTCCTGTCGTATTGATGAGTTATGATGAGTTAAGGTTTATTGAGGCTGAATGTCACTTGCAAAAAGCTGCGCAGAATAAAGGAGCCTCGGCTACCGCTTACAATGCTGCGGTGACGGCTAATTTATTAAGAACTATTAACGATGCAACTTATGCTGCTACTGTTGCACGAACCGCTGGGAATATTACGCTTACTGATATTATGAGTCAAAAATATTTGGCCTTGTTTTTAAATCCCGAGGTTTGGACTGACTGGAGGAGAACAGGGGTTCCGGCATTGGCTGCACCAGCAGGTAGTGCTCTTGGGGGGGCTTTGCCACGCTCCTTGCTTTATCCTTCGGGGGAGCAAAGGAATAATTCTAATTCTCCGAAGAATACCAGTATGCTGAAACGCGTTTGGTGGGATGTCCCTTAGGAATAAAAATTTCAAATTGTATTTAAAAGGCAGGATGTTGATTCTGCCTTTTTTTATTTGATTCTGCCAATTTTTTTGCCCGAAAGGTTTGGATACTCTGCCTTAATTTATGTAAGTCCTAGAGTTTTACTAGTTTTTTTGTTGCGAAAATTTTGCTATTAGATAACGACATGCAATAAATGTTAATTAATGTTAAATGTTTTGTTGCGGGCTACTGGATGCGCTTCTTGCGGAATTAAATATTGGTTGTTTGTTTTGTTTTAGAATAATGTTGTGTAAACAGAAAGGATTGCCGAGTTTTGAAGCGGTTGTGTTGTGTCATTTTATTGTCATATGTCGGTCGATTGCAATTTGTGAACTATGCACGCATATCAATTTTGGTATATTAGACCATTATTAACTAACCTAAATTTTAATTTCTTATGAAAAAACTTTTACAAAGTTTGTTCATTTTGATGTTCGTTGCGGGAGCTGCGATGGCGCAAGATAGAACAGTTACTGGTACAGTTACAGGAAAGGACGATGGGCTACCAATCCCAGGCGTCTCTGTGAAAATTGTGGGTACCACGACCGGTACATCAACAGATGCAAATGGAAAATACGCCCTTAAGGTTGCATCGGGGCAAGCTGCCATAGAAATTTCTTCCATTGGCTATTTAACGCAAATTATTCCTATTGGGTCATCAAATGTAGTAAATGTAGGTTTAGCAACGGACACCAGGCAATTGGGGGAAGTTGTTGTTACTGCAATGGGTATAACCAGGACGGCAAAATCACTTGGTTACTCAGTTACGACATTAAAGGGAGATGAACTAACTAAGGCGCGAGAAACCAATGTGATTAATTCGCTTGCGGGTAAAGTTGCAGGTGTTAGGGTTACGTCCCAATCAGGGACGGTAGGTGGTTCTTCTAAGATTATCATTAGAGGGGCCTCGTCTTTCAACTCGACAAGTACTTCAAATCAACCAATATTTGTGATTGATGGACTGCCTGTAGATAACAGTTCTCAGCAAATCAATACCATAAGTACCAGTTCAGTTCCACAAGGAAGTGCTGGGTCCGATTATGGTAACAGGGCTGGTGATATCAACTCTGATGATATTGAGACCATAACTGTCCTTAAAGGAGCTGCTGCTACTGCACTTTATGGTGCCAGAGCAAAAAATGGTGCGATTGTAATTACAACAAAGAAGGGTAAAAAAGGTGAGGGATCTGTATCTTTTAATTCTTCAACACGTTTTGATAATGTATTAAAACTTCCAAAGTTTCAAAATGAGTATGCACAGGGTGTTCAGGGTGTTTATAGCACTGGGCCTAATGTTAATAGCTCAAGCCTAAACGGATGGGGACCAAAAATCAGCGAAGTTCAGGATCAATTGTTTACTGATTACCTGGGTAATAAAGTTACCTTACAGGCTTATCCTGACAATGTTAAGGACTTCTATGAGACGGGAAAAACTTATATCAACTCTGTTTCCTTTGAAGGTGGTGGAGATTCTGGTGATTATCGTTTTGGATTTACAAATACAATACAAGATGGTATTGTTCCAAATGAAAAACTTAAAAAGAATGCTTTAAGTTTAAATGCAGGGCGAACTATTTTTAAAGGGTTGGACGTTAGAACCAGTGCTAACTATACACGTACGGTTGCTGATGGTCGTCCTGTTCAAAGTTCTAACAACCCGAGTGTATTACAATCTATCGTTTATGGGTTACCAAGGACAATTGATGTTAATGTGTTGAGAGATCACTATGTTGATCCGATTACTAAACAACAAATTGCCTTAACGCCAACAAGGACAGGTAACAACCCATTTTGGGTAGTAAATAACAATAACTTCTCTAATGTTGTTGATCGGTTTTATGGTAATGCGATCGTTACTTATAAACCGTTAGAGTGGTTAACGATTTCTGATAACTTGGGAACAGATTTTTACAATGAGTACAGGAGAGGTGTTACCAGACAAGGAACAATAGGGTCGTTAACAGGAGATTTTTATACCGCAAATCTGTATAACAGAATTATAAATAATGATTTGATTTTGACTGCGGATAAAAAATTAACCGAAGATCTTAGTTTAAAGGTAATTGCTGGTTATAACGTTTTTGAGTCTTATTATCGTAGAGATCTAGCTGATGCACAGCAGTTAATTGCCGACGGATTGTATAACTATGCAAATGCGGGAAGTGTGGTGTCGACTAATACATCTAATATGAGAAGGATTCAGGGTGTTTATGGGGATGTTGGCTTGTCTTATAAGGATTACTTATTCTTAAATGTTACAGGAAGAAACGATTGGTCTTCAACCTTGCCGATTCAAAATCGGTCATATTTTTATCCTTCAGTGAGTTCAAGTTTTGTTTTCAGTGAAGTGTTGCCTAAAACTACTTGGTTTAATTATGGTAAGTTAAGGGCGAGTTATGCAAATGTGGGTAGTGATACCGATCCATATGGAGGTGCATTTAGTTATTCCCCTATTAGTGCGGCATTTGCTCAGTATGGTTATGGTTCTACTTTTCCATTTAATGGGGTTTTGGCATTCAGTAACCCTGCGACTATTCCAAACTTTGATCTAAAGCCGCAAAATCAAGCTTCATATGAGGTCGGTACAGAGTTAAGATTTTTGGATAGTCGCGTTAATCTTGATCTGACCTATTATTACACCAATACTTCAGATCAGATTATAGATTTAGCACTTCCACAATCAACAGGGTTCTCTTTTGTTAATACAAATGCAGGTTCAGTGAAAAATAAAGGTGTTGAGGTTGGCTTGGGTCTAGTGCCGGTTAAGGGAAGAGATTTTACCTGGAATATGAATATTAATTTTGCTAAAAATGTTCAAAAAGTAGAGTTGCCACCTGAATTGACTTCTTATTCGCTTGCTAGTGGTTGGAGTGGGTTGTCGATTAAAGCTGAAACTGGTCAATCATTTGGTATTTATGGTGTTGCCTGGCAGAGAGATCCTTCAGGAAATCTCATTATTGACGCTGCTACCGGATTAAGAAAAACGGTTAGTGATAAAAGATTAGGGAACATGAGTCCTGATTGGACAGGTGGTATTGAAAACACGTTCTCTTATAAGGGCGCTTCGCTTAGTTTCTTAATAGATATGAGAAAAGGAGGGGTAATATTCTCAAATTCTGTATCATCGTTAAGAACGAGTGGATTGGGAGAAGAAACATTGCTTAATAGAGGAAATATCTTTATTGATAAGGGAGTGGTGGCTGGTCCAGGCGGAACATTTGTTCCAAACACAGTTCCGGTTACAAGTATGCAGGATTATTGGGCTCAATATAGCACGACAAATACTGAAGCAAATATTTTTGATGCTTCGTATGTGAAGCTTAGAGAAGTTAGACTTTCGTATTTGCTGCCCACAAAACTTCTGCAGAGAAACCTAAAGTTTATAAAATCAGCTGAAATCGGACTAGAAGGAAGGAACTTATGGATCATACACGATAATGTGCCTCACATCGATCCTGAAGCAAACTTTTTTGGTACCGAAAGTGTAGCGGAAGGTGTTGAGTTTAACTCTATTCCATCTACAAGGACCCTTGGTTTTAATATAAGACTTAAAATTTAGAAGAAATGAAAAAAATTATATATACGTTTAGTGTTCTAACATTATTGTTAACACTACCATCCTGCAAAAAATATCTGGACATTAACACAAGTCCAAATAGGGCGCCTGTAGTTGATCCAAAGTTGTTGTTTTCTTACGCAACCGTTGCTTATATCAATTTGAGGTCAAGTGGAGATTTATATATTCCTGTTGGGCTAGCTGGTCAGATGCTTAGCGCTGGGGGGAATAATCCAACAGGCTGGTCTGGTGGTGATCCAAGTCCTGATATCTATACATTTTCTGCTAACTTTATAAACAACACTTGGGTGTCGCTTTATGTAAGGGCAGGAGCTAACCTTAAGCAGGCTATTAAGTTATCAGAGGGAGCTAGTCCAGCTAACAATAACGCTGCGGCTCAATGTAAGGTTTTATTGGCGATGGTGCTTTATGATATTACTACCACTTTTGGGGACGTGCCTTACACAGAAGCCTGGAACGAGAGTATCATTTATCCGAAATTTGATGACCAAAAAACAGTTTTAGAAGGAACGATCCGTATTTTAGATGAAGCTTTGGCTCAGTTTGATGATGCTAGTCCTTTGAAAATTGGAGCAAATAATGACGGGTATGACTTGTTTTATCAAGGGGACCTTGCTAAGTGGAAAAGGCTTGCACAATCCCTTAAGTTACGCTCGTTGTTAACTATGGTAGACAAAGATCCTACAAAGGAGGCGGCTATAGGAAGCCTTATTTCTGCAAGCATGGTTAATTCAGCAACGAATAACGCGCAAATCGCTTACCAGGATATTACCAATAAACGCAACCCTAAGTATGCGATTAGTTTGCAATATAATAATGGGGTTAACTTTTTCTTTGCTACTAAACCTGTGACTGATATTATGGATCCAACTCCGGCATTTGCTGTTGCTGATCCACGTTTACCTAAATTTTTCGATAAGCCTGCTGCTGCTACCAACTATATTGGTGTGGTGCCTGGTGCAGATGGTGATGATGATGTGAATCCAAGAATTGCCAAAACGTTGCATTCACCGACAGCGCCAGAAGTGATGTTTACTTATCAGGAGCAGTTATTTAATGAAGCTGAAGTATATGCAAGGGGACTTGGAGTTGGTGTGAATTTGGCGACAGCTACAACTCGCTTCCGCAATGGAATTGAAGCCTCGTGCCTATCTTTTGGGGTTAGTGCGGCCGCCGCTAAGAGTTTTGCAGATCAGTTTAATACGCCGTTTGTTAGTCAGGCAGAAGCGATCAAAATGATTCATGCTCAGCAATGGGTTGATAAAATGGATAGAGGTTTGGATGGCTTTACGCAGTGGAGGAGATCTGGTCCGGACGGTAGTGAAGTACCTGTGTTGACCCTTCCTATTGGCGCACCAGCTGGACCTATCTTTAGAAGATATGAGTATCCTATTATAAATGAGATATCCAGAAATCCGAATGCTCCGAAGGAAACGATTAAGTATAATGTAAAAATGTGGTTTGATTTATAACAGAAATATGAAAAAGATAATAATATTAATGTCGATAGTAACCGCTTTTCTGTTGCAATCGTGCGAAAAAAAGGGGCCAGGAGATAATTACGATTTTAGCAATAGCTTACCCCCTTACGTGGAAATTTCAGCTAAAACTCAACTAAGTGTTTTAGAAGGGACGAACGCTACTATTGCGGTACGTTTAAAAACTGCCGTTCAGGAACCTGTGGTTGTAAATTATGCCGTTTCTGGAGCTTTCTCGACTACTGGATCTGTTACAATTCCGAGAGGTGTATTGTCTGCAAATGTTACCCTGCCTATTCCTAGTACCCTGGTGCCTCCAGGGTCAACGGCTGTAAATGCTTCGTTTAAAATAACCGGAGCAAAGAAAGGGTCTACAGATCTTACTATCGGTGCTTTGGGAGTTAATAGCAATGAAGTAAGACCTATTTTAATTGTAAAAAATCTGATTAGTTTTGAAAGTGAGGGGCTTCAAATCACTGAGACTGTTGCAGATCAGACAATTAAAATTCCGATTGTAATCGCTGGTAAATTAAAATCTCAAACATCGTTGTCGTATACAGTTACGCCTAAAGCTGGTAATACCGCTAACAATCTACAATTGGTATCTGCAAATCCTTTAGTAATAGCGGCAGGAGAAACGACTGCTTTTATAGAGATAAAGGTAAAGGATAATTTAGCTATTAACGCAGGCAACATTTATGAGGTTAAACTTACTGGCGCTACTGCTCCGGTTGGATCTGAAGTTGGGGTTGACGCTGATGCGAGTCTATATACAATCACCGTTGTAGATGATTTGAAAACTGTAGCATTTGTCACAACTACTCCTGTTGATGTAAAAGTGGCCGCAAATAAGAGCTTTGAAGTTAAACTTTCATCTCCAAGTTCTGCTACCATAACCGTGCCTTATGCTATTACAGGTGGAGTGGCCGGAACTGATTATATTTTGCGAACAAGTGGAACACTTACATTTGCACCAGGCGTTACTTCTAGCAACATAAATCTAGATATTCCTGCGGGATATGGCGTTGGTAAAGTATTGAAAATAACTTTATCGTCAATATCTGCTGGTGATGCTGAGGCAAGTCTTGGCACTCCAAAAGAGGTTGTCTTGAACCTCCTTGCTCCTTAAGTAATTTTTGACTTAAAAACATAAAAAAGCAGCAACGAGATTATTCCTCGTTGCTGCTTTTTTATTGTGTCTTCCTTTTAACAATTCGGACGACTTGATTTGACTGTGAGAAAAGTGCTGTTATGCTTGGGATTGAGTTAGTGATACGGGGTGCTTGTTAGCGATTAATTTACTTGATTTCCCAACAACCAAAGTTCTATTGTCATCTATATGCCCTACTGGGAAGTTGAAACATACGGGATAATCATATTCCTTCACAATATCCCAGATAACCTGTTCCGGACTGGCACCAAAGGGAATCGATTGCGTTTCGATTTCATTAAAAGCACCTACGATGAGGCCTTTCAACTTGGCGAGTTTGCCGGCCCTTTTTAGCATGCGCATCATTCTGTCGATCGAATATTCGTGTTCACCAACATCCTCCAGAAAAAGGATCTTATCCGTATAATCTATTTCCGAAGCTGAGCCCTCTAACATCACCATAAGGGTTAAATTACCACCAATAAGGATGCCTTCAGCGGTTCCCGATCGGGAAGGAAATGTGCTTGTGTATTCGTATTTAATGGTCTCTCCAAACAAAGCCTTTCTTAACGAATCTAATGATTCAGGCGTTGCTTTCTCGAATGTGTAGGGCATTTGTCCGTGGATACTTTGGATATTTAGCCTCGCAAATAAATCAGAAAGTAAGACCGTGATGTCGCTAAATCCAACGATCCATTTAGGATTATCTTTAAATTTATCATAATTCAGCTCATCAATGATTCTGATGGTTCCATAGCCGCCTCTACCCGCAATAATAGCCTTAATCTCTGGGTCATCTAAAAATCCCTGCAAATCGGCGGCTCTTAAAGCATCGTCACCAGCAAACTGATTGTGATCAGCAGTAACGGTTTTGCCTATTACAACTTGTAATCCCCAGCTTTCAAGAATAGCGATGGCAGGGGCAATACTCCCCGGTATTTTCTTTGCCGGACAAACTATTGCAATTTTGTCACCCTTTTTTAAATATGCTGGCTGTTTAATCATAGGTAAAACACTTATCTTTGACAAAATAATAAAAATAGTTTTGGATAACAGTAAAATAAAAAGATATACCGTTACAGCGGCATTGCCCTATACAAACGGACCGGTACACATAGGACATTTGGCGGGCGTTTATTTACCTGCGGATACTTATGTAAGATACCTGCGCTCTAATAAAAGAGATGTTAAGTTTATTTGTGGATCTGATGAAAATGGTGTTCCTATTACCCTTAAAGCGAAAAGGGAAGGGGTAACGCCTCAGGTTATTGTTGATAAATACCACAAAATTATAGGTGATTCATTTAAAGAATTTGGTGTTTCTTTTGATATCTATCATAGAACTTCATCCTTGATGCACCACCAGACTGCTTCTGATTTTTTTGAAACCTTATACAAAAAAGGGGTTTTTACCGAAGAAATTACCGAGCAGTACTATGATGAAAAGGCGCAAACTTTTTTGGCCGATCGTTACATTACCGGAACTTGTCCGAAGTGCGGAAATGAGAACGCTTATGGCGATCAGTGCGAGAACTGTGGCAGTACATTAAATGCTACGGATCTGATCAATCCGAAATCGACCTTATCTGGAGAGCCTCCTGTAAGAAAGGAGACTAAGAACTGGTTCTTGCCTTTGGAAAAGTATGAAGATCAGCTTAGAACATATATTGAGAGCCATAACGAATGGAAACCAAATGTTTCTGGACAGTGCCAATCATGGTTAAATGCTGGCTTACAGCCTCGTGCCATGACTCGCGATCTGGATTGGGGCGTTAAAGTTCCTGTAAAGGATGCAGAAGGTAAAGTACTTTATGTTTGGTTTGATGCACCTATAGGCTATATTTCGGCAACTAAGGAGCTTTTTGAATATGCTCGTTTGGATGTTTGGAATCCTAAAGCGGAAGAGTATTACATCAATCAGAATCAAATAGAGAAGGGCAGTTGGGAGAATTATTGGAAAGATTATGAGACCAAGTTGGTTCATTTCATTGGAAAAGACAATATCGTTTTCCATTGTATTATTTTTCCGGCGATGTTAATGGCTCATGGGGATTATATCCTGGCGGATAATGTTCCTGCCAATGAGTTCCTGAATCTTGAGGGACAGAAGATCTCAACCTCTAAAAACTGGGCCGTTTGGTTAAATGAATATCTGGTTGAGTTTAAAGATAAGCAGGATGTATTGCGTTATGTATTAACGGCAACAGCCCCCGAAACAAAGGATAACGATTTTACCTGGAAAGACTTTCAGGCTAGAAATAACAATGAACTGGTTGCTGTATTTGGTAACTTCATCAACAGGGTAGTGGTGTTAACGCACAAGTATTTTGCTGGTAAAGTTCCTACCTGTATGACCATCTTGCCAGAAGATCAGGCTGTAATAGATGAGTTGGCTACTTTTCCTGCTAAAATAAGCGCTTCTATCGAAAACTATCGCTTCAGAGAGGCGCTGGGAGAGGTGATGAATGTTGCTCGTCTGGGAAATAAGTATTTGGCAGATACTGAGCCCTGGAAAGTGATTAAAACGGATGAAGACAGGGTGCGTACCATCTTATTTATCAGTTTGCAAATCGCAGCCAACCTGGAGATATTAATAGAGCCATTTTTGCCATTCACAGCAGATAAGCTGATGAAAATGTTGAATTATGGCGGACATACATGGGAAGCTGCGGGTAAGATCAACTTATTGCACAGAGGTCACCAATTAAATGAGCCGGTCTTGTTATTCGAGAAAATTGAAGATGATGAGGTTCAAGCACAAATTGATAAACTGAACAAAAGTAAAGCCGATAATGAGGCTGCTTCGGCGGTCATTGCTCCAGCCAAAGAGAACATTCAGTTCGAAGATTTTACTTCAGTTGATATTCGTGTAGCTACAATTATTGCAGCAGAAAAGGTTGAGAAAACTAAAAAGCTATTAAAATTAACGCTAGACACAGGAATAGATCACCGTACGGTAGTTTCTGGTATAGCAGAGTATTATAAGCCGGAAGATATTATCGGACAGCAGGTAAGCCTTGTGGTAAACCTTGCACCACGAGAAATCAAAGGAATTTTATCTCAGGGGATGATCTTGATGTCAGAAAATGCTGAAGGAAAATTGGCTTTTGTGGCACCAACCCAAAATCACAATAACGGAAGTATAATCCGATAAAAAGGGGATCCCGATATTGGCCTATGCGGCATGAAGAATTCAGGACGACGAGCATACAAAAAAAGGCTGGAGTAATCCAGCCTTTTCCATTAGGGATGAAGTTATTATTATTGAACAACTTTACCTTCTTTGTCAATTTTAAGAGAACCGGTTTCTTCTCCTTTTTTAACGTTAATCAGGTAATACACGCTTTTATCTGCATTGGTTACTAAAAATGCAGCTGTTGGGGTCCAGTCTTTAACTGGATCTGCTTTTAATGTAGTTTGCACCGCTTCTGGAAGGTCTTTTAGTTCTACTGGAGTTTTTGTAGTACTATCTTGGTATACGGCAACTTGAATTGAATTTTTGATTTCGCTTGCTTTTACTGAAGTGAATCCTGCTACAGCTAAAAATGCTGCTGATAAAATGATCTTTTTCATACTATTTATTTTAAATCAATTAAACTCTTATTAATTACATCTAGACTATACTAGATAATCGTGCCTTAACCTGTTGTTTTTGGCACGGCGTTGATTTTTAGTATTTTATGATTTTTAGCGTCGCGGAATTCTGTGGCACTTCTCTACAAAGTGTTGGCGGATTAAACAAATTCCAGGTTGCTCAGGGTTGATTTAATTTCCAAATGAAGGTTACGAAAGTTCTATTATCTAGCGTGATATTTTTTTATATCTTTGCGGCAGTTGATTCAGGTTATTGTGGTTTAGGCTACGTTTGCGGTTGATTAACGAAAAGGGTCCCGTAGTTCAACGGATAGAATAGAAGTTTCCTAAACTTTAGATATGAGTTCGATTCTCGTCGGGACCACTTTGGAAGGTGAAATGTACCTTTAAACGGCTTTTCTAATTTAGAAAGGCCGTTTCTGTTTTTCTTGAATTGATTCAATACTAGATCTCAGGGATCAATCCCAAAACTTGTGGAGCAGGAGTTAAAATTATAATTTTGTATTTCTATACCGTTTTATATTTATGCCATCAGCTACTGCATCCTTGC
>NZ_FNEX01000029.1 GCF_900100435.1 Pedobacter sp. ok626 | reverse complement strand
GGTTCAGAACGTCGCGAGACAGTTCGGTCCCTATCTGTTGTGGGCGTAGGAATTTTGAGTGGGGCTGACCTTAGTACGAGAGGACCGGGTTGGACTAGCCTCTAGTGAATCTGTTGTTCCGCCAGGGGCATTGCAGAGTAGCTACGCTGGGAATAGATAAGCGCTGAAAGCATCTAAGTGCGAAACTAGCCACGAGATGAGAATTCCATATAGGACCGTAGCAGACTACTACGTTGATAGGTTACAGATGTAAAGGTTGTGAGATCAAAGTCGAGTAATACTAATCATCCGAAGCTTTCAAGAGCAATAAACTGTTGTTTGTTCTTCCTAACTTAACTTCTTTCAATAATATGTCATTTGTTTAGTAACAAATCGAGCAGGGTTAATAGCGATATTGATCAGGCAATAAAAGCGAAACGATATATACTAGATATTTAAAAATATTTAGGTGCCTATATCGGTGGTGTCCACCTCTTCCCATTCCGAACAGAGAAGTTAAGCCCACCAGAGCCGATGGTACTGCGGTAACACGTGGGAGAGTAGGTCGGTGCCAAATCTTAAAAGAAAGCCGGTAGTCCAATAGACTATCGGCTTTTCTTGTTTATAAGGTTTTTTGAGTCTCTGCTGTTCGTTTTAAAAACGATTCTGGCCCTACTTTAGGTGCTTTCATGACTGGCTTTATATGCGCTCATAATTAGCATGCAATCGAGTAATTCTAGGTATCGATAGGGAATTAGATCATGGCAGCGCGATTAGATATACGTGTACTGATTTCTAAATAGACCTTGAGGATCTTTAAAACATTAAAATATGGCCAGAAAGGTGAAAAGCACTTTCTGGCCATATTTTAACTATTTTTTTTGCAAGGATAAAAAGGTAACTAGTGATGCAAGTTCATTGTATGATAATGAATTGGCAAGACCAGCTGGCATCATAGAAGAATCCATTTCTTGACGCGATAAGATATCCGAAGCTTTAATATTAAATACTTCACCAACAATGTTTCGCATAACGACTTTATTGGCTGTTTCTTCAGTGATGAATCCCATATAGGTTTTATCTCCTTTTGCAGATATCATTACGGTTGCAAAGCCTTGTGAAATGGAGGCATTGGGTTTAAGAATAGATTCGGCAATTTGTTCGCGGTTCATAATAGACCCAATTTGTCCCATAAAAGGACCTTTCATTTTTTCACCCTTGTTAATGCTGTGGCAAGCAAAACATCCCTGACTAGTAAATAAGGCTTTGCCTTTTACTGCATCACCTGGTAATTTGGCTATGGCTAAGAGCACATCTTCGATAGAATTGTCTCCAACTTGCCCCGGTTTATTCTTAATTTTTTCCAGATCTACTTTAGGTTCTTCAGCTGCAATTATTTTCTCTTCAGTTGCAAATGCAGGAATATCCATACGGTGGCGTGCATTTAGATCTGTAAAGAATTGTTTTTGACTGGCACCTGCTTTTTCAGATTCACTTACTAGAAATTTTTCAATAGCTGGCGAAGCGGACCAAAGAACAGCCTTGAAATAAGGGCCATGGGAATCTGGTCTCGTACCCCACCACCAGGATGCATCATAGGCATTTTCTTTCTTGTACAGACGCGATAAGGTAATTAGGATCTGTTTTTTTAGTTTTTCATCTTTGTTTAAAGAATAGGCGTTTATCAATCCATCAACTGCTTTTTGCTGATGCATGTAACGAAGTGCCCATAATGCCAGATTTGAGTTTTCAGATCCAATTGCTGCTACACATGCGTCTACTGCATTTATATTTACGAGTGCCTGGACTGCAAGATGCGGGAGTATAATACTCGAATTAGGTGTGGCGTGTGGCCCTTCTACATCTTTTGCTGGTTCTATAAATGAGTCAGGGACTTTAGTTTGTAATAATGCAGTGGCTGTTTCTATATGTCCCAAGCGACCTAGTCCTATAGTTGCTATTGCCTGAACACGTTTCGATGGATCTTTCAGTGATGCTAAAAAAGGTTCAGTGGGAACGTTTTTTAGATAAGACTTACGGTCGGCCAGTGCTCGTAATGCGGATTCCTTCATTATATCGTCAGCAGTCAATTTAACTAAAGTCGGGATCGCGTTTTCTCCAGCGACCTGTGCAAATGTATAAAGCGCAGCAATGCGGGATTCTGAAGAAAGGTCTTTGTTTGAAACAACTTTTAGTGTTGTTGAAGCTACTTGTTTGGCTGGACGGGTAATTAATTCTTGTGATGCAGTGATGCGTGCTACAGCACTTGGAGACTTTAATAATTCAACCAATGCTTTGATTGATGCTTTCTTTACATCTGGAAATGCTTTATAGGTCCAGTTTTTAGGTACTGCACGAACGACATATCCTTTACTTGGACTACCAGAATAGCCGGCGCCATCCCAGGCTGATAGATAAAGACGACCTGAACCATCCACATCCAGATCTGTAATTTGCGATAGTTTTATAAAATCCTCATCCTTTTGTGTAAAGGTAGGTCCATCGGGACTCACCCTGTGTATATATAACATACTTTGACCCCAGTCGGCCATCATTGGTACTTTGTTGTACTTTTCAGGCCAATTTGGTTCGTCCATATATAATGCACCAGTTCCCGAACCTCCGCCTAAGTCGGCAAGGGCTGGTACTATTTCATCTGTAAAATGTTGAAACAGTACTGGGTATCCATATTCCCCGGATTGGATATGATGTGAAAATCGCACATTCCATCCGCCACCATCATTTGTGTTTTCTCTGGTGAAAATATTCATGTTGGGATCGATTGCCAAATCGTAGACATTGCGTGTACCATGGGTGTATATTTCCATCTCAGTCCCATCGGGGCGTACACGAACAATGCCGCCACCTAACATAGTTAGTTTTTTGCCGCTTCGATCAACAGCATTATGAAAGCCAAAATCACCTACCGCGATGTATATCCATCCGTCGATACCCATTCTGATTCCATTAGTTGCATGATCAGTTCCTCTTTCTGCGATGTATTTTGCATTGCTAATGTTTTCAATTAGTGGTTTTGCAGGTCCATCTGCGATTCCATCGTTATTTTTATCTTCAAAAACGACAAGATCCATTCCTGTGGCTTTACCTGTTTCCTTTGAAAATGTAGTGTGCAATACAAAAACTTTGTCTCCTTGAGCAATGATGCCTCTTGGATTGTCGACCATCGCAAATTCGATATGTTGGTCCATTGTACCATTATTGTCTTTGTCAATGAGCTTGAGTATACGTCCTTTGTTTGGAGCTTTCCCTAACGATCCCATCATATCGATCCCAACAAATACTTCACCTGTTGGGGCGACTGATAAGCAGGCTGGGCTTGGTGTGACCTCAGGGCCTGTAAAGCGTGTGATTTCGAGCTCGTCTGGACCAGCAAAGGCTGCTTTGGGTTTGTCTAGAAAGAAATTGATTCCCCCGAAAAATATAAAGGAGCAGACGAGACTTAAAGAAAATTTAATCATTTGTGTGTTTGGAGTATTGGTTTGTAAGTATGATATAGATTGCGTTTATCTTTGTGGCTTTTTATTACGTTTTTCTAAATTGATGATTCGCACTTTTCGAAAGTCAACAGGTTGACCTTCACTTTGAAGAGCTATAAATCCTTCTTTCAAAAGTTTGCCATCAAGTTTAACGGCAGGATCGAAATTGTTGACTACACCACCGCCAATTTGTGGTTTTGAATATTGCAGTACAGTATCGCCATTAACAAGGTGAGTGATCAGCGAGTCGCCCAATACAATTAGTTCGGCTCTTACCCATTCCTCTTTTTTATAGGTTTTAGATTTAGAGTCAATACAATGCCGACTGTCTATTTTTCCTTCATATATCACATCTGTACCAGGTGAGCACATATTGCCAGTAGGTCTTGGTTTTCCATCATTTAAGCCAGCTAAGAGTTGATATTCAATTGATATAGGCCAGTCCTGGTCTTTGAGCATTGTTTTTGGATCTTGCGAATGGAACATGATACCACTATTACTAATGGTATAGGATGGCGCATCAGTTTTCCATTCGCCCGTAATTTTATATTCTACCAACAGATGGTAATGTGAAAAAGGTTGTTTATAGTATAGATGGCCAAATTGATTGTCGTAAGCACCGTACTGGTCATATCTAACTTTAATCATACCGTCTTCAACCCTGAATGTATTGGCATAATTATCACCAATTTCATGGTGATTGATTTTTACATTCCAGTCTTTAATGTCCTTTCCATTAAACAGATCTTTCCATTCGGGATTGTTTTGTGATTTAAGGGGTGAACAGCCAGTAATAGCTAAGACTAACAGCAATAAATTTGGAAAAATTAGTTTAACTGATTTAGTTTGCAGCATTGTAGGTTTATAATGGTTTAAGGGACAAGATATCAATATGTTGTTAAAAAATGCTAAATCTGTGCCCTAAATATTATAAAACCGTATTATTGTATTTTACCTTAATTCATAAATATTCAGGAATGAAACTTAAGCATATATTATATTTTACAATTTTTCTTTTTGCCAGTTCAACTGCTTTTTCACAGAGTAAGGATGTTAAGTTACCTCCAAATTGGTATAATTTAGATTTACTGAAGGACGGGTATTTTGGCATTAGCACCGAAAAGGCTTACAATGAATTGTTAAAGCATAAAAAGCCTAAAGAAAGTATAATTGTAGCTGTCATAGATGGTGGTGTCGAAACTAAACATGAAGATTTGAAGAACGTTTTGTGGACAAATAAGAAGGAAATTCCGGGAAACGGGATAGATGATGATGGAAATGGATATGTTGATGACATACATGGTTGGAACTTTATAGGCTCGAAAAAAGGGGACCTTGCCTATGATAACTTAGAATTGGTTCGGATTTACAGGAAATTGCAGCCTAAATACCGTTCAACAATTAAATCTACTGTTCTAGATAGCACTGAAAAGGAAGAATTTGCTCTTTATACAAAAGTTACTGCTGAGTTTGGAAAGAAATATGACGATGCGCATCAGACTTTTGCCATTATTTCTATTATAAACAAGATGCTTGATTCTGTTGGACAGATAAACCATAAGACTATTCCTTCATTAGAGGATATGGAGCGTTATAAAGCCGATAGTGAGGAAGAGGAGCAGTGTAAAAAGATCATTAGGAGAGGCGCAAAGGAAAGTGGATCTATGGAAAAGTTTCATAAGGAAATGAAGGATGCTTATAAACAATATGATGTAATGTTGAGGTATAACTTAAATCCTAAATATGATGAGCGTGCTGAATTGGTTGGCGATGATTATTCAAATGCGCGAGAGCGTAATTATGGCAATAGCGATGTCATGGGGCCAAATGCAGATCATGGATCACATGTGTCGGGTATAATTGGCGGAGAGCGAAATAATGGGATAGGGATAAATGGTGTTGCTGATCATGTTCGTATCATGTGTATAAGAGTTGTACCTGAAGGGGATGAGCGTGATAAGGATGTGGCAAATGGTATTAGGTATGCGGTAGATAATGGGGCGCGCGTGATTAACATGAGTTTTGGTAAGGGCTTTAAGTGGGCCAAGGATGTTGTAGATGAGGCCGTAAAGTATGCTGAAGAAAAGGGAGTTTTATTGGTGCATGCTGCAGGTAACGACAATCAGAATAATGATGTAGATGAGAATTATCCAACTAAATATTATGATAGTCCAGAGGCGATAGCTTATAAAAAAGCACATAAGAAAGTTGAGGTTAACCCTATGATATTTAGACCTGGTCAAAACCCTGTTCCAGGGAACGGTATGGGTAGGAATTATCCTGTTCCGCCTGCAAAGGTTGTTTTGGATACCACGAAGTTTAATTTACCTCATGCTAGCAACTGGCTTGAAGTAGGGGCTAGTGCATATAAAAATGATGCGAGTTTAAAGGCTTCTTTTTCTAATTACGGTAAACACACGGTAGATGTATTTGCTCCTGGATTTATGATTAAGTCTACTGTTCCTGAATCTAAATACGAAGAGTTTGATGGAACAAGTATGGCTGCTCCTGTAGTTTCGGGCTTAGCTGCTTTAATTTTAAGTTATTATCCTGAATTGAAAGCTCAGGATGTGAGGGCTATCATTATGCAATCTGTGGTGAAGCCAGAACAAAAGGTAAGACGCGAGAATGAAAAGGGGGAGACTGAGCGTGTTAATTTTAAGGAGCTGTGTGTGAGCGGTGGAATTGTTAATGCTTATCAGGCATTAAAATTGGCTGAAACTTATAAAGCAAAGTAGTTTAGATATTCTGATTTTTTATGAAACAATTTTTTTGTATTCTTTTAACGCTGACAAGCCTTACTTCGGTAAAACTCTCGGCGCAAAGTAGCCTTCAACAAAAAATAGAGGGAATCATCAACGGTAAAAACGCTGATGTAGGCATATCTGTGTTGTTTTTTGGAGATCGTAGATCGGTTTCTGTAAATGGAGATAAGCATTATCCTATGCAAAGTGTATATAAGTTTCATCTTGCCCTGGCTGTGCTGGATCAGGTTGATAAAGGAAAATTATCACTTCAGCAAAATATTTTTGTAAAAAAGAGCGACTTATTACCTAATACCTGGAGTCCATTAAGAGACAAATATCCTAATGGAAATGTTGATTTGCCATTATCTGAAATTATTAAATTCACGATCGCTCAGAGCGATAATAATGGTTGTGATATTTTGTTTCGACTAGTAGGCGGACCTAATAAGGTGCACAAGTATATAGCTAATCTCGGGATTAAAGATTGTGCGATTGTGGCGACTGAAGAGGAAATGCATGCAGATGATAAAGTGCAGTTTACGAACTGGACTACGCCAAAAGCAGCGAATGCATTATTACTAAAGTTTTGGAATGGGACGGTACTAAAAAAGAACACTACTGCTTTTTTAAAGAAAACCATGGAGGAGACTGTTTCGGGACCTAATAAAATCAAAGGACTGCTACCTGCAGGTACCATCGTTGCACACAAAACAGGATACTCGGGCGTAAATAAAGAAGGGATTACTGTAGCTACTAATGACATTGGGGTTATCACACTCCCGAATGGAAATGGTATGCTGATTTCGGTTTTTGTATCAATGTCTAAAGGGAATGAGAAAGAAAATGATCTGATTATTGCCGAACTGGCCCGTGCCGCATGGGATGAAGCAATTAAATACTAACTTATTCTGCTTTCCGAAATCAAGGTCTTGGACCATTGTCTAATACCTTCTTCATAACTGCTCGGTTTAAAATTAAAAGCTTTTTCAAATTTTGAAGAATCTAAATTATAGTCGTGATCATATTGATAATACATTTCAACTGTTCCTGCAACGACTTTCTTAAATAGGCCAACCATTTGCAGCATCAATTTATTCACCTTGGTAAAGTTGCCCTTAGTACCAAAAATCTCCGCTGCCAGCGCGATCATCTCTAGACCGGTTATTGGTGCGGCAGTTGGTAGATGCCAGATCTGATTTCCAGATGATTCATCTTGACCCAACAAATACATTGCTTTTCCGGTGTCGGGGACATAAGTGAAATTGTGGAGTTTCTTAGGATCGCCAATCCATTGTGCAGTTTGATGTTTGGCAAATTTATCTAGTACCATGCTATCCAGAAAGCTATTCATAGAATCGGTGCCGTAAAAATCAGCAGCTCTGGCAATCGTAGCCTGGATGTTGCCCGATTTCACTTCGTCCATCAATTGCGTCGCAATTTTCGCCCTGACTTCACCCTTTACACTCACTGGATGGTAAGGGGTACTCTCCAACATTGGGCCATTAACCAATCCATACATATACACGTTATCAAAAAATAGCAGTCTGGCTTGTGTTTCCTTTGCCACATTGATTAAGTTCTGCATGATGATCGGCCATTGTCGCTTCCAGATTTCTTTATCATAGACCAGTCCCGCGCACATATAAATAACTGTTGAGCCTTTCACAGCTTCTAATACTTCCGAGTAGTTCAACAAATCTGCCTTTCTCCAGGTCATCTGGGGACCGGTGGTCTTCACTGGCCTTCTGCTAACCAGTCGTACTTCTTCATTATTTTTTAACAATTCACGTGTCAGCGCATTTGCTGATGGCCCGCCGGCTCCTAAAATGGTATGCATAGTTTTATGTTTTGATCTAATCAAAGGTAAGTGACCATAGTTATTCAAAACGTTAACAAAAGATAAGCGTTTTAGTTATTTACAACTCCTCTTATAGTCCTTTTACGGATTCTTGAAAGGGAAACCGGGGTAATGCCAAGAAAATTGGCCACATAATGTTGGGGAATACGCAATAGTAAACCGGCTTGATTTTCAAGCATGGTTAAATAACGTTCTTCTGGGCTTTGCACAATAAAAGCCGCAATTCGATCTTCATAACAACAGATATAATATTCGGCTACTAACCTGCCAAACTGCTCCATCTTAAAGGCAAGTTTAGGATGAGCTAATAGTTGCTGCATATCTTCATAAGCAATCAAAATCAATTCCGTATCCTCCATGGCCTGGATACAGGTGAGGCTTGGCTCTTGTTTCAGATAACTTTTATAAGAACTTACAAATTCATTCTCAAAGCAAAAATATCCGGTAATTTCTGCTCCATCCTTTATATGGTAAAATCTTAGAGAACCCTTAATTATGAAACCTACATGTTTGCAAACTGTGCCATGAACTACAAAGTGATCTTTCTTTTTAATGCTTGAAGTTGTTAAATAAGGGATAAGTTCGGCCCACTCTACATCGGAAAAAGTAACGAATTTTGCGAGGCCTTCTCTAAATACCTGCAATGCTGTTTTCGAAATCATTTGATTTTTCATGATTAAACCGAATTCTAAGTTTATAAAAGTAAAGAAAAATAAACATTGGTTATATTCATATATCCGCTTCATTTAACATTTTGTTAATATGTCCGTCATTTGGCAGGTCTAATTTTGCTACATATTTTATGGGCGAAAATAATACTGCCGGCTTTAACGAAGATGATGTACGTATACTCGATGACAAAGCATTCGAGGATCTTTACCGTCGTATGTATCCTACGCTTAAAAAGTACGCGATATATCTGGTCAAAGATATGGAAGAAGCGCAGCTCATTTTAAACGATGTGTTTATTGCCATATGGAAAAATAAGATTCTGCTCATCAATGAAAAAGCTTACCTGTTTCGCGCTGTAAAAAATGGAGCTAATAACTATTTTAAAACTTCCCGATTAAATTTTCAGCATCTGGAGGAAGAGGAAGTCCAGGAAATCGTAGATGTTAGGGCTGATCCTTTTCAAACACATATGTATAAGGACAGAACGCGTATGCTTTATGATTTGATAGATCAAATGCCAGAACGTAGGCGCCTTATTTTCTATATGTATAGAATTGAAGGCTTCAGTTATAAAGAAATTGCGGCCTTGTTGGATATTTCTGTTCGCACAGTAGAAGATCATCTGGTTAAAGGATTTCAGTTTTTACAGGAAAGGGTCTTGAAAAATGAGGCTGAGTTCAGATAAATTATGCTTAACGATTTCTTAATAGAACCTTAACGTTTTTGGACCCGTAATCGCCGGCTGAATCTTGTCTTGTAGTTATAAAAGCATAGCCATGGACCAAGAAAACTGGAAATTACTACTCGATTATTTATCTGCACAAGAGCAGGGCAATGTGCAGGAGCTGGCAGATTTGGAGGAGCGTTTGCAAAACTGGCTTCGTAAAGACCCTCAGCACCAACACGAGTTGGATCAGGCGATGTGGCTTTGGCAAAGTACGGCTATGGCACCTCAGGATGAATCCTGGAAAGCAAGTTTTGCAGACATCCAGACTTCATTGCAAACACAAAGACCTACAAGAAACAAAATATTTAGAATCTGGTCAGCAGCAGTAGCTGCAGTTTTGGCTGCAATAGCCATGTTTATCTTATTTAATAAAAGCGAGGAAAGGCTTTTACCAACTCATCAAACAGCCTGGATCACGAAAGTATCGGGACCTGGAAAGATTACCAATATCATGCTTCCGGATAGTACCGAGATTTGGCTAAATGCCGGAAGTAGCATCAGCTTTCCCAATAATATTAAACAGGCTTCTTTTAGATCAGTTAAACTGAATGGCGAAGCCTTCTTTAAAGTGAAGCGCGACCCTAAACATCCTTTTATCGTACATAGCTTAAATATCCAGACCCGGGTATTGGGGACAAGTTTTAATATCCGTGCATGGGGTAAATCTAGTCCTGAAGTAACAGTGCTTACCGGTAAAGTCGCTGTATCTCGGGATTCAGCAGGATTACAGTCGAAAGCGATTCACCTCATACCCAATCAAAAAGGTATTTGTGATTTAAAATCGGGGTTGCTACATCTTGAAAATGTAGAAGATGCGCATTCTGCCATTGGTTGGAGCGAAGGGAAAATGACATTTGATCAAACCCCTATGGAAGAGGTGTTTGAAGTAATAGAACGCCGATATGCAGTTAAGATTAAGACAGATCATTCTTTCAAGCCTTGCAAGCTCACCGCAAAATTTGATAACGTCAGCATAACTGAAGTATTGAAAACCATTCAAATGACTTTAGATATCAGTTACACCATTAACAAACAGACAATTTATATAAAAGGAGGTAAATGTAATTAGACACCTATACAAAAATAGCCGAAGCATGTTGGCGCACGCTTACGGCTAAGAATTTCAATTTTATTTTAACCCATCAATGATTAAAACATTCAAAGTTATGAAAAAGTCCGCAGTGACTAATCAATTAATTTTTAAAGTAATGCGTTTTTTTACCCTGATCTATATTTTTCTTTCTGTAATGCTCTTTGCGGGGCAGGCTTCGCCTGTGAAAGCACAGGATCTAAACAGTAGGATTAGTTTCAGCTTTAAACACGGTACCTTAACCGAATTACTTAAAAACATCGAAAAGAAAACTAATCTTTCTTTTGTTTACACAAATACTGACGCCATATTGAGTCGTCGCGTTGAAACCATTAAGGCCGATAATGAGTTGGTCAGTAGTTTGCTAAATCGCATATTGACACCTATGCAACTCACTTACCAGGTTCAAAACAACCAGGTTATTATTAAAAAAGCACTTCGCATTAAAGGTAAGGTAACTGATGAGAAGGGCTTACCTATACCTGGTGTGAGTATCATTGAAAAAGGTGTGGATAACGCAACTATAACCAATTTAAGTGGAGAATATAGCTTAAATGTAAAGGACGGTTCAGCTACACTTCTTTTCAGAATGATGGGATATCAGACCCAGGGGATCTCTCTAAACGGTCAGGCAGTAATTAATGTGAGCCTTGTACCTGATCAAACTGCACTTTCGGAAGTTGTAGTTACCGCATTGGGTATTAAACGCTCTGAAAAGGCTCTAGGCTATTCTATCGCAACTGTTAAAGGAAGTGATGTAAATACGGTTAAAGAAGTCAATGTGATCAATTCCTTGGCTGGGAAAGTAGCCGGTGTGAATGTAGTGAGTGCGGGTTCTGATCCAGGTTCTTCTGCTTTCATCACCATTCGCGGACAATCTTCTATTGCGACAGACAACCAACCGCTTTTTGTGGTGGATGGTGTTCCAGTGGCACATTCCTTACGTGCAACATCGGAGGTGGGACGTTCTTCAGTAGATTATGGTAGTCCCATTTCTGATATTAGTCCGGATGATATTGAGAGTGTTACCATATTGAAGGGTGCTAGTGCAGCGGCTTTATACGGCAGTAGGGCTGGAAGTGGCGTGGTGCTCATTACCACTAAGAGTGGTGCGACAAGCAAAAAAGGTTTAGGGGTGAGTTTCAGCTCCAATGCCATGTATGACAAGGCCTGGATGTTTCCTCATTTCCAAAATGAGTTCGGGGCAGGAGAATACACCGATGATCCGGCTGTTTCTATAACCTCAGCTTGGGGGCCGCGCCTGGATGTAGGTACCAAACACTTACAATGGAACAGTCCACTTGATGCCAATGGGAAACCAATACCTACGGATTGGGTGTCTCATCCCAACAATGCCAAAGATTTTTATGAGACTGGCTCAACTTATACCAATAACATAGCCATCACTGGTAAAAATACAGATGGCAATTACAGGCTTTCTTATACCAATTTGGTGAATAAGGGTATCGTTCCCAATACAGATTTGAGTAGAAATACTTTGAACCTGGCAGCCACTTATGTATTACATCCTAAAGTTAAAATTAGCACTAACCTGGGGTATGTAAACAATAAGAGCGATAACCGTCCATCGGCCTATCGGGAAAGCGTAACACAAATGCTTTATTCGATGCCTTCGAATATGAGCATTAAAGATTTGAGGAATTATTGGAAACCAGGCCGGGAAAATATAGAGCAATTCTCGCCAGACGATTCGGATAACCCATATTTTGTGGCTTACGAACATACCAATGGTTATGATAGAAACCGCATAACCGGAAATATACAGGCCGTAATTGACCTGACTAATGACCTGAGTTTGATGGCGCGTACTGGCCTTGATATGTATAATGAACAACATGAAACAAAGCGTCCTTTTAGCTCTAAACGTTTTAAATTTGGTGGTTATGGCGTAGATAATAGTTTCTTCAAGGAGCAGAATACTGATTTTCTATTGAGTTATAAAAAAACTTTAAATGAAGACTGGTCATTTAGTTTATCTGTAGGTGGAAACCAGATGAACCAAACTGCCAGAAGTACTGCTCAGCGTACCGAAAGCTTAAGTATTCCAGGTATCTACAACATTAACAATGCACAAGCAGGTACCATAACCAATTCTCAATACAACTCCCGCAAAAGGATCAATAGTTTGTATGGAATGGGACATGCTTCTTTTAAAGATATGGTGTTTCTGGATGTGACCGGAAGGAATGACTGGTCTAGTACACTTCCTGCCGAAAACAATTCTTATTTCTATCCTTCGGTTTCCTTAAGTACGGTGTTAACAGATGTGTTTAAAATCAAGTCCGATGTGTTGTCTTTTGCTAAAATCAGAGCAAACTGGGCGCAGGTTGGTAGTGATACTGATCCATACCAATTGTATAATACCATTCCTTTTAACCAGGATTGGGGTGATGTGAAAAGAGCTACTATTGAGTTTAACCTCAAAAATAATTTCTTAAAACCAGAGATTGCTACTTCGTATGAGTTTGGCGGAGATCTGCGTTTCCTCGACAGTCGTTTAGGACTGGATGTAACCTGGTATAAAACAAACAAAAGGAACCAGATCATCAACATCCCAACAACCATTGCGTCTGGCGCTTCTAATCGCTTGATCAATGCTGGTAACATTCAGAACAGTGGGTGGGAAATAGGCTTCTTTGCCGTTCCTGTAAAAGCAGCCTTGAAATGGGAAATGAATGTAAACTTCAGCAAGAATGAAAATAAAGTAATCTCATTGATGGAAGGTTTGCCTGAATACTCTATGGGGAGTGCTGATGGAGATAATATCCGTTACTTAATTAAAGAGGGCACCAAAATTGGAGACTTTTATACTCCGAGTTATACCAAGGTACCAACTGGGCCAAACGCTGGCGCGGCTTTATTAGACAAAACCGGGCATTACATTCGTAACAATGCCGAATATATCAAAGTGGGTAATTACAATCCGGATTTTACGGTGGGCTTTAACAATACTTTTAGCTATAAAAGCTTTACCCTTAATTTTCTTTTAGACTGGCGTAAGGGCGGTAATTTTTACTCTTATGTAGTTAAAAGTTTGATCAATGCAGGCCTAACAGATAATACCATTACTGGTAGAGATGCCGCGACTGGTGGTTTGCCATGGGTGGATTCGCAAGGTAAAAGTCGGAATGACGGAATGATTATCCCGGGTTATATCGCCAATGGTGATGGTTCATTCAGTGAGAATAAGGTCATCATTGCTGCCTCTGATTTTTACAACAATACTTACAACAAGTATTATGAACGCTTAACCTATTCTGCAACTTTCCTCAAGTTAAGGGAAGCATCCTTGACTTATGTGTTTGATAAAAAGCTATTGCGTAAGCTTCCAATCAGCAACCTTTCGCTTTCCTTAATCGGGAGAAATCTGTATACCTGGGCATCAAATGGTTTGGGCTATGATCCTGAAACTACCATGAGTGTTACTGAAGGCTTTAAATTGGGGGTTGGACACTGGACACTACCGGGAACACGCTCTTTTGGCTTTAAATTAAATTGTAATTTTTAATTACCAGCAGAAATGAAATTAGAATATAAAACCATTCTGGTGCTGTTTATGACCCTATTGGGGGCCTGCACTAAAGATTTTGAAAAAATCAATACCAACCCAAATTCTCCGGAAACCACTAATACCGAATTTCTGATGTCTGAAGTGGTATTGTCTACTGCTTATGCCTATCAGGAAAATGCAGTAGGTAGGAGACCGGCATCTGCAGCACGCTACCTTACACTGGTCCGCAATACTGGTTACGACCTTTTTGATTGGGGGCCTGTGGATTGGAATGATATTTATGCCCGTTTGTCTGTCAATAAGACTTTCATGGAAACTGCGCAGAAGCGTTCCGAAAATCAATATGTTGCGATCAGCAAAATTATAAAGGCTTTTAATTTCAGTTATTTAACTGATTTGTATGGAGATGTTCCATACTCTCAGGCACTGAAATCTAAAGAGAGCGGTGTAATTTATCCGGAATATGACCAGCAACAGGTGATCTATCCGGATTTATTAAGGGAGCTTCGTGAAGCCAATGAGCTTTTAAAGGGTACCCCTGGAGAAATTAATGCCAAAGCTGATGTGATGTTCAAAGGTAAGGGCTTGCAATGGCGTAAGTTTGCCAACACGCTACGTTTAAGGATGTTGTTGCGTATTTCCAAAAATTATGCTCCTGCCTTCACCGAAATGCAGGAAATCATCAATGATAAAACGGGCTTTCCCATTTTTGAAAGCAGTGCTGATAATGCTGAAATCCCTTATCTGGGCAATTTAGCTGCATACAGCTGGCCTGGTGGGCCTCTGGCGATGATCGATTTTGATTATCTGAAAACAAAAGTAAGTAAAGAGTTGGTTGATCGACTTGTTCAAAGAAACGATCCTAGATTGGCTGTTTGGGTTGAACCGGTTAAAAGTATAACAGGGTCAACAGTAGATCTCAATAGATATGTTGGTGTACCTAATGCGATTGATGCACCTGCTGCTTATAACGGTGGTGAAGATCATGTATCTGTTTTTTCTTCTACTTTTTTCAGAAAGAATGGTGCTAGTTCAAATCCTTTGTTGAAAGCCAGTTTGGTAACCTATACAGAGCAATGTTTTGTTTTGGCCGAAGCTATGCAAAAGGGTAAGCTAAATGTGTCTGGAGAAACTGCGGAGTCCATGTACTACAAAGCGATTAAAGAGTCGATGAGTAGTTATGCGGTAACGGCTCCTGTAAGTTATTACGACCAGGCTATCGTAAAGTATGACGGTTCATTGGAGCAGTTGATTACTCAAAAATGGATGGCTATGTTGTTCAAAGGCGCAGAGGGTTGGTTTGATCAGCGTCGTACTGGTTACCCTGCTTTCGTAACGGGGCCGCTTGCTGCTGGTCGTGGAATCCCAAAACGTTATGTTTTTCCAGATTCCGAAAGTGCCAAAAACAAACTCAACTACCAAAAAGCGGTATCTGCTTTCGGAGCGGACAAGGAGTCTACATTAATGTGGTCCCTTAAATAAATTAAACACACGAAAAATAATATGAATAGCTTAAAAAGATTGATAGGACTGATGATCCTGCTTGTTGTGGCGGGCCTCAATAAAACAAATGCTCAGGATTTTAATCCAAAACCTTTCCCAGATAGGGTGATTTTAACCTGGACCGGAAATCCTGAAGTGAGCCAGACCGTTACCTGGCGCACAGATACAACCATTACGGCTTCTAAGGCACAAATCAAAGCTGAGGATTCTAGTCCAGCTCTGGAAGAGTCTATCACTACCTATGATGCCGGATCTCGTGTTTTGTCTGGTGGAAATAGTTATGTCATTGCAAAATATCATCAGGTCACTTTTACCAACCTGAAGCCAGGAACAGTATATGCTTATCGTGTAGGGGCAGGCGATTATTGGAGTGAATGGTTTCAATTTACCACAGCATCTAGTACCAATAAACCCTTTTCTTTTATTTATCTGGGCGACGCTCAGAACGATATCCGTTCAAAGTGGTCTCGTGTAATCCGTAAAGCATTTGCACATCAGCCAGATGCCCGATTCATTATTCATACTGGTGATTTGATTAACCGTTCAAATAATGATAAGGAATGGGGAGAGTGGCATTATGGTGGTGGTTTTATTAATGGGATGATTCCTAGTCTACCTTCGCCGGGTAACCATGAATATGTAAGGGACGACAACAGAAAGTTGATTCTGGATCCGCACTGGGGTGTACAATATACCTTGCCGGGTAATGGCCCGAAAGGTTTAGAAGAGTCTGTTTATTACGTCGATTATCAGAACATGAAGGTTATTTCTCTGGATTCTCAAATGATTATTCTTGATGAGGCTTCTGCAAAGATTCAATATGAATGGTTAGAAAAGGTTTTAAAGGAAAACACGAAATTATGGACGGTCATCACTTTTCATCATCCTATTTTTTCTACAGCCAAAAGCAGAGACAATAAGGAATTCAGAGAACGGTTTAAACCGCTATTTGATAAGTATCATATAGACCTTGTTTTGCAAGGACATGATCATACTTATAGCCGCGGACAAAACCTGCCACGTGGATTGTCGGGCAGAGAAGCCAGCGGGCCAGTTTATTTGGTTTCTGTTGCTGGTCCTAAAATGTATAAAGTGGATGGTGCCAAATGGATGAATGTTTCATTGGAAAATACACAATTGTTTCAGGTTATTCATGTTGAGGGTGGTAAACTAAAGTTTGAAGCTTATAAAACCTCGGGAGAATTATTTGATGCGTTTTCTCTGAAAAAATCAAGTAAAAATAAAGCTGCAGAATTTACAGATATGAACCCTGCTGCAAAGTAATAATGATTTAAATGATGAATTATAAAACTAGCTTGTTGACGCTCTTATTTAGCTGTTTTGTTTTTATCACATTTGGGCAGCGGAGATTAGCTCCGCTCCCTGAATGTAAAAATGGCTTTATCGTGATCGCGCATCGTGGAAGCCATCTGACAAAACCCGAAAATAGTATAGCCGCAATTGAGGAGGCGATTGCACTTGGTGCTGATTATGTTGAAATAGATCTTCGCACAACGCGTGATGGTCATTTGGTTTTAATTCACAATGAAACCGTAGATCATACTACAAATGGTAAGGGTAGGATACAGGATCTGAATCTGAATGAAGTTGAAAAACTTGCTTTGAATGCTAAGGATGGGCAGATCTACAAGTTGCCTGATTTTAAGGACGCTTTAAAGGCTTGCAAGAACCGGATTAATATTTATCTGGATTTTAAGGAGGCTGATGTAGCGCAGGCATATAAAGAGATTAGGTCTGCAGGCATGGAAAAACAAATGCTCGTTTATATCAATAAAGCTGAACAGTATAAGTCCTGGAGAACCTTGGCTCCAAAAATGCCGCTAATGTCTGGCTTACCGAAGAATATAAAGACGAAAGAAGAACTGACTTCTTTTCTCGATAAAATGCCTTTGGAAGCGACTGATAATATTCCAAATGAAGCGCTTTTTGAAGCTATGAGGAATAATGGACTGTCTGTTTTTTTAGATGTACAAATGGCATATGAAGATCCTGTAAAATGGAAGGCAGCCATAGATAAAGGAGTTCAGGGCGTTCAAACTGATCATCCGCAAGCTTTAGTCGAATACTTACAAAGAAGTAATCTACGTAATGGTAAAAAAGCTCACTGAAAGGTGAGCTTTTTACGTTTAATATTTGCTGCATTTAAATATGACGCTTTTAAAGGTCGGAGAAATACGGATTATAGCAATGGTAAACAATCCGCATCCGGAAAAGCAGCTGGAATTTCCTATAGCCGGTTCGAAGCTTCAGCATACGGTTTTATGTATTTTTCAATTGATAAAAACCGCTTGAATGTACAGGCGATCGACGATTCCGGAAAAGTAATTTATGAGTCGACATTGAGTAAACGCTGATGTAGCTTTCGCATTTACATGGAAATATAAACTTTAATTGTTTGGCTAGGTTAAGACCTGGTCAAACAATAATTGAATCAGCCATTGAGGACGTACAAGATACCGTTTGTAAATGGAGAGTCGAGCGGCAATTTGTCGAACTTTTACAATCGTTGTGAGGTTATAGTAAATTTTGAGAAAGTGGTTAGTATTAGTGTTGAAGGCCCGCACTATACCTAGATTTAGTCCCTTAATAATTTGATAACAAAAAAACGATTTCATATGCAGTGTATTTAATATAATCCCCTCATTAATTTCATACGATTACTTTAAAATTGCCGGTAATATCTGGATCAATAAACCAACCAGATTAAAACCCAAACAAATTGTCATTATGAATTTTAAAAGGACACTCAGTGGAATATTACTGTTATTTATTCCCATCATGAGCAATTACACGGCACTTGCATCCACCCAAAAAGAAGCTGCAAGTACAATTTCTGTTGCAGAATTAACCATCAATGGCACGGTTAAAGATGCTAATGGACAACCACTCCCAGGAGTAACCGTTCTCATTAAAGGAAGTAAAAGAGGATCCTCTACCAATGGCGATGGTAAATTTACCATCAAAGCTCAGTCTACAGATATATTGGTCTTCTCATTGGTAGGCTACCAGTCACAAGAAATATCGGTAGCTGACAAAAGCACCATCAACGTAAGTTTAAAAGTTGAAGAAGCCGTATTGAACGAGGTAGTAGTTACTGCAATCGGTATCAAACAGCAAAAACGTAAATTGGGTTACGCAACTCAGGAAGTAAATACAGAAGTTCTGGACAAAGCAAAAACCATGAACTTCGGAAATGCACTTACAGGTCAGGTTGCCGGCTTAACAGTAAATAACCCTACAGGTATTTTTCAAAGTCCGCAGATCAGTTTAAGGGGCAAAACACCACTGATTGTCATTGATGGTATCCCGGTAGAGAGTAACTTATATGATGTCTCTTCTGCAGATATTGAGAATATTAACGTCCTGAAAGGCGTAACTGCATCTGCATTATATGGTTCAAGGGGTAAAAATGGTGCGATCATTATTACGACCAAAAGAGCTAAAGCAGACGGCCTGGAAATCAATGTGGGTACAAATAATATGGTTACTGCAGGATTTACCGTATTCCCGGAAACACAAACAGAATATGGTAACGGTTCCGAAGGTAAGTATGAGTTTTGGGATGGTGCCGACGGTGGTATATCTGATGGAGATATGATCTGGGGACCAAAATTTGGGACAGGAATTAAGGTAAGACAGTGGAACAGCCCGATCAGAGATAAACAAACCGGAACAGTTATTCCATGGTGGGGTAACGTTGCAGGAACCATTTACGACGATAAGGCGAGATATGAAAGAGTACCGACAGACTGGGTACGTCATGACAACCTCAATAATTTTCTGGGTACGGGCATCGTAACCGATAACCACCTGTCACTGGCATACAAAAGCGAAAATGCCCAGCTTTATTTTTCGGCAAAACAAGCCTTTCAAAAAGGACAAGTACCAAACACCAATTTGTCTACCGGCGGATTGAATTTTAGCGGAACCTATAACCTTGCTAAAAATCTTGTTGCCGAAGCCAGCTTATCTTACAACAAAGTGTATTCACCAAATTTCCCTCGTTATGGTTATGGCCCTAAAAACCACATGTATACCATTCTGATCTGGATGGGTGATGACGTAAATGGTCAGGAGTTGAAAGACCACATGTATGTTCCCGGGCTTGAAGGTTATAGACAAGCAAATTACAACTATGCATGGTACAATAACCCTTATTTTGCAGCTTATGAGCTGAATCAGGTGCACAATAAAAACACCGTGGATGGATTAATGAGGTTGGCGTGGACAGCTGCACCTGGTTTGACTTTACAAGCCAGAGCAAACCTGAGAACTTCGAACCTGTTCGAAGATAGGCAGAGTCCTAAATCTTACATGAATTACGATGATTCCAGAAATGGAGACTACAAAAACTGGAGCAGCAACCAGACAAACTTCGATGCCGATTTCTTAGCTACCTATACAAAAAGTCTGACCGAAAAAGTTGGTTTTACCTTAAATGCAGGAGCTTCAAAATTTACCAGAAATTACAGACAACAATACCAGAGTACTGACGGAATTATCGTTCCTTTTGTCTACAGCTTAAACAATACACAAGGTCCTGTTCAAGCTTCCAATTCCTTAGAGGAAAAAGAAATACAGAGTGTTTATGGTTCTGCCAACCTGGATTTATTTGATGCAGTTTACCTGAATGTAACCGCACGTAACGACTGGTCTTCTACCCTGCCTGCAGGTTCAAATTCCTATTTCTATCCATCGGCCTCCATCAGTACCATTGTATCTCAATACCTAAAAATGCCAAAGGCGATAGATTACGTAAAACTGAATGCATCATGGGCAAAGGTATCTAACGATTTAACACCATATAGCATCCAGTCCGTTTATACAAAGGATGTAACTTACGAAAGTACACCTTCGGTAAGTTATGGATCGGGGCTGGTAAACCCAAACATCAAACCCGAAAAATCTACCTCGTATGAGCTGGGCTTATCCTCAACGCTCTTTAAAAACAAATTGAGTATAGACTTTACTTATTACCACATTTTAGATGAGAACCAGATCATCGATCTGAATATATCACAGGCTTCCGGATTTAGTACGCGCAAAGTAAATGGAAACAAATACCAAACCAATGGTTATGAAGTAGTATTGGGTGTTAAGCCAATTGTAAACCCGAATTTTAGCTGGAACTTAAATCTGAACTGGTCGTCTTCGATCCGAAAGCTGACTGAGATTTATGGCAACAACCCTAAATTCGGAAACCTGGTAGTGGGCGACCGTGCAGACAGCTACTATTCTACAGTTTGGGAAAAAAGTGCAGACGGTCAGCTAATCCTTGATGCCAACAGTGGTTTGCCGATTAGAGATCCATTCCAAAGAAAAGTTGGCAACATTGATCCAACCTGGAGAGTGGGCTTCTTAAATAGCTTTAAAATTAAAGATTTCACAGTTAATGTAGACATTGATGGTGCATGGGGTGGCCTGATGAACTCTACTACCATTGAGAAAATGTGGTGGGGAGGAAAACATCCTGCATCAACAGAATACCGTGACCAGGAGTATGCGGCAGGTAAACCTGTTTATGTGCCAACTGGTGTGGTGGTAACTGGGGGAAGTCTGACACGAGACATTAGTGGAAACGTAGTTTCAGATACCCGTACTTATGCGCCAAATACAAGGGCAGTAAGCTGGCAAACATGGAGTCAGCAATACCCATACAGAGCTAGGGTAACGGAAGAAGAAAACAGCAAATTTGCCAATACGTTCGACCGTTCGTTCATTAAGCTCCGCAGGGTTTCTGTTGGATACGACATGACAAAATTGATTAAAATGGGTAAAGTAAAGGCACTAGATGTGAGTTTATATGGTTATAACCTGGCCATGTGGAAAAAAATGCCATACCTGGATCCTGATTTCGGGACGGATTCTGATTTACAAGATCCATCATCCAGATACCTTGGCTGTTCTATTAACCTGAAGTTTTAACATCATCAACAAAAACAAGAATGAAGAATTTATTCAATATATGCGTAATAGCAGCCTGTCTTTTTACCGTTTCGTGTAAAAAAGACCTGGTAGAATTAAATACAAATCCCAATAATGCGAAGGAAACGCATCCTCAACTGTTACTTACAAAAATTGAGTGGACCGCGTTTCAGGAATTTGGTGGCACCGGTCCGCTTTATGCGAACAAAATGTTGGTTCAGAGTGATGGTGAAAACCTGGAACAATACTACAAATGGAACCGTTCTAATTTTGATGCTTTTAACAATTTAAGAAATGTGGTTAAAATGGATGAAGAAGCCACAAAATTAAAGCTAACATCATATAATGCCTTGGCTAAATTTTTCCGCGCTTACTATTTCTATAACTTAACACTTACTTTTGGAGATATTCCTTACAGTCAGGCATTAAAAGCAGAAAACATCAGCCCAATTTACACACCAGCTTACGATACACAGAAAGAGGTTTTTAAAGGAATTTTAGCGGAACTTAGTGATGCAAATAACCTGTTAAAGAATGATAACTCCGAAATCTTAGGTGATATCATTTTCGGAAAATCAACCCAAAAATGGCGTAAAGCCATCAATGCTTTACGGTTAAAAGTACTACTTACCTTATCAAAACGCACTGGCGAAACAGATCTTAATATCATCAATCAATTCGCTTCAATTTATGCGTCTGAACCGCTATTTGCTAAGGATGAAAGCGCAAAATTGGTTTTTCTGAATCAAATCAATAACAGGTACCCTGAGTTTAATTCTAGTGGTTTTGGTTCTGGTATGTATATGGATATGACCTTTGTAGAACGTTTAAAAGACAGAGAAGATCCACGCCTGTTCCTTTTCTGTACCCAAACCAGATTAGGAAAAGAAGCAGGTAAAGCCATCTCCGATTTTTCATCTTATGAAGGCGGTGATCCTGCAGCTCCGTATGCAGAGACCAATGTTAAAGCGGTAGCGGGAAGAGTATCTAAAGTTAATGAACGCTATCATAAAGATCCGGTAAACGAGCCAAGAATCCTGATCGGTTATGCAGAACAGGAGTTGATCCTGGCAGAAGCGGCTGTAAAGAACTGGATCACAGCAGATGCTAAACAGTTGTACGAAAACGGTGTAAAAGCAAACTTCAAGTTTTATGAAAATAGTGTAGCGCTTCTGGCCAGTTCAGCAAGTCTTGCTCCTTATGTTAATGAAAATGCCGCAGAGATTTATCTGACTAAACCGCTCAATAATTTCTCCCTGGCCTTGAGTACTGAACAAAAAATAGAGCTAATCACCACACAGAAATATTTTCAAACTTATTTCCAAGGTGGATGGACAGCCTTTTTTAGTAATCTGCGTACTGGCTATCCAACATACCGAAGACCAGCAGGGGTAAACATTCCCTTTAGATGGATTTATCCGCAATCTGAATACAACAATAATAAAGATGAGGTAAATAAAGCCATTACCCGCCAATTCGGTGTAAACAATGACTTAATCAATCAACCTACCTGGTGGATTAAATAAATAATATATCAATATATTGCGTGGTCAGAAATGGCCGCGCTTTTGTTTCTAATAGCAATTATGGAATCAAGAAGAGATTTTTTGAAAAAGGCAAGTTTATTTGCCGGACTGACAACAGTTGCCAATGTTATTCCTCCATCGCTGTTGAAGGCGATGTCTATTGAAGCAGCAGCAGGCAGCAGTTATAAGGATGCCGAACATGTTGTATTTTTAATGCAGGAGAACCGTTCTTTTGATCATGCCTACGGTACACTTAAAGGAGTAAGGGGATTTAATGACCCCAGAGCACTCAAACAGGTTAATGGAAATCCGATCTGGTTTCAACGAAACAAAGCCGGACAAAACTTTGCACCGTTCAGACTGGACATTAAAAATTCTAAATCGACCTGGATGGGTTCCCTCCCACATTCATGGAGTGATATGGTTGGCGCGCGTAACCTAGGTAAGATGGATAATTGGCTTGAAGCTAAAAAAGCAGGCAGGGAATATGCGCAAATGCCATTAACTATGGGGTATTATGATCGAAAAGATATCCCTTTTTATTATGCGTTAGCAGATGCATTTACTGTATGTGATCAGCATTTCTGTTCTACACTGACTGGTACCAGTGCGAACCGAACTTTTTTTTGGTCTGGTTCCATCAAAGAAAATCCGCAGGATGTGAAATCTGTTCCTCATGTACACAATGGGCAGATTGATTATAAAGATGTAAACTGGAAAACATATCCCGAACGTTTGGAAGAGGCACAAATCCCCTGGAAAGTCTATCAAAATGAATTGAGCCTTCCTGTGGGATTTAAAGGTGAAGAAGATGACTGGCTGGCAAACTTTACAGACAACAGTCTGGAGTTTTTCAAGCAATACAATGTGCGTTTTCATCCGGCACACGTTAACTACGTGCAGAAACTCATCGCTGATCTTCCATCGGAAATACAACATTTGGAAGCTAAATCACCTAAGAGTGCAGAGGAAGAAAAGCAATTGCAATCGAAAAAAGAAAATTTAGCAAAAGCCCAAGAAGCTATTAAGACCTGGAATAAGCAGGGTTTTGATAATTTAACTAACTTTGAAAAGAACATTCATAAAAGGGCTTTTGTTACCAATCAGAATGATCCTGACTACCATAAGGTTGAAAACATTGAATACGATGACGCAGGGGTAAAACGGGAAATGACGGTGCCTAAAGGCGACATTCTTCACCAATTCAGAAAGGATGTGAATAATGGAGATTTGCCTATGGTATCTTGGTTAGTTGCCCCATGTCGCTTTTCTGATCATCCGGGTTCGCCTTGGCATGGTGCCTGGTATATCTCCGAAGTGCTGGACATATTGACCAAAAATGAAGAGGTTTGGAAAAAGACCATTTTTGTATTGACTTATGATGAAAGTGATGGCTATTTCGACCATCAATCTCCTTTTGTTCCGCCTCACAGTAGACGTCCATATACTGGGAAAACCTCCGCAGGAATCAATACAGAAACTGAATTTTCCGGCTTTGATCCAAAACTCGAACAAAATGAAGGTGCAGATAGTCCGGTTGGACTAGGTTTTAGAGTGCCTATGGTTATTGCTTCGCCATGGACAAAGGGTGGATATGTAAATTCGCAGATATTTGATCATACCTCCTGCCTGCAATTTTTAGAACATTTTATCGAGGTCAAAACAGGTAAAAGTGTGAAAGAAACCAACATAAGTTCCTGGAGAAGAAGCGTATGTGGGGATCTTACTTCTGCATTTCGCCCAGCTAATGAACAGGCCCTCGAAATTGGACACCTCGATCGTAATCGATTTATTGAGAGTATTTATGCTGCAAAAAATAAACCGCTTCCAGGAAATTTCAGGGCAGTTCAGCAATCAGCTATTGATGAGGCGATAAAAAGAGGCAATATCGGCGATTTGTATCCGGCACAAGAACCTGGTACAAAGCCTTCAAATGCTTTGCCTTATCAGCATGAGGTAAATCTTGAGCAAAATGTAAAGGGTATATTGGAAATAAAGTTTTCGGCAGAAAATTCTGTATTTGGGAAGAAGAGTGCTGCTGGAGCTTTTCAGGTTTATGCTCCTGGCAAATTCAACTTAAAAAAGGAAAAGACTACTGAGGAGCTGGAAATGAACCAGTGGAATTTCTGTGTATTACCAGGTGAACAGATTAGTTACGAGTGGAAGCTCGATGATTTTATTGGAGATAACTATATGCTTGAGTGTTATGGTGCCAATGGTTTTTTCAGGTCATTCAAGGATGCGAAGAAGCTCGCTGGTTTGAATGTAAGAGTGTCACCGAAAATGCTGAATGTTAAAAAATCAACTAGAGATGTACGTATTGCAGTTCTTTCTCAAAAACAGGAGAGGGTAATTATTACAGATAATGCTTATGGAAATAGGATGCAAACAATGGTACTAAAAGCTGGAAAACCGACAGTATTCATCATTGAGTCGGGCAGATCAGGTGGATGGTATGATTTTACCATAACATTAGGGGGCAATGACGCCTTTAGTCAGCGTTATGCGGGAAGAATTGAAAATGATTTAAACAGCATTTCTGATCCAGCAATGGCCAAACGTAAACCTTAAAAAATGTCCTGTTTTGATGGATTTTTTTAACTTACAGTAAGTTAGGTTTTTGTGAATTAAAAAGGCCTAGTTCGCAAACTAGGCCTTTTGTAGCCCACCGCGAAAGATTCACGAACCAATTTGTGGAAGATTTGCAGCGTCTGGCCAATATTAGCAAGTTTTGAGGTAGTTCGTAAATCTTCTGCTGGAGGTTCTTCTATCTTCAATTGAAGATTTTTTTGCTGGCTGCTTTTTAATGTGGCGGGATATCTTGACCTTTATTTTTTTACAATCTCCGTTTTCATCTTCTTCCCATTGATTTTCTCCAATTAAATAATAGTTGCCGTCTTCTTTAGTTATCCTATTTTCAAAATCTAGATTTTCTGATATAAATGCTTTGGTTTTTGCAATTTCATTCCACTTTCTGTCTTTAAAAGACCAAACCGAAATATTATTCCAGTAACCTTCATTGGTTCGAGAAAAAATTATTATTTCATTTGCTTTATCGTCATTCAAATCTTCCGTTTTAGAAATAAAAATCCCCAAACTTTGGTCAAAGCTTATTTTGGGAATATTTCCTGTAAATTCAATATTTATCAAACAATTACTTTGTCCGCATTCAATTTCATCAGTTTCTATATTCCGTTTCAAACTTATAAATGCAGTGTCATTTTCTTTGTCATTATTGATATTACCAATAAAAAACTTTTTGTTTTCTATTTCAATTTTTGTTTGAACAGTTTTTTCTGTTTCCGTTTTTTTAGTTTCACAACCAAAAATTACTAAAAGCAAAATTAAAAGTCTAAATTTCATATTGAATTTCATTTTATTCCGCCAAACTGAGGGGGAAGCACAAAAGCCGAATTTATTACTAATGTTCAATAATAGTACAACTGTCGAACTTTTGCTGGTCAGCCCCGCATTAATGTCAAATTGTGGAGGCTGACCCGCATTCTTTAGAGATAGATTTTATTTTTCAATGGGCTTTTTTCACTATTCAGGAGATCGTCTGCGATTTGTATCATTCCATCGTTGTTTGAACCACCCCAAATTGCTCTTCCGAAAATATAACTGGTTGTGTATTCTTTCCAGGTTCTGCAATAGTTTCTTAGCTCTGTATGTGATTTCTGTAAATATTCTATCAATTCTACTTCAGAAATATAGCCTGCTTCGTAACAACAGCGGGATAAAAATGCGCCTCTTCCATAATTCCAGGCAGTGTCTCTTATATTTTTAATAGCTGAGAAATTCTGGATTACATCCTGTTCTATAAGCTCGGGTACAACATTGCTTAATTTTCGATATATTTCTAAATAGTGTTTAAAAACTTCTTCTTCACCCGGTAAATTGGATTTTAAAATAGCTGCGTAATTCTCTCTATCTTCAAAGGCATTATACACAATATCTAAGTACTCGTCTCTATTTCTACTTTGCAAATCTGAAAGAATTTCATCCGCATCATTTTTATCAAAGATTTGCCAATAATCTTCTAAAATTGTTTTTAATGTCCCTTTATCAAGTCCGGTTTCATAAGAATTAAGATAGGCAGATTGTTGTTCTGCATACATTGAACTAATTAACAGATGGTCTAACTGTAGGCCAATTACTACATTTTTATCGTTTAACCTTATATTTTTAAATGCGTTAATAAATTTCGAAAATATGCTCATATAACTATGCTAATTGCAGATTTTGGAACTTGTCTTGCAATATTTTCACAAATTTTTCACCCACAACTTGATATTTGGCTCTTGTCATTAACTGTTTGTTCAAGTTTAAAATATCCGTTGGGTCTGGTACATAATTTAATCTGTCGTGTATTTCAAGTGACAAAGGAGTACCATCGATGTTAAATGTGATGATGTGTATTTTTGGTAAATATTCTTCCGAAGATTTTGAGTAAGCACCTAACTGCGATTTTAATATACCTCCATATTGAAGCTTTGCTTCTTCAATTCGAAAAATGTCAAAAACAATATGTTCATCTAATTCGCCAACAGTATTGGTACTGAAAAAATGTAAATCACTGCCGCTTAACACCCAAAAACATTCGGTTTCTATTCGTCTAAGCTTTACACCAATTGCAGAGAGTGCTACGTTTTTTATGCCATCACTTATAATATCCTGGACTTTATTTGCTGTAGATTGAGGTACAGATGCAGAGGTATACGCATCTATTGATTTTCCTTTCATCCATTGCTTTATTTGCGGGAAATCTTGTGCTAAAACTTCTTGTTTGTAAGCATCATATTTATTTCTTTCAAAATCTAAGTCTATTTCTGATTTTGCTGATTGGTGCTTTTTGTTCATATATATCATAAAACACACACCTGCAATTACTAGTACTACTGGAATTAGAAATAATGGATTCATAAAGCTATTTAATTTAAATGTTAACTGGTTTTACCTCTCCATCTTTCTTCTTTGAAGGAATACTTCCCCAAATCAATAGCGCAACAATAATTGAAAAAACAAGTTTTCCTCCAGCTTTTTTCCAAAAAGACAACGGACTTTGTGCAGTTTCAACATCAAAATTATGTTTCTCTTTTAATATTTTGGCTGCTTGAGCATCAATTTCAAAATACGTATTATTTGAAATATCACTCAATACATATCTTCCTTTAGTGTTCCAAATAGACATCCAAAGAATACCATATTCATTATTAAGATAAGATAGGTTTACTTTTTGGCCTGCCAATTTTTGAATTTCAGAATCTGTAGGCAATTCTTGAATTGTTTGTATTGTTTCACAAGGAATACAAACTGGAATTTTTGCTTTTGCTGATACAATAGTTATTGTGCAAAATGCGATGAGTGCGGTTAAAAGTACTTTTTTAGTCATATATGTTTTGTTTATTTATTTCGTTATTGATTTCAATATGATGTCGCTCAACTTCCAGGCTATCATAAGCTAACGTTTGGTAATAAGTGATCCAAACAAGCAAAATTTGTGCCACTATTTGTTAATTTTCGAGGTGCAAAAGTAATGTTTTTTAATGCAGAGTGTAATAATTGATTTTTGTTTGTAGATGACTTCTACTAATGAGAAATTCGCCAAGGGTAGCCACCTAATCCGCATTTAAGCTGTTTGAATTTGTGCAACTTTTATTGGACTAATCCTAACTCGAATAAGCTACACCGGTTAGGTTACGTAAATAAAAAATAAATACTGAAATTATTAATACCTTCGTAGCAAGGAGGTTGTTCTGCTTCCAATAAGGATAATAAAATGGCAAAAAAGATACTTCTGTGTGTCACAACTTTAATCTGCGCCTCAGTCTCTGGTTTCTGTCAGGAGAAAAAAGAGCCTAATTTTATTCAATACGTTGTACAACCTGAGGTAGAGATCGGAAAGACTACAGATTTTTATGTGCGTTTTGCCACTAAACCAGACAGTATCTGGTCGGAGACTGATCAGATAAACGGATTAATCTTAACCGATGGCTTAAGCCGGATCGTAGGTAAGGTAAATGAAAGTAATTTTATTGATGAAAATGGCAAAAAGAAGTCCTATTTTAATTTTTATACTTATGCGAAGCCTGAAAAGCTGGGGAAGATAGATTTTCCAGTGTTGACCATGAAAGTAAAGGGGAAGGAATACAAAACACGCCCATTTTCTATCCATGTGGTTCAGCAGCTAACGGTGGGTGCTGATGCAATTAAGTTAGCATTGACTTCCGATAAAGCAGTGTACAGTCTTAAAGATACCATTGTCATCAGCCTTTATGAATACAGTCGGTTTATAACGATTACAAGAAAAAAAAACAAGGCAAAGAAGGGATCGTTAACCGGGAAAGATAATGAAATTAGGATTTCAGGAGAAACAACGCTGGATGATATTGCCGGTATTAGAGGTTTGGAAAGCTATGTAGCTAAGAACTTTGAATTAGTTGATTTTGATTGGGATGCAACGGGGAATCGCAAAAGCATTGAAAATATTAACGGTACCAGTTATGTAAAAACGAAAGTTTTTACAGCCGGTCTTGTGGCTAAAAATAAAGGTGAATTTAAAATAGAACCCAGCGAATTTGAGTATGAGGTGTATAAAAGCAATACAGACTATTTTAGCAAATTTGAGCCCCAGGATAACGGTAGGTATAAGGTAACAGACAAGGGCGCAACGCAACTCCAGGTTAAATCCCAGGCCATTGAATTTAAAGTAAAATAAAGTATAATATAAATAATGAAAAAATACCTGACTCTCTTTTTGTGCTTCATGCTTGCAAAGGCTGCCAATGCTGATTCTTCCTTTTTACCGGGATTAGGATTTACCAAATTATATGAAAATGACAGTATGATACAGTCTGTTTCAAAAAATGGAATGGCTGAAGCTTCCTTTATTAATTACCTCAGTTCCGATCATAGTCTTGGTGAAAAAGCAACATTGATTTCTGCTCTGGCCAGCTATTTTGAATGGAAAGATGATGCCGCTGAGGAATACTTTACCACTTACAAAAAAAAGTATCAACAGTTCATCGAAGGCAAATACAAAACAACAATTGAAGATCCTAAAGTGCCAGCAGAGACACGCTTGCTCTATTGCCTGCTGACAGACTTTGGAAGTTCCGATCCGTCGAAAGAAAAATACAAGGCCCTGGCCATTGAATTACCTAAAAGCCTTACTGCACAATCGGTTATGGTTATCGCTTATGCATATGATATTCTATATAACGACAAAAAGCAATATCTGCTCCTCCGGGATCTGGAGGAGAATTATGTAAAGCCTTACCGAACAACTTATGCCCAGCTTAATGGAGATATTCCCCTTGGTGTGGCGGAGGATTGTGTGTTTGATTTCCTGCCTTATACCCAAAATTGCGAGGGTAAACTTCCCTGCTTGTGCGATATCAGTAACAAAGAAGAATTGCCTGGCTGCCTGAGCGAGCTTAGCAAAAACTACCTGAACAAAATAGAAAACAAAGAGAGCCTCCCGCAAATGACTACAAGAAGCGATTGGGATGAGCTGAAACCTTTGGCAATGGAATGGATCAAAGCGGAAGAAGTAGTCATCGATGGTTTGAAACTTACCGCATTTGAAAAAGAAGCATTACGCTTTCTTCTTATTTCACAAACATATAACCTTTTGTGCAACTATAACGCGTTAGCCTCTTATTCCGCTTATGGCTTTAACGATAAAATTAAAGAACATGCGGCTACCTGTAAAAACCAGGCCGATTGTATATTAACGAAAATAGAGCTGGAGCAAAAGATCGCAATACAGAAAGCAGGAACAAAGGCGGATGAGCTGGTAAAATCCAAGGAACAGCAAATGCGTTTTTCGCAATCACTATCCAAAAGCACGGGCGAAGATGTTGGTGCTTCCGCTGTCAGTAGTACCGGAGATGTCGGTGTCTATTTTGAAGACGATGTATTGCAGCTTCGCACCATTCTCTATTATTATATGCTGCATGCCGATAAGATAATGGAAATCTATTAGAGATATAATATCCGTTATTCTTCTATATAATGTAGTGTTATCTTGATCATTGTACTTTAATGCCCATTTTTGGAATATCATCCGTAATGAGAGAACTAAAGAATCTTATGGGCCTTCTGGAGTGTCTTGCCTAGTTTGTCTTTTAATCTTGTGCTGACTCCCTCAATTACTTTGATGTCTACGTAAATAGGGTAATTTGAGGTTGCTGGGTTGTTTTTTGCTCCCTCAGTTATCTCTGAGCTTGTCGAAACATTATTTTCTGGAAGAAATCCAGGATGTATCTTGAGGGTAACTTGAAAATAACTGCGTTCATCGTCTGTCTCAAAATCGGGATCTGGTGAACCATTTTGCTGCATTGCTTTTTTTATCATGGGGATGCCGGTAGCTTTACCTTCTGTTAGATCCAATTCTTTAAGAAAATCCCCCCAATTTTGGAATGATCTAATAAGGATCAATATCTATCATTTGATCGTGCGGGTAGCAGTAAGCCCAATATTCGTCGGGTTCGGCAGATATTACAACGGGGTGATGGGTATGCGCGGCATGTTTAGAAGCATGTTGGTTAGGCGACGAATCGCAGCATAAAACAGCTCCGCAGGTTTGGCATGCCCGCAGATGCAGCCATGTGCTCTCTGTTTTTATGCATTCTTCACAATAATATTTGTCGGCTGGCTTAACTATCAATAGTTTAAGGTGTTTACAGATTTGAGTTTCCATTTTTTAATAGTTTTTGGTTAAATAACGATGTACAAAAGTTACGGCCATGGCGCCCTCGCCAACGGCAGAGGCTACCCGTTTAATGGAGTTATGCCTGACATCGCCGGCAGCAAAGCAGCCAGGGACGCTGGTTTCTAAAAAGGCTGGTGTAAATGAATTGGACCATTTGCTTTTGAAGGATGGTTCATACAGATCTGTACCCGTCACCAGGTAACCGGCTTCGTCGCGAACGATAGCTGTATCCTTCGCCCATGTCGTATTGGGTTTACCACCTATACATACAAAAACAAAGCGGGTTGAATAGTTTGTTATGGTATGGTTTAAATGATCTGTTATGTTGATTTCGTTTAATGTGCCGGTACCACTCAAAGCGGTGATATTGGAGTTAAACAGTACCTCGATGTTCTTATTGTTTTGAATACGATTAAGCAGGTAAAACGACAAGGTAGAGGCCAGGTCGCTGCCGCGGACAACCAGCGTTACCTTTTTAGCGTACCTGCAAAAATTAAGCGCTGCCTGCCCGGCAGAGTTACCTCCGCCAACAATAAAGACATGCTCATCGGTGCAAAGCAGTACCTCGCTGGAACCAGCACCATAATAGACACCTTTATCAAGGTAGCGGTTTTCATCCGGCAGATCAAGGCGGCTATATTCTACCCCGGTTGCCGAAATATTGGCCCGGGCAATAATTTTGCTGCCATCAACCAGGTCGACATGGAGTTTATTAGCGATAAATTTGGCGTTGACCCCTCTACGCATGAGCAGTATTTCCACACCAAACTTTACGGCCTGCTGCCGGGCACGTTCAGCTAATTCTGCGCCACTTAAGCCGTTAGGGAAGCCAAGGTAATTTTCGATAAGTGAGCTGGTACCGGCCTGGCCGCCGATCGCTTCGCGTTCCACCAAAACTGTACGCAGGCCTTCCGATGCGGCATAAACTGCGGCGCTAAGCCCGGCAGGGCCACCGCCGAAGATCGATACATCGTATTCTGTATGTTTAGGTTTACTGATCCATCCCAGACTAAAAGCGATCGATTCGATAGAAGGATCGAATAACAGTTTACCGCCTGGTAATTCAACCACCGGTAAATTTGCATATTCAGGTATCGGAGCCGTTATTAGGTGCTGCAAAGCGTTGATGTCGGGTACGGGTATCCAATCAAAAGCCGCCACACTGCGTTTTAGGAAATCGCGAATAATGTAAGCCTCGCTGGATTCCATGGTGCCGTAAACCTTTACGGTATTTAACACTGCTTTAGTTCTTTCCATAGCTTTACAATTTAAAAGGCTCTTTTATACTGAAAAGGAATTTCAACATTTGCCCCCAGTATTTTAGCGGCATGCATCGGGAAATAAGGATCTCTTAAAAATTCGCGTGCCACGATGGCCAGGTCGGCTTTTCCGGATGCGATGATCTCATCTGCTTGCGCAGCTTCGGTGATTGCACCAACAGCACCAGACAGGATGCCGGTCTCGGCTTTGATCTTTTCGGCAAAGCGAACCTGGTACGAGGGATAAACCCTTGCTTTATCTAGAATCACGAAACCTCCTGCTGAAGCAGTGATCAGGTCTACACCTATTTGTTTCAATATACCGGCCAAAACAATGCTGTCTTCTATTTTCCAGGCTCTTTCGTCTTCCATGATAAGCCCTGCGCCCCCCACGGCGCGGCTGCCTAAATGTACTATATGCCAGTGCCCAACTTTGCCGTTAACGGCACTGAATTGCTTCATCGGCGATACGACGATCCTGTTTTTTAAGGCCATGCCCCGGATTCTAAGAGGACTGAATAAATTGATATTTGCCATGATTTTCGCCTTAATTTTTGTAATTTTCAATAGTGTCGATATCGCGAATCCCGGCTTTGTCGGGGTTTTTATGCGCATCGCGCAAAGCTCTTCTTTGACTAAGCAAATCCCAATATTGATCAAGCTCCAATTTTATTTTATGCAGTTGCTGCACGTCATCGTCCGTTATATTCTCGTTACCCCACAGTTTCTCTTCTTTTTCTGTCAGGGCTTTAATGTGGTTTAATACTTGATTGTCTTCCATGATGATTAATATTTGTTGTTAATTTAATTATTGTCCTAATCCGCTCCCTTTTGCCAATCGTCTTCCGTAACTAATAAGTTCGGCAGCATGATGTAGTTGCATAGTATTCCACCGTTGTAAGGCACTTGCTAGGGTGGAATGGTCTGTCAATACAGCAGCGAGTGCTGCAGCATCTTCATACGCTTTAGCAGTTCCAGACGCAGTATGCGGCCTTACTAATGATGCTGCATCTCCAAGTATGACAACCCGGCCCTGATACATTTTTGGAACTGCCATATCAACAATTACCTGCACAAAAGGGTTTTGGGTTTGTTGTACCCTTGCCGATAGTATCTCGGGCAATTCAATTTGGGCTCTGGTTTTTAATTCAGCGATATTTGCATCACGTAAGAACGTTGCGGGTACACTATATTGCCGCTCAACGCCATTTTTATCAATCATCAAGTCTTTAAGTTGGGCCTGAGTTTTGTTTAGGTACCAAACCCAGTTTAATTGCCGCCTGCCTTTGCCCAGTTCGCCATGATTGCCCGGCACAAGATAAGCCAGTAAATGAGAATTACTGTAGGGGTACAAAGTAAACTTATTGGCAAAAAAATCAATTTCCTCTGCTGTCAATTCGTCTTCGGGTATCAGGCCGCGATAAGCAACATAACCCGCGTATAGGGGGGCTATGTCGGGGAAAAGATGCTGACGCACTACCGAATTATATCCATCGGCGCCAATAAGCAAATCAGTTTCAATTTGGCTGCCATCGGCAAAAGTGCCGTTTACAATTTTGCCTGTTTGCTGCAAATTTACCAACTGATGATTGTAGTGGTAGTTTGCCGCCGGAAAATAAGCCTTTAATTGTTGCCAAAGATAATTCCATGATGTAAATGAAGTGTCGTTGTCATAGCTGTAGGCCGGATATCCCTGGCCATTCAGGATTTGCCTTTGCGCAGCTGGAACACCAAACAGCTGGTGGCTGGATATGCCTTGATGTATCATATAATTCATTAATTCAGCTTGTACAACCAGCCCCGCGCCCCGGCCTTGCATTGCTGTTGCTGACCGTTCATAAATATCTACCTGATGTCCGGTTTTTTGCATGGCGATGCCTGTTAACAACCCACCGATAGACCCGCCGATGATGGATACTTTCATAACTATTTTAAAAAATTTGTTTGCAATGTTTCTAAAACCTCGGTACCGTTGCCTAAAAGCGCCTGGCGGACCATATAGATTCCAAATCCTTTTGCTTCTTCAAAATTAATCTGCGGCGGCATGGCCAGTTCTGTTGGGTTGGTTAACACATCTATCAAAACCGGTCCTTTGTGCGCCAAAGCCTTTGCTACCGCAGCCGGTAAATCTTCTGAATTTTCTACGCGTATACCCATTATGCCAATTGCCTCTGCCATTTTTGCGAAATCGGGGTTTTTAAGTTCGGTACCGAACGGCGGCATACCTATTACCTTCATTTCCATGGCTACAAATCCTAATGAACCATTGTTATAAATGATCAGTTTTACCGGCAGATCATATTGGTAAATGGTCAGGATATCGCCCATCATCATTGCAAAACCGCCATCGCCCGATAAGGAGATCACCTGCCTTTCGGGAAATGCCAGTTGTGCACCAATTGCCTGGGGCATTGCACTAGCCATAGAACCGTGGCTAAATGAACCGATCAGCCTTCTGTTTTTTTTCATTTGCAGATACCTCGCCGCCCAAACGGTCGGTGTGCCTACATCGGCGGTAAATATGGCATCTGGTTCTGCTTGATCGCTTAAAACTTTAGTGAGGTATTCGGGGTGTATCAATTTCCCTGTTTCACCTGCGGCGCGTTTATCAAGGTTTTGGCGATTTTGCCGATAGCGTTCCTGGCAATCTTTCAGGAATACGCTATCCGTTTTTGCAATCACCATTGGTAATAAAGCTTTGATGGTTTCACTTACATCGCCCGTAAGCCCCAAATCCAGTTTGCACCGCCTGCCCAAGCGTTCGGGCCGAATATCAAGCTGGACAATTTTTGCACCATCGGGGTACCATTCCTTGTAGGGGAAGTCAGTACCCAGCATCAGCAGCAGATCACAGGTTTTCACCGCATGATTACCGGATGCCATGCCGATCAGGCCGGTCATGCCAACATCGTATGGATTATCATATTGAACATGCTCCTTCCCGCGAAGCGCATGCACCATAGGCGAAGACAGCAGGCCGGCCAGGGCAATTAATTCGTCGTGAGCCCCGGCGCAACCAGCCCCACAGAGCAGTGTGATCTTTTCAGCCTGGCTAATGAGCTTTGCCAGTACATTAAGGTCGGTATCTGATGGACGGGTAAGCGGGCGGTTTAAAAATAATGGATGTTCCAGTTCATCGTTGTTGACTGCCTGCATAGCCACATCTCCGGATAAGCTCACTACCGATACACCTTTCATGCTAATTGCTGTTTGAATAGCGATCTGCAATACCCTGGGCATTTGTTTTCCAGAAGTAATAGTTTCGCAATAATAACTGCATTCGCGGAATAACGCCTCCGGCCTGGTTTCCTGAAAATAGCTGGTGCCTATCTGCTCGCTGGGGATCTGTGCCGCAATAGCTAACACGGGCGCATTACTGCGATGTGCATCATATAAACCGTTGATCAGGTGCATATTGCCCGGGCCACAGCTGCCCGCGCAAACTGCTAATCTGCCGGTCAATTGCGCTTCTGCACCCGCAGCAAATGCTGCCGCCTCCTCATGACGGTAGTGGATCCATTTTATTTTACCTGATTTGCGCAGTTCATTGGTAATTCCATTGAGCGAATCGCCCACTACGCCATGTATATGTTTTACACCGGCGTGTTCTAGTATCTCTACTAATTTTGATGCTATGGTTTTAGACATAATGATTTAACTTTAAAAGGTGTGTATAATTAGGCATATGCTGTCATGTTGTTTCATAGTTAAAAACAACTACTACTGAAGGCGGATTGATATTTATTCAAATTTTGGGGGCTGGCTATAATTACTAAATAATGCCTTGATTGGGCAGGACATAACTGCTAAACGCACATGAGCCGGATTTTTAGTTCGGTTATTTTTTTTATGGACAAAAGAAATGTAAGGAGGTAATGCTAATGTTTTCATGGCGATCGTGTTTTAGTGTTTTTTTATTATATCCTAAAATTAGGGTCCTTATTAAAACGCCATGGATGATTTTCGTTGAACAAGGAAATAGTGTCGTTGAAACCAATTAATGGCCTGTTAGGCTAAAATCATAGCGGCTGTAGCTTGGTTTCCTGCTTTAATTGGTATCATAGCATTTAGCGATAGTATTTGCCCGTTCGCCGAATAACGATAACCCATTGCTATGGTATCGTTTAGTTTAGCACAGCAAAATATCAAATAACAATAGCCATGCAAACACAACGTCGCCAAAACAGCCTTTCTCCGGGTTATTTACCTAATGGATCAATCGGAAACTTTAATTACTCTTCTGCAAAGGGTGGTGTCACAGCCAATGGAGCTATCGCTAATACATTTTAAACTCAAACTGTCATGAAAAATAAAACTAAGCTCCATGCATTTTCATTTTTTTTAATTGGCATTCTGCCGCTGTTAATGAGCTGCAATACTTCCAGAAAAGCGTCCCAGTTTCGTCTGATCATGAAGGATGATTATTGTGTGTCAAATATCAATGCTGGTTTTAGAGAAATTGAACCATCTTTTACTAATCCAGATTCGCTATTGAAAGATGATTCGTTACTAAGTAACAGATTTTCAAAAAATGAAATCCTGGTAGCTAACGCTACTGGGATAGTACCCGTTATTAAACAGCTGTTGATCACTCAAAGCGATAGGTCCGCCGGAGCAATGGCTAAGCGATTGGAACAACGACAGCGCCTTACTGAAAAGGTATTGAGGGTGAAATCGGTTTTTGATGCACTGCAGTCTGAGCTTAGTTGTGAAGCTGAAAGGACAAAAAGGGCCACCGTTTTTCTGGACGGTTACAAATCAAAGAGAGCGAATAATTTAACCATAGCTGCCATATTTGCCGGCTCGGCAACCGCAGTGGCGCCTGTTTTTGTAAAAAGCAGTACACCACAAAATATAATTGTAATTGGAGGGGCAATAGTATCGGCCTACTTGGGTGCCAAGCTCCTGCAAACCGGGCACAACAAAGTAGATTTTACATATGAAAGAAATCTGATTTCAGATATCTGGACCGAGCCACCAGTGTCCAGTCAATACCCGGAATTTATATGGCAACTCATGAACAGGAAAGAACTCAACATAGGCAATAGCAACCTATCTATACAGCAAAATATCAAAAAAAGATGGTCGGATATTGAGTTGAATGGAGCCGATAACCGCATGCTTGATCTGCTCTTTAATAAGGGTGGCAGTTACTCCGAGGACGATTTACAAACCCGTTCTGTATTATTGGGCCAATTAGAAAAATCGGTAAGCTTATTAAGTTCGAATGTTCAATCTTATCTTTTGTTAATTCAGAGCAAGCTAAATGCTCAAAATGAGGGTGCAAAATAATTCACGCAGCTTAGTTTGTTCCGGAGCAAATATTACTTTAAATCTCATTAGTTATTGGAGTTGAGAAATTCGGTTTCCTGATTTCAAGGCAATGAATTGGATTACAAAGAAATTATCTCTCTTTTCAAAGTCAGGTTCAAGAACTACAAAATATTATCACTGACAATCCCGATCAAACTGAACGATTTGGATTGTCAATATATAATCGTGGCAATATGTTATTGAAACTTCATTTATGGAATACTTATAGGAAAATCATCATGAGTAAAACTAGAACTTACTTAATGAAAAGAAACCTACTTGCCATTTTCCTAACTTTTATTACTTTAGCCGGATCCGCACAACATTTAATCAAAGGAAAAGTAATCGACGAGGACAATCAGCCCGTAATTTCTGCCAGCATCCTTCTGCAGAAAAAATCAGAAAAATCCATTGTACAAACCAGCATCACAGATAGCATCGGTGTCTTCCTGCTGAATCCAAAGCAAACCTTACAACATCAACTGGTCATTAGTGCCATAGGCTTTGAATCTACGTTTGTAGATTTACCTGATGCCCTTCATCAGGATACCATTTTGCTTGTGAGGTTAACCAGACAGGGCAAGCAATTGAAGGAGGTCAATATTTATATGAAGGCGCCACTCATCGTCCGTAAAACAGACCGGATTTTATTCAATGTAGAAAATAGCCTGTCTGCCATTGGCGGAGATGGGATTGATGCACTGAGCAAGGCACCCGGGGTTCGCATCAATGATAATGGTATCAATATCGTCGGAAAGAACAGCATTAAAATCATGGTAAATGATAAATTGATCCAGCTTTCGGGTGTTGATCTGATCAGCTATGTGAAGTCAATTCCCTCTGGCAACATCAAAAGAATTGAAATCATCACCAATCCTTCGGCACGTTATGAAGCAGACGGAAACTCAGGCCTGATCAATATTGTATTAAAGCAGAATGGCGAGCAGGGCTTCAACGGCATGATCAATACTGGTGGTATTATAGCCAGCAGATACACCGCCGGCCTAACAGGGATCTTCAATTATAATCAGGGGAAGCTTCACCTCAGCAGTAACCTAAGTGGTGTTTATTTGAAAATAGAATCTAAGTCTTTTTCTGCTTTTTCTGGCCCAAAAAGCTTATGGGAGCGGCAGCTGGATGAGCTAACAACTGGAAAAGGAGGAAGAGGAGATATCAGGGTGGATTACGATTTAACCGCAAACACAATAATAGGCGTAAAATACATGGAGGGTGCACGTCATTACACGATTGATTCGAAGGAGAATGGCGCATTCTACGCCACAGGCCGGCTTTTAGATTCCACATTAGTGCTTACTGGCAAAGATAAATTGAAGTATACGCTGAGAAACTTTGAATTCTATCTGGATCATAAAATTGATACCTCAGGAAAAAAGATAGAATTTACTTCCAATTATTTTAAATACGGAACCATTGATAACAATCATTTCCAAAGTAAGAGTTATTTGCCTGAGCTGGAATTGTTAAATAATTACCAGCCTGTTGGTTTAGCTCAGGATGAACGCTTTGACATCTTTTCCAGCAAATTAGACCTCAGCTTACCCTATAAATTCGCCAGTCTGGAGTTGGGGGCCAAAATCTCAAATATCAAAAGTAAAAACGACCTGGTCTATGAGCCTAGCTCAGATGCGATTGTGCGCAACAATAACCTATTCGACTATAAAGAAAACACACAGTCGCTGTATGCAACGGCAGATAAGAATTTCAACAAATGGAGCATGAAATTGGGTTTAAGAATGGAGATGACCCAGACTACCGGAAGTTCCTCTTTGCAAACATCCGCAAACAAAAACGATTATGTCCAGTTGTTTCCTACTTTTTATCTGAAGCATAGCCCGAATGAAAACAATGCTTTTTCCTTTACTTACGGCAGGAGAATTAACCGGCCAGATTACAGCTTGTTGAATCCAGCCAGACTTTATAGCGCCATTAACGTCTACGAGGAAGGAAATCCGTTCCTGAAACCATCCTTTAGCAATAATTTCGAGTTAAATTACAATTATAAGGATTGGTTGAGTACTTCTGTTTACTCCAATTTTGTTTCCAATGGATTTAGCACCCTTGACTTTTTCGACCCGGAAAGTAACATTCAATCCCGTGTGCAACGGAATTATGCAAATTCAGTAACCACCGGCCTGAGTGAAACACTGACCATCAATAAAATAAGCTGGTGGGAAAACAACAATCAGTTTAATGTTTATGTGGAAAGGTCTAAATCAAACGGGGCAATTGCAGAAGGAACGTTAAAACAATGGAGCGGTTATGTCTCAACGGATAATACTTTTACCCTCAACACAAAGAAAACGTTAATGGCGAATGCTACATTTTGGTATCAGTTTCCTGAAGTAGCTAACCGATTGATCAGTTCGGCTTATTATGCAACTGATTTAAGTTTAAGAGCGATGTTTATGGACAGAAAATTAACTTTTTCCCTCAATTCATCTGATATTTTTAAAACCAGTCAGCGGAAATATAAGGGCATTGTCAATGGTGTGCATCAGTTCAATACAGCATATAAAGATAATAGAAAAACAATGATCAGCATTCTTTACCGTTTTGGAAACAGCAAAGGAAATAAAGCGTCAAGAAATACCGATGATACAGAAACCAACCGGATCAAGCAGGGAATTTAATTGTTGGAGATAAAATTAACGCAAGAGACTGGTCAATTTCAATAATTGACCAGCCTCTTGCTAAGTTTAGCCTGCTTCGGAGGTAATAGCGTTAGGACATAGATTCACGAATGAATTTATAGAAGATTTGCGTCGTTTAGCTAGATTAAACAAACTTGAAGATTAATTTGTATTTGTTTCGCACTTGGATTTGGGACATCGAACTACCTAGATAAAAGTTCTTCAATAGCTTTTTTAGGCAGATTGAAAATACCCGCAAAAAGGCATCGAACGGTTTGCAAGGAGCATCGCCAAAAGTGTGCATCAGGCCTGATGTACACTTTTCGGTCGTTCAAAATCCTGATAAAACTATTCTACTGACCTGAGTCGCGATACCTTTTCCATATATCTGCATAATACTGTTCATACTCTGCATATACAACTGACAGCTTCGTGGGCATTGTTTGGACTATTGCGGCCATTTTTTTTGCATTTTCGCCTAATAGTAATGCTTCGCAGTATGAAACATTCAAGGCGTTATTTAAGGAGTCACTCATAAGATCAATCCTCGATTCAAGGAAATCAAAACATTTAGTTATTTCCGGGATATTGTTTTCCACTATCAGCTTATTAGTGTACCTCGCAAACACTTCCATACGCATATGAACCATATAGATATCTTCCTCCTCAATATCTATTTTTAGAATTGGAAATGATTTCACCAAATCCTCAAAAAAATCTTCGTCGCTCATTGCTGATTATTAAAGAAGCAAATTAATGATTAATATGAATATCTCGGCAAAATTTGTTCTCCTCTGGCGTCACTAGAATAGATTGCCAAGTATGCGAAACTTATTAAAATACCTGTCGAAAATCCCAAAATCCTGTACAAATCTGCCCCTCGCATACGCATCGCGTGTGCGGGGTTTCGATAGTTTTATTTTGCAACAACAGAAAAATTTTAGGTTAATTAAAGGCCCTTGTAAATAAAAAAGAGTCCATCTTTCGATGAGCTTCTGATCAGTAGCGGTTACTGGGCAACTTTCGAATTATTTCTTGTCTCATTTGCAGGAATTGGCTAAAGTGGCAAGCTATGTTAAAATTTAATATCTACGCGAACAGCTAGTGTTGATCTATTTAACTGGAAATATTCTGAACCAAAATAAAATATTCGCTTTTTAGCTGTAAGTTTAAATACCCACAAGATAGGAATGGAAATAAAATTAGAAACAGATAAAGGATGGACCGAAGCAATTATATACAATGATTGTGACTTTGAAAAATTTTATAGGGTTGCAGATCTTTTAGTAAATCATTTTAATCTAGAATTTTCAAACAAACTTAAAGATACTGACACGTTCTACTGGGATTTTAGATACAACAACAGTGAACTTGTTTTGCATTATAATATCTATATAGGTATTTCAATATTCCCCAAAGCCTTTAAAGTAGCTACCGAGATAGACAACATATCTGTTATAGAGCTCTCCGCTTTACTTTTTAAAAAACTTATAGACCTCGATTGGTCAGATTTCGAAAATGGGTGGACAATTGGAAAAAAGGGTTCAGAAAATGGAACAATTTTGATTGATATGGAACATTCGAGGGGAGCAAGAGTGACATTGGAAAAAGATTGTAGCAATATTCCATTTGCCATTACCCTTGGAATTTATGGACTAATGTTTCATACACATTTTGAAAGTCATTTGGAAATAGCTAAAGAATATATTATTACATCGAAGTTTAGAATTAATAAAATCTTTAACCTTTATGATGTTCCTGAGGAGGAACGAAATGAATTTTGGCAATCAAAACACGACAGACAAATCAATGAACTTACCGAAATGACAGATACAACAATCTCCCAAGAAAAACCAGCAGCTAACAGCACCTTACCAAAGGTAGGACGTTCATGGTGGCAGAAGCTATTTGGCACCCTATAAATATTTATCCCAGCTTGACAGATGGTTCCCAGCTATCCGTAGCTTCCCGTAGGAATTCTACGGACATACCAATAGAAAAGAGTCTCTGATTCGATTTAGATAAAATGAAATAGCTTCAAACAAAAAAAGCCCATCTTTCGATGAGCTTTTAATCAGTAGCGGGGAGCAGAATCGAACTGCCGACCTCAGGGTTATGAATCCTGCGCTCTAACCATCTGAGCTACCCCGCCGGGTTTTTATATAATACAAATGTATTATCTGTATTTTTTAGAGCTGCAAATATAGGAGAATGATTTCAAATAATAAAAAAAAATCTGTAATAAGCTTTAAGAAAGTGGTTTCGTTGTGATAATGAGCTAGTTATTTTACTTTGTGCTGCTGAAAGATATAATTAATGATGATAATATATTATAAGCTATGCACTACACAGGACAAAAGATTGAAAGCAGGATGAGCAAACTCCCGTTTTATGTTCAGTATATATTCATTTTTCTTATATTTACGTTCACAGCGGTAAAACAGCCGCGCAAAAAAATCAGATTTCTTTCGGAACGACTTGAGGCTTGCAGGAACCCTGTGCCGTGGCTCTTTACATAGTCGTTATTGCCTCGACTTTGGTTCGTCTCTCGTTCGTCTTTGTTCGGTAAAAATCCAACTGCAAGTAGACTACCAGAAGACTACCAGTAAAGGCCTATTAGTAAGTGCTATCCAGGCTGCGAAAGCACCGCTGAAAATTTGAAAAAATTATTTTCTAAATGTGGAATAAGTCTTTGATTGTCTATCTACCTGCATTCGGTCTGAGTATTAACAAAGATAAATCACTTAAATTTTAATTAGTGTTCAGCGGATGTAGATCTGTTAATATACTTCAGGACTTGCGTTCTAGCCATTTTGACTTGCATTATAGCGCATTTATTCATTAAAAAACAGGTGCGATTTTCTAAAGAGTTGCAACTATAGAAAAATTTACTTTCCTTTAGAAAATGTTAAAAATTATCTAACAAATCAGAAAGTAAGCGTTTAACGATGTCAGAAAAGAAAAAATTTACCCTAGAATATGAATTGAGATCGTCTCCACGTATTTTATTTAGCTTTATTAGCGAGCCAAATGGCCTGTCCCAATGGTTTGCGGATGATGTTGTATTCCGCGATCAAACATATACCTTCACATGGGATGATGAGATACAAAAAGCGAAATTGCTTAGTATAAAGGAAAACAAACTCGTTAAATTTAAATGGATTGATGACGACCCACATTGCTATTTCGAAATGGAAATTGTTCAGGACGAATTAACCAATGATGTAGCCCTTTCGATAACGGATTTTGCTACTGAAGATACCATGGCCGAGCGTACATTGATTTGGGATAATCAGATAAACTACCTGCATAGCGTATTAGGTGCTTAATTTTTCGTTGGCTTTGCCTACATTTGTACATTGAAAAAGATTCATTTACTACTTGTCAAAGCATTTATAAAGCCATTCTTCGTCACTTTTTTTATAGTGATGTTTATACTGTTAATGCTTTTTTTGTTTAAGTATGTCGACGAACTAATCGGAAAAGGATTTGAGTGGTACGTTATACTTGAGCTGATGTATTATGCCTCTGCGGCTAATGTTTCCATGGCACTTCCACTTTCGATACTGCTGTCATCCATCATGACATTCGGTACTTTAGGAGAGAATTATGAATTGGTAGCCATCAAATCTGCCGGTATCTCTTTGCAAAAGGCCATGATGCCTTTGTTGGTCGTGATTATTTTCCTGGCCATCAGTTCCTTCATTTTTTCAGATTACATGCTGCCTAAGGCAAATTTAAAGTTTGGTTCCTTGCTTTGGGACATTAGGAACAAGAAACTGTCTTTCTTAATTAAGGAGGGTGTATTTAACAATAGTATTCCGGGATATTCCATTAGGGTCGACAAAAAGAATGATGATGGAGAGTTGCATAACGTAATGATCTATGATCATACCGGGAACAATGGGATAGCTAAAATCATTATTGCCAAAGAAGGCAGGATGTCCAAAGATGATAACCACTTGGTATTGAATCTCCATGATGGCGTAAGGTATGAAGAGTCTAGTGGGAAAAGTTCATCTTTTAATCCAAGGCAAGAGTTAACGAGGATGCGCTTTAAGGAAACAGATCAAAAGTTCGATATCTCTAGTTTTAAGATGAATAGGACGGATGAAGAAGGTTTTAGGGGCAATACACAGATGCTCAATTTAAAAGGGCTATCTAAAAAGAAAGATTCTTTATCCCGCGAACTAGATAGTATAAATAAGTTCGCCGCTTTAAACCTAAGTAGTTATTACAAACAAAATAATTATACAAAAGGATATACAAAGGTAATTGAGAAAGCAAAGAGTGTAGATGCACCCGTTCTAAATGTAGTTCCCAAGAACCAAAAGTTATCGGTTATACAAAGTGCATTAGATCAAGCGAACTCTGTGATGCAAACCACATCTGCAAGAATTGCTGACTATGGTGATCGGACAAGAGCCATTATCAAAGTCGAGATTGAATATCAAAAGAAATTCACACTAGCTTTCTCTTGTCTATTGCTGTTCTTTATTGGGGCTCCTTTAGGGGCAATTATACGAAAAGGTGGGCTTGGTTTACCCGTTGTAGTCGCCATTGTGTTCTTCCTCATTTATCACATCATCGCCACTGTTGCCGAGAAGTCTGCAACCCAAGGATCTTTAACTCCGTTTTTCGGTATGTGGCTGGCTATTATTGTTTTATCTCCTTTAGGCGCTTTCCTGACATATAAAGCAACTGTCGATTCAGCTTTGTTTGATATTAATAATTTCAAGCAGGTATTCATTAAGATTTTTAAAATATTTAAAAGGAAATCACCTTCAAAGGCAGTTTAAGAGGGATGGCAATCCCACAACCCGCTATTCATTACTTATTTATGATATTTTAAGGCGTGAAATTGTGTTGGAAGGTTGTAACTTTGCAGCGTAAATTAATAGATTTTCAAATTGATTTAGGATTTGAGGATTGATATACTTATAAAATGGAAATTAAACTCGATGCAATAGAAGATGCTATTGCGGATATAAAAGCAGGAAAAGTTATTATCGTTGTAGACGATGAGGACAGAGAAAACGAAGGTGATTTCTTAACTGCGGCTGAGAACGCTACCCCAGAAGTTATCAATTTTATGGCTACTTATGGCAGAGGTTTAATCTGTGCTCCATTAACGGAACAAAGATGTGATGAACTTGGTCTGGAGCCTATGGTGGGTAAAAACACTGCTGCTTATGAAACTAATTTTACAGTTTCCGTAGATTTACTTGGCTACGGGTGTACCACAGGGATTTCGGCATCTGATAGATCTAAAACGATTCTTGCATTAATTAACCCTAATATCGATCCTGCTGAGCTTGGAAGACCAGGACACATATTTCCGCTAAGATCTAAAGATGGTGGGGTACTGAGACGCTCAGGTCATACAGAAGCCGCTGTAGACTTAGCTATTCTAGCTGGGATGAAACCCGCTGGTGTGCTTGTGGAGATTTTAAAGGATGATGGTGAAATGGCAAGGCTTCCGGATTTGCTTAAAATCGCAGAAAGACATCAGCTAAGAATCATCTCTATCAAGGATCTTATTGCTTATAGATTAAGTAAAGAAAGCCTGATTAAGGAAGAAGTTACGATTAACTTACCTACGCAATGGGGCGATTTTAACATGACTGCCTATACGCAATTGGATAACAATGCCACTCATTTAGCTATTAGTAAAGGAAAATGGACACCAGATGAGCCGGTATTGGCAAGGGTGCATAGCTCTTGTGTAACTGGTGATATATTTGGGTCATGTCGTTGCGATTGTGGACCACAGCTTCACAAAGCTTTAGAAATGATAGATAAAGAAGGTAAAGGGGTTGTTGTTTACATGAACCAGGAGGGACGTGGAATCGGACTAATCAATAAACTACGTTCATATAACTTACAAGATGCAGGTTTTGATACCGTAGAAGCGAATATAAAATTGGGCTTCAAAGGTGATGAGCGTGATTATGGTGTAGGTGCGCAGATCCTAAGAGCTCAAGGCGTAAGCAAGATGCGATTGATGTCTAACAACCCAACAAAAAGAGCAGGCTTGATCGGATACGGTTTGGAGATTGTAGAGAACATTCCAATTGAAATTGAAAGTAATGTTCACAATGAGCTTTACCTAAAAACAAAACGTGATAAGATGGGACACCAAATCATGAAAGGCTAAGGATTTATTTCCTTTTTAGCTTTTTTTGATCATTTAATATAGCCTCTTTATTATTAGTAGGCTGCTGGACAGCGGAAGGTTTTTTATCATCTTCCGCTGTCTTTTTTTTGTCGGCTAATTTCTTCTTTTTTTCCTCCCTTCGGATTTTTCCAGTTATCTTTTGAAAAAACTCCTTGAAACTATCAAACTGTTGTGTGTAAATTAAGCCAAATGAAGTAACATTGGTGTTTTGATTCTGGGCAAAATTAAAGATGCTTTGTTGAGTGGGTGGTTTGTTTGCAAGTTTACCTACCAAAGTTCCATCTTTTTTAATCAGGGCAAGGACTTCTACTTCACCCCCTACATTTTCGCTGTCAAAGCCAATAGGGGAAAGATCGCTGTTGGTTGTTCTTTTATCCACAATACCCGCATTCAAAATTATCCTGTTTTGGAAAAAACGGAAGGATGCATTCGCTTCACTTAAAGAGCGAATGTTAATGTCAACAAAATCAAGATTTAGTGAGGAAAGCACATTGTTAAATTGATTAAACAATAGCTCTGTCGCAGTACTTGCTACCCCTGAAGATAATTGTTTTCCAAGGCCCTCTTTTCCAGTTCCTGGGGCAAAACTACGTCTGATGATTAAACTTAAGGCTTGTAAATTCCTGTTATTGTCATCATTGAAATAAGTCTGCATTTCCTCTTTAATCGCAGGATTTGAAGGAAAAAAGACATCAAGTTTAATATCCGGCCTTAATAATAAACCACTTAATCCCATCTCAACTTCAACAGGAACTCTATCATTCGGGTTGGGGTTGTCCCTATTCGCAGCAGAATACAAGTCTGTGGTGCTCGCTCTAAGCGCATATATGGCCTTCAAATTGATTTGGGCGAGAGTAGGGTTGCCTGTCCATCTTATCGTGCCACCTTGCCTGATGCTGAATTTTTTGTTAATGACCTCCTGAGCCGTAAAATCAAAGCTGCCAGATTCTATAATATAGTCGCCCGACATCTCAAAGTCGCCTAAGCTGTTAATTTTAAGTGCTAGGTTTTTAGAATTTCCCTTACCACTCAAATTGCCCAGCGAAGTAAATATGTTTGCCGTACTATTTGCATCAACATCAAGTTTTAAGCTCATCGTTAATCCTTCAAAGCTTGTTTGTTTCTTTACGTAGGTAGCGGTGTCTTTACTTACAAAAGTGATAAAATCTTTACTCGAAACGGTTTCGGAACTGTTTAAAGGTAGATTGAAGACTGTTCCTTTTTCAGTTTTTGCATCGATGTCAATATACATCAGATTTGTAGGCCCCTTAAATTTAAATGTCCCTGTTGCGTAAGCCTGGCCAAAGTATAGTGAATTGTCTTTTTCAGTTGTATTTAAGGCCATGAAATTGGTGGCCTCAACATTTACATCGAGTTCTGGGTTATTGATGTTATTCAAATCTACCGTACCATTTGCGATGGCTTCATGCCCATTTACATCTGTCAGTTTAAGGTCCTCAAGCTCAATAACGCTATTGTTCACCGCAACCGCATCCGATATTGTATATCTGGTCTTGAGGTAATTGATTGTCATAGCGGCATGATCCAAAGAAAGGGAACCTTTAATGGCAGGTTTTTCAAAGGGCCCCCTTACAGTGAGGTCGGCGGAGACATTACCTTTTAGATCTGAAACCAGGTGTTTGACAAATGGAGCTAAAATAACCAGTTCAGTCTTGTCGAGTTTTATCCCTAAGTCAATTTCTTTCTTCTCTAGGTCCAGTTTTCCCGTCGCTCTTAAGGTCTCTCTATCAGCCGTAACAATATTGGTAAATATATTCGCCATATTCTTGGCTTTGTCGTAAGAAGAGGTATCCGTTAGACTACCAATATAGGTATCGTTAAAAACCAGAGAGTCTATTTTTAGATTGTCGTGTATTTCGGGCGACTTAAGGATGTTGGCTAGGGTAGTTTGCCCGTTCACATTTCCACTAATTTTAAGCCCAAGCGTCTTCACAAAAGGATTTAAGGTTGTTAAACTAAAATCTTTAAAGCCAAGCAGCAGTAAATCTTTGGGATCACTGGACAGGGTTCCATCCAGTGTAATGAATTGCCTTCCATTGTTGAGATCGAAATTGTTGATTTCGGTTTTGCCGTCTTGAAAGCTTATTCCTACTTTTTCCTGAATCTTCCATTCTTCATTGTTAACTTTTAAAATGGAAGGTAGGATACTTACACGAGCAGTTGTATCTTTAGAGAACTCAATTAGCCCATTCAAATCCAGCTGATTTGCATCATCTTCATTAGAGAGTTTAACGTTTAAGGATAAACTGTCATTTCTTAAAATATTGGAAATATTTACATTTTTGATGTACAAACTATCATTCAAATCTACCCTGTCTGACGTAATAATAGCCTGTAGTTGATTTGTACTTGTGTTTTCGTCGACAATGATGTTATTCACAACTACGCCATTGTATTTTAGCTTCTTGATAAAACCATTAAGTGTCGCTGTATTATTTGGCGAATCAAAATTACCCACAAAAATTGCCTGATCTTCTATTTCTAAGCCTGGTACAAGTAATTGGGCTATAGGTTCAAATCTTTTTATGTTTAAATTGAACTGAAAGATTTGATCCTTGAATTTAACAATATCCGTTTTTAAAGATGGGATGTATCTTTTTGCTAAAGTCTTGTAGTAGGAAGGGAGCGTATTTAAGTCGTACTGACCTTTAATACTAGCATCAAGTATATCGGATTTTATGGCCAAGCTGCGGTCTTTTCCCACACCACTCGCTTGTAGTTCAACAGAGTCAATGTTGTAAATCCCTTTTACATTGTCCAGTTTTATTTCCTGCAGTCGAAGGTGTCCCTGGATGTTATCCAGGTTACTTCCAGAAAAATTGGTGCTAAATACAGCGTCAATTTTCAGCGAATCTTTATATAGTTTAAGGGCCCTCAACTTGGCATTTTTGATGGTTGCTTTAAAATTGAATACTGGTAATTTTGGATTCAGGTTAACCCCGCCATCAAAAATAAGTTGGACGTTTTTGTCGTTAATTTTTAAACTACCATCAAAATATTTCTTGTCAAAAGTTCCATCAATTTTAACGTTCCTATATCTATAATTGTTAAAATCAATGTAGTCGATATCTCCATTTAGTGTTTCTGATAAGTGATTGATCTCTGTTCCCCGCCCTTTTACATATAGTGAAGCCGTAATTCGGCCTAACGTTTTTTCATTAATTAAGCTTCCTAGATTGAAATCATACGTTTTAACATTGCCGGTATAGGACGGGACTCCCTTTTTGTCTATTTTCATGTTGACATCCGATACCGCTCTACCTAATTTGGTTTTGAATTCACCGTAGGCAATAAAGTCATTTTTAAAACCGGTAAAAGATCCGTTGAAATTAATGTTTCCAAATTTATCTATGATTTTAGGGATTACTTTTGCTTTCTTACCGGTTATATCCGTTACGATTTCATCAAGATCAGCTTTATTTGTTCCAGCCATGTCAACTTTCATGTCCATAAAAGTTTCGTTGAGATTGGGCAGTCCTTTTAGCACAAAGTCACCCTTTATGTAGGTTGCTTTACCAGCTTTAACGGTAAGTTTTTTGGCGCGTAGATGATTCACAAAACCGGTAATCTGACCGTCGATGTCGATATCTAAGTTCATCTGATCAAGTTCAGATGTAAAGAAAGAAACGTCGTGTGAGGAAACATGACTATCAACAAAATTGGCCTTCATCCTTATCTTGTTGAAATAGTCATTAAAATCATCAAACGTTTTAAAGCGCATTTGAAAATAATCAGTCAACCTGGTTCTGTTTGTCACCAGCATCAGGTTTTTCAACTCAATGCTATTGGTGTCTACTGTTGTAAGGGCAGTTAAATTTTTAAGGTAAAACCCACTTTTCTCTTTAAAGGTTAGATCCTTTATCTGAGTTTGAAGGATATGTCCCTTAGTATTGAATCCCTCAAAAATACCATTTAGGTTAGTCAAGGCAACATCATCAAAGTTTATCCCTTTCATTATGGTATCCCTTCTGAAGTTCTTGTACTTGAAACTGAAATTATTCAATATAATTCTGTCGAAGGATATTTGGTAGGGTTTTTTCTTCTTTTTAACTGTTTTGGGACCAGAATCGAAGTAGTCTATGATAAAATCCAGGTTAGTTGACCTATCCTTAAACGATTTTAAGAAAAATGACCCTTTGTTGATCTGAACCGTATTGATCGCTATTACCCGCTGTTTTAAGGAGAACTGATTAAGGCTTACAATGAATTTTGGGGTGTTTAATATGGTGTCCTTTTGTTGATCAAGTACTAGTAAATCCTCGATAACGACCGAAGTAAAGGGTTTTATGTAGATGCTACTTAATGATACTGTGGTATTTAATTCGTCTGAGAGGTAAGCAGCGGCTTTTTTGGCCACATAGGTTTGCACCGGCTTAAACTGGAGGGAAAAAATAACGATCGCAACTAGTAAAATTACTGATGCAACAAGCCAAAGAAGTATTTGTAATAGTTTTTTAATAGTTTTGTAGCTTAATTATAAATACTCGTGTCTGTAATACTTGCTATAGAATCTTCTTGCGATGAAACTTCGGTTGCCATATGTAACAACGGCAAAATTACTGCCAATGTTATTGCAAACCAAACAATTCATAAAAATTATGGTGGTGTAATACCTGAGCTTGCCTCAAGGGTACATCAGCAAAATATTGTTCCGGTTATTCAACAAGCATTAACAGATGCTAAAGTTAACAAAAAGGAGCTAAAAGCTATTGCTTTTACCAGAGGGCCAGGTTTATTAGGTTCATTATTGGTTGGCGTATCATTTGCCAAGTCATTTGCATTGGCGCTTGACTTGCCGCTTATATCGGTAAATCATATGCATGCGCATATTCTGGCACATTTTATTGACGATCCGAAGCCTAAATTTCCTTTTCTTTGCCTTACCGTATCGGGTGGACATACACAGATTGTTTTGGTTAAAGACTACTTTAACATGGAAATAGTGGGGGAGACTTTAGATGATGCTGCCGGTGAAGCTTTCGATAAAACAGCAAAAATATTAGGTTTGCCTTATCCAGGTGGGCCATTAGTCGATAAACATGCAAAACAAGGCGATCCAAAAGCTTTTAAATTTGCTGATCCCCAAATCAAAGCATTAGATTATAGTTTTAGTGGGTTAAAAACCTCCATATTATACTTTATCAGGGCACAAGAGAAAGAGAATCCCAATTTTATTGCGGACCATTTAAATGATATTTGCGCATCAGTTCAGCATAGCATTGTGCATATTTTACTGAGTAAACTAAAGAAAGCAGCTCTGCAATACGGAATAAAAGAAATTGCCATTGCTGGTGGAGTTTCTGCGAATAGCGGTTTAAGACAAGGGTTGCAGAGTATGGCTGATCAATTGGGTTGGAATGTTTATATCCCGGCATTTGAGTATTGTACGGATAATGCTGCGATGATTGCCATAGCAGGGTATCATAAGTACCTAAATGGGGATTTTGTAGGGCAAGATGTGGCTCCGCTCTCAAGAATGGAATTTTAAAATAAATAAAGAATTATGAATGCAGCTAGTTATATATTTTTCGGATTATTGTTAATCCCACTGGTAGTTTTCTTGGGTTGGCTTCTTAAAAAAGATAAAGAAAGGAGCTATATAGGAATAGTGGTGCTGATTGCCATGGCTTTGATCGCACTGTTTGCTATTATTAAGTATGATAGCAAGTTCATGGAAACTGGTGAAGGATCGAGAATTAAATCGCAGACACCAAGTTACCGGTAAGAAAAAAGGCTGATAGAACTATCAGCCTTTTTTATGTGCGCCCGGCACGGGCGCAAACTCTAGGGTGGAAGTCCCGAACGCACCTTGATAGTGGGAAGCGTTAACTTAAGGCAAGGGTGTCCTCCGCGAGGAGGAATCTGAAGGAAGCCGGCGGTAAATCTCTGGCCTGACGAACAGGAAGCGAATTAGGCAGTTGGATGTGGGTGAGTTTGCATAACAAAACAAAGCCCTAAACTATCCGAAACATCCTGCTGTACATTCGACAGGTATATGGAGAGAAAGTTTGCGTTCTTACCCGGGGAGGTCTGCCGAGTAGTTGCCGGAGGGGGATGCGCCTCCCGAAGGAACAAGGTTATGTAGTGATACATAACTGCCTCCGCAGAAGTCAGCAGAGGCCATAGTACTTTTTTTTAGAAGGAAGGGCTGAACATTAAATGTCCGAGTAGTACTACCGGAAATGGGACTATCGTAAAGAAAGCAGAAAACTCCGAATGGAGAGCTGCTCTGTAAGGAATATGCTGGAAGCAGAAAGGTAGCAGGGAGCGCTGAGCGATATCTTGAAAGAAAGCAGGAAACAAGGAAACAGAGAAAAAAAAATGCAATTCGACATGTTACTCGAAGAAATTATCAGTAAAAGCAATCTGTATCCGGCTTATGATCGGGTTGTAGGGAACAAAGGAGCTGCCGGAGTGGATAACATCGGTTTTTCAGACTTTTCTGAGCAAGTTAAAACTGAATGGCCATTGATCAAAAGT
>NZ_FNEX01000031.1 GCF_900100435.1 Pedobacter sp. ok626 | reverse complement strand
GAGTCATTGAAACCACCTGTAGGATTTCACCCATTCTTTGATTTAGAAGAAGGATTGGAATACGCGAAAAAGGTAGGTAAACCTGTTATGCTTGACTTTACCGGACACACTTGTGTAAACTGTAGAAGAATGGAAGATCTGGTTTGGGTCGACAAAGAAGTTGCCCGCCTGATCAATGAAGAATATGTATTGATCCAGCTGTATGCTGATGATCGTAACATTAAAATGCCGGCAGAGAAAGTTCATTACTCTGATATTTTAAAACGCAAAACAGATGATTTAGGTTATTGGAACTTAGATTTCCAGGCCACAAAATACGGATCAAATGCTCAGCCATTATATGTATTGGCCGGACATGATTTGACTCCACTGGTGCCTGCTCAAGGTGCAATCTTTGATGCTAAAGAATATGCAGCTTATCTTAAAAGTGGCTTGGCTGCTTTTAAGAAATAAATATCGACTCAATTAACGTTATGATAAGAACAATAGCTTTTTTGAAGTTTATTATTCTTATCATAACGTTATACCATACTTACCAAACACTCATATAAAAACTATAATCTAAATGAAGAAATTAAGTTTGATCGCACTGGTGCTTTTCTGCGCCAGCTATCAGGGTTTTTCGCAGAAAAAAAATCCAAAAACGCCAACTCAAGCACCGGCTACCGTACCACCAGGAGCTAATCCGAATGCAATGAATCGTCCGGGTGGCCCAGCATCGGCCCCAAAACCTTATAACCAGGTTATAACGGCGAAAGCAAAAACAGACAAAGGTTTATTTAAAGTTCATTTAGTAGAAGATCGTTATTTCTTTGAAATCGCAGATTCATTATTGGGTAGAGAGATCTTAACTGTAAATAGAATAAGCAAAGCTGCTGCTGGTAACCGTGCTTCCATGATCGGTTATGGCGGTGATCAGATTGGCGACAACGTGATCAGCTTTGAAAAAGGACCTTCAAACAAAATATATTTAAAGAGTATCTCTTTTGGCGAGCGTTCTAAAGACACTACAGAACAAGGGATGTACAAATCTGTAATGAATTCCAACATTCAGCCTTTGGTAGCTTCATTTGACATCAAAGCTTTTGCTAAAGATTCTATTTCTGGTGTTAAAGGTGTTGTTATCGATGTTACAGATTATATGAACAGCGATAATGATATTTTCTTTTTTGATGCAGGAGCAAAAAAATCATTGTCACTAGGTAGTCAGATAGCTGATAGAAGCTATATCAAGGAAATTAAAGCTTTTCCTATGAATATTGAGATCAGGACACTTAAAACCTATATGAAATCTGCGCCACAAGGGGCGATGGGTATGATGGGGGGAGCTCCATCTTCAACACCAGCGACCTACGAACTAAACAGTTCAATGGTATTGTTGCCATCGAAAGAAATGAAACCTAGATTCTTTGATCCAAGAGTAGGTTATTTCGCTACAGGTTATGTTGATTTTGATGCCAATTCACAAGGTGTAAAAAACCAATCATTAATTACCCGTTGGAAATTAGAACCAAAAGCTGAAGACATTGAAAAATATAAAAGAGGTGAATTGGTTGAGCCTAAAAAACAAATTGTTTATTATATCGATCCGGCAACTCCAAAGAAATGGGTTCCTTACCTTATTCAAGGTGTAAATGACTGGCAGGTTGCTTTTGAAAAAGCAGGCTTTAAAAATGCTATCGTAGCTAAAGAAGCACCAAATGATCCATCATGGAGCATAGAAGATGCCAGACATAGTGTGATCGTATATAAACCTTCTGATATTGCAAATGCAAGTGGACCAAACGTGCATGATCCACGTACAGGTGAAATTATCGAAACACACATCAACTGGTACCATAACATTATGCAGTTGTTAAGAAACTGGTATTTTATTCAAGCTTCAGCAATTGATCCTCAGGCTCGTAAAATGAAGTTTGATGATAAATTAATGGGTGAATTGATTCGCTTTGTATCCTCACACGAAGTTGGTCATACTTTAGGTTTACGTCATAACTTCGGTTCTTCAGCAACAGTACCTGTTGAGAAATTAAGAGACAAACAATGGGTAGAGAAAAATGGACATACACCATCTATCATGGATTATGCACGTTTCAACTATGTTGCTCAACCAGAAGATAACATTAGCGCAAAAGGTATTTTCCCGAGAATTGGTGACTACGATATGTGGGCGATAGAATGGGGATATAAATGGTTACCTGAATTTAATACTGCTGCTGACGAAGCCTCTTATTCTAATGAAACCATTATCAAAAGGGTAGGCGCAAACAAGCGTTTAGCTTTTGGAACTGAAAGTGACCCTAATGATCCACGTAACCAAAGTGAAGATATTGGCGACAACGCAATGGTGGCTTCTACTTATGGAATAAAAAACCTTAAACGTATTTTACCAAATATTTTAACATGGAGTAAAGAGCCAAACGAAGGTTATCAGAATGCAAAAACACTTTATAGTGAAGTTGTGGGTCAGTACACTCGTTACATGGGACACGTTGTTAAGAATGTTGGTGGTATATATTCAACACCTAAAACTGTAGAAGAAAAAGGTGGTATGTACCAAGCTGTTCCTTTTGCAAAACAAAAAGAAGCAATGACTTTCTTAAATGCGCAATTGTTTACTACACCAACATGGTTAATCAATAGAGAATTAATCGAACGTACTGGTATCAATCCAACAGATCTTTTCCAAGGTGTTCAAAAAAATACTTTAGCTAAACTTCAAAATGCGAATACCATTACCAAGTTAATCAATGATGAAGCATTAAACGGCGCTAAAGCTTATAGCCCAGCTAATCTGTTTACTGATCTTAAAACTGGTGTTTGGTCTGAATTGTATTCACACAAAAATATTGATGTTTACAGAAGGAATTTACAGAAAGCTTATGTAGATAACATGACGAAATTAATTGTAGCACCAGCTCCGTCATCAAACCCTATGTCAAATTTCCCAGGTATGAGAATGGCAGATCCAATGGGATCAGATGTTTCAAGCATCAGCCGCGCTCATTTAACAACTTTAGCGAAAGATATTCGTGCTGCAATACCAGCTTCGACAGGTATGAGCAAATATCACTTACAAGACTTATTGGTACGCATCAATTCTGCCTTGAATCCTAAATCGTAAGTTCATTCCGATTTTCATATTAAAAGGGCTGGTCATAATTTTTATGACCAGCCCTTTTTGTTAAATATGATTTCCATTCTTATTAAAAAGCTGTTTTTTTTCGATTTGAAAGCGGGTCCTTTGCAAGCTGGATAGCACTTCTTAATATGGCTTTACTACTTCTAGTCTTCTGGATATGTTGCAATCGGAATTTACCGAACAGAGTCGAACCAGAGATGAACAAGAGTCGAAGCGGGGACGACTTTGTTAAGAAGCCAGACGTAGCAATCCTACCAGCTTAATGCAGCCCTGAAAACGGTCCAAAAAAATATGAGGAGTTTGTTGTTTTGTTCGAGAACCTAAATATAACAAAAATTAATTTAGTTCAATCCTTAGCATTACATTAAAGTAATTATTGATGTCTTTTTCTGTCTGCAGTGATGCCATATTTTCGTAAACCATACGAAGTCTTTTCCTGATGTTTTCTAAACCAATATGATGACTTGTGCCGGTTGTTTTGGTATTGATCAGGTTTGTAGTTTGAACAACAAGCGTTTGTCCATCACAGCTGATGGAAATGCGTGCTGGATGTTCATCTTTTAAAAGATCTCCATGCTTAAATATATTTTCGACCAGGGTGATCAATATTAAAGGAAGGATTTCAATATCTTTCAAGTTATCATCATAATCCAGATAGATATTGAGTCCGTTTTCAGATTTGATCTGATGAAGCCTGATGAGGTTTTCTATTTGCTCAATCTCTTGTGTTAAGGCCGTGAAATTACGATCAGAATCATCCTGTATGGCATACCTCATCATTTCAGATAATGACATAATGGCCTCAGCGGCTTCAGGGACAACTTTACGTGTGTTTGAATAAATGAAGCTTAATGTATTAAACAGAAAGTGTGGATTAATCTGCGCTTTTAGATGTGCGTGTTGAGATTTTATCAACTCGGCATTAACATTTTGATGCTCAATAATCATCAGTAATCGTTCTTTTTCTGCAAGCTGAGCAGTCTTCCTTTCTTTTAGATAATTCGTTAGATAATAGTATCCTGATGAAAAAAGCAAGAAATAAGATGTTCTCCAAACCCCATTCGCTATGGACGTACTATTGAGCTCAGCAGGCGTATAAATGGTTAAGCCAGCATATTTTTGCAAAAAGGACACGATATATATAGTCATAGGAACGTATACAACTATTTCTATAAAAATTAACACCGGCAGCAACCAGATAGCTTTTGAAGTCTCGTTTTTTGCAGATGGCATAACCACATGAGCATGAAAGTAAAATAAGCAAATGTTGAGGATGTAGAACACTGCATAATTACTAAAAGTAGCAAAGTATCCTCTTAAAATCCCAGTAACCACTACCTCGTAAAAAATGAATAAGGACCAGGCGATAAAATGAATCCGGTTATTGTTAATTATAAAAAAAATATTTTGCAAACGTTTTTTCATTTAATTTAGTCGTGTTTTCGTGTAATGGTTTTAGATAATCTTGAATAAAGATCAGCCGATAGAAAAGAGGCGTTTATTCCGATAATCCTCGACTAGATCTTAATGTTTTTTTCTCTAAGAAAGTCAGAAAATGTTTCTTATAAGTCGTGCCCAATGGCACTTCAAGCTTATTGTTCAAAGTAATAGAGGCACCTTCTACTTTATTGATGAAGTCCATAGAAATGATAAACGATCGTTGAACTCGGATAAAGGAATTGTTGCCATCCAGTTTAACCTCTAGCTCCTTCATGGTTAAATAAGCGATGTGCATTCCACCAACCGTATGAATCTTGACGTAGTTATTCAATCCTTCAACGGCGATAAGATCTTTCAAATTGATTCTTACATACTTCTGAACCTGATCAGTTTTTATAAAAAAGAAATCCTCATCATTTGACGCCTTTTTAAGACTTGATTCAGACTTTAGCAAACGATTGATCATCAAGGCAAACTTACTCATCGAAATAGGCTTTAATAGATACTCGTTAGCTTGTACACCAAAGGCATCGATAGCATATTTAGAATGTGCAGTCGTAAAAACCAGGTATTTAGTTTTATACCTGATGGCCTGAGATAAGTCAAGTCCAGTCATGCCGGGCATATCCACATCCATAAATAGGATATCTATATTATCTTCAACGGTAATATCGATTAGTGCTTTAAGTGGATCGGTAAAATACTTAACCAGATGTAAATTAGGCATTGCCTCTATATAGTCTCCCAATAGGTCAACAGCATGCTTTTCATCATCAATAATAACGCAATTTAACTTACCATCCATCGAATTTGCTTTTAACCGGCATTACTTTATCTAAACTTATTGCATGTTCACCACGAAAAAAGCATCATTCACGTAATAAGTTCTTTTATTTCAATTAATTTATAAATAACGGTATTCTATTCACATAAAACAAGAGTTGTTCATTTTTCATTCACCACGTGCAGACTATTATTCACCACGTGAAATGGGGTATTCACGTAATATAATTGGAGGTAATCTCTTTCTTTTATACTTTTAGTTAATGTACCTATTAAAAACAACGTTCCTGGTGCATATTATGTGCATCAGGAATTTTAAATAGTGTGTCAAAAGGATTTAGTACGTTCTCTTGTATATTTAGTTCTAAAGGGAGTTCATCCTCCCTTTAGTTACTAAATAACTAAGCGCCAAAAGCGCAAATATCCAAAATCCGTGCAATCAAATACTTTGTCTTCATATCTGTTACAACCGAATTTTTCGAGAAAATCTCTGTAATACTTAAAAGTGGTGTGCTATATTTTAGCCATTGATTTTCCCAGATACCAGCATCCCCAGGTAAAAATAGGAGCGGCTAAAATATCAGCAGTATAATGAACATGCTGAATCAAGAGCAATACTGCAATAGCCAAGGTAGCGATTATAGCGAGAATCTTATCATTTTTACGTTCCAGACAGAGTACAGCCAAAAACGCTGTCGCCGTATGTCCGGAGAAAAACAAATCCTTAGTAATTACATTAGAATGGTAAAAGAAAATGGAGCAGGGGTCTGCCAATTTAATGATGTCAACAGGTGGATCAAGCGGAACTAACGTAATGGTTATTACTCTGGCCAGACAGACAAAAATAAACGACCATAATGCAGTAAGACACATGATTGTGTTTCTGGACATTCGATACAACAATAATCCAATCATCGTGTACAGGACTAGAAATATCAGTAGTGAAACATCTTCTGCGGGGATGTAAGCAAGTAACCTGTCATTTAATACAATTCCTTCTCTGGCTTCCGTATGAGAGAAAAAATGAGGTATAAAAATCAAAATGGCAACCAGAAGTATCATTCCAAGAATGAATTTAATTCTAAATGCCTGGTAATCCCAAGCTATTTGCCACGTAAACTGTTTAGACTGCATTAAATTGGTTAGTATTTAGTTGGTAAAATTATACAAATAAAGTGATTTTAAAAGATAAGTTGCAAGTACTGATGATATATTCATATACAACTTAACATTTTCTTGTCAAAGAATTTAGGATGGCTGGTTTTATTTTGTTTAATTTATTTAAATTCTATTACAAAATATTATAAATTAGGTCAACCAAATAAAAACCAAAGCAACAAGATACCAGCAATATTCCTTAACAAAAACTTAATACCGGGCAAATACTTGATTATCTAGTTTTGTCTGAAAAAACGAACGACACCAAAATCTATTATTAATTTTCATTTAAATGAACATTACCAATGCTAATGTGATTGATGGACAATCTGAATCTTTTACAGCTATTTTTAATACATATTGGAAAAAATTGTATGTCATAGCTTATAGAAGACTAGGGGATGAAGAGCTTGCGAAGGATATTGTTCAGGATGTGTTTGTTTATTTTTGGAAAGAAAGAGCGAATATCAACATCAACGAATCCCTTGAAGCATATTTGAGGAGATCGGTCCAGTATCAAATTATCGCGCATTTTAGGAAACATACTATTCATTCGAAGGCATTAAGCTTCCTGTTGGAAAAGATGAATGAAGTAGAGGTCAACATTCGTGATATATTAACAGAACAAGACTTTGCAAATACAGTAAATTCAGAAGTTAAAGAAATGCCTGGTACGATGCAGGAAATTTTTAAACTTCGTTTTAAAGATCGGTCCATAAAGGAGATCTCAGAGCAACTAGGGCTTGCGGAAAAGACTGTAAGAAATAATATTTCAATAGGTCTGGTACGTATTCGCAAGGCGATATCAAGAGACTTTCCTGAGGACTTCTCAGCGATTTGTCTGGCGCTTTATATTTTGCTAGGAGCTAAATAAAGCCAGGCTTAAACTTGCTCAAAAAATAAATTCACATTTCTTCGGGAAGAATCAGGACTTAGTTCTACTATATATTTAAACGCGGCTAAAACAGCGGATAAACATATCGAAAATGAACGCAAGTCAACTCAAAAAATTACTTACTGCCTTTTTAAAAAACAGGCTCAATAAAACAGATCGAAATCTACTTCAGAATTGGTATGATTCATTTGGCGAGTCGGAAAAAGGAGTACCCGGTATAAACAATGCAATTGATGAAGATTTTTTAAGACAGGACCTATTGAATCGGATACAGGTTCAGTTGAATCAACCTGATCGCCCTATTTACAAACTTAATACCTTCAGGAACATCGCCGCATCAATTGTACTGGTTACAGCTGTAGGTATGGCCAGTTGGTTCTTTGTCTTTAAATCTAAACAAGATATAAGCACAGCTGAAATCAGCTTTCAGACCGTCGCTACGACCTCAAGGCAATTAAAGAAAGTAATTCTACCAGATAATTCGGTTGTTCATTTGAATGCAAATTCAAGAATCAGAATCCCACATCATTTTTCCAAAAAAGACAGACAGTTTTATCTTGAAGAAGGAGAAGCATTTTTCCAGGTAGCTAAAGATAAAACCAGGCCATTTATCATTCACAGTCAACAATTAGAAATAAGGGTACTGGGTACATCTTTTAATATTCGTTCGTACAAGCAACTTGCTGATATCAAAGTTGCCGTAACTACCGGGAAGGTGAGTGTTAGCGAGCAGGGAAAAATTTACGGTATACTGATTCCAGGCCAACAGATCACTTATCACAAAGCGAAAAAGACCATACAACTATCTAAAGTCGTTCCGACCGATAACGACGCTTGGGTTAATGGCAAGATTTACCTTGAAAAAGCCGGCTTTGAAGAGCTCGCGCTGGCCATGCACAACATTTACGGTGTAACCTTAAGGAATGAGGTTGCCGACAACCACACCTACCAATACAATTTAACTATACGCTCAGACCGTTCGTTGGAAGAAACCATGAAGCTGATCTGCGCAATTCACGGGCATAATTTTAAAAAGAGAGGACATGAAATATTGATACGATAATACTCAGCGACGTGCGAAGCACATGAAAATCAAATTATAAAAGCCATAAAACAAACTTACACATATGAAACAAAACTTACTGCAAATGCAGAAAGCTATGCGTGTTACCCTATTGATATTCGCTCTCGTATTTTCTGTTACGCAATTTTTGTGGGCAGCAAATAGCAGAGCACAGGCGCTTGAACAGCGAGTTACTATTTCCTTTGATAAAGGAAACCTCTATCAAGCTATTAAAAAGCTAGAAAAGTCCGCAAAGCTAGAATTTGCATTTGACAATGCTGTATTGAATATGGAAAAGCTCAATACAAATACACTGGTATTTAAACAGACTCGATTGGCAGATATCCTTGAAAAGCTTTTTGTCGGTACTGGCATAGGCTATAAAGAAGAACAAAATGCTAGTATAAGGCTATTTAAAAAACTAAAACCCGGTAAAATTAGGGGGAAAATCACAGACGATAAAGGTGGTAATCTACCAGGTGTAGGAATAAAGGTGATTGAGTTGAACAGAAGTTTCACTACTGATTCTGCAGGAAACTTCTCTATCAATATTCCTTCAGCCAGATATACCCTTGAATTCAGCTATGTTTCTTATAAAACGCAGCGTTTTACAAATGTAGAGGTCAGGGAAAACGAGACTACTACTTTAAATATTGTGATGTTGGAACAATCCGGTAACCTCGACGAGGTGGTTGTGATTGGGTACGGAACTGTTAAAAAAAGTGACCTTACAGGTGCTGTCACAGTGCTCAAAATGAAAGATATTGAGAATATTCCTGTAGTACGGGTAGATCAAATGCTACAAGGACGGATTGCTGGTGCAGAAATCATGAGTACAAGTGGTGAACCTGGTGCTGGTACCTCTATACGTATCCGTGGCACGCGCTCGATTTCTGCAACCAATGAGCCACTTTATGTTGTTGATGGGGTACTTGATGCCATAAATAGTCTGAATGACCTTAATCCGAGTGACATTGAATCAATACAGGTGCTTAAAGATGCTTCATCAACCGCCATCTATGGTTCAAGGGGAAGTAATGGTGTGATATTGATCACTACAAAAACTGGCGGAACCAATGGTAAAACTAATTTCACTTTCCGTTCAGACATGGGTCAATCTGTTCTTCCACGTTTCCTGGATGTGATGAATGCACAGGAATTTGCAGAACTTCAAAACGATCGCTTTTACTTCGCTAGTACAGCCAATCAGACCAAACCCATAGAAGAATATCCCTATAAAAATCCTATTGCTTTAGGTGAGGGAACAAATTGGACCAAAGAGATCACCCGAAAGGCGCCTTATCAAAATCATACATTATCGGTCTCTGGGGGTGATAAATCAACCAATTACTACTTTTCTGCCAATTACAACAATACCGAGGGTATTATTTTAAGTAGCGGAATGAAACGTATTCAATCCCGTTTAAATCTGGATAAAACCTTTAATAAGTATGTGAAATCGGGGGTAAGATTAAATTATTCCTATATCAATCAGGATGTGAATAAGGTTGATGTAGGTACAAGTACGCTTTGGTATCGTTCTACAGTGTTTTTAGCACCAACAATTCCTGCGTATAAACCTGATGGAAGTTTAAACGACTTTAATACCCAATGGTATAATGGTACTTTATTTGACTCTCCCTTGGCCAATTCACTATTACAGAAAAAGGAGCAGGCAAAAAAGACACTTTCTTCTATGCTTTATGTTGAAGTGAGCCCACTTAAATCGTTAAAGATTAAGAGTTCCGTATCGTTTTACGATTACAATCGGTTTGACGATACGTTTTATCCATCCACATTACCGAGTAGGATGAGTAAAAACACAGGTGCCTATGCCTATAAAAGAGCCTTTAGGGACAATAACATCCTGAACGAAAATACCATTAGCTATAAAAAGGTATGGAACAAACGACACAATCTAGACGCTGTTTACGGGATTACATTCCAAACCTTCTGGACAACAGATCTATTTGCTAGTGGGGATGGTTATTTTATAGATGATATCGAAACCAATGATCTTACTGCAATTCCTTCAAAAGAAACTTTAAATGCTGGATCCAGTCTGGAAAAGCAAAACAAAATCTCAAATCTGGCCAGAGTAAACTATAATTACAGTGGCAAGTATTACCTTACAGTTACAGCGAGAGCCGATGCAGCATCCAACTTTGCCGCGAATCATAAATGGGGTTATTTTCCATCAGCGGCATTAAAATGGAATGTGCTTAAAGAAGATTTCATGAAACCGCTTAAGGGAATTAGTGAATTGGCAATTCGTTTAAGCGCCGGTGTTTCGGGTAATGATGCGATTTCTAAGTACCAGTCTTTATCTCGTTTGTCATCAAGTTCTGGCGGATATATATTTGACGGTGCTATACCAGTATCGTATTATCCTGCAAGAATAAACAACGAGGGCCTGACCTGGGAAAAGACGACATCTTATAACTTAGGTGTTGATCTGGCGATTTTAAAGAATCGATTAGCCTTCACATTTGATGCCTATAGCAGTTCAACAAAAGACTTATTACTTACTGTACAATTGCCTACTCACGTTGGATATACCAGTAGGTTAACCAATATTGGTAAAACATCTAACAAGGGGCTGGAGCTTGCCATTGATTCAAAAAACATTACTGGTAAAAATTTCAGCTGGTCTACCACAGTAACGCTGGCCCATAACAAGCAAATGGTTGAGGATATAGGTGGTTTGGATCGAATTTCTGCATACAACAACAGTTATGGTGCACAATATATGATGTATGGCTATGTACAAGGCAGACCTTTGAACGCACTTTGGGGGATGCAATACGCTGGTGTCTGGAAATCCCAGGCAGAAATCACTCAAAATTTAACAGACAAAAAGTTTGCCTCTGCTGCACCTAATTTTTATCAGCCAGGCCGTCAGCGTTACATAGACCAAAATAATGACGGAATATTGGATAACAGCGACCTCATTTATCTTGGGGATGCAGATCCAAAGCTATATGGAGGTATCCAAAATAGCTTTAGCTACCGCGGATTTAATCTGAGCTTTTTCCTAAACTATTCGATAGGGGGAAAAATATATAACCCTGTAGAGTTATTTATGGGAACAGGGACCTATCTATCCAATCAGTTTAGATACATGGTTAATGCCTGGCATCCGGTACGAAATCCAACTTCTGATTATCCAAGAGCCGATTCTAAGGACGATATACCTAACGATAGGTTTGTACACAGCGCAAGTTTTTTAAGGCTTAAAAATGCTTCGATAGGTTATTCTTTTAACCTGGTTAAACCTACAAATAACCTTCTGAAGTCGCTTACACTTACAGCAAGTGGCAATAACATTTATTTATGGAAGCACTATAATGGCTACGATCCAGAGGTATCTACGGAAAGTGAAGGTTCAACTATCAGAAGAATGGATAACGGTGCTTATCCTAACAGTAGAACCCTAACATTCAGTGCCGAACTTAAATTCTAATATTCAAGATTAAAATATAAAATGATGAAGAAAAAACTCACCATCATATTGCTGGTATTAACAACATTTAGTTTATTGATCGGCGCTTGTAAAAATGCACTATTAGAGGATCCAGACAGTTTTGTTACTCCTGGGCAGTTTTTCAATAATGAAAACCAATGTGTTGCAGCATTAAACGGTTGTTATATTCCTCTTAATAGTGTTTTTAATTCGGGATTGATGCTTACCAATGAAGCCACAACAGATTTGGCCTACCTCAATTCCTCTTATATTGATACAAAATTTGAAATTTCACCAGCCAACCCGGGTATGGGACAGAGCTTATGGACTCAATCGTATAAAGGAGTGATGTATTGTAATGCCGCTATAGAGGGTATTCAAAATTCACCTGTTAACGAAGAAAGAAAAAAAGCTCTGGTTGCCGAAGGTATTACCCTCCGTGCGATGTATTATTACGTGCTCACAAGTACTTTTGGTGATGTTCCATTTTATACAGAGAATGTATCTACATTGGAAATACTTCAAAAGATCACTCGCCTGGGCAGAACCAGTGCTATAGAAATCAGGAAAACATTAGTTGAAGAATTACAGCGATATGCTGCCGCTTTACCTGATAAAAGAACATCGGATGTTGTAGACAATAGGATCTCTGGTTCTGTGGCTTATCTACTTATTGCAAAAATGGCAATGTGGAATAAAGACTATCCAACGGCATTAGTGGCATTAAAAGAGATTCAAAAAGTATACGGTCAACTGATTCAGTACCCGCTGATTGATACTTATTTTAGAAACAAAAATACACCTGAATCTATATTCGAGGTTCAATTTGTATGGTCTGCCGCAGGGCTTAAAAAGACAAGTAGTGTGGCCTGCTATTTCACGCCAGCAAAAAGTGGCTCAACAGATACTTATGATGGTGTATCCATTCCTGAATTGGGTACTAAAGCTAATCCTTTTGCTTCTATTACACCTTCGGCCTATTTTATGTCGCTGTATGAATTAGATGATCCGCGCCGCAATATTATCTTGGCCTATACCTATGATGATAAGTGGTTTAAAAGACCACAGTCGGCCAATGGAACAGGGAAGCCCTGGATGGGTGCGAAATTCTGGTGTCCAGGAATGGATAATGTTGCTGATGGAAACAATCAAAAAGTATTCAGATATGCAGATGTATTGCTGCTTATGGCCGAATGTGCCAACGAAACTGAAGATTATTCCCTTGCGCTAGCTAGCATCAACGAAGTAAAAGGTAGAGCATCGGTTAATTATAAATTGGCTACACACCCAGGTAAAGCCGAGTTTTTTGAAGAAGTTAAAAAAGAAAGAGCCAGAGAGTTAATGGGTGAGTACACCAGAAAATGGGATTTGGTTCGTTGGGGGATCTTCTATGATTCAGTAAAAGCCACTACGGCGACTGAATTTGTAGACATCAACAATAACCTTAGAAGATACCACGAATATTATCCAATTTCTGATAGCGAAGTGATGAGATCATCTGGAAATTTATCTAATCCTACTTACACAGGTCAATAATCTAATAAAACTCATAAAATGAAGACACTATATAGAAAAATATCAATGTTCTTGTTCCTGTTGTTAATGGGATCAGGTAGCATGATATTGGCACAAAATAAAACCAGGATCATTAGCTATAATATCCTGGAGGGAATGAAATCTGATACAACGAAAGGCAAACAGGATTTCGTAAAATGGTTAAAATCAGAAAACCCAGATATTCTTGCCTTACAGGAATGCAATAAGTTTACCCAGAAATCACTGGAAGACCTGGCTCGTAGTTACGGACATACTTATGCAGTGCTGTTGCGTGAACCAGGATATCCTGTGGCATTAACCTCTAAATATCCAATTGTAGATGTACAAAAGGTGACAGACAATATGCATCACGGTTTTATTGTAGCTAAAATTAAGGATCTCAATGTCATTGTTCTCCATTTATCGCCACACAAATATTGGAAAAGACGGGAAGAGATTGATGTCATATTGAGCACTATCTCGGCATCAGCACAGAAAGAAAGATGGATAATCATGGGAGATTTTAACTCCTTGTCTCCATTAGACAAAGACAATTATGCTGATGGCAAATATGCTGATCGGTTAAAAGAGATGGCTAAGAAATACAGCTTCCACGAAAATCTTGTTGATGGAAAATATCTTGATTTTGAGGTTCAAAAACGAATATTAGAGTTTGGGCTGCACGACACTGCAAAAGAAAAAGCTACAGGAAATGAGACCAAGGGCAATAGAATCGATTACATCTATGTGAGTAAAGATCTAATGCCACTAGTAACAAAAGCCCAGTTTATAAGGGATGAGTTTACTGCAACCCACTCAGATCATGTACCTGTTATTATGGAGTTTAAAGATAAAAAATAAGCCTTATGAAAAGATTTTTGTTTTACGCCTTATTATCAGTTGCGGCTGCAACGGGTTGTAAAAAAGAGGAATTGGTTAAGTTTAGTACCGATCTGGCCATCAACAACAAAATTATCCGTGTGGCTGATAGCGCTGGCAGCACCAGAGTGCTCGTTTACGCTGATGAAAGCTGGAAAGTGAGAACCGAAGGTGACGCTTCCTGGGTTACGTTAGATAAAGAAGGATCAACAGGAAAGGGTGAGTTTTTAGCTACTGTGCAGCGTAACACTGGAAATCTGCCAAGATCTGTAAAGATTCTGATTAGCTCCAATAACAAAACAGATACGGTTGATCTGCAACAGCGTGGTATTGTTGCTGCAATCAATATCCTTGATGCGAGTGCAAATGGCATAGCAAATGGCGGATTTATGAAAAGTGCAATCAGCACAAATGTACCTTTCAATTTGATGAAGCATGAGGAAATTTATAAGAATGGTGGCGCGGATTGGATTACAGGGCTGACCATTAATGGCAAAGATCTGAATTTTACACTCTCGCAAAATCTGTTGACTGAAGCGCGTGAAGCACTGGTTAGGTTGTCGTATAAAGATGCTTTGGGTACAACGGTTAAGGATTCTATTCTAATTACTCAAAACCCAAAAGGCAATTACGATCAGGCAGTACTTAAAGACTTTGCTTATGTTAAAACAGCACTAGCCGCCGGGGTAGTTAGGGAAGATATTTATATTGAGGGTGTTATTATTAGTGATAAGGGTAACCCAAATATGGGACTAAATGCAAATAAGGCTACCAACAAACATGAAGTAGACAAAACTGAAAATGCCATCACCGTTTATATTCAAAGTATGGATGGTAAATCAGGCTTCCTGATCAGGACAAAAACAGGCGGAGACAATATATATGGGAATGGCGATGTGGTTAAACTATGGTTAAAAGGGATTGGCCTCAGAAAGGAAAACAATCCTAGTCGAACTATTTTAGATCAGGTGCAATCAGTAAACATCATCTCAAAAACTCCTGGTGCATCTATTTTATCACCTCGGGAAGTATATATGAAGGATTTAACTGATAATGACCTTTATACTTATGTAAAATTAAAAGAAGTAGAAATCAGTGTTCCATCTGGTAGCTTCTTTAATATTAATGAGGGTTACAATTTAAGAACGGATGTTTATCCTACCAATATCAGGGATATTAATGGGAACAGCATGTATATGCTGACTAATATTGACGTGCCTTATAGAAGGGATGGCAAACGTGTACCGCAGGGATCTGGTGACATTACAGGTATTTTAGTTTATGAGCAGCTTCCACGTTACGGAGGTGATATTGGCAAGTATGCAATCAGACACCTCAAAAGAGAAGATATCGCCTTGAAAGAAAATAGAGAAGATGGATTTTCTAATGTATTGGTAGAATGGAGTCGATTTAAATTAGAAAATACTGCCGGTGCAACTGAAGTAAAGAACCCTATGACGCCAGATATTGGTGCCGGAACTTTAAAGCAGAGTGAAAAGGGATCATTAGACTTCAGTGCAAATGGTATTTCGGCTGGTACGGATTACAATGGCCTTATTCCGGAAGCAACTACCGTAAAGGGTGCAATTAGTAATGGTGCATGGAATAGTAAAAACTGGTGGAATGATACTAAAGCTAAAGGCGCTTCCTGGAATATCACGGTGTCAACGGTTGGTATTACCAAACCAATTTCGTTACAAATAGAAGGTAACAGTAATATTGGTGGTGCCCGAAACTTTATTGTTGAATGGTCTGCCACTGGAACAGATGCCGGAGTATGGAATCAGGTAGGGGAGTATACTTTAGAAGATGTAGTAGATTATACAAATACCTTGCTTACTCAAGTGCCAGGACTAAAAGTGCTTAACTTTCAGTTTCCAAACACCGCCTTAGGTTTAACGAATTTATATATCAGACTTAGGGTTAAGAATAAAATTGTAGGTACAGCCACAAGCCCAACAGGCGGAACATTAGCCGCAGCCGCTATAACCAGACTTGGACATGTTTCAATTAAGTACAATAAATAGGGGCTGGGGTAAAAAAGAAACGGGGATAGATCCTAAGACTTACCCCCGTTAAATTAACGCTCTCACCACAAAAGTACATATTCTTTTTAATTATCCAAATAAATTTTCCTTTTTATTCAAAAAGCAGGGCTAATCCTGCTTTTTGAATATCAATTGCCTGGCTAGGGCAAGTTATTTCATATCACGTTGTACTTTTTTTGCTGTGCTCTTTCCAGGCAAATAGATCTGGAATCCCACGCCTAGTGCCAGGTAGTTAGAGTATGTGCTGGATCCAAATCCCACAACACCATTATATTTCAATAAAGCTTCAAGTCCAATAGTGCTGGTTACAAAATAGGTAAAGCCGGGCCCAAAACTAAAACCTAATCCATTGGTAGTTCCGCCACCAGCTGGGTTAATGCCCTGAAATCCTACAGTAGCCTCTCCAAAAAACCTGGAGTTTTTTACCACTTCATTTGCACCGGTAGCTCCATAATACCTTCCTAAAGCACCTATACCATAAGTAAATGAAGTACCTACGCCTTTTTGAGATACAACACCTAACTGGACCTCACCACCTACAGCCATACCGTCTTGTATAAACCAGGCTGCTTTAGGATTAATCTTTAATTGAAAGAGATTCGGCTTATCTAAGCCAAGACTGATGTCCGACAAGTTTGCCCCCATCATTACATTTCCTTTTTGGATCTGGGCACTTGCTCCAAATGCCATCGTACTTCCTAAAATAATAGTAAAAATTAGCTTTTTCATAAGATTTTGTTTTAATGTTTTTCTAGGTTGTAAAACTATTGTTAGTTTCCTGATTAACATTAACAATTTTTACTCCTTTTTTGTTTATAACGATTTATTTAAGATATTTACCAGGCAAATTAGCCTTGTTTTTCAGTTGATTAGGAAGCTAAAAGGGTGTAAACAACATTAAAAAGATTATAGTTAGCATGGAAGTCTCATTAAGTAATAAGCCTAACTATTTTATCGAAAAAGTCTGGAATATGCTGGGGAGAAATGGAACTGAAGAAATCAAATGGGGTATTATAGGTTGCGGTGACGTTACTGAAGTCAAAAGCGGTCCTGCATTTAATAAAGTCTTAAATTCATCATTGGTTGCTGTCATGCGCCGTGATGGTGCAAAAGCGAAAGATTATGCCATACGCCATAACGTTCCTAAATGGTATGACGATGCTGATCAGTTGATTGATGATCCCGAAATAAATGCCATTTATATCGCAACTCCGCCATTACAACATGAAGAATACGCGATGCGCGCCATGGCTGCAGGAAAACCAGTATATGTTGAAAAACCTATGACCCTTAATGCGGCCTCTGCAATTAGGATGAAAGCTGCTTCCGAAAAATACGATGTTAAACTTACAGTAGCGCACTACCGGAGGGCCCAACCTATGTTTTTAAAAGTTAAGTCTCTTTTAGAAGAAAAAGCAATAGGAGCGGTTAAACTGGTTCAATTACAAATGTTACAGCCACAAAATTCAGATCTGATTGCGGGCTCAGAAACGAACTGGAGGTTGAATCCAGCTATATCGGGCGGTGGCTTATTTCACGATCTTGCACCTCATCAGTTGGATTTAATGATCTATTTTTTTGGAGAGGTGAATAGATCTATGGGAATCTCTTTAAATCAAGGGAGTCCATATGAGGTAGACGACCTAGTTACCGGACATATTTTGTTCCATAATGGCGTCGTATTTAATGGTTCCTGGTGCTTTTCCGCTGATGAAAAAACAGATATTTGCGAAATCATTGGTACAGAAGGAAAAATCAGCTTCCCAATGTTTGGTCATAAATTAACTTTAAGTAAGGGGAATGACGAGCAAGAGTTTATATTTGACCCACTGCAACACGTACAACAACCCATGATAGAGGAAGTCGTTAAATACTTTTTGGGTAAAACCAATAATCCTTGTTCTGCCGAACAGGCAATCATGTCGATGCAGGTGATGGATAGTTTCACAAAGTAGAAAATTTAGCAGGTACAGATATATAAATATGAGAAAAGCGACTAACGGGCCAAAAGGACCTGGTATTTTCCACTTGCTTAAACCTTATAAAGGTTTGATCACTTTACTGCTTCTTTTTGCATTGATTAGTAATGGCGTGAACCTGGTCTTGCCAAAATTAGTAGCCAACGGAATAGATGCCTATACTAATGGCACTTTCGATGTAAATGCCATTCTTATTAAATTCTCCGCTGCTATTTTGTTGGTTTTTCTTTTTACCTTTTTGCAAAGCATCATACAAACGTATGCTTCTGAAAAGGTAGCCAAAGATCTAAGAACACAGCTTGCTGACCAGATTTCGAGGCAAAGCAATGCCTACATTGAACAAGCCAATCCTTCTAAATTATTAACTAATCTAACGGCCGATGTTGATTCTATAAAGCTATTTATTGCACAGGCCATCGTTTCCATTACTTCATCTATATTCATTATAATTGGCGCTAGTATTTTATTATTGAGTATCAATTGGAAGCTAGCACTAACCATTATTGCTATTATTCCCATTATCGGGGTTACTTTTTTCCTGGTAATTAAGAAAGTGAGTGTGCTTTTCAAACAAAGCAGAGAAGTTATAGACTGGTTGAACAAAGTAATTAATGAAAGTATACTTGGCGCTGCATTAATACGTGTGATCAACTCACAGCAGCTGGAATATGTTAAATTCCTATCTGCAAACACTAAAGCAAAAGATCTGGGCCTGTCTATTCTAAATTTATTTGCAGGTTTAATACCCGTTATCATATTTGTTGCTAATCTTGCAGCACTGACGATTTTGCTGCTTGGAGGCCATTATGTGATCAATGATAGCATGACCCTCGGTGATTTTGCTGCGTTTAACAGTTACCTTGCTTTACTGATTTTTCCAATTATAGTGATAGGATTTATGAGTAATGTAATTGCTCAGGCTACAGCATCTTATGGGCGTATAGCTCATGTGTTGAATCAGGCAAATGAAGCGACTGCCGGGAATATTACCAATCCTTTAAAAGGGCAGGTGGAGATGAAAAAAATCAATGTGCTTTATGGGCAAAAGCCGGTTTTAAAGGATATCTCTTTCCAGCTTCAACCAGGCTCAAAAACGGCTATTATCGGTCCAACTGCCGCAGGAAAGACTCAATTGTTATATTTACTTACTGGACTTATTAAACCAGACAGTGGTGATATCTTATTCGATGGAAATCCTGTAGAAAGTTATGTGCAGGAATCTTTTCATAACCAAATTGGTTTTGTATTCCAGGACAGTATTATATTTAACATGAGTATTCGAGAGAATATCGCCTTTAATGATCAGGTTACTGATCGATCGCTTGAAAAGGCAATTGAAACTGCGGAACTAAGAGATTTTATTGATTCTCTTCCTGAGCAGTTAAATACGATTGTATCAGAAAGAGGCGCTAACCTTTCGGGGGGACAAAAACAGAGGATTATGCTGGCCAGAGCATTGGCACTTAACCCTAAGGTGCTGCTATTAGACGATTTTACGGCACGTGTGGATAACAATACTGAACAACGCATTCTAGCAAATGTGCAACGTAATTATCCGGGTTTAACTTTACTCTCTGTTACTCAGAAAATTGCGGCCGTTCAAAATTACGACAACGTAATACTCATTATGCAGGGCGAAATTATTGCCCAGGGCAGCCACAAAGATCTCATGAAAAGCAGTCCAGAATACGTTCAAATTTACAACTCACAACAAAGCACCAGCAATTATGAACTACAATCTTAACCAGATTAACGGTAAGGAAGAAAAGAAATCTACATTTGCTGTCCTTAAAAAGCTATTAAAACTGATTTCACATGAACGAAAAAACCTTTTGCTCGCTTTTATAGCTATAGTAATCAATTCTACTTTACTGTTGCTGTCTCCATTAATTATAGGACACACCATAGATAATTATGTAAGCACCAAACAATTTAACGGAGTTTTATTGTACTCAGGAATACTTTTCGCCATGTATTTGGTTACCTTAGTGACTGGCTACCTGCAAACAAAATTAATGGGTGGAGTAGGACAAAGAACGTTGTATACGCTCCGGAATGCCATATTTAGCAAATTACAAGAGCTGCCAGTATCCTTCTTTAGTCAAAACAAAGCTGGCGATCTTATCTCCAGAGTCAATAATGATACAGATAAGCTGAACCAGTTTTTTTCTCAATCCTTAATGCAATTCTTAAGCAGCATTTTCACAATGCTTGGAGCAGGGATTTTTTTATTGGTTATTAATTTTAAACTCGGTGCAGCAACATTAACACCAGCCTTATTTATATTGGTATTTACAGGTCTTGTATCTGCATGGGTAAAAAAGAAGAATGCAATCAACCTAAAAAGTGTAGGTAACCTAAGTGCGGGAATACAGGAAAGCTTGAATAATTTTAAAGTTATCATCGCGTTCAATCGCAGAGATTATTTCAGAAAGCGCTTTGATGAAACCAACCAACAAAACTATAAGACCGCTATAGGTGCAGGTATTGCCAATACCATTTTTATCCCTGTATTTGGATTCTTTTCAAGTGCTGCACAATTGGTTGTATTGGTGTATGGCATACACCTAATCTCAATTGGGGAGTTTACAATAGGCTTACTGATCAGTTATCTTTCTTATGCCGTAAACTTTTACAATCCACTACGTCAGCTCGCTGCTTTATGGAGTAGTTTTCAAGTAGCCATGGCCGGTTGGGACAGAATATCTCAAATCTTATCGCTGGAGAGCAACCTACAGGTTATAGATGATATTCCACAGGAAGGTACTGCTAACTCATTGCTAACTTTTAAAAACGTCCATTTTTCTTACGCTGGTGGAGAGGAAATACTACACAACATTAGTTTTGATCTCCAAAAAGGTAAAACTTATGCTTTAATAGGCCCAACTGGGGGAGGTAAAACTACGACAGCCTCATTAATGGCACGTTTATACGATACGACCAAAGGTACTGTGTTGTTAAATGGGAAAGATATCAGGTCCTATACAGCTGAGGAACGTAGTAAAAAAATAGGATTCATTTTACAGGAACCTTTTCTATTTACAGGGACCGTGAAAGATAATATCCTGTATAGTAATATTGCTTATAAGGATTATACAAATGAGCAATTAGAAGAGGTCATTAAAGCTGCGCATTTGGAAGGCCTACTTGCCTTGTTTGATAAGGGATTAGAAACTGAAGTGGCATCCAACTCAGACAATATTAGTCTGGGTCAAAAGCAATTGATTGCTTTTATGAGAGCAGTTTTGCGTAATCCTGAATTGCTAATTCTGGACGAGGCTACAGCAAACATTGACACCATAACCGAGAAGCTGCTTAGCGACATACTAAAAAAGCTACCTAAAGAGACTACACTGGTTATTATTGCGCACCGCTTAAATACAATAGAAAATGCGGATGAAATATATTTCGTAAATTCTGGCGAAGTAATTAAAGCGGGTACGCTAGATCATGCAATGAATATGCTACTCAAAGGAAAAAGAAGCAGCTAACAGCGGATATTAATGTCCGCTGGTGTTGGTGTCTTCTTGTTTCTTTCTAAATGTTAAGTAAAATGCGGTAACCATGATGATTACACAAAGACTTACTAAGCTGATTAAGGTTGCCATAAGATTAATATTAAAGATAATTTACGTTACAAATATAACTTTACAATTCGATAATTAATACAATACTGCATCATGTATCGTAAAATGTTGATTTGTTAATAAAATCTTTATAAATCCAAGCACGATTTTTGCTAAATTGTTATCAGTAATAATTGATATTATATTTAGACAAAAAAGTCCTGTGAGCGGGTGATCCGCGTAGGGCAGGCACACCATAAAAGGATAGGCACGCAGGAGGCCGTTCATGCTTTTGTTAATGAACAGCCTCCTTTGTCCCTTCAATCAAACAATCTATAAAACAACTGTTTTATTTTCATTTAAACTGCCTTTGCCAGCTGAATAAAATGCTTATCTTCATGTTATGATCAAGTCATTAAAACGCTGTTTTTCGCTACTCTTTTTTATAACCACAGTAACTTCAGTAGTTGCGCAGGTTAATTCCACAGCAGCCGAACTGGAAATGCAGGGTATCATGAAGAAATTTGATGCTATTGGAGTTTCGGTTGCCGTTGTAAAAAAAGGAGCGGTCATTTACACACACTCGTTCGGTTTAAAAAATGTAGAAAGTAATACCCCACTTATAGATAATGACATCTTTAGAATAGCGTCAATTTCTAAATCCTTTTCCGCTACGGCGATCATGCAACTTGTTGAAGCAGGAAAACTATCCTTAGATGATGACTTTAGTAGCCTGATAGGTTTTAAAATCAGAAATCCTAAATATCCAGAAACCATCATTACCTTAAAAATGGTGATGTCGCATACTTCCAGTATTAACGATAGTCAAGGGTATTTCAACTTTGATGCCATTAATCCTGATAAAAATCCCAATTGGGCCAAATGTTACAATGCCTATGAACCTGGAAAAGGTTACCAATATTGCAATCTCAATTACAACATGGTCGGTGCTGTTATTGAAAAACGCTCCGGAGAGCGCTTTGATAATTACGTCAAACAGCATATCTTGAAGCCTTTAGATTTATATGGTGGTTACTGTTTGGATTCCCTGGATAGGAGTCGATTTGTAACGCTTTATGAATATGATACAGCAGCCAAGGTTTTTAATCCACAACCATCGGCTTATGTTTCGCGGGCTGATGGGCTAAAAAATTATGTAGCTGGTTACAGTACGCCAATGTTCTCGCCAACCGGGGGGATGAAAATATCTGCCACCGATCTGGCAAAATATATGACGATGCACATGAATCTGGGTAAATATAATGGAGGCAGAATCATATCTAAAAAGAGTGCTAAAATAATGCAGACAAAAGTCTCTGACGATGAAAATTATGGCCTCGCTATCTTAACCACTACTGACCTCATTCCAGGAGTTACCCTAAAGGGGCATACTGGCTCTGCCTATGGTCTTTATAGCGCTATGTTTTTTCAACCTGAACAAAAATTTGGAATTGTAGTAATCACAAATGGATGTACACCTAAATACACAAAAGGCTATAATGATTTCATTAGAGCAGCTGTCAATAGTGTATATAATAATTTCATAAAATAGTATAAAATTCCCTCTGGACTGAACAAAAACATGTTCCTCCTGTTGTTATATCATATCAACAGGAATAAAATATGACAGAGAGACACACCTACCAAACTGGAATTATTGGAAATTGCGCTTACCTTGCCCATGTAAATAAAAACACAAATATAGATTGGTTGTGCTGGCCAAGATTTGACAGTAGCTTTGTATTTGGCGGTCTATTGGATAAAGACAAAGGCGGTGAATTTTCAATTCTTCCGCATGGCGAATATACCTCAAGGCAATATTACCTTGAAAACACGAATGTGATTTGTACTGAAATCAGTAATCCGGAAGGTAAATATAGAATTACTGACTTTGCACCGCGTTTTTATCAATTCGAAAGATACTATAAGCCATTAATGCTGATCCGTAAAATAGAAGCTTTGGATGGTAATCCGAGGGTGAGGGTAACTTGTAAACCTGTATACGAATATGGGGCTAAAAAGCAGAGGGGAAGCAGAGGTAGTAACCACATTGAATTTACTGGCGCTGATGAGGATATGCAATTGAGCACCAATATATCTTTAAGCTATATTGAGGATGGAAAATACTTTGCCCTAAATGAGCCGAAATACATTATTCTTACTTATGGGCAAGAACTGGATGCGCCAATCATTAGTACAGCCGAGCGATTTTTAAGAGAAACTATAAAATACTGGCGCACATGGATCAAACACTCTACTATAGCCGGTTTTTACCAGTCTTATGTTATTAGATCAGCCCTCACCCTAAAGATACATCAATACGAGGATACAGGTGCAATCATCGCTGCTAGCACGACCAGTTTACCTGAATCGCAGGGGAGTGGCAGAAATTGGGATTATCGGTATTGCTGGATGAGGGATACGTATTACGTAATTACGTCATTAAACCATATAGGCCATTTCGAAGAAATGGAAAGGTATTTTAACTATATCACAGATATATCTTTTAGGGATGATGAGCGCTATCAACCTCTGTTTGGTATTGCCGGAGAAAAGGTGCTCACAGAACGTAAACTCAGGAATTTAAAAGGTTATTTGGGCAACAAGCCAGTCAGAGTAGGAAATCAGGCCTATGAACATATTCAGAATGATATTTATGGCCAGGTTTTAGTTTCTATGCTGCCCTTGTATACAGATCGCCGTTTTATCTATTCGGAAAGAAAGGATTCTGAAAAATGGTTGGATTACCTCTTAAAAAAGATAGAGCGCACCATCGATGAAAAGGACGCGGGTATATGGGAATTTCGAAGTATAGCCAATACCCATTGTTATACCAATCTTTTCCAATGGGCAGGTGCTAATGCTGCTTTAAAAATGGCTAAAACAGTAGGTAATAAGGCGCTCGAAGATCGAGCACAAATACTTATCGATAAAGCCGCCAAACATATTGAGGATTGCTATGATCCTGTACGTAAAGTATATAATCATGCTGTAGGTAGTACCAATTTGGATGCCAGTACATTGCAATTAATTTTAATGAACTACCTCGATCCGGAATCCCAAAGAGCTAAAGATCATTTGATCGCTCTGGAGACTGAGCTGAAGACTGAAAATGGATTATTTTACAGGTATCTGCACAAAGACGATTTTGGCAAACCAAAGACTACATTTCTAATTTGTGCTTTTTGGTATGTCGAGGCCTTGGCCTGCGTCGGGCGCTTGCAGGACGCCATAAGAGAATTTGAATCTATCATCAAATACGCAAACCATATGCTACTCTTCAGCGAAGATGTTGATGAAGTTGATGGCAGTCAGTGGGGCAATTTCCCTCAGGCTTATAGCCATGTTGGTTTGATGAATGCAGCACACCGGATTGCCATAAAATTAGACAGGCCGGTGTTCCTGTAAACATTGCAAGGGAAAGTTATTTAGCTTGAATCAATTCTTTCAATAACGCTCTTACTTCATAAAAATCTTTAAGGTAATATCGGGCAGCAGAAATATTGCTGCCCACTTTTAGGGAGTAGGCTTCGGGCGATAAGGCCTTAAAAATGTCCTCATCAGTATGATCGTCGCCTACGGCAAGGATAAAATCCGGATCATTACCGTATAGCCAGTTTTGGGCAGCTTTGCCTTTATTCACTTCAATGTTTTTAAACTCAATTACTTTATTTCCTGGCATCATTTGTAAACCCTTATCTGTAATTAGCATTCTGAGATGATTAAGAATTTCATTTGCCCTCAATTCACCAAGTCCTTTTTCTACCTTGCGGTAATGCCATACTAAAGAATAACTCTTCTCTTCTACAAAAGAACCAGGTGTGCGGTCGGTATAAGTATCTAGTACCATTTTTACTTCCTGTTTCCATTTGTCAGTAAGCAGGGGTAAAGGCTTCCATTCTGTATCTTTGTGTTTTTGCCAGGCTCCATGCTCCGCAATCATATCAAGATCCAAATGTCCAAACCATTCTTCCAAAGTATGATATCTCCTGCCACTGATCAGAATAACCCGATTTGCTGGATCAAGTGTCAATTGTTTTAAGATAGAATACAGTTCTTCGTCAGGAGAAGCTTTATCAATATCACCGTTAAAACCAACCAGTGTACCATCATAATCCAGGAAAATATATCGGTCTTTTGCTTTAGCATAATCAGCGGCTATTTGGGCTCGTACAGGCGCAACAGCATATTTGGTATGTAAGGATTCTTGCATCATCTTTACTTCTTTCAGTTTGTCTATAAAATTTTTGACCCATAAATGTATGTCGAATTTAGCGACAATAGCTCGCATGCTTTTCATGCGGGTATGCTGCTCTTCCGTCGACATATTAAGTGCTTGTACAATCGCTTCCATGATGTCGCCAATATTGTTGGGATTCACGATTAGTGCATCATTTAGCTCCTTAGAAGCTCCAGCCATTTCACTCAATATCAATACTCCATCCTCCTGAACCCGGGAAGCCACATATTCCTTGCTCACCAGATTCATTCCATCACGCATAGGAGTAACCAGACAGATGTCTGCTGAACTGTATATAGCGGAAAGAAATTCTATAGAGAATGACCTGTAGAAATAATGCACGGGAACCCAGTTGATGGTTCTAAAATGTGCATTTATGTTGCCCACAAGCTGATCAATCTGATCTTTTAGCTCTTTATATTTTGGAACTGTATCTCTCGAAGGAACAACAATCATATAAAGGGCCAGCTTGCCAATATACTCAGGATGTAATTGTAATAAAAGCTCAAAAGCCTGTAAACGCTGTAATATCCCTTTGCTATAATCCAGCCTATCTATAGATAGTATTGTCTTAATGTACTTTAAACTAGCCTTAATAGAGGTAGTGAATTTAGCTACTTTTTCATGCTTTGTGAGCATTTCAAATTTCTCCGAATCGATTCCCATAGGGAACGCTTCAACAACAACCTGTCTGTCATTGTATAACAATACATTTTCGGAAAGATTACTTGATGAAAGCCTTGATGCTGCACTTAAAAAATGTCTGGCATCATCGAAAGTATGAAAGCCCAATAAATCTGCTCCCAGCATCCCTACAATCAATTCTTCCCGCCAAGGAATAAGTCTGAAAATTTCGAATGAAGGAAAAGGAATATGCTGAAAGAATCCTATCGTAACCTCCGATAATTCTGAGCGGATTAAGCCAGGTAACAAAAGCAATTGATAATCGTGTATCCAAATGGTATCTCCAGCTGATAAGTTTGCTACAACCGTTGCTTTAAACTTCTCGTTTACGATTTTATAAAAATCCCAATAAATCTGGTCAAAATTTGCATAGGTAACCAGATAATGAAATACTGGCCATAACACCTCGTTTGAAAAACCCTCATAATATAAGCTGATTTCTTCATTGGTTAAAAAGACCGGAATTAGGTTCAGTTCCGCAAGTTTTTGCCGAACTTCATCCTGCCGCTCTTCTGGTATTTCCATTCCAGGCCAACCAATCCAAATGTTATTTCCTTTTTTGTACACCGAGCCTAAGCCTGTCGCAAGACCGCCTTCGCTCGGACTTAATTTGTATTCCCCGTTTTCTTCTGTAAGCTTAACTGGTAACCGATTCGAGATGATGATTGTTTTATTGTTTACTGTCATTGTTATTAAAACAACCGAAAAAGCCTCATTTTGTTTGATTTTAGAGGAATTTTAAGGTAAAACGCTGATCCAATTTGCTTTGTGACCTTAGCTTCTAGCTTAGCAGATTCATAAAAAAATAATACCTTGCACCAAAAATAATAGAACCTACGTTATGTAGGTACAAGCATTCTATTCCTATATGATTAAAAATTTAAAACTGCCCTTATTTATTGTCGCAATCTTTGTCAGCTCCTGTTCTTCTGTGTATATGCCCAATGTCCCAAATACCCCAATGCTTAGTCAGAAGGGTGAATTTAGTGGGGGTGTGCACATTTCCCCAAAATTTAATACCAGTATCAACGGTGCCTATGCAGTTTCAGATCATATCGGCGTACTCTTTAGTGGGTCTTATATCGACAAGGAAAGGGAGAGTAAGGACTACAAACAAAAATTAGTTGAAATTGGTGGTGGTTGGTTTGATACTTTTGGCCCTGATAACAACAGAATTATTGAGATATATGCCGGAGTTGGAGCCGGCAGCACCAATCGTGTATTTAGAGAATTTGACGACAATGACAACTTGATAAAATCAGATTTGGAGGAGATTACTTATAATAAAACCTTTTTGCAAGTTAACTACAGCTCTAAAAAGAAAAACAACTTTCGTCTTTTTGGTAAGAATTACCCACTTAATTATGGAACGGCTTTGCGGATCAGTAACGTAGAGATGAAGACTTTTATGCGTAATTCTATAGGTCAGGTTAGGGAAGGAAATGTCTTTCTAGAGCCCATTTTCTTTACCAGAATGCGTTTAAGCGAGGCTGTACAATTACAATACACTACAAGTGGGACTTTTGGTTTGAACAGCAGAAAGTTTATGAATGCCGGGAATTCGATATTTACAGTTGGAGTAGTAGTTAATCTAGGTGGGAAAAAGGTTGAAGAGTCAAAATAAGCCCTTCTCTTCAAGAGCTGCATTATTCGCTGAAGAAGCGAAAAACGCTATGCTCTTTCTGAGAAGGCATATTTTGTTTTAAGCATGAAGCTGGTTATTTCCAAAGCATGATGCAAAGTGTAACTATGCTATAAGAGCGTAGTTACTTTTATATTTTGTAATAAAGGTCTATTCTTCACATCTTTCTTATTGGCTTTGAATAATATAAAGACATCGTGAAAATTACCATCGTTAACTGATGTTAAAGGGATATTGGCATTCGAGCTTAGGCTTGTTTTACCAAGTAATTGTCCGTCTTTTTTGTCCAATCTGATTTCGATACCATAATCGACGTTACCACCCATATCTTTTGTGCTTAGGGCGAAAGCTGCAATATCAGTTAGGTCAATTCTCTTCAATCTAATCCAGCCTTCATTCTGAGGAAATATCAATTCTTCTACACCAGATAAGTCTTTACGTCCAAATTGGGAAAGATCTTTTAAATCTTTTGCTTCAATCACATTGCTACTTAGATTAACAACCTTTGTTGTACTCAAAGATTTTAGTCCGGCAGCGCCCATGTCTGTATAACTGGCTTTTAAAGCAAAAATAGGTTTGTTGGCATTTACAGTCGCGGGTGGCGTAATTTTTCCCTCCATAGGTAGCGAAGGGGTATTGTTGGCTTTTGCAGCGAGTGACATGATCCACTCTGCAATTTGTGTTACTTCAGCCTCCTTCATTGTAGGGTGTGCTGGCATCGGAATTTCACCCCATACACCGCTACTTCCTTTGATAATTTTACTTGCGAGGTAAGTGGTCGCCTTGTTATTTTTTTGGTATTTGTTTGATACTTTAATAAAGGATGGGCCAATTGAAACCTCATTTACTTTATGACAGGTACTACAATCAGATTTAAGCATTAATGATTTGCCAACAAGTGTTTGTGCTGCCTGTTGGTGACCGAGCTGTGCACCAGCAAGGTCAAGGCCCTCAGTATAGGTATTAGAGATGTATACTCTGCTTTTATTCACAGTTGCACCTTTGTCAGAAACAAGTACCTTATAACTAATTGGTTTAGAAGGAAAATAAAAGCTTTTGTTACCCAAAAGATTTATTTCAACATTGGGATGCTCATTACCAGCAAAAACGGCGATTGTATTACTGGTAGATGATGCACCTGTTTTATCTATAACTTTCACGCTAATAGGATATTCACCGACTTTAGTAAATATATGGGTTAATGTAGGTTCAGTAGTTGATTTTTTAATTCCCTTTCCTAGATTCCAGATGTAAGTTAAAGCATTTCCATCAGGATCTTTTACATCAACAGTAGCAATAAGTTTATAAGGCAATAAACCGCTGACCTTTTTAATCTCCATGTTTTTAATCTGTGGAGGTCTGTTACCCTTAAGGTAATCGATCCTCACAATTCCAGCATCTGGATTTTTAGTAAACCAGCCTTTGCCATACTCCAGGATATATAACTTTCCATCAGGACCTAATTCCATATCAATTGGTGCAGCCAGTTTTACATCACTCATAAAAGGCTCCATACTTAGGTAGTTTCCATCAGGAGACATACTCACTGCTTTTACCCATCCTCTAACCCATTCATAGATCAGCAATTTGCCATTATAGTAAGCAGGATAGGGGTTTGCGCCAGGTTTGGTATGGTATACTGGACCGGCCATTGCGGTACGACCACCAGAACCAACTTGGGGAAATTCTTTTGATTCACCATAAGGATACCAAATGTATGCTGGTTGGGCTGGCGGAAGTTGGCTTAAACCGGTATTGTTTGGTGAATTGTTGATTGGTGCTGAAGGATTGAATGGCTCAGCACTTTTACCATTGGTATAATCATAGGCCCTATATGGATAGTTGTTGGCTATAAATAGCGGCCAGCCAAAAAAGCCAGCTTTACGCGCTTGATTGATTTCGTCGTAACCTCGGGGACCTCTCTGCTCATTGTCGCCAGAAGCATCCGGTCCAACCTCGCCCCAGTATAAGAAGCCTGTTTGCTGATCTACCGATATGCGATAAGGGTTTCTATTACCCATTACATAGATCTCTGGCTTACTTTTGGGATCGTCTTTTGGGAATAAATTACCATCAGGAATACTATAAGTGCCATCATCTTTTAATTTTATTCTCAATATCTTACCTCTTAAATCATTCGTATTTCCTGCCGATCTTCTTGCATCATATTGATGAAGCCCAGGACGGTTATCTAAAGGTGCATAGCCCTTGTTTACAAATTCTTGTTTGGGAACATCAAAGGGAGTAGAGTTATCTCCTGTGGATACATAAAGCAAACCATCAGGCCCAAAGGCTATTGATCCTCCAGTATGGCAACAGATTTCCCTCTGAGAATAAAACTCCAGAATTACCTTTTCAGAAGAAGGGTTGATTTTATCATTGAGTAATTTAAAGCGTGACAACCTGTTTACCGAAGTTTTTATAGGACTATAAAAAGCGTATATATATTGGTTTGCCGCAAAGTTTGGATCAACAGCAATACCTAACAACCCCTCTTCAGCATTTACATTTGGTGTATTTGATTTAAAGTAAACATCTAGCTTGAGTGCTTCTTTTAATGTTTTGGATTGATTTTTATAAATCTTAATCTCGCCTCTACGCTGCGCAACCAATATATCAAGATTTGGCAGGATAGCCATTTCAGTTGGCTCAGTAAACTGGCCATGTAATAGATTAACCTTTACAAACCTGCTCTGATCAGGTGTATCGATCGCCAATTTTTCAACTTTGTTAATGCTTGGTACAAGGTGGTTCTGCTTGTCTTTTTCTGAAGTACTGCTTAGTCCTAATAGGTACAATAAAGCGGTAATACCCGAAAGGCTTACTGTAAAAAGTGTTCTCATTTAATAATTCGTTCGTGTGGTTTATACACTAAAGGTATTATTAAATAGTTAAAGATCAAGGTCAAAATAAGCCATTCTCTTTAAGAGCTGCATTACTTCGCTGAAGGAGCGAAGAACGCTAGGCTCTTTCTGAGAAGGCATATTTTGTTTTAAGCATGATGCAGATTATTTCATTGGTTTAGGATCTGAGTTAGACTAAACCAATAGGGCTTTCAATCTGCGGGGTTTTATCTTTAAGGCTGAGCCCTTTTTTAGGAAGTTTGTATAACCTTTATGTAGCTTTATTGCCTTTATAGCTTCATAGCCGGCATTTGTACTTCTAATTTTATTGAGGAGAAAAGTATCGTCTTTAAGTAGGTCGCTTTCTTTTAGAAAACCGCTATTTAGAAATCCACGTATAATTGATGCTAATTCCTGATTGGCATATACATACAGTGGTAAATTGAACAGATCATCATTCAATCGCTTAAAAGTATCATTAATCCAATCTGCCTGAACTTCATCAGTAACTACAATTTGTACATCTTGTAGTTTAATATGCTGTAAAAACTGTCTTGCACTATACCTTGTAATCAGACCACCATGCAAAGCATCGCGTAAGGTATAATCCAATCGATCTGCACAAAGGTGGGGCAGAGGCTGTTCAAGAATAGAAAAAGCACCGTTCAAGATCTGATCAATATGATAACCGTATTTCAATAAAATGCCTGGTATTTCTGAATTTAATAATACTTCAGCATAAATTTGTTCATGATAATTTTCCTCTCCATTTTCAAATACATAGTCGCCAACATGAGAAAATGCCGTATGTGAAACATCATGTAGTAAGCCTGCAATCTGTTCCAGTTCAGAACCGCCAAGCATTTTAATCAACAACATTACACCAATCGAATGCTCTAAACGTGAGTGACTCAAATCTGGATTTACTAAAAAGACAGCCCCACTTTGATGCACGCCACCAAGGCGTTTTAAGGTTTCCGTATTTAGCAAATCACCAAATATGGCTGGTAATTCCACATTTCCGTAAAGGACGTCGTTCAATTGTATCATATTATAAGACTTAAAATCTGTGTTTTCCTGTTGTAAATTGGCACTACAATATTACTAATATTTTTAGTTTTATCGAAAACATTAATGCAATTATTTTTAGTAGATGTCTATTGTTATTTAATTCCCATTCATTCCTCAAGTTTGGAAGAGCTTGGCATATTTTGTACCTTCAACGAAACTTAATTCATCATGAAACTAAAATCATTATTACTTACGATTACAACAGTGTTAACCATCCAGTCTGCGATTGCACAAACTGCTACACCAGCTGCAGCTACGCCTGCACCAGCCACTGAGGTATTAGCCGCAGCTGTTAAAAAAGCAGCAAAAGAAAAGAAACAAGTACTTGCCATTTTCCATGCCTCGTGGTGCGGTTGGTGCCATAAAATGATAGCAAGTCTAAATGATCCTGCTATTAAACCTTATTTCGATAAAAACTATGTGATCGCGGATTTTGTAGTTAAAGAATCAAAGGGAAAAGAGAACCTTGAAAACCCAGGTGGTTCGGATCTACTAGCTAAATATTACAATGCGGATCAAGGCTTACCAACCTGGTTGCTTTTTGATGCAAAGCAAAATCTTGTTGCTGATTCTCAAATCAGACCGGAGGGAGCCCCGTTTTCTACAAAGGGTGAAAATGTTGGCTGTCCTGCAAAACCTGAAGAAGTTCAACACTTTATCAAAGCTTTAAAGAAGACGTCTAAACTTGATGAAAAACAACTTTCAGAAATCGCTGCGGTTTTCAGCAAGAACGAAATCAAAAGGTAGTGCACTGCGCCAAATAAAATAACCTCGGAAACAGGAAATTAAACTCCTTGCTTTCCATAAAATTTGCCTTCTCAGAAAGAGCCTCAGCGTTATTCGCTTTTTCAGCGAATTAACCGAGCTTGCGAGCTCAACGAAACCATTAAAAATGGTGGATTCTATGAGTTAATGCAGCTCTTGAAGAGAATGGCTAATTTTAATTGTTACTTTTGTTGCAATGCAACATCCTTCCACTTCTATATACTCCTTACAATTTGGCCTTGTTTGTTTAAGTTCCTTTCTCTTCTCCGCGAGTTTTAACATGCTAATTCCCGAACTGCCAGCCTATTTAACAGCTATGGGCGGCGCGGAATACAAGGGGTTAATTATTGCCCTTTTTACATTAACAGCTGGCATATCCAGACCATTTAGTGGAAAATTAACAGACACTATTGGCAGAATACCAGTGATGGCTGTTGGCTCATTGGTATGTTTTGTCTGCGGTTTTCTTTATCCAATGCTGACTACAATTGCCGGCTTCTTGCTCCTAAGATTAATTCACGGGTTTTCTACAGGATTTAAACCAACTGCAACTGCGGCTTATGTTGCTGATTTAGTTCCTCCCGGAAAATGGGGCGAAGCTATGGGGATTCATGGTATTTGTTTTAGTACCGGATTAGCGATTGGCCCTGCAATAGGTAGCACCATTACGGATCATTATAGCATTAATATACTTTTCTATTGCTCTTCCTTATTCGCTTTATTGTCTATTGTTATTTTGGCTAATATGAAAGAAACCCTACCGGGAAAGGAAAGGTTTAAGATGAAACATCTAAAAATCGACAAAAAAGACATTATTGAATGGAGAGTAATCCCTGCCGTGGTCATTATTTTTATGAGTTACATCAGCTATGGAGCCATTTTAACGGTCATATCAGATTGGAGTGCACATCTTGGTACAAGCAATAAGGGGCTGTTCTTTATGGTTTTTACGCTGACCTCATTGCTTATCCGTTTCGTTGCAGGTAAGGCATCTGATAACTACGGCAGAACACATATCTTAAAGATATCACTCGCACTTTTGGCAGCTTCACTATTGTGGATTGCTTTGTCAACTTCCTCATTCAGTTTAATGTTGGCCTCAGCATTATATGGCATAGCCACAGGAATGTTATCGCCAACTGTTTCTGCATGGACTGCGGATTTGAGTAATCCAACCCAAAGAGGGAAAGCTATGGCGACCATGTATATTGCGTTAGAAGCTGGAATAGGCTTTGGTGCATTACTTGCGGGCTGGTTGTTTATTGATGACTTACGCATGATCCCCGTAACCTTTTACTGGTGTACCGGAATTACATTACTTGCACTTATTTACCTTCAGTTTATATACAAGCCAAAAACAGATGTACTTAACAGCTAAAAAGGAAGTTAGTGTAAATTATACAATATTATTTATTAACATTTTTCATGTGAAAAAAGCGCCTTCATTGTGCATTAAGCTAGTATTTTCATACTCTTGGTTTAAATCCGTGACAAAATCATTATTTCAAAAATCTTTTGGAATTGGATGATTTTATTACATTTATTTAATAAACCAAACACACTGTATGAAATTAAATTATTTAAAGTTCGGAACAACTGCATTCTTGTGGCTGTTTGGAACAACATTGGTCTTGGCTCAACAACTGACTGACCAATCGAGCATTGCGCTCAATGATCTCTCCTCATTTAAAGAACCAGGTAAGAGCTGGTCGCTAGCAAATGACGTTACCGCCAGCCTAAAAAACGATAACGAATTAACAACTGTAAAAGGCGAAGGAGTTCTCGTAAACTTCCCTGGTAAGAAGAACCAGGGTGCAGATTTGTTTACCAAAGCTTTACATGGTAATATGATTCTCGAACTGGATTATATGATGGCCAAAGGCGCAAATTCGGGCATCTATCTACAAGGAAATTATGAAATTCAGCTTTTGGATTCATGGGGCAATACGAAGCCACTTTCATCAGATAATGGTGGAATTTATGAGCGTTGGGATGAATCAAAAGCAGAGGGCCAAAAAGGTTATAATGGTTATGCACCACGTCAGAATGCAAGTAAAGCACCAGGTTTATGGCAACATTTAAAAATAGCATTTCAAGCGCCTCAATTTGATGCTGCTGGAAATAAGATCTCCAATGCAAGGATGCTTACTGTAGAATTGAATGGTGTGCTTATTCACGACAACGTGGAACTATTGGGACCAACAAGAGGCGGTAGTTCTAAAGAAACCGCAATGGGGCCTTTACGTTTGCAGGGAGACCATGGTGCGGTAGCATTCAAGAATATTAAAATATCAAAGCTACCTGCCGATCAGCTCAATGGCGGTCAGAAGGGTAAGGATAGTGCTGATCCAATCTATATCGATGCAACAACCAATACCATGATTCGCAGCTTTGTAGATTTTGCGCCTAATCAACGCTCAGTACATGCTATTTCTGTAGGCAGTCCAAAACAAGTGCATTATAGCTATGATTTGGATAATGGCTTATTGCTACTTGCCTGGCATGGAGAATTTGTTGATGCTACACCAATGTGGCATGATAGGGGTAATGGAACCTCTAAAGCACGTGGTGCAGTAACCAGGTTCACAAACAAATTGACTCCCGCTGTGGCACAATTAAGCAATCCACAATCTGCATGGCCAGTTGATAGCACTGGAACCGGTTTCCGCACAAAAGGCTATGTAATGGATAATGAAGAAAGACCAGAGTTTAAATACAACATTTATGGTGCTCAGGTTACAGATGCAATTAAAGTATTAGATAGTGGAAAAGGATTAAGCAGAACGCTTAGCATAGATAAGCCGGTATCAGGTTTATATGTGTTACTGGCAAACGCAAGCGCTATAGATGAATTGGTTCAGGGATTTTATTTAATTGATGGAAAAGCTTTTTACCTGGAACTTGAAGAGACGGCAAATAAACCAATAATCAGGAATGTTGACGGCAAAAAAGAGATGATCATTTTGCTAGGCAATAAGTTAAAATATTCTATTTCATTCTAATCCGACCCACACCAAATATGAAACGTACTTTTAAAATGCTGGCAATGCTGGCTTTGAGCTTTAGTTTTTCGACTGTATGGGCTCAGGAAACGCCTAAAGAAGAAGATTTTTTTAAGATAATGAAGGTTAGGATACCAGAAGGCCCCATACTAGAAGTAGGCGGACTGGTTACTTTACCGAATGGAGACCTAGGCATATCAACCCGTCGCGGTGATGTTTATGTTGTAGAAAATCCAACCAGCAATAGACCTTATTTTCGCAAGTTTGCTACCGGTTTGCACGAAATATTGGGCATAGCCTATAAAGACGGAGCTTTTTATGTAGCCCAAAGAGGCGAACTGACTAAGCTTATCGACAGAAACATGGATGGCAAGGCCGATGTTTATGAAACCATTTATGCATGGCCATTAAGTGGACATTATCACGAATACAGTTTTGGTCCTAAAATAGCAACAGACGGCTCTTTTTTTGTTACAGCCAATGTCGCCTTCGGTAACCAGGAATGGTGGCGTGCGGAAAGTCGTGTCCCTATGCGTGGCTGGACAATGAATATCACAGAAGATGGTAAAATGAAACCTTGGGCAGCAGGAATGAGATCGCCCGCAGGATTAAATGTAATAGATGGTCAGTTGTACTATACAGAAAATCAGGGTGACTGGGTTGGTTCTGGTGGGGTATGGAAAGTAAATCAAGGCGATTTTATGGGACATCCTGCAAGTTTAACCTGGACAAAAAGAACCGATTCGCCTGTTAAACTAAGTTCTGAGCTTTTTTACTCCAAAATGGATGAAAGAAGGATAAAAGATAGCAATGGAAATTACATCAAACCAGAAAACAGAGTAAACGAGAACTTTAAAACCTTGTTCGATATGAAAAAGGAATTCCCGGAACTCCGTATGCCAGCTGTATGGTTGCCTTATGGTATTTTAGGCGTATCTACGTCAGAACCTGTAAAGATCCCTCAAGGTACTTTCGGTCCATTTGAAGGACAGCTTTTAGTTGGCGACCAGGGAATGAGCATCATTTCGAGGGTGTTTATGGAAAAGGTGAATGGCGAGGAGCAGGGTGCTGCGTTCTTGTTCAGAAGCGGCTTCCGTTCTGGTGTTTTGAGAATGGCCTGGGGGCAGGATGGTTCCCTGTTTGTTGGTGAAACTAACCGTGGATGGGGTTCTGCAGGTGATGCAAATGAAGGACTTGAACGCTTGGTTTACAACAATAAATTGCCTTTTGAAATGAAAGCCGTACGGGCCATGCCTGATGGTTTTGAGATTGAATTTACAAGTCCCGTAGATTTAAAATCAGCTCAGGATATCGCTTCGTATAATGTAGAAAGCTTTATTTACAAATATCAGCCAGTATATGGTTCACCGCCGGTAAACACTGAATCTTTAAGAATAAAAGGTGTTAAAGTGTCGGCTGACGGTTTAAAAGCCAGAATTGTAGTCGACAACTTACGTCAGTATTATATCCATACTATAAAAGTTAATGGGATTCGCGAAAAACAGAACTTCTACTCAATTGTGCATCCGGTGGCTTATTATACTTTAAATAATATCCCGACAGGAGAGAAGCTGGCTGCAAATGAGTTGAGTACCAGAAATTCGGCAAATGATCCCGTGGCAAATGTTACACCGGCAGCAGCTAAGAAAATAGGGACCTCGGTTAAGGAAAAAGTTGTTCCAGTAAAAAAATTGGCTGAAACAAAAGCATCTGCTAAAGCACCAACATACGCGGAAGTAAAGGGCTTATTGGCGAATAATACTTGCCTGGCTTGCCATAACCCAACTAAGAAACAGATTGGTCCGGCATTTATAGATATAGCTAAACGTAAATATTCAGATGAGAAAATCTTGCAGCTGATCCACAATCCTAAACCAGAAAACTGGCCGGGCTATGCAACAGAAATGCCGCCAATGCCACAAGTTTCTAAGGCAGATGGGCTAAAGATTGCTGCATACATCAACTCATTGAGATAAGGATGATAAGTCGGTTTGGCATATTTATTTACATTAGTAACCTTATACAACCAATATAAAAAAACATGAATACACTCCACAAGTATGATTACATCATATTCTTAGTTTACTTTTTAATCGTATCCAGCTATGGTTTTTGGATCTATTATAAAAAGAAAACAGCTACGGCAGATTCAAAAGATTATTTTCTTGCCGAAGGTTCACTAACCTGGTGGGCAATTGGAGCCTCTCTCATCGCATCAAATATCTCCGCAGAGCAGATGATTGGTATGAGTGGTTCTGGATTTAAATTGGGCTTAGCCATATCCGCTTATGAATGGATGGCCGCAGCAACATTAATCATTGTAGCTGTGTTCTTTATGCCTGTTTATTTAAAGAACAAGATCTTTACAATGCCTCAGTTTTTAAGTCAACGCTACAATGAAAAGGTGGCTATGATTATGGCTGTATTCTGGTTGATGCTGTATATTGTTGTTAACCTCATGTCGATCTTATACCTGGGTGCATTGGCTATCAGTGGTATCTCCGGACTCAATATTGTTGGTTGTATTATCGGCTTAGCAGTATTTGCTATTTTGATCACGCTGGGAGGCATGAAGGTAATTGGGTATACTGATGTTATACAAGTATTCTTCTTGGTATTAGGGGGGCTTGTAGCTACTTATATTGCCTTAAACCTAATCTCTAATAATGGAGGCATTATCAAAGGGTTCTCTATCCTAACAGACGGGGCATCTGAACATTTCCATCTAATTTTTAAGAAGGACGATCCCAACTACATGGATCTACCTGGTTTAAGTGTACTAATCGGTGGTATGTGGATTGCAAACTTAAGCTATTGGGGCTGTAACCAGTACATTACGCAAAGAGCATTAGGTGCATCCTTACCAGTGGCCAGAGCAGGTCTATTGTTTGCTGCATTCTTAAAAATGTTAATGCCGGTTATCGTGGTTATTCCAGGTATCGCAGTTTATTATATCATTAAAGAGAAAATACCGGGCATCAGTGCTGATAACCTGCTTACTTCATCTGGCGTTCAGGATCCAAACAAAGCTTATCCAGCTTTACTAGGATTGTTGCCAGTTGGTTTAAAAGGGCTTTCTTTTGCTGCTTTGACTGCAGCTATTGTTGCCTCGCTTGCAGGTAAAGCCAACAGTATTGCAACCATCTTTACTTTAGATATTTATAAAAAAGCATTCAATAAGGACGCTGGAGAAGGCACTTTAGTAAACGTAGGAAAGATTACCGTTGTAGTTGCTATGTTAATGGCAGTTGGGCTTTCGTTAGTTGTTGGTAATGCTTTAATGGGCGAAGGTAAACAAGGCTTTCAGTACATTCAGGAATATACAGGTTTCGTATCTCCGGGTATTTTCGCCATGTTTATTTTAGGTTTCTTCTGGAAAAAGACCACTTCAAATGCGGCGCTTTTTGCTACAGTAGGAGGGTTTATCGTTTCTGTGATTCTTAAGTTCCTTCCAGGAATGATCGATTTATCCGCACTTTATAACTATGGATGGGCAGTAGCAAACTCCGCTGGTGTGTTCGAAATCCCTTTTATGGATAGAATGCTGATTGTTTTTGCGATCTGTGTGATTGGTATGTATTTTATCAGTATCTACGACGGTAAGAAAGGTATTGTGGCTAAAGGATTAGAAATAGATGCTAAAATGTTTAAAGTATCTACTTCATTTGCAATAGGTGCATTGATCATCTTCGCGATGCTTGTAGCACTTTATACTGCATTCTGGTAGCAGATCATAAAGCATAAAAAAGGAAGCTGTCTCAAAAGTGAGGCAGCTTCTTTTTTTTGATGTGAAATTTTTGTAATTTAAAGTCATGTCAGGAAAAGTAGTTTTTAAGCCCTATGATCCGGATCAGGCGACATTTTTACCTTATAGCCTGGAAGAGTTAGTGCCTTTAGGCCATCCGGTTCGGATCGTTAAACAGGTTGTCGATCAGGTAGATGTTAAACCGATCAACCGTAAATATAAAGGAGGCGGAGCCTCCAGCTTCCATCCCCGTTTGATGTTGAAACTGTTGGTCTATGGTTACCTGAGTAATACGTATTCCTCCCGTAAGCTGGAAGAGCAGGCTCA
>NZ_FNEX01000034.1 GCF_900100435.1 Pedobacter sp. ok626 | reverse complement strand
GAAGCTGTCTCAAAAGTGAGGCAGCTTCTTTTTTTTGATGTGAAATTTTTGTAATTTAAAGTCATGTCAGGAAAAGTAGTTTTTAAGCCCTATGATCCGGATCAGGCGACATTTTTACCTTATAGCCTGGAAGAGTTAGTGCCTTTAGGCCATCCGGTTCGGATCGTTAAACAGGTTGTCGATCAGGTAGATGTTAAACCGATCAACCGTAAATATAAAGGAGGCGGAGCCTCCAGCTTCCATCCCCGTTTGATGTTGAAACTGTTGGTCTATGGTTACCTGAGTAATACGTATTCCTCCCGTAAGCTGGAAGAGCAGGCTCAGCAAAACATTCATTTCATGTGGCTTTTAGGCATGAAAAAGCCAGACCATAATACCATCAACCGCTTTCGCAGCCATAAACTTTCGGGTGTTTTAAAGGAGATCTTCTCCCAGATTGTACTACTGCTCAACCAGGAAGGGATTGTTTCTTTGAAAGAGGCGGTGTTTACTGATGGGACAAAGATTGAGTCAGCTGCTAACCGTTACAGCTTTGTATGGGGCAAAAGCATCAAGACCAATAAAGAGAAGATCAAATCCCAGTTGGATGAATTATGGCAATATGCCCAGGGTATAGCAGCTGAAGAATTAAAAGATACCTCCCCTTTAACTTTTGAAGAGATCAACCCTGAAAAGGTCAAACAGACCGTTGCCCGCATCGACGCTGCCCTGGATGATAAGCCCCAAGTCAGTAAAAAGGTGAAACAAAAGCTGAATTATGCCAAAAAGAACTGGCCGGAAAACCTGGAACGTTACCAGCAGCAGGAAGAAATCCTACAGGAAAGAAACAGCTATTCCAAGACTGATCCTGATGCGACCTTTATGCGTATGAAGGAAGATCATATGCTCAACGGACAGCTTAAGCCAGCCTATAACCTGCAGATCAGTACTCAGGAACAGTTCATTCTCAATTATTCACTTCATCAAAGCAGCACGGATTATCAGACCCTTGCCCCTCATCTTGATCAGTATGAAGCGCTGTATGCTCAAAAACCTGAAGCTGTAGTGGCCGACGCGGGCTATGGGTCAGATGAAAACTACGAAATGCTGAAGGAGAAATGTATTGAAGCCTATATCAAGTATAATACCTTTGATAAGGAGCAAAAAGAAGGAATAAAACCCTTTAGCAACGATCATCTATACTACAATGAACAGGGGAACTTCCTGGTATGTCCGATAGGCCAGAGGATGACACATATCGGTGACCATCAGAGAAAAACCAAAACCGGCTATATGCAGACTGTAAGCGCTTATCAGGCTCAAAACTGCCAGGGTTGTCCAATGCGGGGTGTATGCCATAAAGCCAAAGACAACCGCATAGTCGAGGTAAACCATAAGCTAAGAAGATACAAACAGCAGGCTAAGCAGCGGCTTAATACCCAGCAGGGCATTAAATATCGTAAACAACGCCCCGTCGATGTAGAACCCGTATTTGCACATATCAAAGCTAATCGTGGCTTCAAACGGTTTTTATTGAAAGGGATAAGCAAGGCTGAAGTAGAAGTCGGGTTGCTTTCCATCGCTCACAACTTAAAAAAATGGAAAGCGTAAAGCTTTTTGTATCGTTGTTTAATGCTAAAGTACACCGGGGAACATAGATGCATACACAAATCAACGTTCAACCAAAACTTGTAGCTTTGATCTGAAAAAAGTAGCTAATAACTCAAAAAATAACACAATAAAAAAACCGTCTCATAATTGACTTATGAGACGGCTACT
>NZ_FNEX01000033.1 GCF_900100435.1 Pedobacter sp. ok626 | reverse complement strand
GATGGTACTGCGGTAACACGTGGGAGAGTAGGTCGGTGCCAAATCTTAAAAGAAAGCCGGTAGTCCAATAGACTATCGGCTTTTCTTGTTTATAGTGATTAGGTTTTCTTTAAATTCAGAAACAGAAATAGAACTAGTGAAATGAGTAACAGTATTCCTGTAAACTGATGTAATAGCGCAAAGCTTTTGTAATGACCATCGATACTATTTAGTATTGTCGTTATTCCTATAAGACATTGTAAGATGACCAGGAGTAAAGGAGATAGTCTGATGAATGATAGCGTGCTGTTTATTTTCCATGGTGACGATTTGATATATAGCATAAGAACGAGAATTGAGATCACATAGGCCAATGTACGGTGAATGAATTGGATCGTTAATAAGTCGTTGGTTATACTCATCAGGTTCATCCTTTGCAAAGATATTTCAGGGGGAACAACAAAACCATTCATGTCTGGCCAGGTCACTGCAGCTAGCGCGGCATTAGTTCCTGCCATGAACGCACCATATATCATCTGTATGGTAAGTAAAACAAGTGTCAGTGTATTCAGTATTGGAAACTTTAGCCGGTGTCTCATTTTGATGTGTTGTAGACTTAATGAAAACGCCATCCATAAGGTGTAGCACAATAAAATAAGTGCGGCGATAAAATGGACTGATAAGCGAATGTGATTCACTTTTATGTTTGTGTCATTCAGTCCACTCTTAACCATAATCCATCCTATAACTGCTTGTAGTAATCCAAGTATAAATAAGAATAACAGTGGGAGTAATAGTTTCTTCTCTATTTTTTTCCTGAAGACAAAGTAGATAAGAGGAATAAGGAAAGCGATACCAATAAATCTTGCCCAGTTTCTGTGTAACCATTCCCAAAAGAATATGGTTTTGTAATCTTCCAGGCTAAAGTGTGAGTTTACAAGATGAAATTGAGCGATCTCTTTGTATTTGTCGAAACTGGCTTGCCAGGCGACCTGATTTAGAGGAGGGATTGTTCCAAGCAATGGTTTCCATTCGGTGATAGATAATCCTGATCCTGTTAGTCTGGTGATTCCACCAAGCAAAATTTGTATGAGAATAGTACCGGCGCCAAAATAAAGCCAGATAGCAATTTGCTTATTATCTTTAGCCCTCATAAATTACTCCGGATGTTGGTGTCTCCTTTAATTCTATTTTTACCAAAGCAGGAAATATAGGTTTGATCATTTGGCATAACCAAACAGCTAGATTTTCACTGGTAGGATTTTCTAGCCCAGGTATTTCATTTAATAGTTTATGGTCAAGAATTTCTAAAAATGGTTTTATGCCATTTTTTAAATCGGTATAATCTACGATCCAGCCTGAATGTTTTTCGGGCTTTCCGGAAATGAATACAGTTAAAGTATAGGTATGGCCATGCATTCCCCCACATTTATGTCCTTGAGGTACGTTAGGGAGATAGTGGGCGGAATCAAATTGAAAGATTTTATAGATAATCATTTGTGTTTTATATAATTCAAAAATGTGATTATAGTCGTTGACAGTAAATGATAGCTATCATGTTTTTTGATAATTGTGATCATTTACTGTATGTTTTGGAATTTGGCTGTAGGTTTTTCTTGTTGTGTTGCAGTTAGTTATGGCTTGTTCAGAGGTAATAGTGCATTTAAGTTTGTGGGGGTGTATAATTTTCCTACTTTTGCATCCCGCTTCGGAGGAAGGGTTTGTGTGAAAAGGATAAAGATGAAGGTTGAATTGAGGGGTTAGAAAAGAGATTGGTATTTCTTTATGCTGAGTTGAAAAGGCTCAGAAAATAAAAGAAATAAAGTTTGATAAAAAAAGCTTGACAATACCAAAAAGATTTCTACCTTTGCAATCCCAAACAGAACGGGAGTTATCAGA